>CAVORW010000007.1:0-182065 GCA_963698715.1 uncultured Chloroflexia bacterium | reverse complement strand
TGCATTATGCCGGAGTCGGCTGCGAGATGGACACAATCATGGATATTGCCGGCAGGTATGGGGTAGCTGTAGTTGAGGATAATGCCCACGGATTGTTCGGAACCTACAAAGGGCAGAATTTAGGGACATTTGGCTGTCTGGCTACCCAAAGCTTTCATGAAACGAAAAACTTTACCTGTGGCGAAGGTGGTGCGCTCCTCATCAATGATGAGTCACTCGTAGAGCGAGCAGAGATTATTCGCGAAAAAGGCACGAACCGGAGCCGTTTTTTTCGCGGGCAGGTCGATAAATATACCTGGGTAGATATTGGGTCCAGCTACCTGCCGTCGGACGCACTGGCAGCCTTCTTGTTTGCACAGCTGGAGAAGCGCCATGAGATTGAGACCCGCCGCGCCCGGATATGGCACACTTACTACCAGGGATTAAGTGAATGGGCTCGCAGGAAAGAAGTCGGGCTTCCCACCATTCCCGATCATTGTGCGCAGCCATATCATATGTTTTATATCCTGCTGCCCGATCTTAATACTCGCCAGGCTCTGATTCAGAGTCTCAAGGAGCGCGATATTCTGGCTGTATTTCATTATTTGCCATTACATCTATCCACGATGGGGCGGAAGTTCGGTGGACAGCCAGGTGGTTGTCCAGTCACGGAAGATATTAGCGACCGGCTGCTGCGACTACCGTTTTACTATGATTTGAGTGAGTACGAACAAACAGAAGTTATTGAGGCTATTTTCGATTTTATGCCTTAATCATGAGACAATGAGCGCTCAGAGAATGTAGGTAAGGGCGGTTCCATGAGCAGATGGTTATAGATTGCCCATTGGAACCAATCGAACTACAGGATGAGTGCTTCATCAGACACGATAAACGGAGGTAGAAAAATGAAAGTCATGGTAACCGGCGGCGCCGGCTTTATTGGGTCCCATGTGGTTGATCTGTTAATCGAGTCTGGTCATGAGGTCGTGGTGGTCGACGATCTCTCGACCGGACGCCGATCCAATCTCAACCCACAGGCCAAGTTCTTCCAGGTTGATATTCGCAGCCCACAGATGAGGGAGATCTTTGAGGCTGAAAGACCAGAAGTCATCAGCCATCATGCCGCGCAGATGGATGTCCGACGCTCGATGGTCGAACCGATTTTTGACGCCGATGTCAATATCTTGGGCTCCATCAAACTGCTTGAACTGGCCCGCGAGTTTGGCACCCGCAAATTTATCCATATATCCAGCGGTGGGGCAGCTTACGGAGAACCCGTCTACCTGCCTTGCGATGAAGACCATCCAGTGCGACCATTATGCCCTTATGGGGCCAGCAAATATATATTCGAGCTCTATCTATACATGTACAAAGAGAACTATGGGCAGGATTATTCCGTCCTCCGGTACCCAAATGTTTACGGACCACGCCAGGACCCTCACGGAGAAGCAGGGGTGGTAGCGATTTTTAGCGGCCAAATGCTGCAGGGGAAACCCGTAACCATCAATGGAACCGGCGAGCAGGTTCGGGATTTTGTGTATGTAACAGACTGTGCCAAGGCTAACTTGCTGGCATTAGAAGGGGGCAGCGGGCAGGTTTATAACCTGGGTTTCGGAGTAGGCACCAGCATCAATGAAATATTCCAGCACTTAAAAGAGATCACCGGGTATCCGCAACAGGCGAATTACGGTCCTCCCAAAGCGGGGGAAACCTTCAAAATTTTCCTGGACGCCAGCCGGGCCAAGACAGAGCTGGGGTGGGAACCAACTTTCTCTGTACGTGAGGGGCTGACTCATACAGTAGATTATTTTAAAATGATAGAAATGGATCCAAAGAAATAAAATCAGGCAACAATAAATCTGTGCCAGGACCTAAAGACCCTGGCACAGGTTTTCTGATTGATTTTCAAATGCTGACAATCGAGTCTTGCGTTCCGTATGGATTGTTCTGATGGGCGTCGGCATCCCAATCATTTTCCCAGCGTTCGCCATCCAATAAATACCGGAAGCGATATTCCTGCCCTGGTTTCAAAGAAACTGTAACCGAATAAGTGCCATCTTTGCGACGCTTCATTGGGTTGGCCTTCGGGTCCCAGGCATTAAATTCTCCACACAAACTTGCACTGTTTGCACCAATGTCGGCGGGTAATAAGAAAGTCACCCGGCATGATCTTCGTGTCTTGGTATATTCTTTTTTAATCATTTAAACACTCCTTCCACAATTTGTTGGGCTTAAACTTGTGGGTATTCAGATTTTCTCCCAAATGAAATGGTAGCTTATTCCAGCCATCTCGAGAGTCGGAGACAAGTCTACCACTTCTATGCCTAGAAAACTACGCCCACTAATTTTCTCAAACGATTCTAATCTATTTCTACCGTCGCTCCGGTGGATTTACATTGGAGTTTATTGGAAATCTCTAGCGACTATTTCAGCCTGCACTATCATGAGGACCGGCACTTTCCCGATCATCCGATCAATGTCAGCCGGGGGATTTTGATTTAGCTTTGCAAAGACTACGCGATGGCGGCGCACTTCTGAAGCCAGATCTCGAACAGGCCTGTCAAGATTTTGGTGGCTGGCGGGTGAATTATGACGTAGTGCTTACCGGTCTGGCAAATTTGACAATGGCCCCCACAGCGCCCTGGACTGGCGACCGGCAGCAATCTGGCACCCTGGATTTGGCCGGCTTTCTTAAACAAAAAAGCGCCCTCACCCCCACGATCCTATTGACCGCAATTAAACCAAAGCTAGCGTTTACAGTCTGTCCGGATCAGCGGATCTGGACTCTTTTTAAACGCAAGCTGTTGGTCACAACAAAGATGCTGCTAAAGGCCATCGCACCGGCCGCAAGCATGGGGTTAAGGAACCCTGCTGCAGCTGCCGGGATAAGGATGATGTTGTAGAAAAATGCCCAAAACAGGTTTTGCTGGATTGTTTTTACCGTCTGCCTGGATAGTGAGATGGCTCTGGTTACGCCTCGCAAGTCCCCACTGATTAATACAATCGGTGCAGCTGCCATTGCCACGTCTGTGCCTGTCCCGATGGCAATGCCGACTTCAGCCTGGGCCAGTGCGGGTGCATCATTAATTCCGTCCCCAACCATGGCCACAACTTCCCCGGCATCCTGCAGCTTCTTGATTTGGGCGGCCTTTTCGCCGGGTAATACTTCGGCTAAAACGGAATCTACGCCAACCTGAGCACTGATGGCCTTTGCCGTCTGCCGGTTATCGCCGGTGATCATGGCGACTTTTAGATTCATCCTATGGAGCGTTTGAATTGCTTCTACTGACCCTTCCTTCACCGTATCGGCAATCCCAATCACCCCTAGCAGCTGCTGATTGACTGCGACAAGGATTGCCGTCTTGGCTTCACTTTGCAGCCTATCAACCTCAGCTGACAAACCGTTCAAAGATATATTGCGCTCATTCATCATGCGCAAATTGCCCACCAGAATATGCAAGCCTTCAACTTCGGCTTCGACGCCGTGACCTACCTGAGCCAAAAAGCCTTGCGGCTCAGCTAATTCCAGACCGCGCTCACCGGCTTCAGCCAACAGCGCTTCGCCCAGTGGATGCTCGCTGTGCTTCTCAACCGAAGCAGCCAGCCGCAAGAGTTCGTTGGGAGAAAATTGATCTGAGGTTGAGGCCGAACTGCTGACCAGCCGCAATTCAGCTTGGGCAAGGACTACATCTGTTACTGCCGGTTGGCCGCGCGTGATGGTGCCCGTTTTATCCAGAACAACCATCGTAACCTTGCCAGCCCGCTCCAGGGCTTCACCGGACTTCAACAGCACACCTAGCTCGGCTCCCTTTCCGGTGCCTACCATGACCGCGGTAGGAGTAGCCAATCCCATTGCACACGGGCAGGCGATCACCAAGACGGCAACCATATTAATCAAGGCGCGGGTAAACAGACTGGTATCTGAGCTTGCCGGTAGTGGGATCAGAAAATACCAGATCAAGAAGGTCAGCAAGGCGATTGCAATAACTGCCGGGACAAAAATAGCCGATACCTGATCTGCCAGCTTCTGGATGGGAGCTTTGCTGCCCTGGGCCTCCTCAACGAGGCGAATGATTTGAGCCAGCGCGGTTTGTTTGCCAACTTTGGTGGCCTCGAACTGGAAAGCGCCTAATTTGTTGATCGTTGCGCCTATAACATCGTCCCCCGGACCCTTCTCGACAGGCAGCGATTCCCCGGTCAGCATCGATTCATCAACTGTGGACCTGCCCGAGACAAGGACGCCATCTACCGGGATTTTTTCGCCAGGGCGAACCTGAACGACATCCCCAACCTGCACATCTTCCACGGAGATCTCCATCTCCTGCCCTGAACGGATCACCCTGGCGGACTTGGCCCTTAAGCCCATTAATTTCTTCAAGGCTTCGCTAGTTCGTCCTTTCGCACGCGCTTCAAGATATTTACCAAGTTTGATCAAAGTAATAATTACTGCAGCTGTCTCAAAATAAACATGCCCTCCCAGCAAACCGAGGGTGATTGGGATCGAATAGACATAAGCTGCGGATGACCCCATGGCTATCAGGACATCCATGTTGGCAGAGCCGTTGCGCAAAGATTTATAAGCCCCGACATAATATTGCCAACCGACGTAAAACTGAACCGGAGTAGCCATGGCAAACATCAACCAATTCACCCACGGAGAATGCGCCCACATGGGCAGCAATCCTAAATCACGGCCCATCGAGAGTAAAAACAGCGGAACCGTGAAAATTAGGCCAACTGTCAGATAATGGCGCTGCTGGTCGATTTCTCGCTGGCGCGCCAGAGCTTCAGCATCTTCAGTTTCACCACCCACCTCAACTGGCTCAAAGCCTGCCTGGCTGATGGCTTTTCGAATTTCCGCCTGGCTGATTATGGTCGGGACATAGCTGACTCGGGCATGCTCGCTGGTAAAACTCACTCTGGCTTCCGTAATACCTTCTAATTCAGCCAGAGTACGTTCCAACCTGCGGGCATCGTTGTCATCACTCATGCGGTGGACCAGTAAATCGGCTTCTCCGGTAGCCACACCATACCCAGCGCGTTGAATACGGGCGATCAAATCGCCCAGACCTGCCAGATCCGGGTTGAATTCAACCGTTGCCCGCTCCGACGAGAGGTTAACCATGGCCTGGTTAACCCCTTCAACTTTTTTTAGATTACGTTCAACCGTAGCGACGCAGTTCGCACAGGTCATCCCGGTGACTGGTAAAGTTACATTTTTTGTGTCTGCCATAGTAAGCCAGTGCCCCAACTCAATCAATTATATTTATGGGAGAATTCTTCGGAACTTGGTTAAGAATACAAATAAATCGGGGGGCATACGCCCCCCTCCCACCAACAATCATCAGTTCGTTTACTCATGCTTGTTCAGGATTTTATTAGAATTCAATTATCCGACAGCCGGATAATTGATCTCTGCCAGCAGCGATCGGATTTTTTCCTCATCGGCTGGGGGCTCATAAACAATCGTTGCGGTATGAGTATTGAGATCAGCTGTTACCGATGAGACCCCAGCCAGCTCGCTGACTTCGGTTTGGATCGTATGGACACAGTGGTTGCAGGAAATGTTGGGGATAGAATAAGTAATGGTAGTCATCGTAGTTCTCCTTATAAGTTTGATATTTTTATGCTAAGGCAGCTTAAACCTTGGTGGCAGCTTCAAAAACATCGGCAATCTCCTTCAGGACCCGCTCGCGTTCAGAAGGATCTTCGCCCCGCACAGCAGTGATCAGGCAAGAATTGAGGTGCTCCTCCAGGATAATGGTGCTGACCTTGTTTAGAGCTGCCTGGACAGCCTGAATTTGACGAATGACGTCAATACAATAAACATCCTCGTCAATCATGCGGTTGATGCCGCGAATATGGCCCTCAATTGTTTTCAATCGCCGAGCTGCGCTCTCATGTTTCATCAGTCTGCCTCCGCTATATCCCCCCCCCCAGGGGGGGTGGGGTATGGGAATTATACTACCCGTAGTGATTTTGTCAAGTTAATCCCAAGAGAGTTCGGACCCTCTCTTTAGATAGAGCAATTGCGGCTCGCAGTGATACTTCTTAGGAGGTGCGATCAATTACTTTCTCAAAGCTCCTTCAATGGCATTCCGCAGCTCCTCAGTGGTCATCCACCCTACCCACTGGATAAGGATCTTGCCATCTCGATCCAACAAGAAGAAATGAGGCTGATAGCGATATCCCAAACTCCGTTTGTGCCTCGAAGCAGCTGGATCATCGATGTCCAGATAGATAAAATTCATCCGATCAGCATACAGCGCTTCAAAGCTGTGAATAACGGGCGCCATACTCCGGCAAGTCACACACCAGTAAGCGAAGAATTCAACCAGCTGCACCTCTCCAGAGTCGAGTTTGAAAAGGGCCGGGTCCGAAGCAACCAGCCCGCTCCGAATGGGTGGCGGCAGCTCGGGTGTTGGAGTAGCGGTCGGTGCAGACGTGGCGGTCGGCAATGGGGTATTGGTCGGGACCGGTGAGCTGGTCGGGGTTGCTGGACCGGCCGGATTTAATAGTGGGGCGGTTGGCGGTACGGCAGGGATTGGATAGGGTGGTTGGGTCGGCCCGGGATAGGCAGCACCCGGTTGAGTTGGATTGGGGTAAGCCGGCTGAGCAGGATTATTCGGACCAGGATACGCGGACAGCCCTTCTGTCGGCGCCGGGTAGGCCGCCTGAGATGGAGCTAAAGGCAAGGGATAAACGGTTTCGATCGATCCAGCAGGCGGAGGATATACGGTCCCTACCGGGCCAACCGGCTCTGGATAAATCGTTCCAACCGGATTGATTGGACCGGGATATATGGTTGCCAATATTGCCGTTGGGGTTGAGAATGTTTCAGCTGTCACGGTAGGGCTGGATTGCGTGGGCGTTAGCTCAGGGGGCAAGCTCGTTGTTTCCGGTGCCTTGCAGCCTGCCAGTATGGTCAGGCCAAGCAATCCGAAAATTGCCAGCCTGCAGTAATTTCTATTCATGATTGACAATTCCTATGCCAGTTCAATAATGGGACAGCCCAGTGATTAATGAGTCATCTTATCAAATGCGGATAAAATGTCAAGCCAATCTCACCAGGCTTAATCCGTTACACATTTTACCGGCATTCTCAGCTTGTAACGGTTCTTGAGAGTTTTCTGTGATAAGTCCCAGAGAGCGATCATGGATAGAGTCCACCCGGAGGAATGAAAATATACCCTGCTTTCAAGGCAGTCCTTGTAACCATTCTCGAGATTCCGCATCTAAAAGATTGCTGGTAAAAATTATTCAGCGGCTTGACAATCAATCTAAAACGGGAGTGCCTGAATTCCGGGATTTAGGGTTCAAGTAACAGGGCAAACCCATGAACCATTGTACATTCAACTTGTTATAATCCTGTAACGAGCAGTAAATCTTCACATTCCTGAACCTGAGTGCCCGCGCCCCGGGCGACGAAGTAGACCTGACGAACCATATGAGATCAGATGAATAGCAAAATCATTCAAAATTGGACTGCACTCTCAACGATTATCCTCCTGCTCAGCGCAGGCTGGATCTGGTTAAGCGCTTCTCCATCCGGGGCTACCACCCAGGGAGCAATTCCCGTTCCGCGCCAGGGCTTCCAGGCCCCAGATTTCAGCCTCTCAAACACCCAGGGGGAGATCGTGCGCCTGTCTTCGCTGCGGGGCCGGCCAGTGATCGTTAATCTCTGGGCAAGCTGGTGCACACCTTGCAAAGCTGAAATGCCCGCCATACAAAGAGTGTACGATCAGTATGCTGAACAAGGTCTGGTGATTTTAGGGGTTAATGCCTCGAATCAAGATAACATTCAAACCGCGACCCAGTTTGTGGAAGAAAACGGCCTGACTTTTCCAATTTTGTGGGACATGGATGGGCAGGTTTCCCAACAATATCTGCTCAGCGCTTTACCAACCACCTTCTTTATCGACGGTAAGGGGATCATCCAGGAAGTCATTGTTGGCGGACCCATGGCTGAGGCGCTATTAGCGATCCGGGTTGAGCAATTGATCGAAAAATCCGGAGAGGAGAACCGCTGATGTTTCCTGTGCTGCAAATCGGGCCGCTGGCGATCCAGACTCCCGGTTTAATCTTGATCGCCGGGCTGTGGTTAAGCCTCAACCTGGTCGAACGCTTTGCCCCCCGCTTCGGATTACGAGCCGAGACTCTCGACAGCCTGGTTTTGACCAGCCTGATCGGCGGGATTATCGGTGCGCGCCTGGGATATGTCATCCAGTATCCTGCGGCTTTCCTGGGAAATCCAATCTCACTTTTATCGCTCAACCCTGGATTGCTGGATGTATGGACCGGCCTGGCGGCGGCTCTTATTTGGGCTGTCATCTTTGGCCAGCGGAAACGCTTACCTTTTTGGCAAACAATCGACGCGCTAACCCCTGGCCTGGCAGTCATGGCGGTAGGGTTCGGATTCTCCCATCTGGCGTCCGGGGCTGCGTTTGGCATGCCGTCGGAAGTACCCTGGGCGCTTTCTTTATGGGGGACAGATCGGCACCCAAGCCAGATTTATGAGATCATGGCTGCAGTGATTATCCTGGCATTATTCTGGCCTGGTAAAGGCCTATTATTCAAGCAGGTTACAAGCATCCCCGGTCTGTACTTCTTGTTTTTTACAGCGATTTCAGCCACTGACCAGGCTATATCTGGAGGCTTTTCGGGGGGATAGCCATTTGATTCTGTCTGGGATCCGGCAGGGCCAGGTGATTGCCTGGCTGATCCTGGCGGTTGTGCTTTGGGGGATAGGTCGCAGGCTGAATGTCCAACACGGTCTGGATCAGGAGGCTGCAGCCGAAGTCTCGTGAGTTCCTGCCCTGGGAGAGGAATGAAAACTGGGTTCTTTTCCATTCTGGGACTGGGCAATAAGCATTAATTATTTTTTTGATTGGAGGGAAGATGTCTGAAGAACTTGGGTTTGAAGTCCGTTTGAACAATGGATATGATGAAACAATGGAACGAGTCGTGGCAGCCTTGAAGGCGGAAGGCTTTGGGGTATTAACCCAAATCGATGTCCGCGCTACATTGAAGGAAAAACTCGGGGAGGATTTTCGTCCTTACGCGATCCTGGGCGCCTGCAACCCACCTCTGGCGCATAGAGCCCTGGCTACCGATCCCTTCGTGGGTCTTATGCTTCCATGCAATGTAACCATTGAAGCAAATGGCGAGACAGAAACAATCGTGAGGATAGCTAATCCAGAAATGATGATGAGAGTTGGCAGTCTTCAGGAAAATGAACCTTTGAGCGCCGTTGCGGCTCAAGCGCGAACTCGCTTAGAGCGAGTAGCCAGGTCGCTGGCTGAGGTTTGACAGGTGGATAAGGTTTTCATACGCGATCTGTCTGTGCGCGGGATCATCGGTATTCACGACTGGGAACGCAATGTCCGCCAGGAGATCTTGATCAACCTGACGTTATTCGGCGATCTGAGTCGAGCCGGGCAGAGCGACCAAATTGAAGATTGCATCAATTATCAGACGATTGCTGAAAAAGTGCAGGCGCACACCGAGCGTGCTCAACCGTTTACGGTTGAGTCGCTGGCAGACGAGCTGGCGCGCTTATGCCTGGCTGAGACGAATGTCCAGAAAGTCATCGTGCGGGTGGAAAAGCCTGGGGCAATCCGGTTTGCCCGCTCAGTGGGGGTTGAGATCGAACGCGACAAACGGGAAACAAAGTAAACCGGAAGTATATGTGGTAGGGGGTAAGGCAGTGAAAGGTCCCGCTGGAGCCTAAAGAAGAGGGTCAGAGCCGCGCGAAATATTGTTTAAAAATTCTTCCCGGGTAGCCAATTCTCTCCTGAAAAGGCCCAGCATCGTTGAAGTTGTCATACGCGCATCATGTTTTTTCACGCCCCGCATGGTGGCACACAGATGGAGACCTTCAACCACCACAGCCACACCCATCGGATGCAGAAGCTCTTGAATGAACTCAGCAATCTGACGCGTCATCCGCTCTTGAACCTGCAAGCGACGCGCAAACATATCGACAATTCGAGGGATTTTTGAGAGACCGACAACCCGTCCCTTTGGCAGATAGGCAACATGCGCTCGCCCAAGAAATGGTAACAGATGGTGCTCGCATAAACTGTAAAACTCTATATCTCGAACCACGATCATATCATCATAATTTACATCAAATACCGCATCATTCAAAATAGCGATTGGATCCTGACGATATCCTTCAAGCAACTCCGAATACATCCGCGCCACTCGCTCAGGAGTCCTCAACAGGCCTTCGCGTTCAGGATCTTCCCCAAATGCTCGCAAAATATTGACGACCGCGCCTTCAATTTGATCTTCATCGATCCCATCATCGGGAAGCAAATAAGCAAGTTTATTTACAGCTTTTTCGTCGATTTCCATTTAGGCTCAATGTCCAATTCTAGCTATACGGCAGGCACGATTAGTGACCTCTGCTCATGATCCATCTCAGGTTGGTGGAAAGTGTAGGCAAGTTTACCCGTTTCAACGATAGAAGTCAACAAATGGGGCAAAAAACAGGATTTCCATAAGGAGGAAATCCGAATTTCATCCTTTTTTACATCTGCTATGTTGCCTAAACTTCAAGTTAACGCTACAATAAGTTCAGAATTAGCCCAGCGAACGAAGTTCACTACAAACCAAGACAAGGCAATAGCTTCTGTTTTAATCAGGCAGTCAAATCGGCTCTTGAAATCATCGTTTATCTGGAGGTAGAGACAATGGATGTACCTCAACTCTTGGAAGAAGTTGATCTGTTTGCTGGCTTATCTGAAGACGAGCTTAAGCAGGTTGCAGGCATCTGCCAGGAACGACAATATAAAGGGGGCGAGGCTTTAGCAGTTGAAGGTCAGCAAGGTGATTACATGTTTGTCATCACCGAAGGTTTTGTTGAAGTCCTTTTGGAAAATAATCCCGAGAGACAAACCAAAGTAATTATAAATCTTGGTCCCGGACAATTAATTGGTGAAATGGCATTATTAGATCAGGGTCCTCGATCAGCCACTGTTCGAGCGATCAGTGATCCGACTATCGTTCAGGCTATCCACCGGGACGACTTTGAAGCACTTTGTCAGCAGAATACCCATATTGGTTACGTTGCTATGCGCAACCTGGCAGTCGATCTTTCATTCAAACTTCGCCACCGGAATCTAGCCGAACGGTAGGGGATCAATTATGGCCATCTATAAAGTCAGCTATGTCATCTCAGGTAGCGAACATCCAGGTGCAATCTATAACCAGGACCAGCGTCCGAAACCGGGCGACACGGTTTTCTTAGGTAACCTGAAGGTAGAGATTGTTGAAGTTCTGGATCTTGTACCTCCCCGAGGCGGTTTCCATTATTTGCATGCAACTTGCCGATCGATACCAATTGAAGAACCCGAGCAAGATCGGACTTAAAAGAAAGAAGCGCATCTGCCAACGATGCGCTTCTGCTTTTATCCCAATGTAGATTTTTTAGCCGATTTCTGGTTCGATCAAACCATACTGACCATCACGCCTGCGGTAAAGCACATTGATGGCATTTGTTTCTACGTTATAAAAAACGAAGAAATTTTCATGCCCAAGCAAGCTCATTTGCTCTAAAGCTTCGATTTCATTCATTGGAACCAGGAAGAACCGTTTTCGCCGCGCAATGATTGGCCCTTGCTCCTCGACTTCTTCTTCAACAAATACGGGAGCGGTCACGTCGGCGGCCGATTTTCCATCACCGCGGCCGCGATTGCGTTTACCTTTGTAGCGCTCAATTCGCCGCTGCATTTTATCCAGAGCTGTATCAATGGCAGAAAATATGTCGTCTGCCCGCTCTTCTGAGCGTAAAATGAATCCCTTCCCGCGCACTGTGATTTGAGCTACCTGACGATCTGCGGCACTGCGGGCAGATTTTACATAAGCCAGATCGACTCGAGCCTCATCAATCCCAGTGAGGAAGCGATCCAGCTTTGACACCTTTTTTTCCACATATTCTTGAATTCGATCCGTCACATCCATGTTGCGACCATATATTTCAACTTCTAGTGCCATTTAATCCTCCTGATGTTTGGAATTTGGATTATTTCGTTCTAATCCCGAGATCAAGTGCATATACCGCCGTACACATGATTATATAGACCGGTCTTGAATGGCGGTTTGCGCTCAGTGGTTCGCCATTCAGACTTTCGATAAATTTCAGTTACTTTCGGCAAACCACACACTATCTGTCGGCCGGACCACTTTTAGCCTTGAGGTATGTAGCCAGAAACTGATGGAGTAAGGCCAACCATTTACGGTATAGCTGTTTCAGAATGCAATGCAGCTCGCGCAAGTGTCAAGCCAAATATCTCCGCCGCTCCTGTTTCAAGCATAGCTCGAGCACAAGCATCTATCGTTGCGCCGCTGGTCGTTACATCATCGATCAGCAAGATTCGTTTATGAGCAACGATCTCGCGCTCAGCTTGAAATGCGTGGGCGACATTGATAAGACGCTCTGCCCTGGATAAACCTACCTGGGTGCGGGTGACTTTGATTTTCCGGATTGCAGCTGGCTGATAGGCAAAACCTTCACTGAGAGCGACAGGCCGCGCGATCAGCTCGGCCTGATTATATCCGCGCTGCGCATGGCGAGCAACCCCCAATGGGACCGGCACAACCAGATCAACCCTCCAATTTAACGTCCGGAAATACTCAATTAATGGTTGGGCGAGCGCTTCACCGAGTCTCATCTCGCCTCTATATTTTAACCGATGAACGGCGTTCCGGAGCGGGCCATCAAACCTGGCCCACGAACGAAGCGCCGTATGAGCCTGCGGATGTGTCCTGCACCGCGGGCACAAATCGTCGGTAAGTTGAGATTCGCCACAATGTGGGCAAAGGGGTGGGATGAGAACAGTCACACCGGTCTGGCAATCTGAACACCAGCGCACCCCACGTTTTGTACACCCCCCACAGGTTGGTGGGTAAACCCAGTCAAGCGCTTCCCACGCTAAATGATAAAGACGATAAACCGGAATTCCCTTGAACCCCGGCAATGACATGTACACCTCGCAGTTTGTTTAGTCAGCAAGGATGCTATCATTATCCGCCGAATAAAACCCCATTCAGTGCTGATCGGAACATCATGAGCAAAGCTGGCGTCATAAGCACGATGCAGATGGACGGGAAGATCAACAATGCCATTGGAATTAACATCTTGATCGGCGCTTTGTGGGCTTCCTCTTCAGCGAGCTGGCGTCGTTTGACCCGCATTTGATCGGCTTGAATATGAAGGACTTTTGCCATGCTCACACCCAGCTGTTCGCTCTGGATCACAGCTGCGACGAAGCTTGTCATTTCAGGGATGCCCAGGCGATCGGCCATATCGCGCAACGCGTCTCGCCGCAATTTACCCAGCTGAATTTCCCTGATCACCCGCCCAAATGCCCACGATAATTCATTATCCCATTTTTCATGGACCTTTGCCATTGCCCCATCAAATCCTAAGCCTGCTTCGACACAGATCGTCAGCAAATCCAGAGCATCTGGCATTGCTCTGCGAATAGCTTTTTGCCTCCGGGCAATCTTGCTGGAAATCATCATCTCCGGGATATAAAAACCCAGGACAGATAAAGCAGCAATAATTAGCAACTTTTGTCCCCAGCCCCATTGGATATTACTGATTGAGAGCACGAAGAGCAAAGCGCCGCCAATGGCGATAGCGACAATGAAACGCATTGCCCAGAATATGGAAGGCTCCAGCCCTTTCGGATTGCCAGCCAGATCAAGTTTGCGGGCAGTAGATTGAATTGCGTTTTGAGGAGTGAAGCGAGTAGCAAATTCGCCAAATCGTCGCGCCAGGGGCACAACAATTCGTTCTGACAACGGTTGTGAAAGTTCGATTTCTTCGAGCGACTTTACTTCTCCACTGGCAGCAAAATCAGCCAGCCGTTCTTGCAAAGGGTCTTCTTGTTTGGCGTCCCGTAGACCTACAACGATCAAGATGATCGCGCCAACCAAAATGATCCCACCAACAATTATCAGAAGCGTTATCGGATCCATCCGCTTATCTCCTCATCCAATTATCCAGCGCAACCACATTGACAATGCCATAAGAGGTGAAATCTTGACAATTCTTGATGATCATGATCTTGCCAAGCTACTCGGCCCAAATTTAAAATTAATGGCCTCTTTAATAAAAGTCCAGAACAGAATTTATACATCAATGGTTGCGATTTTAGTCATCACCAAGTAGCCAGCAAAGATCATCGAGCCGCCGATTCCGAGCGCAATCAATCCCACGATCCGGGTATCCGGGTTGAAGAATTCCATCATATAAGGCCGGTTCAACAGCCAAAGTGCCGCAGAGATAAGAATGGGCATCATTGCCAAGAAACGACCTGAATAAATCACCTGGGAGGTAAGGACCTTGATTTCTCCTTTAATCCGCACGCGTTCTCGGATCGTAAAAGAAATAATATCCAAAATCTCGGCCAGATTACCACCAACTTCACGCTGAACGTTGATGGCAGCAATGACCAAATCCAGATCTTCGGATGGAATGCGGCGCAGAAAATTATCTAACGCCTTCTCCATTGGAATACCCAGCTGCATTTCCTGAACAACGCGACGGAATTCGTCGGAAATCGGAGGCGGCATTTCCCGGCTGACAGCTTCCATAGCTTGCATGGTAGAATACCCGGCCCGCAAGCCATTAACCATCAAATTCAGCATATCGGCAAGTTGTTCATCGAATCGCTGTAAGCGTTTGCCCTGCTGGCTTCTTACATACATCCGGGGTAAATTTAAACCTACCAGCACACCAATGAGACCAAAAAGCGGACCACCAAGATACCAAGACAGTAATCCAACTCCGACAGCCACAATGATAGTCAGGGCAATAAATTCTGCTGCCTTAAGTTTGATGTCAGCACGGGCTAGTTCCCTGGCTATACCACCCCCATAATCTGACTTTTCAAGCCGAATATTCAGCCAATCGCCTACAGGAGACGATTTTTGGCCACCGGTGGCTTCGAGAACGGCTTCTTCTTCCAGGTAGCGTCCAAGCCGCTCTTCGACCAACGAACGCTCGCTGGTCACGGAAACTACGATGCCAATGACAAGCAGCACCAGCACCAGGCTTCCACCCCCCATTAATATCATCATCATTGGTTCCATAGGACTCACCCGATTCGTCTCTAATAACGCCGGCGATCGCCAATCCCGAAGGTCGAAGCTGGAAGATGAATACCAGCTGCCTCGATTTTATCAATGAATTTTGGCCGCAATCCGGTCGGACGCAAGCGGCCGATAACTTTACCATTTTCGTAGCCACTTTGCTCGAAGGCAAATACGTCCGTCATGGTGATCACATCACCTTCCATCCCACTAACTTCGGTAATATTGACTACCTTGCGCGTTCCGTCACGCAAGCGTTCTTGATGGACAACCATATCAATCGCAGAAGAAATTTGTTCTCGGATCGCACGGATTGGGAGTTCCATCCCGGCCATCAAAGCCATCGTTTCGACGCGAGCCACGGTGTCGCGCGGGCTGTTAGAGTGGGCGGTGGTCATTGAACCGTCGTGACCGGTGTTCATAGCCTGCAGCATATCAAGAGCTGCTTCATCTCGGATCTCGCCGACGATAATCCGATCGGGGCGCATCCGCAAGGCGTTGATGACCAGCTGACGGATCGTTACTTCACCGCGACCTTCAATGTTTGGCGGGCGCGACTCCAGGGTTACGACATGTTCCTGCCTTAATTGGAGCTCAGCCGCATTTTCTACTGTAACAATACGCTCATCGTTAGGAATAAATTGGGATAGGATGTTCAAGAGGGTCGTTTTACCAGAACCCGTACCGCCTGAAATGACCACGTTTAGACGGGCTTCGACACACGCTTTTAAGAATTGAAGCGATTCTTGAGTAATGGAACCAAACCCGACCAACTGTTCAATCGAGATCGGATTTTTGAAGAATTTCCGGATAGTGATCACAGGGCCTACCAAGGAGATTGGGGGAATGACTGCGTTAACACGCGAGCCATCCGGCAAGCGGGCATCCACGTAAGGGCTGGATTCATCAATGCGCCGGCCCATCGGTGCAACAATCCGGTCGATGATTCGCATCACGTGATCATCACTCTCAAATGACATCGGCATGCGGTGGATCTTCCCAGCCCGCTCAATATAGATGTTTTTTGCCCCATTGACCATGACTTCCGTAATCGTCTCGTCTTCCAACAATGGTTGCAGGGGGCCAAATCCCAGGATTTCTGCTGAAATTTGTTCAAATAGGCGATGCCGCTCTGGCCGGGTGAGAACGATGTTCTCCTCCGCCAGCACCTGTTCGAATAGCTCCTGAATCGTCGTCCGAACTTCATTGACCTTCGAGATATCCATCGACGGATCCAGCTCCGCTAACAGGCGGTTTTGAACCCTGCTCTTTAAATCAAGGTATGTATCCCGCTGCGCGCCGGCTCCTGGCGCTGCAACTCGCCTTGCCTGGAGATTCATCAACCTGGAGGTACCATCACCCTCGGTTGTTGAACTCGTTGTATTACCTTGACCTTGCTCAATTCGTTTTAGCAGAGACATGCTTGTCGCCTCCTGAAGAAACCGTTATCACTTACCCAAACGTCTCGACGTGCCTGCTTCCTTCACTTCGATATTTGATAATTCTAACAGACGTTGACGGACCATTTCAGCCAGCTGAAGAAAGCTCTTCGCGATAGGACGTGATCGATCGCCTAACATAAAGGGTACACCCCGGTTGATGGCGGGGGTCACAATTCGCTCATCCACTGGGATAATTGTAACGATTTCATGCTTGAAACTATCGCTTACCTTGTCCGGTGTAATACCAATCCGTTTGTCAAAACGGTTCATGATAAACAAAATTCGCTTCCGGTTGATCTTTAATGCATCCGCCAAGTCTATAAAAAGGCGTGCGTTCTTAATGGCAGGTATATCCTGGGTTGTGATTAAGATGATTGCATCGCTGATATCCATAGCAGCCAGCGTGACATCATTTAATGATGATGATGCATCGACAATTACGTAAGAATAGAGATTGCGCAAATACTTTAATACATTGGCGAACTGATCACCGGTAACGCTTTCGGCATATTCAGGTCTGGGAGGAGAAGCGAGTAGTTTCAATCCCGATGCTGTATGTTGGATCATAACCTCTTCAACGACTTCAGGATCCAGCT
The DNA here is from genome assembly GCA_963698715.1 of uncultured Chloroflexia bacterium. Taxonomy (GTDB): domain Bacteria; phylum Chloroflexota; class Anaerolineae; order Anaerolineales; family UBA4823; genus CAWHJB01. The sequence goes on along the minus strand of CAVORW010000007.1, from coordinate 164,943 downwards.
CCTCTGACCTGGGCGCCAGATCAACAACACTGTTTTTACTCTGCTCATTTAGGAATACTGCCACATCACCAAACTGAAGATCACCATCTACCAGCACGACCGGGGTTTCTTCATTATGCAGAGTCACAGCCAAATTGATCGCTATGGTGGTCGATCCTGTGCCGCCTTTGGGACTGTAGACAATCACCAACTTGCCTTGCGAGACTGCTGCAACGCTTGCTGGCACAGATCCATTGCCTGCGATGGTCATACGGGATGAGACTTTGTTGCGCTCGTCGTGGGCCATTTTTCCAGCCCGTCGAATCGCGGAGGTGAGTTCATCCACTGCCGGAGGCTTTGTCAAAAAGTCGCGAGCCCCAGCAAGCATCGCCTTACGCATATAATTAGGATCACCCTGGACAGATAAAACTACGATCTGGGTAATATTATTTGTCCGGCGAATTGCTTCCGTCGCGGCGATGCCATCCATATCTGGCATATTGATGTCCATCAGGACAACATCTGGTTTCGTTTCCTTACATAATTCGATCGCTTCACGACCACTCCGAGCGGCGCCAATGACTTCGACATCGTTCTCGAATACCAATAATTTCCGAATATTTTCGCGGGTTTCCGCGATATCATCGACTATTAAGACCCGAATCTTGTCGCTTGCAGCCATGCAATCTGCTCCAATCTAAATTACAAACACCTAATATTCAGATGTTTATGTTGTCAGGCTGGTAAAACCAGCCTGACAACCATAATTACCGCTGATCGTTTTGAAAACTAAGGTACTGGAGTTGCAACAGCATCGTTGGGCAGCACAGGCGCTTTCAAGCTGATCGATGCGAGGCTCCATTCCATAGGGCAGCTTCACTGGAACTGGAATATTATACTGATCCAGCAAAAATTGCAACGTTACTGCCTCGGTCTCAACCCGGCTCGAATCTCCTGCTGATCTCAGGGCTAGGGTTAATTGAGCGCCACTATAGATCAAATAATTTAGGGTAATTGCATCCTGCGGCGAAACGATCAGGGTGACAACATCCGGAGATTTTGGCTGAGCGGGTGCAGCTGCTGGCTGTTCCTCACCTTCTACAGGGACTGCTTCCGGTTCTGGGACAGGAGTAACTGCCAAGCCGGGCAGATCAAAATCGCCCATCTTCAGCACGACGGCGTCCTGAAGCAATGCCTGGCTGACCATGCGTGGCCGTTGACGCTCGGAAGGAACCAGGTAGAATGTCTGGCCCAAGATGTTGTCGAGCTCAGCTCGTCCCTGTGTAGCTTCACCGCCGCCAGTAATCGCCACAACGGAGGATGATTCAACTAGAAGCTGGGCCTGGCCCTGGGCTTCAGCCTGATCAGCTACCCCACTAGCCACAGTGGAGGTCTGCGAGGCCTGGCCAGTGAGGCTTCCGGTACCGGGAGCTACAACACCGCTGGTACGATTTGGAAGCAGGCTCTGAAATTCAGTGTCCAGGTCAGCGAACATCATCGTAACGATCACATTGACATGGTCACCAGATTCAGGCGCATAAGAAACGCTCGAGAGCCTATTGACCGGAATGGAGATGGCAACCATTCCCGGAGGCACAAGCAAGGCTGCATAAGAGCCATCGCTGGAAATCACCTCATTGGGCCCAATCAACATGCCTTCCGTGAGCGGGATCCCTGAATCCAGGTCAAATTTTGCCTGGCGACCGAGAACCTGATCCTGGTTGGAAAACATTCCCTGGATAAAGAGGTCTCTTGGAATCTGGATGGTACCCAAAACAGCTTCTTCCAGCAGTGCGCCTCGAGAAACTTTCTGGGTAACAACGACCACATCGACCAGATCCACGATTGGTGTTGAGATCACCTGTTCGGCTTGCTGAGCTGGCGCCAGGTTAAACCTCTGGTACACAACTACTACAGCCACCAAACCTAAGATCACAATGAATGCTAAATAGAAGAAAACGCGCCCTCTACGCATGACTGCCTCCGTGTGGGGTTTCAGGATAATCGAAGTGTTTCGCACACTCGCTGATAAATAAATCAGGCCGACATAATTTCTGCTTACACATACTTGATATTATAACGCTGCAATTCCTAAATACAACCGGCCTGACCTCACAACTACGTAAGCTCTGAATGGACTGCAGCGCTCTCCTGGGCCTAGAGATACAAGATTTGTACCATTCCTTAATGAATTGAAAGCCCTAAAAAAAGTGTCGCATGGTTGCTCTTAGAGAGTGCAACCACCAGCGGCTCCCTACCTGTCCAAGACTACGGGCAGGTATTTTTTAAGAGGTCTATTTACAAACCAAAAAGCCCCTCAACTTTCGAGGGGCTTTTAGTCTAATGAAATATTTACGTAATCGAGTGAACACTGGCCAGCTTTCAGCTTATGGCTAGATGTTACTCATGATGTTGCTGAATACATTGCCGATAGCAGGTCCGAGCAGGGCCAAAATAACGATGACAACAATCGCAACTAACACAAGAATTAATGCATATTCAACCAGACCCTGACCTTTTTCCTTCGGTGCGAACAACATGGCATTCACCTCCTTCCAGTTTGTAGAATGTGCTCGTACTGAGCTATTTGTATTATAGAGATTTTTTCAAAAAACGCAATACCTCAAAGGCCCAAATTCACTTACAATTATGCAAAGCTAGAAGATATTACAACTCCTATTGTCAAATGCGCTTTGAAATCCTATGGAAAACTGCCATCATATCATGAGAACTGAACGTGGAAAGCTGTTGGCGGGTTCCCCACCAACAGCTTTCCATTTATTTTCTTGCATGATGACGCTAGGCGATTGGTTATTCAGCATTAAACTGGAGCAGAAACGCTCACCGCAGGAATCTGGAATACTACCTTCGTCCCTTGCCCCATTGAGCTCTCAACCTCAAAATATCCCCCAAGCATATCCACTCGTTCGCGAATGACCTTAAGGCCCATACTGTTGCGATCTTCCAATATCTCGATATCAAAACCGCGGCCATCATCCTCAACCGTAAGTTTTACATTTGAATCGCCCATGTCCAGGTGAATCTTGACAGAGGCTGCCTGGCTGTGCCGGACAGCATTATTTAGCAGTTCCTGGACAGCCCGAAAAATCATCACCTCCTGGTACGATTCAAGGCGTCTTTCCAGCCCGGAGACTGTTAGTCGGATATCCATTCCGGATTGATCTTTAAATGCATCAACATAACGTTTCAGGGTTGGCACCAATCCCAGATCATCGAGCATCATCGGCCGGAGTTCAAATATAAAATCCCGGACTTTCTGGAAAGTACCAGTGGCTGAAACTTTCAAATTCGACAGCTCACTCCGGGCTTTTTCTTGATCCAGATCAAACAAGCGCATAGCAATTTCGGTTTGCAGGATAAAGTTGGACAAAGCCTGAGCAGGTCCATCATGCATCTGCCGGCTGAGACGCTGCCGTTCCGCTTCCTGGGCTTGAATCATGCGTTCGACCGTCTCCGTTGTTTGGGATGGGGTCCGCAGCCGTGATTCCTTAGGCAGAACGCTCTCCAGCACCTGCACAACCCGATCCACCATCCCAATTTGTCGCGCCAGGTGATTATGATCACTCTGGAGTTTCTCTAGCTGCCCACGCATGACAAACAACCGCTGCTGAGCATCCAGTGCAGAATCATAGGAGCTGCGAATATCGTTGCGAGGCAGACTTTCAAAATGCGTTTGTACTTGCTGCAGGTGAGCAGTAATTGAAGCGTTTCTTTGGGTCAACTTGGTTACCTCAAGCTGACTCTGATCTAACATCAAAGCAATTTCCTTTTGTTCCCGCCGGTATTGCTCGAGTTCAGTTTGAAGCTCAGTCTTTAATGTTTCCCATGGGTTTTGTTCTTGTTGGGTATCCATTCAAATCACTCCTAGGCATCATTTTCGGATGGATGCAGCCGCACCCAACCACGCCTTAAGGCGTAGATCGCAGCCTGGGTGCGGTCTTCCACACCCAACTTGCGTAAAATTGCCGTAACATGGTTTTTAACAGTCTGGTGGCTAATTCCTAAAAGCAGTGCGATTTCTTTGTTACTTAAACCGCGCGTCACGTGAACGAGGACTTCCATCTCGCGCGAAGACAGCGGCTGGTAAGGTTCACCGGGATCGCCATACAACCGGTAGGTTTCAGAGGTTTTGAGATTCAACCAGCGTTCCAAACTGGCTGCATCAAGAGCCTGGTCGGAAACTATGAAGTAACCTTCAGCAACTTTACGGACGGTTGCGATCAAGCTTTCTGGTTCGACATCTTTTGTGCAGTACGCAGCTGCGCCAACACTCATTGCATGAATTCGCTGCTCTTCGTCATCGTAGGCAGTCAATAATATGATTCGAGTGGGCAGTTTCTCAGAAACTACCAGCCTGGTAACTTGTTGCCCATTAATTCCCGGCATATTGACATCAATGATAGCTACGGACGGCTGCATAATTCGAATCAATTCCAGCGCTGATTCGCCATCCGAGCACTGCCCAACCACAACAAGATCGGGCTCAAACGACAAAGAATCAACCACTCCTTGTCGAAATAATGGGTGATCATCAACGATGATGATCTTAATTTTATTCATCCGCATTCCCGCTTTTTTGATGACCCATTGGGACTTTATTTGCTAACCCCAAATCTGGAACTTATCACAAATTTGACCAGAGATCAAAAAAATCTTAAAGACCCGTACCGAATAAATGGAGTATAGCACAGGCTGATTGTACTCGCAATAAAAAGTCTGTGAAGGAATTTCTGTAACAAGTCCCAGATTTGAGGAAACATTACAAACTTTCCCTGAGAGCTAATAAAAAGGATTATGGAGATCTTTTTCTAAAGTCATTGGTCCAGCCATTGGTAAACATGCATATTTTCGCCTCCCAAGGATGGACTCACCTTGGCATTGGTTGAATGAACCAATTGAGCCTGATTAACCAAGTGCGGATACCATCCGGGAAAAGTCACGAGATAATCGGCCTGCTGTTGGTTTAGGTACTCTGCCAGACGCAGCTCATCTCGAATAAAAGGGATCACTTCTGGCGAAATTAGTCCAGCCAAATCTATTATTTGCCGATCCCCGAAATACCCTAATGCCCCAATATCATGAGCCGCAATCACCGCGTCCTCGGCAGTATTGCCAGCCACCCAGTTAGCAGTGGCGACCATTTCCGTTTCGATGACCGCTACATCCTGGGCATATGCAAACGCGCCTTGCAACCAAAAGGCAATCAGCACTACCAGACCGGTGAGCAGCCAGCTTCGGAACAGGATCCGGCGCCATATTAATTGCGAATTGATATCCAGCAGATCGATGAAACCAGCCAGTCCCCACAAAAAAAATACCGGCATGGCAGGGATCACGTAGCGACCATGCTGATAGGTCACTGGCAATCGCCAGGCATATAAGAATAAATACCCCACCAGCCAGATTGCCCCTGCCAGGATAGCCCAGCGACGATATTTCAGAGCCCGATAGAGCCAGTTGATAAATCCCGGCAATAAAACAATCCCAACCCCAACCAACGGCAAAGCAAGCTGATCAACGAATCTCGTTAGAATGGATTGATTGAGCAATACCGCATATTCAGCTTGTTTGGCAAAAAAAGTATTTGGCCACCACGCCCCAGCCAGTGATCTATTAAACAATAAATAAGGACCAAACATGAGTGAGAAGCCAGCCGCAACCTGCAAAGCTTTCCTCAATCTGGTTTTCCAGGCAGTGTCCGTCAATACCAGAACCATCAATGCAGGACCCAATAAAGTGATGCCATCGGGTCGAACCCAGACGGTCAGCCCAACCCACAGCCCGATTAAAAACCAATGAATATGCGGGCGAGCCAGCCAGATCAAAAAGCCGCTTACCAGGATCGCAAAAAGGAGCGTTTCCATTCCGGACCCGGCTGCCCAAACCAGGTGAAATTCCAACAAGATGAGAACCCCACCCCACCAGGCCAGCTCAGCCCGCGCCGGGACAAAAATCGTCAATCCATAAATAGCAATCAGGGCAAACACCCACAATTGGAGCCAGCCTAAAAAATATGTCCAGATCGTTGGCTGGATCTGTAATAAATAACCAATCGACAGGACGACGGACCATAAGGGCGAGGTTGATCCAGCAGAAGGGCGGCCCGTTGTGAAGGACCACTCGCCTGTTGCAATCAAATTACGAGCATAGGTTTGATGAATCCAGGCATCATCCAAAGGAAATCCATTGCCTTCGAACTGGCTGCTCATAAACAGGAAAAATCCCAGCGAGCAGGCAGCCGCGAATGCCCAAAATAAGAACCAGCGATATGGGGAGTTGGTCGATAAATCAATCATTCAGATTTCCTGGAACAGCTGTCGAGGCGGAAGACATGGATCTGATCGACCGTTTCAACAAACTTCAAGCCCGGACGATCCCCAGGCAGACGATAGAGCGGGTCTAGCCCATCTGGATGATTCGGCTCAAGCAGCACATAACAAGCCTGATAGCGCTGTCCGACCTCCAACATCACCTCCAGTGAGCCATTTGGCACAGAAATTGCCGGTTTCCCAGTTGCAATAAAGAAACCAGGTGCGTTATTGACAAGAATAATATCGCTGGGTTGTGATCCCACTCGGACGAGTGCTGCCCCAAGACGTTCATAACTATTCTGGCTGCGATTCCACTGTGGATCCTGTACACTGCCTCCAAAAACGCGGACTGCCACCAGAAAAATCGTAAAAAAGACAGCCAATCCTACCAGCCCAAATCGAAAAACAACCAGTGCCTGAGTAAGATTCCAACCCCGAAATCGGGCCGCCCACTCGACTATGGTGCGCAAGCCCACAGGGACGAGAGCCCACAAAAGTGGCTGCACAGCTGATCCGGAATGAAATAATCCCCCTCTTGCTCCCTGGTAGGGGAAAATCAAGGTCATTGCCAGTATTGTTAGTCCCCAGGCTGTCCACCCAGCGTTAACCCGGCGATCATGGCGCAGCTTCCATAAACCGAGCAGCATCAACGGAGCCAGGAAAATCTGTCCCTGGACGGCCAGCAATGATTGAAAGTTTAACAACAAAGCCTGCCAACGGGCGGTTAGGATCGGTCCGAGTCCCGATTGCAGCCAACGTTGGAAAGTCAGCTGGCTAGCTGGATAGGTGTAGAGCTCATCATAACTGGTGATCCAGAGTGCCCGGGTGCCGCCAGGGGCAAGCAGCGAATCGTACACGGCCAGGTTGCGAGCCATCCACGGGCCCATAACCAATAAGTATCCTACCAGACAGGCCAGTATCCATAAAAGCCAGGGACCCAGTATCGGCCTGCCAGCACCCGGTTGTCTCAGCTTGAGCAGTGATGACCACCCAACCAGGATGCCGGTCGCCAACCAGACCAGCCCATCTGCCCTGGCAAGATGCATCGCACCCGCCAACAAACCTAAGCCAAAAGGTTGTAAATGTTTCTTAATTCCAGACTGATCCAGGGGTGCTTGGTTGCCCACAACCAATAAAAATAATGTACCCAGCAGCATATAGATGCCAAAAGTGTCAGTTGTGGTCAGGTAAGGAAAATAGAAACCGGAGAAGATCGCCAGCAAACCTGCCAGCAAGCTGTCTTCGACCCGATCCGTAAACTGGCGCGCCAGGAGAACGGTTAACGGAGGAATCCCAGCCGCCAGGAAAACCATCCCAATCTGAGCCGCATTAAAGGTTAGAGACCCGGACAGCAGCATACCTGTTGCAGCGATCAGCGAAGCCAACGGCATCCAATAGGCATGTGATGGATGTGGGATCGTTTGGGGATCGTCCAGGTAGTTCCAAAGAAAAGGTTCCGAAAAACCCTCTCCCGCAGCAATCTGTACGGCACCTGAAAAATAATAATCGGCGTCCATATAGCCTGGGGCAGATTGGATGGCTGCCATACCCCCGTAAACGAGCAGGGAAAGCAGATAGTAAACCAGCAACAATCGCCCCCCTGAGAAAAAGGCGGTCAGGTTTTTTTTCGACAAATCTAACCCGGCTGCATTCATAAATCGGTGCTCAATTCAAGATCTTACGGGATTTCAAAAAGCTGATAGATATCATCCAGATCTGATAATTCGATCAAGCTGGCTTTCAGATCGTCTAAGGATGCCCAGTCCACCCGATCAAAGCGCTGATCTTCTTGCCTGAGAAAATCGGCCCCCGCTTGATTATATAGTATGTGTGTGTAGCCCTGATTTTTCCAGGCAGCCAAAACAAACTCGGTATTCCCATACACGCTTTGAGCATGAATCCAATGATCTAGAACCTCGTCCGGGTCACAGCTTAGCAGGCATCCCAAACTGCGAGTTTCCCACAAAAACAGCACTCGCGAGTTTGAAGGCAATTCATTCACCTGTTCTAATGCAAGCGTATACATCCCCAGATTTTGCTGGCGATATGCCTGGTTGTTTAATACACCGGCAGTATACAGCAGGCTGCCCTGGCGCAGAGCTTCCAGACCAACTTCGAAAGCGGTCAATCCCAAAACAAAGATGACAAGCCCCCCAATGATTCTGCCAACTCGCACACTGGATATACGCAGCTGGCTGAAGGCTTGATACCCACCTCCAGCCAGAACAGCAATGGCAGGAAAGATGCCCAGATAAAGACGGGACTGGAGCAAGTAGCCAGAAAATCGACCCAGGACCATCCACAAGAACAAGCCAGGGGCAAGAATCAGGGCGGTGTTTTTCAAAAAGGTTTGCGCACCCGGCTGATGGTATCTATAACCCAGCCAGGCCAGAACACTCAATCCCAACAACAGCGGCCCGATCGAAGCGCTGTAACCCGGGGCGGCTTCAATGCCAACGATTGTTGCCCGCCAGGGCAAGAAAATCGTATCCAGCCAGCTGCCCCAGGGCCGTCCACCCTGATAAAACTCCAGGCGGATCTGATCCATCGCTCCGGCTGGCCATAAAAATGGATAGACTGGTGAACCTGTGGCAACGAAATTTTTGATCAGCCACGGAGAAAAAATAATCAGCGCAGGCACCAGGAACTGGAGCAGTGGGCCTAATATTCCCTGTAATTGCTTTTCCCGAAAGGCTTTCCAGATAATAAAACCCATCCCAGCGACGATCAGTATCCCAGCCGTATATTTCGTTGCCAGGGCCATACCGGCAAAAGCTCCCGCGACATAGAGCGCACCTGTAGTTCTTTGGCTGACCCAGAGCTGCAAACCGATTAAAAACGCAGTCCCGAACAAGATGACGAGCCAATCCACGTAACCCCAGCTGAGTGAGATTGCCAGAGTTATCCCAGAAAGCAAGGAAGCCAGTCCACTCCAGGCCGCGTTAAGGCCCAGATTGGTTCGAAGCAGCCCGAACAAACCAATCAAAGCCGTCAGGCCCGAGAGCCAGCCCACGGTTGCAGCAGCCGGGAATCCAGCGATGGAGCTTGCCCAGGCAAACAACATTTCACCTGTCTGCGGCATACCCCAAAACATATTATCAGGTACATAATAGAAACGACCATGATTGAGATAAAGATCAGGAAGCCTGAGATGATAGACCAATGCGTCGAACCGTACCGGCGGTGCAATTGCCATTGTCAAAGTCAAAAACAAAATGACCAGAATCTCTAGCCCCAACAACTTACCAAACCAGCCGCTTTCCTTACAGGCCATATTCAAGTCGGTTAGTTGCTGCATCCAGGCCTGCATATCCTTAAATAGCAGGACGATCAGGACCAGTCCCAATATGGATCCTTGAATCCATCCAAAACCAAGGGTTGCTCCGATCATCAGCCAGACTGTGCCCAAAATCCCTAATCCGAAAGCAGTTTGGATCGAAAATCCTTCTAAAGGCAATATTTTTATTTTTCGCAGAAGTCTATGTCCAAGTCCGCCCGCAGTACACCAGACAGCCAGTGCAATGACTGCATTCCAAAATATTTCTACCAGTTGGAGAGCTATTTCAGGCGTAAATGGTTTGTGGAAAACAAAATAGACCCCAATGACCAATATAAACCAAATTAATCCAGCAATTCCAACCCATATTTTTAATGGCTGTGTGCTTGACTTCATGACTTTCCTGGCATCTAGAGCAGTAAAGGCTACATCCCAAAAAATAGGCAGACCTTTGTTTTTAGCGAGCCGCGCTCACCTAAATCTCCCCAATCCGCTCTTCAAAAGAAGAAACGAAAAGAGGGATCCGGTTGATCCGACCTATTCAATTCCCTGCCTTCGGCGCAGTTGATCAAACAAAGGAGAAGGTGAATTTAGAGCCCAATATCTGACCCAATACAACCCAGCCAGCAGGAAAAACGGGAGCGGAAAAAACATGACTGGGTTCTGGATTGGCTGATCGCCCACCTGGATCGTGACCAGAAATATCCACCACAGCCCAAACAAGAGCAGCAGGCTGCTCAAGATCACCAACCAACGCCCAATTTGCCCCCATCGTACATCCCAGACGCTAAATACCAGCAGGACAGCTGGCAGCAGTGCAATGTAGTTTTCCGTAGCCGTTCGAACGCCAATCAAATTGGTTGCGGTTAAGGTCAGGCAGGATGTCCACAGAAACCACTGAAAATCCTGCATCCAGGCAGCTCGCCACTCCCACAGCAGCATACCGGCCATGAAGACCGTTAATGCCCAACCCATCTGGCTGCCTACTCCTGGCAGCCATTGCGCCCAAATTGCACCCGGTGAGCCCGGTAGCGTGTATTCTGGATATGCAACCACCTGGCGCAGGTTTTCCAGGATCCAGTTTGGCTCCAATAAATAACCGATGACGATCAGAATCAAAAGGCTTGAAATTGTCGAGCTTATAATTGTCCAACGCTGATGAGATAAGGCCCAAAGCAAGACAAATGGAATCAGTAAAACCATCATCTGAGGTTTTATGGTTGCAAATGCAAGTAAAAAACCAGCCAGAGCATCTTGTTCGACACGAATAGTAAAAAATGCCAGGGTGATCAGCAATGCCACGATGATTGAGGCATTCCCATTAATAAGCGGACGGACACTGTGATACCACAGAACGGAAAACAAAAACACCCATCCCAACATCAATGGCGAAAGTCGCCAGCGAGTGAGATTAATACTCAACACAATGACCAGCAGCAGGGATAACTCAAGAAATGTCATCCAGAGGGCCCTGGCAGTTGCAAATTCCTTAATTACACTGAAGGGTGCAAAAAGAAAAATTGAATAGAAAGGATATACGAACAACGACTGATCTTCATCGGGCTGTGCCAGACGCCCGAAAATAAATCTTTGGATTTGCTGGGTGGTTTGCTCACTATAGGGGCTCTGATCCTCGATTAGAAATAAGCGCGTCCCCAGCCAGCGTGGAATAAAATCATTCCCACCAGGATTTTGATGGGCATAGCGAATATTGACCGCGATCAGCCCAGCAAACCCAGCGATCGCCAGGACTATCACGAGCAGGATTCCTATTGTTCTACGGCGAGTCTTCAACTTTCCTCCGGCTTAGGTATCAACAGGTTGTTCACACCGCCCCTTGCAAGCACGATAATTGGTCAAACGATCACAACTGAGTACGAGGTGAATACTGGCTGAAGTGAATTATATTACGGCTATGAAGCAAGTATTGAAAAAGCACTCTCAAGATACTTAAACCATACTTGACGCTGTGTTTGAAATCAATGGAAGAGGCTTCAGGAAAGTAGCGCGTGACGATAGGGATTTCCCAGAACGTGAGGTCCCCGAGCATGCCTTGGGCGATGATTTCTGTATCAAATACAAAGTCATCACTATTTTGCTCATATCGGACAGTATTAAGATATTTGCGTGAATACGCTCGAAAACCGGAATGAATTTCCGTTAAATACCGTTTAAAAATAATGTTGGCGATGGCTGTGAGAATTATATTGGCGTACATATTTCCATCCCGGCATGCCCCCCTCTAATGGTCGACCACCAAGCATTCGAGACCCAAATACGGCATCGGCTTTATTGGCGAGAATAGGATTTAACAGGTTAGGTATCATGGAGGCGTCGTATTGGTGATCCGGATGCAGCATGACCACAATATCCGCTCCCATCTTCAAGGCATTGCGGTAGCAGGTTTTTTGGTTTGCGCCATAGCCTTTATTTTTTTCATGCCTGTAAACGATCAGACCCGCTGCCCTGGCAACTCCGACAGTATCATCCACAGAAGCATCATCCACCAGGATGATGTGTTTGGAAAATTCGGGAGGAATTTCAGCCAGCGTACGCATAAGCGTTTTGGCTGCATTATAAGCCGGCAGGACAATCACAATCTTTGGTTTATTCTCAATGGTTTCATTCATGGTGTATCTTCACCGCTTCAACCAGAAATTGGTATCCCAAAACTGTCGGCAGCCAGCGGGAAATCTGGTCCAGAAGTTTGAGCGCCAATCGACCCATTCTGTGCTTGTAGAATCGAGGAAAGATGAGGTTGATAGGAATCGGCGTAATATGAATCCTGTTGACTGTCAACCCGGCGGACTGGATCAATTGCATAAACGTTTTTCGAGTAAAAAACCTGAGATGTGTGCGGTCAAGTATGCCTCGATCGGTGTACTCAAACTTGCCAAAGAGCAGGTTGAGACGAACCCACAAATTCGCGACGTTCGGTACAGACACCAAGAATATACAACCATCCGGCTGAAGCGAGATTAACCTCTGTAATGCGGCCTCCGGAGAAGCCATATGCTCCAACACATCTGCGCAAATGACCACCTGGTAACCACGCAGGGACTCATCGGGAGCATCTTCGACTGCCACGACCATCAAATTGTTATAGTATGGCCGAGCGACTTCGGCCCATTCCGGATTCGGTTCAATACCATCCAACTCGAAACCAATATCCTGACACATCCTTCCGAGCGTGCCAGTTGCAGTTCCTATATCCAAAGCACGCGTCTCCTTCGGCATTTGACTCAATATCGATCTAATCAGCGAGTGGCTGGACCAGGGGTCATCTTTATCGATGTAGGGAGAATGGTTTGTAGAATTCAAAATAGTTTAGAGAGGTAGAGAGTACCGGCGGTATAGTGGACAATCGAAATCGCTGCCAGGAGGCCCAATCGAAAATTTGACCAGGTGTTTAATCCATAGGCAGTCAAAATCAATAAGGGAATTGTAAAATCCAGCGTATAGCGCGGTCCAAACTGTACCCAGCCCGTACCCATCAGCATCAAAATAGGAATATTGACCACAAAGATTGTGACCACAAGCGTCCAGATGGTCCAACGCGGGCGTCCCGTTTTTATTCCGAATAGCGCATATATAAACACCGGACTCAGGAGAAAAAAACTCCCACCCATTAAACTATCATTGCGGATGGGAAAAGGGTACGCTATGTATTGGTAGAAGAAATTCGTCGGCAAGTAGTATAAGTTGAAAGCGCCGTATTTCTGGTAAGTACCAACAAACAATTCGCTCATCATATGATAATCTAAACCGACTTCAAAGATGCTGCCAAAACGTGCCCAGTTATAAAGAAACATCAAGCCTAATCCGGTCAGGACAGGCAGGCTACCAATTAAAGCAAGGACCGATAATTTTCGGAATCCATACTGTTTGTGCCGCATCAGCAGATATACAGCCGGCCAAATGCCCACAAAAAGCAGATGATTACGGGTCAGCATGGCACAAGCAATGGTGGCGCCGCTCAAGAAAAACGCCAGCCACCCATTCAAGGCTACGGCTGACACATAAGCCAGAATTACAAATAGTAATCCGACCAACTGCCCGGTGAACCAAATTCGTCCAAATGGCGCCAGCGTGATATGCACCGTCCCTAAAGCAAAAAACAATACCAAAATAGCCCGCTGAAGTCTCGATATTTCAATCAGGCCCCGGCGCTGTACCTGGCGCAACAAGAAAGATACCAGGGAAACATTTAAAGCAGCTATGCAAAGGGTAAATATGACATCGCTGAATCCAATCCCGAATATAGCTACCAGTGGCACAAACAAAATCGCTGGCATCGGAGGCCAATACAGATAGTACTTATGATCGAAAAAAACAAGATCATGCGTCAAGGGTGGAATAACCCTTAGATCGAGTTGCCCATGCAGGAATGAATCTGCTAAATAATTGTAATAAGGAACTTCAGAAGAAGACCAGACCAAACCGTTTTGAATGGCCAACGTCCCATAAATTGTCAGGGCAAAGATCAGACTCCAGGCTGGGTTTTCCCATAGGAGCAGCATTTCACGGATCGCCTGCTTAAACTTGAAGCGCCAGAAGTCAGCGATTTGTATGTAATAGGTAGACATTTGAATATGAGATCAGCCTCATGGTCCCGAATCACCCTGGTAATTTATGGCACCGCCCAAACCGAACACCACAATATTTTTGTTTTCTTAAGTGACTTGCCAAAAAGACCGCTATGAGCGCAGACTATACTCCTACAATTGTAACAACTGCGCCAATATTTGGCCAAAAAGCAATCCAGGCATTTGCAAGCCCAAGATTTCCTGCGTACCAGCCTCGAATCTTCGAAAATTCAATAAACAGTAAGTTTAGCGGAGATCGCCCAATTTTCCAGATAACAATCTCTGTAGGTGCCAGTCCAGTACCGATACTGTATTTACTGGAGAGGATCAGCTGAGTGTTATTTTGTATAAACCACTGCCAGTTTATCCTCATACAGAGCTGACCAGCCCCTGTCGATCAATTTGTCAACCAGAGGTGTATCCGGCTCCACCAGCACCAGCCTGACATCCCATTTTTCCAAAATTTCTTCCCACCCATGCTCAGCCCGTATAACCTGAAACCACTGGTTTAGCAGCTCATCGTTGTATAGATCTGTTCGCCCATCGACAAAAACCGGATACTCGGGCAGCGCCCAGACCAGGTAGCCACCATAATTGTATGAATTGAACAGACGGCCAGGCGGCATTTTGTCCTGTATGGCTGCAACCGCTGCAACGGGCAGTGTCTCACTAAAATGAGCCTCATGGACTGCGCCCGGATAGATTAATGACACCTTCACTAAAACAGCCAGGGCCAGCAATCCCAACAGGAGAACATTTAGGACAGTTTGAGGTTTCCGCGCCTCAGCTTGAGAAAAGGATTTGAACGGTAATATTTTAGCTAGATTTTGAAAGAGGGACTCGGCGTGGCGAGTTATCACGGGCGGTGCTACCAGCGCAAAAAGCGCCACATTGCGAGATGCCAGCAGACCCATATAAGCAAATCCGGCTGTCAGTAAGAAATCTGTCAGTGCCAACCTTCGGCGTGAAGCACCGACCACGCCTAAGAGTACGAAAAGCAGCCATGCAAAGGGCTGGACGTGAAGCTGGTGAAAATTTGGAGACTGCCATTCCTGGATAAAATCCTGAAGGGATTTAATGCCTACTGTTTGAAATGGATATAGCAGAATGGCTGGACCCGCTGGATTAAAACAGGCTGCGACAAGCATTAAAAGACCAATCGAGCTGAGACGAATGATATTCTGCCCAAACCTTCTGTCGGGAATGGCACCGGCAGACAGGCGTACTCGCAGCCAATCCATCACCCAGTGGACCAGGGCTCCTGATAGATAAACCCCCCACAACAGGAAGCCAACGGCAAAACCGGGATGGCTGTTTGCCCAGACGAGCATAAGAATTGGGAGCCACCTTAAGCGGCGGCCTGAACTCGCATCGCCTTGCCAGCGGAACATTTCCAATATCCAAAGAAATACTGCAGCCAGGAAAAATGTTGCCAGATATGGACGGGCTGCCCAATACACACCAGATACCGTAACCGCCAGGATCAAAACAAAAGCTCGCAGAAAAACACCCCCCCGCATTGCTTTCCAAACGAAACCAAAGGCCAAGGTGACCATCAACGCTGTCCAGATATTCAGACCCCCCGGGCCCAAGGTTGAGTAAATCCAGTACATCGGGATTTGAACCAGCCACGCAGGATAGTTCCAGGGCTGACCATATCGAGTATAGGAAAAAAGATCAACCTGAAGTATCGCCTGGTTCTCAACCATCCACTCCCCGGCGCGGAGATGCCACCAGGTGTCGGTATCAACCGAGACCCGGGCTGCCATGGCAAATACTGCTAAAAAGGTTATATAGACAACGAGGCGCCGCGTATTCATTTGTGGGAATTCACCTGATAAAAGAAACGATTACTGACCCAAAGCTGCGTGAAAGTATAGCAGGAACGACCAGAATCGTTTGGATCCCTGACACAATTGTCAGATAAATAGGAAGTGATTAATTCCGATAATCGCGATAGTTTCCATTAAAATTACCAAGGGTCAAGGATGAATTGTCCGGCCCAGTCCCATATCTGCGGGTCTAACCAATTTGCTCAGGTTAAAAAATACATGGTAGTCACCGATCTGGATTTCATCCCAATCCACAGCTCGCTCCTGAAAGGCTGAAGCCAGGTAGGCGTTCAAATCCGGGTGATTGGTGGTTATATAGGCAACCCGGTCAGCGGCATCAACCATCGAGTCGTATGCGGGGTACCGGTCATCTCGCTCGGTGTAGCGAAAATCCAGGTGGTAGGGCAGCTGTGGCACAAAGATCAGACGCTCTTGTGAAAGAAAAGCCAGCGGATAGCTTACCCAGTAATTTCCATAACCACGGGTTTCACCATTCTCCAACAAGAAATCAATCAGCGCTTGATCGAACCGGTGATCAATTTGAGTGGGCGCATAGAATTGGGTTGTGATGCCCGGCGGATATAGAGAAGCCAGCTGATAGGTACCCCACAGATGAAATAGCAGCAACAATCCTGCCGCTCCCCATCGCCAATGGCCAATCTTGTCCTGCAGTGAAACGATAAACCCCGCTGCGAGTAGAGCAAGTGGAACTGCCAGTGGCACAAAATATCGTCCAGATGGGTCAGCACCAAACGAGCTAAAAATAAAAACCAGGATCAAGAAAACCATCATACCCAGCAGTAGCAGCTGGCTGGGCAGCTGGGCAGTTTTTTGTTTGACCAAGCGAGCTGTAAATACCACCACGCCCATCCAAAAAAATAAAACCAATGGCAGCAATGGCAGCGCCAGCCAGCGTACTTCCCAGGTGGGGCGCATGCCCAAAATCACTGTGAGGCCCAACAAACCAAATCCGGTGATATGCTGCCCCATACGCAACAGCCAGGGCAGCTGTTCGACGCCTGCAATCGCTCCACCGCGCAGCTCGAAGATTAACTGGCCAAACCCATTCAGCCAGGCAAAACTTAACCAGGGTGCGGCTCCGATCAGCCCGCCAAACACCAGCATACCCAACCCAAGCACCCAACCAGACCATTTTACGGCCAATTTCTTGTAACGCCACGACCCCCACAGAAGGTAAATTGCAGCAGGAATACTGTAAACCAGTGTCAGGCCAAATGCCCACAGACCAAGCCCGGCCAGGAAACCCCAAACCAGGCCTAACCAGGGATTCAGGCTGCCATCTGACTGAAGTCGATCAACCAGCTGGATTGACAGCAGCAAGACCAGGTTGCCAATTAATAGCGCTTCGCCATAGCCACCGAGAGACACCGTCGTATACAGGGTAACATTTACTGCTGGGATAGCCAGTAATAATGCCGCCAGATCGCCGATCCGGCTTGAACCGAACACCTTTTTCCCAAGGGCTGCCGTTGTCAAGATCACCAAAAGGTAGAGCAGCAGCTGGACCAATCGAATGACCCAAACCTGTTCACCGAATAATGCAAACCCTGCGGCAACAAACCAGGCATCCAGGCTGCCCATATACGCCTGTCCATAAAAGAAAACCGGCCTATCACCGCCCAGGATATGGCGTGCCATCAAGGCAACAATTGCTTCATCGGAGTTGAAAGGGACCAGATCCTGAAAGATCAGCCAAAGTTTCAATATACTGGCAACAAACAAAGCCAGGATAATCAGCCAACGATTTTTGAGTGTCTGAAGGAATAGCATAGGCTAATGTTAACCCAATCATCTGCATTTGCGATGTGAAGAATATTGCGACTTTCAGAACCGTAAGCGGGTCTACCTGTCAGGATTTCCTGCCTGTATAATCGAATTTGTGCAAAAAAAGGTCACATTTTACTTAGCCTTCGTAGTCCTGGTCGCACTGATCGCGCGGACCATGCCCGGCCCACGCACCATTGATGATTCTTATATCACCTTCCGGTATGCCAGAAATTTCCTGGCTGGGGACGGGTTTGGATACAACTCTGGCGAGCGGGTTTTAGGGACGACGACTCCCTTCTATATGCTGTTATTAATAGGGTTAGGAGCTGCCTCCGGTAGTACTGAGGCCCCTTTTCCTGTGCTAGCATTGGGTGTAAATGCGCTTGCGGATGCCGCCACTTGCCTCCTGCTGTATATAATTGGTAAACGCCTTAAAGTTGAGTGGGCTGGAGCAGGAGCGGCCTTAATTTGGGCTGTTGCCCCATATAGTGTAACCTTTGCAATTGGGGGGTTGGAAACTAGCTATTATGTGCTGTTCATGACAGCTACGGCCGCGTTCCATCTGTTAGGCCGCCATAAAACGACCACAGTCTTCGCCGCACTTGCGTTGCTGACCCGGCCAGATGCACTGATCCTTATTGGACTGATCGCCCTGGACCGCCTAGGTCAAATCTGGCAGGAACACAGGCAAAAACAAAACTGGTTTGCAGCTGCTCTGAGAGCTACAAGGACAGAAGCTGCCCTTTTCCTGGTGCCATCCATACTATGGTATGGGTTTGCCACAATTTATTTCGGGAACCCTCTGCCACACTCCATGGCTGCAAAAGCGGTCGCATACTTACTGTCATCCGAAGCCGGCTTTGTCCGCATGCTGCAGCATTATGCGACTCCTTTCCTTGAACAGCTTACCTTTGGTCTGACCTGGATCAAAATCGGGCTGTTCCTTTATCCATTCCTATACCTGATTGGAGCCCGTGCCAGCCTGAAAGCCAACCCGCGGATCTGGCCCTGGCTGCTGTACCCCTGGATTTATTTTGCCATTTTTTCAATTACCAATCCGCTCATTTTCCGGTGGTACATGACCCCTCCCCTGCCCGCATATTTCTTGTTTATCCTGGCCGGAGCCCAGAGTTTGGTGATCAGCTTCACTCAAGGAGCCGCTGGCCGGCTCGGGAATAAGTACATTCTGACGATTGCATCCACAGGTTTGCTGCTTTTTATTACGATCGTTGGGCCAACCTGGTTAACGCTAAAAGGTTGGCAACTCCGACCCTCGCATGGCCTTTCCCAGCCTGCCCCGGATATGGCCTGGTACGAAATAGAATTGCTTTACCGCCAGGCGGCCGATATCGTGCTGGCTGATTCGGCATTCCATAACAACACCTCTCCTGTTCTGGCAGCGGGAGATGTCGGCGTGCTTGGCTATTACACCAGAATGAAAATCCTTGACACAGTTGGGTTAAATTCACCAGAATCTCTGAATTATTATCCTTTGGATCCCAGCTATTACGCGATCAATTACGCCATACCTCCAGCTTTGATCCTGGACCAACAGCCTGATTATCTGGTTGTGCAAGAAGTTTATATTCGCAATGGACTGCTCCAGAACGAACAGTTCCAAAACAATTACCGACTACTAGCAAAGATTCCGAACAATATCTATGGCAGCGACGGAATGTTAATCTTTGTCCGGGGCGTGAATTGATCCAGCGACTTGCCGCTTTAATAGGGAATCCACTGAAAGTAAATTGGCCAGGGAGAATTTTGTTTTGGCTGCTGTTATTCCTATTAAGCGGACTGGCAGTTACAGGAGTTCTGGCGATCCCCTTCCATCCGGATGAAAGCACTTATCTGTATATGAGCCATGATTTCGACCTTATCTTCGAGGATCCAGGCGCAATCGTCTGGAAGTCGGATAAGGAAACGGATATACGCCAAAGATACCGTGAGCTGGACGCGCCGTTGACGAGATACCTCCTTGGAATTGGCCGGACGATTGCCGGTCTTCCAGCCTTATCTGTCGATTGGGATTGGTCGAAAAACTGGGATGAAAACATGGCAATGGGCGCGGTCCCTGATTCAGCCTTGCTATTTGCCGGGCGCCTGGCAGTCACGCTGCTCTTGCCCTTCAGCCTGGCAAGTGTCTACCTGATTGGGAAAGCCATGGGAGGCGGAACAGGTGGATTAACCAGTATGGTTCTGCTGGGCACCAGCGCGCTGGTTCTGCTGCATGGCAGGCGAGCGATGGCGGAAGGTGCTCTGCTGTTCGGGGTTTCAATGGCAATTTGGGGGTTTATTCAGGGACATCGCCATCCCTGGCTTGCTGGGTTAGGCATGGCTTTGGCTTTCAACGCCAAACAATCCACACTGGCATTGCTTCCGGTTGGTTTGCTGGCGGTTGGCTGGCTCCCAAGCTCTGTTACCCCAAAAATCTCTAGGATTTTGGCCAATCTAACTGCCTTCTGCCTGGTTTTTATCGGGCTGACTTTCCTGCTAAACCCCCTGCTGTGGAGCCATCCGCTGGGAGCCCTGCAGGCATCCTGGAAAGCACGGTCAGATTTATTAAACCGGCAAGTTAGTGATGCGCTTACCCTGGCGCCCGAGCAGGTATTGTTTGATACCGGACAGCGAGCAGCGGTATTGATAGCTAATCTATACTTGCAGCCACTTTCTTTCTACGAAGTAGGCAATTACCGAGACCAGACAGCCGAGGCGGAAACAGCTTACCTGGAGATCCCCTACAACCGACTGTTTCGAAGCCCAGGTTGGGGCGCTGTATTCCTGGGCCTGACCTTCCTGGGAATCACGTTGGGTGTGCTGATGCTCATCAAATCCAGATCGGTAAAATCTATACCAGAGCAATCCTTCTCCAACTTGGAGCAGCGGAGGAGAGTATTAACCATCTTGTTATTGGCCAGTCTAATTCAATTTGGTGGGTTGATAGCTGCCATTCCGCTCCCGTTTCAACGCTATGTGGTCCCATTGATCCCTTTGGTTTGTTTATGGAGCGGTTATGGCCTGAATGAGATGACCATGACCATACGAAAATAAGTTAAGCGTATAAAACTCAATCCCACAGATACTCTTTAGCAGACAACAAAAAGCCCCCGATCGGAAGCGGGGGCTTATTTGAGAGCTCTATCCCAGATATTCGCGCAGTTTGCGTCGAATTGCAGGATGGCGCAAGCGGCTTAATGCCTGCGCCTCGATTTGGCGGACTCGCTCGCGGGTAACTCCCATCTTGCGGCCAACTTCCTCCAGCGTATAAGCCTGGCCATCGAGGAGGCCATAGCGCAGCTGCAGGATACGAACTTCACGCGGGGGTAAGCCATTCAAGACACTATCCAGGTGTTCGCGAAGCAAATTATATGTGGCTGTTTCATCTGGAGCCGCCACTTCCTCATCCTGGATAAAATCTCCGAGCACTGAATCTTCTTCATCATCCGTAGGCGTCTCCAGGGAAAGAGGGCGCCTGGCAACCTGGATCATATTCTCCACTTTTTGGGGAGTAACCTCCAGCGCATTCGCCAATTCCTCTACAGATGGGTCACGACCTAAACGCTGAGTGAGCTGATGCTGCACCCGCAGGAGCTTGTTGATCTGATCGCCCATGTGGACCGGTACGCGAATTGTACGACCCTGGTCGGCAATCGCTCGGGTTACGGCCTGTCGAATCCACCAGGTCGCATAGGTGCTGAATTTATGCCCACGACGGTAGTCAAATTTTTTAGCAGCCCGGATCAGACCAATATTCCCTTCCTGAATTAAATCCAGAAAAGGTACCCCGCGCCCCATATATTTCTTAGCCACGCTTATGACTAACCGTGAATTGGCAGTGATCAAATGTTCACGGGCGGCCCACCCATCCTCGATTAAGCGTTGCAGCTCCTGGCGACGGCGCTGGCTGACATTTCCTTTGGCAAGTTCCTCACGGGACAGGCGTCCACGCTCGATCCGTTGAGCCAGGTCTACTTCCTCCGTAGCTGTTAGCAAGGGTACCCGGCCTACTTCTTTTAGGTACAAACCAATCGTATCGTCAGTATCGATATTTGCCAGATAATTGTCATCCATCCCAAGATCGGTTCTGCGATCTTCATCCCCATCATCTTCATCAGATAGCTCTTCATCACTTGGGCCGCCAATTGTCGTCTCATCAAGATACGGAATACCAGCACTGATTAATGCTGCAAACGCTTCCTCGAGCTGATCCACGTCTTGCTCGGCTTCTGGGAACAGGCTCAAGATATCATCGATGGTTACAAAAGATTTCTGACGACCTAACTCAATCAGGCGAGCAATCGCTGGATGGCCATCACCTTCGTTCTCGTCAATCTCATTTAACAACTCTTCATCAATCATAATCAACTCCAACACCTGTCGTACTCACAGGGTAATTTCGCGTCAACCTCAATCCAACCCTCCCGGAAAAAAGGCGTCATTTTTAATATATGCAAAGGCGTTATTTATCAAACACCAAATATTTAACCTGCAGTTTCGTTATCAGAATACACTTTTTTTAAGCCGAAATCAAGACCTAATTTGGGTATTAATGAAATCGTAATAAAATAATTGGTAAAAGTGCCATGACAAAATACCAATGATCGAGAAAATTCCGAAATTTGGAGTAGAGAATTGGCGGGCGCTTGCCCGCCAATTCTCCAAAAAATCGAGTATTTTTATGACTGAGAAAATGTCCTCACGGATCGACAATTTCAAGCGTCGGCTCCACGGTCGGTGTAGGCGCGATGGGCGGATCATCCAGGTTCGCCAACAACCCGTCAATCGTGCCTTTGGCGATCACCATTAACGGACCCCCGCCTGGTTCGACGTAATAACCGCTGTTGGTAGGCGTCGTCGAGCCGATTTTCGCAACCTGACGGCCCCCATCGGAGGTAGTTATCGTTAAAGTATAAGCCGGTGTGGCCAGGCCGACCACTTCTGGTTCTGGTGGAGTTGTGACGACCACTAACGAGCGAAGATTCGATACCTGGCTGACCAGACTGGTCGCTCGTTGTTGATCTGCCGCACCCGCCTCAGGCTCGGTCAAAGACCAGTTGCCCTGGGCGTCTTTTTCGATCTGTACAACCCTGCCGGCCGAATCCTGCAGACGAACAGCCTGAATCGCATCCAGGCTGGTGATAAAAACCAGCTGCGGTGCAGCTGTCGGTGTGCCTGCCACCGGTTCATCAGCTGGTTGACGCTGGACGAGCCAATAAATACCTATCAATAAACCAAAGATAGCCAAGACAACCCAGGTAGTTCTCCGAATCATCGTATTATCCTCTTCGACGGCGCTGTATCCAAACGATGATCCCAGCCAGCAAAGGTAATCCTGGCAAAATAAACACTGAACCGAGAAGAATCAGGTTCATCGTGATTTGTTGAGGCGGCAGCAGCAGCCGGTCGGTGTTTTGTTTGGGGGTCAGACTGATTAAGTCTTCCTGGTTAGCTGCCCAATCGATCGCATTGGTGATCAAGTCGCCATTACCATAGGCAGCATAATTCGCATCGATTGGAAAATCCGAATCGCCGAATACGATCAAGCGACTACCGGCGCCAACATTTTCCGCTACCGCAGCAATGGAAACCGGCCCAGGCTTGTCAATCCCATCCTCAAAGCTAATCTGGGACTCAGGATTGCTAAGACCCTCAAGATCTGTCTCAGCCCAGGATTGTTGCGCCGTCAAAACCAGATCCAGGCTGGTGACACCATCCGGCGCCGGGTTTGCCTGCACGCTGCGAGCAGTTGGAAATTGCGAAGTCAGGTTCTGCATTTTTTGTGTGATGGCATGGTTTGCATAACTGGCGGCATATGGTGCGAGCGGCTGGGTTGAGGTTAGATCTACAATAATATCTTCACCCAAAATTAAGCCCCAGTTTTGGGCCAGATATTCTGCCAATGGGTCCTGAGCATCTCCGAATTCGGTCGTTGGTAGCGGCTCTTCCATGACAATCAGGGAGCCTCCATTCATCAGGAAGCTATTCAGCAAATCAACTTCAGCCTGAGATACGGGTTTTTTCGGGCCTGCAATTACAATCACGCGGGCGTCGTCTGGAATCTGGTTGACTGCCAGCAAATTCAGGGTGGCAACCTGGTAATTTTTATTTTCCAGCGTGCGCTTCACCTGGCTTAAACCTTGATCGCCTGTGTCATCCGGGCTGTACTCGCCGTGCCCGGTCAGAAAATAAATCGATTGCGAAGCCGGATTCATCAGACGGACAAGCCCACCGGTAAGTTCCTGTTCGGTAATGAGCGTCACCGGCTCCTGCTGGTCGCCCATTCGGAGGACTACCGTGGCATCGCGGGTGATATTTGCATTTTGGGCAGCCAGGGGGTCCATCTCCGGATCGATAAAGGTGAACACAAAATTGCCATTGCTGTTGAACTCATACTGCTCAAGCAATTTATTGGCAGTTTCAGAGGGTACACGCTGGGTAAAGAAAGCGGTTGCAGTGACTGTTTCGGGCAAACTCTTCAATGTATCAAGTGTCTCGGTAGCCAGAGTAAATTGCTTGTCTTCCGTTAAATCCCAGCGTTTGCCATTCTGAACAACCAGAACATTTAATACGACCAGGATACCGATGAAAGCAATTGTCAGGATCAAGGCATTGCTGCCATAGCGCGCCTGGCGGCCTGTCAGAGCTATCCTGACCCGCTCGGGGTCCAGGATTACTGAAACTGCCAGCCCAACCACGATCAAACTCAGGCTGATTTGCAAGGCCAAGTTCCATTCTCGCTGGACAATATACAGACCAGCAGAAACTACTGCAGCCAACAGGGCCAGGTACAGACCAATCGGAGCATAGCGTTTCAGGGAGTGTTTGTTCATTATCGCCACCTCCGCGTCTCAACCGCCATCGTGCCAACAAACAGGGCCAAGGACGTGACGCTCAAGAAATATACGACATCTGCAAGATCGACCACCCCAGATATTAAATTCCCAAAAAAATGCTGGCTCAGGTCCAGATAACCGACCAGCGCCGAACTCGATTCGGCTGGACCCAAAACCTGAGCAATCGGGCCGATAACCCACCAGAGCAAGATCATGGTCGCCATGATGGTGGCAAACGCTGCGATCTGGTTATTAAAGAAAGCAGAAATCGCTACGCCAATTGCCACCAATGAGCTGGCCAGCAATAACAGGCCCAAGTATCCAGTAATCAATGGTCCCTGGTCAATTCCAGGATCGACCATTTCATTGAGCACAAATGGGAAAATCAGGCTTACAGCAATGATGATTGCCAAAAACAGAAAACTGCCGAGCCATTTGCCAATCACCAGCTCCCAATCGCGGACTGGCGCGGTCAGCAACAATTCAATCGTTCCCAGGCGACGTTCTTCGGCCAAAGAGCGGGTCGTTACCGCCGGGACTGCCAGCATCAACAAGGTAGCCAGCGGCCCAATCGTAACTTGCACAGTCGGGACAAACTGCTGTTGGGTAGCAATCTGAATGTTCAGATAAAAGAAAATACCCAGGACGAGCAAAATTCCAAACGCAACCAGGTAAGCAATTGGACTGCCAAAAAAGAACTTATATTCGCGTGAAGCGATCGTCCAAATATTACGCATTTGACTGATCCTCTATAATATTTTGATCTGATTCGATATCTTCAAGTGCAGATTCGTCTGGCAGATCTTCCCGGTGTTCGGGTGGAACAGGTTGTTCGCGGGTAAGCTGCAAGAAAATATCCTCGAGGCTCAAACCAATCGGGCGCATCTCCAACAGATTGTACCCAGCCCCGATCACTGCACGAGCCACATCTGGGCGGGCATCTTCACCTGGCAAAGTCTCAAACTCCGCATTGCCATCCTGAGTTCTGACTGCATGCGCCACACCCTGAACGGATTTTATCGTTTCCGTAAGACCATCCGCATCCCCACTGACCTGCACGATCACCCGCCTGGAGCCCGAGAGCCGCGCCTGCAAACGTTCCGGCGAATCTTCCACCACGATTTTGCCTTTGTTGATAATTAAGACCCGGTTGCATACCTGCTGTGCCTCAGACAGGATGTGGGTCGACAGCAATATCGTTCGCTCACGGCCCAATTCTCGAATCAAATTTCGCACTTCAATTATTTGGGCCGGGTCCAGCCCGATAGTTGGTTCATCCAGAATTAATACCTCAGGCTGGTGCAGTAAAGCCTGCGCCAGACCCACTCTCTGGCGCATTCCTTTCGAGAAATTGCCGATATAGGTATCTGCACGATCCTCCAGATGAACTGATTCCAGGACTTCATCAACCCGGTCATCGGCATCCTGCAAATGCCGCAGATCCGCCATGAACTTCAGATATTCAAATACTGTCATATCGGGATAGAGCGGAACTGTTTCCGGCAAATACCCAACCCGCCGGCGAACTTCTAGCGACTGTTCCATAATGTCGAAACCAGCAATTTCTGCTTTACCGGAAGTGGGCGGCATATAACCGCTTAATATTCGCATCGTTGTGGTTTTACCGGCCCCATTTGGGCCAAGAAAACCCAGGATCTCTCCCTTTTCAGCTTCGAAGGATATATGGTCGATTGCGCGGCGCAAGCCATAATCCTTCGTCAATTCCTCCACTCGTATCATAGTCCTTCTCCTAATAATAGTTTTACCCGCACGTCTCTCTGAAGAGCAGCCAAATGTTGGAGAACTTTGCTGTCCAG
This sequence comes from uncultured Chloroflexia bacterium, assembly GCA_963698715.1. Taxonomy (GTDB): domain Bacteria; phylum Chloroflexota; class Anaerolineae; order Anaerolineales; family UBA4823; genus CAWHJB01. Next base: position 138,499 of record CAVORW010000007.1, on the reverse strand, counting down.
TTTGCGGATGGGCAGATCTTACCGGGCTCATCCAGATGAAATTAATTATCTATCGAGGTACAGTCATCACAATAAACTTATCCGTCCCAACTCTCTCCCCACCTACAACAAAAAGCACGGCAACCGTCATCGGCGGCAGTGCTAAAAGGTTATACAACAAAAAAACCAGCCGAGTCAAGTAGCTGTAAAGATTTTAACAAAACGCTAATATTATAAAAACCGATGTTTTTCCGGCTGGGCGAACGTTCGCATTATCTACTTTGCTTGACACATTCGCTCCCCAACTGTACAATCCAATTAATCCTATTAACCAAGGGATTTCGCGAACCCACCCATGAGTTTTGTCGCCAGGCAAATTCGATCCTGTCAATCGGGCAGGCATGACGCAAATGACAGTATCTGCACTCCCAGCGTGTCCAGGCTGGGAGTCTCTCTCGTGTTACCTGGCAGGCATCCAAACTGCATCAAGGCTCGCAAACATGCAGATAGAAGGGAGGAGAAAGAGCCGATTGACTAACTGCATTTAGGTAACTTGATTTTCAGGTAAACAACAGCTGCGTGAGAATCGAAGCAAGCAGTTGTTTATCCAAACTTGCTAATCACTCGCATAAAGTGTCGCTCGTTTATAGCAAACGGACTGAACAGGGATTGTAGAGCCACTGATCGCTCTACATATATCCAGAGCTCTCAATAGGTGATACTTTTCCGTAGTGTTCTGCGATACGATATTGTGCTTTGGGAGGATACGACTATATGTATGGGCTCAACAATTTTGAGCAAGTGGCCATCTGGATGGTGCTGATCGTTGCAATTTCAGGCCTGCTGTATGCCATATTCTTGCGATATCAAATCCTAAAAGAGGATATGGGTTCCGAAAAGATGCAAGAAGTTTGGGGGGCTATTCGCGAAGGGGCTGACGCCTATCTTAGCCGGCAACTCAAATCTATCTTGCCGCTTATCGCGGTTCTGACAATCGCATTATTTGCATCGGTGTTCGTTGTCAAGCCAACTCCGGAAGCATCCGAATGGTATTGTATGGCGTTCAAAGGGTCATCCCTGAAAACAGCCCTGGCCTGCGGACACGATTTAAGCGCCGGAGAACTGCAGCAAGTTCGATTACTGATTGGCATCGGCCGGGCATTGGCTTTTGTGATGGGGGCTGGATTTTCGCTGGCAGTCGGTCAGATAGGGATGCGCATGGCCGTTCAAGGGAACGTGCGTGTCGCCTCTGCTGCCCGAAGATCGTTTGGTGATTCGCTGCGAATTGCATATCGCTCCGGTACAATCACGGGTATGCTGACGGACGGTCTGGGGCTATTCGGTGGAACGATCATCTTTATGATTTTCGGGATAGCTTCACCAGATGCGTTGCTGGGTTTTGGCTTTGGAGGTACATTAATCGCCCTCTTCATGCGAGTGGGCGGTGGCATCTACACCAAAGCTGCTGATGTTGGGGCAGACCTGGTCGGCAAGGTTGAAGCCGGTTTAGTCGAAGATGATCCTCGTAACCCGGCCGTGATCGCAGACCTGGTTGGTGACAACGTTGGCGACTGTGCCGGAATGGCTGCTGACATTTTTGAGTCTTACGAAGTCACCATCGTATCCAGTTTAATATTAGGGGTAGCCCTGACCAGTATCACTGGCAGGCTAGAATGGATTATCTACCCACTGCTGGTCCGAGGTATCGGCGTGATCGCCTCCATATTTGGAACCTACCTGGTGCGCGGGGGCAGCGGGAAAAGCGGCGACGCAATGAAAGCTATCTTCACAGGATTTCTTACTTCAGCCGGGATTTCGGTAGTGCTGTTTGGTATTGTCGCCTTCTTGTACATGCGCGGCGTACCTGGTGGCTGGCTGCGGCCATTTCTGGCGACTGCGGTAGGTGTTTTGTTGGCGATCCTGATCGACCGCCTGACCGATTATTTCACCAGCACCCATAGTCCTCCGGTCAAAGAAATCAAGAAGTCAGCTGACACCGGCTCTGCGACCTTAATCCTCTCAGGCGTGTCCGTTGGTTTCGAATCTTCCGTTTGGTCGATTATCGTCATTGCAGCGACGATATTTGGATCCATTCTGATTTTTGGCGGGATATCCTCGGATCCAGTTACCCAGTTCACCTACGTGCTGTATGGCGTGGCGATGGCAGGTATTGGCATGCTGACTCTGACAGGTAACAACGTCGCGATGGACTCGTTTGGCCCGATTGCAGATAACGCCAATGGGATTGGCGAAATGGCCTGGCATGATGAGGACGATCCTGACACCAACGCGGCTCGCCAGATTATGGCTGACCTGGACGCGGTAGGGAATACAACCAAAGCGATCACAAAAGGAATTGCGATTGGTTCTGCCGTGATTGCAGCAGTGTCATTATTTGGCTCGTTTATCACAGACGTCAGCCGGGTAGATCCACAAGCGCTGATCAATGGCATTCGGGTCTCATCCCCCCGAGTTTTTGTTGGCATGCTGATCGGGGGTTCTATCCCCTGGCTCTTTTCCAGCTTCGCCATTCAAGCAGTCAGCCGGGCAGCTTCATTAATTATAGAAGAAGCACGGCGCCAATTCAAATTGGGCGTGTTGGAAGGGAAAATCAAGCCAGACTACGGCAGAGCAGTGGCCCTTTCAACCAGTGCCGCCCAAAAGGAGCTTGTCCCGCTGGCGCTCCTGGCTGTATTGTCACCTATACTGGTGGGACTGCTGCTGCAAGTTGAAGCCTTGGGCGGGTTTTTGGCTGGAATTATTCTCTCAGGCCAGCTGCTGGCAGTGTTCTTAAACAACTCTGGAGGCGCCTGGGATAATGCCAAGAAATTGATCGAGGATGAGCCCATAGATGCCATTCAGGGCCTTGGCAAAGGGTCTGAACGGCATAAAGCCAGCGTGGTAGGTGATACGGTTGGTGATCCCTTTAAGGATACCGCTGGTCCGGCATTGAACCCTATGATTAAAGTCGTCAATCTGGTGGCATTGATTATCGCCCCAATTGTGGTCACCTACAAAACAATGAGCCCGGGAGTTTTGTTTTTCATCGTGTTATTGATCGCGGGTCTGGTTTGGGCGATCGTGCAGAGCAAGAAACCTGCGCCCTCGATCTCTGAAACAAGCGGTGTTCCAGGGGATTAAGTTGGTCGCCAGACAAGCCAAATGACTTATTCTTAACCAGAAGATTGTGCTGCTGCCTGGTGTTCTGCGCCAGGTCGGCAGCACAATCTTCTTTTTGAATTAGAACCAATCTGAAAAGTGATCCATTGACGAACCGTGGCAAGCGCGCATCGTCAAACAAATACCTTGAATTGGCAAGACCCTGACTGCTCCTAAAGGTTCGCCTGTCAGGATACGTCTGTCCGGTAAATGGGCAAAGAAACGGCTTATGTCCTGTTGATCTTGTTATTAACGTTTCCCGTCCCTTACGCTATAATGTTGGTATCTCGGATCAAATAGGAACAAATCATGCATCCTGGAATTTCAGTTCAGGTAGGTGGTGTGTTTCCTGAGAGCAGCTTTCAGCCCGGTGCCATGGAGAAGAGGGCAAAATGGATGTCATAGGGTGTGCCGATCTGGATTAACCCATTAGGCCACAGCCGACTTCCTCAGGGCAGGCTGGTCTCCAGACGGGCATTAACAAAAAGAACTATTTAGGGTATCCTAGACTTGAACATCAAAAGTTACAAAGGCGTGTTATTGGGTGAATTGCACCGCTTGTAACAGCCTTCCTTCTCAGGCCAGTGGGCCAACCGGAAGGATAAGGGAGCGCATATTATGGCAAGGATTGCATTAAGGGCGTATAACCGGGAGATTGAGCATTTCATTGAGGGGGGCCAGTTTGATGAGGCCATCGCTCACTGCCGGCATATTTTCAAGTATTTCCCAAAACATATCCATACATACCGTTTGTTAGGTAAAGCTTATCTCGAAACTCAACGGTATGGAGATGCCGCCGACATCCTACAAAGGGTGCTGTCCTCGATTCCAGACGATTTTATCTCACACTTAGGCATGAGTATTATCCGCGAAGATGAAGGCAACCTGGACGAAGCAATTTGGCATATGGAAAGAGCCTTCGAGGTTCAACCCGCTAACCGGGCAATTCAAGATGAGCTGCGCAGGTTGTATGGCCGCCGGGACGGCCTCGAACCGCCTAAGATACGCCTGACTCGCGGCGCATTAGCCCGAATGTACGCCAAAGGTGAGCTGTATCCACAGGCTGTTGCCGAACTTCGAGCCGCACTGGCGGAGGACCCTCAGCGATTAGATCTGCAGGTTGTTTTGGCAGATGTGTACAGCCGAGCGGGGCAGCGGGTTGAAGCAGCCTCTATATGCAACGGCTTATTGCGCAAACTACCCTACTGCCTGGTTGCGAATCAGGTCATGGCAGACATTCTGGCAGATAGTGAGCGATCCGAAGATGCGCGCGTCTACCGCCAACGAGCACAAGCTCTCGATGCCTACCTGGCGCACATATCTCCCGGTGCACCGACACCTGACAAAGTTCCGGATATCGCCGTATCTTTAGAACGCCTGGATTGGCAGCCTGGGAAAGCCATAGAAGGGCCCAGCCAGCCTGATTGGGCCGCCTCACTGGGGGTCGAATTAGAGGCAGGTGGAGCTCTAAAGGAGGATATCCCAGATTGGCTGAGTGCAGTGCAAACTGATACGGATCTGGCAAGTATTTCCGATGGGGGCGAATCAAGCGCTCCATTTACAGATTTAAGCGACTCTGGAAGCGCGTGGGCAATCGAGTTAGAGGCTGATCAAGCCGATGATTGGTCTTCGGCACAAGCCTCCGATGCTGCTCAACTCAGCTCCGAAGCGGAAATACCTGAATGGATGAAATCTGCTGGATGGAGCCCCTCAACTGGGGCCGCGGATGAGGAGCTGTCCGGGTTCGATTTTGACGAGGAAGATCTGTCGGCTTCTCAACCAGAGGGAGAACTGGCAGAAGCCAATTTGCCCGACTGGTTAAAAGAAATCGCTCCAGAGAACCTCGATCAAATTTCTTCAACAGCCGGCGATGAGGCCGAATGGGATCAACCGTCTGACGAGGATGCAACCATCCTGCAAGACACCCCTGATTGGTTTATGGAAACTGAAGATGAAAAGCCCGAACAAGAAGAATCGGAAGATTGGTTAGCCAGTCTGGCTGGCACAGCAGGGGTCGGGGCAATAGCGGGGGCAGAAATGGGGGCAGATGAAGAAATCCCAGCCGAATCCGCTGAAGATTTACCCGACTGGTTGAAAGATATGGAAGTTGAAGACGGCACTGCATCTGAAGATCAGATCCCGGAGTGGCTGCAGGAACTCGGGGGCAGAAGCGGAGTTGCCAACAGCGACAGCCCTTGAAACTCCGGAAGAGGCTTCAGCAACCGATGAATTGGCCGATTGGCTGCAAGAGGTTGAAACCGAAGAAGCCGCTGCACCAACAAGTGAAGCACTGATCGCTGAGAGCGCTGAAGCTGAAGCAGAACTGGCGGAAGAAATCCCGGATTGGTTGAAGGAAATGGGAGCGGAGGAAACCGTAATTTCCGAGCCAGAAATTGAAAGCGAGCTCGAAGCAGCGGAGGATTTACCGGATTGGCTGCAGGAGAAGGCTGGTGAAGGCGAAGAGGCAGTTGAACCAGAAGCATCTATTGAAGTACCCGACTCGATCGACGAAACTGAGACGGAAGCAGGCGAAGCTGTAATCGATCAAGCCATACCAGACGAAACGATCAGCATCGAAGAGACTCCCGATTGGCTGGAAATGGCTCCCGTAGAAGAAACGGAATTAGAAACAGCCAAAATTGAGATCGATGAAGAAGCGATCCCGACCGAGGAGCTCCAACCCTGGATGATCGCAGATGAAGGAGAACCGGCCGGCGAGCCAGCGGTTGAAGCGCCTGATTCTCTGATTGAAATGCAGGCAGAAACAGGCACCGATGCAATTCAGGCCGAAGCAGAAGCCTTGCCCGATGAAGGGTTAGCAGTGGACATCCCCACGGAAAAAATCGTAGCGGAGCTGGGTGAAGCAGTCCCCGAAACGCTGGAGAAAGACGAAGAACCGGTATTGGATGAGCAGGAGGCGGCTCCCGTATCCGGCCTTGAAGAAAGCGCTGAATTAGATGCAATGGATGCCGATTCTGCCTTTGCCTGGCTGGAGAGTCTGGCTGTGAAACAGGGCGCGGACGAAGCGCTGCTCCTTAGCCCGGAAGATAGGGTCGAAACCCCTCCGGAATGGGTGCAGGCAGCTATCGAGTTCTGAAACGGAAGCAGCGGGGCAGGCTGATCTGATTTCAGAGCCAGAGCTTGACGAGACCCCCGAGATAGCAGCGATGCTTGCAGAGCAGGGGCTCGAATCACAGGTTGAAGTATCTGAGCAAGCAGAAATTCTGCCGGAAGAAGCAATCGAAGAACTCTCTGGATTGGAAATGGAAGCAGGAGAAATCCTGGCTGACCAGGAAGGTCTCGACCAGCCCGAGACGATGCCAGATTGGCTGCAAGAAGCCGGCGAAGTTATCGAGACGGGTGATGAGATAGAAGAAGAACTTCCAGACTGGCTCGAAGAAGACATTGAGGCCTCCCAGTTGGAGGACGAGGAGCCCGCTCAACCTGCCGAAGAACTGCCAGAATGGCTGAAAACCATGCAACTTGAACAAGAACAGGCAGGGGCAACCGGTCAGGACATTGAGGAAGAACTGCCGGACTGGCTGCAGGAGCCAACCGAAGAGGCTGTGGAGCAGGAACAGCTGGCTGAACCCCAAGAGGACGTGTTAGCTGGTATGGAAGAACCAATTATCGAAGGTGACACCAAACCGACCCGGCTGGGACTCGGTCCTCAGGAAGCAGATGCTGGATTACCTGGGGACAGCCCAACCTTGATCTCTTCAATCAGCGACGCTGTCGGTGAGGAGTCACCGGCTGTTGAGCCAGACGCCGATAGCATAGCGCCAGAACTAGCGGGCGAACCATTGGCAGGCGATGAAACAATGTCGGACGCGGATGCGGATTTCGCTTGGTTGGAAAGTCTGGCTGTGAAGCAAGGCGCTGACGAAGCGCTGCTGCTCGAACCTGAAGAACGGCTCGAGGGTCCTCCTGAGTGGATCCAATCTGCACTCGATAAGCAGTTCGGTGCTGATCAAGTTCAGGAAAGCTATGAGGAGAAGATCGAATCGGCAGATGAAGTAGCACCTGAGACGCAGCCAATGATGATCGAAGAAACCATTGAAGTCTCGGAAAGCGTTGAAGAGACCCCCGATTTGCCAGACTGGCTAAGCGATATCGAAGCCGAAGTCGAACATGATGAGGCTGAAGAAGCAATCGATGCGATTGCCGAATCCGCTGCGATGATCGAGCAGGAAGAGGTGCCTGAGCTGCCTTCATGGCTGGAAGACACAGATGAGAAAGAAGAAACCGCCTGGGTGCCTGCTGAACCCGCATTGCAGAAACTTGATCTGAACCAGGCTTCTTTGGCAGAATTAGAACGCCTGCCAGGGATCGGCTTTATCATGGCCCAAAAAATCATAATCTACCGCGAACAAAACGGACCTTTCGCGAATCCCTTAGACTTGCAGCAAATTCCTGGTTTCAGCCCATCCATGCTGCAAGAGGTTGAAGACTTGATAATCATTGAAACAGTTGCTGAGGAACCCCTGGATCTGCCGGTGGACGCAGGCACATTACCGGAGCTGATTGAAGCACGCCGAGTGATGCTGGGCGGTTCACTGGAAGAAGCCCTGGAAAAATATAATGAATTGGTTTTCCAAAAGAAATCACTGGAAGAAGTCATCTACGATCTAAACCAGATACTGCTTCGTCATAGCGATGATGCAGACGTTTGGCAGACCCTCGGAGATGCACAGATGCGGGCCAATCATGTTCAGGATGCTCTCGAAGCTTATACACGGGCTGAACAGCTGTTCCAGTAGAATCACCTACGGTTCGAAGTTAGAAACATATTGCGAATTGCGAGAGAACTCTTGCAATTCGCAAACTGTGTATCGAGAATATCCTACTTGGAAGCGGGTGTTATAAAACTTAGCAGTCACGCAGTTCCGAGAAAATTTGGGCACCCAACCCTGCCCAAACTGGGTAAGTTCTAAGACTATCTACACATTCGATTCGAAGATAGAGAAACTAAAAACCATTGGAGGCAATTGAGTGGAAAAAACCCTGGTTCTTGTTAAACCTGATGGCGTTCAGCGCGGTTTGATTGGTGAGGTGATTAGCCGCTTGGAGCGGCGTGGCCTTAAACTTACGGCCGCCAAATTCATGGATGTCAGCCTGGAATTAGCCCAAACGCATTACGGGATCCATAAAGGCAAACCCTTCTACGAGGGACTGATCCGGTATATTACCTCTTCCCCGGTGATGGCTATGGTCTGGGAGGGGCCTAATGCTGTAGCTGCAGTGCGCCAGACAATGGGCTCAACCCGGCCGACCGAAGCAGCCCCGGGTTCTCTGCGCCACGACTTCGCCTTAGAGGTTGGCCGCAACCTGACTCATGCATCGGACCTGCCTGAAAATGGCGAGAAAGAAGTCAGCCTGTGGTTCAAGCCGGAAGAACTGGTCGCCTGGGATCGGGCAATCGACGCCTGGGTTTTGGAGTGAAACTTTTTTGGAGGCAGTGCTGATGTGCTGGTTATGCGAGCACATCAGCACTGCACATTCCCCACCCCAAGCACGCTGAATGCAAAATATTAATTGTATAAGCCTCTGTTATAATCTCCCAAATTATATATAACCAATTGTTATAAGGATCTTAATGGTGCTTACTCCCCAAGAAATTCAATCTAAACTTGAAGTAATTCTGCCGCAAGTGCAGAAACCCGGTCGCTACACTGGAGGTGAACTTAACCAGGTAGTTAAGAATTGGGAGACGACCAAGACGAAAGTTGCTCTTGTCTTCCCTGATATTTACGACCTGGGTATGTCCAACCTTGGTATTGCAATTCTTTACGATCAGGTCAACCAACGCCCGGACGCACTCGCAGAGCGAGCATATAATCCCTGGTCAGACATGGAGCAGGCCTTGCGTCAGGCAAACTTGCCATTGTACTCGCTTGAAACTAAACATGCCTTGGCAAATTTTGATATCATAGGCTTCTCGCTGCCCTACGAAACCCTGTATACCAACGCCCTGAACGCTCTCGATCTGGCTGAAGTGCCGCTGTTTTCAGCCGAACGCCAGAACGAACACCCATTGATCATCGCCGGAGGCCACGCGGCCTTCAACCCTGAACCGATGCACGCCTTCATCGATGCCTTCGTCATTGGAGAGGGCGAAGAAGTTATCCATGAGATTATCGATGCTCACCAGGAATGGCAAAAGAGCGGGGCTTCAAGAGATAAACTTCTGTTAGCCCTGGCGCGGATTTGGGGCGTGTATGTCCCTGCACTCTATGAAACAGCGTATGAACCGGATGGCACCTTTACCGGGATCACTTCCCTGGCAGAAGAAGCGCAACTCCCGGTGATGAAACGGATTGCGCCCAAACTCCCACCTCCACTCACCCGTTTTATTGTGCCTTATATCGATACCGTCCACAATCGGGTGCCAATAGAAATCATGCGCGGCTGCACCCGCGGCTGTCGTTTTTGCCATGCCGGCATGATCAATCGGCCGGTGCGCGAACGCACGGTTGAAGAAATTATTGGCGCCCTGGATGAAGCACTCGAATACACTGGCTTTGAAGAAGTCGGCCTGCTCTCCTTATCATCATCCGACTATACGCATATTCTTGAACTGGTCAAAGCGGTCAGCGAGCGCTATGGCGACCGGCATCTTTCCATCTCATTGCCTTCGCTCCGGATTGAAAGTTTTTCGGTTGAGCTGATGGACGCCCTCAAAGACTCACGCCGCAGCGGGTTCACATTGGCTCCGGAAGCGGCTACGGAACGAATGCGTGAAATCATCAACAAGCCGGTCAGCACCGAACAACTTTTAGAAACAGCCCGAGCGATCTACTCGCGAGGCTGGACCAATATAAAGCTTTACTTCATGATCGGACATCCATCCGAAACCCTGGAAGATGTACAGGCCATCGTTGATCTATCCAAAGCGGTGCTGGCAGAAGGCAGAAAACTGATTGGCAAGCGCGCTCAGGTCACAGCCGGGGTGAGCACATTCGTCCCAAAACCTCACACCCCCTTCCAGTGGGTGCCATGTGATTCTGTCGATCAAATCCGCGCCAAACAAGATTTGCTCAAACGCCAGCTGCGTGGCCAGGGCCTGAAACTCAATTGGAATTCTCCCGAAGACACCATGCTGGAAGCCTGGTTATCGCGGGGGGACCGCCGAATGGCTGAAGTGATCTATCAGGCCTGGAAAAACGGCGCCAAATTCGACGCCTGGAAGGAGCACTTCAACTTTGATGCCTGGATGCAAGCCTTCTCTCACGCTGGTCTGGACCCGGATTTCTACACCCATCGTGAACGACCAATCGATGAAACCTTCCCCTGGGAGCATATATCCACCAGTGTTCGCAAAAAGTATCTAACTGAAGATTACTTGTGGAGCCTGCAAGGCCGAACCAGAGTGGACTGCCGGGAACGCTGCTTTGCCTGTGGTATTCTGCCCACATTCGCAGATCTGCGCCGGATCAATCCAGGCGATGTCTGGCAGTGCCCTGAGGTCAAATCCAAACGGGTACGGCTTAAGGATCAATTCGTTCCGCTCGAAAAAGTTGGGGCCGCAGATTAAGCGAAAATGCCGTGACCGATCAAACCACCAGTGAACTAACCCGTTTGCGGATCATTTTTTCAAAAACCGATGCCATGCGTTACACCAGCCATCTTGACCTGCATCGCACCTGGGAGAGGACAATCCGCCGGGCGAACCTTCCGTTAGCGTACAGCCAGGGCTATAACCCTCATCCGCGCATCAATCTGGCATCTGCCTTACCCCTGGGTTTCACCAGCGACTGCGAGATTGTTGATATTTGGCTGGAAGAAGATCGTTCATTAGACGATATTGCCACGGCACTAAACAAAGCTGCCCCACCCGGGGTTAAACTCCAGGTTGTGCGTAAGGTTGAGCTACGCGCCCCAACCCTCCAAACGATTTTGGTCAGCACCGATTACATCATCACAATCCTGGATGATTTCCCAGAATTGAACGACCGGTTGGCAGATCTGCTGAAAGCCGAGAACCTGGAACGAGTGCGGCGCGGGAAAACCTATGATCTGCGCCCATTAATTCTTGCTGCTGAGCGCATAAGTGACGATGATCAATCTCATGCCCGCCTGAATTTCCGCCTGTCCGCTTTAGAAGGGGCGACCGGGCGGCCTGAAGAAGTGCTAGAAGTGCTCGGTGCTATTCCTACCCATTGTCGAGTGCATCGCACGGGATTGAATTTCTCGGAGAATGTCTTGTGACCACCCGGGCTGTATAAACCATTGAAATCTGGGACACCGAATTGTTGTCGTTGTGGTTAGCATGTACTTGGGCATAGATCCGAGAACTCGCTAACCACAACCCTTATCTACAGACTTATCAGGAGGGCAAATGGGTCTGTTTCTGTCGCTATTTTTTGGCTTTGTGCCGATGTTCTTTTTCGCCTGGTTTGTGTACTGGCTGGACCGTTACGAAAAAGAACCGAAGATATTACTCGGAGTGGTGTTTTTCTGGGGGGCTATTGTCGCTGCCGGAGGCGCGTTTCTGATCAACACTCTGCTTGGTTTAGGAGTGTTCCTGTTTACCGGATCAGAAGGCGCGACTGAATTAACTACCGGTTCCCTGATTGCACCCATTGTTGAGGAAAGCCTAAAGGGCTTTGCTGTTGTGATCGTATATTTCCTGTTTCGCCGTGAATTTGATTCCTGGCTGGACGGGGTGATTTATGCAGCAATCGTCGCGCTGGGATTTGCCGCGACTGAAAATGCATATTATATTTACCAGTTTGGGTATCTGGAGGATGGTATCAGCGGTCTGCTCTGGCTGGTGTTTGTGCGAGTAGTACTGGTGGGTTGGCAGCATCCCTTCTACACTGCCTTTATTGGCCTTGGCCTGGCTGCTTCACGCTTGAGCCGCAGCCTGGGGGTGCGTGTACTTTCACCAGTGCTTGGGTGGTCTGCAGCCGTAATCGCTCATTCATTCCACAATACACTGGCTGGTGTGCTGCAAGGGTTTAGCGGGCTGGTCTTTGGTACATTCCTGGATTGGGGTGGTTGGTTTTTGATGTTCTTATTCATCGTCTGGATGATCTACCGGGAGCAGCGTTCAATCGCTGTGAACTTACAGGAAGAAGTGTCTCTGGGAGTATTGACTGAGACTCAATACCGAACCGCCAGTTCAGCGCTGGCGATGAACAGCGCAAAGATCAGCGCCCTGACCGGCGGGCATTACCGCCAGACCAATCGTTTTTACCAGGCTTGCGCTGAGCTTGCCCATAAGAAGCAGCAGCGAGCTACACTGGGTGAAGAAGGCGGAAACACTGCCATGATCGAACGTCTGCGGGGAGAGATCTCTCAACTCGGGGCGTATGTTCGCTAAAACACGCCGGATGGATTGCGCTTTTCAACCTGCCCCAGTCGTGGTAAAATCCAGGCGCACTTAAAGCCCCCATAGCTCAGTGGATAGAGCGCTGCCCTCCGGAGGCAGAAGCCCGCGTTCGAGTCGCGGTGGGGGTACTGAAGCCGCTCAAGGTCAACCTTGAGCGGTTTTTGTTTATATTCGCTTCAATATTAGACCAAAGTTAGATGGCTTGCGCCTTAGTTAAGGTTTTTCTGCCATACTGCCAGATAATATACCCAACAGCCAGGAAGTAAAGTCCAAACAAAATCAAAGCAGCAGAATCTGATTCCAGGGCGGGAAACACCCAATTGGACCAATTGAACATGGTATGCCCTACCATTGCGGCAAAAATACTCCCTTTTGTGTTCGCGTAGAACCATGCCAGAATAATGCCAACTAGCGTTGTTGTGAGCAAAAGTCCCCACAAGGGACGGTTATAGTATTGCTCTGATCGCGGGACAAAGAATAAGGGTAAATGCCAAAGACCCCACATTAATCCTGCAAGAATTGCTGCATTCAAGGCACTATATTTATTTCTCAGATGCTCAAAAGCGTACCCGCGCCAGCCGAATTCCTCCTGCAAGGGACCCATAGTGAAGAAAATAACAACCAACGCAATCGGCAATGCAATAGGTTCAGCTAGTGCTGCGAATTCAGGAGCAGGATTGCCAAGCAAGATGGACAGTGCCAGTGCGCCGCCGATCAATACAGGGAAGGCCAGTAGAACCACCCACCACCATTTGCCAAGACGCACCATGAAGCCGCGTTTAAGCAGTTCTTTTACCCCTACACCTTTCTGGTAAATGAATGTGGTCACAATCGCCCCAACAAGCGGACCCCATCCCCCCAGGTTGAGCGCGAGAATATTTTTTACCCCTTCAGGTGGAGCCCAAATATTCTGTGCAATTAATGCCTCGGGAACCCAGAACAACCAGGAAAAACCGTACGCTATAAGTACAAATACGAGCACATTATTTTTTGTTTTCATGATATTAATTTCATCCTTTCTTTATAATTAAAGTTAATAGTTTATCTTACTGAATTATGTATCCTGTAAAAGTATTTATGACCTCAAAGACTTCTCCTTTTTCTGCTGATTTGTGCACCAGCTGATAAAATTCAAATATCAGCAACCTTGACTAGGATGAGCTTCAATCCCAAGTCTCTTAACTTTTTCAAAATCCCATATAAGGTTGCCTGATCCATAATCTGACCTGTGAGCAGGGTCTGGTCGTTGTCCTCATTGAAGACTTCTAGCTTCTCCAGCCATTCAGACCAATGGGGATCAAGCAATCCTTCTACTCTAATTTCAACTTTTTGCATATTTTTCAATTCCAAATTCTATTGAGCAATTACTGCCTGCTTTTGTTTACGCTCTAATCTTACTGGGGGGACAACGTAAAGTAACCACCCATGATGGGTGGTTGGTGGGTGATTTGGATTGAAGGTCTATTGGGGATTATGCCCTGCTGAGGTTTGGTGATTTATCTCTAGAAACGGATTGTTCACTTTTTGCAACACAGTCAAGAAAATTTCTAAAATGTCAACACTACCTAGTGCAGTGTCAAACCTGCCTTGATAGGTTGATGAATGCCAGTTGACACTGCTTAAAGTGTTCTGTCACTTATTTACATGTCCTCGAAAGATGATTGACAGAACACTAGTCGGGCAGCAGGTTGCGGATGCGCGCCTGGACGACGGCTTCCCGGCGGTTGTTGACACCGAGCTTGCCGAAGATATTTTTTAGATGACTTTTGATCGTGTTCACAGAAACGAATATTCCCTTGGCAATTTCCTGATTTGTCTTTCCTTCGGACAGCAACCGCAACACACTCAGCTCACGCTCGCTCAATGCTTCGACGAGTTCGTCTTGTTCTTGAGCATTAGCCCGTTTCCGACTCTGCTCGGGCATGGTTACTGCTCCGAAAGCGGTCAGCAACTTTCGGGCGTAGTCCGATGCGATGTTCCGACTGGAAGCCAGATGCAATAAGGGAATCAGTCCATCCCCCTTGTCTAAAAATATCCGTAAAAAACCTTCTGATTGTGCCATGACCAATGCATCGCCTAGAAGGGTAACCGCCTCATCGGAAGTGGGGGCAGCCAAAGCCTGTAAGAGTAGGACTTCGATCTGCCCATAACGCCACCTTGCTTCAGCAGCTTTTTTGTATTGCGTTTCAAGATGAACCGCAGCGGCGGCTTTGTTACCTTCTGCCAGGGAAATGCGAGCAGGTGCGAGGTGCAGTAATGGATAGAAAAATGAAGCGGCACCTGGAAACATCTCCTGAGCAACTCGCCGTGCGTCATCGAGATTCCCCTGAGCCAGAAAAACCTTCACATAAGCTGCTGCGTTTCGACCCTTGGTCAGCGGCGGAGCCGTTTCACCAGCGATATTCACAGCTTTTTCAAGCGCAGCCAGTGCTTCGCTGTTCTCTCCTTTGGCCTGCATCAATATGGCCAAATTTCGATACGCGTTTCCATAAACTTCGTTGTTTCCGCTGCGTTCCGCAAGCAAGATGGCCTTTTGCAAAAATTGACTGGCTTTCTCCAACTGGTTCCATTCATAATAGATCATTCCCAATTCCATTTGTGCAAGTGCACTTGCCGGATAAGATGCACCCGATATAAGAGTTTTTTGCAATAGTTCAGCAGCATTGTACAAGTTTCCCAACGCAACTTGAATGGTTCCTAGAAGCCCAGAAGCCAATAATTCAGCGTGATGATTGTGTGCCTGATTAGCTCTGTAACGAGCTTCTCCTAAGGCTTCCTGCGCTTCAATTGTCTGACCGCTTTGCCAGTAAGCTAATCCCAAATTCAGATTGAGCACACCTCGCACTTCGTTCTCACTGTCCGGGATCATAGAAAGAGCCTGCCGGGATAGATCGATCGTGCGCTCATGGTCATGCCGAGCGCGCGCAATGTGCATCTGTGCAGTCAGCAAGTTTCCGTACAAAGCCGGGTTGTCTTTTGCGGGTGCTTCTATGATTTGTAAAAACGACTCTGCCTCATCTTCTTGACCACTAAGTGCTAGTGCCCAGGCACAGTTTAAACACAGCGCTGGGTTGGCCTGCACGGACCCTTCAGGCAAGAGGCTGACCCACCGTACCAGGGTTGCGTTTTCTCCCCGTTTTAAAAGCATGTCGCTTTCTTCAAAGATAAGTTTCGTTGCGTGATCCCAATCAGTGGCAATAAGATAATGTTCAATTGCTTTGCTAATGAGACCATGCTCCGCAAGCCAATCTCCAGCTTTGCGATGGAGTTCAGACAAATCTGATTTTTTCAATCGCAGGAGATGGCGAAGTAAGTCGGCAAACAAGTGGTGATAACGAAACCATTGCCGCGATTCGTCCAACGGGATGATAAAAAGATTGGCTCGTTCCAATTGCTCCAGGATATCCTGTGAGTTGAGATTTGGCGCTGATTGCCCCTCGTTCAAGAAAAGGGCATCGCAAAGAGGTGCTATTAGTTGATCGAGAATGGATGTTTTGAGCAGAAATTCTTGAATTTCCACAGGCTGCTGTTGAAAAACTTCCTCGATCAAATAATCCAAAATGTAGCGATTGCTACCGGCAAATGATCTCACAAAACCAACCACGTCGGATCGTCCTTGCATGGAAAGGGCAGCCAATTGCAGCCCCGAGATCCACCCCTCAGTTCTGGTTTCGAGAATCTCAATTTGAGAAGCATCCAGATTTAACCCCATAATGTCGTTCAGTAATGTAGATGTTTCTTGTTTTGTAAAGCGTAAGTCTGCTAACCGTATCTCAGTCATTTCTCCCCTTCCACGCAGCAGCGACAAATGCAATGGTGGATCATCCCGTGAGATAAGGATGATATGGAGTTGGGGAGGTTGGTGTTCGATTAAGAAAGTGAGAGCTTTGTGGATCGATTGGTCTTCGATAAGATGATAATCGTCAAGAACAAGTACAATTTGTGATTGGTCCCCCTGATTAGAAATATCATTTATCAGCGCACTAATGAGCATCTCCATCCCCGGCTTTAGTGAAGAGCCAAGCATCAGATGGACTGATTTACCAATCTCTCCATCTGCTTTTTGCAGAGCAGCAACGAGGTAAGCTATAAACCGTGCCTGATCATTATCATCTTTATCCAGAGATAACCAGGCAATCTGAAAATCAGAATCTTGCAGCCAGATCGAAACCAGAGAGGTTTTTCCAAATCCCGCTGGGGCAGAGAGTAGAGTAATTTTGCTGCCGAGATTCAATTTCTGATTCAATTGTTTAACTAGTTGAGGGCGTGGGACAAGGTTCGGTCGAATTGGGGGAACAAACAATTTCGTTAGCAGTATATCGCTTTCCATTGAGAAACCTTATTTTCGGGTAGCACTCCACTAAAGCGTGATTGAAGAAAGGACTTGATAAAAGCGGGGTTCACTGGCACACTCTTGGAAGCGACCAAGCAACCAGGAGAGAACCCAGTGAACCCACAAGCTATATTTTGCCCGAATATTGAGTGTCCGGCAAGAGGTCAGAGCGGAAAAGGCAACATTCAGGTGCATAGTCAGAAGGAAAAGCGTTACGTCTGTGAAGTATGCGAACAAACCTTTAGCGCCAGCAAAGGTACGATATTTTACCGGCTGCGGACAAGTGCCGAGACGGTGCTGCTGGTGATGGCGCTCTTGGCCTACGGCTGTCCCGTTCAGGCGATAGTCAAGGCGTTTGGCTTTGATGAGCGCACGGTGCGGAACTGCTGGCAGCGGGCCGGTCAGCACTGTCAGGCCGTGCATGAACACACCGTGGGCAGCGCCCACCTGGATTTGCAGCAGGTGCAGGCCGATGAGATCAAAGTCAAGACCCAAAAGGGAACTTTCTGGATGGCCCTGGCGCTGATGGTCTCCACCCGGCTGTGGTTGGGCGGTGCGGTAAGCGCCAGGCGAGATCTGGTCTTGATCCAATCCTTGGCGCAGCAGGTGCGCCAGATCGCCTTGTGCCGCCCCTTGTTGTTGGCCGTCGATGGTTTGGCGAGTTACGTGACCGCTTTCCAAGCGGCTTTTCGCACGGCTGTGCCCCGCCGCAGGGGTAAAAAAGGACGCCCGCAACTCATCGCCTGGCCCAACATCGCCATCGTCCAGGTGCTCAAGCAGCGCTGTGCCAATCATTTGCACATCGATCGGCGCATCGTTCAAGGCAGTCAGGCAATGATCCGGCGTCTGATCCAGGTTTCCCAAGGAACGGGCGGGATCAATACCGCCTTTATCGAGCGCCTCAACGCCACCTTCCGCCAGCGGCTTGCCAGCCTGACCCGCCGCACACGCACTCTGGCCCGCAAAGCAGAGACCCTGGTCGCCGGAATGTATATCGTCGGCTGTCTGTATAACTTCTGTGATCCTCATAAGAGCCTACGTTTGCGCCTCTCCGTCGGCCGCTTCGGTCATCGTTGGGTTCAGCGTACCCCGGCGATTGCGGCAGATTTGACCGATCATATCTGGACCCTGGCGGAACTGTTCGCCTTCAAAGTTCCACCCCTGCCCTGGGAACCCCCCAACCAGCGGGGCCGCCGGTCCCAAGCGACCTTGCGGTTGATCCAACAGTGGTGTCAGTAATCACGGTTAGATGTTGTGCTACCTATTTTCGTATAATTTGATAGATACTCTGAGAAAATGTAATTGTACTGGGATAATTAAAGCTAAATTTGTCCTCATTATTCTAGCACAACTCATAAATGGAGAACAGCGGTGCCATTCTCTCTGAAGTAATCTTGGGTGTTTACATTCGTAAACATCTCCAGACAAAAAACTACTTGGGCCCAAAACGCTTGTTTTGGGTATGTTTTGCTTTCTCCAGGTTAGCTTCGAAAGTGCTTTTGTCAATCAGCCAGGTTTGACCCAGTTTCATGCCAGTCAACCTGCCATCTCTAAGCAAGCGACGCAGGTATTGCACGTTTTAGCCCCTGTGGAATGCAGCTCCTTTTACAGATATGCAATTATTAAAACAATTTGATTTGTCGACCTCACTGCAGAACACCGGGCAATTCTTCCAACTTACTGCGATTCTCAAACCGCAGCATAGCTAGATATAGCTCGATTTCCAGTTGAGATCGTTCGATAAGTGGCGCTATGGGGTATTCATTCAATTCAGGAATCATGGGGTGGGTCACAATGATTCCAGCTGAGGAAAAAGACCAGAACATCACTGGTCTTTTTTTAAACTATAATTCTGGCAACAACAGCTCACTCTCTGAGGCACTCTGGAAAATCTAAGGAGTTTTCCTTTGTCAAACCAAACCCATACTGACCGTTCTTTCCTGACCCGCTATGCCTGGCTCTCGATATCGGTAGCGCTGCTCACAATTGCTCTTAAAACGGGCGCGTACCTTTTAACCGACTCAGTTGGCCTGCTGTCGGATGCCCTGGAGTCGTTCGTCAATCTGGCTGGGGCTTTGATGGCGCTGGCGATGCTCACCGTTGCAGCCCGGCCGGCGGATGAGAGTCACGCCTACGGCCACAGCAAAGCCGAGTATTTCGCCAGCGGAGTCGAAGGCACCTTGATCTTGCTTGCCGCTCTCAGCATTGGGATTGCAGCGATCGATAGGATCATCACCCCCAGACCACTCGAACAGATCGGCCTCGGACTGGGGGTATCGATCATCGCCTCACTGGCAAATCTGGGCGTTGCAATGATCCTGATGCGAGCTGGCAAGCGCTATAACTCGATCAGTTTGCAGGCCAACTCCCGGCATTTGATGACCGATGTGTGGACATCGGGCGGTGTTTTGGTTGGGGTCAGCCTGGTAGCCCTGACTGGCTGGCAGCTCCTGGACCCGATGATCGCTTTGCTCGTCGCTGTCAATATTGTCTGGTCTGGCCTTGGCATCCTGCGCAGCTCAATCTCAGGATTGATGGATGTTGCCCTGCCAGCTGAAGAGCAGGATATCATTCGGAAGGTCCTGGATATCCATCGCCAGGCAGGAGTTGAGTATCATGCTTTACGAACCCGCCAGTCTGGTGCCATAAAATTCATCTCCTTGCACGTGCTGGTTCCGGGAGAATGGAGTGTCCACCGCGGGCATCAGCTCCTTGAAAAGATTGAAGCAGATATTTCAGAGTCTCTGCAAAATGTGGTTGTTTTCACCCATCTGGAGTCGTTAAATGATCCGTCATCGTGGGATGACATTCCTTTGAGCGTTAAAGCGAATCCTAAGGACAGGCCAGACGAAGAAATATCCTAGTTGAGGGCGCTTGTAAGGCTTGCATCAGGAGGTGGAATGAGTGAAGTGGACCGCAATCCGGCGATTGGCGCTCACCAGCAGCCGTTCGCCGGCATCGCAACATTTATGCGCACCGCACCCAGCCGTATATTCGAAGGCGTAGACGCAGCCATTGTAGGCGTACCCTTCGACAGCGGCACCAGCTACCGCAGCGGGGCTCGATTTGGTCCCCGAAAGATTCGCGAGGCCTCCCTGGCGATCTGGGGGCATAATGCGGTTATGGGAGTTACTCCTACCGAAGTGCTCAACCTGATCGATTACGGCGATGTCGATGTGGTGCCGGTGAGCATTGAGCAAACGCTTGATGCGATCACCGACGAAGTGGGCTCAATTTTGAAAGCGGGTGCAACTGCGATTACCCTGGGTGGTGACCATACAATTTCTTATCCTCTGCTGCGTGCTTATGCCGGGAAGTACGGCCCGCTGGCTGTGGTGCATTTCGATTCCCATCCCGACACCTGGGATAGTGAGTATCCCGGTCAGGCTTACAGCCACGGGACACCCTTTCGCCGGGCGATTGAAACTGACTTAATTGATCGGCAAGCTTATATCCAGATCGGGATTCGCGGCCCAATCAGCGGAGCAGATGACCTGAAAAAGACGCGCCAATTGGGCGCTCACATCCTGACGATTGGGCAGGTGTTTGAAATGGGTATTCCGGCAGCTGTGGAATCGATCCATACCCTCATGGGCGAACGACCGGTTTACGTCTCATTGGATATCGATTCGCTTGATCCAGCCTACGCGCCAGGTACCGGCACACCGGAAGTTGGTGGTTTTACGAGCTACGATATGCTTCAACTGGTACGAGGGTTGGATGGCTTGAATCTGGTTGGATTCGATCTGGTGGAAGTCGCGCCTCCTTACGACCACAGCGATATCACTGCAATCCTGGCGGCCAATCTTGTTTTCGAGTTCCTGTCCCTGTTAGCGCTGATCAAACAACGCTCAGCGCGGGTCGCAAGGTAATCTTGGGATAGTTCATGTCCTTCAGATTACTGCTCAGTCCTCAATAAAATCCAGGCGAGATGTGTGATTAGGATAGTGCTTGTAAAGATCGACAATCGGCACAAGATTAAGGCCAGATCTGCGACCCTGATCTGGTTCCTGACCATCCTGACAGCCGGATGTCTGAGCAGCTGCCAGACCCCGGGCGGAGAGCCATTAGCAGAACCCAATTGGGCCTACACAGATCTGCGCATCTTGGATCATGCTGATGCATCTGCGCCAGAGCTGGATTTCCTGGCAGGCTATCTGCGGGTGCTCGGTCCGGAGATTCAAATCCGGCTGGACTTTTTAGATTTAGCTGAGTTACCTGCCACAGATCTTTATCTGGCCCTGGACTCAACTCCCGGCGGCGCGTCCGAACTTCCCTGGCACGTTCCGTTGGATCTCGCCTGG
The DNA here is from genome assembly GCA_963698715.1 of uncultured Chloroflexia bacterium. GTDB lineage: Bacteria > Chloroflexota > Anaerolineae > Anaerolineales > UBA4823 > CAWHJB01. The sequence goes on along the minus strand of CAVORW010000007.1, from coordinate 117,390 downwards.
GATACCCTGCTTGTGATTCCGGCATCAGGCGAGATGCAGGTATTGTCGCCTGACTTACATGCAATCAATGGCAGCGGTCTGCGAGTTGTCCGAGATCCCATTCATGATAGCGTGACAATCAGCCTGATTGCGAAAAGCCTGCCTGGTGGAGGTTTGCCAGGCAGAATGCGGGTGATCTCGACCCAGCCCGGATCGACAGCAATCCAGGATGAGTTGGGGACATTCCTGACGGATGTTTTTCCACCAGCGCCCGCTCCCGTGCTGCTGGCTTTCTGGGATAGCTTACCAGCCGTTACACCTGCCCTGGGGCTGCGACGCTGGGATGGCGCCCATACAGGTCCAATAGGCGGGCGGCATGGACTCTACAATCTGCTTCGGACTGCCCGCGCCCGGCAGGTTCCTTTGACATTGCTGGATCTTAAAACCCCCGCAAGCCTGGCTGCTTTAGATTACATTGGTGGAATAGGGATGATCACCGAGATGGCCAAACAGGGCCAGCTCATTTTACCCGACGTCCAGCCTGGTTTTATTCCTGATCAATCTGGCCGCCAGCCCACCTGGCTGGAAAGCGCCGGCTGGGACCAGCCAGAATTCGCCATCCAAAACAGCCAAATCGCGGCTGGTTTCGGCCTAGCAGACAGCCAATTCACATATTCTCCAGCAGGGTTATCCTCTAAGCTGATCGGACCGGGACGGGTAATTTTTACCTTTAATCCCTCTATTAATTCGCCGGAACTCACCCGCTGGTTGCGGCAGCTTGTGATTGAACTTCCCCTGGAATTACCGGCAGCCGCGCCGACTATTAATGGGCCGGATATCCCCATGCGTCGGGAAATTATCCAGGCTGCGCTCAGTTTCGCCAATCAGAGTAGCTCCAAGTTGGTTGTGTTAGGCGGCGACCTTCCAGGCAGCCCATGGGGCAACCCCGAAATTGCCCGAGCCACATTTAATTATCTGGTTGCCCACCCATGGATCCGGCTGCTAAATGCCCATGACTTGATCGGACTGCCTCTCCCAGAGGCATCCGCGAGAACTGCACCACCTGCGACCTTTACCAGTGCGGCCAGTATTATGCAGGGAATGGAAGCAAGCCAGAGAAATAACCTGGACCAGGCTGCCTGGCAGGCCTATGCCGGTCTGTATGATCCAGTCTATCCTCATCCGCCCGAACTGGCTGCAGTAAGGGAATCATATTTGGGGACTGTTCAGGTGCTATTCTTAGCTGCCCGTTGGGCAGATCAACCGTCGCCTGTCAGGGACTGCTCTCAAGACATCGACCTGGATGGGCAACCAGAATGCATGTTGGGCGATGAACAATTATTTGCCGTCATTCAGCCGGAAAGTGGTGAGTTGACATTTGTTTTCGCGATGGGCAGCGATGGACCCCATCAATTGATTGGCCCTGATTACCAGTTTGTCAGTGGCTTGAGTGAACCCAGCACCTGGGAGATCGGCGCTGGTTTTAGAAGCGATCCTGCCTCAGCAGGAGGCGCATTTCAAGATCCTATCCTACCTGGAGAGCCAGAGCGAGTGTACCTGCTCCAAGAAAGTCCCAACGGGCTCGCTTTTCGATCCACCGACGGTGCAGTGCAAAAGCTCTACCAGCTATCTGCCGGCACTCTGAAAGTTACCCTGGCGCAGGCCCAGCCAACCAATTACCAACTCCCTCTGGCTTTTGACCCATGGCTGCGATTTTCGCCAGATTGGAGCCTGATGTACCAGGCGACTGCCGGCCGCGATAGCTGGCGCTGGGGCCTGAAAAACGGGCCTGCTGTCCAGGTCGAGAGCAACTCCCTGCTCAGGCTGGATAGCATACTGGATTCTTTAGAGTTAGTTGGACAGCCTGAAAATCCAAACCGGGAACAGCGCCCAGGTCATTGGCTGCCTTTCCCGACGGCAAACATCCAGATTCAAGGGATTAATCAGACCTGGCTGACAATTCGTTTGGTGGATGGCATTCAGACTGATTAACAATGGCTGCAAAAAGGTCAATTTTGCAACAGGTAAAGTAGTGCCCGGGCATAAACCTCCTGGGCATCTCGGGCTTCGAAACTCAATCCCTGACCGCGGTACACAAACTTTAATCGAACACTCGCAATGGTGGTGTTCAGGGTCAGATCCAACCCGCCGCTCGCTAACAAGCCCGATTCTAAGCGCTGGCGCAGCTGAGTTTCAGTCGGTACCCAAACCACGTCGGACGTGACCAGATAATCCAAGGCCCATTCCGGGGTACCCTGAAAACTGACAATCTGGGTTCCCTGCAATTGCTCGATGTTGGCCAGTAAATCGCTGATAACAAACAGCTTATCATCCATCAGGCGGTCGGGTAGTGCAAAAAAATCGTGCAAAGCTGGCTGCCATTGCAAACCAGCAGCTTTCAATTCGGCAGCCAGGGCAAGGCTAATCATTTTGGACCTCATAAATCACCGGCCTGAAATGGCTATGATCAAAGTCGGAAATCTTATCTGCTCCGAGTGCCAATAACGAAAGTCGTACTTGCTCGGCATCCGCTCTCAATTGGGCGATATTTATACCCCGGCAGGTATCCGGCAGAGGATCAATCCACTGGCGCACCCTGAAAAACATTTTTACTGCTCCGGGATAATTGCCCCGCTTGATCTGTAGATAAGCTACCGCGACCTGTAACACCGCGCGGTAAAGATCACGCCCGGCAGATTGGTCTTCATTCCAGGCGTCTTCCAATGATTCGTGTGACTCGAAATATTCGCCTCGATTAAACTCTTCCAGTCCTTGCAGGGCCAGGCTCGACAAAGGCTGCTTGCAGGCGGCTTCGACAGCAGCATAATCGGGAATGCGAGCATAACGCAAGATCAGGTCAGGTAAATCCTTGACAAAACGAGAGCGAGCTAAAACCGCGTCTGCGCCACAGCTGCGTGCCATTTTCATGGTATCCACATCTACGTGAGACCCAAAACAAATGACCGGGATTCGGCGGGTTGCCGGAACTGATTTAATCAGCGGTAGCCAATCCCGCCAGGGGATCGCCGAATTACCGAGGTCAATCATGATCAGCGCTGGATGCCTGCGGCTAAGTTGATCGATCAGTTCAGCAGCTGAGCCAGACACAGGCTCGGCTGAAACGCGCGCCAACCTTTGAGGATCGCCTGGCGCGATCTGATCTGCCGTTTCGATCCAGTGGACGTCAAATTTCAAACGCTGAGCAGTGGACTCGATCCTCGCAGAGAACATTAAATCGGCGACAAAACCGACAATTAAGGGAAGTTGGGTACGATTTGGCATAACAGGATTATAGCAAATCAGCGCGACAAATGGTGTGCTTCCCAGATCAATAGAAGAGATCTGCCGAGAAAACTACTGAGCAGTTACCAGTTTTGGTGATATATTTCGTATTTACGTAATCCGATTGGATGTAGTATAAAGGTCTTATGACTTCTAATACTGAGCGGCTGGTCGCGGGCCTATGAAACTAATGATCAGGTACAAGTTAACCCTGTTGGCCTTGTTCTTAGGCAGCTGCCTCTCAGCGCTGATGATATTGTCACCATTTCCAGCGGTTTTTCAATCCATTGCACTCGCTCAATCTAATAGAGACCTTCGAATGTCTGCCCAGGCCGGGTTCGATGGCTTATGTAAAGATGGAGATTGGATTCCGGTTCAAGTATCGCTTGAAAATCTGGGCGAAGGGTTGGATGCCAGTCTACAGATCCGCAGCAACAGTTTCAACAGCACCCCTACTCTCTACACCCAACCGATCAGTTTACCGTCGAACTCTAATAAAGTAACCTACATTTATTTCCGGCCAGAAAGTTACCAGACCGAGATTGAAGTCCAATTGGTCGAGAATCGCCAGATCATTGCCCAAACAACGGCTTCTGTCAATTGCATCACGCAAAACGACCGGTTGTTTGGCATCCTGTCTGGCAGCCCATCCATTTTCAACCTGCTGTCAGAGCTAGATCCATCCAATGGGCGGGCTGCCGTCGCCCGCTTGACGGCTGGCGATTTGCCCGACCGGTCTCCTGCCTGGCATGCATTGGATTTTCTGGTGCTCTCAGATCTGGATGCGGGCAGTCTGACGATCCGCCAGATCGAGGCTCTGGACGGCTGGATAACTGGCGGCGGCGGATTGATCGTCACCGGTGGTCCAAACTGGAAAAAAACGGCTGCCGGAATCGACGATCTTCTTCCATTTCATCCTAAGCAAAGCGAAATCGTGTCCGGTCTTTTCGACCTGCCCGGTGAGACCGTTCTAGCGGTTGGCGATCTGGAGCCATCTGCAGAAATATTGATCGAGATGGCTGAAAAGCCTGTGTTGATCCAGGGCCGTCACGGCGCAGGATCCGTTTTTTATCTGACTGCTGACCCGAGTCTCGAACCCCTCAAGAGCTGGGGAGGGATGCTTCGCATCTATGAGCAGATAGTGAGTGCAGGAGCCAGCTCTCCAGTTTGGGCGGGGAGTTTTCAAGCCTGGGATTCAGCAGGCAACGCGGTGGCTGCACTTCCCGAGCTGGATTTACCCCCGATTAATTTGCTGTGTGGTTTTCTGCTCGTATACCTCATCGCCTTAGGCCCGGTCAATTACCTGATCTTACGCCGGTTAAAACGTAAAGAATTGGCCTGGATTAGTATACCCATCCTGGTTGTTGTATTCAGCATGCTGGCTTTTATCATTGGCAGCCAGGGACGAGGAAAAGATCCAGTCGTTAGCCGGCTGGCAGTTGTCCAGGTCTGGCCCGATGCTCAACAAGCCGATGTGTATGGTCTGATGGGGGTTTATTCGCCTGACCGTGCGAGCTATAACCTCGAAATAGATCGGAACTTCCTACTTCATCCTATCCCCAACCAACCCAATCTGGCGCCCGCAGGCGGATGGCTGTTTGAAACCACCCCGGATGAAAACACTCGGGTAGTGGACATGCGAATCGATGTAGCGGGTATCAATGCATTTGGGTTGGAAGGAAAAATTCCCTCCCCGGCCATCCAGGGCAGCTTAACCATCCAGCTGACCAGCCAGGGTATCACCCTGGAAGGCGAACTCCAAAATCAATCCAACCTGACATTGCAGAGCGCGATCCTGCTTTCCCCAGGAGAGACCTGGCAAATCGGAACTTTCGCGCCGGGAGACCAACAGCAATTTAAAATTGGCTTATCCGACAATGATCGGGCCAGTTATCAACCAGTTCCCGACACCGGCAACTACTCCGGCCAGCCCAGCTCGTACTACCCACCATACGCAGGCATTGACAGCCTTGCTTCTGATTTACTCGGTCCGGGCGACTATTATCGCGACCAGGAGACCTACCGGCGCTTCAGCTTACTGAATGCGATTTCCGGTTATTCCAACCCAAACAGCCGCGGGGGTGGGATTTACCTGGTGGGCTGGAGCGATACCAGCCCCCTGCCATTGCAATTCGTCGATCAACTGTTCCGGAGCAGCGATACGACTTTGTATGTCGTTGCCTTGCACCCGACCCTCCAAAAAATGGATGGGCCTGTTGCCCTGACCCCAGGCCTTTTTACCTGGAGTGTATTGGATGCAGCTAGCGGGGTTTTCAATCCCAGCCCCTACGATGGCTATCTGGAGGGCGGGGATTTCAGCATCCAGTACATGCTCGCTCAGCCGATCCCGTATTCTGAAGTCAGCCAGCTGACTTTGCACCTGAAAAGCTACGAAAACCAAGGCCCAACCGGGTTCAACCAGTATCTATGGGACTATGAACGCGCAAATTGGGTGCTTTTACCAGATGTAAACTGGGGAGATTCGGTCATTACTGATCCCCAGCGTTTTGTGGGTGTGAATGGTGAAATCCGGCTGCGATTGGAACAGCCCAGCAGCGGAGCATATTTTCCAATCGAACGCGCAGATTTCACCCTAACAGTGAATCCCTGAAAATAGGCATGGCCTTTCCACCTTGATAAAAGATCTTTCGGGAAGAAAGGGCGGCTGGATATCTTTTCAACCTCCCAATATCATTCTCGAGCAAGCCATGTTAGGATAGATAGCAGTGATGATTGAAATATCCAACCTCAGCAAAAGATATGGTACCCGGCTGGCTGTAAACCGCCTCAGTTTACAGATCGAAGCAGGTGAGTTGTTTGGTTTTGTCGGCCCGAACGGGGCTGGAAAAACCAGTACAATCCGAATGATGACCGGGCTTTTGCAGCCGACTGAAGGCGATGTGAAAATTGCCGGCCAATCCGTCAGGGAAAAACCCAACGCAATCCGGCGAGCGATCGGTTATATGCCAGACTTCTTCGGGGTTTATAACGATATGACCGTGGCTGAATATCTGGATTTTTTTGGGGCCTGCTATCAAATCTCTGCTACCGATCGTCCTGCTTTAATTACGGACTTATTGGAACTGGTTGAACTCAACCATCGTCAAGATGATATGGTTGATAAACTCTCACGCGGCATGAAACAGCGTCTGAGCCTTGCTCGCACCCTGGTGCACGATCCTCAAGTTTTGATTCTGGACGAGCCTGCCTCCGGTTTAGACCCGCGAGCCAGGGTTGAGATTCGCGAACTGCTGGTAGAGCTGGCCAGTATGGGTAAAACGATCTTCTTCTCAACTCATATCCTGGCCGATGTGGCTGAGATCTGCAGCCGAGTCGCGATCCTGGAGGCGGGTGAGCTGGTGGCCGTGGGCGCACTGGAAGAACTCCAACAACAGTTGATGCCACGCCGGAAAATCGAAATTGCCTTGTTGGGCAAACTTGAAGAAGCGCGCCAGCTGCTATTAAGTTTGCCAGGGGTCGCCGGCGTGGACCTCTCTAACGGCGCTAACGGTTCCCGAGGCCCTGGTACCAGCCCGCGCTTCAGGCTGATGGTTGAGTTTGCAGGCGACGAAGCGGCGATGTCCAGCATCCTGGCTTCGCTTGTAGAAGCCCAAATTCCGGTGATCAGCTTCAGCGCTGGTAGCCGTGATCTGGAAGAAGTCTTCATGAGAGCAACCAAAGGGTTGGTGACATGAATTTTACTGTCCATCTATCCATTCAAGACGCAGGGGTGTGGGCCGTATTCGACTGGCAAAGCCAGTCGCTACCATGAATGAATCGATAGGTGACACCGGGCGAATTACGAAAACGCCCTCTCCGATCCGGCGCTGGCTCAACAGCAACCCGCTGGTTTTGAAAGAGCTGCGCAGCAGGATGCGCGGCCGGAAGGCTTTCATTACCCTGACCGGGTATGTGGCCATCATCAGTGCGGCTGTTGGTTTGATTTACGCTACCTTTCTTTCATCAAGCTCGCCAGTTAACAGCGTTGATGAACAGCGATTGTTCGGAAAAATCCTGTTTGGCGGGGTGGTCTGGCTGGAATTGCTCTCGGTATGTTTTATAGCGCCTGCGCTGACCGCCGGGAGCATCTCGTCCGAGCGTGAACACCAGACCTATGACATCCTCAGGACGACTTTGCTCTCTCCGCGGGCTCTGGTGATGGGGAAATTCCTATCGGGACTGATGTTTTTATTGCTGCTGCTGTTATGCGCACTGCCGCTGCAAAGCCTGGCATTTTTATTCGGCGGCGTTGCCCTGGAAGAGTTCCTGATCGCGGTTGTGATTCTGATTGTCACCGCAATCACTTTTTGTGCGGTAGGGACTTTCTTCTCCAGTTTTGTGTCGCGGACACTGGTCTCGACCGTGCTCTCTTACGGATTCGCGATCCTGCTGGTGTTTGGGCTGCCAATGATGATTATCGCAGTTCTCGGCGCAGGCACCGCTTTGTACCCCGGCTTTGGCGGCCCAAATCTCACTACATTTCAGCAGGCCATGCTGGTAATCTTGGGTTGGATCGTTGTTGCCAGCAATCCGCTCGCAACCGCCATCGCAACTGAAATAATTCTGCTTGAAGCGCAAAGCGCGTTTCTCTACGTTCTTCCGCTCAATAATGGCTACACTTTGCCCCTGCCTTCTCCATGGCTTCCCTATATCGTTCTATATTTACTGCTGAGCTTCGTGCTGTTGCTGGTCAGCACCAGGATGGTGCAGCGCCCTGAGAAATGAGGTTTGTCAGGTGAACGCACTGGATGAAATCAATCACATTGTGCAAAGCTGGCTGCTCCGCTACCGACTGCAGCGGGCATTGCGCTGGTCCGGACGCGGCTTTCTGGTGGGTTTGATCCTGGGGACGATTCTGGCGCTTTGGATCGTTCCACGAACCGACTTGCTGCTCGCCGAATACACCCGAATAACGATTGGTCTGGCAATTACCTGGCCTGGCCTTGCTGGTCTGGCGGGCTACCTGTGGCCTGTGAACCGCGCACATGCCATCCGCTATTTCGATCGCCGCTTCAATTTGCGCGAGCGAATCAGCACAGCAGTCGAATTTTCCCACCTGAAACCGTCCGTTGAAAACCTGCTTTCAGAACAACAGCAAGACGCTCTGGAACACGCCCGCAAAGTCGATCTTGGGAGCAGCCAGCCATGGCGGCTGCCCTGGTTAGAGCTGGGTGCCGCGCTGGCAATCATCCTGCTACTTGCGAGCCTGACCGCCAGAAACCAACCCTACTTTCTGGCCGCACTCAAGAAGCAGGATCTGACCAAACTCATCCAGGAACAGGCCAACGCATTGGAAGAAATCCAGGCAAATATTCAAGCGGCAGATAACTTAAGTGCAGAACAACGGAGCGTCTTGGATAAGCCGCTAGAAGAGGCGGCCCGCAGACTCGAAACATCTCAGAGCCTGGAGGAGGCGCTTGGTGCATTAAACCAGGCTGAGCAGGCGCTGCGGACCGTACTGCCCGACGAATTGCTAAATCAATCGGCTGGACTGGTTGAGGCTGGAGAGTCCATCGCTTCCGAGGACAGCAGCCCCCTGGAAGCCTTTGGCCAGCAATTGGCTGCGGGTGATTTTTCCGAGGCCGCTCAGGCGCTTGGGACAATCGATCCCACTGCCATGAACGCAGAGCAGCGGGCGGATCTTGCGGCCAGCCTGCCAGCTGCCGCCTCCGCGCTGGCGAACAGCAATCCGGAGCTGGCGCAAGATTTGCAGAATGCTGCTGAGGAGATCCAATCCGGCAATCCGGCAGGGGCCGGGCAGGCATTATCCCAGGCTTCCCAACAACTGGCAGGTCACGCCAGCAGCCTGGCATCCGCCAACGCAGCCAACCAGGCGGCTGACCAGCTAAGCGCCAGTCAGCAAAACCTGGCTTTGGCCGGGTCTGCTGCCAGCGCCCAGGCAACTTCGGGCAGCCAAACCGGCAGCGGACAGAACAACGGGGGGCAAATTGCAGATTCAGGTCCCGGAAGCAGCCAGGGCAGCAGTGGGGCGGGCGAGGTGAACGGCAACACTTCGGGTGGCGCCAGCGTAGCTGGCGCAGGACAAGGGGAGAGTCAGGGGGAAGGCAGTGGTGCGCAAGCCGGTAGCCAGCCGATCGGAACTGGCAATCAAACTGGGGATGGTGGTGAGCGTGAGTACGAGAGCATCTACGCTCCCCAACGATTGAACAGCGGAGTGGGCCAGGATATCCAGCTTCCAGGCAGCGGTCAGCCAGGACAGATTATTGGCGAGGCAGGCCTTGCGCCCGGCAATTCCCCCGAGCAAAGCCTTATTCCTTATTCAGAAGTTTTCCCCGTATATGAAAACATCATACGTCAGGCAATTGAAAGTGGCCAAGTGCCGCAGCATTTACGGGCGCTAGTTCGCGATTATTTTAGTTCTCTAGCCCCCTGAGCGTGCCATCCAAAAGCAAAAGACCTAGTTCAGCCTGCATTCCATAGATCAAGGTTTTTAAAAAGCATAATTTCGTTACGATTATCTGCCAACCACTGAGGAGCAAATATGACCAAGGAAATCAACCCAGAGGTATTCCGACAGTTTGCCAGCCAGATTGAGCAAGAAGTCGCTAAAGTCATTGTAGGCCAGCGGGATGTCGTCCGGCATGTCTTGATCAGTATTCTTTGCGGCGGGCATACCTTACTGGAAGGCGTGCCGGGGCTGGGTAAGACCATACTGATCCGTACCTTTGGCGAAGTCCTTGATCTGACGTTTTCGCGGATTCAATTCACACCTGATTTGATGCCGGCCGATATCGTTGGGACAGAAATTTTGATCGATCAGGACGGGCAGCGGGAATTTCGTTTTCAGCCCGGCCCCGTTTTTGCGAATCTCGTTCTGGCAGATGAAATCAACCGGGCCACACCAAAAACCCAGTCTGCCATGCTCGAAGCCATGCAAGAGCACTCTGTCACCGTAGCCAAGCGCACTTACCAGCTGCAGGAACCTTTCTTCGTATTAGCCACCCAAAACCCATTAGAGATGGAAGGTACGTATCCCCTGCCTGAGGCACAGCTAGATCGATTTCATATTTAAGGTCAACGTTCCTTATCCATCTCCTTCCGAGCTCACCCAAATTCTAGAACGGACTACCGGGGCCCCAGGAGCGCAAGCACACCGAGTAGTATCTGGCGACCAAATTATCCAGATGCGCGAACTGGCCCGCCTGGTGCCAATTGCCAGCCATATTGGCGACTACGTCGCCCGGCTGGTAGTCGCCAGCCATCCCAACAACCCGTCTGCCCCAGAGCTGGTGAAGCGCTATGTGCGTTATGGATCGTCGCCGAGGGGTGGTCAGGCGATCATATTGGGGGCGAAGGTCACTGCGCTGCTGGACGGGCGTTACAACGTCGCATTCGAAGATGCGCGGGCCATTGTTCCATCTGCTCTACGGCATCGGCTGCTGCTGAACTTTGAGGGACTGGCGGATGAAATTTCACCCGACCAGATTCTGGCCAACCTGCTCGAGCAGGTGCCCGAATTGGCCAAATCCTTATCCTGAAACAGGACCCTGGCATGATTTTTGACGAGGTCACGCTGCGCAAATTAACCCGCCTGACCCTGGTTGCCAGCCAGGTCCGGGCAGGCATACTTAAGGGCGACCGGCGGTCATCCCGGCGCGGCACCAGCATCGAGTTTGCTGATTACCGGGAATATACTCCCGGTGACGATCTGCGGCGCCTGGATTGGAACGCCTATGCCCGCCTGGATCGGCCTTTCCTGAAGCTGTTTGAAGAAGAGGATGATCTGGCGGTTCATATCCTGTTGGATTGTTCTTTGTCCATGGATTGGGGGGCAGGAGCTGCGAATAAATTTCTGTATGCCCAAAGAATGGCTGCAGGTCTGGGAGCGATTGCTTTATCGTCCGGTGACCAATTGAACCTGACCGGTATGCATATTGGGGAGGCGAGAAATTTTTTTGGCCCAAAACGCGGCCAGGCCAGTCTCATGCCGCTGTTTCAGTTCATCGAAAGGCAAAAAACAAGCGGAGAGACGGATCTGAACCGCTCCTTGCGGCAGTATTTGATGACCGCCCGGCGGCCGGGACTGGCGATCTTGATCTCCGATTTATTTTCGCCATCCGGATACCAGGAAGGCGTCACGTACTTACAAAGCCGGGGCTTTGAAGTCGCTATACTGCACTTGCTGGGGCCGGAAGAGCTCGATCCTCCGTTGGCAGGCGATTTGCGTCTGGTGGACCTGGAAAGCGGGCATACCCAGGAGGTCTCCATTGATGGCAGTATGCGGGAGCTTTACCGGCGGCGTGTGCGTGACTGGCAGGCAGAGATCCGGTCGTACAGCACACAGCGGGGCATCCGCTATCTAAACCTTACCACTGAGATACCCTGGGATAAAGCGCTTCAGACAGAACTTTGGAAAGCAGGGTTGGTGATATGAACCTGCTGGCTCCCACGGCCCTGTGGTTGGCGCTTCTGGCCGGACCAATCCTTTTGCTTTATATGTTAAAAGTACGCCGCAAACCAGTCACAATCTCCTCGACCATGCTGTGGCAAAGACTGCTGCAAGATCGCCAGGCAAACCTTCCCTGGCAGCGACTGCAGCGGAACCTGCTTCTAATTCTACAATTGATCATCCTGGCAGCCATTGTCCTGGCCCTGGCTCGTCCCGCCCAGAGCGTGCCAGGAGTTTCCGCTGATACGGTCATCGTTTTACTGGATGCATCTGCCTCGATGTATGCAGACGATGTATCCCCTTCCCGCTTCGAAGCTGCCCGCCAGATCGTCCAATCACTGATTACGGACCTGCCTGCAAACGCCAAAATGACCATCATATCTGCAGGACCAGAGGCTTTCACTTTAACAGCCGCCCAGAGCGATCACGGCGAGCTGCAAGCCGTGTTGAATCGTGCTATCCCAGGGCAGGGGCCAGCCGATTGGCAGGCAGCCTTCACTCTGGCAGCCGGCGCAGCTGGCTCAGCCGGGCAGGCCTCCGTTGCTACAGTCATTGTCTCCGATGGCGGTCTGCCGGATACAGGACTGCCCGCTCTCCCAGGAGAAGTCCTCTTTCTTCCGGTTGGACAGAGCGGGGAAAACCTGGCGATCACTGCCCTGGCTGCCCGTCAAAATCAGGAGACTGTACAGCTCTTCGCTCGAGTGAAAAATTATGGCACCTCAGCTCAGGAAGCTATTTTAACTCTGTACGCAGACAGCCAAATCCTCCAATCCCGGCAAATCGATCTGGTAGGGGGACAAGATCAAAGTTTAATCTTAAGCAATTTGCCCCTGGGAGCCGGCCGCTATGAAGCACGCCTGCAGCCCATCAGCAGCCTGGCAGAGGCCTTCAATGACAACCTTTCATTGGATAACCAGGCCATTACTGTAATCGATTCATTCAGCATGGGCCGAGTCCTGTTGGTCTCACCCGGCAATCTTTTCCTGGAACAGGTACTGGCCTCGATCGAAGGAGTTCAGGCTTTCCGTCTCACACCCGCCGAAGATGGCAGTTTTAAATTACCGCCGGAGACCTACGACCTGTATGTATTCGATGGCTGGCTGCCCGATCCAATCCCCGAGGGCAATTTGTTCCTGGTGAATCCACCGACGAACGCGTTGCTGCCTTCAACTGGAGTATTTACCGACACCGCTCCGGCCGAAATTCGACAATCGGCACTTACGGAATTCATTGAGTGGCAAGATGTGCATATTCTCAGGGCGCGCCAGATCCAACTGCCTGCATGGGGCCAGGTTTTGGTCCAGGCACCGGGAGGGCCGCTGGTTGTGATTGGCGAACAGCAGAGCCGGCGATTGGCAGCCATCACTTTCGACCTGCATGATTCGGACTTACCCCTTCAACTCGCCTTTCCGATCCTGGTGGCAAACTTAATCGATTACTTGCAGCCTGGCGACAGCTTTCATCTAGCGGATTTGCCCGCTTTGCAGCCGGGCCAGCAGGTCAGCCTGCCGGCTTCAACCTCATCTGGAACACTTTTGGTAACTGATCCTTCCGGAAGTTCCATCGAACTCCTGGCTGACAAGGACAGCCGATTTTTGTTACAACCTGACCAGACCGGGTTATACAGACTTGCAGATCCCAAGCAGCTTGAGACGGAGGCGTTTCTGGCTGTCAACCTGTTCTCGCCCCAGGAATCGGACCTGACACCAGCCACAAATATTATTGTCGCCCAGGCTCCGATTTCAGCAAATAAAGGAATGGAATCCGGGCAGCGCGAATTTTGGCCCTGGCTGGCTGCCATCGCCTTATTGGTTTTGTGGCTGGAATGGTGGGTATACCATCGCCGGCAGTTATTACCCGCTCACTGGAGAGGAAGATTTGTACGCATTTTGCAAGCGCTGCGTCTAAAACTAAAACCCAGAGGTGCGCATGACTGACATGCAATTGCAAAACTCACCCGTCTATCAGATCGAGCAGCTGGTTAAAATTTACCCCGGCCAAACCCAACCGGCTAATCAAGATATCAATCTTCAAATCCATTCAGGCGAGATTTTTGGTCTGCTGGGTGATAACGGGGCTGGAAAAAGCACCCTGGTTCTGCAAATGGCGAACCTGATCCGCCGCACATCAGGAAGTATTCGACTTTTCGGTCAGCCAGTAGAGGCTGATCCGCTGTATGTTACCCGGTATGTCGGCTATATGCCGCAAGGTGGGCTGGCTCTCAACAACCTGACCGTAGCGGAAGCCGTCTATTTCACCGCCCACTTGCGCGGCCTCAATGCCAAACAGGCCAGGCAAGAGCGAGATTACCAGCTAGAAACGTGGCAGCTGACACAGCTGGCCTCAAAATCCAACAAAACTTTATCAGGGGGCCAAAAACGACTGCTGCAGCTGGCTGTTGCCATGGCGGGCAACCCAGCGGTGCTCATTTTAGACGAACCCACAAATGATCTTGATCCTCAGCGGCGGCGGCAGGTCTGGGAGAACTTACGCCAGCTAAATCGCGATTCCGGTGTTACGATCATTTTCATCACCCATGATGCAATTGAAGCTGAAAAGATCATTCAGCGAGTGGGGATCATGCATCAAGGCCGGCTGGTGGCACTCGGACGGCCAAGCGCACTTAAAACCAGGCTGGATCGGAAACTGCGGTTAGAACTCTTTTTCCAGCCCGGTCGGCAGCCCTGTCTGCCTGGGGGCTTATCTCCCCAGCTCATAGACCCCGGGCGGTGGCTGTTATATATCGATCGGGAAGATTCCGGGATGGTGCTGAACAAATTGAATATGGATGAAATTGACGATTTTCGCCTGTACTCAGCTACTCTGGAAGACCTTTACCTGCATTATGCACAAGACTCTTAACCCACAGCCATTTCCCATCCAGATCATGGATCTGGTTCTAATGCAGTTATCCAACTGGCGCTGGACCTGGCGCGGCATGGTGATCATTGGTACGATTGCCCCAGTATTAAGCATCATCGCCTTAGGCACATTCGGTAAGGATAGCGGCCCTGAGAGTCTGCGCTACATCCTGGTGGGCAATATCGTGCTGGCCCTGATGTTTGAAAATCAAGGGAAAGTATGCGGTAATTTCGCGTTTATGCGTGCCATGGGTACAATAAATTATTTTGCCAGTCTTCCCATCCACCGTTACAGTCTGGTTGCAGCCACTCTCCTGGCATTTCTACTGCTTTCCCTGCCGGCGCTGATTGTGACAGCGGTATTTGGCTCCTGGTTTTTGAGGCTCACTTTAAATCCAAGTCCGTTTCTTTTCCTGGTCGTGCCGCTGTCAGCCCTACCTCTGGCCGGAATTGGCGCATTGATCGGGGCCAGCGCTCGCAATCTGGAAGAAGCCAGTGCCATCAGCACCCTGGTGACGTTCACGATGCTTGGGTTGGGCCCAGTGCTGATCCCGCCTGATCGGCTGCCAGAGATCTTGATCACTATGGGCAGGTTCAGCCCGGCAACTTATGCAGCCTCAGCCTTGCAGCAAGGCCTGCTGGGCCCAGTAACCCCCAAGATCTGGATAGACTTGTTGATTTTGGCTATCCTGGGTGGATTAGTAATTTGGTATGTCGGTAAAAAACTAGACTGGCGCCAACAAGGCTAGGTGATTGGCCTACGGAAAACTCAGATAGTGCTGTCTCAATCCATGGAATTCCATGATTTAATCTGAGTGCGAATATCTACATCGTGCAACAAAGCAGCAGCGAACAAGGAGAAAGACCCATGAAAGTATTTATCACAGGCGCAAGCGGCTTTATCGGCGGGAGAGTTGCCCGTAAGCTGCTGCTGCGTGGCGACCAGGTTACCGCACTTGTGCGCTCAAAGCAGGCTGCTGCCCGGCTGCAAGCCGCTGGCGCTGAGATTGTATTCGGCGATATCACCGAGCGCGAAACGCTGCGAACCGGAATGCAAGACTGCGAGGTGGTCTTTCATATCGCTGGCTGGTATAAGCTCGGGAGCGACAATCTGGCTGAGGCCGAGGCCATTAATGTTGCTGGAACCCGTAATGTGCTCGAGATCGCAGTAGAACTGGGTATTCCAAAGATCGTCTACACCAGCAGTGTTGCAGTTTATGGGGATACGAAAGGCGTGCTGGTGACTGAAAAGACGCCTTTGCCGGCCGGTGAAAACTTCAAGACCATTTATGATTTCACCAAATGGATGGCGCACACAGAGGCAGAGCGCTTAATCGCCAAAGGCGCTCCGATAATCATCGTCATGCCCGGGGTTGTGTTTGGCCCAGGCGACACTGGTTATGTCCGTGTAATGATGTCCGCCTGGTATCAGGGACTGCTGCTGGTTGCACCGGGGCCCGAATTCACAATCACCCTGGCTCATGTTGAAGATATTGCCGACGGGCATCTGCTGGCGGCTGAAAAAGGACGACCAGGAGAATCATATATCCTGGCCGGCCCCAGTTTAAACTTGCGCGAAACGCTCAATCTTTGGGCAGGGTTGACCGGGCGTCCGGCCCCGCTTCTTTTCTTACCCGCTCGTTTTGTGAAACCATTTGGGCCGATACTGACCGGTTTGGCTGGCTGGCTGCCTCTCCGCAGGCTGATCAATCGGGACTCAATGGCTATGCTGGACTCAACCTACACAGCCGAAAGCAGCAAAGCCCGTTCTGAATTAGGCTGGCAGCCACGTCCACTCACCGAGGGATTACAGGAAACTTTCGAATGGCTGGAATACAGCATGGCTTCAAGCACACCCCAGCAAGCCCGTAGGCGCAGAACAGCTGGCATCGCCCTGGCAATTGCAATGACCCTGTTTGCCGCCTGGCTCATCCGACGTAAGCGAAAATGAGCTTTTTCAACACGCTCTGTGGCAGGTGGTGCGCGGAAAATCGCAAGATACCCAAGGGTTGGTCCACTCGTGATTGGTTTGGCAGCGCATAATGCATTTCGGTAATCCGCTTGCCCTGCTCCTGCTTTTTACCCTCCCACTCCTGGTCTATCTGGGGCCGGTGTTGCGGGGGGCGGCTGGACGCCGGGAGATTCTCTCCGTCAGTCTTCGCCTCATCATTGCTGCCAGCCTGATCCTGGCCCTGGCAGGCTTTCAACTTGTGCGGCAATCCAACCGACTGGCGGTCTGGTTTTTGCTGGATGGATCAGATTCGATCCCCCCACAGGCCAGATCTGGGGCTGAGGCTATCATTCAGGCTTCCCTGCTAGAAATGGGTCCAGATGACCAGGCTGGGATCATCGTTTTCGGCAGGCAGCCCGTCGTTGAGCGCCCGCTATCCAGCAGCCGAGACCTGGGAGTTCTCCGGTCGAGTCCTGACCGCGATCAATCGAACCTCGAAAGTGCAATCCGCCTGGCATTGGCTTTGCTGCCCCCAGATGCCGCCCGGAGAATCGTCCTTCTTTCCGATGGTGTCCAAACTGTTGGAAATGCAGACACAGCGGCCCGATTAGCTGCTTCAGCCGGGGTTCAAATTGTAGCTATCCCACTGACCAACGAGCATGAATCCGAAGTCATGCTAACGGAAATCTCAGCCCCAGCTCAACTGAGGGAAGGCGAGCAATTCGAACTGCAGGTATCCCTGGAAGCCAGCCAGCCAGATGAAGGCCAGTTGCGAGTGTTCGCCAATGGCCAGCTTATACATCAAGGCAGCCAACGGATCGAACGCGGCCAGCAGACCTTCAGCCTACCGCTACAAGCCAACCAAGCCCTGGCAAACAGCGGTCGATTTATTCGTTATCGAATTGAATACGATTCTCAGAGGGACAGCTATTACCAAAATAATCAGGGCTCAGCATACTCACTGGTGGATGGACCGCCACGCTTGCTGGTGATTGCCCCTACACCGGGTGAACGATTGCCTTTCCGAGGTGGTACTTCCCCAACCATCCGCCCGGATGAAGCCGCCCAGCTGATCCGGGTCCTAAGTGAGGCAGGCTACCAGTACACAAGCGCTCGCCCATCCGGGCTGCCAGATGATCTGGCAGAACTGGCGAATTACGATGGAGTCATTCTGATTGATGTCCCGGCCCGTGAACTTTCCGGGCGGCAGATGGAGGCTGTTCAAAGTTATGTTCGTGATCTGGGCGGGGGTCTGTTGGCGATTGGCGGCCCGACCAGCTTTGGGGTCGGCGGCTATTATCGAACGCCACTGGAAGAAGCACTCCCGGTTGAAATGCAAATGAAAGACCAACTGCGCCGACCCAACCTGACGATATTATTCGTGATCGATCATTCGGGGAGTATGGGGGAGGTCAGCGGCGGGGTGTCCAAACTCGAGCTTGCCAAGGAAGCTGCCATCCGTTCAATCGAGCTATTAACCCCGAGCGACCGGACCGGTGTGATCGCCTTTGACGAGAGTGCCTCCTGGGTTGTGCCGATCACGGATTTATCCAATCCCGAGAGCGTCATCAGCCGGATTGCCGGCCTGCGTGATGGCGGCGGAACGGACATTCTGGCCGGTTTACAAGCCATGGCAGACGCCCTCCCCGCTGATCCGGCTTCCGTAAAACATGTTATCCTTCTGACAGACGGCGGCGCTAATCCAGCGGGCATCCCCGAGCTGGTCACACGGATGAACGTGGCATTTGGGATTACTCTGACGACGGTCGGGATTGGCAGTGATGCAGCTCCTTATCTGGCTAATCTGGCCGAGCTCGGCGGAGGAAGGTACCATTTTGCCGCAGATCCTGGCGCGATCCCCAGAATCTTCACCGAAGAAACTTCTCTGGCGGTACGCTCGTATATTATAGAAAGAACCTTTACACCTATTCAAACAGGCAGTTCCCCAATTCTTGCCGGATTGGCTGCTTTGCCGGTTTTGAGGGGTTATATTGGCACAACTCCCCGGCCTGTGGCGCAAACGCTGCTGGTTTCCGATCTGAATGACCCCATTCTGGCTGTATGGCAGTACGGACTCGGGCGGACAGCCGCATTTACCTCGGATGCCAGCGGCCGTTGGGCCAGTGATTGGATCAACTGGCAGGGTTTTCCCGGCTTCTGGACCCAGACCGTTCAGTTTATCTTAGCCAGCCCAACCCGGTCAGCGCTGACTGTACGGGTTGAACCAGAAGCTGGAGATACCCGGCTGGTCGTCGACGCCAGGACGAACGACGGGATATTCTTAAATGGTTACCAGCTGCAAGCTAATGTCGCCACACCCGATGGACAAATCGTGAGACTAGACCTGGTCCAGACTGCACCCGGCCAGTATGAAAGTGTGTTCACGGCCCAAACGGAAGGCGCTTATTTAATTGGCATTACCGGTCAGCCTTTAGAAAATACGGAGGCCAGATCCACAGCCGGACAGGGAAATCAGCCCCTGACAGTTGCCGAAACAGCCGGATGGGTCCGCCCCTATTCAACCGAATACCGGCAGCTGAACACGCAAGATAGCCAGGAACTGGCGAGTCTGGCAGAGCTGACCGGCGGGTGGAGTGACGCAGGCGAGGTCTCTGGTAAAATTTTCGCCCACAATCTGCCTTCAGGGATAGCGGCAACACCAGCCTGGTCGTGGTTTCTGCTGCTGGCGGTTTTCTTACTACCCATTGATATCGCTATCCGACGCCTGGCGCTGACAACCGGAGATCTCAAGCGAGCTCTCATTAACCTGGCAAACTGGAAGATATGGGAGCCCGCTCGAGCAGGAAACCGGGCAGAGCAAGAGCAAACAGCCAGCCTGACTGCATTTATGCGTGCCAAACAGCGGGTCGGACAGCATTCGGAACGCCAGGACGAACAATCTGCCAGCCTGGATGCGGCGTCAATGCAAGCGCAAGAGCCAACTCACTATCCTACAGAACGCCCAGGCTCCGCTGCGTCACAGGCCAAACAACCTTCTGAAGGGGACGAAGAGACGCAAGAACCAGCAGCTCGCGAGCGCACAACTGCGGCAAACCTGTTGGCAGCAAAACGCAAGCGCAAAAAAAACAGCGATCACGGCAGTTAAGCTCCTGATACCCTTAAATTCCATTGAGGCGCAGAAAATGCCTGGGAGTTTCTAACTTATCGCAGTAATACCTGAAGGACCCAATCAATCGAGGTATCTATGTATCGATTTAGAAGTCAAATCCGGAATCCCGTGCCCAGGTTGGGCGCTGAACAGTACCTTATGTTCACTCTGCTCAGTTTTGCTTCTTCGGTTACCCTGACCAGGATCTTTCTCGATCTGACAGGCTATCCGCAGATTGGCGGCAACGGATTTCATATCGCCCACGTGCTGTGGGGTGGTTTGCTTTTGTTCATCGCCTCCCTTGGGCCACTCGTACTTGCCAACCGCTGGATTTACACTGCCAGCGCCCTGACCAGCGGGGCAGGGGTCGGCTTGTTCATCGATGAAGTCGGGAAGTTCATCACTGCCAATAATGATTACTTCAGCCCACTCGCTGCGCCCATCATCTACGCCTTCTTTTTATTAACCGTTATGCTTTATATGCGCGTCCGCCAGTCACCAATCAGAGAGCCGCGCGCTGCCCTGTATCATGCCTTGGACGGGTTTGAAGAGATCCTGGAGCACGATCTTGATCCCAGTGAACGGGCAGAGCTGGTTGAGACACTCCATTATGTTAAGGGACAGACACAATCGCCCGATATGGCAAACCTGGCAAATCATTTACTGGAATTTATCCAGAATAGCCAGTTGAATTTGGTGCCTGCCGGTAGTACCCTCTGGCAGAAAATTATGACCCGCTGGGGAATTGTTGAATCGCGCTGGTTGAATCGCTGGCGCATCAAAGCCATCATTTCCGGCGGATTGATCGCATTAGGCCTGGTTGCATTATACAAAATGTACCTTGCCCTGCCCATCGGCCCATCACCGACCTCCCTGGAGAGAATAATCCAGGAGCTTCTCGCCAGCGGGCAACTGACTGGCAGCGGCAGCCTGGCCTGGTTTTCTGCCCGGTTGGCATTAGAAACCTCTGTCGGTTTATTATTGCTCATTGCAGGTGGATTGCTTCTGGCAGGTCACGAACCTATGGCAATTGGAATTGGGTACCTGGGGCTGCTGCTCTCTCTGACTACCGTAAATTTGCTGGTGTTTTACTTCGAGCAGTTCTCCACGATCTTGAGCGCATCGATCCAATTCGCCATTTTGCTCAGCCTGATATATTACCGCAGGCGGTTCCTTGAGCAAACGGAAACATCCCAGGATTCGGACTGAAGTTTTTTGGAATTACTGTGAATCCCCGTCCCTAGTTTGATCCCCCGATTAGATTAAAGGCTTAATCAAGCATTCGTCAGACCACCCTGACTGTGGTCTCGGATGACCTCGTAGGCTTGAATATCACGCAAACGGCCTTTCACCGTGATCGCACCCACCCGGATCATATTGAACCTGCCAATAATCGCAGCTACAGTGGCCGGACCAACCAGCAGGCGGTTTGGACGGGCATTGCCTTGCAGACCGGAGGCCACGTTCACCGTATCCCCCAGCACTGTCAATTCTACTCTTTGCATCGTCCCAACATATCCAGCCACAACCGGGCCAGTATTAATCCCAACCCCGATGACGATCTTTTCTTGATTCTCTTTATTCAGGCGTTCGACATGCTCCAGCATGCGGGTGCCTGCCACGACCGCCCGGCCTTCCGGATCGGGTTTTTTCTCGGTCATACCGAAAACTGCCATTAAGCCGTCACCGAGATATTTATCGACCAGGCCACCGTTTTCAAAAACAATATTGGTCATATCTTCGTAGTAGATCCGCAGGATCTCACCAAAACGTTTTGGGCCCAGACGTTCTGCTAATCCAGTTGAGTCGGCAATATCGGCGAACAGGATGGTGACCGTTCTTTCAGCCAGCTCTGGAAGCTGACCCGTGTGAATATACTCCTGCATAATGAAATCAGCTTCCAGCGGTGAAACAAAACGCTGCAGCAGCTGGCGCACCTGCTGCTCCTCCTGAACCTGTTGAATGAGCTCCATCCGTTGGATTGTCAGTGCTGCCTGATGGCTGATCGCCACCGCGAGTTGGATATCACGCTGCTCAAAAGGGTGTGCTCCCGGATCAGTTTTATACATATAAATCAGGCCCAGGAGATCCTCCCCGGTCATAACCGGCACACATAATGCCGACCGGATCCGGAGCAGATACGCGCTTTTCCCAACCAGATCTCCATGGGCAGAAAGATCGGGAATAATGATCGTCGAACGCTGGTCGATCGCCATTTTTGCAATTGAGGTGGGGAATCCAAGGTCGCTCAAACGATCAAAATCATCTTTGATGATTACTTCACATTTGTCCGCGCCCATGGCACGCTGCATACCACTGGCAACTTCTCGCAGGGCAGTTTCAATATCCAGGACCGTGTTCAGCCTGCGAGAGACTTCATAGAGCAGGACGGCATGTTGGTCGATTGATTCAAGCAGAATTTCACGAGTCAAGGGCTGAGTACCGAAATTCTTCAAGCCAATCGGTTCAGCAGTATCGTGAAAGGCGATGTTAATCACGTCCTCGCCAATTCGGATGACATCGTTATGGGATAAACGCTTTGTTCCTATCAGCCTCTCGCGGTTTACATAGGTACCATTCGTGCTGCCAGGATCCCGAATCGTTAAAACCTCCCCTAAAGGGTCATACTCAAGTTCGGCGTGGCGACGCGATGCCGAGACATCAGACAGAACGACGTCATTTTCATCCAACCGGCCAATAGAGGTCTTGCCTCGCTTGATCGTGAATACTCGCGGGGCCCCATCTGGCGTGCGTAATGTGAGAGTCCACATTCAGATCCCCTTAATATTAGTTTACCTCACTGCCAAAGCCTGCTGTTCGGCAGTCTTGAAAATAGGGTAGATTTTTATTCCTGCGGGTGGACTATGTCCATGATCGCTCATCAGGAATGTCTGTTTCAAGTCCCGGATTTGAGGCATCCCACAAGATTTCTCTGAGAGCCTGCTGAAACCTCATTATACCCGGGCCCAAATAAAGTCTAGATTAAAATCTCCTAGCAGTCAAGCAAGGATTGCGGCATGGCTGTTTTCAGGGGTGGGATCAACAATCCAGGCTGCCATAATCTGGGGGGGATTTTGGGTTTGCAGTGGCCTAAGTGATAAGCTGCGCTAAAATGGATATGAGATTTATCACCAATTCAAACTTTTGCCCAAGTTCTAATTCAGGACGGTGACCAACCGTGCCAAGAAGGAGAAGTAAAACAATGCGCACCGATGGCAGGAAAGCAGACGAATTACGCCCAGTCAACCTGAAGACTCAGTTTGTTATCTATCCAGAAGGATCTGTTTTAATCAGCATTGGGCATACCCAGGTTTTGTGCAATGTGAGCATTGAACCCGGGGTACCACGCTGGATGCAATCTCAGGATAATCAATCCGGCTGGATCACAGGGGAATATGCCATGCTGCCGCGCGCAACCCAAGTGCGCACACCACGTGAAACCCGAGGCCTGGGTGGTCGTACCCAGGAAATCCGCCGTTTGATTGGCCGCAGCCTGCGTTCTGCGATTGATCTGCAAAAGATGGGACCCTGGACTTGCATTGTTGATTGCGACGTTCTGCAGGCGGATGGCGGTACGCGGACTGCTGCAATCACCGGTGGATACGTCGCACTGGCTCTGGCCTTGCAGAACTTGGTTGATCGGGGCGCACTCACGCCAGAAATATTCCTGGCCCCGGTCGCGGCAGTGAGTGTTGGGATTGTGGATGGCCAACCTTTGCTGGATCTATGCTACCAGGAAGATTCAGCCGCTGAAGTCGATTTCAATGTCGTCATGAACGGAGATGGCCAGTATATTGAAGTCCAGGGTACCGCAGAAGGGCAGCCCTTCTCACGCCAGCTCCTAGATGGTTTGCTCGACATGGCTAACCAAGGTATCGGGGAACTTCTGGAAATTCAAAAACTGGCGCTCACCGGATGAGGTGAGCCTGGAAGAATGTGCCCGTGATTTAAGCTCAGCTGCCATTTGCCAGCTACAATTTTTGACAGCTCCCCTTTCAAATTTGAATGTCGTAAAAACCAGTTTACTGGGGTAGTCAATGTTAGAATCGTTCTTGCAATCAGGCATTATTTAGATCTGGGGTACAGATAAATATTAAGTTGTGAGATTCGTTTTGAGCTGTGTCCGCATCTCAATCGCACACCTCAATTCTCGGTCCAGAATACAGACTTACATTCACGTCTCGCGCGCCGATCCGATTTGGAGACAGGTATGGCAGAGCAGAACTCGCTCAAACAACTACTTAAAGAACCGAACACAATTGACGACCTTTGCGTTCCTCAAAGTATCATCATCGACTTAGTCCTGCGCTTGCTCTTTAACGAGGGGAATGTCGCTCTCAGTCGGTTTGTTGAGGTTTTGCGAATACCCAACCGGATAATCGACGAACAGTTATTGTGGCTGCAAAAGGAACACCTGGTAGAAGTCTCAAAAGCCAATGGAGAGCTCGGCCGGCTGGCCTACGTCTATACGCTGACCCAAGCCGGTGAACTGCGCGCTCGAGACTCACTGGAACGCAGCCAATATGTCGGGCCAGTACCGATACCGATACACGTATATAACCAGGGCATTGACTTGCAAACCAACCAAAAGCGCAAAGTCAAGAACCATCAGGTCATTGAGGCATTAAAATTTTTAATTCTACCGGCTGGGTTCGACCGGCGAATCGGTCCGGCGCTCAATTCCGGTACATCCTTGTTCCTGTATGGACCACCAGGGAATGGTAAGACTTCAATTGCTCAAATGATCGGCCGGCTGATCGCGGGCACTGAACCAATTTGGATCCCATATGCCTTAACGGCAGGCGGGCAAATTATTCAGATCCACGATCGCCTGATTCACCATGAGCTGCCTGTCGATCGCGGCCGCACAAACGATTATGGACGCATTGACCGGCGTTGGGGCTTATTCGAACGCCCATCGGTTATGGTGGGTGGGGAACTCGACATGGCAGCTCTCGATCTGCGCTACGATCCAATCAGCAAGATCTATGAAGCACCGCTCCAGCTGAAAGCCAACGGGGGGATGTTCTTGCTGGATGACTTTGGGCGCCAGCAGGTCAGTCCGACCAATTTACTCAATCGCTGGATTGTACCGCTTGAAAGTAAAGTGGATTTCTTGCGCTTGCATACAGGCCAGACCATCGTTGTCCCTTTTAAAATGCTGATTGTATTCAGCACGAATCTGGATCCCAATGACCTGGTCGATGATGCCTTCCTGCGTCGCATCCAAATCAAGGTCAGTGTTGAAGCACCAGACGAAAAACTGTTTTTTCAGATCTTCTCCCAGTCCTGTAAAGATTTAGGGATCCCTTTCGATAAGGACACGTTTTTACACTTGCTTCAGAAATGGTATCGGCAGACAGATCGCCAGATGCAAGCGGTGCATCCTCGCGACTTAATCACGACGGTGATATCTCTTTGTGATTACGAAGGATCGAAACCCCGACTGACTCCAGATTTGATTGACGAAGCCTGCTTGTGCTATTTTGTTGAAAAACATCGCCAATAAAATTCGCCGTGGACTATCTCCAATATTAAACAGCTGAACGACCTTCGCCCACTGAGTGAGCGTTTAAAGTTGTGTTATCGCCCGCAGTCTGTCGGACAGCGGGCGATAACACAACTTTTTTCTTCCCACAATGCCCAGGATGTGTAATTGGACTGAAATATCACCAGACTCACGTTAAAATAGGCTAACCAATAGAAAGGTGGAATGGTGAGCAGGGTTTCAAGCATTCCGTTCCGGTGATACAGGCAAAGAGGTGAGATGGGCAGTCATCAGAGTTTCACAACCATCACTCGCGGGTTGCAACGCCAGTCTCCGCCCATGCGCTTGTTTGAAAAAGCCAAGCGACTGGGCATTTGGAACCCCACCGAAATTGACTTCAGCCAGGATCGGCAGGACTGGAATAACTTCAGCGATCAGGAAAAGGATCTCATCCTGCGTTTAACCTCCATGTTTCAAGCCGGCGAGGAGGCAGTTACCCTGGATTTGCTTCCATTAATTCAGGTAATCGCCGATGAAGGGCGGATTGAAGAGCAGATGTACCTGACAACCTTTTTATTTGAAGAAGCCAAACACACAGATTTCTTCCGCCGTTTTTTGGATGAAGTGGCCCAGTCTTCGGGTGACCTCAGCCATTACAACACTGGCAGTTACCGGACTGTTGTATACCAAGAACTGCCAGCTGCGCTTACCGCTCTCAAGCAGGATCCAACCCCCGCGGCCCAGCTTCGGGCAGCCGTTACCTATAACTTGATTGTTGAAGGAGTGCTGGCAGAAACCGGCTATCATGCTTATTTCACTGTGCTGGAGCGGAACAAACTCATGCCGGGTGTCAGGAAAGGGATCACCCTGGTAAAACAAGATGAATCCCGCCACATCGCCTATGGAATTTTCTTGATTTCGCGCCTGATTGCTGCTAATCCAGAACTCTGGTCTGGCCTTGAAGAACAAATGAATCGCCTCCTGCTGCCGGCAGTTGGCGTAGTGAGTGACATATTTGCGCTTTACGACCCGGTTCCATTTGGTCTGGTCGAGGCGGAGTTCATTAATTACGCAATGGATCAATTCAGCAAACGATTCGAGCGGATTGACAAAGCGCGCGGCGCCAGCCTGGACGAGATCTACCGGGTTGCTGCCAGGGCAATCGCTGCGGACGACGCCTGAAGGCTGCAAATCGGGTTAGAATAAGAGCCTACCCACAACCACCTGCCTGCCGGCTTTTTTTGTAGATCCTAATGTAAAACCTGGATTTTTGGAATAATTTTCTAAACTGATCTCCAGCCTGACAATCAAATTGAGTGGGACTGTTCTATGAATATCATCCAAAAAGTTGCAGCCGCCATCCGCTTCACCGGCATTAAAACCAGCCTGCGAACGGTACGCTACAGCCTGGGCCGCGACCGTCTTGATCGGAAATATCATGTCTTGCCCGCCTCGCAGCCCGTTCTCCAGCCTGGACGGCGGTTAAAATCCACTAAATTTCCGAGCGGCGCAACGATTCAATTTAAACATGCTGAACTTGAGATTGTCTTCCTGGCTTCAGATATGGCTCGAATTTCCTGGGGACCGGCACAGCCACCTCTCCCATACGCACTGGCCAAAATCGATTGGCCAGAAGTCCCTATCCGGCTTGAACACCAGGGTCAGAACAACCTGATCTCAAGTGCGGAACTGTCCGTTCGAGTTGGGCCGCAAGGGAACCTGGATTATTTCACACCAGGCGGGGCGCTGCTGCGGAGCGAATCCCCGCCTGAGAGGCAGGGTGAGGCCTGGTCGCATCAAGCCTCTCTGGCAATTGACGAGCACGTGTTTGGGCTGGGCCATCAAACTGGCGAACTGGATTTACGGGGCAGAAATTACCAGCTGTGGAATACTGACCCAGGAGGCAGTTATGGTCCAGGGGATGGACCGATATATAAACCCATTCCCGTTTACATCAGCCTGCATACTCGCGGAAGCTACCTGATCTTTTATGAAAATTATTACCCTGGCAGTATCTCTTTTGATCCCCCTGGTACAGAAGGTAAATCTGAAGCCAGTTTTGAAGCTGGAATGCTGCGTACTTATTTCATCCCTGGTCCGCCGGAGCTGGCATTAACCCGCTATACAGAACTGACCGGGCGTCCTGAGCTGCCGCCGCGCTGGGCGCTTGGTTATCATCAATGCCGTTGGGGATATAAGACAGAAGCAGACATCCGCGCTGTGGCAGCAGGATTCCGCCAACGCGGTTGGCCGATCAGTGCCATCCATCTGGACATTGATTACATGGATGGGTACCGCGTCTTTACCGTGGATCGAGAAAGATTCCCGGATCTGAGCAGCCTATCGAAGTCGCTGTCTGAACCGGAAGATGGATTAGATCCCGTCCGCCTGGTAACCATCATTGATCCTGGTGTGAAGAAAGATGCTGGGTATTCGATTTATCAGGAAGGCTTGAAACATGACGTTTATTGTAAAAACCCAAAGGGGAAAAATCAGACCGGGCTGGTCTGGCCCGATTGGTCCGTTTTTCCAGATTTTACGAATCCAACAACCCGCCGCTGGTGGGGAGATCAATATCCCTTCCTTGTAAACATGGGAATTGCGGGGTTCTGGCATGACATGAATGAGCCGACTTCATTTTCTGCCTGGGGTGATATGACTTTACCGCTATCAACCCGGCATGATATGGATGGAACGGGGGGAGACCATCGCGCTGGCCATAATCTATACGCATTACTGATGAATCGATCCGCTTACGAAGCGCTGCGAAAAATACGGCCCGATTCCCGGCCTTGGATATTTACCCGGTCAGCCTGGGCAGGTATCCAACGATATGCCTGGAATTGGACGGGAGATATTCAAAGTTCCTGGGAAGCGCTCCGCATGAGCATCCCTTCGATCTTGGGACTCAGCTTAAGCGGGCTGGGGATGACTGGACCAGATATCGGCGGTTTTTCTGGCGATCCTTCGGCTGAGCTTTACCTGCGCTGGTTCCAAATGGCAACTTTTCTACCCCTCTTCCGGACCCACTCGGCAATCGGATCCACCCGCCGCGAACCGTGGGTGTATGGAGATCCATTTACTGCAATCATTGGAAAATTTCTGCACCTGCGTTACCAGTTGCTCCCATATTTTTATACCCTGACCTGGAAAGCAAGTCAGACCGGTCAGCCCTTCATTCGGCCTTTGTGGTGGCAGAACCCAGCCAATTCAAATTATTGGGACACGAATGATGCCTTCCTGTGCGGCCCAGATCTTTTGGTGGCCCCAGTTCTTGAGCCAGGAGCGCAATCTCGCCGGCTCACCCTTCCAGCCGGTGAATGGTATAGTTTTTGGGATGACACTCGTTTGCTTGGCCCTGCCACAATCGATCTGCCCGTAAATCTCGAGCACATTCCAGTGCTCGTGAAGGCGGGCAGTATCCTACCGACACTATCTAAAGACGAACTTTATCTGCACATTTATGTCCCCTACCGGGGAAAAGGGCTGGGGGTGCTCTACAGCGATGTGGGTGACGGTTATAAGGACTGGCGGCTGGATGAATTTATATTCGAGCGTTCAGCCTCGCGCTCAATTATCAGGCGCGAGTCCCAGGGCAGCTATCCTTTCCCGCATCAACGCATTGTGATTCAATTGCATGGCGCAAGTGCCAAGAAGGTCTGGCTGGATGGACAGCCACTTCCTATCCATGGAACTCGCCTTCAAGTGCCCATTTTTCAAGAAATTCAACTCGAGCTACAGGAGTACGACAGACAATGAATTTTGATCACTACTTCACCAACGAAGAATTAGATACTGTTTTGCAGGTGTGGGTAAAAAACTATCCAAAACTGATCAGCTTGCAAAGCCTGGGCGCGAGTTATGAAAAACGGCCGATCTGGGTGCTGATCCTGACCAACCAGGAAACTGGCCCGGATCTGGAAAAGCCGGCGGTTTGGCTAGATGCCAACATCCATGCCACCGAAATAACTGGAACCACAACTGCTTTGGCAGTCGCCGAAGCGTTATTAAGCGGTTATGGTCACGAAGAACAGCCAACCCGTTTGCTGGACACTTGCACTTACTACATTGTTCCGCGTGTAAATCCTGATGGTGCGGCCCTGGCGATGGCAGAACGGCCGCGCTTCATCCGCTCTGGCGTGCGCCGGTATCCCTGGGATGAGGTGGCAGATGGCTTACACGAAGAGGATATTGATGGAGATGGTCGTATTCTGCAAATGCGTATTCCCGACCTGAGCGGCGATTGGAAAATCAGCAGCCAAGACCCGCGATTAATGGAAAAACGCAGCCCGGTTGAATATGGCGGCCAGTATTATCGGCTGCTGCCCGAGGGAAAAATCAATAATTTCGATGGCGCGCTGATTGAGATCGCCCCTGATCCTTCAGGCCTGGATTTCAACCGCAATTTTCCGTTTGAATGGCGCCCAGAAAATGAACAGTCTGGAGCTGGCCCATATCCAGCCTCCGAGCCAGAAATCAAAGCCCTGGCCGATTTTATCGCAGTCCATCCAAACATCAATCTGGCAATCACTTATCACACTTTTTCCCGCGTGATCTTGCGCCCTTTCAGCACCCGGCCGGATGACGAGATTGAGACCAACGACTTGTGGATATTGAAAAAGATCGGGGCTATTGGCAGCGAGCTAACCGGATACCGGTGCGTATCTACATTTCACGACTTCAAATACCACCCAAAAGAGACCACCAGCGGAGCGTTCGACGATTGGATATACGACCATTTTGGGACGTATGCGTTCACGATTGAACTATGGGATTTACCCAGCGAAGCAGGGATTAAAGAAAGAAAATTCATTGAATGGTTCCGGGACCATCCCCATGAAGAGGATCATCAGATCTTGAAGTGGGCAGACGCCCAGGTTGGGCCGCATGCATATATCGATTGGTATCCCTACGAACATCCCCAACTGGGTATGATCGAGTTGGGGGGATGGCATCAAATGTACACCTGGCGTAATCCCCCTGAGCCATTCCTGGCCGCTGAAGTTGCCCGCAATATTCCCTTTGCACTGACTGTTGGCGACCTGCTGCCTCATTTAAAAATCCGGTCTCTGGATGTGACCCGGCTGGGAGACGAGCGCTTTCGAGTGGTTGTCGTCTTAGAAAACAGCGGTTTTTTGCCGAGCTACACCAGTGAACAAGCCAAAAAACGCAAGGCAGCCCGTCCGGTCCGCATTGAATTGAATCTTCCAAAAGATGCCACTCTACTGACAGGAAAAAGCCGGGTAGAATTAAGCCATCTGGAAGGGCGCAGCAACAAGCTCGACAGTTTTGCTTTATGGGGAACAACTGGCACGGATAACCGTGCCCGCAGCGAATGGGTGATCAAAGCCCCTCAGGGGAGCATACTCGAACTTCATGTGCGAAGTGAACGCGCCGGCTCGCTACATCGCCAGGTAAAGCTTGAGTAAGTAATTCTTCCAGATCATCCTCTGGCGTGCAAGGCAGCTTGGATGGGTCTTCGAGTATCCTTGATGTATGGGAATCTGGAGTGGTGATTTGCAAGCATTAATGTAAGCTAGGATCATGCCCAGCCATCACCAAATACTTTCCTGAGCATTCATCCGAAAATTAAGGGTTTCGCTGCGGTTGATGTACATGATCACCGGCTGAACAACCACAATCCTATTACTGTCTTAAGCGTACATGGTATAGTGGTATTCTCGGCAAGTCACTTAAGAAAAATGAGATTTGTGGTGTTATTACCCGCAGTCCGACGCACTGCGGTAAATAACATCAGATGATTAAATCGTCCTTGGTGTGACTAGGGCTGATATGCACCAATATCACAGCCAGGGACCATTATCAACCATTTTGGAACGGTTCTCAAGAAGTAAATTATTGGAGTTGGTTGAGCTTTGGGAAAGAAAGGAGTCAGGAAATGTCCACGATCGTTCAAGAGAAAGTTAAACAAGCGATTGCGATCTTACGAGAGAAAAATATTGATGCCTGGTTGACCTTCGTGCGTGAAACCTCCGCCGGCGGCGACCCGGTCTTGCCGCTCATTTACGGCCATGAGCTTACCTGGCAAAGTGCCTTGATTTTGACACAAAAAGGCGATACCTACGCTATTGTTGGCCACTTTGAAGCTGAAACCGCCCGGCGCACCGGCGCTTATACCACAGTGATCCCGTACCATGAATCGATCCGGCGCAATCTGCTCCATACCCTGGAACGGATCTACCCTGGAAAAATCGCCATCAACTACTCTCTCAACGATGTGCACGCAGATGGCTTGAGCTACGGCATGTACCAGCTGCTGGTTAAGTATTTTGATGATACCCCCTGGGAGCAACGTTTGACCTCCGCCGAAGATATCCTCAGTGCGCTGCGTGGGCGTAAGACCGCAGGCGAGCTGGAACGGATTCGGGGCGCTATCGACACCACCCAAAAGATTTTCGACCGGACCTTTGATTTCGCCCAGCCTGGTAGCTCCGAAGAGCAAATCAGCCAGTTCATGCACCAACAGATAAGGGAATATGGGGTAGAAGTTGCCTGGGATTATGACAGCTGTCCGACTGTCAACGCCGGTCCGGAATCTCCAGTCGGACATGTCGGACCAAGCGATATCAAACTCGAACGAGGTCAACTCTTGCACATCGATTTTGGGGTGCGGCAGCAGGAATACTGCTCGGATATCCAAAGGGTTGCTTATTATCGCAAACCGGGTGAAGACCAGGCCCCGGTTGAAGTCCGCCGGGCGTTCGACACTGTCGTCCGGGCGATCCAGGCGGCGGTGCAGGCCATGAAGCCTGGAATTTTGGGCAAAGAAGTGGATGCGATCGCCCGCAAGATCGTGACAGATGCCGGTTATCCAGAGTACAAATATGGAACAGGCCATCATATCGGGCGATTGGCTCATGATGGCGCCGGTCTGCTGGGGCCCACCTGGGAGCGTTATGGCGATACGCCCAATTATCCCCTGGAGGCCGGTCAGGTTTATACGGTTGAGCCCGGGGTTGCAGTTCCAGGTTATGGCTATGTTGGGCTGGAGGAAGACGTTCTGGTAACAGAAACAGGGACAATTTTTTTGAGCGAGCCGCAAACCGAGATCATTTATCGCTAGACCATTGGAAACTGATCGGGCGAAGGTTTACTTTATGGTAAGCAATTTTTAGGATGAGGCTCCCAAAAATTGCTTACCGGAGTGAAACCATTCGTGGGCCGTTAACTTTAATAAGTTCGATTTGTTCCATTACTAGCAGGCCCATAATTTATGCTACAATGTGCCCTCATCCCTCATTACGGACAAAGATTGGCACCCAATCTATGAAAACTACCATACAATCCCTCAAAGGAACCCGAGATTTTTATCCGGAAGAGATGGCTGTGCGCACCTGGCTGTATCAGACTGTCCGAAGAGTGTCTGAAACCTATGGTTATCAAGAATATGATGCGCCCTTCATCGAGTCGATTGAGCTCTACGCGGCTAAATCGGGTGAAGAACTGGTCAAGGAGCAGTCGTTTGTATTTCCCGATAGAAGTGGTGACTTAATCACTCTGCGTCCAGAATTGACCCCCAGCCTGGCCCGTATGGTTGCCCAACGACAGCGCCAGATGGTCTATCCTCAGCGCTGGTGGTCGTGGGGCCCATTCTGGCGCTATGAGCGCCCGCAAAAGGGACGCAGCCGCGAATTTTTCCAATGGAATATCGATCTCATCGGTGTCGCCCAGCCGGAGGCCGACGCCGAAATGGTGGCTGTGGCGGCTTCTTTCTTTCGTGAAGTTGGCCTGCAACCCGAGCAAATCAGTATTCTGGTCAACAACCGCCGTCTTATGGACAGCGAGTTTGAAGCACTTCAGATTCCTACAGAACGCAGGCCTGAAGTGTTGCGCCTGATTGACCGCCGAGACAAAATGCCGGCATCCGATTGGGCCAAATATGCCCAGGAGATCGGTCTGTCCGAACCTCAGTTCGATGGCCTGAAAGCCAATCTCGTCAATGATGAATTGTGGCGAAAATCGCCTGAACTGGTACGTTTTTTCAACGCAATTGACGCATTGGGCGTGGGCGAGTACGTGCGCTTCGCTCCGTTCATCATTCGAGGATTGGAATACTACACCGGGACGGTGTTTGAGGCCTGGGATCAGGACGGTGAGTTCCGGGCAATATTAGGTGGTGGGCGTTATGACAATCTGGTGGGCGATGTCGGCGGCGATCCACTGCCCGGAGTAGGATTTGCCATGGGCGATCTGGTCGTCAGCCTGGTGTTAGACAAATTTGGCTGCCTGCCCGAAAATGCCGGACTCTCAACTGCACCCGTGCTGATCACAATATTTGACCAAAACTCCCTGATCCCCTCCTTTAGGCTGGCTAACCAGCTGCGCAAAGAGGGTATAAATGTGGCCAGCTATCCCGAAGAGAACAAATTGGGGAAGCAATTTAAATACGCCGACCGGATGGGCATGCAGGTCGCACTTGTACTGGGTCCAGAGGAACAATTGCGGGGCGAGGTTGCCGTCAAGAACCTTAAAACCGGGGAACAGATCACCGTTCCTCAGGGCCAGGCAGCCAGGGTGATCGCGGCTATGTTAGCACAATAATAGTATGCGGCCAGGGATCGATCGATGGGCACTGAGGATTTTTCATCATGATTATCTCTTGATACCTGCTAATCTTCGTGTTAGAATTCAAGCCGATATGGTGCCAGTAGCTCAATGGCAGAGCACCGCACTGTGGATGCGGGGGTTGAGGGTTCGAAACCCTTCTGGCACCCTTTATTATTGCCTAAACGGGCAGATCAAAACCAGCGAATTTCGCTAACCAACACCTCATTAAGTCGAGGTGTTTTTGATTGAGTTCCGAGAAATATCGATGGTGGCCCACCACAGCGGCAGGATCGAGTGATTTCCCCAAATAGAAAAAGTATTCAGGAGTTGAACGATGAGCGAAACAACCATCGATCCACAGTATTTGGATTTGTTCAATAAAAGAGCTTTTGCCAGTTTAGCAACCCTCATGCCTGATGGCAGCCCGCAAGTAACGCCTGTATGGATCGATTACGATGGCAGGTATATCTGGGTGAACACAGCCCGTGGCCGGCAAAAAGATTTAAACATGACAACCGATCCGCGAGTTGCACTCGAAATCAGAGATCCGGAAGATCCTTATCGCTATATCCAGATACGCGGAAGAGTTGTTGAAATCACAGAAGATGGTGCGGATGCACATATGGATAAAATGGCTCAAAAATATTTGGGCCGGGCAAGATATACGAACCACACGCCCGATCAAATCCGTGTGATCTACAAAATTCTGCCAAGTCAAGCTTAATGGATTCTTTGTTAACAAAGCACTCTGCGGACAGAATGTTCCACCGCTTGCTAACCTGGGGGGCTGCAGCTGCGAGCATGCTTCTCTGGGGTTGCCAGACTTCGCCAGATTCGCTGCTGATCCCTTCACCCTCGGCTGTGGTATTGGGAGTCACGCCATCCCCCGCCAGCTCGCCGAAAGCCAGCCAACCCCCGAATATCCAACCAGAGTTTGCATATACTTACCAGAGACCGGATGGGAATCGTTATATCCAGGGCCGGGGACAACCACCCGATTTTTTGCCCAGGGATATCCCACTCGATGGTGCTCCCGTCTGGGTGGTGGGCGCGCCTTATCAAGACGGCAGTTTGTGGGTGGCTGTCCTTGAAGACGGCCAGGTGCAGGCTTTTTATAGTCACGACCAGAGCATTGAACCATTTGCTATCCAGCCGGCCCAGCTGGTTCCGAACTCTCCCCCGCTACTTCGAGTGTCAGGGGCTCAGGCCAGCTTGGTAGCGGCTAGCTCATACCCCCAATCAAATTTCAGCCACCCGGTTGAGATGGCTGATGGGAGCCTGGTTTTGATCGATCAAACCGGCAACCTGATCGAGGTCCAAACGGGCGGCGAGTCCAGACACCTGCCATTACAAGCACTGCCGGACTCGCGCCTGCTTCAAAATGACAGCAAATCGCTCTTGCTGTATAACGGCGCGACGGACCGGTATGATCATGGCGTTTTGGGAGATGGAATTGAAGCCAGCCAGATTACAAGAATCGATTTCTTGCCCTACCCAGAAATTGGGTTAGTCATCCAACTGGAAGACCCAAATGTATTCGAAGGTATCTTTCCAATTTGGACCGATCTCGATGGTGATGGCCAACCCGAGCTGATAGCCACAATCAGCGATCATAACCAGGGCGCCCGCTTAATCATTTATAATGCCCAAGGAGCAATCATCGCCAGCAGCTCATCGATTGGTCAAGGCTACCGCTGGCGGCATGCGATCGCAGCTGCCCCCTTTGGTCCGAATGGCGAGATTGAAGTTGTCGATGTATTAACTCCCCACTTGAATGGGGTGGTCGAATTTTTCAGGTTGAATGGGCAAACCCTTGAGTTGGTCGCTCAGATATCCGGATATACTTCTCACATTCTCGGACGCCGGAATCTGGATATGACAGCCGCAGCGGATTTCGATGGCGATGGCCAGGTTGAAGTGCTGGTACCCAACCGCCAGTTGACTGGGCTGGCCGGTATTCGCCATGCAGCCGCTGGGGCTGAGGTGGCCTGGCAGTTGGACCTCCAGGGCCAATTGAACAGCAATTTGGCATTGGTAGCCTTAGCGGATAAAGGGATGGCGCTTGGCGTGGGATTGACAGATAACCGTTTGCAGCTTTGGCTGCCCTAATGGAGCCTATGGATATTAAACAATACAATCGTCGTGATTTCTTAAAAGTCGGCGCGCTGATCGCGGTGAGCGGCGGTCTACTAAGCCTGGGTGGTCTTCAATACGCTGCCCGGATCGAGCCAGAATGGGTCGAGATCAACCGGATATCATTACAGCTGCCGCGATTACAGCCAGAATTTAACCACTACCAAATCGTACAAATTAGCGATCTTCACATGAATTCCTGGATGAACCGGGCGCGTTTAGCCGGCATCGTCGAGACGGTCAACCGATTAAACCCAGACCTGATCGCGATAACTGGCGACTTTGTCAGCCACAATCCACAGGAATATGTGGACGTACTGGCATCGGAATTGCAAAGGCTTTCTGCACCGGATGGGAGCCTGGCTGTCTTAGGTAACCATGATCATTGGAGCAATGCCACAGTTATTCGCCAGGCGCTTCAGCGAGCCGGTGTGCTTGAATTACGGAACCAAGCCATCACAATCCAGCGGGCTAAAGCCCGATTGCACGTTGGGGGAGTCGACTCCACCTACGATGGCTATGATCGCCTGGACCTTGTATTAAGGCATATCGAGCCGCATGGTACAGCCATCTTACTGGCGCACGAGCCGGATTATGCAGATACCAGTGCTGCCAGCGGGCGGTTTGACTTACAGATTTCCGGACATTCTCATGGAGGCCAGGTCAATTTACCGTGGATTGGCCCGCCTTTTCTGCCGCCCCACGGGCGCAAATATCCACGCGGGCTCTACCACATTGGTAAGATGCTGCTGTACACCAACCGCGGACTGGGAATGGCCAGGTTCCGGGTCAGGCTAAACTGCCGGCCCGAAATAACAGTTTTTACACTTGTTTCGCCAAATATTTAGTGGGTCTCCCGCGATTCCTTTATAAACAAAAGAAGGCTGTATGGTGTACAGTTTGGGCGGCTACACTGCCCAAACTGTACACCACAATATCACCTTTCAGGGAGCAGGGAATATTCCCGGGATTTAGCCAGCCCTGAGAGCATGCTTCAACTTTGGCTTAAGAAAAAAAACCAGGGCGGCTCCGCTCGATTGCATACACCGTCCTGGTTATGGAATTAATTTAGCGATTTACTTGGACGAATGATAATGTCCTGAGAAAATCGTATTGTTTACTTATGTCAGCAATCGCTCAATCGTTTGCATGCCATCTCTGAGGGTGTCACCCAGATAAACACCCTGCATCCTCAAGCGCCATTCTGGCTGATGGCTGAACACGCGCCCGCCATATCCGATCACTGGTTTCCCAGTTTGAGCCACTTCAGGAAGATATTGAGGCCAATCGACCAGCTCGCCGGCCGATTCCTCTGCCATTGCAACCGCGATCACCAGGTTAGGCTTTAAATCACGGACGAAAGAGGCCAGATCTTGTAATGGCAAGGATTGCCCCAGGTATGCAACCGGCCAGCGACTCCGGCGCAATAGAGCACCGAGTGCCAGCAATCCGCCCTCATGCCATTCGTTAGGGGCGCAAGTCAAAACAATCGGCTTTGTAGGCCTGGGCGGTGGACCACTCATCATCCACATCAACAGCTTTTGACGTAAGTAGTTCGTTGCCAGGTGTTCAGTGGCAATACTGATATGCCCGTTCTCCCATGCCTGGCCAATTTGTGCAAAAGTTGGGCCAATCACATCCAGGATTAAATCCTCGGGAGAAGATAGTGGGAGCGCCTCACCCAATAAACGATCGGCGGTATCAACCTCTCTCCTGAGCAAGGTATCCATCAGGCGCTGCTGGTAAGAATCTAACTGGTTGACGCCTCCGGGACGACGATCCCCCTTCCAACTCTCTGGCTGTTCGACCGGCACCAATCGCCCTATTTCTTCTTGATGGTGCAGCGCCAGGATGGCCTGGGAGGTCTGCAAACCATCATCGATCCGGGCCTTAACCCAGCGCAAGCGCAGGACATCTTTTTCTGAATAAAGACGGTGCCCACCGGTAGTACGCTCAGATTCTGGGAAACCGTAACGTCTCTCCCAGGCTCTCAAGGTGGGCATTGATACACCGGTCATGCGAGCCACAACTCCAATATTGTATAAAGGCTCTTCGCTTCCAGTTTGGACATCAGGTAATGTTTTCATATTCACTCGGTATTCGTCTATTTAATATCAACAGTAGTTTAGCATAGGATCGATTGTCTGTCAAGTAATCTGAACATTAATTAAACAATACCTTGACGAACATGTCTTGGTTTAGTATAATTGGTAAGATATAAAATTAAAATTAGATTACCCAAAATTGTCTGTGTCTCAGGAATTTTTAAACAGAACCTCAGTATGGGTGAATAGTTGACTGGAAGGAGAATCATGATGAAAGTCATCATATCAGGTGGAAGCGGTTTAGTCGGCAGCGCTCTGGCAAGAGATTTAGCAGGAGAAGGGCATGAAGTAATTATTCTAAGCCGCTCTCCTGAGCAAAACCGCGCCCGATATAGCGCGAACATCCAGGTTGTTGGCTGGGATGGGAAAACCGCTGCGGGCTGGGGTTCCGTGGTTGATGGAGCTGACGCCATCGTAAATCTGGCTGGGGCAAACATTGCCGGTGGTCGCTGGACAGACGCGCGCAAGCAGAAAATTATCCAGAGCAGAGTTGAACCTGGGATGGCAATCGTTGCGGCAGTCAAACAAGCCAAAATCAAACCTAAAGTGCTGATTCAAAGCTCTGCAATCGGGTATTATGGGTCCCGCGACGACGAGAAGATCACCGAAACCGCGAAGCCTGGGGCTGAATTTCAGAGCCAGGTATGCATTGCCTGGGAGAATTCCACTGCAGCTGTTGAAGACCTGGGTGTCAGGCGGGCGATTATCCGTTCGGGTATCGTTTTGGATAAACGCCAGGGCGCTCTGCCGCGTATGGTCTTGCCGTTTAAATTTTTTATTGGGGGCCCGATCGGAAGCGGAAAACAGTGGGTTTCTTATATCAGCATAACAGATGAAGTCAGAGCGATCCGGTTCTTGATCGAGAACGCAAATGCTGCTGGGATCTATAACCTGACCACACCCAACCCTCTTCGCAACAAGGATTTCGAACGGGCGATCGGAAAGACCGTCGGTCGGCCCTCAATTTTTCCGGTACCCTCATTTATGATGCAGTTATTATTCGGCGAAATGTCGACCGTGCTGCTGAATGGCCAGCGGGTGCTGCCGGAGCGCCTGCTCGAAGCTGGCTTCAAGTTTGAACACCCGGATGCGGCTTCAGCACTGCAAGCTGTATTGAAACAATAATACGTTCATTTTATCAGGAACAGCATGGAATACACTCATTCTTTTATTGTTCGTGCGTCAATAGAAAAAGTAACGGATTTTCATCGCGTATCCGCCAGCATGGCAGCGATCACCCCCCCACCGGTGATAGTCAGCATTCACGAGGCTCCCGCAATGCTCGCAGCGGGAGACAGGATGCGGTTTACCCTGTGGTTAGGCCCGCTGCCGCTTCGATGGCTGGCCCAAATTGATGATGTCTCTGCGTCCGGATTCACAGATACCCAAATTGAAGGTCCATTTAAGAAATGGGAACACCGGCATATTTTTAAGTCAGTAGATGCAGACCGGACCCAAATCATCGATCAGATCCAAGCAGAGCCCAAAAATCATTGGTTTTGGGGCGCTGTTGGGCGCATTATGTGGCTGAATATGCCGGTGTTATTCGCATACCGAGGTTGGAAAACTCGCCGCTCACTCGAATCATGAACCGCCCGGGCAAGACTAATTCCAAACCTGCACAACGAGCGATCATCATCGGCGCCGGGATTGGCGGACTAACCGCAGCGGCACATCTGGCAAAAGCCGGCATAGATGTAACTGTACTCGAAGCCCATATATACCCTGGAGGCTGCGCTGGAACGTTCTACCATCAGGGTTACAGGTTCGATGCCGGCGCCACTCTGGCGGGCGGATTCTACCCTGGCGGGCCAATGGATCAGGTGGCAAAATCAGCTGGTATCCAATCCTGGCAGGCTCATCCGGAGAACCTGGCAATGGTTGTACACTTGCCGGATGGGACCAGGGTCCAGTTATTGAATGATCAAGAACGTTGGCAGCAGCGGAGATTGGCTTTTGGGACAGGCAGCGATTCTTTTTTTGAGTGGCAAGAAAAACGGGCAGATGCTCTCTGGGATCTGGCCCTAAAATTACCGCCCTGGCCGCCTCAGACCGCATCCCAATTGGGCCAGCTGATCGAAACCGGGCTGCGCTGGGTGGCGGAAGCTCCATTACAGCGGCTGAGCCCAGGATTGGTGGCAGATGCATTTCGTCCAGCCGCGCATCATTTGCAGCAGGCCCCAAAACGTTTGAGGCAGTTTATTGATGGGCAGCTGTTGATCTCAGCTCAAACAACCAGCCGAGATGCAAATGCGCTTTACGCCGCTTCAGCACTGGATCTGCCTCGCCGTGGAGTTGTCCATATGGTAGGGGGGATTGGAACGATAGCTAAACAACTGACCGATGCTGTCCAGCAGCAGGGCGGCAAGGTTCTTTACCGCCAGGAAGTAACCGCAATTATCCGAAGACCGGGTGGTCCAGCGGAGGTGCACACTAAGCGGGGCGGCTGTTTTGTGGCCGACCTGGTAATCGCCAACCTGCCTCCATGGAACATTGTACATTTACTTTCTGATCCACTCCCCTTATCTTTAAAGCACCTCCGGTCCCAACCCGAAAATAGTTGGGGAGCGTTTATGCTTTACATCGGACTGGATGGCAGCTCGATCCCAACTGATTTTCCTCTCCATCATCAGGTGATCGTCAAGGAACCACTCGGCGAAGGAAATTCGGTATTTCTGTCTCTCAGCCCCGCCTGGGATGAAGTTCGTGCTCCTGCAGGGCGGCGCGCCCTCACAATCAGCACTCACACCAACCTGACACCCTGGTGGGATCTATATAAGAACGATAAAACCGCCTACAGTGAATTAAAATCGCGTTATACTGAACAGGTATTGGCTGCAGCAGAAGTAGCCATCCCCGATTTACGAGAGTATGCCCGTCTGGTCTTGCCTGGCACACCGGTCACGTTCCAACGATTTACGCGCCGGGCCAGGGGCTGGGTAGGCGGCTTCCCCCAAACCAGTCTGCTGAACAAGCGTGGGCCTCGGCTGGATGATGATCTCTGGATGGTTGGCGACAGCATTTTTCCAGGCCAATCAACTGCAGCGGTCGCATTGGGTGGTCTCCGGGTCGCCCGACTAATTCTGAAGGAAGGGTTAAATCCATGAAAATTGGGATTATTGGTAGCGGATTGGTTGGATCAACAGCGGCTTTTGCCATGGTGATGCGTGGAGTTGGTCGGGAAATTATATTAGTCGATCTCAATCAAGCCCGGGCACAGGCGGAAGCAGATGATATTTACCATGCTGTTCCCTTTGCTCATCCAGTTCATGTGCACGCCGGGGATTATTCTTCTCTGACAGGTGCCCGGGTTGTTGTGATCACGGCTGGCGTCAGCCAGCGTCCAGGCGAGTCGCGGCTCGAGCTGCTCGGCCGTAACGCAAAGGTATTCCAGCAGGTCATTCCAAGCATTCTGACCTATGCCCCAGATGCCGTTTTGTTGGTGGCGACTAATCCTGTCGACGTGATGACCCACCTGGCTGCTCGCTACGCCCGGAAATTTGGTGTGCCGTCTGGACGGGTCCTGGGTACAGGCACGACGCTGGATACAGCTCGATTCCGGGCGCTTTTAGGTCGCAAGCTGGGGGTTGATCCACAACATATCCACGCTTATGTCCTTGGCGAACATGGCGATTCTGAAGTGCTGACATGGTCGCTGGTAACTATTGGCGGCATCCCCCTCGATGAATTCTGCCGGATCCAGAACGTCGATGTGTGCAGCGAAGACCAGGAAGAGATTGACGAACAGGTTCGCAAGGCTGCATATCATATTATCGAAGGTAAGGGGTCTACCTATTATGGCGTTGGCAGCGCCATCGCTCGGCTGGTCGAAGTCATATTAAAAGATCAGCGCGCCATACTCACCATCTGTACCCCTACTCCGGAAATTGCTGGTATCCGTGATGTAACCATCTCACTCCCCCACCTGGTTGGCGGACAGGGGTCTCTCAGCACACTTCATCCGCCATTAAGCGATCTGGAAATGGACCAGCTCCGGGAGAGCGCCCAATTAATTGATGGTTTGTGCAGGTCTATCCCTTGACCATCACTACTCCCTATGGGACCGATTGAAGCAGCACCCTGGTCAGGATCGTATCACAAGACATCTTACTGAAGGCTAAGCGGCATGGGCATCGATATCTCTGAAAACAGCACAATTCGACTGGGAAAAACCGATCTGGAGATCCCACTGGTGGGTACCGGCGCCTGGGCCTGGGGAGATCGGAGAGTCTGGGGGTTTGGACAAGATTATGCGGAAAATGAAGTCCGCAGCGCTTTTCATGCCAGCCTGAACAGCGAGATCAATTTCTTTGACACAGCCGAGATATACGGATTTGGTCACTCGGAGCGATTGTTAGGGACATTCATACGGGAGCGCCAGTCCACAGACGGAGAAAACCTAGCCCTGCGCGAATCGCTTATCATCGCTACAAAATTTTTACCTTATCCATGGCGGCTGTGGAAAGGAACGTTAATTAATGCGCTGAAGAAGAGCCTGAAACGGCTGGGGCTCACTTACGTCGATCTTTATCAAATCCATTTCCCATTTCTCCCTATTCCGGTTGAAAAATGGGCCGAAGGACTGGGAGACGCGCTTGAACTGGGATTAACAAAATCGGTTGGGGTCTCCAACTACAACGAACAGCAGATGCGCCAGACGGATCTGATTTTAATGAAACGCGGTCTCGAACTGGCCTCTAACCAGGTTGAATACCACCTGTTAAATCGCAAGATCGAAACAACTGGCCTTTTGAGAGCGTGTCACGAGCTCGGTATAACTTTGATCGCCTATAGCCCTCTGGCTCAAGGTATATTAACCGGAAAATATACTCCCGATAACCCGCCCCCCGGCGTGCGTGGGCGTCGATACAATCGCAGCTACCTGGCTACAGTACAACCGCTGCTCAAGATCATCAGGGATATCGGCCGAGACCATGATGGCAAAACCCCA
Organism: uncultured Chloroflexia bacterium; assembly: GCA_963698715.1. Lineage (GTDB taxonomy): Bacteria > Chloroflexota > Anaerolineae > Anaerolineales > UBA4823 > CAWHJB01. The sequence continues at coordinate 74,553 of CAVORW010000007.1, read as the reverse complement.
GCCCAGGTAGCCTTAAACTGGGTGATCTGTAAAGGCGCGATCCCGATACCTGGAGCAAAGAACGAGGGCCAGGTGCTGGAAAATGCAGGCGCGCTTAACTGGCGCCTGACGGAGGCCGAGGTTGCCATCCTGGATGAAGCCAGCCAAAATCTACAAGGTTGATTCTCAATCAATCATGGAAAATGGGACCCCACATCCAGTATATATAAAAGCTACCTTTAATCCATCAAGTGAAACGAGGTAAATTGTGACCCAAACAGCGATCTGGTGGATCCGCCGCGATCTACGCATTCAGGATAACCAGGCCCTAAACGCAGCTCTGGATTCGAATCAGCGCATTGTCCCAGTATTTATTCTGGATCAGCGGCTGCTTCAGTCCACGTATGCCTCACCGCAACGGATCGCTTTTCTTTTCAACGGGCTGCGTTCTCTGGGTGCCGACCTTGAACGCCACGGCGGGCGGCTTATTCTTGATGAGGGCGAGCCGCACACTGTTCTGCGGCGCTTAATGCAATTGAGCGGCGCCAGACGGATTTATGCTGAACAAGATCACTCTCCCTTCGCCGTCAGCCGCGATCAGCTGGTCTCGGCTGAAGTACCGGTGGAATGGGTCGGCAGCCCAGCAATTCAACCCCCGGGAAGTGTTTTAAAGGCGAACGGCGAACCCTATACTGTTTTCACGCCATTCAGCAAGGTCTGGAAGGCATTGCCTGCTCCATTAAAACCGGTTGAATTCCAGCATGGAAGTCTCAATACGCCCGATGGAATTGCCAGCTTGCCTGTCCCGGAAAAACCAAATCTTGGGGAAACTGTGCCATTTGAGGCCGGTGAGCAGCAAGCCGAGTGGTTGCTGAATGTCTTTACCCAGGGACTGGGTTCTCCAATATTTGACTATTCAGAAGGTCGCAACCAGCTGGATATAGACGGTACTTCCCGCCTTTCACCATACTTGCGCTTCGGGATGATCTCTGCCCGCCGGGCACTTGCCGCTGCCAGACAAACTCTCCTGTCTGCTGACAATCCAGAAGATCGTAAAGGAGCAGAAACCTGGGTCAATGAACTCATCTGGCGGGATTTTTACATTCATATCCTGTATCATTTTCCCCAGGTCAGGCAAGACAACTTCAGGATGCAGGCGATTCCCTGGCTAAATGACCCACGGCAGTTCGATGCCTGGAAGAATGGGGAAACCGGATATCCCGTTGTCGATGCCGCCATGCGCCAGCTTCTCCAAACAGGCTGGATGCACAATCGAGCCAGAATGATAACTGCCTCGTTCCTGACCAAAGATTTATTAATCGACTGGCGATGGGGCGAGCGCTGGTTTATGCAGCACTTATTGGATGGGGATCCTGCTGCCAATAACGGCGGCTGGCAGTGGACCGCCGGCACGGGGACAGACGCGGCACCCTACTTCAGAATCTTCAATCCCACCTCCCAGGGCAAGCGTCACGATCCCAGTGGCAAGTTTATTCGTCGCTGGCTGCCAGAGCTCGCCAATGTACCAGACAAGTTCATCAACGAACCCTGGCTGATGCCGGATGAGTTGCAGCGCCAGGCAGCGTGTCGGATCGGCAAGGATTATCCCGCCCCGATGGTCGATCACGCCGTGGCTCGAGAACGAGCACTGGCAGCCTACGGGCAGGCGCGTTGAAGACAAGAGGTTGCCGCAGACTATCAATCTCTGATCAGATCTACCGGCCTGAAATTATCCGAATACCAAAATAATGGACGATTTTTTACGCTTAGACAATATCACCAAAAGCTACCAGGAAGGTGGTCGGTCACGCCAGATCCTTAAAGACGCCTGCGCACATTTTGAGCCGGGGGAGTTCGTCGCGATTCTTGGCAGAAGTGGAAGTGGAAAAAGCACCCTGCTCAATCTCATCAGCGGCATTGATCTGGTAGACCAGGGAGGCATCTGGCTGAATGGGCAGAATCTGACCGCCCTGGATGAACGCCAGCGAACGCTTTTTCGCCGCCATAATATCGGCTTTATCTTTCAATTTTTTAATTTGATTGCGACCCTGACCGTACTTGAGAATGTTGTGCTGCCGCTTGAATTAGGTGGTGTCTCATCCCAAGCTGCCCGCCAGAGAGCCGAACCGCTGTTAGAAGCCGTAGGCTTGCTGGATCGGGCAAGTACCTTCCCAGACCGGCTGTCCGGCGGCGAACAGCAGCGGGTTGCCATTGCCAGAGCGCTGGTCCACGATCCACTGCTGGTGTTAGCCGACGAGCCCACAGGTAACCTTGATGAGCAAACCGGCAAACAAGTGCTGGCTCTGCTCGACAGGCTCACCCGTCAAGCCGGAAAAAACATGATATTGGTTACGCACAGCCTGGAAGCAGCCAGCTACGCCGATCGAATTTTGTATCTAAGGGCGGGCAAACTTGACGGCGAGCCACAGGCTTGAAACCGTAGATGGCATGAGAGCTTGTTGATCAGGACAATAACCCCATTTTCTTACTATCGGCTGAACTGCCAGGAGGCACCAATGCTTGCAGTGGAAAAAATCAATACCCGTTCTAAAAGCCAGGTTCGGCGCTTTATTGAGATTCCTTTTCGTCTTTATCGGGGCCAGAAGCAGTGGGTGCCTCCGATCCTGGTCGATATCAAAGCTCAACTGAACCCAGATAAACACCCATTTTATGACCATTCGGAGGCTGAATTCTTTATTGTTCAGCGCAATGGGCGGGATATCGGCCGGGTAGCCGCGTTGGAGAACAGACATTTCAATGAATATCATGGAACAAAGCAGGCTCAATTTTATTTTTTTGAATGTGAGAATGACCAGGAGGCTGCCAACGCCCTCTTCGAGCGAGTTTTCCAGTGGGTTCGCGAACGCGGATTGAATGCTGTTGTTGGCCCCAAAGGTTTTGGCCCTTTAGACGGATATGGCATCCTAATAGATGGTTTTGAACATCGCCAGATGATGACCATGATGAACTACAACTACCCATACTACCAGGAGCTGATCGAGAGCCTCGGTTTTGGGAAAGAAGTTGATTTCGTGTCGTGCCACTTAAATGCAGAGAAATTTCGCTTACCTGAGCGGGTCCACAGCATTGCCAAGCGAGTTCAGGAGCGTGGGTCCCTGCAAGTTCTGAGATTTAATAACAAACGCGAACTCTTAGCATGGGCCAAGCGCATCGGGGAGGCTTATAACAAAGCCTTTGTCAATAATTGGGAGTATTGCCCACTGACAGATCGTGAGATCGATTTTGTGGTGGATAATATTCTTACCATCGCCGATCCACGCTTGATCAAGGTGATCGCCCATGAAAATGAAGCCGTTGGATTTCTGTTCGGATTTCCAGATGTTTCGGCTGCCATCCAGCGCAACCAGGGCCGCTTACTCCCCTTTGGGATTCTCGATCTCCTGCTAGAGCTGAGGCGAACCAAATGGGTTGCCATGAATGGTGCTGGCATCCTCCCGGAGTATCAGGGGCGGGGCGGGAATGCTTTAATGTACGCAGAGATGGAAAATACGATTCGCGAGTTCAACTTTACCGACGCTGACCTGACCCAGGTTGCAGAAACTGCAGGCAATATGCGCAGCGACCTGATAAATTTGGGCGGCACGGCTTACAAGAATCACAGAGTGTTTCGTAAAGAACTTTAGCGATGCTGCTCGGGGCTTGCGAATGACTTTGGGCATATGGGCGATCTAAAAAACTCAAAGAGCTGATCACCTGCAATATTCTGGCGATATCAGAACCTGGTTATATTGGGTTTTTAACGGTAATTAAACAAAATGGCTAAGAGAACCCTAATAAGAATTGGTTGGCGCTACTTGATCCGCCATCCATGGCAAAGCATCTTGATGGTGCTGGGCATCTCGCTTGGTGTGGCGGTTGTGGTAGCCGTAGACCTGGCAAATGCCAGCGCCAGCCGGGCGTTTGACCTCAGCACTGCCACTGTCGCAGGCAAAGCCACCCACCAAATTACCGGCGGTCCCTCAGGGCTGGAAGAAACCGTCTATACCCGCTTGCGGCGCTCAGGACTGATTTCGGCGGCTGCTCCGATCATCAGTCAATATATATCCTCGCCGGTGCTGGGAGACGTGCCCCTGCAACTGCTGGGTGTCGATCCTTTCGCAGAGGCGCCTTTCCGAGATTTCTTAGGCGGAGGCATCGGCACAAATACCAGCCGGCCGCCAGCAGGCAGTTTCAGCACCCCGGTGGGTGAACTGACCACTTTTCTAACTCAACCAGATGCCATCTTACTGCCAGCGGATCTTGCCAATCGCTACGGAATTGGGCCCTGCCCCACCCAGCGGGTTAACCCCGAGGCATCTGAAATGGGCTGCCATCTTGATCTGGAAATTGGCGGGTTCACGCAAACCGTTTTCGTGGCCGGTTTATTGGAAACCTCGCCCAACACGGATCGGATCAACCGCAGAGCGCTTGAAAGCATTCTCCTGACGGATATCTCAACGGCGCAGGAATTGACCGGCAAGCTTGGCAAACTGGATTGGATTGACCTGATCCTGCCCGAGAACGATCCGCTGGGGGGATTGGCCAGCAGCGAGCTCGATCTATCAATCCAGGCCATTGAAACAATTCTGCCACAAGATGCGCGCCTGAGGCCGGTTGAGGCGCGCACCGGTACGGTTGAGCAGATGACCTCTGCTTTTCGGATCAATCTGACGGCCCTCAGCCTGCTGGCGCTGGTTGTCGGCATGTTCCTGATTTATAACACGATGACATTTTCGGTCGTGCAGCGCCGGCCACTATTTGGAACGCTGCGCTGCCTGGGCGTGACTCGCCGCGAAGTATTTGGACTGGTGATCATCGAAGCCCTGGTCGTCGGCGTGCTGGGATCTGTAATTGGGCTGGGACTGGGAATTTTCCTCGGGCAGGGCGCTGTTCGCATGGTTACCCAGACCATCAACGACCTATTCTTCGTGGTATCCGTTCAAGGTGTGCAAATACTGCCTGCCAGCCTGGTCAAAGGCAGCTTACTGGGGATATTGGCAACGTTACTGACGGCAGCCCCGCCTGCCTGGGAGGCTGCCAGCGTACCGCCGCGAGCAGCCCTTTCTCGTTCTGGTTTGGAAACCAAGGCGCGTCGGGCGATCCGGGTGGCTGCACTGGTGGGGATCGGCCTGTTGGCCGCTGGTTTACTTGCGCTGCTTATACCTACCCGTTCTCTGCTGGTGAGTTTCAGCGGGACGTTTGCCACCATCGTTGGGTTCGCGTTATTAGTGCCAATTGCAACTGGAACCCTCATGCGCTGGGCCACTCCACTGCTCGGATGGATCTGGGGCGCTTTGGGGCGAATGGCCCCTCGCGATGTCACCAGCTCGCTCAGCCGCACCTCAATTGCCGTGATGGCTTTAATGGTCGCTGTCTCTGTCACCATTGGGGTCAGTTTGATGGTTAGCAGTTTCAGGCATACAGTGGTTATCTGGCTGGCCCAATCCCTGCAGGGTGATATTTATATATCCGCTCCCAGCCTGAACGCCAATCAACCCTCTGCGGATCTGGACCTCGGCGTTATCGAGGCTGTGCGTAATTGGCCCGGCATTGCCCGGGCGGATGTGCTGCGAGCAGTCCAGGTCGATTCCCCTGGAGGTTTTGCGCAAGTCGCAGCCACGGATAACTTTAGCGTTGCCCAGGAGCGGATCTTCCTGAGCTCCGATTTACCTGCCGAGCAGATGTGGCAAGCCATGCTTGCCGGGGCCGTTCTGATCTCCGAGCCGTACGCCAACCGGACCGATTTAGCTCGCCAACAGGGTTCGATTTCACTATTTACCGATCAGGGGTTGAAAGAGTTCCCTGTCATCGGAATATATTATGACTATGCTTCTACCCAGGGAACTATCCTGATGGCCTTGCCTGTATATCGGGCAAACTGGCAGGATCAAGAATTAACTGCCATCGCCCTGCGGCTGGAACCTGGTCAAAATCCCGAAACAGTCGCAAAGGAGCTTCAATCGGCTCTTAGCCCGATCCAAAAGCTGCTTGTAAGGCCAAATCAGGCCCTCCGCGAAGAAGTTCTGGTCGTTTTCGATCGGACCTTCGCTATCACCGGCGCTTTGCAGCTGCTGGCGACCATTGTGGCCTTCATTGGGGTGCTAAGCGCTTTGCTATCTCTGGAGCTGGAGCGGCAAAGAGAGCTTGGGATCCTGCGGGCAGTCGGGTTGACAGTGCGCCAGCTGTGGGGGCTGATTATGCTTGAAACAGGCCTGATGGGTTCTGTCGCGGGCCTGCTTTCAATGCCCACTGGCTATGCTCTGGCTTTGATCCTGGTTTATATTATCAACCGGCGATCTTTTGGCTGGACCTTGCAAATGCAAATCAACTGGGAGCCCTTCCTCCAGGCCCTGGCTGTAGCAGTTGTGGCGGCTCTCCTGGCTGGAATCTACCCTGCCCAGCGAATGGGCGCCATGCTCACATCTGAGGCGCTCCGCTCAGAATAACCGGACTATGAAAGCAAAAATTATCGTCATCTCAACCCTGCTCATCCTAACAGGCATTGCCCTGGTTGGCAGAGTCTACAACCAGCAACAAGCTGGGCTGCGTGCCAGTGTCCTTATGACCAGCCGCCAAAGCCAGCCCAGCTCGGATATCAGCGGGTTCAAACGGGCCCTTGCTCCTCAACCCTTCCGCTTTCCCCAGGATTTTGGACCCCATCCGGAATACCAAACCGAATGGTGGTATTACACCGGCAATCTGAAAACTCAAGACGGTAAACACTTTGGCTACCAATTGACATTTTTCCGCAGGGCCCTGCTACCTGCAGAACGGATGGCCGAACGACCATCTGATTGGGCTACTCGCCAGGTATATATGGCTCACTTTGCTCTCACCGATGTTGCCGGTCAGAAATATCGGGCCGTCGAACGGCTCTCGCGAGGCGCAGCCGGATTAGCCGGTGCTCAAAGCGAACCATACTACGTCTGGCTGGAGGACTGGCAGGTGCGCGCCCAAGGCCAGGACAGCTACCAGCTGCAGGCTCAGGCTGAAGGACCGGATGGTCTGCCCTTTGCAATCGACCTGAATCTGGTTGACTTGAAAGGGCCTGTGCTGCAAGGCGATCAAGGATATTCAAAAAAAGGGGCTGATCCAGGGCAGGCATCATATTATTTCAGCCAGACCCGCCTGCAATCCAATGGTACGGTCCAGTCTGGCAGCCAGGTATTCGAAGTTGAAGGGTTCAGCTGGATGGACCACGAATACAGCACCAGCGCATTGGAAGCCCAACAAATTGGCTGGGATTGGTTTGCAGTTCAATTTCAAGCAAACGATGCCAGTGAACCTGCGGAATTCAATGAGTTAATGGTGTTCCAAATTCGGCGGGAAGATGGCAGCATCGATCCTTATTCGAGCGGCACAATCATCTACCCGGATGGAAGGACGCAAAGTCTCAACAAAGAGCAAATTCTTATTGAAGTGCTGGATTTCTGGCAAAGCCCCCATTCAGGCGCAACCTACCCATCGAGCTGGTCGATTAAGATCTCAGATGCGGACCTTGAGTTGAATCTGACACCCTACCTGGCTGATCAGGAATTAAATGTCTCCTACGCTTACTGGGAGGGCGCAGTTCAAATCAGTGGCAGCATCCGGGGCCTGCCAGTAAGCGGCAGCGGTTATGTTGAGCTGACAGGATATTCAGGTTCAATGGGTGGAGAATTCTAAATGCCAAATTCAAGCATTGACCTGCACTTGCATAGTCACTATTCTGACGGGCAGGCTTCCCCGGCTGAGATCATCCGCCATGCAGCCGAGATTGGGTTAAGCAATCTCGATTACCGATCATGACAAGATGAATGGTTGGCAAGAGGCGCAATTCATCGCTTCACAGGTCGGCCTGGAATTGAATTTACAGCCCGCTGGGATAGCTGCCAGGCCCCAGGTCTAGCCGCCAGCCTTGGGCAGGACATCGACATTTTGGCATATTTTATCAATCCGCAAGACAATGGCTTGCAAGTACTATGTGATGAATTGATGGCAGATCTGCGCCAAAGGATTTCTGCCTGCTGTGAATTGATGCGCGCGGCTGGATATCCAATCAGTATTTTTGATGTCAGTGTTGAAAACCCGCATTATCCGGGGGCCAGCCAATTGATCAAGGCGCTCTGCCGGCGGGGTCACGCCTCAGATTGGAACTCAGCCTTTGAGCTTTTTGCCCGGTTCTGGCCGAGGGTAAGAACCAGCCAATTTACAGCTCAGGATGCAATTCAGGCCGCGCATGCCGCGGGGGCGTCGCCGTCCTGGCGCATCCAGTTGGTGTTCGTTGTGACGGATATGACCTGCTGACAGAAAATGATCTGCTTTCATTCTTAGATTCCGGGCTGGATGGACTGGAGATCTACCATCCAATCCTGGACAGCCACAACCCCTGATAATCGGACCAGTCCACTCAATTTAATCTATGCAATACCTTGACAATACATGAACATAATGGTATAGTTTAACGCGTCTAAGGAATACTATATCCGTCAATATTGGAGAGCCATTCTTGAATCAGCATTTTTGGGGCGGGCAATAAGGATTTATGATTAGAAAGAACCAACTGACTTCTAAAACCAAACAGATTCTAAGCTTACTTCTGGCTCTGCTCTTAGCATTGAGCTTATTTTTTGGCGGCTTTGTAGTGTGGGCCAGCAACCCGCTTGGACCTATGCCGGAAGCGATCGATGCCCTGCACAGCGATCCGATAGTTCAAGTCAGCGACGATCGATGGCTGGTTTTTGAACCTGTGGGAACAGAACCGACAATCGGATTGATCTACTACCCTGGCGGCCGGGTGGATCCTCGATCTTATGCCCCAGGAATGCGCGCCCTGGCTGAGAACGGTTATCTGGCGGTGATCGTGCCAATGCCCTTAAATCTGGCTGTTTTTGGCATCAACCAGGCCGATAGCGTGCTTGCGGCCTATCCCCAGATCGAGCACTGGGCGATGGCGGGGCATTCCCTGGGCGGTGCAATGGCAGCCAGTTATATTGACAGCCATGATGGGAGTATCCAAGGTTTGATCTTGTTGGCTTCCTATCCTGCAGAGGGAATTGATCTCTCGGATCAGAACCTGGTGGTCACTTCCATTTTGGGTACGTCCGATGGTATGGCGTCCCCCACTGAAGTATTCGGGGCAGCCTCCCAGCTCCCCGCAGATACACACTGGGTGACCGTTGAAGGCGGTAATCATGGCCAGTTCGGATGGTATGGCAGCCAACCTGGGGACAACCCAGCAACGATCAGCCGGCAAGAACAGCAAGTGCAGATCTTAACTGCCACCGTTCAAAATCTTATCCGCATCGCTACTGGAAATGGGTCTGGTTAGAATGGATTCGCTGGGACGCGCTCTTCCGAGCCTGAACGGAGCCGCTCAATGAAAAAGGTCCTGAAAGTGCTGCTAATCAGCCTGGTGGTCATCATAGGCGTGCTGCTGATTGGGCCGTTTCTAATTCCTGTACCGCCACTGGAGGGTACCGTCCCCGCAGAAGAACTGGCAGACCCGGACAGCCAGTTTACCGAGCTTAACGGCCTCCTGGTTCATTATAAAAGTTCAGGGCAAGGTGAGCCGGCCTTAATCCTGCTGCATGGCTTTGGCGCCAGCTTGTTTTCCTGGCAAGGTGTACAACCCGATCTGTCTGCAGGCAGACTGGTCGTTGCGTTTGATCGCCCTGCTTTCGGCTTGACCGAACGACCACTGGAATGGGCAGGCATAAATCCATACACAGCCGAAGCACAAGCCGATCTGACAATCCAGTTGATGAATCAGTTTTCAATTCAAAAAGCCGTTCTAGTTGGCAATTCGGCCGGTGGAACAATCTCGGTCCTGTCTGCGCTTAAGTACCCCGAACGCGTGCATGCGCTGATCTTGATTGATCCGGCAGTTTACACTGGCGGCGGAGCCCCAGGGTTTGTTCGGCCGCTGCTGCAAACGCCTCAGATGGACCACATCGGCCCATTAATTGCCCGCCGCATTCAGGATTGGGGCATCGACTTCGCACGGTCTGCCTGGCATGACCCATCCAAGATAACCGACGAAGTCTGGGCAGGTTATACCAAGCCTCTCCAGGCGGAAAACTGGGATAGAGCCCTTTGGGAGCTGACCCGCGCCTCAGGTGGCGAGGATCTACCGTCAAGATTACAAGAGCTTACTCTCCCTATTCTGGTGATCACAGGAGATGATGACAGGATTGTCCCGACTGCAGACAGCCTGCGGTTGGCGTCCGAGCTCCCGAATGCTGAACTGGTCGTGATCCCAGAATGTGGACATGTACCTCACGAGGAATGCCCCGTTCCGGTGCTGCAAGCGATGGAGACTTTCCTAACGGACAGATTCCCAAAAGATTAGCTGGACAAAATTACAGTAATTTGCAAATTAATGAGAACCATCGAATCATTCATCACAACAAGAGGAAGTAAATATGTCAAAAGTTGCTATCAATAAAACTGCACCTGATTTTCAATTGACCGATTATCAAGGGCAAACCTATCGAACTCTCAGATTCTAGAGGACAACAAAACGTCGTTCTCATTTTCAATCGTGGTTTTACCTGACCATTCTGCCAAGCGCATATGGCGCAGTTGCGCCAGGACTATCAGGAATTTATAGATCGAGATGCCCTATTGGTAGTGGTCGGCCCGGAAAATGCAAATGCCTTCCAAAAATACTTTTCCAGGAACAACCTGCCGTTTGTTGGTTTACCAGACCCCAAGAATAGTGTATTGAAACGCTACGGGCAAGAAATTAATCTATTTAAATTGGGACGTATGCCTGCCCAGGTGGTGGTCGATATGGATGGGATCGCTCGCTTTGGGCATTACGGCCATTCAATGGCGGATATTCCGTCGAATGAAGAACTGCTGAGCATACTCGATCAGATTAATCAGGATTATCGGGAATTGAGTGGGGCGACACCAGCATGAGACGCAGGCTGCTGGTTGCCGGTGCAACAGGTGGACTGGGGACGCAAATCGTTCGCCAGCTATTGGATCGAGGTGAAAAAATCTGTTTGCTGGTTCGGGATGAAAATCGCGCCGCTCAAATGTTTGGAACCGCACCCGAAGTGATAGTTGGCGACACCCGCAATCCGGAAAGTTTGCGGACTGTGGTGGAAAATGTTGACGCAATCATCTGCTCCACTGGCAGCCGCTCACCCGGCACAGATAACAGCCCGGAATGGGTTGATTACATCGGTGTATCGAATCTGGTGCAAGCTGCGCAGCAGGCTGATGTCAAGCATTTCGTACTGGTTTCTTCGATTGCCGTCACTAAACCCGATCATCCCCTCAATCGATTCGGACGTGTGCTGGATTGGAAATTGAAGGGTGAGCACACGCTTCGAGACAGCGGGCTAGCTTATACAATCATCCGCCCTGGCGGGCTGACCGACAGTCCAGGTGGCATCAAGCGCCTGCTCATCGGACAAGGGGATAAGATCACAGGGATGGTCACCCGTGCGGATGTTGCCCGGCTCTGCATTGCGGCTTTGGATGAGCCAGCTGCTCGCAATGTAACCTTAGAAGTGGTGGAGACGGAGGGCGAGCCTCAGAGCAATCCAACCGAGTATTTCGACAGGTTGAAGCCGGACTGATCGAAAAGAGTTTGGCTTTCGATGTGCAGTTCGTGCTACATGTTCGGCTGCACATTTTTTGTTAACAATCACTGGGGCAGCGGCTAACTTTAAGGTAAACTTATAATGAGGTTTTGTCGAAGTAGATGTGTTAGTGGGGCCAGACGGAGAATGTATGTATAATTTCAGTGATAAAACAGTCGTAGTGACCGGCGCTGCAGGACCACTCGGACAGGCCGTCACCAGGGCATTAGCCACCACCGGAGCCAATTTGAGCTTATTGGATTACAAATCCGGGCGGCTGAGCAAGCTCTACCCAGAGATGGAGCAAACCCCCCAGTTTCTCATGATCGAAAACATAGATGCTGCCAGCCTGGTAGCCATGCAGACGGCTGTGAACCGCACAAACACTCATTTTGGCCGCGTCGACGCATTTGTCGCCACGGTCGGCGGCTACGCTGGAGGAATGTATGTCCAGGATACGGAAGAAGTTGTGCTGGCGCGAATGTTCAAACAGCACGTTCATACAGTCCTGGCAGCCGCTCATGCTGTAGCCCCGATTATGGCAAACCAGGAATCTGGTGTAATAGTGAACATTGGAGCCCAATCGGCGTTGAAAGCCAGCAGCCGCAATGGCGCCTACAGCGCAGCCAAAGCTGCCGGCCTTAGATTAACTGAGAGCCTGGCTGCTGGCTTAAAAAAGAATGGCGTGCGAGTATACAGCCTGCTCCCAGGTACCATCGACACTCCTGAACTTCGAGAGCAGATGCCAGATGCTGATGTTAGCAACTGGACACCTCCAGAATCTATTGCGGACGTCATTCTCTTTCTAATTTCCGATGCGTCCAAGGCGATCAGCCAGGTTGCTATTTCAGTTTGAATCTATTATGGAGTTCTGACGATTACCGAAGTTGGGTAGCACCCGGTTCTGGCCCAATCCAAACGACCCAGCTCAGCCAGCTTACCGATGTGATCCTGGCGTACTTCGTCCCTTATTAGGAGTCAGTTATGAGTAAAATGCAACAATTATCCGCCTTAGGTCAGGCGATATGGCTTGATTATATTCGCCGCTCTTTCTTAGAAGATGGCTCGCTGCAGTCGCTGATTGACCGTGGTTTGCGTGGAATGACCAGCAACCCAACTATCTTTGATAAAGCGATCGCCGGAAGCAGCGATTATGACCGTGCGATGGAGTCGCTGGTATTGGCAGGCAAATCAACCGCCGAGATCTATACCGCCTTGACCGTTGAAGATATTCAAACAGCGGCCGACTTGCTGCGCCCTGTCTATGACGCCAATCAAGGTCAGGATGGTTTCGTCAGCCTCGAAGTCGCTCCGACCCTGGCCCGTGATACCCAGGGTACGGTTGAAGAAGCTCAAAGGTTGTGGGAATTGGTCAACCGCCCAAACTTGATGATTAAAATCCCTGCCACGGAAGAAGGCTTGCCCGCCATCCGCCAGGCAATCTCAGCCGGCATCAACGTCAACGTGACCCTGATATTTTCACTTGCCCGTTACGCAGCGGTCATGGATGCTTATCTCAGTGGACTTGAGCAGCGGCTCCAGGATGGATTGGCTGTTGATCAGATCGCCTCAGTGGCTTCGTTTTTTGTTTCACGCGTGGACACCAAAGTAGATGAGCGCCTTGAAGAGATGATGGTGAAAGAAGCCCCCCAGGCAGATCAGGCTGCTGAGCTGCGCGGGCAAATCGCAGTCGCCAACAGCAAGTTGGCTTACCAACAATTTAAAGAAGTCTTCTCCAGCTCGCGATTCAACCACCTTCGAAGTAAAGGGGCTCGCATTCAGCGACCCCTGTGGGCCTCAACCAGCACCAAGAATCCAGCCTATTCGGATATCCTATACGTTCAGGAACTGATTGCCAGAGATACGATCAACACCCTCCCCCAGGCGACCCTGGAAGATTTTGAGGACCATGGCTCGGTTCGTCTTTCAATTGAAGACGGGCTGGAGGCCGCCCAACAGGCTTTAAAAACCCTGGCAAACCTCGGCATTTCGATGCGTCAGATCACCGATGAGCTGGAGGCAGAAGGTGTATTGTCCTTTGCGAACTCGTTTGAATCACTACTTAAAACGATCGATGCCAAGCGCCGGCGAATTATGGCCAACCCAACATTCTTAGCAGCCAATCTGGGGCGCTTTAAAAAAGAAAAGACCATCGCGCAGGCACTGCAAGAAATGGAACACCACCAAATTATGCCCCGCATTTGGGTCCATGACCATACAGTCTGGAAGCCGAATCCGGAGGAGATCACCAACCGCCTGGGCTGGATGGATATCCTGCAGGAAATGCGTTCCGCATTACCGACTATTGAAAGGTTTGTTAGCGGTGTTCAAAGAGATGGCTATACGCAAGGCTTGCTGATGGGTATGGGCGGGTCAAGTTTGGCACCCGAACTTTTCAGCCTCATTTTTGGCCAGCAGACAGGCTTTCTCGACCTGTCCGTCATCGATAGCACCACCCCGCAGGCTGTCCTGGACCATTTACAAGCTCTGGATCTCGCCCGCACCCTGTTTATAGTTTCCACAAAATCCGGCACCACCGAGGAGACCTTATCGTTCTTCCGCTTTTTCTACAATCAGGTAGCCGATTCACTGGGCAGCCAAAAAGCCGGGGAACACTTCATCGCAATCACTGATCCAGGCAGTAAACTCATAAAATTGGCCGAAAAATATCATTTCCGGGCAGTATTTGAAAATAATCCGAATATTGGTGGCCGTTATTCGGTCTTGTCTTATTTTGGGTTGGTGCCTGCTGCCTTGAGCGGTGTAGATTTGCCCCAGCTTCTGGATCGAGCCGCAGCGATGGCCAAAGCTTGCGGACCCCAGGTTGCAGCGGCGGAAAACCCGGCTGCCTTACTCGGTGCCATCCTGGGGGAGTATGCTAAACTCGGTCGCGATAAGTTGACCCTGGTGCTTGAGCCAGGCATCGCCAGCTTCGGCGATTGGGTTGAGCAGCTCATCGCAGAAAGCACCGGCAAAGAAGGCCAGGGCATCCTGCCCGTGGTCGCCGAGCCGCCCGGAGAACCGGGTATATACGGCCACGACCGGATATTCGTCCGGATGGGTAAAAGCCCTGAAGCATACCGACTGGAAGCTCTTGAGGGGCTGGGGCACCCAGTTGTGCCCATCGAATTGGGAGATCGTTATGATCTGGGCGGCCAGTTTTTCCTGTGGGAGCTGGCAACCGCGGTAGCCGGATACCGACTGGGGATCCAACCGTTCGACCAGCCAAACGTCGAGAGCGCTAAAAAAGCCGCCCGCAAGATGGTAGCTGCATTTAGCGAAAGCGGAGAGCTGCCCAGGGAGGCTCCCTCTCTGGTGGATGGTGATATCCAGGTGTTTGGGGATGCAGGCGCCAGCACTGCCGCCGGAGCCTTGCAGGCTTTTCTGGAACAAGGCAAACCGGGCGAGTACATCAGCCTGCAGGCTTTTATTCCTCCCAGCCAGGCAACTACTGAAGCGCTCAAGCATTTGCGCGGCCAACTCCTGCAACGTTACCAACTGGCAACCACCAACGGGTATGGGCCGCGCTTCCTGCACTCTACCGGCCAGCTTCATAAGGGAGATGGCGGGCATGGGCTATTTGTCCAGTTCACTTCTGACCCGCTAGAGGAAATAAGCATCCCACTCGAAGCCGGTAAAAATGATTCCGTGCTTAGTTTTGGCGTTCTTGCCCTGGCCCAAGCCCTTGGCGACCGGCAGGCATTGATCGATGCCGGACGGCGGGTGATCCGCTTCCACCTGGGCAAACGGGCTGCCGAAAATATCTTGAAATTATCCGGCGAGTTGCCGGCTCAGTAAATTTCGACGATAGGTACTACCAAGCCGTTCAAGAAACCCTCCGGGCAGCAGACAGGGCTAAATTGAGTATTGCCGGGATCATTACCCTGAATCCATCCAATTTCGCCAGTTTCTCCTGAAGTGGCCAGGCTGGATAACCACGTCACCGGAGCATCCATGGGAGACATTTTTTGGACTGGGCCATACAAACGCAAGCATTAACCAAGATCTTTCCTGCTTCAACCGGCTGGCGTCAGATTATCAAGCGCTCGAGCGCCCAACTACCGGCTGTCAACCGGGTCAGTTTGGCTGTCCGTGAGGGTGAAGTATTTGGTTTACTGGGACCCAATGGGGCCGGCAAAACCACGCTCATCAAGCTGCTCTGTACGCTGATCTTACCGAGTTCGGGTTCGGCCTTAGTGAACGGTTTTTCACTCCAACAGGAAAATCAACTTAAGCAATCGATTGGCCTGGCTGCCAGCGACGAGCGCAGTTTCTACTGGCGGCTGACCGGCAGACAAAATCTCGACTTTTTCGCCAGCCTGTTCGGATTAGCAGGCAAACTGAAAAGCGAACGAGTCGAGTCTGTCCTGGATCAAGTCCAGCTCATGGAATTCGCCGACCGCCGCTTTCAGACTTACTCGTCTGGGATGCGGCAGCGTTTGACAATCGCCCGGGCTCTGCTCAACCAGCCGCGCCTGCTCTTTCTGGATGAGCCCAGCAAGGGCCTGGATCCAATCGCGGCGGCCCGGCTGCACGAGCTCATCCACTTCGAACTGCACGAGCGGTTAGGCATCACGGTGTTCTTAACCACCCATAACCTGATCGAAGCCCAACAACTCTGCAGCCGAATTGCCATAATGGATCGCGGTCAAATCCTGGCGTCCGGCAAAGTCTCAGAACTGCGCCAGAGATTGAACCTGAGCGGGCAGATGATCTTATCTGTCAGCGGACTGCAGCCAGATCAGGCGGCGGAGCTGGCTAAAGGATTTCCCGAAGCCCAATTGGAATGGTCGGATAATCAGCCGCTGACTGCCATCCATCTGCCAGCCGAAAGCCAGTCAACGGATATCAACCAGGCAATTGATTGGCTGCGCCGGCGAGCGATACCGATCCAATCCATCCAGCCGCAACCGGCCTCTCTCGACCACATTTTCTCACAGCTATTAGAAACTGATCGGGATGATAGTAACCCAACGACGGTACAACCATCAAACCAATCCAACCGAAGCACTGAATTAACTGCTTCACGGCCATCGGATATTCCTTTTCTGCCCGTCATATTGGCATTTCTGAAACGCGATTTTCAAAACGAGCTCAGCTACCGCTTCGCTTTCTTTTTCCAATTCTTCAATGTATTTTTCATGGTCGGGGTGTTCTACTTCATCGCGAACCTGCTTGGAGCGGCGGCCAGCCCGTTCCTGGCAGATTATGGCGGAGATTATTTCTCATTTGTGTTGATTGGAATTGCCTTCTCCGGTTATTTTGGCGTTGGTCTTTCCAGTTTTTCAAACAGCATCCGCCAGGCCCAAACTACCGGCACCCTGGAAGCCATGCTCGCAACGCCCACCCGCCTGCCAATGATCATTTTATCGGCGGCTTTGTGGGACTACTGGATGACAACTTTGCGAGTCTTCGTTTACCTGGGGGTGGGAGCAGTTTTCCTGAGGGTCGATTTTATGCAGGCCAATCTCGCTAGCGTTGGGTTGATCTTGCTGCTGACCGTGATCGTATTCAGCAGTCTGGGGATCATAGCAGCCAGCTTTATTATGGTTTTAAAACGGGGAGATCCGATTGCTTGGCTCTTCAGTGCGGCTTCCAGCTTCCTGGGTGGAGTTTATTATCCGGTAGCTGTTTTACCCGGAGGGTTACAAACCCTTGCCAAACTGCTGCCCATCACCTACGCGCTGGAAGCTCTGCGGCAGGCCTTGTTGAATGGCGCCACGATCGGGCAATTAATGCCACAGATTCTGGCGCTGACAGCTTTTTGTGTGCTTCTGCTGCCCGCCAGCCTATTTATCTTTCGCCTGGCGGTGCGCCAGGCCAGGATCGATGGCAGCCTGACTCATTATTAGCCCCCAAAGCTACAAATCCCAAATACATTTTGATCGGATTCTCAGTTCTATTAAATGAGCTGGGCGACCCGGGTTTAATCCAAAGCCACTCTCAATGCCGGATCGCCAAACAGTAAGAACGTTTCCATGACATCCATTGACCCGGTATTTTCTAACGATATCTGCCGGCGAGCATAGAGCAGCGCCTCCCCCAGGGTGACGTCCGGTTGATCTAAAAGAGCCTCAATCAAAGCCTGGCTCAAAAATCCCTGCTCAGTCGGCAGGGTCAGGCTGGTCGGAGCCAGCACGGCTACTGCGCCAGCCAATGGCTGCCAGAGCACTGCCTCAGCCAGGGAAGTCTCTTTCGGATGTGTAAACAGCCCGGTCAGGCAGGTCATATTGATCATGATTGGATAGCGGTCTTTGTTTTGCAACCGTGGCACGTCCTCAGTGGAGAACAGCCGATCTCTGCCCCACATGTTGATGCTGCCATGCCCAAAATAGGCGATCAAACCATCGCCCTGATTCAATCGGCTGACAATCTCCTGATTCACGGAAGTATCCCCTGCGGCAGGAGCCATTAGTTCTACTGCCACATCATCCGGGAAAATCGCCAGAAACCGCTGGGCATCGGATCGAAAGGTTTCTTCCTGTCCATCAGCAACTGCCAGCACGCGCGATTTCCAGTCCGTTCCGGCAGGCTGCTGCTCATATGCCAGGGTTTTCTCAACCAAGGCTGCCACCTGCTCCGGGGTTTGAGCGGGGACCCTGCCCACTGCCAGGTCAGGCGCTCGATCGTCATCCAACTGGGCAAATAATACATCACTGCCAGTCTCGCCCCCATAAACCGTATTGATCAGGAAAACCGGCAGCCGGTTCGCTTCGGGCGGGGCTTGATAACCTAAAGGATCGTAGGTTCCGTCCCCGACCAGCAGTAAATAACGGGGCTTAATCTGCCAGGACTGGCTGGCAAAGCGCAAAAAAGAACGGATAGCTTCGGGCTCCGGCAGACCGCCGTTGAACTGGTCATAAACAGCCTGCAGAGGAACTGCCATGACTGTCAACCCGGTTTGGCTTCGAAAATCCAATAATGGCTGTAATGGAGCCAACAGATCTGGAGGCCCGATGGCGATATATTCGGCACCGGGGTCGGCCGCCCGCAAGCTTGGGCTGGTACTCACAGGGGCGATCGCATCTGGCGTAAGGCCACCATCAACGCCTGCCAGCCAGTAAGCATGCCCGGCCCGGCCCGTAAATGTATTGCCTGCGACCAGGGCGCGGTCCAGCCTTTCCGGTTTGAGGGGCTCCGATACGTCGTAACCCTCAATAGGTGAATTAAACCCATCCAGCGGCTGGGACCTGCCAGTACTGATGTAAAATAACAGGTCGTTTTCAGGCAAGAATCGTTGAGCCGTGACAACATCAATCCAATCGATAACGACCACGTCAGCCGGATTACCGGTATCGCCCGGGGCCTGCACCTCAATTGTATTGGTGTTCCGTTTCCAGGTGCCTGCCGGAACCGGGGCTACGATTTCATGCCGTCCTCTGCCATCCCAGGTGTGATCAGCCACCTGACTGCCATTGATCGATATTTTCAAATGATGATCCACCGCGCCTGGGCCTTCGGTTCTGGCCCAAACAGAAATCCGGATTGCGCCAGGGGCCTGGTCTACATCCGCTAAGGACAGCTCGAATTCGTGTGTTTTAGGCGCCGGCAGAGATACCCACAGCCAGTGATCGCCGGCTTCAACCTGGGGGTAATACTGAAGATTTTCTTCCAGGCGGGTAGATACAGAAACCAAACCAGTCGCTAAAGCATCTGCGCTTACCAGGTTCTGGGCAGGTGGGAGTGTTTCAGTTTGATCCGGAAGGGTTCCTTGAGTTCGCCAGAAGGCAGAATCTGGGTCAGCGTTCTCGTCGCCTTGCACGAGCAAGTAGATATTTTCTGCACTGTAGATGCTTTGGCTGGCCTGGGCGTAGAATCGCAGCCGCTCGACAGCGTTATCTACCCAAACTGGTACTGAAATGCCTCTCCAAAATAAACGGATCGGCCTGCTTTCGAAAGCTGCCAGATCAATACCAGCCCGCTTGAGCTCCTGGGCATCCATCACATAGATCCCGGGCTCCCGGACGATCACTTTTAGCACGATCGGCTCGCCATCCACCGAGGTAACCGGTGCTGGCAAAGCTGAACTATCCGGGCCAGGCGGTTGGATGGGCGAACAGCCCACAAATCCAAATATAAGCGTAAGTAAAAGGGGAACCAGCAAAGTTCGACGAAGGGCAATCATGCAGTGATTAATCTATTTTCCGGAATGTCAACCAGAACCAGCCACCCAAAAGAGCCCAGATCAACATGATAAAACTTAGGGTTCCATAGCGTGACCAGCCAGGTGAACCTCCAGCTTGCGAATCATCTGCCAAACTCGGATCTGCCAGCACGTTCAATTCCTGGGTTCCGGGAGTACCATTAAGAAACTGGATTGTAATCTCTGGCAGAGGCACCAGGGTGCCCGCAAGACTGGCATCAGGGATCGCCAACTGACTCTCTTGGGGTAAAACTGTGCCTGCCAATCCCTGTCCAATATCAGGGGTAGAGACCGGGTTCAGCGGTCCGCCCGGTGTAGAGGTAAATCCTTGGAAGGGTACAACTGTGGTAGGCACGCCGAGATAGGGTGAAACTGTGGTGGGTATCCCGGGATAGGGTGGAGTGGCTGTTGCCGGGCCGGGATAAGCCCCGCCGATAGTTGCCGTCGAAGTCCAGGTGGGTGACGAAACACTGGTGGAGCTGTCTGTCGCTGTAGGCGAGGCAGTCGCCGTCGGCGTCGGCGTTGGCGTGCCGGGGATTGTCGTAGATGACTGACTCGCAACAGCCGAAGTTGGTGATGAGAGTTCTGAAGTTTGATCGTTCGCTACGGACTCCAGTTTGTACCACTTTCTGACCCCCGGAATGACATCTTCATCTTCGTAAACGTAATATGCACCAGTCAAACCAAACGCATCTGAAAATATAAACTCCCCAATCCGGGTGTAGGTACCCGCTTCTTGATCGCTGGCTTGAATAAAGAAGCCGGCATTGTCAATCTCGGTGGCAGTCTCCCACTCCACCAGGATGAAGCCGTCCAACCCCGTGGCTGTAAAAGAAATCAGGGTAACCGCGGCGCGGGCTTTATCTGCCGGGCCAGAGAGCAGGAACAGGATCAGGACCAGCGGCAAACAAATCACAAGCCAGTTGAATTTACGGCCAGCGGAGCTCCGGGTTGAGTGCATTCGTCTACTTTCCTGGATCCTAAGTCAGGAGCCAAAAATCCTGAGCACCTTGCGCTGCTCGAGATCGCGGATAAATTGGATGATGTCATCTTCAGCCTGGCGTGGGTCCACCGCGTATTCCTGGCCGATCAAAGCTGCGATCTCTCGAACGCTGCGAACGCCATCGATCATCGTCCAGATACGGGCGCCCACCGGATTCAACACCTTAACCTGCCCTTGTTCTGGTAGAACAAGCACAGCCTCCTCATCAATGATCCGGCCGACGACGGCAGGATGCATAACAGGGATGCTATCCAGATGGATGGTGGTCATTGAACCTCCAGATAACTTTTATCACCTTAGCGTTGACCCAACAGTTTACGAGCGCGATTGGCCCAGGACATCCACAGCCCAATCCAAAAGTGAATCCAGCCCAGCGTCCTGTTTAAGTATCGCCAGACTGGAGTTTCCAAATCAACCCAGCGCTGCCCACGCTGGTAGGCAATGACTTTACCCAATATTGCCTGGGGCAGCATCAAAGCGTCTGGCAGCAGTCGCGAGTCGCCCTTGGTTAACCAGCCGGCGGAGGAACGCCCAATCAGGCGATGTGTCAGCGGAAGATCAGGGTCATTCGCATCAGACTGCTGAAACACAATAATATCACCTCTTTGCAGGCTCTCTTTGGGTTTCAACGGTCTTACCTTTACAATATCGCCAGGTCGCAGCATGGGCGCCATACTGCCGCTGATGATCTTTAATCTGATGGGACCCATACCCGAATTCCCGCCGACCATCTCCAGCGCAAGCCGGCGGTAGGCTTCATCCGCTTGATCGCTCATCTCATGGCCCACCAGTTCCGGTTGTCACCAGGGTGGAAGTAGCAATGCTGGCGCCAAGCCGGTTCGAGGCGATATTGATCGCAACGTAGTCTGTCGTGATCGGTGGGGGAGAGACCGGTAAGCTGACCGTGACCGTTAGATTGGCAGTCTCTCCCGGCAGCAGTGACAGGTTATTCTGTGAGAAGCCGACCGGCCAGCTGTTTCCTTGGGCAGACAGGGTGAAAATATCCGCAGTCGGAGTGCCGGTATAAATGTCCGTATTTGTGATTTGCAGGTTGTAAACTGCATCACTAGCCCAGGCCGCAGTTTGGGCCGCATGGACCGGTGCAGCTGTAGTAAGTAAACGCAAGGCCGGGTCGCCAAAAATGGTGAAGGTATCAATCAGGTCATAATGGAGTCCGGTGGCGTATAGTGCAGTTTTGCTGGCCGAGACAGCCGGGCCTAACACCTGTAATCCATCTTCAAAAATCGCGGTGTAAAAAGCTCGATGCAAGATGTCATGTCCGGAAGCCACCCCCAGGCCGGTTGGCGAGTAGGCCGCCACAGCACCCTTATCGGAAGCGCGCACCATCTCCTCGGCCAGCGAGGTCCATTGCTCCACTGCGTAATTCCAGTAGCCGTCCAGACAATCCATCGAGACTAAAACCGGCAAACGGCTGGCATTGTTTAGCGTGACGATGTGGTTGTATACCGGTGAATTCATCCGGGCAGGGTCCCCGTTGGTGATCAGCATCCCTTCAGCGGCCCAACGATTAATAGAAGCATGCCCGATGTAATTCGCGAACAATGTGCCGGTCATGTTTAGAGTCGAGGTGATAGTTAAAGCAGCAATTTTACCGGAAGTAATGGGGGCTAACCCAAGATAGATGCGATCCATCGAAAAATCAGGTGGGGTAAACTCCGAGATGACCAAATCGGAGAAGTTATAGAAATTTCCCGCCTGATCCGGGTTATCGGCCGCGAACAGCATGCGCTGCTGCCAGGGCGCGCCCGGGGAGCTTTCATAAGCGATGATCTTATTGATCACGGCTTGGAGCTGGCTGATATCGTTCACCGGCAGCCGGCCAATCGAAATATCCGGCAGGATATCAGCGCCGGCAACAGCTGCCAGCAGGCTGGAGCTGTCGACCTCGCCCTGCCATGGATCAACCCAGGCCATGTAAGGTGGCATATAAATGGGCGAGTCGATATACGGATTAGCACCTGATTCGGTGGCGCCGGTATAACCCTTGAAATTCCAGTGCCCATCCCCAACCAATAAAACGAAGGCCGGAGCGGGCGGCTGCCAGGACTGGTAGGCATAAGCCAGGAAGCTTTTGATCGCCAGCGGATGAACAACCCCATGGCTGAACAGATTGTAAATATCCTGAACGTCAACGATCCTTGAACGCAGGCCCTGAGCGGCCCGATAGTCGGCCAGGCTCTGGCTGGCTGCCACGAATTGCGACGGGGCAATGATGAGGTAGTCGGCTCCATTGCTGGTGGCGTACAGATCGGGCGGGGTGTAAGCGCTGGTGCTTTTCGGCGTCTGGATGGCGGGTGCAGCGAGCGCCAGGTAGCGGGCGCGTCCCGGGTGGCTGGCCTGAAAGACCAGCTCGGCAGCGCTCTTGCGATCGGGTTGATCCACGGGGAAGGAGTTTGTGAGGGCAGAACCGCTGCTGTTTTGGGCGATCAAAGGTAAATACAGGCTTCTGGGCTGGTAATGCACGGGTTGGGGATTGAGGGGATCGGTGATATCAAATACCAGAAAATCTGGCGATGAAAAATCCGTTATATGATATTCCCACAGCCCGCCAGCTTCATCATACTCGAAGGTCAGCTGGTCGCCAACCGCCTGGAAAAGGCGGGCATATTCGATGGAAAACCAATCGAAAGTGATTCGGTCCGCGATCATTGAGCCTGTGATATTCGCGGTCATATGCAGCTCATTGGTGCCCTCTCTCAAATGTGCCTGGCTTACCTGCGCGTTAAACGGCTGGCGGATTGGGCCATCCCAATATGCCTCGGATAATTTCTGGGTGCTGTCATTGAGCGTGAACCAGGTATGGTGATCCGGGGCACCGGTTGAGTATTTGTTGCTTAAAATTTCTCCCTGCAACTGGGCCGTGTAATTTCCCGGTGCGACGCCCATCAGGGTAGTGGTGTAAGTGCGGGTTGTTGTGCTGGTAACCGGCACATCATCCCATATCCAGGGATCTTGATTGGTGAAATGGAACGACCAGTAGCGATGGGATTGTTCGGCCCGGACCGTATCGGTAAACACCTGCGGCACGGTCCCCGTCCCATTCGGCGCGCCGGAGATCGGGTCCGGCATTCTCAATCCGGGGGTATCCTGGACCCATAACCAGTAGACATTATCGACTGTATAACGCTCGAAGTATTCCGGGGTTAGCTGGGCCTGCCAGGCCGTGTTGTTGGTGTAGTAATAGCGCCAGGAATCGTCTTCGCTGGCGTAAGCGGCTGCCATGACATCGCCTTGGAAATCTTCCCCGTAAAATAGAAGTTCATCCCCCGGGTTAAACTTGCCGTCTTGCTCGCCATTAATCAGAATGGCAACATCCCGGCCTTGATTGGTCAGCTGTAAATTGCGAGGGTCAATTTGATCCACCGGAAGGCCGGCAGCCTGCAGGTCGCTATACGTCAGCCGGTACAGCCCAGGATGATCGACAACGATCCGGTAGCGGGTCTCTGTTCCGGCTGCTCGCCCGCCTGCCAAGGGTGCCAATGGGCTGGGCGCTTTGCTTCGCCATGAGCTGGAAGACTCATAGTTGAAGACAGTCTGTCGGTAAATGGATTCATAGATCGGATCGTTGTACGTCACCCGGTCGCTAAGGTTATTCTGACCCACAAACTCCAGCTCAACCCGCATCAGGCGATGCCAGAGCAGTTGACCAGTGGCTAGGTCATATTGAAATGGCGAGAAGACAACCCGGAGCATGCGTTGATCCCGCAGCCAGACTTCCTCAGCAATCCAGGCCGGCTCAGCCGGCAAAAAGCCCCGGGAGCGAAGCTCTGGGCTGGCATCTGTAGCCGGAACTGGTTCCTGAAAGGTTCCGGGCTGGAGTTCTTCGGTCAACGGGGCCGGCTCGGGCGCGATGGGCAGCACATAGCGCTCAGTGAGGATCTGGCTTTGATCAACCACCAGCCTTAAATTGACCAGCACGCCTGGAGGAACTGCCACCAACTTCCCAATCGTTGGCAGCTCAGGCATTCCACGCTCATGGCTTTGAGTCAAGCCGGGAATTGTGATCTGTTGAATCTCGGTCGGGCCAATCTTTGTGGTCTGCAGGGTATAGAAAGGCGTCGCTAATTCGAGAACTGCTCCCCTCTCATCAGCGTGCACCAGCTGCAAGGACGCTGGCGCTTCGTTCACGCTTTGCCCCAAGCCTGCCCCGATTTGACTGGGCGCTAAAATTAATCCGATGCAAACCAACCAGGCAGCCAGGCGCTGAATTCGTTTCAAGACGGTAAACTCCTTTTCAGGCATATCTCGGTTTTCGGAAAACAGTAATTGGCTAACCAAACCGAATTACACCACAGCCACTTACCAAAAAGGCTTCGTCAGTTGACGAAGCCTGGGAATAAATCACTGATTCATTAAGCCCGCTCGATTCCAGACTGTACTAAGGAACGAATTAGACTTTGACTGATGTTGCCCGTGTCAGGGCAGCCGGCCCTACTTTCGAATCATGCTGGAATGAGGAAACAATCAGGGCATCGGGTCGAGAATATTGGGATCTTTTGTAGTCCCAGAACCGGCTCGAGTCTCCAGTTCAAACTCGTGTGTAACTTCCGGTTTGTTATAGGGTTTTCGTTCGGTGCTTTTTTCTTTATCTCCACTCATATTCGCTACTCCAATCCCAATAGTTATAATGGCTCCACTTGTATTATTTGAGTATATCCTTAAATTAATCTTAAGACAAGTAGGAAACCAGGTTTTTTACGTAAAAACCCTTCGGGTTGATAGGAAATTTGTACCATTTCAGGTATTATCTCAATAAAAAGGGTAATATTTGGCAAGTTTCATCAAGAAGTGGTTGCGTTTAGCTAAAAAGCTACTGGTAGCTGTCAAATTTGGTTAGCCGGGAGATCTTCAGTGGCATCGATAACCTGCCAAAAGGTAGAATCGGGAAGAAAATGCAGGTGAACAACCGGATAATTTTGGGCCAGTGCTTGAACCCTATCCAGCAGGTCGAGGCTGCAATTCGGGTCGGCCGATAGAACAGGAACATTGGAGATTAACTCCGCAACTGCCTGGCTGGTTTGCATTTGTTGTATAAACACCCGTTTATCCTGTACCAGGCGATAAAAGCTCACCAGGCGGGCTTGTCCGGCGGAAGGACGGACCTGGGAAGGATTCCAGAATGGGGTAGCATGTGCCTGCCAGGCTCCGTCAGCAGGCATCAAGACGACCAGATCATCGTTTAGCACCTTGCCGCCATCTGACAGGCGAGCAACCGTGGTTTTTCCGCTGCCTGAATGGCCAAAAAATAGATGCGCCTTGCCTTTATGGACAATTCCAGCTGCATGCAGCATTAAACCACCCGCCCGAAATGCCGCTACAGCCAGTGCAACCCGTAAAAAATAGTCGGTGATCTCAAATGCATGCTGGCTGGAGAAACAAAGTTCCGCCCGTCCGCTCGCTCCGTCGATAAATCCCTCGGCGTCTGGTCCTCCAACACGGAGTAGCCCATCCCCAAACGAGATATACCTGGACAGGTCATCCAGCCCACCCGAACGCTTGACGACCTCAACCACTGCATGAATATCGGCAGCACCAAGCAGGTCATCGGGACGGTCTACTGGCTTTAGAAAGTCCACGTAGTGATCAGCCAATTGAACCAGCAATTCTCGATCGGGGCACTGGATTTGAAATGTGAGACCAGCGATTGTCAACCCCAGGGATGCGTTCGATGAAAGACCCTCCTTCATGATGTATGGATCCGGTCAATATTCACCAGTTTAAGAGCTCCCACGATAACACTGACAAAAAGCAATAGCGCTATTCCTAGTTCCCACCACCCGCCTGACTGGGCCGTGACTTCAATTTTGCCGGCAAGATTGGTCGTACCGCTGGTTTCTACTTCTTCAAGTGAGTAATAATATTTCACGCCCACGCGAACATCTCGATCTTCAAACTCGTAAGAACCACCCGTTAACGAATTGGTTGAAGAGGGGATCAAATCCTGATTTACCCGTTCACCTTGCTCAGCAGGATTCTCACTGCGATACAAATTATACCCAACTGTGTCTAATTCGCTGGCTGTGGTCCATTCAACCAGAATCTTTGCATGTCTGACTGCCTGCCAACCATGATACGCCAGAAAGGCTGCAAGACCCAGCAGAAGGATATTAATGGTCCACAAGATGGATCGTTTTGGCATGGAAAATATAAAGTTGCTTTCTAAAGGAAGACTGTTTTGGATTGTAAACCAGAACTACAGCGGTCTTGCCGGACATTATACCAATAATCCCATCTTTGACCTGGCGATAGAGACAATGGGGTGTACTCAATTTTTGTAGAATTGGTGTGTGGTTCGAAAATTTTTGGGCATACGCTAAAAATATTCGGACCACATTTAAATCATTATCGTACACCCAAGAAGATCTCCAGGTATCTATCGGACCGATAATTTGGTGATTGGCACATCCCTTGCACAATAAATGGTAACGCCTTACAGCATTTTATAAGGCGCTGGCAGGCTGACATTTTTCTTAACTCCATCCCACCAGGTTTGTCGTAAAATGACCTGGACGGGTTATTGAAAAGAAAAATTCTCACTGCCAACCCGCATCATCAATCACGGCGGCAATCACTGTCCGGCAATCACTGTCCGGCAATCACTGTCCGGCAATCACTGTCCGGCAATCACTGTCCGGCAATCACTGTCCGGCAATCACTGTCCGGCAATCACTGTCCGGCAAAATCTGCCGGCAAACCGGGCGATCGGTTTACCTTTCTAGTCTTAATCTGCGGAGCATGAGAATGAAGCGTATTTTATTGACAAATCTGGTGATCCTGGGGTTCTTTATCATTGGCCTTACCCGGGCATCATCGGCAAACCAACCCGAACCCCCACCTCCATCCGATAAATACAACCGTCAACTGCAACTCGCCCAGGTGCAGTCTGCGATCCAGTCCGCTCTGCAGGAGCATAAACAAGTCGGGTTGGTATATCTGGTGTACGAAACTCAGATCAGCCAGTTGGGGCTCTCCAAGGACGGCCAGTGGGCGATTGGCTGGCTGACTCCAGTCGATCCGGAAACAAAGCAGGACATCCCAATGGAACCGGGGCTGGCTGTCGTTCGCCGGACTGAATCAGACTGGCAGGCCATCCTGCCATCAGACAATGGCTGGTTGGCTGCGGTAGCGAATTTGCCGGTCGAGTTAATCTCGGATGAGATTCGCCAGAGTCTGATCGCAATGAATTCGGTTGTCGAGAGCACTGCCGTTAGCGCGCCATTTACTGGCTACCATTTGCCCTGGGAAGCCGGAAAAACTGTATGGGTCTCGCGCAGCACGGCCCATGATAAAGATATTACATCCGGAAATGCCCATTACAGCTTCGATTTTTATATTTATAAAACCATGTTTAATGTCCATGCCTCCAGGGCAGGAACGGTGTATTTATACAAAGATTCGGTCCCAAACGACGATCACAGCGACGTCAATTATCTCGTCCTAAAAGATATAAGCACCATACCAACCACTTACCAGCTTTATCTGCATCTGGCTCAAAACAGCATCCCCGACTCATTGAAGGTCATCGGGGCCCCAGTCCAACAGGGGCAGTTTATTGGCGTAGCGGATAATACCGGCGCATCTACCGGGCATCACCTTCATTTCCAGGTCCAGGCAGAACCTTATTGGGGCTACTGGGGTGTTTCCCAGGACGTCGTTTTTGAGGAGGTTGATATCAATGGCGGCCGGCCAAGGGTACTTGCCGATCTGCCTTACTGCACCAGACCGGGCGATGTTTGCAATGACACCCGAACTTATTACATCTCTGCGAACACAGTTACTGGCGACCGAAAACCTCCGGTGGGAGATATAACTGCGCCTATTGACCAATCAAGCCTATCAACCGGCAGCCTTACGCTGAGTGGTTGGGCAATTGATGAAGATAGTGGGCTCGACAGCGCGCAGTTCATCGCATCCTACGACGGCAGCTGGCATAATATTGGACTGGAATTCACCAGCAGTCCATTTACTCTTAATTGGGATCTTTGCAGTGCGGGTGTCCCTGACGGTCCCCTTACCCTGGCATTAAGATTGCGAGACAAAGACGGGAATTACAATCTGGATCTACCCGGGTTGCGACAATTAATAAAAAACTACCCCTGCCCAGTCCAGCCCCCCGCCTGCACAGCAGGCGTCAACCAGGTGGCGCTGTTTGCAGAGCAAGATTATGGCGGTGCCTGTGTAGTCCTTAGCAGCGGCGCATTTACCACCATCAACAACCTGGGCGATAACAATGCTGAATCGATCCAGGTGGGGGCCAATGTGCTGGCAACCTTATATCGGAACGCCGACCTGACAGGGCGCAGTGAAACTTTAGCCAGCAACGACAGCAATCTGGCTGACAATCGCACCGGCACAGATCGCCTGTCGTCCCTGCGTGTGCAGCCGCGTACCAGCCTGCCCGCGGTCCCGATCCCACTCTGGCCTGCCAGTGGATTTAGCTTCCGGTCAGATAGCTCACCCGTCTTGACCTGGGAAGATTCTGGGGGTGGGACATCCTATGAGATAAAAATCACAGGGCCAAGCAGCCTTACAAAAACCACCAGCGCGGCATATCTGAGCCCTGGCTCGCTGGCACCCGGCAACTACAGCTGGACGGTCCGCTCGCTCAACACCTCCGGTTCGAGCGCCTGGAGCAGCGCATCCTCATTTGAGATCCAATCACCGGCAGCTCCACCTGCTACCCAGGCAGTTCCATATTTTTCGGGGATGGAGACTGCTGTGGAGCGCAGTTTATGGGTCAACAGCGGCAATTGGGATTGGACATATCTCGACAGAGATAGCAGCGCGGTAAACTGGCTCTACGACGCTTCTGGAGCTGTCACGGGCTATGACACCGGACAAACAAACTACGGTGACCTGACATCGCCACCATTTGCAATCCCCTCGGGAGGTTACTATCTGCGTTTCTTGTATCAATACCAGACCGAAGGGCCTGGCAACCATTGGGACCGGCGGGTTGTGCAGATTTCAAAGAATAACGGCCCATTCGAGCCAATCTACCAGTTCTCTGAAGACCCACCCAATCACTGGCTGCAGAGCCCGTTTATTGACCTTTCCAGCTATGCCGGCAGCACTGTCCGGGTCCGCTTCCACTTCGAAACTCTGGATGCGGCCTACAATAATTTCCTGGGCTGGTTCATTGACGACTTTTCGATCAGCGCTGAAGCGCCGCCTGCCTGTGGGGACAGCAATAATTCTCCCGCCAGCGCGACACCGATAGCAATTCCGGCCAGCGCCTCCGGGGTTTTATGCCCAGCCGGCGATGTTGACTATTACCGGTTTAACGGTCAGGCCGGGGATCAGATCGGGGTTTCAGCATTGGCTACAGCCGGGTCAAATGCCGACACTTATCTCTACTTACTGGACAGCGACGGCACATCGGTTTTGACTGAAAATGACGATATGATCCTAAATTCTCTGACCAACTCGGCTCTAAGCTATCGCTTGCCGCGTACCAGTACCTATTACCTGAAGGTGCGAGACTGGGCGCACCCATCCGCGGGCGATCTGGGCCGTACCTACACGCTCCAGATCTATAAAGAAACCACCCGCCCGGCTGTGTCGATCAGCGCGCCTCCGGGCAGCACCTTTCTATCCTCCGATCAAACCACACTGGCTGTCCAGGCTACTGATGCCGAGAGCGGGATCAGCCACGTTGACTTCTTCTGGCACTCGGGCGATTGGCAAAGCGGCGGCTGGGAGAAGATTGCATCGGACTGGGATGGCTCAGATGGCTGGCAAACCGTTTTCAATGCGCTCAACATTCCCGACCAGTTGGAGATGGGATTCTATGCTCTGGCTGAGGATTGGGCTGGCAACCAGCGCTTTGCTGGCATTTGGCATTTAGGCCTGGACCGGACTGCACCGGTGAGTTCGATCTTGAATTTGCCAACCAGTCTGAACAGCACGGTGATCCCCGTCGAGTGGCTGGCCAGCGATAACCTGTCTGGCATCGACCATTTCGATTTGCAGCGCCAAACCGGCACGGCTCCCTGGCAGAATTGGGCGCTGGCTATCGATGGAAATGCACGCCATTTATGGGTCATTGCCGAGGCCGGTAAAACCTATGGGTTTAAGCTGCGCGCAGTAGACCGCATCGGGAATACCGAGCCTTATACCACCCTGGCAGAGCAGACAGTTTCTATTCCCGCCACGGTTTGCACAGAGTATGACGCCTGGGAAACAATCGGCGGGATCGTCAATGACAACACTTACACGCGCGCAGGTTTGGTAGATTTTAACCACAGTTTTCAAATCCGGAACTTCTGCAATCCAGCCGGTTCCGGAGGGCTGCAAGATGAAGACTGGCTCCGGATTAATATCAAAGCAGGACAGACTTTACATGTTCACAGCCAGCCCATCCTCGGGAGCGCAGCCGCCATCTTGGAATTATACGCCGAGGATGGCAGCACACTCCTGACACAGAATGACCCAGGCGAATTTGATCTGCCCAGCCATGTTGGCTGGGTGGCTGAGCAGGATCGCACCCTCTTCCTGCGAGTTCGCTCGATCGATGACCGGGTCGCCGGTGACCTGGTTCGCTACCAGCTCAGCATTCAAGTCGGTTTGCCAATTTATCTGCCAATGATTGCTGCCATGCCTTAATCTTATAAAACCTGCAATACCGGGTTAATTGAACTCTAAAGCGAATAGTTTTGGTGTGGAAATTTTGGGCTTAAGCCATAATCTCCACACCAAAACTTGCTTAAATTTAATAGCCCCTGTGCAGCTTACGTGTGATACCTGTTTTCGGTGTATACTCACGTCCAACAGCACAGCCCATTACCGTGCTCAGCCCGCGAGTGCACTAAAATTGGGAACTTCAAGATCACTCTTCAGACTTTTAGCACACCTCAGTCCACTCGCCCCGTCAGGACAGTTCCAAACCATGCTACGATGAGCCGATACCCTCTTCTGACCCCTTTCCTGCAAAAACAACGTTATAAGATGGTGATCCCCTATCTTAAAGGGGATGTTCTCGATTTGGGCTGCGGTCTGGCTACTGTGAGCGAATTTCTCGAACCCGATCAGCGCTATGTTGGGGTAGAAGTCAGCGCTCCCTGGATGGATTACCTGCGCAGTCACCGCCCCCA
Source organism: uncultured Chloroflexia bacterium (assembly GCA_963698715.1). Taxonomy (GTDB): domain Bacteria; phylum Chloroflexota; class Anaerolineae; order Anaerolineales; family UBA4823; genus CAWHJB01. The sequence goes on along the minus strand of CAVORW010000007.1, from coordinate 42,738 downwards.
ATATGATTTTTACCAGCGCGATTTTGATATCGAACAACTGAATCTGGACCAAAAATTCGATACGATTTTGCTGATCGCGGTCATCGAACATCTTGAAAAGCCGGGTTTCTTATTAAAACAGCTGCCCGGGTTGCTTAAACCGGCAGGCAAGGTTGTGATCACAACCCCTTCACCACTAGGCGATCGGATTCATCAGATCGGCGCGAAAATAGGGTTGTTTTCAAAAGAAGCTCAGCACGAACACGAAACCATTTTTACACTCGCCAGCCTGCAGAGCATAGCTATAGATAACGGTCTCGAACTGACCCAGGCACGAAAATTTTTATTGGGGGGAAACCAGCTTTTTATATGCCAGGCGAGAGTATAATTATTCGGGTAGTTGATGCACCACAATTGCCAGCTAGGTACACACCTGGTAATTAAGTGCGGTCATCCAGCGGAGTTGCTGGCAACTCCCAGTACTCGAAAGAAAACTAATCTTGAAACTAATCATTCAGATCCCATGCTATAACGAAGCGGACAACTTACCAGAAACCATTCAGGCTTTGCCGCGTAAATTATCTGGTGTGGAATCAATCGAGTATCTGGTGATCGATGATGGCAGCCGCGATAATACCTCCGAAACAGCCAAACTAGTTGGCGTCCATCACATCGTTCGGTTGAAAGAGCACGCCGGACTGGCGTATGGTTTTATGGCTGGGATTGAGGCCTGCCTGCGTCTCGGCGCTGATCTGATCGTCAACACAGATGCGGACAATCAGTATCGCGCGGATGATATCCAGCAATTGATCAATCCAATCCTGGACGGAAGAGCCGATCTGGTGATTGGTGACCGAGGTGTAGCCACATTACAAGACTTTTCGGTGGTCAAACGCTGGCTCCAAAGGGCAGGCAGCTGGGTCATTGCGCGAGCATCCGGTGTCAAGACCCCGGATGCAACCAGCGGTTTCCGGGCCATCAGCCGCCGAGCAGCGCTGCATACCCTGGTATTAAGCGAATACTCTTATACACTGGAAACTTTAATTCAAGCTGGCGCTCACCGGATGGCTGTTGTTTATGTACCGGTGCGGACAAACCCTCAGACCCGGCCTTCACGCTTGATGCGCAGCATCCCACATTACCTGGCTAACTCTGGGACAACCATCGTGCGAGCTTATACTATGTATAAACCTTTACGGGTGTTCACAGCTCTGGGTGCCATATTCCTACTGGCCGGATTGGCGCTTGGGATCCGTTTTCTATACTTTTACTTGATCGGTCAAGGGACCGGCCACATCCAATCGATTATTTTGGCGGCCGTACTATTGATCGTGGGTTTTCAAATCTGGTTAATTGGTTTGTTAGCCGATTTGATTGGCTTTAATCGCAAAATTCTAGAAGATCTACTCTACCGCGTTCGGCGGATCGAGCTTGGGGAAAATCAGAACGATCCTTCCATCAGCGAGCATTAGGTGATGCATTCTCGTTTTCGGATCAGTCTACTGGCGGCCATCAGCTTGCTTCTCCTGGCTGGTTGCTCCCCATTCATTCGGTTGGAACAACCCGTTCAGAACCATTTTATCGTTTTGGAGGGCAATGATACACTCGGCCAGTCATTCACAGCCGGGTATGATGGATTCAATGGAATCGCCCTCTATCTCAAGCCTGGCAGCAGCCAGACTGGATACCTGGAGCTAAGCGTTTTTTCCGTCGATCAGTTGGGTGCTCCAGCCTTGAGAAACGCCAGCTTGATAGTGGCTAAGGTCGACCAGCCCGGTTATTACCGGTTCAACTTTGCGCCAATCCCTGATTCTACCGGGCAGGACTATTATCTTCAGGCTCATCTAACCAGCGGGGGTGAGTTAATGGCTGGCTGTGGTCCGCCCGAAAGCTATCTAAACGGATCGCTTTACCTCGATGGCCAGGCTCAAGAGGCGCAGCTCACTTTTCGGCTGGCCTATGATCGAACCCAGGCCCTTGTGGGAATTGGGCAAGAGAGCCTTGGCTGGTTCGGACTAACTTTCGCCGCAATTCTGCTATTTGTATTGCCCGGGTGGGGAATCCTCAGCTGGGGACTGCCGGATTGGGATATTACCTGGTGGGCAGGGCGAGTTGGACTGTCGGCAGGGTTAAGTCTGGCTATTTACCCGATCTTATTTTTGTGGACCGATCTGGTGGGCTTGCACCTGGGAGCATGGTATGCCTGGTTGCCACTCGGTGCAGGGCTGGGCTTGATTGGGGTGCGTTTGAGAAAGTCGCTAACACGCCCGCTGCGCTTCTCATTCCAACTCAAAAAAGTCGCACCCGAGCTTGTCATGCTTGGGCTGATCGCCCTGCTGATGCTGTCTCGTCTGTGGGTGATCCGATTGCTGCTCGTGCCGATGTGGGGCGATTCGATCCAGCACACAATGATTACACAGCTTCTGATCGATCACAAAGGATTGTTTGACTCCTGGCAGCCATACAGCCCATCTACATCCTTTACGTATCATTTCGGCTTCCATTCGCTGGCGGCTGCCTTCCATTGGCTAACCGGTATGCCTGCTGAACAGGCTACACTGTGGACCGGCCAGTTCATCAATAGTTTGGCAGTCATTGGATTAGTTCCTTGGGCAGTTCGTTTAGGGCGCAACCGCTGGGCAGGTGTCGGTGCGCTCCTGGTGGCTGGCTTGCTGACGACCATGCCCCAAAGCTATGTAAATTGGGGACGGTATACCCAACTGGCGGGCCAAACGATCCTGCTTGCTGCAGTTTACTTCGGCTGGAATTTGTTTGTAGAAAGTCACAAGCATCGCCGGCAGATTGTACTTACCGGGCTGATGATGGCGGGCCTGGCGCTGACCCATTATCGGGTTTTAATATTCGGAGGCCTCTTTTTTGCAGTCGTACTTCTGCTGGAATCCAGACGGCGGACGATCCTGGCTCACATCAGCCGGGTCGGCGCGGCTGGTATTCTGGCGGGAGTGATCTTTTTACCCTGGTTCATCCATGTCTTTGCCGGCACGCTGATCACCACATTTTCAGCCCAGATCAGCACGCCTGCTTCGCAGGTCGCGCAGATCACCCAGGAGAGCAACACAATCGGCAATCTTTTCGAGTTCTTACCGCCTGTGGTGTGGGTACTCTCGTTAATAGGTTTGGCCTGGGGATTATGGCAGAGAGACAAAGGCGCTGCCATCATTGGTACTTGGTGGTTCCTGAATTTGCTGGCTGCCAATCCTGGTTGGTTCAACCTGCCCGGTACCGGCGTGATTGGCTCATTTTCTGTCTTAATTGCATTTTATATCCCAGCCGCCATTCTTGTCGGCGCAGCTGTTGGGTGGTTATTCGGCCAAATAAACCAATCAGCCGCATTGTCAAAATATGGACCGGACACCTCAATCATAACAGCCATACTGATCGGGCTTGCAATCTTGGGGGTGGGGTTGTATGGAGCTCGCCAACGGTTGGGTGATTTCAAACCGACAGAAGCGGTATTATTTACCCGACCAGATCAACGCGCCGCCAATTGGATCCAAGAAAATATACCAAAAGACGCCATCTTTCTGGTCAATTCGTTTTATGTTCCTCATTGGAATCTGGTGGTAGGGTCGGATGGGGGCTGGTGGTTGCCCCTGGAAGCGGGCAGAGATACCACTCTGCCTCCGATCACCTACACGACTGAAGAGCCTCCAGGCCCAGATTATATTCAAAGGGTCAATGATTTGACATTGAAGTTGGCCGATAGCGGTTTCGACCGGCCAGATATTCGAGATCTGCTTGCGGGTTATGGGGTCACCCATGTTTATATCGGCCAACGACATGGGGCAGTCAATAATCCTGGTCCCGTCATTGATGCAGGCCAATTATTAGCCCATCCGGGTTTTATTCCAATTTATCGCCAGGACCGGGTGTGGATATTTCAGGTCGTCTATTGATGCCCAAAAAACATTTAACCAACCCTAATACGCTGCGTGTCTGTTATTTCGGAACCTACCGGGCTAATTACGAGCGCAACCGCTGGATGATTGAAAGGCTCCGCAGACAAAATGTAATCGTGAACGAATGCCATGCAACTTTATGGCAAGGGTTGGAAGATCGGGAGCAGATTGCTGGGGGAGGCTGGCGCAAACCAGCATTTTGGGGGCGATTCTTTTCGGCCTACGTCCGGCTGCTGTTCCGCTATTTTCGCATCGGCGAATACGATATCATGGTCATCGGTTATCCTGGGCAGCCGGATGCGCCCCTTGCCTGGCTGTTATCCCGTCTGAAGGGAAGACCGCTGGTTTGGGATATATTTATGTCAATCCACTTAATCTCTCTGGAGCGCAAGATTGACTCTCGCAGCGCCATTTCAAGCCGAATGATCCGGGCGATTGAGAATTTTTCCCTGGGACTACCGGATGCGATTATTGTTGATACTCCAGTCTATTCGGAATGGTATCAACAAGAATACCAGCTTGATCCAATTAAAATCAAACTGCTGCCCACCGGGGCCGACGACCGGGAATTCCAACCACGGGAAGACCTCACCAAGCGAACAACTTTCCGCTGCCTGTATTACGGCACCTATATCCCAAACCATGGCGTAAAATATATCGTCGAAGCGGCCCGGCTGCTTTCTGATCGACCTGATATTCAGTTCATATTGGTTGGCAGAGGCCCGGATAAGCCGCAGATCGAAACCCTGGTCAGAAAATATGAGCTTGCCTCGGTAACCTTTCACGATTGGATGACAAAAAATGAGCTCATTGAGGAAATCCGCCATTCAGATGTACTACTAGGCACATTTGGGGTAACCCCCCAGGCAATCATGACCATGCAGCACAAGGTTCACGAAGGTCTGGCGATGGCAAAACCCATCATCAACGGCGACTCGCCCTTGATGCGCAGAACGCTGACCCATAAAAAGCATATCTACCTATGCGACCGGGAAGACCCGCAATCGCTTGCCGAGGCGGTTTTAAGCCTCTATCAAGATTCGGAACTGCGCCAGAAGCTGGCGGAAAACGGATTTGCGTTCTACCAGGAGCACTACGCTTTCGATAAACTTGGCGCAGAGTATGCGCAAATATTACTGGATATTGTGAATGAAAAAATCGGCTGAGGATTTTCAGGTGCGGGTTGTCGTCCTCAACTGGAATAGGCGGGAGGACACCCTGGCCTGTTTGGCGTCACTTTATAAAAGTCATTACAATCCCCTGTCTATAACCGTCGTTGACAATGGATCTACCGATGGTTCTCAGCAAGCTATTCAGGAACATTATCCCCAGGTGAACCAAATCAGTCTCAGCGAAAATATTGGATTTGCAGCCGGGATCAACGCTGGCCTGCGCTATGCCCTGGATGACGGCGCAGACTATGTACTTGCGCTCAATAACGACACCATCGTTGATCCAGATTGCATCTCAACTTTGCTGGACCACGCCGAACCGGATTATGGCATTCTGGCGCCACTGATCTTATATTACGATCGTCCGGACACCATCTGGGCTGCAGGCGGGAAAACTCATCCGCTGATCTTAGAACGCCACGACCCCTGGGCTGGCAGACCTGATCCCGGCTACTGGCCTGATAAGATCGAACAGGATTTCGTTACCGGTTGTGCAATGCTGCTCTCTCGGCAGTTTTTGATGGCTGCCGGGGTATTCGATGAGGGTTTTCGGTTATATTACGAAGATTCCGATTTGTGCTTAAGGGCCAGGCAGGCCGGCTATAAAATCGCCACTATTCCTTTTGCAAGAATCCAGCACAAAGTCGCAACCAGCTCGGGAGGCAGCGATTCGCCGAATGAGCGCTATTGGATGGCTCGTTCCAGCGTGCGTTATTTTGCCAAACATGCCCGTGGACTACAAATACCTGCGGTGCTTTTTTGGCGCAGCGGCAGCGCGATTCGCACTAGCTGGCGGCTGGTCAACGCCAGAAACTGGCAGGCGCTGAAAGCTTACTGGCGCGGGCTCTGGCATGGATTGCAGGATAAATTCAAGGCAGCCCGATGAACGTCCTGATGCTGGTATTGAACATCGTCCACCAGGCCACCTACCGGCGCGCTTACCAGCTGGCCAGCCATTTGACACACCGCGGTCACACTGTGACCTTGGTCGCGACCAGTCCAGACCGCCAAACTGGAATTAGGGCTGACAACCACGGGAATCTAATCCTGGTAGAATCGCCGGATCTATTAAAGGGCTCTCTGCGTTCCGGATGGGATCCATGGAATACGCTCAATCGCATCTTGTGGTTATCGAACCAGCCGTCATTTGATGTCATTCATGGCTTTGAGAGCCGGCCTACAGTTATCTATCCCGCCCGTTTTGCAGCCCGGCGTTCAAATGCACCCCTTATCATCGATTGGAGCGATTGGTTTGGAAAGGGCGGTTCGGTAGAAGAACGCCCCAATCCATTGATCAGGACGGTGCTTCGCCCGGTTGAGACTTATTTTGAAGAGCATTTTCGTCCAAGAGCGAATGGAAACACTGCCATCTGTACCACCCTGCTGGAAAAAGCGCGTGCATTAAGCGCCGATCCAAACCACCTGTTGCTGCTGCCCAATGGATCTGATACGGATCGCTTGAAACCTCTTCCACTTTCTGAAGCTCGCCGACTAGCTGGGCTACCCCAAGAGGCCTTCATCATCGGTTATGTGGGCTCGATTTTTGGCCGAGATGCCCAATTGATGGCGCAAGCTTTTGACCTTGTGAGTGCTCAAATCCCCCAGGCTCGCTTGCTTGTGGCAGGCCGCTGTCGGTTGGACATCAGCCGCCTGGTGCGTCATCCCGACAGGGTAATTCAGACCGGGGCATTGGAGGAGCAGGCCTTGAATCCGAACCTGGCTTCGAGCGACATCTTCTGGCTGCCCTTAAGCGATACGAATGCCAACAAAGGGCGTTTTCCCTTGAAATTAACCGATTATTTGGCAGTCGGCCGTCCGATCGTTGCGAGCGCAGTCGGCGATGTGACGCAAGTTCTCGAACAGGATCCGGTGGGTCTTTTGAGTCATCCTGCTCCACAGCCCTTTGCCGAGCAAACCTTGCATCTTTATCAAGACCCCGATATGCGAGCTGAAATGGGCCGGCATGCCCGAACACTGGCGGAAACTAAATTTCATTGGTCACATCTAAGCCGCAAGCTGGAAACTTTTTACACCAGGATTGTGCAGGGAGTTAAGGACTGAGCATGGAGAACATCCAGCAATGCAATCTCTGTAACAGCCAGACGGCCAGAATATTATTCGCCGGGACTGACCGCTTACATGGGGGTGAGGAGCGTTTCAACTTAATGGAATGCCAGCAATGCGGGTTGATCTATCTTAACCCGCGTCCCGGGCTTGAAGAACTTGACCGGTATTATCCCGTCGACTATCAGCCTTTCTTGAAAGCTATTGCAGACGAACCCACTCTGTTCAAACGCCTGGATCGCAGATATGGACTCTATAAACGCACTCATGAGGTCATAAAACGAGCCGGTTATTCCGGGCGTGTCTTAGACATTGGTTGTGCAACTGGCATTTTTTTGGAAGGGATGCGCGTCCGGGGTTGGCAGCCAGACGGGGTCGAATTATCCGAGTTTGCGGCGAAGTATGCACGGGAACGCTTTGCACTTCCGGTATTCAGCGGGACGCTGGAGGGTGCGGGCTACCCAGACAACCAGTACGACCTGGTCACTATGTGGGATGTTTTGGAACACTTACCAGATCCATCCGGTACCTTGGCAGAGATCAACAGGATTTTAAAGCCAGGTGGGTGGCTGGTTCTCAGCCTGCCAAATCCGCTGGCCTGGGAGCGTTATTGGTTCAATCAATACTGGGCAGGTTGGGACGTCCCCCGGCACTTTCATCTGTTTACGCCGGATGTTTTGGCTCGCTATCTCGAACAGGCTGGCCTGCAAATGAATGAGATCACCAGCTTTACAGGCCGGCACGGCGTGCTTGTGTTGAGTATACAAATGTGGTTGACCAGTAAAAATTATTCCGATCGTACAAACAGGCTGATTCTGGCCTTGATCAAATCGCTACCTGCCCGAATGCTCACTTATCCCTTTTACGCCTTAGCAGACGCGTTGAACCGCAGTTCCATTATGGTGGTGTTCGCTCATAAAACCCAATCATGACAAACTCCAGCGAACTATCCTCTAAAACTGAACCTGCAGCCGATCCAGGAAGCAGCAAAAAGAAAAGAAGTCCATGGTGGTATCTTGGCAGCGCTGCGATAACGCTGGCAAGCATTGCGATTCTATCTCGCATGATTTTCACAAACCTGGATACCCTGCTGGCGCTGCGCCAGAGTTTTAGAGCCTGGCCATTGCTGCTCACCTTACCGGTTTTTTTTATCACAGAGTTTTTATCTTCGCTGGCCTGGGGGAAAATCATGAACGACCTTACCAGGCCCCTGCCGATGCGCCTGCACCAGGCGATCTTCTTTGTTACACATGCCGCGCGTAGAATACCGGGAACCATCTGGCATGTGATTGGGAGAGTAGCCTGGTATGAGCGCCTGGGAATCGGAAAATCAATCTCAGCGTTCGCGAATGTGGTCGAAACGGTGCTGTTAATCCTGTCCGGTGTCATCGTCAGCCTGATCCTTTTTCCGTTCATTGCGACAATAGAAGAAGGCCAGTTCTGGCTGATTCTGGGCAGCGCGCTGTTGAGCACAGCCCTCCTCCATCCGGGCATGATCCGATTCGCCATGAATAAGCTTGGGCAGCAGCAGTACAGCCAGACATTGAATACCAAAAAAGTTCTGGTATGGTTTGCTACTTATCCCTTATTATGGATCTTAGGCGGTCTGATCCTATATCTGACGATAACCGGATTAACCCCAATCCCAACCACACTCATTCCCGTCTGCATCGCTATCTGGAGCATCGCTGGTGTAACCGGTATGCTGATGGTGCTGCTGCCATCCGGGTTCGGGTTGAGTGAAGCGACCATGAGCCTGCTCCTGGCCCCGTATGTCTCCCCTGGCGTTGCTGTTGCGGCGGCAGTGCTCATGCGAATCCTTTTAACAGCTTATGAATTCTTCTTTGCAGGAATTGCCCTGACTTTGCGAGAGCGTTTCGTAAAAAGTGTTGAAATTAACCCCAAAAGCACCCATTAACCCATATGGATTATGTGTTTTTTGGTGAATATCAATGATTTAGTCAATTATTGACCATAAATTGATCCGATCTGATCTGAAATAATCCGAAAAGATTATTGGCTTAGGTTCGTGGTTAAGATAAGATTGGTGCAAATAAAGTTCTATCTCTCTCATTTCATATTCTGCACGGAGGCAAGATGAAAACAGTAATCAGATTTTCGATAGCATTAGCCCTGGTATTTGCCCTGATCGTTGGGGTGTCGGTAAGCCGGGCTGCCCTTATGTCCTACAACTCTGGCTTCCAGGTTCAAAATCTGGAAGGCACCGACGCCAACATCACAATTCAATTCTATGATCGTTCCGGCACCGCTGTTACAACCGTAACCGACACGGTTCCGGCAAACACCAACAACACTTACTTCCCTTTGACCAATTTGGGCAATGAGGGAGCCAGTGTACCGGCCGGTTTCGATGGCTCGGTTGTGATTGCTTCAGACAAGAAAGTTGCCTCGATCACAAACATCCTTGGCAGTGATGGCAGCGATCCTCTGGCCTTTGGTGCAAGCTATAAAGGCTTCACCGGCGGCAGCAACAGCGCCAGCCTGCCCTTGCTTATGAAGGGCAACTACGGCTTCAATACCTGGTTCAGTGTTCAGAATGTTGGCTCGACCTCCAGCAATGTCACCGTTACTTACAGCGATGGTGTCGTAGCTGGCCCGATTGCAGTTGCACCTGGTGCAGCCGCCAAATTCGAACAGGCCAACGAGGCCCACGCCAGTGGCTGGGTAGGCTCCGCGGTGGTTGACTCTCCTTCCGCTCCAGTGGCTATCACCGCCCTGGAAGTTGGCCCGACCACATTGTTTGCTTATGACGGCTTCAGCGGTGGCTCGACCAATCCTGTTATGCCCCTGGTTAACGAGAATAACTACGGTTACATCACTGGTATCCAGGTTCAAAACCTTGGGGCGAGCTCCACGAACGTCACTGTGAGCTACAAGCCAAGTGCCGGCCAACCCGGGACCGCCTGCACCGAAACCCGCACCATTGCGGCCGGAAAATCGGTCAACTTTGCACTGTATGTCTTTACCAGCTTTGCAGATCCTGCCTCCTCGACACTGCTCAGTGAAAACTGCGTACAGGGCGAGCGCTTCATCGGTTCTGCCTCCGTGACCGCCAACACCGCCAGCCAGGCTCTGGTCGCCATCGTGAACCAGCTTAATCAGGCTGATAACAAGGGTGCAGCTTACGGCGCCTTCGATCCGGCCGCCGGCACAGACACTGTGGTGTTCCCGCTGCTCATGGACCGCAACTACGGTTACTTCACCGCTTTCGATATCGTGAATGTTGGTGGTGGAACGATCGCTAAAGCCAACCTGGTCTGCACCGTCACCGGTGTTGACATCAGCAACACTGTGGTCACCAAGAACTTCAGCCCACCTGCTGACCTGACAGCCGGGTCCTCCTGGAACCAGCTGCTCCTGAACCAGATGGGCGACAGGTTCGTAGGCGCAGGCACCTGCACGGCAACCGGTGGCTCGATCATTGGTACTGTCAATGAGCTGAAACTGGGCGTCGCCACAGACACTCTGCTCGTCTACGAAGGCACCAATCCGTAAGTTTATCCAGATCTATCATGAAGAAAGCGAGTCGCCGAATTCAGGCGACTCGCTTTTTCTATCTTAGGTTCGCGATGGTTGGTGATATCCCATCGCTCAGGGGTGCACTAAAATGTTGTAGAATCAGACAGCCAAGGGCAGAAGGGCAAGGCTGTCGAAAGCCGCTCCATCAGAGAGCCAGGCCGCCCGTGCTTTGGCGGTTGCGATGGCACCTGCGAGCGTCCAACGGGCACCAGAAATCTTGAGCCGAGCGGTAGCAATCTGTTTGCAAGCACTCTCAACCGTGCCGCTGCCAATCCAATACCCCTGAGCTCGGAACTGAGCGTAATTCATTCGGTGTTGGTTATTGGAGTAATAAGTGACCGCACGCTGCGCCGCCTCTCCGGCTGTTTTATGTCGGCCATAGTGCTGACAGGCTGCGATCACTTTTTGAACCTGGCCTTGCCATAGCCAGTTTGTGACTTGCTCCAGCCACTCCTGGCGGGCGGTTGCTTGAGAGAAAACAGCATCTGCGATCGGTGTGAGATATTCACAGGCATGGTACCAATCGACGATCTGGATCGCATCGGGGAAGTAATGGGAAATCAGTTTCCAGATCCAAACGGCGCCGTCACAAACGAAGACAAGTTCCTGCGCCTTGTCGGCTAAACGTCTCACCCCAGTGGCCCATAACAGCTGCCCGAATTCTTCGGCAGGCGCAATCGCACTATGATAGCTGATCGCTTGGGCTTTCGGATCGGCTTGCCCATACACTTCCGCCACCTGATACCAACTCAAGGTCTTTAACTCCCGCCATTGCTGCCCGACCGGCACCTGGGCGCCATCTAGCGAACCATATAAGCGCTTTGGCACTGCGCTAATCGCTCTTTCCCGCTCTTGCAGCCAAGCTTCATCCTGGCTCTGACGGACCCACTCTGCCTCCCGCTGGGCTTGTTTCTGCCCGATCTGTTGGGTTTGCTTGCGGATGGTATTGTCGCTGACTTCGACCAATAAAAATTCTCGGATCTTGCGTTGGGCTCGTTCAAAAGCAATATCCACGCCAGCTATGGCCAGCAGTTTGCCCATCACCAGGCTGACTTCTCCCGGATGTAAGCCCCACAGCTGATCCAGCCGGTAGTACTTCCGCCCACAGGCTGCACAGCCATAATATGAGCGATGGTAGTTAACCCAACCAAACACGCTCAGGATTTGCGCCTTCCGCTTTGAGATCCGCGGCGCCTGTGCCCCGCAGGCACAGCCTACTCGCCGTCCCTGTTTCTCATCTTCCCTTTCCAACACTTTCCCATATGTCTGCTGTCCCACTTGTTGCAGCAGCGCTCGGATCCCATTTTCAAGTTCCACCTGGTTTTGAATTTCTCCGGCTTCGATCAGCCGGCTAATTTCGTCTGCCAATAGACCCGTTATCTCGTCCTTTGCTCTTGTGCTAAAATCCATCTGGGAACCTCTTTCTGTGATTGTTGTTTTGGATAACCTAATCATAGCCTAGAGGTTCCTTTTTCTACAACATTTTAGTGCTCCCATCGCTCAGCCATCACAACTCTGGCAGGGTTGACCTACAGTGTGATTGATTTTGATAAGCGGGCTTCACCCGACTGAAAAAAAATAGTTGTCCCCCGCGCAAAAGTGCGGAGGGACAACTATTTTTTCGATTATGTGCTATCTTGACAACCTATGGCGTTGGAACAGTAAACCAGGGCAGGTCATGGTATTGCGGCCCAATATCTGTAACTTCGCCTGCTGTTATCTCGATCATCATATCCAATCCAGTATCTGGGTCATTCAATTTAATCAGCTGGTTCGGAGGCGCCTGCAGCACCAGGATATAAGTTTCAGGTTCGAGGTTGTTAAAAACAAACCGGCCTTCTGCATCTGTAATGGTTTGAGGGGCCTCAAGAGAGTTAACCCGAGCAAGTGTCGATTTACCATCATCAGCGACCAACAGGCTGCCCAGAAACAATCGAATGCCATCGTAAGGTTTATCAGGATTCCCATCTACTCCTTTATGCATTAAGGTTCCTGTCAGGACACCTTTCTCGGCAGGAGGGTTTGGGATATCCGTCGGCTCATTGGACGCTGGTGCTGTTTCTGTCACAACCCCTGCGGTAGCCATTGGTTGTTGAGTGCTGCAGCCAAACATTCCCAAGGCAAGCAATGATAGAACCAACCAAAAATAGGGTACTCTCAAATATCGCATGCATAGCCTCCAACCAGACTGCTGGAATGGCGGCAAGCGTATCTTGTTCGATTTTGCCGTCAGCTGATCTGGTAAATATTTTTTCATGAATTGATCGCGGTATTCCGTGCGCTTATTATACCTTTTTCCGCCCTGAGAAAAGACTCGCACATTGCCGAAGAGGCCTCAATATATGCGAACCAGGAATAATCTACAGTCTTTGAGCGCACGCCATCGCCAGGATCACTCACCGGACCACGGGCATATTGATGATATACACTGCTTTGTAGGCCAGATGCTGGGACGTTAATGTCCCTGCCTGAATACCGCCCACAATATGCAGGTTTGTCCCCAAAATTGCCAGGCTACCTCGAGACCAGACCTGATCTTCAAGCGGTTCAAACGTTGCCCAGCTATCCGTAGGAATGATGTATTCCAGATATGGCAGTGCTTCCACCTCGTTTTCCCCGCCGATAATATAGATGATATCCGCCACACTGGCAATTCCCATAGCGTACCGTCCCTGCGGCAAATCGCGCAACTTTTGCCAGGGTGTAGCCTGTCGGACTTCCTCTTCCGGTGAATATAGATAGTTCGATTGCAACCCCCGGCGACCATCGTAACCGCCTAGAAGGAAAATTCTGCCACTGGCGACTACTGCCCCGAAATATGCCTTTCGTTCTGGCATTGATGTGCGCTCAAGCCAAATATCCCGTTCCGGGTCATATTCAATGACACTGCTTAAGTAATTTTGTCCATCGAATCCACCGAAGAGAAACAGTTTACCCTCATAAGCCACCAGACCATAGCCACTGACTGCCGCCGGTAAGGAAGCGCCCGCCGACCAGCTGTTTTCACGCGGATCATAAATTTCCAGCACATCAGTCGGGTCGCCTGTAGCCAACATACCCCCAGGAACATATATCTTGCCGCCAATCAAGCCGGCATTGATATCACTGACTGAAGTAGGTTTGGACGGTAACGAGGACCAGCTGTCAGTATCAGCATCATAGAATTCAACAATACCGGTAACCCCATTGCCATCGCGCCCACCAATTGCTATGAGTTGATTCTCATAAGCCACCAGAGCCAGCCCGGAGCGAGCCGTTGGCAGTGCAGCCATCGTTAGCCAGCGCGGGCTGGAAGCATCCAGGGGCAACCCCGGTAATGAAGGTTGGCTGGTTGCTTCAGGCATCAGGCCCCTTGCAACCGTAATTGAGCCCAGTATGATGATCAATAGTATCCCGAACAAGACAGCCAACCAGATGCGGGGAATGGCAGCCAAATAATTGAGCAGATTAAAAGATTGTTTGAGGGGCTGTAAACCATCAGCCGCCTCTACAAGCTCTTCCCTATCCGTTGCATCTGCTTGATCACCATCTTCTTCCAGGCTTGGGATCAGGTTATCCACCAGGCCATTGCTGACAGCATACATGGCTGCTTCGGTCCGCGAAGAAACCTCGATCTTCGAAAAAATATTTCGGAGATGGACCTTCACTGTATTTGCACTGATGAATAATTGTTGAGCGATCTCCTTATTACTTGCCCCGGTCGCCACCAACCTTAGAATTTCCAGTTCGCGTTCGCTCAGTTCAGTGCTGTCTGCCATAAGATCGTTTTCATCAAGGTTATCCGGCCTAATTTATGGGCTAAGTTACAGACAATCATCTGTAATCCAACCTGGCCGGCGAATGTTTTTATAGGCCGGCTTCGGTTAAAATGATTATACACCAGCCCCATCGGGGTTCAATAGGCCCCTTTACCTCTCAACACTACAGCAACAGTTTTGAACAGGATGATTAAATCCAGCATGAATGAATAATTATCAACATAGTATAGGTCGTCTTCGGTGTGCAGATGCATTGGGCGAATACTGCGTCCGTTTACCTGCCACCAGCAGGTTAATCCTGGCGGAACAGAAAAACGTTTTCTCTGCCAGGGCTCATAACGTTCAACCAGGTAAGGAAGTTCTGGGCGTGGTCCAACGATGCTCATTTTTCCTTGCAACACATTAAAGAGTTGGGGCAATTCATCCAGGCTGGTTTTACGCAAATAATGCCCAATTCGAGTGACTCTGGGATCATGTTCTGATTTATGGATCAGGTTACCAGATTCATCGTAATGCTCTACCAGGTGGCGAACATCTTCCGCATGCGGGATCATGGTCCGGAATTTCAACAACTCGAAGAACTCGCCCCGCTCACCCACTCGTTTCTGGCGAAATAGAATCGGCCCTGGACCTTCCAGACGGATCGCAATCGCAATTATCCCCATCACGACCAAACTAACCGGCAGCAACAGGCAAGTAACTGCTAAGTCAAAGATTCTCTTGATCAGCCGCTGCCGCCGAGTAAGTGCCGACGCTTGCAGTGGGTAGATTGGAATAGTCACAATACACTCAACCTGTGCCCGGTGCGTTTCCGGAGCAATTAATTCCGAAACCAATTCCTGTCGAAATTATACTCACCTTTTTATGATTGGATTGCACCTTGCTGGGAGGTTCTTTGAGAATCTCTATAGTGGAAAATATGTGGAGGGCGGATGTGGTATGATTGCCAACGTTCGAGCGGAGTAGCAGTTCTGAGCTAGCTACAACTTGTGTAATCTTGGAAAGGCGCGTGAGGGGCGATCGCAGGTCTATCCCTATATTCCCTCAGATTTGATAGGTAGTTTTTCCCTATGTCATCAACCTCAAGCGAACCACAAATTATCGCGAAGACAGCTTCCAGGATTGATGCGGCAGTAGCCATTGGTGTGATGGTCTTTCTGGTCGGGCTGCCCTTTCACCTGGTCGTCAAGAAATTAATTCCCGGACCTATTGGAACCTATTGGAAAGAAATTCTGTTGGGCCTAATGGTCGCAGCCTGGGCGATCCAGGGCATCCGCCAACGACGACCCTTGTTGACCGGTACAGCCCTCGATACAGCAGTGCTAATTTATCTGGGCTTATTGGTCGCGCGCTTTGCCTTGGATGGGTTCAGTTTGACCGCCGCGTGGGGTCTGTATGCGTCCGTGATGTACTTACCGCTTTTCTGGTTAGTCCCCATGGCATTACGCCGGTTTCCAGAGCGATCCACCCAGCTTGTGCTAGTCTTGATCATCATTGGGGTCGTTGTTTCTCTGGGTGGACTGATTGAGTTTGCACTGGACAAACCGCTGTGGCCCGCCGATGATTTACTGCAGCTTTATGGCTCGTATGATGCCTTTTTATACGGCACTAATCTGCGCAGGGTCTATTTTACATTCGATTTGCCGACGGCCTTGGCTAATACCCTGGCGATGTTTTTACCGCTGGCTTTCGCGTTGGTCCTATTTTCTTCAAAGGTTCAGTCAAAAATCCTGGCGGGCGCAGCAGTTGTTGTTATCGCTGGAGGGATTATCGTTACCTACAGCCGGGGGATTTGGGTTGCATCGGCGTTTGCCATACTGGTTATGGTCGCCCTGGGATTTAGAATCCGGCTCAATAGCCGGGCATGGCGAGCCATGGCAAGTGTACTGGTTCTGATCGGGCTGACCGGGTTGGTTATGGCAGTAACGCGGCCTGGCAGACCATCACCATCCAATCGGGGTGTGGCTGACCTTACGCTGACTGCTTACCAGGCGGCTCCCGCTAAGCGGATAGTAACCGAGCTCTTACGGGTAAAACCCGAATTCGGTGAAGCAAAGACCCAGGTTTGGTCTCTGCAAGACAGTTTGAATAGTCTCGTTGACAAACGCACAGTCCTTCTTGAGCACCCAACGGAAACCGGCAAAGCAGAAATAATCTATCGCGTCGATGTGCCTGCGGAAGGCGCCCTTAGTTTCGCAATTGGCCTCTCACCGGAGGTATGGGCACAGGATTATGGCGACGGGGTCAATTTTCAAATATTTATTAATCAAACGGATACCAATGACAGTGGTCAATTTATTTTTAACCGCTATATCAATCCCAAAGTTAACCCAAATGACCGGCGCTGGCTAAATTTCATCGTGGATCTAACCCCATGGGCCAGGCAGACTGTAGACTTAAGTTTTATTACCGAAAACGGACCTGCAAATGATTGGAATTTTGATTGGGCAGGCTGGGCTGATCCTAAGATCATCGTCATTGATCCGGCGTTTGTCCAGGCCAACGTATCACCGGAAGAAAATATCGTCATCCAGCAAATCGGTTCGATCCTGGATTGGGCAAAGGATCAATCCAATCAGGACCGGTTGTATGCCTGGAAAACCGCTCTGGATGCCTGGAAAGAATCACCGATATGGGGGATTGGTCTTGGGTCTACAGGTTTTGCTGGGTTGCGCACTCACCCTGAAACAGCATTCGTGACAGAAAGCCAGGTTTTAAAAGCCCTAACTGAATTAGGCCTGCTCGGCATACTATCACTCGGCTTCCTGTGGTTTACCATAGGACAGGTCGGCCTGGCAGCGTATCATCAGGTAAGCCATCCAGCTCGCCAGGCAATTTTGTTCGGGGTCCTGGTCAGCCTGGTAGTAGTATTTGTAGAAGGGTGGGTATATCAGAACCTGGAAGTGAAACAAGTAAACGCGTATTTTTGGACTCTCGTGGGATTGCTGGCATTCCTGTCAGTTCGGCAAGAGAAATAAGCCAACAATCATAGATGGGACGTTGTTTTACAGGCGAAGTCTGTAAAACAACGTCCCATCTTAACTGCTCAACATTTGCCAGGAAGAAGCCCCCTGATTTCTTACGGTCGCCTGAGCAGATAGATCACTCTGTTTGTTCACCGATAAATAATCTAAATGGCTGATCATCTGGCCAGTTTCAGGGATTGATCTGGATAATAACCGGCTCAAGATCAAGAGCGATCGTAACCTGGCCATTGGCCATTCCATCCAGGTCGTGGGTGGGATCGCCATCCACAAAAGTTACAATGTTGTCGTTTCCACTCTCGTCCGGGCGATAAACCAATCGCACTTGATTGGCAGGTCCCAGATTGAAAGGCACATTGCCTGTGGGCTGGTTATACCAGGCGATTATCTTGCTCGGAAAGCAGGGGCTTGTGAAAACATAAGCCTCTACATCAGCAGGCGTGATAACGGTCGATGCATACTGGAATCCTTCCAATTCGTGGACCAGGGTTTGATAAGTGTAAAAAGCCGGTTTCGGCTCGTTTTCCAATGCGCCATCGCGGCTGTCATAGAGCAAGCCCTGGTAATCCTCGGGGGTAATGCTGGGGATAATTTTTAACGCGTACCATGTTACGTTCTCTGCACCCACCGCAAGGCCGCGAGCATAAATCATAAAGACATAGCGCGCCTGATTGTCGAGGGTGTCCTCTGGCCGGTCAACCAACACAAGCTGATCAGCTGTACCGTGAAATCCAACTTCCGTGACCCACAAAGGTTTTTCCACCGTGTAGCAGGTTTTCAAACGGTTTAAGAAGTGCGAGCCTTTTGCAACCAGATCCTTGCCATAAGTGTCATAGGTCGGCTGCTGTGGATCGCGCAGGGTATGATCTCCACACGTAGGCAAATTACCAATCGTCCAGCGCTCCCATTCGGCAGCAAAGTCATGGAAGTAGTGAATGTTTACGGCATCCGCGAAGTTGGCGCCGCCATTAATGGCCACATCATCGATGAAGTAACGGTTGAACTGGCCAGCGATCGAACCATCATAAAAAATAGTATCATCGTAATCCAGGTGGAACCAATCGTATGCTAACCCGCCCATGATTACTTTTGCCGTTGGATCCGCAACTTTAATGGTCGAATATGCCTCCTGAAGTAATGAAGCATAATCAGCGCCGTGGTCCCCATAATTGCTGACCCCAGTGCTGCAGCGGTAACCATCAATAGCATCCGGCTCATTTAATATTTCCCATGTGCGAATACTGTAGGGTCCATCTTTATATCGGTTGACGAGGGTGGTTAAAAAAAATTTTAAGTCCTGAACTTTTCCAGGCAGAATTTTATTGGTACAGGGCGAGGCCGTGGTATCGATCGCCCAATCAGGTGGATTAGAGACAGTGGCGATCAAATCTACACCTGCCGCAGCCACCTGAGATATCCAACTGTCATACATGGACCAGTTGTAACTGGCAGCATCATTTGGCTGAATATAGGACCAATCGATATAAACTCTTGCCGAACTGGCACCGCTTTCACGGAGTGCATCCACCAGGGAGGGAAAAGCCGAAGTCAACTCGGCATATTCCTGTGCACGCAGCTGATCAATTTGTGCTTTGGTCATGCCTGGCGGGGGTATAAAATCACTCAGTCCGGCTATCTGGACCGAAAAGGGAGTTGGTTGGTTAGCTACACACTTTTTGTCGGAAACATATGGTAAATAGATCGAATTTGCGTCACTCACATCATCCAACCTACGGATCGAGGCGCTTTCTCCAGTAGTGAATGGGGCCAAACTGACAATCAACACAAGGCAAATAATCGATAAACCTAAAGGTATTCGAAATTTCATTAAGTCTCTCCTGCAATTATAAATTGATTACAAACGGTCAACAGGCGTCCACACTGGACAAGATGACCCGCACTGATCAGAAGGAACAGCCGAATCTGCCCCATTATAAACGGTTCTATTTCGGCTTGAAATGCATTCTCGATGGGTCTTTGGATCATCCTGTTTGCGCCTTATAAGCCGCCCAAACCGAACTCTGAGTATATTCATTCCACAAAACCCTCGCGCCAGCCCAATGGCAGCAATTCTAAATATGAAAAAGGGTAACGAGCGAAGACTAGCCAGGTGAAGGAAAAAGTGGTAATCTGACGCGCATGATGCTAAGCGAATTGAGACTACCACGCCTGATCAAACGATTGGAGCAGGCCTGTGAAGATTTTCCTGACCTGCGGACGGGAAAAAACAACGTTTACGAGTTAGTAGACGTAGGAATGAGCGCCTTTTCGGTGTTTTTTACACAAAGCCCGTCATTTTTGGCGCATCAACGCGATATGAAATTACGCAAAGGACGGTGTAACGCCGAAAACCTGTTTGATTTGAGCGAACTACCGAGCGACAATCAAATTCGGAACTTGTTGGATCCGGTTAGGCCGGAGCATAACCAACCGGTCTATCGGCACATCTTTCTGGGATTGGAAAGGACGGAAGTATTGAAAAGGCGGCGTTCTTTTGCCAACCAATTGTTGTTGGCGATAGACGGGACAGAATATTTCTCATCAAAGGCCATCCACTGTGAGAATTGCAGCCATCGAGAGCTGAGCAATGGAAAAACGAACTATTTTCACAGTGTCTTGACCCCAGTGATCGTTCAGCCGGGGAATGAAACGGTGATTTCGTTGGAACCGGAGTTCATTGTTCCGCAGGATGGGGATGAAAAACAGGATTGTGAGATACAAGCTGCCAAACGTTGGGTGGAAAAGTGGGGTGACTTCTACGCCAGGCGAGGCGTGACCATCCTGGGCGACGATTTGTTTAGTCGCGAGCCATTTTGTCGAGTACTGAAAGACAAACATTTCCACTTCATTCTGGTGTGCAAGCCCGATTCGCACCCACAACTGTACCAGACGGTAGCTTTCCTGGCCGCAAACGGGGTGTTAGGATCAAAGGTTGTCAGGCGTTGGGTGGGAAAATATGCAGAAATCTCCACTTATCGCTATGCCAACAAGCTGCCGTTGACCGGGGAAGCCGATGCCCTGGCAGTGAACTGGTGCGAAGTGACTAGCACACGCGAAGATACTGGGGAACAACTCTACAAAAACGCCTTCACCACCGATTTTGAAGTCACCGACACCACCGTCGAAGCGATTGTGCGGGATGGGCGGGCACGCTGGAAAGTCGAAAACGAGCACAATAACGTCCTGAAGACCAAGGGCTACCATATCGAACACAACTTTGGACATGGAGACCAGCATCTGGCCTCGCTCTTACTCTCACTCAACCTGCTGGCATTCTTATTTCACACCGTTTTAGACCTGGTAGATGAGCAATACCGCGCTATTCGTCAGGCTTTGGGCACGCGCCGCAGATTTTTCCAGGATTTGGAAGCTTTGTTGCGTTATCTTCAATTCGAAAACTGGGATGAAGTTCTGGCGTTCATGTTCAAGGGCCTAGAACTGGATACCGGATGACATTTCCTGGCGCTTTTCCCTCGTTTGCATCGGCTGCTGATCGCGCTTTCAGTGGCCCATTTCGCTTTCCGTAAGTGGAGATGATCCGCACCCCCGACGATTTCTCAGTCTCACGCTTGGCGGCTTCGATCTTTTTCACACCATGGCTGTATCGCCAATGGCGCTGCTCGCCTTGGCATATTGAGAATTGCTGGCCCAATGGGTGTAAACTTGACATAATATCTGTATTAGCATAAGATTCCGTGGTTACATTCATTACTTGAACGGGCTTGAGCCTGTAAACCAGTAATATGGTAACCAGACAATTTGATCCCGAATGATGATGAGAACGATCTGACCTGCCAGCATGCATGTCGAAATGGCGGAGCGCGCCTTCTGTTTCTCTCAATCAAACAGGACAAAAATTCAAGGAGTACTTAATAATGAGCTCAAAAAAGGCCAGAAACAGGTTTCAAAAAACTGGCGCGATCTTGCTTTTAATTTTAATCGTCAGCCTTGCCAGCACTTCGAGTCTGCTGCCCAAAAAGGCCAGCCAGCAGGTGAACAACATCGTTCTTGCCAATGCAGAAGACGCCACGACCCTCTATCTGCCTCTGACCGTCAATGGTTATCATGACCCTTATGTTCTGTACTCGCCGTTCTCAGTTGGGATTGCCGCCCTTGACGAGATTGACCCCACGACCAGTAAGACGTTGGCCGAACAGCAGGCCTGGTACGATGCTGCGTTTCCGGCACTTCTAGATGCACTGAAGGAAAGTGGCGCCACCAACACCAGGGTAGAAATTAATTGGTCGCAAATTGAACCGAACCCACCTGCGCCAGACGGCACCCCGACTTATTCCTGGGACTGGTATGACAGCAGATTTAAAACGATCGCTAATGGCGGGATTCAGATGCTTGGTTCTATCATGACCAGCAATGGGTGGGCTGCAGATCCAGCCTGTAGTGTCTTATACCCGGACCGAGTGGATGAATTTACACGCTTCCTGGTAGATTTGGTTAATCATTATAAGAATCCACCTTACAATATCAAATTTTGGGAAATTATCAATGAGCCCGATTATACCTGGCCAGATGGAGCCACAAAAGGTCTAGGCTGCTTGGGCTACCATGGCGCTGAATATGCCGATTTACTTCAAATTGCCTATTCAACCATTAAATCAACCGATCCGCGAGCCACGGTCATCCAGGGTGGTGTGGCCTACAACTCATTCATTGAATACGGTGGGGCGTTTAATCGCTACTTTTTGGATGATGTGATGGCGGCTGGGGGAGGCGATTTCTTTGACGCCTTGAATTTTCATTACTTTCAAGATTTTCATGCCGAATGGGAACGATGGGACCCAAACAGCCCGGTTCGAACCAGCGGCGCTCTGCCTGCACCAACTTGCGGCATCGTCGATGATAACCAGGGCACAGCATATTATGCCGGGGGAATCGACGTTATTGCAAAGAGCTCTCATATTTACAATCGTATGAAAACCTGTTTTGGCGTTGATAAGCCCATCTGGCTTACTGAGACTGCCTCACCAAGCAACCAGGATCCTCTTACCCAACAAGAGCAAGCCCGCTATGTGCCCAAAGTATATGCACGGGCTCTTTCTTTCGGCATCCCAAGCATCACCTGGTTCGCCTTGACCACGCCCAACCACCCGGATGGACAGGGACTGTTGGACGATGATTTCAAACCAAAACCAGCCTATGATGCTTACCAGACGATGACATCAGAGCTGATGGGATTTAGGTATGCGCGCACACTGTATACCTCCCAAATCGAGGGCTATTACTTCGCCAAGCCTTCTGCGGGAGTTGAAAAGCTGTTGGTCTGGGGTAGTGGGACTCTGGCCCTGCCTGGCGCGAACCAGGTGCGTGTGGTCAATTATATTGGAGCAGAAAGCTTGATCACAGATGGCCAGCCCGGTGATGTGGATAACATTACCAATGGCTCAGTAAGCGTAGCGATTTCTATTGACCCACTGTATTTGCAGGTTATTCATTGATCAGGAAGCGTTCAAATTTTTAGATATTAATGATCGTGTGAAATCATGAGGTAGCACTCCACTAAAGCGTGATTGAAGAAAGGACTTGATAAAAGCGGGGTTCACTGGCACACTCTTGGAAGCGACCAAGCAACCAGGAGAGAACCCAGTGAACCCACAAGCTATATTTTGCCCGAATATTGAGTGTCCGGCAAGAGGTCAGAGCGGAAAAGGCAACATTCAGGTGCATAGTCAGAAGGAAAAGCGTTACGTCTGTGAAGTATGCGAACAAACCTTTAGCGCCAGCAAAGGTACGATATTTTACCGGCTGCGGACAAGTGCCGAGACGGTGCTGCTGGTGATGGCGCTCTTGGCCTACGGCTGTCCCGTTCAGGCGATAGTCAAGGCGTTTGGCTTTGATGAGCGCACGGTGCGGAACTGGTGGCAGCGGGCCGGTCAGCACTGTCAGGCCGTGCATGAACACACCGTGGGCAGCGCCCACCTGGATTTGCAGCAGGTGCAGGCCGATGAGATCAAAGTCAAGACCCAAAAGGGAACTTTCTGGATGGCCCTGGCGCTGATGGTCTCCACCCGGCTGTGGTTGGGCGGTGCGGTAAGCGCCAGGCGAGATCTGGTCTTGATCCAATCCTTGGCGCAGCAGGTGCGCCAGATCGCCTTGTGCCGCCCCTTGTTGTTGGCCGTCGATGGTTTGGCGAGTTACGTGACCGCTTTCCAAGCGGCTTTTCGCACGGCTGTGCCCCGCCGCAGGGGTAAAAAAGGACGCCCGCAACTCATCGCCTGGCCCAACATCGCCATCGTCCAGGTGGTCAAGCAGCGCTGTGCCAATCATTTGCACATCGATCGGCGCATCGTTCAAGGCAGTCAGGCAATGATCCGGCGTCTGATCCAGGTTTCCCAAGGAACGGGCGGGATCAATACCGCCTTTATCGAGCGCCTCAACGCCACCTTCCGCCAGCGGCTTGCCAGCCTGACCCGCCGCACACGCACTCTGGCCCGCAAAGCAGAGACCCTGGTCGCCGGAATGTATATCGTCGGCTGTCTGTATAACTTCTGTGATCCTCATAAGAGCCTACGTTTGCGCCTCTCCGTCGGCCGCTTCGGTCATCGTTGGGTTCAGCGTACCCCGGCGATTGCGGCAGATTTGACCGATCATATCTGGACCCTGGCGGAACTGTTCGCCTTCAAAGTTCCACCCCTGCCCTGGGAACCCCCCAACCAGCGGGGCCGCCGGTCCCAAGCGACCTTGCGGTTGATCCAACAGTGGTGTCAGTAATCACGGTTAGATGCTGTGCTACCAATCATGAGGCGTACACCTCATGATTTCACAAAACGTATTTAACCATCTACATCAGCGGTCACCAAAGACCCAGTTCTTCGCTAGAGCAAACCAGGGGGAAAAGATGAAACGAAAATAAGCAAAGTTCATATTTACCGACTGGTCGGAAAAGGTTTAATGCCTCTAAGGCAGGTCGGTAAATATTTTCCCAAGACTGAGCGAAGATTAACGGACTATCTGAAAATCACCTATCTGGGAATCTGTGGCGATACCATAGAATTCCTGAAAAACCTTAAATTTCGACAAGTCGGCTGATTCGGTTTTATAATAAGAATGTTTTCAATAATTGTTCCAGGGCTGCCCTTACCTGGCGATACTCGCCTACCATAACAAGCATGGACTGACAGTAGATTCTTGGTTCATTGGAATTTGTCGTAAGGAATCCCAGATTTGGGGGTGCGGGGCTGTCCAAAAAGGTTGGAATTGCCCCCTCCTCAAAAAGGGAAAAGTTTAATAAAATAGGGCCATGAAAAAACACAGCCACAACAAAGTTGTATATAAGCCATATGTGATGGGACAGCCGAGCCTGCTGCCACCCGACCTGGAAGAACTGGCTCTCGTCGTCCAAGGCGGCATACAAAGCCAGGGTATCGACCTTCTCGACCCAGCGTTTCGCCACCTGGGGTGGTTTCTCAGACCAGGCCCAGAAGCGATAGGGCCAGCGCACGAACCAGGACTGATCCAGCCACACGGCGGCCCCATCGGGAGCCTGGCGGGCCAGCACCAGCAGACGATCCCGCTGGCGTTTGTGCAGGGTATACAGCGGATCAGGGCTGGTCAGCCATTCCTTAGCCCGTCGATAGCGGATCCCTGCTTTCAGCAGCCAGCGCCGCACGGTCTCATGACTGACCTGCTGGACCTGCTCACATTGGGCTGCTAAAGCTTCACTCAGATCCTTCAGGGTCCAGGTGGCTCGATCCTGCTCAGCTGGCGGTCCTTGCCTTACCAGGTCTTTGGCCTGCTGCGTGATTTCTGGAGCATATTTTGGCTTGCTCAGCGCCCCCCTGAGCGAGGCTCAGGGGTGACGGCCAAAATACCTCCTTCGTTGAACTGCTTGATCGTCAGTCGGACGGACTCGACGTGCAGTCCTAACACTTCGGCGATCGCTTCGCATTGCCAGCCAGCTTCTGAGAGCCGCAGGATGCGATTGCGACGATAACCAACCACATTATCGGCACGTTGCCAGTGGTCTAGGATCGCTGATTCTTCGGGTGTGATCGGGCGTACTTGGATAGTCATGCCCTGATCTTACCAAAAAACCAAGATTTGTTATGTGAAAGAGCACTAGGGGAGCAGGCTGAAATCGATAGCCAGCGGCTGAAAGAAAAGATGGAGCAATGGAACGAGCGACTGCGTCAACGACCTGACGATCGCGACTTGGAAAAAGCGATCCGCAAGCTCGAGCAGGATTACCTGCCGCGCCTGGAGAAGTACGCAGAGCAAGAGCAGAAACTGGACGGACGCAACTCGTACTCGAAAACGGACGAAGAGGCGACCTTCATGCGTATGAAGGAAGATCAGCACAATCCCGAAGCCTGGCCCAAGCCCGCCTACAACGTGCAGTTGGGTACTGAGAACCAGTTCATCGTCGGTTTCAGTGTCCACCAACAGGCCAACGACGCCAGCTGTTTGAAGTCTCATCTGGGAGAAGTCGAACAAAACCTGGGGTGCCTGCCAACCAACTGGGTCGGGGATGCCATCTATGGCACGCAAGAAAACCTGGCCTACGCCGCCGCCTAATACGGATGGCTGATCTGGTCGATCGATGGCTTACAACCTGAAGGACATGGATCCTTGTTGTATGTACTCTACGAGGTCTTGAGCGGCAGGCCAGTCGCTGCCCTGCAGCGTGAACATCTCAGCGAGGCAGAACTGGTGGAATGGTTGCAGCCCTATCAAGCCCTGCCATTGCCAGTATTGGCTACCCTCTCCGATGGAGAAGCCAGTCTGATGGCTGCCCTTTAGACTTGCTAGCCTGCGGCGCCCCACCAACGCTGTCAGGCGCACTTTCTGAACAACCTGGCGGAAACCGTGCTGGATTACGATGA
The DNA here is from genome assembly GCA_963698715.1 of uncultured Chloroflexia bacterium. GTDB lineage: Bacteria > Chloroflexota > Anaerolineae > Anaerolineales > UBA4823 > CAWHJB01. The sequence continues at coordinate 16,484 of CAVORW010000007.1, read as the reverse complement.
CCAACTTCGCAAAAACATGCGTCATGATCTGGGTGGATTGCCGCCCGTACCAGAGAACTTGTCTGAAGAACCAGGGCCCCCCCTTTGCCATAGATCCTGTTGCTCGGGATCGAGAACTGGTCCGGATCGAAAGCCAGATCCGACAAGCCATCCGGGATGCGGTCAACCGCAACAGTCGCAAGCCCTTGGATTGGGGAGGATTGGCTGGCTACCAGCAGCTTGAGGCGATTGCACGAGCTCTGCATTCGTTGTCTGGAGAAGCTGAAGAAAGTCGTTACCTGGGGCAACTCCTGGGACGAGTAGAACTGGTCCTGGCCAAGAACCGCACTTTAGCGCAAGATCTATTGGCAGCCCATCAAAAGCTGCGAAGCATTGCGGATTGTTTACACTATCCGCCGAAACCTGAGATGGAGACTGAGCGATCGTCTTCCTATTCACCTGAGACGCCACGGAGCAGTCAAAAAGTGACTCAAGACATGCAGGTTTTGATGCGCCAGTTGCATCCCGGCAACCGAGATCAATGGGCCCAAATCTCACTGCACAATGCCCTCCAAAAACGCTGGGACTTATTTGCAGACGAGTTGTTGTTCTGCTATGACATCCCGGGCTTACCTCAAGATAACCTGCAATTGGAAGCGCTGTTTGGACGTTTGCGAAGGCACCAACGCCGGATTAGTGGACGAAAGACAACCCGTGAACTGCGTGATTTTGGTCAGGCTCAAGTGCTCTTCAATGCAGAGAGTGAGCTGGAATTGCTAAACCAGATCCAGCAAGTGCCGTGGGCTGTTTTCCGCCGCTATCGCCAGCATCTGGCAGAAGCAGAAGCTCCCCGCCAATTCTTTCGCCGCTTGCATCATGATCCCTTCAGGGCAACCCAGACCCTCGTCAGTCAACATTCAGCTCGCTGCCGGACGTTAGCCCAGGATAGTTCTTCCGTTGACTGACTATGACCAATTGTGTGTCATACCATTTAGACAGCAAGGGCCACGCACCCCCAAATCTGGGCCTCACCACGGCGATTCCCAATGAGCGAGATTCTTTCCTTCGCTCTTCGACCAAGTCTGATATAGATGGCGAAATACAATTAATTATCTTGTACTGGAGGTAATATTGCAAGCACAGGAAGAGATAACGAAGGATATAGATATTACGAACACTATGGCATTAGGGACTTTATCAAATATCAACACAAGTGATGTTACCACTGATACAAGCTCTACTACACGTCCGGATGTTTCGATAGTCATTCCTGTTTACAACGAAGAAGAAGCGATACCCTGTGTTCTAGATGCAATATACAAAGTCATCGATGACACATATGAGGTAATCGTCGTTGATGATGGATCAGTAGATAATACGAGACTGGCAGTATCGACTTTCCCTTGTCGTCTTATTACCCATGAAGTGAACCGTGGCAAAGGGGCAGCCATTAAAACAGGAATCCAACATAGTTCTTGTACTTTTATAGTGATTATCGATGGTGATGCAACTTATCCTGCTGATATTATTCCCAAAATAAGATCACAATTACAACAATATGATCTCGTTCGTTGTGTTAGAACGACCGGTCGCGAAAATATTCCATTTATAAATCGGTTAGGAAATAATATATTAGAAAAGATTGTTGATCTCTTACATGGTATCGATTACACTGACTTTATGTCCGGCTTATATGGAATAAGAAGACATCATCTATTAAAGATGGACCTTGAATCGGATGGCTTCGATATAGAAACCGAGATTGCGATCAAGGCGAAATCTCACAATCTTAATTCCACAAATATCCCTATCCATTACTCTGAACGTTTGGGGGACAAGAAATTAAAACCTTTCCAAGATGGCTTGAAAATTTTAGGTCGCATGGCCAAGATAGCTGTAAGCTACAATCCAGTAGCACTGTTTGTTGCACCCGGCTTATTCTTGTGGGCAGCAGCAATCCTCATTTGGTTGATAACGAGCTTTATTCTTTCATCTGGCTATAGACCCAACTCTTTCATCCTAAGCGGTATGACCTTCTTGGCTGGGTTTCAGCTGATCGTTTTTGGATATCAGGCAATCTTATATCAGGCAAAGACTGGATTGGGTAAACCAAATCCAACCTTGATACGCTGGGCAAAGAATTTTCCGTACTTGCCATTTATATGCCTGGGCATACTTCTTATTTTTACAGGTGGAATTTGGAGCCTAATCTTAATTAGCAAGTGGGCAATTAATGGGGCAGGTTACTTCTTTGAAACCCAGGTACTTATAATAACTTTGACAACCGTTGTCTTGGGGATTCAGATGTTATCAACAACGCTATTCTTATGGTTATTTACCGACCGGATAAAATTGTAATGACAGTCCAGTACTAAGGAATGAGAATTAAATAACTGTCCGGTGCCAATTCGGGCTTGCATAATATAGTCCAAAGGGTTAAGCTTCACAGGGTCAGTCAGAGCAAACAGCTAATTAGGGAGCGAAATAATGGAGCCATACAGCCCTGAAATTGAACAAGCGATGAGGAAATATTACGCCGCGATTGAGGCACTGAAACTGGGGCATGGCGGACAAAGTTACATAGCCGAGTTGTTGGGATCCAGTGAGAAGACGGTAAGCCGAGGTCTGGTTGAACTGGAAGCAATGCCGGAACGACCCGAGAACGAAGCTTCTCAGCGCAAGGCAGGCGGGGGACGCCATGGTTATGAACAAAGCCATCCGGACATCGATGCTCAATTTCTGGAGGTTCTCAAAGAGCATACGGCTGGCGATCCGATGGACGATCAGGTGATCTGGACAGACTTGACCCCGCACGAAATTGCGGGGTTGATGGAGAAACATCATCGTGTGCGGGTGAGCAAGACGGTGGTGCGCAAATTGCTGCGCAAGCACAATTATCGGCGGCGCAAAGCGCAGAAGAAGCAAACGCTGAAGTCTGTTGAGCATCGAAACGATCAATTTGCCAAAATAGCTGAGTTCAAAGCTGAATTTCAGGCGGCTGGCAACCCGATCATCAGCTTCGACACCAAGAAAAAAGAGTATATTGGCAACTTCTACCGCGACGGTCATTTATATACCTTGCAAGAACTGCATACCTACGACCACGACTTCAACAGTGATGCCCAAGGGATCATCATTCCGCATGGGATTTACGACTTGCAGCGCAACATCGGTTATCTGCATTTAGGCACCAGCAAGGATACCAGCCAGTTCGCCTGCGATTGTATCCGTGCTTGGTGGGTTCAACACGGGCGGGCGGCTTATCCCCAGGCAACGGCCATCTTGGGATTGTGTGATGGGGGTGGCAGTAACAACACCCACCATTACATCTTCAAAGAAGACCTCCAAAAACTGGTCGATGAGCTTGGCATCGAAATCCGCATTGCTCATTATCCGCCTTATTGCTCCAAGTACAATCCGATTGAGCACCGTTTGTTTCCGCACGTGACCCGCGCCTGCCAAGGCGTGATCTTTACCAGCATCGCGCTGGTCAAGAAACTGATGGAAAAGACCCATACCAGCAAAGGCTTGCAGGTCGTGGTTGATATCATCGAGCAGGTTTATCAAACTGGACGCAAAGTCGCAGATGACTTCAAAGAAAACATGCGCATCGTTTTTGACACCGTTCTTCCTCGATGGAACTATCGTGCCCTTCCAATTCAGACTTTTATTTAATCCGCATTCCTTAGTGGAAATGAATATAAGGTGCTTTTTGCAAGCTGGCCCCCATGAAAAAGCACCTGTCTACTCCCATACCCCAGAAATTCACAATGGACTCCAAAATTTCGTGATCATTTAGTGAGGTATTATGAAACTATTGATTGCTGTGTCCAGTTTAGATCCCCGACTCCCTTACAGTTGCACGATATCGTGGTGGGATCTTTTCAAAGCATTATATGAACAGGGGGTAGAGTTACAAGTAGCAGTTTACCAGGGCCGAACTATCCCCAGCCCGTGGTGGGAATCGCATGAAAACCCGTGCTATTGGGAGGGATATGCCTTTGCCAGTCTAAAAAAATGGCTTCACAAGTACTCACGAATAAATAGTGCCAGCAAGGAAAATAGTGTGCAAGATCAAGCCACACTTAAATTAATCCGCACTATCATTCGACCGCGTTGGAGCAGGTTTTTGCAGAACATATTGAATAAAAACCGGGACACAGATGCAGTTTTATTTATTAACATACCACCTAACCATCTGCGGGGGATTCCAACAGAAATTCGCAAACAATATAACCTTCCCGTTATATGTTACGACCCGGATTTACCAGCCAGTTTGCCAGGTTTTCAGGGTTTTGCTTCTGGATTTAGGATATATCAAGATGCGGATCTGAATGAATATGATCTATTTCTCGGCAACTCTATCGGAGGCGTTGAGGAATTAAAAAAAATGGGGGCAAAAATCGCTTCGCCCCTTATCTGGGGTGTTGATCCGATTGCATTTAGTCCTCTGACAGTCGCTAATCAAGATTATGACGTATTTTTTTATGGTTCTACTTCCGAATACCGCCGTGATTGGATGGAATGGATGTTGACAGAACCAAGTAAACGAATGCCAGAACGGCGTTTCGCCGTTCGTAGTTTTGGGTTTATGGAACTGGATCAAGGAAACATAGAATTCTTGAAAAACGTTCCATTTAGTAAATTACGTGAATATTGTTGTCGTAGCAAAATTAACCTGAATATTGTACGTGAGACTCATGCTACTGTTTATGGATCGGCCAGTTTGCGCCCATTTGAATTAGCTTCAATGGCGTGCTGCATGGTGTCAAATCCTTATGCTGGGCTGGATGAATGGTTTGAACCGGGTAGAGAAATATTTATTGTATCTGAGCCCGGCGAAATACCAGAAATCTATCAGTGGCTTTGGTCACACGAAAAGCAACGCCTCCAGATAGGCAAGATGGCTCGCGAACGTGTACTTAAGGAACACACACATAAACAGCGTGCTCAGCAATTAATCAAATCGATCCAAGAACTATTATGAAAAGGTATCACTATTGGTGATGACAACAAAAGGAGAAGTTGCTGTAGTTGTCTTGAATTACAATGGTGCAGCCCATCTGCGCGAATGCTTCACTTCTCTAGAATGCTTAACCCCTATAGAAGAATTTAAAATTCGTGTGTTTTGCGTAGATAATGCTTCGTCAGATCATTCATTGGAGCTGGTCAGGCGTGAATTTCCCCAGGTAGAAATATTGGCCTTCGATAAAAATCTGGGTTTTACTGGTGGGTACAACCTGGCTATTGGAGAGATAAGCAGCGAATATATTGCCCTTTTAAATAATGACACCAAAGTTACACCCGATTGGTTGCTCGAAATGGTCACAGCCATTCAATCCTCTCCCGAAATAGCGATTGTAGGAAGTAAAGTGTTAACCTTTGGTAGAGAAAATATATTGCAATATGCCGGAGGAAAATTCACGATTTTAGGGAATGGATATGTTCAGGGTTTATGGCAAGAAGATAATGAGGGCTGGTCAGTTCAGAAGTACACGGGCTTTGCGATGGGAGCCGCATTCCTGATTAGGCGAGATGTATTTTTAGAATTGGGGGGATTTGATGATCGCTACTTTGCTTATAATGAAGAGACTGACCTGTGTTGGAGAACCTGGTTAGCTGGTTACAAAATCCTTTATGCACCTAAGGCAATTGTCTATCACAAACTTGGAGGGACAGGGGGCAATCTAAATTCACCCTTTATGCTTACACTGGTTGTTAAGAACCGCCTAGCCACACTGATCAAAAACCTTGAAACCCCTAACGTTGTGTTTGGCCTATTGTTATCACCCATTTTTGAGCTTTATCGAATTCTTGTTTTTTCTGCGTCACCGGAATTTTCATTCACTCAAAGCAATCTTGATGGGGCTGCCTGGTTTTATTAGAGAGCTTCCGGGCTCAATTGCGAGAAGGTCAAAAATACAAAACGCCAGAAAAGTAAGCGACAAGGATCTTTACGCGATTGGCGCACTGAGTACCTTCAAGGAAGCTTATTACGAACATGTAAGGCTTGGTGTGATGCGCTCCAATCCATCGAAGAATTCACGATATTAATCTCTAAGGCGAGTGTTTAGCAATGAAAGATAATCTCAAAAACAAGGTTCTCAGTAGTCTTCTAAACCTATATGGATTGAGAGAAAATCGATTTGAATTGAGGTCAACGCTTTCCGAATTTCTTAGTCATATCGCCCACTTAAACTTCAATCCTGAGACAATTATTGACGTAGGCGTCGCTGACGGCACTTTCGAGCTATATGAGGCATTTCGTAGTGCCTATGTTATGCTTATCGAACCTTTAGTTGAATTTGAGCAGATTTTACAGAAAATTGCTCGAAAATACAAAGCGGAATACGTGATCGCTGCCGCTAGCGACCATTCTGGGAAAGCAACTATCAATGTCCATACTGATCCTGCCACCTCCTCCTTAATGAATGAAAAGGAAGGTAGCCATGTTAACGGTCTAACCAGAGAGGTCAGCCTGGTAACTATCGATGAAATATGCCAAGAAAAAAAGTTAAAAGGGCCATACGTTGTTAAAATAGATGTACAAGGAGCCGAACTCATCGTTCTTGGTGGTGCCCAATCAATCTTGAAAGATACTGAATTGGTGATTTTAGAAGTCTCATTATTCCAATTTTATGTAAATGGACCGCAACTACATGAGGTAGTAGCATATATGAAGACGCAAGGTTTCGTCGTGTACGATATATTTGGCGGTCATACCCGCCCTCTTGATGGAGCTTTAGCTCAAGTAGACATGGCCTTTGTAAAGGAATTCGGACAGTTTAGAATAAATCACGCTTACGCCACATTTGATCAACGGAAACATTTGAACAAGCTCAGCACACGCATACAATGGGTAAGGAAAACCCTTTCAAAACTTAACCAGGCTCAGTAAACACCATGACCGGAAAAATCCGCAAAAAAGTGCTCATGGTTATGAGCCCAATTCTCCGTGGGGGTATGGAGTTGCAGATACGTGAGATTTTACAATTAATTGACAAAGACTTGTTCGAACTATTCGTTTGTACTGTACACTACCAGGAAAATACGTTCTTGAGGCAATCCGTTATACAATTCCAACCATCTGAGGCTGATATAAGTCTACGGCAGGATTATGATCGATTGGCATCGCGTATCTATGAGCTTCCTCCCCTAGCTTTATATGACGTTCGCGGTGTATGGTACATTTTGAAAATTATTAGGGATCACAAAATAGACCTGGTTTATGCAAACCAGGTCTTATGGGCGCAGATTGCGGGTGTTCTAGCTGGGGTTCCAATAGTACTACATATTCGCTCAGAACTTAGTTGGCCGTCTATGTCCAGACTTGGATTTTGGAGCAACTTTATTTCCTGTCGCTTTTCCAAAATTGTTCTCACAGTGAGCGAAGCCGTGAAAGAACAAGTAGCCAACGGTTGGCATCTAAATCGTATGAAGATACGAGTAGTTCATTCGGGAATTGACATTGAAAAATTCGACCCTGCTAAGATCAAAAATCACCGCGCAATCAAAGAAAGCCTGGGAATAAGCCCTGACGAAAAAATCGTCATCCGAGTTGGCAATTTCAGCCCCCCTAAGGATACGCCCTCTTTTATTCGTTTGTGTGCGGAAATTAATCAATACAGGACCGACGTACGTTTTATTTTAATTGGAGATAGTCCTTCATCGGAAGTGTTACAAACTCAAGCGCATAACTTGGGGTTGCAAGAAAAACTATTGTTCTTAGGACGGCGCTCCGATATACCCGAATTATTGGCGATAGCCAACGTATTCGTTTCGACCTCCATTAATGACGCTAGCCCAGGTTCAATGAAAGAGGCTATGGCGATGAAACTTCCTGTCGTTGCCACCAAGGTGGGGGGACATCCGGAAATTGTAGAAGAAGGGTATAGCGGGTTCCTGATACCGCCAGGCTCTCTATCCGCACTGGTTGAAAAAGTGAACTGGCTCTTAGATCATCCTGATCAAGCCAGGATCTATGGCTGCCGAGGGCGGGAAATTGTCTGTGAAAAATTTACGAATGTTAAGATGGTCAAAGGTGTCGAACGAACGATTAAGGATGTTTTGAGGCTGAAGTAAATCAAATAGCTTGTGGTTCACAATTTTTACCAACAAGTCGAAATACCTTATCTCAAGTAGCTAATCCTGAAACGTAAGTGATTAAGCCATGTCATCATTACCTCCTTTGATATTACAAAGTAACAGACAAAATATTGCAAAGGCTGCTGGAGTAGTATCTATAAGCGCGGTTTTTGTGGGGGCGGTTTCATTTTTAAAAGACATGATCGTGGGCATGAACTTCGGTGCAAGCGCTAGTCTCGATGCTCTATTGCTTGTTTATTCTGTCCCTTTCTTTATGGGCACAGTAGCGCTCGCTGTTATTCAAGCTACCCTTATTCCAATTTACGGCCAAATTAAAGCAGAGGGAGACTTTCAACAATTGCAGAGCTTCATAAATAAGATGTTTACCTTTACTGCAGTGGTTTTGACGTGGGTAACGATAATCTTCCTTATTATTGCGCCTCAACTTATCAGGTGGGTAGCCAATAATAGTTTCTCTGAAGAACAAATTCATCTTTCTTTGGCCCTTATCTGGTTGTTTTTGCCAATTGTTCCACTGATGGGTTTTTTCGGTTTCTTTGGCGGGATCTTCTATGCTGAAAAGAATTTTTTTCTTCCAATACTACTTACAGCTATATCGCCTGTAATAATAGTAATCTGCATATGGCTCGGAAAGGGTAAATGGGAAATATTTAGCCTTGGAGCAGGAATTACATTGGGGTGGCTTTTACAAGCCCTTTTCATTACATCTTTATTCACCAAACATTATTTCAGACCAAAAATCAACTGGGCCCTAAATGATCGTCGGATTCACCAATTTATTTCGTTGTCATTGCCTTTGCTTTTAGGGACCTTTTTTAGTGGAACAACGGTTATTATTGATCGCTCTATGGCTACAGGTTTGCCCACAGGGAGCATTTCGGCCTTAGATTATGCAGACCGCATAAATATTTTGGCAATTGGGGCATTCAGCGCTTTACAAACTGCTGTTTTTCCGTTTTTTGTTGAACAAGCCAACCAATCCAATTACAAACAATTAATGCAGGATTTTAAGCAAACAATTTCGTTATTAAGTTTTGCAATAGCTCCTTTTATTTTGTTAGCAATCCTTTTTAACCAACCTTTGGTGGCTTTATTATTTCAGCGAGGCGCGTGTTGACCTCCTCGCTACCATACGCACCAGCCATGCTATGATTGGCTATATGATTGGTTTACTGCCCATGATGGTTGGTATGGTTGGAGTACGCCTGGCACAGGCCTTAATGCTGCATAAATTTATCGGTTTTCAAGGTATGGTAAACCCGTTGTTCAAAATCATCTTCAATTTGATCCTTATTCCCATCTTTGGACTAATGGGGATTTCGCTTGCAACATCTGGGATGAACATATTGGCAACGATCATTATCCTAGTAGGTTTATTCCGTTATCTGCGCATGATGCCTAAACTATCAGATTTTGTTCCGTATCTAAAGATTGCCATCGGCCTGCTGGGACTATCGGGCATTGTGTACCTTCTCAAGCGAAATACTGTGATTACAGATACGGATTTCGGGCTCGAAGTAGGTTATATGTTACTAACCATTTTTATTGGAATTGTCGTTTACTGGGCAGGGTGCTTTTTATTGGGACTCGAAGAGGCGCGCACAATTCTTAAAGTGGTATGGAAAATGTTGTGTGGTTATACTACCCGAAGACTTAGATCTTGATGCAAATGTTGTATCTAACCTTGATTTTGCGCAACCATAGCAGGTTTCTATTCGTTAGTGCAACCAGGCGGCATTTCTATTCCTAAAATCCGCCATTTTTCGAACAAATCCGGTATCCTCTGAAAAGTTCATTAGACTTATGGACTTCGGGAGTTATCCAGATGAATCTCGAATTTGGCCTCACAGACGATGATAGCAACACACAATATGCACCTTTAGCTGCTCTTTCAGCACATTACCATCGCAAGCAGACTGCTTGCAGCCCTCGAAAAAGTGGATCTGGAGATGAAAACCCGAGATTTTTCGCCGGTTTGCAAGCTCAAACAGGTCCTGGTGAGCATCCTGGCCGGTTGCGAGACCCTGACTGCCTTCAACAGCCAGTTGGATGGTGAGTTTGCTCTGGCCGCTCTCTGGGGTTGGCCGCAGTTCGCCGATCAATCAACCCTCTCACGAACCCTGGATGCGCTAACTCTAACGAACATTGCCCAGTTACGCAGCGCAACGACCTCGATCTGGCATTCGATCAGCCGAACCCGCCAACATGACTGGCGCGGTTTTCTGCTGCTGGACTTCGATTTATCCGGTCTGCCCTGTTCACCGCGGGCTGAAGCCAGCCAAAAAGGCTATTTCAGCGGTAAAAAAACATCTCTGGACGCCAGTTAGCCCGGGTCAGCAGTGTCAAATACCATGAAACCGTGTGGTCAGAGTTGTATCCGGGCAATCGGCATACAGTGCAGTGCTTCCAACCGGCGGTCTTGGCCGCTGAAAATGCTTTAGAGTTAGCCCCGTGAGCAACGCCAGCGGACGGTTTGGCGCATCGATGGCGGGGCGGGAGCGATGATCAACTGCGCTGGTTGCTGGAGACGAGGCTATCACACGATCGCCAAAGGTGCTTCCAATCGTCGGGCCGAAGCGCTGGCCAGACAGGTTCGTCGCTGGGATGCCTTCGAGGATTATTGGCTCGGTGAAGTGCCTGCTCCGGTCGACTATGGCCGTCCGGTGCGGGTACTTCGTCAAAAGACGCTGCAAAGATGGCTGTTTTCGGCACAGTTACTACGTTTCCACGCTCTCGCTGCCTTCGAAAGGGCTATTCATGGCGTATTACGACCAGCGTGGCGGTGCTGAAGTCGAGCAATTCCGCAATGACAAGAGTGGCCTCAACCTGACGGCTCGCCGTAAACGTCTCTTCCAGGCTCAAAAAGGCTACATCCTGTTGACCGATTTGGCTCATAACCTGCTGGCAGACTTCCATCACCGGGCCTTGGTCGGCAGCCGGTTTGAAGGCTATGGGCCGAAGCGGATCATTCGCGATTTGCTGCAAATGCCCGGCAAGCTAACCTTTGTGAACGGAAAGATCGCTAAAATCGAGCTGCTAAGTCAAAAGCAATTTTCGAAAGACCTGGTGATTTGTTTGGAAAGGTACTGTTCGGGCGCTGACTCCGATTAGAAACCGCCTGCCCTTGCGTTATCGAATAGAATTGCGCTGCGGTTGCGCAAAAATAAGGTCTAACTTATTCATTCCATCCATTTTGGCATGATCCTGCCAGGATTTCAGTTGATGCCCCATCTTATTTAGCAGGTTGTTAGAAAAACTTCTCCACGAAACAAGGAAGTACAAAAAATGCTATCCATAAATGTTAATCCTCTACTAATTTATCCCTCCAGTAAGGATTATTATTCACCAGATCAAGCCTACCCAGAATATCGTTACTCACATTTATCGTCCGAGCCCAACCCTATTTATCAATCTGTGCGTGAATTATTGATCCAGGCCGAGTTAGATCAAGTGCATTTTGATTTGCCTCAATGGAACCCATTACACAATTTAATCCCAGAAGGGAGCAAGGTTTTCATTTTATGTAATTTTGTCCATCATCGGGGTAAAACGGAAAGTCAAAACGCTTTTTGGTCAAAATGCACTCACGGCTCGGTCTTAAGGGCTGTGCTTGATTATGTTTTACTGGCAACCGGTCCTCTCGGACAAGTTACCTTTGGGAATGCGCCTTTGCAATCTGCTGATTGGACAAAAGTACTCCAGGAAACCGGGGCAAGTCGAGTATTAGAATTTTACCGCCATCAAAATGTTAAGGTTCAAGCCCAAGATCTGCGCTTGTACATCGCTCCTAGAAATCTACTTGGTAAAGTCTCTAATATAGAGCAACTTGATGGAAGTGAAAATGCCATTGAAGTAGATTTGGGACCAGAGAGCTTATTGATTCCCTTGGATATAGATTCTGCTGGTTTTCGGGTTACGGATTATGATTTTCGGCGAACACAAGCGTATCATAACGATGGACACCACAAGTACATTATTCATCGTGCTGTCATGGAATCAGACGTTGTCATCAGTTTGCCCAAGCTAAAAACACACGAAAAAGTGGGGGTAACCTGTGCCCTTAAAGGATCTGTTGGTGCTATCGCCCATAAAGATTGCCTGGCTCATCACCGCTTTGGGTCATCAAAAGATAGTGGTGACGAATATCCATACCGTTCCAGTATCTTTACCTCTTTGTCAAAATTCCACGATTGGGTAAATACCCAGGATTGGACTAAAAGGGGGACCAATATAAGGATAGTTGATTATCTTATCCGAGTTATACTGTCTCGAATGGGATTTACATTAGCAGGCGCATGGTACGGGAATGATACGGCCTGGCGTATGGCGCTTGATATTGTGCAGATATTAATATATGCGGACTGTGAAGGGAAAATGCACCCCAAAAAGAACCAAAGGAAGCATATCATCTTTATGGATGGAGTTTTAGGGGGAGAGGGAAATGGACCGCTACGCCCTCGTCCTATTCATTCAGGGGTGTTGATGTTTTCAGATGATCTAGTGACAAATGACTGGGCATGTAGCAGACTGATGGGGTTCGATCCGAATAAGTTGCCCATTATTAAGGGAGCATGGCTATCATCAACATCTTTTCCCATAGCAAACCCCAATTCGCTTTCAGGAATTGCTTACTTGAATGGCCAAAAGATCCCGATTCAAGAAATTGCAATTGCTGGCAAACGTCCTTTTGTCTCTCCAAAAGGATGGCGTGGACATATAGAAATTGAAAATGAATCCGTACGATTAAGCGCCCAAAATAATATTTTGGAAATTATTTTCCTAAATTGAAGGTGTAGTAAGATCGGATCCTGGCCGGGCGAATTGTAGATGGCAAAATTTTTTAACCAATCCCCTCCAATTGTAAACGCGCATGAAATTACCAGACATTAATCCTCGCCACATATACGACCGTTTTCAAGATAGGGGTCTGAAATCAAGAAATTTCTTGCGAAAGGAATTTAAATTGGTGGCAGGATTAGTCATATTATTTGCCTTCTTATGGTGTTTGTTTGCATCCCAAGAAAATGGGTTGAATCATTTTGTTGAGGGGGTATCTTCCTTAAGCATTTTGCCGGTCTGGTCGTTTATCTTAGCAAGTACCCATCAATGGTCTGCATCATTCTGGCCGACAATATTCCTCATTGCAACCAACATATACTTGTTGGCTGTATGCTTGTACTTTATCACTTTTAAACAAAGCCATTTATCGGTCCGAAAATTGTCATCGTTTATAGGAGGGTTGAATAGTCTCTATCTTATTATTCTGATCTTAGTGATTTTCCCCCTTCTTTTCCTTAAGACGCAGGGGGTTTTTCCTGATAGCTCCGATTATCTGTCATCCGCTCTTGATATAACTTTGGGGCACGGTTACTCTGGTTATCGGGGTGAGTTACGAGGGCCTATATATCCATTTCTTATTTCTATTGTCTTTAAATTTGTGGACGCTAACGTAGAGACGGGTCTAGTTGTACCAAAACTGGTAGGGGTGCTTAATTTTATCGTTATTTATTTTATCGGGAAATCGTTATTTTCTCGTTCCGCAGGATTTATTGGGACTGTCTTGGCGCTCTGCAGTTATGGAATTAAGATTTAATTTCTTTTCAACGCATCTGCTGGATGGAACGTTAGCCCTCTTTATGAATTTTTTCCTATTGTTGCTCATTATTGCTTTAGAGAGAAAAAACTTTATATTTTTTGCATTAAGTGGTATTTCGTTGGGGGCTGCTGTTCTTGTAAAACAATCGGGGATCTTGTGGGCTACTATTCCATGGATTATTTTCTTCTTATGCAAAGAATACCGGTATCCCAAGAATTTAATTGGCGTTTGGCTAACCACAGCCTCATTTTTACTAACACTTTATCCCTGGATGATATACGGCTACAACCTAAGTCATAAGGTTTTTTTACTCAAACCCTTTGGAGATCATTCGATCCCATGGCTGGCATTTAATGTGGGCCTTTACTCCTTTTTATTGATTGGTGCCTGGATCGCTTGGAAATGGAAATCAAAACCAAACCGCATGTTAGAAGATTTGTCCTGGCTTAGGCGAAAAGCGGGGCTATTCTTTCCAGTAATTGGATTAACTCTCCTGGTAGCGTCTATTTTGGGGATTAGTGTTTTCTTCGCCAATAGTGTGTTTTTTCCCTCAAGATATTCTGGTTTACCGACGTATTTGCATGATACCATCGAACCGGTATTTAGAGGTTTGTTTTGGTTTGTTGTTTTGGCCTGTGGGGGAACCCTGCTGCTTCTTTTCGGGATCGCAAACATCGATTTCTAACAGTTTCTTTTCTTCTAATCGTTCCTTTACTCATCCATTTGAGTTACTATGGATTTGGAAGCGCTGCAACTATATTGCATTGATTCTATTGTCTTATTTGGCATTAAGGGGATATTTTATCTTATCGCAAGGTATGTAGTAGAAAAAGTTACCGAGTTGGTAACATCGGAGAATTTAAGAGAGTCTCCTGATTAGATCTGGTCCGGTAATAGGTTTACTCGTTCTTGCCGCATACCCCCTTCCTCTGGTGACAAAACAAGTCGAGCAAAACTGGCTTATTTCAGAGCAGGAACGCTACAAACCTCTCCCATATAATGTAGATAATAGAATTGTACATGAAACCGCTTCCTGGATTAGAAAAACATGTCCTTGAAGACACATCACTGGTACTTTTTTATGCCTGGGAACAGCAATTGAAATTTGAATTGAAAGATAGGTACATCGTTAACACTTTCCGTTTCGATGTGCAAACAGAATACGTGAGTGGGGAAAATTTCTTAGACAAGATAGGAGCGATGAGAAATATTCTACACTGTTCGTGAAGAATATCTCACTTTTTATCATTATTTTATTATCCCGAAAACGAGACTCTATAATATTACTCGCGATACAAAGGCTGGATACATTGTTGTGGGGGATTGGAATGCTTCTTTACAAGGAATCGAGGATTTTTTTGATATACATCCCGCCTTTACACAAGTATTTAAATCTGAAGAAAATGGCTTTGGCACAGCTGTCTACTCGAATTCAACCTAAATTAAACTTTCCGTGCTCGTCGTTATCCAAACTATAATTCAAGTTGATGCACTGCTCTGAGCTTTTGGATCTAATAAACAATAACAAACTAGATGAATTCAATTCCTCCAAAGATTGGGAGAACATATTAGTATAGCTACTCGACCTTGGGGTAATCCCCAATAAGCGACTCTGGGCTGAGCTTATGCAAAACTCGGCAATATTTACAAGGAAAACGGACAGACTCGAGTCAGCCTTATTGGCCTATAGTCGAGCTGGGGCAATTGATGCGAGAAATGGAAGTGAAACGCGTTATCGGTTCATCATCCAATCTGACTGTTCCGAAATTGTCAAGAAATTTGCGGTAAGGACAATGGCAAAAACGACCCGACATTTCTTACGTAACCCTAAAGGAAATACCCGAGCTGGCAAGAGACATTCTTCACGCCAGAGGAGAATTGGATTCAACGGTTTTTACGTATCGGTATGGTAGTAAATTATCAAGACCCGGACAAAATTCACGGGTTGTATAT
The DNA here is from genome assembly GCA_963698715.1 of uncultured Chloroflexia bacterium. Classification (GTDB taxonomy): domain Bacteria; phylum Chloroflexota; class Anaerolineae; order Anaerolineales; family UBA4823; genus CAWHJB01. The sequence goes on along the minus strand of CAVORW010000007.1, from coordinate 850 downwards.
GATTTTCTAGACCATTCTTCGGCCGACCAAAATAATCCCTCCAGCGCGGAAAACATATTTACGATCAATCAGCAGGCAAAAAAAATACTTTTTCAGCATCCACCTTCTTCCTATTCGGATGCGGTGACAATTCCCGAGTATCCGGTTGAACTTCATTGTCGACATTGCTCTTTTTGTCGTACGTTCGGAGCGTCGGAGATGGGCGAGTGGAGTCCGATTTGTCATTACATTATCAGACAGCCAGGGAACGACAAACAATCTATTTTCCAAATACATTGACCCAAAAAATCAAGCTGTTCATCGAATATGGAATAGTTGTGGAAAGATATCGCTTGAACGTTGAAGAGTCACAAGAACGACAAACTGTCACAAATGATTCTTTCGCCACTCTTTCTAATAACAATAATCGCAATGACTGGGCCGGTTGGGACAACTGCAGATCGTTTTGCCAGGTTATTATAATTTCCTTGCACAATTTTCTCAGGCAGAGTATGAAGATCATTTTGGAGACATCCATCGAGGTTGGATGGCAATTTCCAAAAGATAACTTTAGAGATGTCATATATCAGCAGCCAACATCCCAAATAAGACGACGTCAAAAACGTGCCAATTCTAGATAATACTTCCCTGAATTTTGGAATTGGTCTTCGATCCACAAGTATGGTCTCCTACCAAAGGTGATGGGGTTGAATTTGAAATTCTGATCCAGGATTCGCCTGACCATATGGTACAAATTTTTCAATCATTATATTGATTCCCAAACGCATTTCTGCTGATCGTCATTGGTTGGATATTCAATTAGAATTTAAAGCCGGTTTAGACGTAACTGAACGAGTAGCGTGCATAGAAG
>CAVORW010000006.1:0-284598 GCA_963698715.1 uncultured Chloroflexia bacterium | reverse complement strand
GGAGCTTTGGATTATTCTCCGGTGCTACTCAGTTTTGGGATTGGCGAAATTGCCATCAAGCGATATGATACTGCTAACGTTCCTCACCGATCGAGGAAACAGGTTCTTCAAAGGACTGGTCAGAGCTATGCTTTGGGAACCTACTTGCTGTTCTTTGCAAAACTATCTAAATTGATTTTGGCGATGTCGCAGCGATTAAGTTTAGCGAAATAGGCGTCTATCAAAAGTTCAAACCAGCCACGACAAGAGACCGGATGTGCTTATGGCGATAGGCTATCTTACAATTCACCTGCTGCTGCCCGGCTGCACGTCGCTCAAAGAAAAAAGGAGCCGGATAAAACCCTTGATAGTCCGGATGCAGCGGGAGTTCAACATCTCTGTAGCGGAGATGGACCGGCTCGATGCCTGGCAGGAAGCGATTCTTGCCTGTGCTTTGGTCAGCAATGATCACGGCCACGCACAGCGCAGCCTGCAGAAGATCGTTGTTTGGATCGAAAATTCCTGGCCGGACGTCAGCCTGATCGACGATCACCTCGAGATGATCTGACAGGCTGTATTTTACAAGGACCTGCCGCGACCTCAATCATTCTCTCCAAAATCGATTGACCTCCTCTGAAAAGCAGGTCGGGTTGTAGAGCAGACTATTTTGAGTTTAGGTTCGTTTCAAGAAAGGAGCCTGCATGGATCTCGAACTTAACGGGAAACGCGCCCTGGTGACTGGTTCCAGCCGGGGCCTGGGATTTGCCACGGCCCTGGCACTCGCCCGCGAAGGAGCAAACGTGGCGATCAACAGCCGCAACCAGGCTTCCCTGGAAAAAGCCAGGGCCGCAATCATTCAGGCAACCGGCAGTCAGTATATCGCAGCCCTGAGCGGAGATGTCGCCGACCCCGAGGTCCCGGCACTCTTAATTGCCAAGACGATTGACGTTCTTGGAGGCCTGGATATCCTGGTGACCAATGCCGCCGGCCCGCCTTCTGGCAGCTTCGAAAGTTTTGATGATGCGGCCTGGCAGCGGGCGATCGACCTTTCCCTTATGAGTCACGTTCGCCTGATAAGGGCTGCTTTGCCAAAACTCTCTCAATCATCCAGTGCCAGCGTTTTAACGATCACTTCCTATTCGGTCAAACAACCTATCCCAAACCTGGTGCTGTCCAACAGCATCCGAGCTGCTACGGTCGGCCTGACCAAGACACTGGCGCTCGAACTTGGGACTCGTGGGATTCGTTTCAATTCAATCTTGCCAGGTTGGACGGAGACCGAGCGAGTTTACGAGCTGATGAGCGCCCGCGCTCAAACAAACGGAACCAGCGTTGAAGAAGAAATCCAAAAACAAGCTGCCACCAGCCCTTTAAATCGGATGGCAACCCCTGAAGAATTCGGTAACACGGCCGCCTTCCTGGTATCGCCAGCCGCTTCTTATATTACTGGCGTGATGCTGACTGTCGATGGCGGTATGTACAAAGGAACGCTCTAAATCGACCATGATAACCATTGCTATTGCTTCAAATAATCCGGTAAAAATTCAGGCTACCCTTAATGGGTTTCAACGCATGTTCCCGTCCGAAACCTATCAGGTCGAAACGGTATCCGTTTCTTCGGATGTCAGCGATCAGCCCGCATCCAACCAGGAAACATTAAGAGGCGCGTTGAATCGAGCTAATGGAGCCGTCAACCTGGCTCCGGAGGCTGATTATTGGGTGGGGATTGAGGGAGGAATTGAGGATTTCGGAACAGAAATGGCTGCATTTGCCTGGATTGTCGTGCAAACCAAAGACCTGTGTGGAAAAGGCCGGACTGGAAGTTTTTTTCTACCGAGAAAAGTAGCCGACCTGGTTCGAGCCGGCAAAGAACTCGGAGAAGCCGATGATATTGTATTCCTGAAGTCTAACTCAAAGCAGAAGGATGGAGCCATTGGTATCCTGACCGAAAATGTTGTTGACAGGACATCTCTCTATGAACAGGCAGTTATTCTGGCACTGGTCCCATTCAAAAACCCTGCTCTATATCAGGCTCACCAACCGGAAATCCGGAAGGGAAATGACCAAAGTGAAGTGATTGGGATGCCACCCGACTCGAACTATTCGATCAGCAACGATCCTGGCCGCCTGCAAATCGAAATCATCCATGACTATTTGGCAAACCATGCCTACTGGTCGAAGGGTATTCCACGATCGGTGATCGAGCGAGCGATAAAGAATTCTTTATGTTTTGGGGTATTTGATGGCCTACAACAGGTCGGTTTTGCGCGAGTCGTTACCGATCGGGCGACTTACGCTTATCTGGCAGATGTATTCATTCTGGAGGAGCACCGAGGGCGGGGATTATCCAAGCAGCTTCTAAAGACAATCTTTAGACATCCTGATTTGCAAGGTTTACGCCGCTGGAGTCTGGCGACCCAGGATGCCCACGAACTGTATGCTCGTTTCGGTTTTCAGCCTCTGGCTGCCCCAGAGCGCTGGATGGAAATGAGAGTTTCTGACCCTTATCAGCCAGACCGATGAACCAGCTAGGGCAGCTGTCCTGGATTCGCTGGGAAGCCCATTAACTGCAATCCTTGCAGCAGCAAGCCAAACTGGGCCATACCCAACCAGAGGAAGGCAAGTGTGGTGAACCAAGCAAGGTTGTTGATCCAGCCAGGCACTTTCGGGCTGGCATTCTCCACCCGTTTCTGCAAGTCGTTCACCAATAGCTGGTACTGGTTGATGACCCCTTGAGCAGCTTCCAGGCTGAGGTTAATGCTGCTGATGGTGACCGCGATCTGGTCCATATCTGCCCGGATGATTGCCATATTATCGGAACTGGTGTCCATATCTTTCCCAATAGACCGCAATGAAGCCGGAAGGGCATCCAGGCTTTTTGAGACATCTCCCAAGGCAACATTCAGCGGGACAGGCGGATTGTAAATATCCCTGCTTACAAACGGAATCGCAACCAATGCTCGCAGAACGCTATCGATGATCCTGGCGCTTTCCTGGGCGGCTATCAGCGAGGTTTGAGCAGAAATTACGGTTTGGGGTAATTCGTCACTGGTAAGATCTGTAAGGGTGTCCATGATGGGCAGTATCTGTGCGAACGTTTTGGACGATGTTTCAACTGCCGCTTCCAGGGCACTAATGCTGGCTATGGTTGAATCCAGAGATAGATCTGCTACCATCAACCCCTGATCGGTCGTGTCTAGGCTGGCCTGGATCAGTTCCAGGCCGGAATTGGCATTTTGCAATGCCACGGGTCGCAGTCTCCAGATTGTAACCAAGCCGTAGACGCTGAAGATAATACCCCCCAGGGCCGCAATAACTAACAAGAATCCTATACTTCGCCTGAGCAGTGTGCGCATATTTAACTCCCGCGAAAATAATGTGTCTGGATCATGATTGTACCATCCTGAGCAAAAACAAACAAAACGAGGTCATCGGGAAATTCTGGGATACCACAGAAATTCCCAGAGAACCATAAAATGGGTTCTTTGGTAGGATATATGATGGTGGTTCGCTTATCCAATCTCACTTATTTTCAGGAAAAAACAATGCATATACTGGTAACCAATGACGATGGTGTAATGGCTCCCGGGCTGCTGGCCCTGGCTCAGGAAATGCGCAAACTTGGCCATGTGACCGTAATGGCGCCGGACCGCAACTGGTCCGCATCCGGGCACGTAAAAACTTTGGATCGGCCCTTGAGGGTTAAAGAAGTCCGGCTGGTAGATAACAGCCTGGCTTATGCCTCGGATGGCGCACCTTCGGATTGTGTTGCTCTGGCTGTGCTGGGAGTGATCCCCGAGGAAATTGATCTTGTGTTGGCTGGTATCAACCCCAATGCAAATGTGGGCCACGATGTGACATATTCAGGCACGGTCACTGCGGCAATGGAAGCTGTCATCTGGGGTATCCCCGGCCTTGCGGTCTCTCTGGACACTCCCGAAAATCACCTGGGCGTAGTTGAATACGGGCCGGCCGCGCGAATTGCCCTGCGAATAGCCCAGGCGCTCACCACAAGCGAGCTGCCTAAAGAAACCTTGCTCAATATCAATGTACCCGCTATACCTGAGGAAAAAATCCGGGGCATTCGGATTACGCGCCAGGGGCTGCGAGTTTACCGCGACCTGCTCGTTCGTCGGGCTGATCCACGCGGCCGCCCTTATTACTGGATAGGTGGCGAAGCGCCCACGGGTGTTCCAGAGCCGGGCACCGATTTTGGTGCATTAGCGGAAGGTTTTGTCTCTGTGACGCCACTGCATCTTGACCTGACCGATCATCAGACGATGGCCTCATTAACCAGGCTGGAAATTTTCTCAAAAGCACCCGAATCAGAATGAACAAGAGGCACCAAAAGGCTGTTGCTTGGTGACTGGCCGAATGCAGTTTTACCATATCGATAAGGAAAATCGGCCAATCTTGCATTACTTTGGCTCCTCTTGACAGATTCGGAAAACTGGATAAAATCGGGCGGAATGGAACGTCTGATTTTTCTGCTATTGAATATCCCTTTCAAAGAGAAGGCAACCGTCCTTCGCCCAGGAGCTATTGCTTCCGTGGGCGATTTTTTTATCAACGTCTTACTAGAGCCCTGGCGGCTCTATTTTTTTTGTTTGCTAATGGCAGTTCCCCGAAACAATCCTTCTCTTTACCAACATCCGTTCTGGACGGCAATGAAATAGTGATAGGCAAACCGCTATGAGATTACCTGGTTTGATTGATCCCCACGTTCATATGAGAGAACCGGGCGCAAGCCATAAGGAAGATTGGGATAGTGGCACAGCCGCTGCCCTGGCTGGCGGTTACACGGCAGTTCTGGCGATGCCAAACACCCAGCCTCCGGTAACGGATTCCATCAGCCTGGAACTGGCGCTTGAAGCCGCCCGAAATAAAGCACGTTGTGATTACGCCCAATTTGCCGGCGGGGGGCCAGATAACGCCAGTTCAATGGTTTTGTTGGCTCCACAGACTGCGGGATTAAAAATGTATTTGGATCAGACCTATGGGCAGCTGCGCCTGGATGATATGACGCTCTGGATGGCGCACTTTGAACACTGGCCAGCACCCTATCCGATCGTCGCCCATGCCGAAAGCAGAACACTGGCAGCTGTACTGTTGATGGCATCGCTATTCCAACGCCCAGTCCACCTGGCCCATGTTTCCCGCAAGGAGGAAATCCTGTTGATCCGGCAGGCGAAGGAAAAGGGTCTGCCGGTGACTTGTGAGGTCGCTCCCCATCATCTTTTTCTCACAGCCCAAGATATTAACAGTATGCCGACCGCCGGCCGCGGTGAAGTGCGTCCCAGGCTGGCTACAGGCGAAGATCAGGAAGCTCTCTGGGAAAATTTGGATGTGATTGATTGCTTCGCCAGCGATCATGCCCCCCACACCCTGGAAGAGAAGGATAGCCCAAACCCGCCCCCAGGGTTTCCAGGCCTGGAAACCAGCCTGCCGCTTCTGCTAACAGCCGTTCACGCAGGCCGGTTGTTGATTGAGGACCTGGTTTTACGCATGCACACCAACCCTCGTCGAATTTTTCTTTTACCCGAACAGCCTGATACATGGATTGAGATCGATCCGGACCACAGCTGGGAGATCCAGGCAAGGCAGACCTATACCCGCTGCGGCTGGACCCCATTTGAAGGCTGGCAGGTAAGAGGCCGGCTCCAGCGAGTAATCCTGCGCGGCCGCATGGTCTATGAAGATGGGCAGGTGCTGGCCTCGTCTGGTAGTGGTGCTAACTTACGAGCGTGATAACAAAGAGCTTTATCACTAAAAAACTCGGGTCAATCTAATTGTTAAGGAGTATTCGTATGGCAACTTATATCCCCCCTACCCGCAAACACAGTCCCTACCTGCCTTTCGGCGATCATCGCGACGCGCCATTTTACGGTAAGGATATCTTATCCGTAAACCAATTTAGCCGCAGCGACCTCGAGTATATCTTTGGGGTAGCGCGTGAAATGCGTGAGATGGTCGAGCGTATCGGCACTTTTGATCTGCTGAAAGGCAAAATTCTGGCTAACCTGTTTTACGAACCTTCTACCCGTACCTCCTCATCGTTTACTGCGGCGATGGAGCGTCTCGGGGGCAGTGTGATCCCAATTAATGAAGTGCGCTATTCATCTGTATCCAAAGGCGAATCGCTGCCGGATACAGTCCGGACGCTGGAGTGCTATGCGGATGTGATTGTGCTTCGCCATCCCGAGATGGGTGCATCTGCCCTGGCTGCCAGGTATGCTAAAAAACCGATCATTAACGCCGGAGATGGTGTTGGAGAACACCCGACCCAAGCCTTGCTGGACCTGTTTACAATTTTGAGCGAGCTTGGTCAGGTAGATGGGCTGACCGTGACCATGCTTGGTGATTTAAAATTTGGGCGCACGGTTCACTCTCTCGCTCGTCTTCTATCCCTATATAATGTTCGCATCAATTACGTTTCTCCAGACATCCTGCGCTTTCCGCCCGAAATCATCGACGAGATCGGCCAGAAAAATATTCCCCAAAACGAGTTCTTTTCCCTCGAAGAAGCCTTGCCTGAAACCGATGTTTTGTATGTAACCAGGGTCCAGAAAGAGCGGTTCAACGATCTGAACGATTATGAGACCGTAAAAAATGCTTTCATCATTAACCCTGAAACCTTGCAAATGGCCAAAGAACGCATGATTGTGATGCATCCGCTCCCACGGGTAGGAGAGATCACAATGGAAGTTGATGAGGATCCCCGGGCGGCATATTTCCGCCAGATGGAATCCGGATTATATGTTCGTATGGCTCTACTGGCGATGGTGCTTGGAAAAGCCTGATGCTTTTGCTGGAAAATCCAGGCGGGCCGGAAAGCCTTTAAAGCCGCCAAAAACCTAAACAAAATTGTAGGTGGCTTTCCTAGCAAATTATGCGCAACTACAACCACAGGAGGTAGAGTTGGGATTTTTCAACAAACTTGAGGCCAGGGCAGCCAAAATCGATTCTCTCCTATGTGTGGGGCTTGATCCACACCCGGATGAGCTGGCTGAATCAAATCCTCAAGCAGCTAAAACATTCTGCCTGAGGTTGATCGCAGCCACTTCTGAATACGCGGTTGCGTTCAAACCAAACTCGGCTTTTTTTGAGATCTATGGCCCGCACGGCATAGCTGCGCTCCAGCAGGTTATCGCAGCCATCCCGAAACATATCCCTGTAATCCTGGATGCCAAACGAGGCGACATAACCTCCACTGCCCAGGCTTACGCCAGGGCTGCTTTCCACAGCCTTGGGGCGCAGGCTGTTACTATCAACCCCTATTTAGGCCGGGATGCCGTCGCCCCTTTTATTTCCGACCCGGAACGCGCTGCGTTTATACTGTGCAAAACTTCTAATCCGGGCTCAAGCGACCTCCAGGATTTGCCTGTTAGCTCAGGCTTAGGAGAATCCTCCTGGACGCTGTACGAACATGTCGCCCAGCTTGGGAAAGAATGGAATCAGCAGGATAATCTGGGTCTGGTTGTGGGAGCAACTCAACCAGAAGCATTGGCCCGTGTTCGAGCCATCGCTCCCCAGATCTGGATTCTCGCTCCGGGCGTCGGCGCCCAGGGAGGTAATCTGCCATCCGCCCTGCAAGCCGGTTTGCGGGCGGATGGTTTTGGAATGTTAATCCCGGTTTCGCGCGGTATTTCTCAGGCAGAAAATCCGGAGCTGGCTGCTCGGAACCTGCGCGATGCGATCAACCTGATCCGCAGCCAGATTCGAGCCAAACCAATTACCGGTACACAGCGTCCATTCCCAGCTGCTCTGGCGGATGGGCTACTGCAGGCAGGGTGCGTGAAATTCGGACAATTCACTCTGAAATCCGGATTGGTATCCCCCATTTATATTGACTTGCGAAGGTTGGCGAGTTTCCCGGCGCTTTTACGCCTGGCTGCCGCAGCCTATCTGCCACTTTTGAGGACTTTAAACTTCGACAAGCTGGCAGGTCTGCCCTACGCAGCCATGCCGATTGCAACAGCAATCAGCCTTCAGATGAACAGGCCAATGATTTACCCTCGCAAAGAAGCAAAAGCTTACGGCACCCAGGTAAATATCGAAGGCATGTTCTCCTCAGGAGAAAAAATTGTTGTCATTGACGATCTGGCTACCACCGGCGGCAGCAAATTCGAAGCGATTAGCAAATTGTCCGAGGCTGGACTACAGGTTCAGGATGTAGTCGTTTTGATTGACCGCCAATCTGGAGCAGCTGAGTCACTGGCGCAGGCAGGTTATCGCCTGTTTGCCGTATTCCTCTTAACTGAGCTGCTGGAGTATTGGGAAGCAACCAGGCAGGTACCAGCTCCTCAGATCACTGCAGCCCGAAATTTTATTACCCGTACAACCGGTCAGTAGAAAGGCATTGAATTCGAGGCGGCCATCTGGCATGTACCGATTAATTCGTCCACTTCTTTTCCGCCTGAATCCCGAACAGGCCCACCACCTCACGATCAGCCTGACCCGATTAGCAGGGAAAATACCCGCAATCGCCAGCCTTCTGAGCCACTGGTATCAGGCACCTGCCAGGCCGGTCCAGGCTTTTGGTTTGAACTTTCGAAATCGAATTGGCCTGGCTGCGGGATATGATAAAGATGGGTTGGGCTGGCGCGGCCTGGCCTGCCTGGGTTTCGGCCATATTGAAGTTGGAACTGTCACGCCACTGCCTCAATCTGGGAATCCACAACCACGTGTCTTCCGTTTGCCGGAAGCCAATGCAATCATCAATCGGATGGGGTTTCCTGGACAGGGTGCGGCTTATGTGGCCAGCCAATTAACCGGCCGCCGGCCTGCTGGGCTGATCCTGGGTGTCAACCTTGGCAAGAATCAAGACACACCGCTGGAAAACGCTGCCCAGGATTACATCAGCCTGACGCGTACATTTGCTCCGCTGGGTGATTACCTGGCGATTAACGTCAGCTCACCGAACACCATCGGACTTCGCCGGCTGCAGACGCGCCAGGCTCTGGAAACGTTACTCGCTGAAATAGCTGAAGTCCGCTCGCAGCAGGCAGCCATTTTAAACCGGCCTGTTCCAGTCCTGGTCAAACTTGCACCTGACTTGAACGATGTAGAGTTAGATGATGCGATCGAAGCAGTCACCCGGGCTGGGATGGACGGGGTGATTGCCACCAACACTACCATAAATCGAGCCACGCTTTCAAGCCGAAATGATAAAGAAACCCGCCTGGCCATTGAATCCGGCGGCTTAAGCGGTGCTCCCTTGCGTCAAATCAGCACGGATATGATCCGAAAAATTGCCAGGCGGACCAACGGCAAGCTGCCTATCATAGGCGTAGGCGGCATTATGAGTGTTGAGGATGTCAATGAAAAACTGGAGGCTGGCGCAGTTCTGGTTCAGCTTTACACAGGCCTGGTCTATGGTGGTCCAGGGCTGGTCAGCCGGATAATCAAGGGATAGCGAAATTGAATCGCAACTCCCCTGCTCCAGACTGGCTTATTTCAGAAGATTGTCCCAGGATCTGGTACCACGTATTCCCCGGCTTGAGGGGGTAAGGCTTGCCGTTCGACATGATTAGTGTGACCAGCGACTCGCTTGTTTCCCGCTGCCAAACTAAGGGATAGGCTTTGCCATCCCGGAAGGCATACGCATTCCCTTGTCCCAGGAAGCCCATCTTAACCATCTCGGTGGTATTGGTATGGATGTAATACTCATGTGGAATCAGCATCACCACCAGGTTATCGGCCGCGATCGGTTGGCCGGTCAGGCTGTCTGTTAACTGCGCATATTGGAGCTGACCGTTGTTTTCATCCTCGGCCTCCTGGTAGCGCAAGTAACGCCGGGCCATCCGATCATATTCCCAGCGATTATAAGAAACAAACGAGTACTGGATTGAGATTATTTCGCCTGTCTGAGTGGTAAAGGGCGGGGTGCTGTCAAAACGCAAACCATCCAGATTCTGGCGATCGCTTACAGTGCCGCGCTCTCGAATATACTGAGTCACACCGGCTGTATCGGCGAACAAAGTATTGTAATTATATTTTGGTCCTATCCGGCATAAGGGTGGGCAGTTGTCTTCGCGCTCAACAACCAGAAGATTGCGCAGATCTGATTCGCTCCAGGGATCGACAACCCTATCATCGGCATAAGCGAAAACGAACACCGCTTTATACATCCGGGCAATGTGCTCATCAAAAAACCTGCCAGAGCGAACCGGCCCAACCCGACTGGCATCGTTCCCATAGAAAACGCCGATGAAACGAGTAATAAAATTCTCGAGATAATATTCATAAACGTGGTCTGCCAGGGTCAAACCATATTGCGGTCGCACACTGCGAGGGAAATTGGTGACCTTGATCGCCATCGGGCGGCGTTCTAACCGTACGGGGTCACTGACGGGTAAACCCGTCAGCGGATTGACCCCCGGTGGAAAATTGGATGGCCCCACCCCCAGGTCATATTCTAGAGCTGCGAACGGCGTCCGGGTAGGAATTGGCGTACTGGATGGTTTCAGCGCAAACACATAGGTTGTAGCAGTCGGTGTGAGCGGTTTAGGCGTAGGAAAGCTGGGGATTTCCGTCGGCAGCGGCGGAGGCAAACTGGAGACAGCAGGGGCGATCAAACCACAGCCGCTAACCAGCAACATGATCAATATATTGGAAATCCGAAACCAGAAAGAATTCGTTTGAATCATCATCCACGACCCTGCCCGATATAGAAACCTGTCAATCCTCAGGTACATTTACAACCTGTACGATATGATAATACGAAGTTCTGGTTGTACAAACAACAGAATCGTAAGCCCTCGACCGAATCTCTGGAACTGGCACCTAAAACAGAATATCCCATGAAAAAGCCGGCAGTGAGATCAACCCTGCCGGCTTCTTAAGGTGATGCAAACCCGAGCACGATCAGCTCAAGGTATGATTGATACGAAGCGCAGCGCTCCTCCAGCAACCGTTTCCATTGTTGAGCTTTGGCCGATGATCTGGAACCAGGTGTTGCCTGGTTTAAGCGGATAAGGGCTGCCATCTGGCAGATTGAAAGTCACCAGCGAATCGGGACCAGACCGATTCCAGGTTATTGCATAACGCTGGCCATCACGATAGGCGTAACCTTTTCCGGTGTCTTCCAGCTTGATGTCGACAATTTCACTATTGCCCGATTTGAAAATATATTCATGCAGCACATATAACACCATGACGTTATCGGCGGCGATTTGCTGATCGAACAACCCATCCATCAGAGGAGCATAGCCTTCACCCTGACCGGTGTTATCTTCTTGTGTGTCCTGAAAGCGAAGGTACTGGCTAGCGGATTCGTCGTAATCCCAACGCACATAATCGCTGATTGAGTAGCGAATAAACAACTGCTGCCCGGTATCGCCTCCGGGTGAATTTTGGGGATCAAAAACCATACCATTTAAATTCTGGCGGGAGTTATCAATATTGTTTTCGTTCGCGTAGGCGCTTAACTCAGATGTGTCGGTTGTCAGGTAGTTGAACCCATTTGGATCAATCCGGCACATTGGAGGGCAATTGTTTGCTCCTTCAAGCACCAGGCGATTGGCGAATTCGCTATTCAGCAGGGTATTCAATATCCGTCGATCAGCCCCGCCAAAAGCAAGGATGGACTTATACATCCGAACCGGGTGACGATCGAATAAGCGGGCGGAACGAATTGGGCTGACCCTATCGGCGTCATGACCATAAAAAACTGCGTGCAGGCGGGTCAGACCATTGTTTTGATAATAATCAAACACCAGATCTGCCAGGCTGACTCCAAACACCGGGCGCTGCCCGCGCGGGAAGAGCTGGACCTTAACCGACAAGGGGCGACGCTCCAGCAAAGCTGGATTGTCAACCGGTAGACCAGTCAGCGGATTCACATTGGAGGGGAAATTGTCCGGGCCGTAGGCGCGGATTTCAGGTGTAGGTGTTGTGGTTTGGGTTGGCGTCGGAACGGTTGCGGTCGGTGTAGGTGGCGTTGGGCTGGGGCTGGGTGTTGGGCTGGCAGCAATTACCGGTACGACTGTCGCGGTTGCGGTCGGGCTAGGTGTCTCAGAACGACAGGCAACCAGAATCAATACAAAAAGCACCAAGATCACCAAATTAAATAATTTACGCATTTTATTAACTCCACTTCAAGTATATATTGCAGAAAATGATCCATCCATCGGATACGGACTTCCTAACTGGTTATGCCGGTCAAGACCAAATCATACCGCAAATAAATCCCTTTGCCAATCAGTGCGTCAGAGCGGGATCCTTCAATCAACATGATTGGCTGGCGATGTTCCCATATTTTGTGTGCGCCTCAGGGTTGCATATTCAAGGTATGCAATTGAATTATTTTTAAGTCCGGTTCGGTTATAACTGCTATGGGCAAGGTTGGAAGACGGTGTCCGCAGAGCAAAAGACTTGGGTTTGCTTTTTTTTTGAAAGGCTCTATAATCATGCTATGTTAAATCCCCAAAGACAGCCGCAGTTTCGTCCTGCTTACAGTCTGGTATTTCTTATAGTTGGTATCTTATTCATAGGCTGGTTAATCAATACTCCGCATGGGTTGCTAGGCAAAGCCGATGCAATAGGATATGCCGTCTGCCATCAGATCGATCTGCGTTCATTCCATCTGGGAGATCGCCGGCTCCCATTGTGCGCCCGCTGTTCAGGCATGTACCTGGCTGCAATGCTGGGGCTGATTTACCAGACCATCATCGGTCCAAGACGTGGCGGCATGCCATCCTGGCGAGTTTCTATCGTACTTGGCGTGCTCGTACTGGCTTTTGCAGCCGATGGTCTGAACTCTTATTTGCACCTGTTCCCTGGTGCACCCGGGCTGTATGAACCGCAAAACTGGCTGCGATTACTTACCGGAAGCGGAATGGGCATGGTGATTTCAATTGTTCTTTTCCCTTCGTTTAACCAGACGATCTGGGAAAAATGGGACCCGCGCCAAGCAACCGGCACCTGGAAGCCTTTGGGCGGCCTGTTTTTGCTTACCTTTATAATGGATGCAATCGTGCTCATCGAGAATCCCATCCTGCTCTACCCCCTGGCATTGATAAGTGCGGCGGGGGTATTGGTCATTCTAAGTATGGTTTACGGCATGATCCTGGTGATCACCTTTAAGGCCGAGAATCGTTTTACGTCACTTTTCCAACTGGTAACACCGCTCACGTCAGGTTTTGGGATCGGTTTGCTGCAGATTGTGGTAATTGACCTGCTTCGGTTTTGGTTGACTGGTAGTTGGGATGGCTTCCATTTCGGTTAAAATATCTGAAATTGAAACACTTTTGCAGACCCGCTACCACTTACTCTCAGAGACCATACTCAGGAGAATGAGATGGAACTTATAACCGGATTATTTTCAGCCTTCGGGTTGTCGGCCAGCGCCGGCTTAAATGCTTACATCCCGCTGCTCATTATTGCTTTGATGGGGCGTTTTACCAACCTGATCACCCTTTCTTCCCCCTGGGATCAATTAACCAACTGGTGGGTTATTGGCGTTCTGGTGCTGCTCTCCCTGATCGAATTCTTAACGGATAAAATTCCTGCTGTCAATCATATCAATGATCTGATTCAAACGGTCGTGCGGCCGATTGCTGGGGCCATCACTTTCGCAGCCAGCGCCAATGTGATCACTGAGATCAATCCGGTGCTGTCGCTAATTGCCGGCCTATTCGTTGCCGGTAGTGTGCATGCTGTAAAAACCCTCGCTGTCCGTCCGGCTGTTACCGCTACAACCGGTGGAGCCGGGAATATTCCGGTCAGCATCCTGGAAGACATCATTTCGACGATCGTCTCAATCATTTCAATCATTATTCCTGCGATTATTGCCCTGGTGGCCATCACTTTCGCAGTTTGGATTTTACTACGCCAGTATCGGCGATCTCGAGCGCGCCCGTCTGGCTTAATCAGAACCGATAAATCGCCAAGAAGCATGAATTACCAGGTCCAACTTACTCTAGGAGGTTGAATTATGTCGTACGATCCACAACCGGGCGGAGCACCATACTCAATGCCCAACAGCACCCTGGCATTGGTCAGCCTGATCACGGGCATCCTCGGATTGACCTTCATGCCATTTTTAGGAAGCATCATTGCCGTCATCACCGGTCCGATGGCCCAAAAAGAAATTGGCCAGAGTCATGGGACCCTGGGCGGTGACGGCCTGGCGAAAGCAGGGACAATCTTAGGCTGGATCGGTATCGGCCTGGGCATCCTCGGTATTTGCATTGGTGGTTTCTTTATCGCCATCCCTCTTTGCGCGGGCTTGTTCGCCATTTCGAGCGAAGGAATGAACCTGATTCTTCCAACTTTGTTCGGCTTGTTGTAGTAGAATCCTGGCATTGAGCGTTTTATAAGTTTTTACTGCTTTTCAAGGATTGATATTGTTGTTCAGCTTCACCCAAAAATAAACGGAGGTTCTCATGTACTCGTCTGAACAACAGCCAATAGAGCCGCCTGGTAAAACAGAAAAGAAGACCAACTGGCTTTTGGTATTGGCAATCATTCTTGGCGTGCTGCTGGTTTGTTGTCTGGTGGCTTGCATTGCAGTCTATTTCTTATTAGGTCCAACCACTGGCAATGTGTTTTCTAACATCATCGAAGGAATCCAGACGCCTATCCCATAACTGTTGGGAATTAATCCAACCTAAAATCAAACTGAGGAGAAGACGATGAACGACAATATAAGCCAAATTCCACCACTGGAAGAACCCAAGAAGAACAACACGACATTAATCATCATCATCGTCCTGGTGGTACTGCTGCTTTGCTGCTGCTGTGTTGTGGGAGCTGGCTGGCTGCTGTATAACAATGGTGATGAGTGGTTCGGATTGACCTCACAACTCTTCAACTCATTTGTGTAGGAACTTTTGTTGAGAGATTGAAAAGTAATAAACCGACCTGGGATTCCTAGCTTAATGATCCCGGGTCGGTTTTCAGAATAATCATATCCTGTCAAATGTCTTGCTTGAATTTGGCTTGTAGTTCTGTCAGCGCTTCGCGAGCTTTGCGTCTCATATCTGGTTGAAGGTTCAGCTGCCAAAATTCATCTTCATCCAAAATCATCTGGCGCCCATCCGGAAATACCAATAAATCCAAAGCCAAATCAACATAAATTATCTGCGAGCCATCAAAGGTTGCCGGCTGCGTGATATTACAATACCAGCCGCGCAGGCAATCATCTTCACGCGCATGAATTTCAAAAATGTTATACCAGCGATCGGTATAATAAGTTTCTACAAAGCGATCGCCATTGCCCAGCAGCATGCCATGCAGGTCCATGTCTTGACGATCGAAATAAGCTTCCAAAACGATCCGATTGGAATCCTGTTCCAAAAGCTGACCGCGGTAACGCCAGGTCTCGCGGCCATCCAAGTAATACTTGATTACGAGGATCTCTGCTCCCATAACGTCTTATTGGTCGGAAGGTTGTTGCAGAAGCGACTGGGCGAGCTTTGCTAGCTCCTGATTGATGTCTTCTTGAGCCCGCTCACCAGGGACCTGATCCCCAATTCCCGAAAAGGTAAACTCGTCCAGGAACATATCAGCAGAACCCTTCGGCGGTTTGAAGGTCCAATTGAACTCCTGATAGCTCTCTAACCAGTTTTTTAGCGCCATGCGGTTTTCTGTGGAAATATCCCCGGAAGCGAGCAACCGGCTCGAGCCACAATCCATCAAAACTGCGTGCCCATCAGCAAAGACGTCCATTTCCTGACAAATGCCAGCAAATCCCCCCGAACGTTGCCAATGAATGACGACCTGTTGGCTGTCCCCGCTGGCAGTTAGCAAGGGACTGCCTTGATCAGATATCTCCCCAGGGTCCTCTGTCGGCTGTGCAGCTGGCCCATCGGGGCCTCCAGGTTCCTGGAAAGGGGAACATGCGCTGAAGCTTAGGGCCAGCACGAGCACGAATAGGATCAAGGAAACATTCTTCCACATAACGAACTCCTCTGTCATCCAAACAACCTATAATTCACGAGTTAGCTTCTTTCTTGACAATGTCACCTGCCGCGGAATTTTTTTTGTTTTTTGTGGGATTGGCAGGCAAATGTCCACCCCACTCAATAAATCGGAATTCTCTCTATAGACGCCCGGCTGTGTTGTTTGGTTCCTGCAGCATTTTAAACAGGTCCTGATTAGATAAAGAAATGTCAAATTGATTTTAACCGATTAACCCAGCTGGGCCGCGCAAGCGGCCCAGATTTGATTAAGCTCAGATCGGTCAGGGCTATTCTCCCTCACTTTTCAATCGGAGCATCCACCAGATTGCCCCATTCTGTCCAGGAGCCATCATAATTCATTACATCCGGATACCCAAGCAAATACTTCAGTACAAACCAGGTATGGGAACTTCTCTCGCCAATTCGGCAGTAAGCAATGATTTGCTTGTCAGGTGTGATTCCTTGATCAGCATAAAGCTGGCGCAGTTCTTCGGGGCTTTTGAAGGTGCCATCTTCTTTCGTCGCCTTAGACCACGATATGTTGACTGCCCCAGGAATATGCCCGCCGCGCATAGCGCCTTCTTGCGGATAATCCGGCATGTGCAATAATTCACCAGAATATTCTCGCGGGGAGCGCACATCTACCAGCGGGCTTTTGTTTTTCACCTGTGCAAATACTTGCTCGCGGAAGGCCCGTATTTTGGGATCAGGATTTTTAGCCTGATACTCTGTCCTTTGATAAACTGGGACTTCTTTAGATAAAGAGCGGTTTTCCTGAATCCATCTGGCCCGACCACCATTCATGATTTTTACCTTCTCGTGGCCGTAATATCTAAATAACCAGAGAGCATAGGTCGCAAACCAATTGCTCTTATCACCATAGAAGATCACTGTGGTGGTGTTGGAAATTCCCAATTTGGAACAAAGATTCTCGAACTCTTGCTTGGAAACAAAGTCCCTGCGTACAGAATCCTGCAGCGTAGTAAACCAATCGACTTTCACCGCTCCGGGTATATGACCGGTTTCGTATAACAAGAAATCCTCATTGGATTCAACCAGGCGGATGTCACGGTCATTAAGATGTTGAGCCACCCACTCAGTTTCCACCAAAACTTCGGGGTGAGCGTATGATTCTGGCATGTATAAACCTCCTCTATAAGCTGTACTTTCGGGATCAGTGTGATATTTCTACCACGGATCTTCATAAAACGCTAATTTTTACTAATATTATCACAAATATGCAAATTAGTAAAAGAGGCGCTGCTGGGTCTTTGGGAAATCCTGTGGCGGGAGAGAATAATTGGGTCTGGGAATTTTTTGTCTTGCGCAATTTGGGGGGCTGCGCCTCAATAGGGTTCGGGTTTCATCCGGCTGGATAGATCTGTATGGCCTGATCCGGGTCAAATGAAACTCGAATCGTGTCCCCTACTTCGGGCAAGCTGAGATTGCTTGGGAAATCAACCATCAGAGGGACATTTTTAATTTCGATGGTTGCCCGGATGGTGCTGCCTCGAAACACTTTTTCGACCAACATACCGGTCATTTTCCCAGATTGGTCATTGGTCAGGTGGACCGCATCCGGGCGCAGGAGCATCGTAACCGGGCCAATCCAGGTGACATTGCGGATTTCAAAGCTGCCTAAACCTGATTCGAGCCTGGTTTTACCTTTTTCAGGATGGGCTTGAGCTGGAATTAAGTTTTGCAGTCCAATAAAGCGAGCCACAAACAGCGAGGCTGGGCAGCAATAGATCTCCTGGGGAGTATCAATCTGCTCGACCTGCCCGGCGTTCATTACAACGACCCGGTCGGCGATCGCAAAGGCTTCTTCTTGATCGTGGGTGACATAGATTGTGGTCAGGTGTAGCTTCCTAAAGATCTGGCGCAGATCCTTCACCAATCTTTCCCGTAAATTACGATCCAGAGACCCAAGTGGTTCATCCAGCATAAGCAGCCTGGGATGTGGCGCCAGCGAACGCGCCAACGCAACGCGCTGCTGTTCACCTCCAGACAAAGTATTAACATCCCTCTCGCCAAAATTGGGCAATCCAACCAGATCCAGCACTTCTTTTACCCGCGATCGGATCGCATCCACCGGCATTTGAGCCATTTGCAAACCAAATGCTACATTATCAAGCACATTGCGATGAGGAAAGAGGGCGAAATCCTGGAACATCAACCCGAATTTCCTGCGGTAAGGTGGTACATCAAGGATCGAATTACCTGCCCAACGAATATCGCCTTGATCTGGGGCTTCCAAGCCTGCAATCATCTCCAGCAAGGTGGATTTCCCACAACCACTCGGCCCAAGTACAGCCACAATTTCCCCGGCTGCGGCATCAAAACTGACGTCATGAACAGCATGAGTATCCCCATAGACCTTGGCAACCTGGCTGACCTGTAAAATCATCAGAATTCTCCCACATCCGCAAAGCGAAAGCGCTCGATCGCCAGCATACCTGAGGCGGTGATCACCATCAGAATTGTGCTTAGGGCCAGAGCCTGGCCATAATTTAACAGCCCCGGCTGTGAGATCAACCGGTATATCGCTAAAGGTACGGTTGGGTATTCGGGCCGGGCAATCAACGCCGTCGCGCCGAATTCTCCCAACGAAATAGTGAATGCAAAGGTTGCCGCTACAAGCAACGCCCGACCAATCAGAGGCAGGTCTATATAGCGGAATATTTGACCTGGAGAGGCGCCCAAAACAGCCGCAGCCTGCCGTACCTGAGGCCGGATGCTTTGTAAAGCAGGCGTGAGACTGCGAACGACAAAAGGAAAGGCAACCAGAGTATGGGCAATTGGAATCAACATCGGAGAGGCGCGCAAATCGAGCGGAGGTTTGTCAAGAGAAATAATAAATCCTAATCCCAGAGTGACTGCTGACGTGCCCAGCGGCAGCATTAACAATGGATCCAGCCATCGATTAAGGCGCGCCTTTCGGTCGCTGGCTAACGCCAAAGAGGCTGGAAGACCTAAAACCAGAGCGATGACAACCGTTACCGCCGCATATCCCAGGGAGATCAAGACTGCAGTTGCAGGAGATGCATAAAATATTGATGAGCGCCGGTTGACCAGCAACTCCTGGTAATAAGCCAGCGTGAATGCAAGCCCATCACTCGATTCGCCGCGACCACCTCCCAGGCTGGTTACCGAACGGAGTGCAAGAGCCGCCAGAGGAGTTACCATCAGTCCTAACAGGAGCAAGATCATCGCTCCAGCTAAGATGCGGCTGCGCCGAGAAATCAACCGGCGCTGGGTGTAACTGCGAGGTTTAAGACTGCGCGGTATGGATAACCGGTTGGACAAGCGAGAATAAATCAACGTCAAGCCGAGTGTACAGGCCAACTGCAGTAATGAGAGCACAGCTGCCAACGGCAAATTAAATAAACTGACCGTCTGGTAATAAATCTCGACTTCCATTGTAGCAAAACGCGGCCCTCCCAGAATGAGGACAACGCCAAAGGATGTAAAGTCGAAAATAAAAACCAACAGAGCTGCCGCACTGATGGCCGGCATCAGCAGGGGTACAGTCACCATTCTCAAGGTTTGCCAGCGATTTGCACCCAACATCTGAGCCGCCTGCTCCATGCGCGGGTCCAGGTGAGACCAGAAGTCACCCACCATCCGCAAAACGATGGTTGTATTGTAAAAAACATGGGCCACCAGAATTGCCACCAAGGTATTTGTAAACTGTATCGGTGGTTGGGCAAGGTCAAACAAATCCATCAAAGCCAGGTTTACCCACCCACGCGGCCCCAGTAAGGCATAAAATGCGGCTGCAACGACCAATGTTGGCAGTACAAATGGGATCCCCGATAACGCTTGCAAGAGCGATTTTCCACGAAACTCGTAGCGGGCCAGCAGATAGGCACCTGGGAGCCCCAAGAGCAAAGTCAACAAAGTTGAGAGCAATGCCTGCCAAATCGTAAAGCTCAGCGCTCTCCTCACGATTGGAGAAGTCAGAGCTTGCAGGAATGGATCTCCTAACCCCCCTTCAGATCGGCTTAAACTTGTTTGCAGGATACTCCCAAGCGGGTAAAAATAAAACAGAAGTAGAAATACCAGCGGCAGCAACCATAACAACAATAGCCGCATACCCCTGGATCGATCTTGCATTTGACCGGCTTGAGCGTGTGATCTAATTGTCATAAAACATTGGATTGAATTCTTGTCTCAGGAGAACGCAGGCTCACCTGAGCACACCTTCCGTCCAGGCCAGAATCCATTGCTCCCGTTTATTTGCAATCAGATCCGGATCCAGATTGACAGGATTCTCAGGCACCTGCAAGTATCTTACAAATGTTTCATCCAGCTGGGCAGATGGATTGACAGGAAAGACATACATCTGAAGGGGGATATCCTCCTGGAAGGTGGTTGACAGCATAAAGTCGACCCATTTTTCCGCCAGTTCACGGTTAGCAGCCCCAGCCAGAACACCAACAAATTCAATCTGCCGGAAACAACTGCCATCACCAACCATAGCCCCAGTGGGAGGCTCTGGTAAAGGTGTGTCTGAGAAAATCAATTCAAACGGAGGGCTGGAACCATAAGAAACAACCAGGGGTCGCGATCCTCCCGCCCGGCTAAATTCTTTGTTGTAGGCAGTATCCCAATCATTGACTACCAGTATCCCATTATCGCTTAATGCCTGCCAATAGTTTAAGTACCCATCTTCGCCAAAATGGCCTATTGTAGCCAATAAGAATGCCAATCCGGGCGAAGAAGTCGCCGGGTTTTCGACGACCAGCAAGTCCCGGTATTCAGGCCTGGCCAAGTCTTCCAAAACATTTGGAAGCGCCAGATTGTGTTCATCGAAATAGGCTTTATCATAATTGATGCAAACATCGCCATAGTTAACTGGGAGAGCCCGGTTTTGTGGGTCAAGCTTGAATTCTTCAGGGATTTCAGCCAAAACCGGAGAGTCATAGGGATCATAGATGCCTTCCTGAAGTGCCCGACTCAGAAAAGTGTTGTCCACGCCATAGAGCACGTCCGCAAGCGGGTTATCCTTCGAGAGAATGGCTTTGTTTAATGCTGTCCCTGCATCTCCTGATTTCAGGAAACGAACACGGGCATGGTATTGATCCTGAAAGGCCTGAACGACTTGCTCAGAAACCGCGAACGAATCATGGGTCATTATTGTCAGCTCTGCTGGTTCGCTGCGGGTTGGCGTATTGTCCAGCACTGTGCCGGCAGATTGGCAAGCAGCCAGGCCGCAAACAATAAAAACAAAGCAGAAAAATTGCTGTATCCGTTTATTCAACATATGTCACCACTCTTTGTCTTCCAAGGGTCCATTGGACAATTTAAAATTCTTGAAGATTCATCTGTGGCCACTTCCACGTCGTTCGAGTGCTCGGATCCCGGGTGCCAAACCAGCGCTTAACCATGATCAAATGCGTTTCTCCTGGCGGATCACGATACAGAGCAGCCTGCCCTGCAGCAGACTGATTTCAGCGGTTTCGTTAACAAGCACGTTAGATACCCCGCGCGTTGCTCCAAATGCCAGAATTTCATTAATTAGTGGATATTCCAAACCCCAGGTGCTTACTCCAACAGCATCTTCGTTCAAAGGGATTAATGAAACCGTATCTCCAGGCTGGCCATGCACAAATAAGGGTTCACCCGGGCGGACCAACCTGATCTCCTGGCGCCCATCAATCAGGCTGATTGCGGCACAAGCCAGGTCAGGATGAGCTGGCAGCAGCAAGTTAGCCAAAGTTTGGTCCCAACGTGCGCCCAGTGCGCCAAAAACCAGGATTTCCTCCACCCCTTGCTCGCACGCGTAACGCAAGGCCAATTCCAGGTCGGTAAAGTCTTTCCGGGCTGGATGCTGGAAAATTTGGCTGCCCTGGATTTCAAAATCTGCCAGCTGTCCTGGTTCCAGTGAATCAAAGTCACCGATCAGAATATCCGGGATCACCCCGAGGGCAAGACAATGCCGGCTGCCACCATCTGCAGCTATAACCAGATCGTTCTCAGTAAGCCACTTCGCGGTTTGCTCTGCATCGTTCAATTCACCATTTGCGAACACAACTGCACGCAAAATAATACCTCCTCACAACCGGAGGAGGTAAAGAAGCAATTGATCAATGCGATTCCTCCGCCGGCATTACCCGGATCAGGTTCGCGGGTCAAGGGCTTATGGCCCTCCTCTCAGCCTGGCAAAACCAGGCTCCCCGTACAATGATAATGACCACCCAATAATTTTTGATACTTGAGTGGATACGGAAACAATCCACAAAACTTGGGTGCTCCCGTGTGTACCAAGAATGTTCAACTATGAGGTGAGTATAATGTTGGCGGGGGATGTTGTCAAGCAGCCTTCAAACCAGCAGCCTTCAAACCGGGGTGGGGCGATTAGCGAACCCGCCGTTTCCATTCCTCTTTTAGCTGCAGCTGGCGCGGGCTGACCCCGGAACCGAGCATAAGAAAATCTGTCATCAATCGCTGGAATCTGGTTGAATTATCCAGCATAGGGAAATGGCCGGATTGCTCAAACTGGATCAGGTGGACATTCTCAGGATATGCATTCACCTGTTCCATAGACTGGCCGCTCACAACTGGGTCGGCCAGCCCGGAGACCATCAAACAAGGGGTGGTTTGGTTCCGGGGCAGCTGTTCCAGGTCTAGATTATTAAGATCGTACATAGAAAGTTGAACCGCACGGGGATCTGCTTTGGGAGCCTCGATTCTGGCTGCCTCGCCAACTTCATCCCGGCCTAAAAGCCAATCAGCCAGTTCGGCTGGGCTTTCCGTGTAGAGGCGCGGGTGGATGGACGAACGGCTTTCCGGCAAACCAATGACCATAATACGGTCTACAAACCGGCCAAGCCGCTGCCCTAAAAGTAAAGCTATAACTGCGCCCAGGCCATGACCGATGAGAGCAACTTTACCAATCCCCAAAGCCTGCATAAATTCATCCAATAGATTGACCTGTTGTTCCAAAGAGTAATTGGCGGTTTTTTTAGCAGTATCACCGAACCCCCAAAGATCGAGGGCATACGCACGGAAGTTAGAAGAGGCTGCTTGCATGGTTGGAATCCAATACCGCCAGGAACCGACCCAGCTATGCAAGAAAATAATGGGGCGGCCGCGGCCGAGTACTTCATAGTGCACTATTTCATCCTGCAATATCACAGCACTCATAATTGTTTGACGCCAGGATCAGCTTTATAGCGCCGAATTACTCCCGTAAGTTGATCGATATTATTTTCTTGAATGAAAAAATCATGCTCTTTGATCAATATTTCTCTCTGAACGATGGTTCAGCTTTGCAGATTTTCATCCAGGATGCTGTTGACTTTGGCAGTAAGCTGGTCTAAAGAAAAAGGTTTCAAAATGTATTCTCTTGCCCCAACCGCGAGGCCTGTCATTACTTCGTTTTCTTGACCCTTGGCAGAGAGAAAAACTACCGGAATGTTTTGAGTATCAGGATTGGCCTTAATTCGCTCACAAGCCTCATACCCAGTCATGCGAGGCATGCGAACATCTAAAAGAATCAAATCCGGGATGGTCTGGATTGCGGTCTCATAAGCTTCTTCGCCATTCGTGGTGACGATAACATCATGACCAGCGATTTTCAGGGTAAATGCAACCAGATCTCGGATATCTCGTTCATCATCAGCGATTAATATCTTCGCCATATTCTTGTACCCTCATCTCCTCAAGAGGCATATAGACAGGTAAAGTAAAGGTAAATTTGCTGCCTTCACCCATTACCCCTGTACTGTCTAACCAGATTTCACCACCATGCATCGATACCAGGCTTTGAACAATCGAAAGTCCTAAACCAGTGCCGGAAACGCCTAAAATCAGGGGGCTTTCACCTCTAAAAAATCGCTCAAAAACGCGTGACTGCTCATCCAACGGTATGCCAACTCCGGTATCGATGACATCGATTTGCACCATGCGCCCATTGGACGACGCCCGGATAATGATGTGCCCTTCAGCGGTATTGTAATGGTACGCGTTATCTAGCAAATTACTCATGATTTGCAGAACTCGCTCCTGATCACCATATACTCGCGGCAGCCCAATATCAAACTCCTTTACTATCTTGACCGCTTTTTCATTCTCTCTGGAACGCAGGCTCAGATCCATCATTGCCTGATCAATGATCTCGTGGATATCGAGGGCCTGGCGGTAAAGCACAATCCTGCCCGACTCAATCCGGGAGATATCCAACAAGTCATTGACCAAAACGGAAAGCCGGTCAGTATTATCCTTGACGACATCCAGGAAGCGAGTTTGTTGTTCATTCAATTCCCCGGCAGCCCCCATCAGCAGCACCTCAACATAGCCTTTTATGGAGGTCATAGGAGTGCGCAGTTCATGGCTGACCGTGGCAACAAACTCCGACTTCAAGCGATCCACTTCTACCTGATGGGTGATATCCTGGAAGATCGACACCGTCCCGAGAAAATCGTTGCGCATACTGACGGGAGATAATCGCACTGCAACCACCCTGCCATTCTCCAAGGTGATCTGTTCGGCATAGGTCTCACTGTCCTGAGCTGTTGCCGGTTCTTGCGACCAGGCATCGATCGTCTGCATCCAGGACCGGGCAGCTCTTCCAAACAGGCCGATGAAATGCTCCAGTGATTTACCCTGGACCTGGCTGCGATCCAGGCTCAGGATTTCTTCCGCTGATTGATTGAACAGGGTTACGCGCTTGTCCAAATCGGTCACCAAGACCCCATCCGCTACAGCTTCAAGGATCGCTTTGGAACGGCTGGTTTCAACCTGTTGGCTGCGCAGCATCACACCCAGGTCTTCCGCCTGGTCGCGGATCAAACGATATAGTTCGGCATTGTTAACTGCAACCGCAACCTGATTGCCAGCAGCCTGTACAAGGTCAAGATGTTCTGGAGAGAAATGGGCAGCCTCCTGGTGGAAAAGCAGCATGGTTCCCAGAGCCTCAGCGCCAATCATGAGCGGCACTGCCAGAGCACTTCGATGCTCATTGGGGGTTCCAGGCAACTGAACCCAACGATCATCTTGGAGCACATCATCGATGAGGGCTGATTTTCGATTCGTTATGACCCAGCCAGCCAAGCCTTCCCCGGCCCTAAATGGGGTGACGGCGCCATCCTCGGGCGTCGGCACAGTATAACCCACCGAAGCAATCCGGTGGAGCGTCCGACCGCTGTCACGGGTAATTAATACCGTTATTTGTTCAGCATCCAATATCTCGTTCAAGACTCCCAAGGTGCGTGCAAGCACCTGACTCAAGTCAAGACTTGCAGACAGCTCAGTGATAATCCGCAATAGTATTTCGATCCTTTGGTGCTCACGCTCCAATTCGGAAGTCCGTTGGTTGACCCGCTCCTCCAAATCATCGGTCAGGGTGCGGGTTTGTGCAAAGAGCTGAGCATTCTGGACAGTGATTGCTACCTGATTCGAGACAGTCAGGGCCAGCTCCACTTCATCCGCCTCGAACCGATGGGGGCCGGCCTCATGGGCGATCATTAAACCATGCAGCTCCCCTCCGGTGGTTATGGGCAGGATCAGAAGACCGCGGGTCTTAAAGCGTTCAAAAAATCCCGTTAATTGTTCTAGTCCGGGCTCTAGGTTAACATCCTCACATAAATATACACCCAGGCTTTCCTTCAAACGCTCGAACAAGGGACTATCTGGCACTTTAAAAGGCAATTCCAGACCAGTGGCAGGATACTCGGTTCGCAGATAGATTTGCCCATCACTTTCGAATAGCAATCCGGAAACTGCGCTGCAAGTGATGGTTTGATAAAGCTCCTGGACGGCAAACTCCAGAATCCGGACAGGATCTAAGGTGCTGCTTAATTCTCCTGACAGCCGGTTAAGGGCTGCCAAACGCTGCGAGCGTTCATCCAGTTCCAAAGCGCGCTGGACACTATCTTGATACATGGTCGCATTTGCTAACCCAACGGCTGCCTGGCTGCTGAACGTTTTGCCAATCTGAATTTGCTCGTATGAATAAAAGTTAAACTCCTGTTTTTCTAGAGCGATCACACCGATCACTTCACCCGAGGCAATCAATGGTAAACCCAACCAAGAGAGTAGTGTATATGGGATCAGCGATGGAAAGCGTGGATCTTCTCGGACGTTTGGAACCGAAATCGGTTGCCCGGTTTCGATCATTTCTTTTAGCAGCAAGCTGTCTTCAATCGCTACCGAAAGACCGACCCTGGACTCGTTATCAAGGAAGCCGCGTTCAGCCTGAACCAAGAGCTGGTCAGACTGGCGCAGCCACAACGTACCGGTGTCGTATGGCAAGATCGCTTGCAGTTGATCCAATAACGAAGCAACCAGCTCGACTGGTTCCAGGCTGCCGGTGATCGTAGCGGCCACATCTGTCAGGGCTTGTAGTTCGTGGGCGCGTTTTTCTGCAGCCTGATAAAGTTTGGCGTTTTCCAAGGTTAGGGCGGTCTGCTGGGTCAGGGTCGTGATCAAGGTCTCATCCTCAACCGTGAACGCCTGAGGGGTTGTGAAATTATCCAAAATCAAAATTCCCAGGGGTTCAGCCTGGGGTCCGGCTTTAATTGGCACCAGCATGCTCGATACAGGTGGAGAGCCGGCAGTCGCATCCCGATAATAAAGCAATTTTTCTGAAGCCAAATTATAGTCCCGCGCAAAATCTATTTCGGCAATCCGAACCGGGTTACCATCTGCAAAGACTCGTCCAGGTAGCCCTTCACCAATGCAATAAGCTACCTGTACCAGACTCTCCATATCGGCATACCCAACTGCTGCCTCTGGTTGCAATAAACCTGTCCTGGGGTTCCACATGGCAACCAGGGCTGCCCGCGCCGAAGGAACCACCTGAAGCGAATTTGCAGCCAGAGCGGGCAGAATTCCGACTGGATCCAGCCCACCCAGCTGACGGCTGAAATCCATTAGCATATTGGATTCTCGCAGGCGGCGTCTGGCTGCTTCGAGCAAATCTAAATTTTGCAATGTCATCGCCACTTGCCTGACCAAAAGGTGATACAGTTTTTTATCCTCTTCGTTAAAGGGTGCTAATGGTGAGCGGCTGACCGCCAGGACAGCCGCTACAGGCTGGTTTTGAACAATGATCGGCAAACACAAAAACCCTTTACAATCCAGGGCATAAAGCAGAGGAGCGTTTTGCCATTCAGGGGTCTCATCCAGATTGGACACGAGGATAATCTGCTCTTGTTGCAGGCTATGACGGAGTGGATTGCGCTGCCCCAAAAGGGCATTGGGTTTCAAGCCAGGGGATATCGTTCCCAGGGTATAAAGCAAACGTGGGCCATCGATACTCATTTCGGCAACCAGCGCCAAATCCATCTCCATTCTACCCAGGATTTCCTCTCCCAGAGCAGCCAACACTTCGGCCCGGCTGCTGCGCCGGTTTACATTTTCTGCGATTTCGAGGCCGGCCTGAGTGCGCCGACCTCGTTCACTCAGCTCTTGAATCGCTAGGGTTTGTTCCAAATCCTTGTGCAGTAAGATTGGTAAATTTTCCCTGGCTGTGTCTTTGGCCTCTTCTACTTGCCGAATCGTTTTTTCCGCCTGTTCAATCCTGGACCGCAACAATCCAATTCGCTGCTGTACTTCGATAGCCAATGCAGCCTGGCTGGCAAAGATTTCCAGTGTTTCGATGGACGGACGGTCAGGCCGGAGTTGATTGCGAGGCGCGTCCACACTCACCAGGCCGAGCGGCGAACCATTTTCACGCAGCAACGGCACCAATAAGACATCCTCAGGGTGCCAAGAGCTTGACTCGGGCTGGGTTTGGTTCTCCTGAAGCAGGGTGATGCTTTGAACTTCGTCCGGAAGAATCGGCATTTGCTCGTAGGGGATAAAATATGCCTGTCCAAGACAAAATTCTTCTCGGAGCAACCCAAAGACTGCTTGCCATGGCTGTTGATGGGATCGCAATTCGTCCAAAGTATCTGGGGGCAGTCCGGCTCCGCTTACGCGACGAAGTGTGTTTGTTTCTGGGTCGAATACACTGATTAAAATGACTTCAAAAGGCGTAGCAGATTGGATGGCTGACGCAATTGAATTAAGCGCCTCTTCCAACGTTATTTCGTTGCGCAATGTTTGGGAAGTTTCATGTAGCCTGGAAAGTGTTTCCAGGCGTCGGTTGAGCTGTTCGCTGTGCAGAACTTGTTCGCGATAACGGTGAGCGTTTCCAATCGCAATTGCAGCCTGAACCGCCAGGGTCTCGCCAATCTGGCGTGAAGACTCATCAAAGGCGTGGGGGCTGCGAGCGTGCAGGTCAATCAAGCCTACCACCTGATCTTGAATCATGATCGGCACTAACAAGGCTGAACTAATACCAGAATGGGCAGGCGCGAACTCGTCATTGAAGAGGTTTGAGCTGGACTGCTGTTGATCTAGCTCTTCAACAAATTGATCGATAATGATTGATTCGCCCTTTTCAAGCACCCATTTCATTGACTGGTTTAGCCGCGCATCAACCAGGTCTCCAAACTGAAGAGCGATTAGTACCTCATTGGGATTCCCTTCTGGAGCACTGGCTTCGAACAGGAGGATCGTGCCGCAGTCAGCCCGGGTTGTGCGCAATACTGCGGAATAGACACGTTTCAGCAGATAATCTCGATCCAGGGTGGCACTTAATTCTCGACTGATTTGAGAAAGGGCTGTCAGCTGTTCAACCCGTTGCCGCAGGCTGTGATCAGTCTGGGTATACAAAGCCGCTTGCTCGATCGCTGAAGCGAGCAGCCCGGCAGCAGTCTCGGCAGAAAGCACATCGGCTCGATTAAAGTAATTGCCGTGAACACTCCCGATCATCAGCTCCCCGATACCTCGTTCACGCACGATCAACGGCACATTGATCGCCGAGCAGATATCTAAATGATCGACCAGGTCCTGATACACAGGTAATATTTTTTCTTCTTTAATGTTAGCAGTTATATATTGTTCGCGGCTGCCGGTTACGGTTTTAGAAAATTGCGGATTGTTAACCGAGATGCGGCTGATGCGGTTAGCTAGTTGAGGGTCGACCCCATAAACAGATTTTTTCTGCAACCGCAGTTCACCTCGATCTTCATCCAACAGGAACAGACCGACCATATCAGCTTGCAACAAGCGGGCCAGATCGAGGAGGGAATACTTCAAAATCTCATCTAATGTAGCCGTCGAGCCAGTCAGGCTTGCGATACGGCGTAAGGTTTCAGACCGCTGCGCCCTGCGACGAGACTGGTGCATCAGAACTACGTTTTCGATCATCGGGGCTATCTGCCCGGCGATGATCGATAGCAAACGCGAAATCACTCTGATCAAATGGAGAGTTATCGAGCTTATCGCCTACCTGGAGGTATCCCATCATGCGCCCCCCGGAATTTAACGGAACCAGGATGGTTGACTGGATGCCGCCAGCCATAGCCACATAATGAAGTTCCAGTGTTTCTAAGACTGGATCTTCTGGCGCGTTATTGGCTACAACAATCCTCATCGAAAATAAGATATTTTCCGCTTCACTCCCTGGTTGGATGGTTGTTCTGTACCACTCAACCACGTTTGGTTGAATCCCTTTGAATGGTATCTGGCCCTCTAATACCCGGCGGTTCTCATCGTAGACCAGGAAACCCAGAACTTCAACCTCCACCAATTGGCTGATCGTTTCAACCAGGCGGGTAAACAACTCCTTGGGATCATCGATTGCACTAATTGATAAGGCCAGTTTAGCCAGTCCTTCCAGCTCCTCGACCCGATTCTGCTCAGTCTCGTATTGGATTGCATGCTGGAGAGCAACTGCGGCTTGATGTGAAAGCAATTTTAGAATTTCCAGTTCGTTCTTTCCAAAAGCGTGGGGATCGATCGAACTGACCTCCAGAACACCAATTGGTTCGCCACCCACTAGCAATGGCAATCCAAGATATGAGCGAAAACCATAAGCACGCCGACTGGTATCTGGACTGAATTCCGTGAAGAGAGCCACATCTGGAACAAGGAGAGGTTCACGGCTAGACAGCAGCGCTTCCCGGTAGCCTATTGGGTTGGTGACCGGATCCAGCTTCTCGAACTTGCGTACTTCTCCTGTCAATCCGATGCGAATATACGGTTCCAGGCAGCTTTCATCCGGTCGCCAGATGGCAAGTTCGAGATAATCGGCCGGCAGCAAGCGCTCCACTCCATCAAATATCGCCTGGATTGTAGCGGTTATATCGAGACTAGAAGTCAAAGTTCGATTAATCTCGTTTAATAGTACAAACGTTTGACCTGCCTTGCTGTCTGTGACAACAATCGAATCTAGCGAACCATCCGCCAGTTGGGGCCGGCGCAGGGTTACGAGAATCGCCGGCTCACCATCATACGCTGCAAAATAGGAACTGCCTTCCAGATAGCGACCACCCAATGACAGCCTCACCTGGCCCTGACCCGCACATAAACTCATAAAAGCTTCACCTGGCCGCGTCTGGCGGGCTAAATGCTCCAAATTGGGCCTGTCTTCGGCCAACTTAAACCACTGCCGAGCTTCTTCGTTCAGATAGACCACTTGCCCACCGGTCTGCACTAGTAGAACGGCCTCCCCATGAGGTTTGAGCTGGCGCGAGTCTATTGTCCGGTAAGACTTGTAAACATGCGGCTGCAGGCGTAGCACCAGGCGCGTCAAAATCAGAACCAGGCCAACCAGCCCAATCCCGCTCGCCAGAAATAGGACGCCAAAAGATACCGAGTTCAGATCAAACATCATCACGGTGAAACCAATCTAACTGAAGCTTCGGGCTCAAGCATTTTGCCGGCGGGCTTCCGCCGCCATCTCAGTGATTTCACGAATATCCGCGAATTGGTGCTGAGATGGCGATACAACTCCAATTGCCAAGCTCATCAGCGGATGACGGATTGGCTGATCGCTGCCGTTATGGGTGACGATATAGCCTACTTCCCGATCCATGAAACTATAATGTGATAAGACTTCCTCCGCATAACGTTCTTTCAGTCGTTGGGCAATCCCACCTGCCGCCTGTTCGGTTGTGATGACAATAAAATTGTCCCCCCCCGCATGGCCGATGAAATCATTCACGTTGCCATGATCGTCAACCACCTCGCCCAGCATCATTGCCGTAAAGCGCAAAACGTCATCGCCAGCCACAAAGCCATAAACATCCTTGAAGGGCTCAAAATGATTAATGCGAATATCCATCAGCGCCCAATCACTCAACCGTATAATCCGGCGCAGTTGTTCCTCGATTAAGCGTCCCGATGGTAAACCCGAACGAGGATCCGTCAGGCTCTGCTGTTCAGCCCGGGCTATAGCTCTTTGAACCCGCAGCTTTAGCTCTTCTATATCGAAAGGCTTGGTTACGTAATCATCAGCCCCCAACTCCAATCCCTGCAGCTTGTCGCTGCGTTCGTCTTTTTGGGTCAAAAAGATAATCGGTACGTGGCTGGTGCGAGTGTTGGTGCGTAAGATCCGGCACACTTCAAATCCGTCGATATCCGGGAGCATGATATCCAAAACGATCAAGTGCGGTAAGTTCTGACGGGTCTTTTCGAGCGCATCTGAGCCGCGCGAGGCCGTATCCACATCATAATTCTGGCCGGTGAAATAGATTCGCAACATGTTTGCGATATCGAAATCGTCTTCTACAATTAATAATCTGGCTCTGCCCATATTCGCCTCCCAGAAATGAGTCCTTTATTTCCGACCCGGACAGAATGAAACTGCCGGAGCGGAAACTATGCTTTTCATTGGATCCGTTCAGCCGCCCTGATCGCGATCGGCCGAACAATACTTAAGGTACAGTTCCAAGTGTATTGGTTGTAAACAATTTTTACAATAAAATCAATCTTAATAATATGCCCTGGCTCGCTCCAGGGTCCTTTCAATTTGGTCAGGTGTGACAGGCCGCATGAATGAGCAGAAATCGCTCATGCGAAGGCCATGCCTGGCAGCTGATCGGTTAATCTCTTTCGCCTTCGCTGGCGCGCGCTCTCCCTGGTGGATATCCATGCAAACAAGGCTGCCTGGCGGTTAATCCGCGGGACGAATAAAGGCCCGGACGCTGCTGGTGATTGACTTACCAGTTGATTGCGATGTTATGCCGTCAATCTCGGATACATATACCGGCGGGAAAAAGGACGACAAGAAATATATCTGGCGCACGTTGAAAATCCGCCCGGCAAGTGGAAATTTACGGCTGACATCCTGCTTCGGATCATTTGGGTGGATAATAAAAGCAAATGTATCCACGATCTACCAAGTTTCTTCACTCATTTCGCCAGGGCGCGGGTACAGCCGGGGGTGAATATTGGCATAGGGCAATTGATGATGGTCGCTGTCTTCGTAGCGCACATCCCGATCGATCACCCGCCGTCCAGGTGAAGCAAAAAGCACTACGTCCGATTCTATGGTTCGGGCCGGAAATATGATCATCCCGGAACCTAACCGGCAGTTGTGGCCAACGCAACCTCCTAACACCGGACGATTGGCGATACCAAGTCTATTATTGCCATCCAGCGCCCGGATCGGCCTGGGTAACAAATTGTAGTCTGTAAAGGTCGTTCCAGCTCCCACAAACGTGTTGCGGCCAATGACACACATTTGCAAACAGGAATTTTGAGCGACCATAGTATTATCCATAATAGTTGTCATAAATACGGATGACCGGAATGGCAGAAATGCACCATCACCAATCACAGAAAGCATCAGCTGACAACCCTGAGAGATATTCACATTATCCCCAACCACACAGTTTTCAATCACTGTTCCAGCATTGATCGTTACATTGTTGCCGATGGTGGTCGGACCATGAATAATAGCGTGTGGATCGATGACACACCCTTTCCCGATTTTTACCAGGCTGGTGCTTTGTAAAACCTGCTTTCCTTCAAACATCGCTCGCGCCAGGATCCCAAGCTTGAAGAGCGGTTCATGTTTCAGACGAGCTTCGAACCGAGCACCGCGGCCAAACAAACCGTAAACTACGTCAGCGATAAATATATGCACCCATGAATCGATGGCGATAAGGCTGCGTAGCGGCACTTGAAAAACGAGCTCACCTTGTTCGTACGCCATATAACTCGGAACATGGTAATAACCCGCCTCTGTCGATTGCAAATCAATCATCAGTGGGTCTGCATCAGCTTGTGGTCCGTTCGGAAAGTACCACAAATCCGCCAGATACAGATCTCCTTGTTCAGTATAAGAATTCGAAAGTGGCAAAGCATGTTCTCGAAAGGCAGGATCACTTATCGAAAACGCTGCTCGACTGGCGCGCTTTCTCCTTTGGGCCTCATCCAAGAAGCAGCCGATATAATCTGAATCAAAATACAAATTGTCACGGTAAACCAGGCAGGGTTCAGAGGTTTGGGGTAAGGGGTCACCGGGCACAAGCTCCAGCTCTTGATTGGTATAAGGAGCGAGGATATCGCGCTGAATTAACCACAATGGTTTATTGAGGACCCTCAAATCACGGGCACGCTCATTGAAGGGAATAAGATAGCGCGGGTCTTGAAGAATAATCTTCAACATAATATTTTCAAAAGGGGCAGCAGGGGTTAGTCGTCTGGAGCGCTTGCAGTCAGCGGCAGAGGCGCGTGGACTTCGATAATCTCACCATCCAAAAAATCACGCAGGGTCTCCATAAACGGTGTAGGAGCATCCAACATAATGAAATGTCCGGCTTTGATAAATCTTTCTATGCGGGCATGCGGTACACCAGCCAGCAGCGGCTTCCATTCTCGAGGGCTGACTACAATATCCCGGTTGCCATACATGCCCATTACGGGCACTTTGATTTTATCCAGGCTGGGGCGCAAATCAGTATTGCGCAATGAAGCGATACTCACCAAGAATGATTCCAGTGTTGTGCTGGAGATATCACGATCCATCATATCGGGCCAGCACGGGTCGCGCGAATATAATGGAGCCAGAAGGCGGAAGCCAAATTTAATCACCCACAAGTTGTGGTGAACAACATAAGCAATCGGCCGGCGACCAAACCACTTGAGCAAGAAGGATAGGGACGAGCCAACAATGGGCGATCCAATCACCACAACTTTGCGCACCCGATGTGGATACCGCATGGCTACAGATAGACTGACCGTCCCGCCCATACTGTGTCCAACCAGAGGCGCTTCAGCAATGCCTAGCTGCTCCATGAACTGATCAACCAGGCTGACGAAATCATTCACTGCATAGGTTTCTCGTTTTTTACCCGATTCACCAAACCCCCAAAAGTCCAGTGCATAGGTCCTATAATAGCGACCCAGGTAAGCCATAGTTTCCTGCCACAACCCCCAGGAACCCAGCCAACCATGCAGCAAGATCACCGGGCGGCCTCGCCCGTAGACCTCATAATGTACGATACCCTGATCAGTCGTTATGGATGACACAGCAGTTGAATCACGTTAACGGTCCGGTTTAGGACCCGTTCTCCATTTCCGCCAGAATGCTGAATAATAGCTCTAGAAGAACCTGTTTCACATTTTCCTTGTTGGTTGCCACACAAGATAACAGCTTAACCTTGGGATCCAAGCGCAACGCAATCCGCATATCATCCAGGTCCCAGGCATCTTCTTTATCTTGTTTATTAGCAGCAACAACATAAGGCGTAGGTGCATAAGCCCGAAAGGTCTCAAGAATAGAACGGGCTTCTCGGAATGTCTCGGGGCGGGTGCTGTCCAACATAACAATAAACCCCAGCATCCCTTCAGATAGGATTTCCCACATAAAATCAAATCGCTTTTGGCCTGGCGTGCCAAACAGATACAGCACCAGATCTTCGTCTACAGTGATACGACCAAAATCCATCGCTACCGTCGTGGACTGCTTGATCCTCTCGGCTTCAGATGTTATCTTGCGCTCTGTGGAGACCACATCAATTTCACTGACCGAACGAATAAATTCGGTTTTACCAGCATTGAAGGGACCTGTAACCACCATTTTTACCGTTTGCATAAGATGCAGTCCTTATCGTCTTTGTTAGCTTGCGGCCAGTGGCCTGATCCGTTAAAGAGAGCGGATCCGCTGGATTAGACGGTTGATCAACGACTTCTGTTCTTCTTTATTTTCCTGGGTAACAGGTACTCTGGGTGGTGTACGCGGGGCAGGACGTGGAGCACCGGTCGGCCGAATGATCTCCACCAGACCAGCCTGTATAAGGCCATAGACGATTTTACGAATTTCCAGATCGTTCAATTTGGTCGCGCGCGCGATCTGGTGCATACTGTTCTTTGGGTTGATATAAGAAACTACCCGCCATTCTTCGACACTTAAATTGACATTGCGGATATTGGTGCCAGGCCGGTCGGTAAATTTCAGAGCCATATCGAGGCTGGGGATCTCATCCTTTAACTGCTCTAACTCTCGCAGCCGGCGGGAACCCTCGATAATGATGTTTTCCAGGCTGATCCGGACAGTGATTTTGTCATCTGGAGGTAAAAGTTCGTTCTCAAACCTGAAGAAACCCTCAACCCAAGAAAATAAACGATTGACTGTCCCAATAAAATGCATTTGTAGGGAATTGAGAATATCCTGCTGGCTGATGTAGTTGGCGTTAATCAGCAGCAGCCCCAGCTCTTTATCACTCATTGATCCGGCCCGCGCCTTAATTGCTTTATGCTGTCCAGCAGAGATTTTCTTAGCCTTAAACAAGATTGTTGCCAGGCTGTTGTCCTCTTGCCCAACCTGGGCATAGGCCAGCCGGCCTTCCTTGAAGCTGACCCAGATTTTTTCATTCGGCCCTTCAACCATCAATGTTCCTGTTTTTCGGGCCAAATTAATTAAATTTAAGAGTTGCGTTATGGTGAAATCGCGTAAATTGCCCTTAAGCGCCATACAGGCCTCAACAGAAACTTGTAGAAAGTTTGAAAAATTTTTAAGACTTGAAGATTATACTTGCTAGCCATAGTCGAGTCAAACCAAAGCCCCCTGAATGACCTAACAAGTTAGTCAGAATTTGTAGGATATAGAAACAACCTTCAAAACTGACAGGTATACAGTCAGCGTTTGACTGCTGAGCGTATCTACAAGCAAAGCTAAAAAATAGGCAGTGCTGGTGTGTTCGCGATCGGATTCCACACGCCTTGACACTGATCCGGCTTGAGTTTATAATCCGGGTCGTTCTATTCCTCGATAGCTCAATAGGCAGAGCGGGCGGCTGTTAACCGCTAGGTTGGAGGTTCGAGTTCCTCCTCGAGGAGCTATTTGATTAAATTAAAGTAGCACCTGGCAGGTGCTCTTTTGATTTAATGCCCTTATTTTTTTCTACTTTCGAAAAAGGATAAAAATTCCAGGAACAATGTAAATTTATCCCCCTGACTCTGTACAGATGATGAATCATCCCGACATAATGCACTGATCCTATCTCTAATTTCACTATCCCGCTAACTTTGCACTTTAAGAACTTCATCGAGCCAATTGTTCCACCAACCGGGCAACAGGTTGGCCTGCTTTGTGGCGATCTTCAAGCCAAACCAACAGGTTGCGACGGTGAGCAGCCTGGATTTGACGGAGAATATCACTACAAGTTTGGCCATGCCTTTCTATTCACGTTCTGTTATTATGCAAAGATAGTGATTCGGTTGCTAAAACTGTCCGGTGACATTTTTTGATAGTAGTGAGCCTTTGTCCGCCAGGCTATGAGCTCCTATATCTGTATCATAGCCTTACAGGGTTTATCTGCCATAAATGCAGTATATGCCAATAGTTGGGCCACACAACATCAAAGAGGCTACGTTTTAATGGAAGGTAGACTTTAATGAATCACATACTCCTAATTATTGGATCACAAGCTTCAGGTAAGAGTACTATCTCTCGGGAGATCGCCAAGCGAAACCCAAAAGGTGTTCACATTCCAGTCGACGATCTTCGGACGATGGTGCTTGGTGGTGTTATCCATCCAGGAGTACTAGGGTGGCCGATAGAATTGGTCCAGCAGCTTGAACTTGCGCGTCAAACCGCGCTAGAAATGGCGCTACGCTACCATAAGTCCGATTTTCTTGTTACGATAGATGACTTTTGGGATCCATATTCGGATCTGATGGAATACGCTTCACTCATCAATAACCCAAACAGGAGGCCGTATGGCATACCGTGACTGGTACTGTGAAGATGTGTTGTCCGGGGTCATCCAAGTTCGAAAAGTCTGGGAGGATGATCTGGTGCTGGCGTTTCACCACCCGAACCCTCAGTCTCCAATCCATGTGGTTGTGATACCCAAGGAACATATCCCCTCGATCATGGATGCTGCTGCGCTGAACGGAGAGCTGCTCATCTCGATGATTACTGCGGTCCAGGAATCAGCCCGGGCGCTTGAACTCAATCGACCAGGCTTTTTTGTGCGCGTCAACGCCGTCGCACACGGCGTGACCCCGCATATGCATTGGCATGTACGGGGGCCTGGGGTTGACTGAACTTAATCTGAATAGTTCTTAGCGATATGAACGAAATACTCAGAAACATCTTTTTGGGGATTTCTCTGGCGGCGCCGCTTGGCCCTGCCAGTGTGGCAGTCATCCAAAATGGTTTTAAGCAAGGCTTTGTACGCGCATTTCTGACCGGCGTTGGTGTGACCCTGGCGGATACAACATACTTGCTGCTCGTTTTTTTTGGCCTGTCCGCGTTCATTAATACCCCCCTAACGAAGGTGCTGGTCTGGGTATTTGGTTCCATAGTGCTCGTGTACCTCGGCGTTCACAGTTTTCGAGATAAACCAGCCATGCTCGATTTTGGGGCCGCGGACACGGCAAGCACATCCAGAAATCCCCTCCTGATGGGTTATCTAATCAACATCTCAAATCCTCTGGCGGTAGTCTGGTGGCTGGGAATTTTTGGTTCAATCCTGAGCAGCGCCTCGGCCGCGGGCTCGCGGACAAACGCCTTATTGGTCAGTTCATCCATTCTGGTTGGCATCCTGATGTGGCATACCTTGGTAGCCTTGCTTTCCCATTGGGGAAAGCGCTTCCTTAACCAGAAGATTTTTCGAGCTATCAGCGCTCTAGCAGGGACGGCCTTGATCCTGTTTGGCCTGCGCCTCACTTATCTTGCCATAAGCACACTGGCAAGTTTTTGAAAGATATCTTTCGTTTTGACGACCGTGGCAAAATATTCGAGCAATGGGACGTTCTGGGAAAAGGGCCCTGAAAACGAGCGTAGACGCCTTCCAGAACAAGGGAGGTTAACTGAATGGCTTTATCCGCATCTATGCCAGGTCTTAAGCTCGAGTAATCCAGGCCATCTTTCAAGAGGCGCGTGCTGGCCGCCGCGTAGGCCGAATATCGACTTTTCATAGCTGCCCAGTGCTCATCTGGCGTGTCATACAAGGCAGAATAGAATAACCGCTAGAGAAGCGGCTGCTGGATCGCGAACATTATCCGGATCTCGCCTCGCGCTAGCAATCGCTCAAACAGGTCGGATGGCAGTATCAACTCCTGCTGTTCTCTCGGGATGTGTTTAAATATTTCGCTCTCAAGCAGATTGTTTTCTAGGGGGATTTAGCCGGTAGTGGACCGTCCACTGAACTTTGTTCATGAAACCGATATGGCGCATCAGGCGCATCCAACC
The DNA here is from genome assembly GCA_963698715.1 of uncultured Chloroflexia bacterium. Lineage (GTDB taxonomy): Bacteria > Chloroflexota > Anaerolineae > Anaerolineales > UBA4823 > CAWHJB01. The sequence goes on along the minus strand of CAVORW010000006.1, from coordinate 246,228 downwards.
CAGTTTTTCGTTATCGGATTGGAAATAAGACCAGTCGTCCAAGAATTCAATCCCATCGCACCAGCCTTCCATATCTTTGCTGCCGGCGATCCCGAATTGGAATTCAGCTCCAGCGCCTAAATTAAGCTGGCGCTGCATCTTCATTTTGCTCATTGCTTTGAGCGGATTGCGCAGCCATAAGCTGTTGAAGACCTCACAGATCAGTTCTGATCCCGGAAACTGCTTTTGCAGCTCGATAACCAGGTCTTTAACATGATCTGGTTCCAGATACATAAATACTCCCTCGGCCAGAAACATTACCGGACGATCCCCATGTTTTTTAACCTCTGCCATCCAATCATAATCAAAAACTGAACGCGCCAGCATATGGTAACGATCACTTTCTTGAAGCAGCTGGCATTTGACATCGATTATTTCAGGCAGATCCAGGTCAAAGTACTGCATTTCCCCGTTGTCGACTCGGAAAAAGCGGGTGTCCATCCCACAACCGATATCGACGATTGCCGCCTTAGGGTTCTGATATAAAAACTGGCGCGCGTATTCATCGTACTTTGCGGCTCGCAGGGCGATGTGGACAACGAGCTGGGATCTTAGCTTGCGCTGGGCTAGAGAGCGCAGCAGTTGATCCTGAGACTGCTCTAAGACCGGGTCCAGGCGGGAGGCGATTTTTTCGGCCTCAGGGTCTTTCAATATTGGATTCGGCGACTGGCTTTCAATCGCATGGCAGTACAACGTCAGCAATGAAGTTGACCCAACATCCGACAGCTTTACTTTCGGCAGGTGTTGCTCAAATATTAAGTTTTTAGCCATCATGCCTTCCTTACTGACCAGATGGTCAGTAGATGGATGATAACACTATCTCTATGAATGGCTAACTTTTAGTAGACTGACGCTCTTGGAGTGGCGGCAAGAAAAATGTTTGTGGCTGGGGCCGGGAAACCGCCTGGCCCCCACATGCTCGAATGATTTATGGCTGCCAGCGTATTGGGAGGCTACTTTTCCGGGTATACAAGGGATGGCGAGGTTGGGCGAGTCGGGTGAGCTCCAAACAATGCAGCTCACTAAAGATTGCGGCCACCTCCTTCCAGCGGCCGCGGAACATGCCGTGATTTCCCCAGGCTGCAACCACAAGCCCGGCCTGATCGGCTAATACCTGCAGCCAGCGATCATTTTCCGGTCCCACGGGGTCCTCTTCAGCACGTAAGACTGCCGGATCAGAGGTGCGGCAGGCAAACAGGTTGGCGACTGTTATGCCTCCATAGCCCCAATCCTGGGCGTATCCCAGGCAGCGGCGGATCGTAGGATCGTCCGCCTGTTCATCTGCTGTGGATGGATTCAACCCTATAAATAACAACTGCGGCTCTTGCGGTTGCCAGATGCGCCAAAGCGCGTAGCGATAAGTCCGGCATGAGGAAAACGCTGCAGATTTTAACATAGATAGGCTGCCACAATCTGGAGGTGCGTATTGTTTGTTGCAGATAGCACCTGATGGGTCCCGGGAAAACCAACTACCCCATCAGGATATCCAGCTCGATCTGACTGCTCAGCCTTTTATAACCAGATCGGCCTTTTGGATCGGGTAATAAATATAAATCGGGGAAGATGGGTCATCAGGATTAAAATCTATCTGGTAAAGTTCGAAATCTGGTCCTTTTACAGGCTGGTAGCCAGAGCCAGGCAGCCATTCTTCCAAAATCCTCTCATAGGTTGATCCAATATCAGCCAGACCGTGTGCTTCCATCACCACGTACGTTTGGGCAGGCAAGCTTTTGCCGACCATGCCCGCAGGAATATCATCTATCCGGCTGACCGGAAGAGCGGCAATATATTCGAATGCCTCGCCTACCTCCCCACCGGTGCAGACACCATATGAGACTGCCGGACCGGGAGCCTGATGCTGGATCTCATCCAGGCGTGGCATGAATTTATCCCAAAGCTCGCTGATTTCGTTATGTTCGTTTTTTCCGAAATAGCGCATTCCGACGACCTGAAATGCGTCCAGGCTAATGATCTTGGATTTCATAATCTTATCCTCCTGTTCCGTTGGACGGACGGGAATCTGGATTTCTAGAAAGCACTGCCCAGGCTGACCCGGCTCTGGAAATCGCAGGAAAACTTCACGCACCGGCCCGGATTGCCGGTATTTCATGACGTGCATCCATTCGATCAGGATGCGGTAAGCCTCTCCAACCGTTACCAGACTTCCCTGATGGACAATCGTAGCCAGACTCATTTCAGCTGGCAGTTGATAGACCCGAACAGAGCCAGTCGAGGGTGGCAGCGACTTTAGAATGGCAGCTGGGATAGGTGTGGCTGCTTCAATTTGTTGCCTTTCTTCCCCGCTCTCTTCCTCGGGATAAAGCACGATGAGCGGGCCAGAGGTGCTCAAACCCAATTCATCCATGAATTTATTGATATGGCTGAATAGTTGCTGGAGGACGAACTCTGCCTGGTCATAATGTGCCAGGATTCCATCGGCTGATGCCACCCATTGGGCATGTTCTTGTTTCAGAACAATATCTCGATGAACCAACTGTCCTTCTTGCTCCATCTGTTGGATCCGGATGTCAATTTGGGCTTTCTGTGCCTCAGCCTGCTGGATCTGCCCCGAGATCTCGTCCTTTCTAGAACGCAGCATCCTCAGCAATTGCCTGTTAGTCAGGTCACCTGACAGTAGCTGGTTGATTTGTTCTAGCGTAAAACCCAACTCTTTCAGGCTCAAGATTCGGTAGAGCTCCGGAAGCTGTTCCAGGGCATAGTAACGATAACGAGTGAAACGATTAATGCCTCTGGGCTTGAACAAACCTATCTCATCATAATAACGCAGCGTCTTGACTGGTACCCGGCTCAGTTTTGAAAAGTCACCAATCTTATACATTTACGATCTCAAGCAGCTCTGTAAATTAGATAGAAGATCCTCACCCATAGGATACACCCTCCAGCCGCTGGAGAGTCAAGAGTGAAGTACGGATTTACCAACTGCTTTTCAACTAGCGTGAGAAAACAAACAATTACTTGATTTGAAAGACCACTTAAAGATTGGGGCTATTAAATCTTGCAGATCTCTGCTTCTCTTTATCCGTAGAGTGTCTCCTGTAAATGCAGAAAGGGTTGCCGGAGCTTATGCGGGCAACCCTTTGGTATTTGCAGCACATCTGATCAAACGACTGATGGAATTAATTCTCGCTAGATTTACTTGATTCTGGCTTGGTTTCCGTCTTGGCCGGTTGAGCATCATTTTCAGCCGGCTTGGGTGTACCCTCTCCTTCTTCTGCCTTGCCGGTTGCATGCCGAGGCGCTCCGGACGGCGATCTGTGGTCCGTAGCATAAAAACCTGAGCCTTTAAAGACAATCCCAACCGGTAGGTAAACCTTGCGAAGGGTCTTTTTACTGCACTCTGGGCACTTAACCAAAGGTGCATCTGTAAATTTTTGATGTTTTTCAAACTGCACGCCGCAGCTTTCGCACCGATAGGTGTAAGTTGGCATAACGAACCTCTAGTTCAAAAAATCCATTAACCTGCAAAATGAGATTATAGCGCGCCTGAAAGAGCCTGACAAGAGGCCCTAAGCAATGCTAATAAAACTCATACAACTGAGAACTATCCGGGCTGGTCAACCATCAGGTTCGACCGGTAAAGTAAAATGAAACACACTCCCCCCACCCGGATTGCTTTCTACCCAAATTTTGCCACCGTGAGCTTCTACAGCTAAACGGCAGAAAGTCAGTCCTAAACCGGATCCTCGCCGGCGGCCGCGCTGGCCTGGGACCTGAGTGAAACGCTCGAATATCTTCTCTCGAAACTCGACCGGAATGCCCGGTCCGGTGTCGGAAATCCTGACAGTCAGCATGTCTACCGGCGATAGCTCAGCCGAAAGAATAATTCGCCCCCCCGCTGGCGTGAACTTAAGGGCGTTGTCCAACAGATTGACCAGGATCCTGGAAAGCTTGCTCTGATCAGCCCAGGTCGCGGGTAAATCGGGCGGCAATGTGTTGACCAGCTCAACTCCGTAATCTTGCGCTTGGGGTGTGAAATCTACCAGGATATTGATAACCAGGGCTGGCAGATTGACCGAAGTGCGGTTCAGGTCCATACTACCGGCCTGCATCCGGGAAATGTCCAGCAACGACTCCACCATGCCCATTACCCGTCGGGAGCTGCGGCGAGCCAATTGAAACGCCTGCGGAAATACATCTGACTGGTTTTCTGTCTGGATATTCTCACTCATCACATCCAGGGCGCCTAACACTGCTGAGAGAGGCGAACGCAAATCGTGAACCAGGGTCTCAGTTATCATTTCTCTGGCTTCAGCTATACGCACCTCTTCGGTTACATCCCGCAAAACGATAATCCAACCAATCGCCTGCCCAAAACTGCCTTTGACTGGCAGCGACATTCTTTCGAAGTATCGTTCAATCTCACTTCCAGTAATTTTATATGTGTGGCGATCATGCGCGTGCTGCACCGGTTCCTGATCGCCAGTTTCGTCTCCGAGAGAGTTCACCAACAAGCTTACCGCCTGTCCGGTATAACCCAAACGAGCCAGGGCGTTTTCTTCCAGGAGAGCCAGTCGAGTACCAATCAGTCGCGTTTCAGGTAGATCGATCAGCATTTGAGCAGCTTCATTGACCAGAATGACTTGCCCGCTCAACCCGATCATGATGATGCCTTCTCGGACTGAATTCAGCACGGCCGCCAAGCGATCGCGTCCCTGGGAGACATCCGCAAACAGGCTGGCATTTTGCAAGGCAATCGCGCCCTGGCTGGTAATGGCCAGTAAAAATTGCCGCTTTTCGTTGGAGAGGCGTTCAGTAGAGGCTCGATAGTTGCCTTGATGGTAGAACATTACCAGCCCCAAAATTTGTTGGCTGGCCACTAACGGCAGAATTGTGAGGGCATGACCCGACATAGCTCGTCGTAACACAATAGGAATGGCCATACCGACCGAGAGTTCGATCAGGTTTGCTTCTGTTAGTCTGGGAAAAAGCTCACCTAGATCATTAGGCGACAGCATTTCTGGCAAATTGCCGCCGCCCAAAATGGGTTGGGTAGCCTGGGATGAAGGTTTGGATAATACGTATTGGCTCTCTGCCTCATTCCACAGGTAAATCCCTACCGCCTTGGGTCTGTCGGTTACCGCAGTCACGCTCTGATAAAGTACGTCCACCACACTGGCAGTGTCCAGATTGCCAGCTAAACGAGTACTAACCTGGTACAGGGTCGTTTGCTGGCGCAAGCGTTGTTGGACTTCTTGATATAAGTCAGCGTTGATGACTGCGATCGCGGCCTGATTAGCCAGTTGGGCGACGAAGGATTGGTCGTTTGTGCTGTAGCCATCCTGCTGGGATGTCTCCAGGGTCAGAACACCCAACACCCGTCCTTCATGTAATAATGGGATGCTCAACTGAGATAGAGCCTGTCCTTCAGATAGGTCAAGATGATCCGGATCGCTGCGCACGTCCCCCTGGTTGATCATTTGTCTTGTTCGGATTGCTTTACCGGAAAGACCCTGACTGACCGGGATTTGGTTGGGCACCTTCTGATATCCCACCGTCGCTTTTACGTCCATCATCTGGCTTTCTTCTTCGTACAATGCCAGCCGGCCCCATTCAGAATTTGTGTACTCACGAGCATAATTCAAGATCATCTCGAATAAACGGTCCGAATGAGTTGCGGCGGCCAATTCTCGTCCGACTGCTTCCAATATCGAGAGCTGGTTGGCACGTCGCGAGAGGGCCAGGTCTGTACGGGCGTACAACCGGGCATTTGACACCGCCAGGGCTGCCTCAGATGCCAGGGTTTGTAACAGTTCAATTTCATCGGACGTAAATGGATGGGGAGAATCATAATATACCGATAGAAAACCGATCTGTCCTTCAGGGGTAACCATTGGAAAGTCGCCATAGGCCGTGATGCCTTCGGCAGACAGAGATGCGCTGAAATTCCGGTTGATCCCTTCGCTTTGGATATTCGCCTTAAGGTCGGGCCGTCCAGTCAGGAGGCATTGGGTACGAGATTCTTTTGCAACCGAAAACGAACGATTTTCACCCACAAAACGATCGGAAAGGCGGTGGGCATAAGCCAGCCAGACTTCCGCCCGATCAGGATCCAGCAGGTATATGGCGCTGCGACCCGCGCCCCCAACTTGCGTGACCGATTGACAGACTTGAGTCAGAACTTCCTGTGGATCCAGGCTGGCTGATAACAGGCTGCCAACCTGGTTTAACATTTCCAACTGGGCGGTGCGCCGCTGTGTCTGGCGATACAATAGGGCGTTCTCGATCGCCACGCTGATCTGCCCAGAAAGGGTCGACAACAGATCCTGATCTGCCTGGGTGAACTCAGTCTCTTCATCTAATGAAAATAAAGCCAGACAGCCGATCGTTCGCTCCGATGAAACCAGCGGGACACCAATCCAGGCCTTGGGTGGGCCATCACCGATCGGTAAATTAAGGGCTGCCATCTGCTCCGGGGAGAGATCGTTCAACCGGATCGGCAATCCCTCCCGGATGACGCGATCAGTCAAGCGATCTTCCAACGCCCGGTCTGGCCAGTGCTCGTGTTCACCGAGTTTTACTGCCAGCGGATACCAAAGGCTGTCATCTTCTGGCTCGTAAAGCGCCACATAAAAGCTGTCCACACCAAGAAGTTCGGTCACCTGCAGGTGGATGACCCCAAGCAAGCTTTCCAGATCGAGCGTGGACCGCAAGACATCGCTGACCCTTTGTAAAGTGAGTAGCTCTTTCATCCGGCGGGCCAGGTCTTTACGGCCCCGGTGGATCCGGAAAACCAGGACTTGAACCAAGGCCAGGACACTGCCCAAGACCAGCAGCGCACCAACACCCACTGTCGGATAACTCAGGACCGCAAACCATAACAATGGCACCGGCAGCAGTTCAACTGCTATAAGCGTCCACCAATCGGACCGGCTGCCTGGTTGTTCCTGCCAGGCAAACCAATATTTCCCTACAGCCAGGCTTGCATGGACAATATAGAAGGCCAGGATGCCGACCGTTATGCGAGTGGACGGTTCGCCAAACATCTGGCTCGGGTTTGCGGACTGAAAAACGACCTTTGAGCCCATAGCCCACCAGGCCACGCCGAGAGCAATGATCTGGATGCCGGCCTCAAAAAACCAATTCCAGTAATCTGGTTTTTCCGCTCGCGCCCCATTTTCAGTCTTTCTGGCGGCGAACGCGCGCGCTGCTGAGCCAAGCAGCATCCCACCTGCAGCTCCCAATGCAGCAGTTGGCGCGCCAAACAACATGCCGCCACCCAGGCTAATGGCATGTGTCAGGTCTGCTTCCATATTCAACACAGGCAAGCCAAAGATCACCTGGACAAAGATGAACGAGGCCAGGAGCAGGCTGCCCCCCCAATCAATAGTAACGGGCCCGCGAAGTAGGATCCAAAGAAATACGATTCCCCCTGCCAATGTTACCAGCAAGCGGTAATAAAGATGAGGGGAGTGATGCCGGGCTGGACGCCTTTTTTTGCGCATAGCACCTTACACAGGCAATCGAATTACCACCCCGAAACGAGCTGGACGTGAACCTGAAGTTCTACTGATAGGAGTGCTCAAATCTTGTACGCTTTAATTGGGATCGGAAGATTCGAGCGTACGCCCAAATAATTCCAACCCGTAGCTACTCTTTTTAAGCGCTCCCCGTAAATAAAATTATTGGGTAGTGATTGTTAGTTCATGCGAATCTCAGACCAACTACCCCTAGCAAACTTCTCTAATGGTTTCTTAATATAGTGTAACAGTAAGCGGCAGGATTGTACAAGGGTCATGATCTTTTATGGCAGCTGTTATTGCTCCTCACCAGCAGATGGCGTTCTGGCAGGCGCAGTCCCTGCATCGATCAGATGGCGCTGAGCTGTCCTGATCCATATTTCAGGGACTGACTCCGAGGGCAAATCAACCAGTTTTTCCCAATCTAGGAGAGCGGCAGGCCGGTTGCCGAGTGCTTCCAACAACTGCGCTCGCCAGTAATAGACCTGGCCTAATTGCAGGTCATCGTCAGCCAGATCCAGACTGGTGTTGAATTGGCTGCGAGCTTCATTCAACCGCCCAGCAGCAGCAAGTGCTCGCCCAAGGTTCAGATTAATGATAAATGAACGGCGGTCAATCCGATTCGCCTGAAGGAGATCATTCACGGCCTTTTGACCTTCATCCAATTCTATAAACACCAGCCCGCGAGCAACGAAGGCCTGTGCCAGCGTTTCGTCAATCTCAATGGCATGATCCAGCGCAATCTGAGCCTCATTGAAAGAGCCACTACCAGAATAGGCCTGCCCCAATGCAAGCCACCCTTCGGCGTCATCTGGCATATATACGGTGTAAGTTTCCAGGGCTTGATTAGCCTTATTATAAGAACCGTTTGCAAGCAGCGCTTTTCCAAGCACCAGATAACCGGGCAGCAAGGTCAGATCCTTCTCGTTTGCCAGGCGAGCCAACTCAAGCGCTGATTCTGGTTCATTCTGGGCCAGTGCAATCTCAGCTCGATAGAGAGGCAGCCAGGTTGATTCGGGCAGCAGCTCCTCAGCACGATCTAAATCTTCCAGAGCAGCCTCGAATTCGCCCTGAGTCAACCAGAAAGCAGCCCGCTCAAGGTAGGCATCCCCATACTGGTCATCTCGCTCAATCGCAGTGGTTAAATCCTGTTCGACTCCATCCAACTGCTCTAAAGCTAGATGGGCCAGAGCGCGCCCGAGAAATGCAGGTGCAAACCTGGGATTCACATCGATGGCCTGCGTATAAGCCTCAATTGCAGCCGGAAAATCTCCTTGCAAGCGCAGAAATTCACCGATATGGTATTTAATATCAGCCGCGGCTGGTTCGACCTGGCTGGCCTGCTGCATGAAGCGGAGCGCGGATTGGATTTCTCCACGTTCAAAAGCGCGTTGACCAGCCCGATAAGCCTCGCTGATCGGATGCGGAGTGGCGACATACACTGGAGTGGCTGTGTAATTGACATTCAGCACGATCGCCAACGGAGTAGGACCGGCATCCAAAGGGATCATGGTGGCGGTCGGTTCACGCCCACTGGGGATAAGCGTTGGAGTAGGTGTAAATGTTGGCGGCGGACCTGGGGTTACCGTTGGAACCCAGGCACGTACCCGGCTGGTGCGCCCGCTCCAGAAGATAACTCCAACAACCACCCCGATCAACAGCACGGACATTCCGATAATCACTGCTCCACGCAAGACAGGATTGGACCAGATCGCTTTTAAACCATACGGTTTGGGGACATCTTCTTCTGCCACTTTCCATCTGCGCGGGATCAGTACAGCCGGCGTCTGACCGGAAGGTGGTGCAGTAGCACCCATCATCACCAGGCCATTGTGCGCCTGCCGGTTATCTGGGTCCAAACGCAAAACCATCTCAAGACAATATTTTCGCTCTTTGAGGGAATCCACAACCGCGCTCATCCACAACCAGTATTCAGGGTTGGATTGATCAACGCGCAGCAATCGAGTCAGCAGATCGCGAGCACGACGCCGCTGACCCTGACGGATCGCATCAATCGCTTCCTGTAGCATCACATTCTCGGCCATAATTAGGTCAATCCTTTAAATTCTGGTAACTGCTCGGTCCATAGGAAACAAAAAGCCCTGAGCAGCAGTACAAAATCAGTACTATTGTACGAGTATAATCCCCATCATGAGCTTTCAATTTCGATTGGTTTTAAGACCAATCATCTCATGGCTGGTAGTAGGTTTGCTTTGTGCCTGCCAGGCGGGAAAGACCACACCTACCGCCGCGATCGAGATGGCGCTGATCACACCTTTTTGGACGACGACGCCCAGCCCAACAGTCTCGCCCCAACCTTTAGCCAGACAGGCGACCGCAACCGCCATCCCGGTAACTATTCCACCTCCCCCAACTCCCACCCCAATAACTTATGTGATCGAAGCGGGGGATACAATGGGAGTCATTGCCTATCGTTTTGGAATCACCGTAGCAGATCTGCGGGCAGCCAACCCTGAGGTTGACCCCAATTTGATGAGTGTGGGCACAGTCCTGGTGGTTCCAATCATTGAGAGGAATGAAGCTGGCACTCCAGATGCCCCGGCGACCCCCACACCTCTGCCGATCAAGGTGAACCCTCCTGTTTGCTACCCGGTAGCGAGCGGGGGAATATGGTGTTTGGCCCTGACCCATAATAATCAGGATCAGCCATTGGAAAACCTGATTGCGTGGATCCAGGTCGTTTCCGCTGAAGGCGAGGTATTGGCAGGGCAGCAAGCATTCCCTCCCTTAAATTTGCTGCCAGCCGGGCATAGTCTGCCAGTCATGGCGTTCTTCCCAGGCGTTGATCTTTCCAGAGCACACCCACAGATAGAACTGATCTCGGCCATATCCGTTCAGCCCGGCGACCAGCGTTATCTCCCGGTAGACCTGCATATTGCGGGGACAGAAATCTCTCCAAACGGTCTCCATGCGACAGTTCAGGGAACTCTGGTACTTAAGGCAATGTCTACGCCAATTTCCGTCCAGGCTACCCAGGAGCAAAATACGCCCCAACCTACCCTATCAGCAACAGCTGAAGGAGCGCTTGAAGACAGCGGTCATGCCAGCCAGGTCTGGTTGGCGGTTAGCGCTTATGATGCCGATAATCTGCCAGTAGGGGTGCGCAAATGGGAAGTTTTGATGGATCTCTCACCCGGCGATAGTTTGCCTTTTGAGGTGACAGTGTTTAGCCTGGGCCCGAAGATCACGCGGGTAGACGTCCTGGTAGAAGCCAGGCCTTAATCAATCAGGGCATGCATAATTGAAGCAGGGAAAGTGGGGTGGGCTATGCCTGTCCGAACAACTCGATTTTCAATTGACTTCGAGGTAACCCGGGCTTAGTATCTGTCCAAAAAAACAAGAAGAGTTGTGGTTGCAAAATAATTTTCAGTTAGGTTCTTATGTTATTGACCAAACTCAACCCGGGCTGTCGTTGGGAAAGGGGTCGGGCCACGTGGAAATGAAAAGCCGGCTGCGCCGCGGTGCCCTCCACCTCCAAATTTCTGAGCTAATTGTGAGACATCAACCTGTTCGGAATAGAGCGTGACTGTGGTCATCAGGCGGTTATTCTGCCAAACATCAACATAACAATATGCAATCTGATATCCTAGCTTGCGGATATAGGCGCCCATCTCGCCAGAGCTACGGGCATTAATCGCCAGCGTTCGGCAGCCTTCAAAGACCAGCTCAAACCCATATTTGCGAACGCTGCGACGGACTTCCAACAGCCGCGCCTGGCGCAGCATTTTGCCTTCCCGGATTAAATCATCCAAAAGCCGACTATCATCATCCAACAACGGCTGCCACAAATTATCGTTTTCCGGGCGAGTATCGCGTTGGTGCAGGCCATCGTCAAACGGACCTGTATCCACTTCCGCCCAGCGCCAAATATCCCGATCACCAATTAAGGTGATCGCTCGAGGAACGGGTTGACCGGGGAAGAAATACTTCCAGGCCAGCACGCAACCTGCCTCACCGGTATCCCGCAATCCGCCCCAGTCGTCGGCAATCCCTGCCATAGCTTCCAGTGCTGAGACGTGGTGGTCAATCCAGATCAACTCAGCCGCATCTACCAGACGCTGCATATCAGCAGGCGGCAGTGAAAAATCCACGACAACCACGCACTGCGCCCGTTTAAGCTTATCCCAGGGAACAGAATCACCATAATCTATCTCATATAACAGGACAGACTTGCCTAAGGCACGGCGCACAATTGCAGCTGAGGCGCGGCCATCCGCGTCGTTATGATGTAGGCAAATGGTTGACATTTTGATTTGACCAGAATTGAGTAGATTCTATCGATTCGCCTTCAAACAACAGTAAGGCTTTGTAGAGAAAGATAGCTGGGCGTGCCTGAAAATAGTAGAATCATTTTTCAAACACCCCCGATAACTCCCCGTAGTACAGATTTATCCGAAGAATTGAATTAATGGCACCGGAATGAAGACCAGGATGAAAATGACAATCCCGAACCAGGCGATCGTGCGACGGACTGGATCGAGCGTGGTGATTTGATCCAGCGGCTCGGCATGGAACCGGCCCAGCAAGAATATTAAGGCCGCCCACAGCCACCAGCCAGACCAGACAAACCCTAAACCCACCAGCGCAGCCAGGATAAAGGGAAGCAAAGCTTGAACACGCTTTCCCAACAATACGTATAGAACATGCCCGCCATCCAACTGACCTGCCGGGATCAGGTTTAGCGCCGTCACCAGCAGCCCAGCCCAGCCTGCCCAGGCAACCGGATGAATCATAACGTCGAGACCGCCGATCGGGAGTGGCTGACCGGTAAAGAAGTATTTCAACCAATAAAGTGCCGGACTCAACCCACCAAAACTGGCGGGTTCGGGCAGGATTTTACCAAAGACCAGGTATTTAGCCATTAAATAGATGATGGAATTTCCCTCCAGCATAAAGCCCTGACCGTTCACCAGTTGTATCGGTTCGAGCCGGGAAAGTGAAAGACCGATCAGTAGAACCGGGATGGCTACGACCAGGCCAGCTAATGGTCCAGCAATGCCAATATCCAGCAGGACGCGGCGGTTGCGGGGGGGCTCCTTAAGTTGAATAAAAGCCCCCATCGTCCCAAATGGACTGAAAGGGAAAGGTATGAAATATGGCAGAGTTACATAAGTATTGTGATAGCGACCTGCCAGATAGTGACCAAATTCATGCGCCAAAAGAATCGCCAGCAGGCTGACTGCAAACGCCAGTCCTGGGCCAAGGCTGCTTTGTAAGGATCGCAGCAGGTCACCCGAAGAGGTAATAGGTGGGCCATCATAGGCAAAAAGCGCCCCAGCAAATATTACGCTGAGGACGGTCAGCCCAAACATCACCAGGTTGACAACCGGATTGGAAGGTTTTGGACGGATCGTGCCAGCCATCAGCAGCACAACATGCTGTTCTTTTTCTTTGCGGAATAGTGGGGTAACGTCGCGCGGGCGCAGTAGCTTTGCCAGTTGATCATAAGCTTCTTCAGAGTCGCCATACAGTTCACCGCGATAGCGCACCAGATAGCCGCTCCTTGAGTCGCCCAGTGTCTGGTCGTCAATTCGCATGAACCGAGATACAAGTGGGAAATAATTTTCAGCTTCTGTAGGAAAATCTGCAGTTGTAGTTGTATACATAATTACTTCACAATCCATCCCGAACACTAAATAGTATTTTCGCTAAACTCTCTGCAAATAAAAGAAGGATGTGTGGGGTTCGGTTTGGGCGGTGACGCCCAAACCGAACCCCACAAAATCTCTTTTATCTTAAGTGACACTCTGAAAAGACCACTAAACACTCAGGATTGGGGGAAATTTTGAGAATTTGCCATGACGATTCCGATAAAGCCAACTTCACGGGCCCGCCTACACAGTTAGGCGTAGCTAAGGTAGAGGCGGGAGTGGATGGGAGTCGAACCCACCGCGGCCCGCAACGCGACCCGCCACCGGTTTTGAAGACCGGGGAGCCCACCGGGACCCAACCACCCCCATGGCTATTAAGCATACCGCAAGGGGATGTTTTCAACAAGATAAATTGAGTGGGTCTATCAAAAGATTAACAATTAGCTACCGTGCTGGATCTCTTGGATATACTCCTGCCAGATGCCGACGTCTTTCCCAGCACACAGTTTTTCATAATACCCCCTGCAAATATCGCCCTGCTGTTCGAGATTAAACTTGCGGAAATTCCAGCCATCTTTTCGGCGCACTTTTAATCCATCTTCCCCACCAAAATCATAACCCTGTTTGAATTGAGCTGAAAGCGCCTGGTACAAATATTTCCAACCCATTTTCTGAAACTGCCAGGCATGGGTCAGTTCGTGGATCAGCCAGGCCATCTTGTAAAATTCGGGTTCCCCCCACTTAACAGGATGTTCTGGCAGCATGACGGGGAAAAAACAATGATTGCCCAAAGTAATTGCATTGTGGGAATTTTCTAGGGGTGGCTGACCTTTAAGTTTACGGCCCACTCGATCGATCGCATCGGGCCATCTAGCGCATTCGTGGACGCGGACCCGATTATAGTTTAGCCGGTCGGCAAAGACTAAATAGGCTTCCTGGACTTCCCACACATGCAGCGGCCGGACTCGCGGCTGGCAATTTTCTATCGGGCTCATCGGGTTATCTCCCTTACCTTTCACATGCAACTTTCAGGTCTCATTCCATGTATCCGATGTAATTGGAAAATTGTCCAAAATCGACAAACCAGATCTCACTTCATTAATATACCACAAAGCACGTGCATCATATTCGGATGGCAAAGGGTTCTCCGGGAATCTCTGTGGGAGAGTCCCAGCAATTCTTAAAGACCCTGGCAAAGAGCAATCAACAGGGTTAGTTGTTTGGTAGTTCGGTGTATCCAGCTACTCACTAGCTTATTCTTTCGGCGAAACAGACTTAAGCCGCAACAAAATTGTAACGCGTCGTTGACGAAAGCCTCAGGTTCGTATAGAATGCTCTGAGTTAACCGAACACCCTGGAGGAAACTATGGATCACAAAGACTTGCTCAAGCAAATTGAAAACGATGGCGCCAAGTTTATATCCCTGCAATTCACCGATGTAACCGGCGCGGTCAAAAGTGTTGATATTCCCACATACCGGGTTCATGAAGCCCTGGAAGATGGGATCTGGTTTGATGGCTCATCGGTCGAAGGCTTTGCCCGCATTCAAGAGAGCGATATGCGCCTGGTTATCGACCCTCATACATATGCCGTCTTGCCCTGGACGTCTGAAGATAATCGCCGGGCAAGATTCTTTTGTGATATTTACCAACCTGACGGGAATCCATTTCCGGGTGACCCGCGCGGCATTTTAAAACGAATGCTGGCCAAAGTGGCCGTTCGAGGCTGGATTTTTAATGTCGGCCCAGAGCCGGAATTCTTCTTGTTTAAGCGCAATGGCCCTCAGACCATCCATCCGGTTCCGCATGATGTAGGCGGCTACTTCGATTTTTCCGCCAACGATGAAGCAGTGCGAGTACGGACAGAATTAATGAGCGCTTTGGCAAACATGGGTCTGCAGGTAGAGATGGGCCATCACGAAGTTGCTCTCGGGCAACATGAAATTGATTTCCGCTTTGCTGATGCTCTGCAAACTGCCGATAATGTCCTGACCCTGAAATATACCGTCAAAGCCATAGCTGCCAGAAACGGTCTGATCGCCTCCTTCATGCCTAAACCCATCTTCGGCATAAATGGCTCTGGCATGCACTGCCATCAATCTTTGTTTACTGCAGATGGTAAAAACCTGTTCTTTGACGCCAGCGAAACCACTAAACTGTCTGCGCTTGCCTACAGTTTTATTGCAGGCCAGCTGAAACATGCCCGCGCCATGGCTGCGGTAGTAGCTCCCACGATCAACTCTTACAAACGCCTGGTCCCTGGTTATGAGGCTCCAGTCTATGTCGGTTGGGCCCAGATCAACCGCTCGGCATTAATACGGATCCCGCACTATACGGCCGGTCGAGAGAAATCTATGCGGGCTGAACTGCGCTGCCCTGATCCTTCGGCTAATCCATACCTGGCTTTTGCAGTTATGCTTGGAGCTGCACTCGACGGCATCGATAACCAGGAAACCTGCCCGCAGCCGCTCAATAATGTCAACGTTTACCATTTGACTAAAGAAGAGCTGGCAGCGCGCGGCATTGAAGAGCTACCAGGATCTTTGAGTGAAGCTTTGCGCGAGCTAGAAAAAGACAGCCTGCTGCAAGATGCGCTGGGCGGGGTGGTTTACGAAGCCTTCCAACGAGCCAAGTGGGCCGAAATTGAAGAGCATCGGATGAAGGTTACCGATTGGGAAGTCGAACGTTATCTGGAAACTGCTTGACCCTTCCATCGGGATAATTACCAGGCCGGCAACCCGACCTGGTTGAAATAATCAAAGAGGTGTGCGTAGAACTATCCACGCACACCTTTTTGCATCGCTTATACCGATTATTCAAGTTCTGGCGGGACCCAATCGGGAACGATATAAATCAAAGGCAAGCTCAGGAGAGTCATACCATATTTCAAGACTAAATTGAACAAAAATATCTGCCAGACAACCCCCCAGGGCAGCGTCAGGGCGAAAGCACCCACAGCAAACACCATGTTATCAACTGGCACACTGATTCCGTTGCTGATCAGCACCCGCAGCCATTGGAAGCGCCGGGTGATCCGGGTGACAAACCAGTGATACACCTCAGTATCGACCAGTTCGCTAAACACTTCAGCCACTATTGAAGCAGCCACAATGCGCCAGACCGGAGCCAGGATTGCACTAAATTGTTCACCCAGCCCCCAGGATGGATCGCTGGGTACGCTCGCAGCCCACATCAGATAAGCTGCCATCAGGAGGTTGATCACCCCGGCTGTAACAACCAAGATCTGAGCATTGCGCTTTCCTAAGATCTTGTGAACCACATCGCGCAGCGTAAAAGTCAGCGGATAGATGAATGTGCCCATATCCACGGCCAGGCCAAACACAATCCCAATCTTTAGGCTGGCGATATCCGCAAGCATCTGAGCTGCAATATATATAGCAATCATCACCACAGCCAGGCGCGGTACTGCAGCTGCCACATCTAAAACTGCCGATTGCTGTTTTGGCTCAGCATCCGGCAGCCTGTTCAGCGGGGATTGTTCGACTTTCAATCCAGGCTCCTTTGTTTTGGTATGGCGGGTGCTGCGACCGCCGCAGTTTTGTTAGACCGGGTTGCAGGAGACCAGCTCCATAGCTGCGACCGGTAGGGATATGTTTTTAGACCAACTCGGAAATCCGATCCATCATTCGGCAAAATGCGCAATCCCCAGGAGCCGAAGTGGGCTGCCCGCATGAATGACAGCTATGCAGCAGTTCTAACCCAGGATCAGCCTGAGGCGCAAACAAGCCATTTTCTTTGGCCTGCAAATAAGTCAGATAAAAGCTCAATTTAGCCCCAGGGCGGTCGGCTTCCAGCTTATTCAGCAATTCTTTATAATAAATTTGCTTTGACCCAGCCGCAAAGGGACACTCATCATAGATATACTCAATCCCTCGCAGCAAGGCATAGGCAGCCATCTCCCGCTCGTAAATCCGGCAAAGTGGTTTTACTTTACGCACAAGACCTGGCTGGTTAGCTTCCAGGACCGGGCTTTGCCGCACCAGGTAGCCAGGGATCCAGTTCATTGTATTTGCAAACAGAACAGCGGCTTCATCATCCAGGTTATGCCCTGTAACCAGAACATGGTATCCGCCTTCTCTGGCAATCCGGTTCATCACATGCCGTTTGCTCAATCCACAGACCGAACAGGGTTTTCCTTTTCCGCGGGTCGTCGCCTTAGCAATCACCGGAATGGGCTGACCGTATTCTTGTTGGATGTCGACGGCAAGCAGCTTCAGGCTGCGTTCGGCCGCGAATTTAGCTGTTAGCCGGTGGGATTCTTCCGAATACCCCACTCCCTCATCGATCCCAAGGCCAATATAGAGACCATCCACCTGATAGCCCAGCTGCCACAGGATATCCCAAAGCGATAAGGAATCCTTGCCGCCAGAAACGGCAACCAGCAATCTCTCTTGAGGGCTGAACATCTGGTATTTCTCAATGAACCGCTGAGTCTGCTCCGGAATCCATTCCAGAAAATGATCTTTACACAGCGCTAATTTATGCTGGCGCATGTTGATGACAGCCTTGTGATCACACTTACGACATCTCACCCTTTACCTCCATAACGATAATTGCTGGTGACAGTATCGAGGGGCAGTCTACCCATGTCAACCGCCGGAAATTACCGCAATCAACTTAATCACATCGCCATCCAATAAGATTTCCTCTTCCGTGATCATTTCTCCATCTCGAGTAGCCAGGACAGCTTCAGGTTGTTGATCAATCTTAAAAAGAGATTGTCGCAAAGTCATTCCAGGTTTCACCTCGTATTCCTGACCGCGCAGGATTAGTTTAACCGTCATAAAAAATTCCTTTAGAGAGGGATTGGAGATTTTCTAAGAGCAACCGCTCAAGCCAATAATGGCTGACCGGTTACTCCAGAAACCCGGCGCTGCAAATCTTGGAGAAAAGATAAAACCAGCTGGTTGACCTGCTCCGGCCTGCCGATATGGGGCTGATGACCGCTGCCTGTGACTACTCTGGCCTGATTGTTTGGGATTGCCTTATGGAGTTTGTGAAAAGACTGGGTAGCAAGCGTTAAATCACGATCTCCCCACATCAGGAGGCTGGGGATTGTCAGCTGGACCAGTTTAGGTGACAGGTCTTCGATTGTGGCAGGAATGTGAACAATCCGTGCTGAAGCGCGCTTATAATCATTGGCAATTTGCTGGCGAATATAATCGTCGAATTCATTCCCATTGGCCGGGTCCCATCCCAAGACCGCGTTCAACATCCACTCCGGCACCAGCCGCATTGCGGCCTCACCCCAGGCAGGTCTTTGATTGATCCAGCGAAGCAATGCTGACAATTGATTTGGGCTATACAATGGGTCGATTAAAACTAATCCGGCCAACTTGCGAGGCCGGCGCAAGCCATATAATAAGCTCAAGTAACCACCAAGAGAGTGGCCAATAAATACAGGCGGCTGTTTCAGAGCCAGGGAATCGATCCAGGCAACCAGGAATTGATAGACCGTTTCAGCTTGATAGCTGTCAGTCGATTCTGGCTTTACGCTTTCGCCATGTCCCAGCAAATCAGGGGCAAAAGCCTGATAACCTGCTGAAGCCAAGGCAGGCAGCATTGCCGCCCAATCGTACGAAGATGCAGCCAGACCATGAACAAGAATCACTGGTGGGCCTTGGCCCTCAACCAGGTAGTGGATTTCATTTGGATTAAAAGTCATCATTTTCCAGTCTTATTAAATGCAGATCTGGCTGTCAGCAGGTTCGTGTGGATATATCACAGAGAATCCCCTTGAGCGGTAGATCTGTTTTGTTTAAAGTGCTCTGCCAGTTCACGGCGCAGTACCTTACCAATAAAGGAGCGCGGGAAGTCATCCAAATAAATGACCAGCCTTGGGACCAGTTCCGGCGGCAGGCGGCGCTTGCAGTAAGCCAAAAGGGCTTCCGTGGAGGGCCGCTCCTTGCGTGCGATTACAAACGCGATGGGCTGCCCGGCAATTGCCACAACAGCGGCTTCTTTAACCTGGGGAACTTCGAACAATACTTCCTCAACATCCCGCGGAAATGCAGGTTCACCAGGACGGGCAGGATACCACATATCTGCTTTTCGCGCTACGATCCTGAAGTATCCTTCCGAATCCATTTGTGCCACATCCCCCGTACGCAGCCATCCATCTTGGGAAAGCACCTGCCGGGTTGCACGAGGATCATTCCAATATCCCATCATGATCTGCGGACCACGAACAGCCAGCTCTCCGATTTGCCCCACGGGTACTTCCTCCCTCCCGTGCCGCAGGTCTACCAATCGGGCTTCACTGGAAGAAAGTGGAATGCCAATCGTCCCGACTTTGCGCAAGCCATTGAGCGGGTTCGCATGAGTTACGGGTGAAGCCTCAGTTAAGCCGTAACCTTCGACCAGCCGGCCGCGTGTTAATTTCTCGAACGCCTCCTGGACTTCAACAGGCAGCGGGGCTGAGCCACTGATGCAGGCTTTGATGGACTGAATCCCGAATTTTCGAACTCCGGGGAAATCCTTAATGGCAACATACATCTGGGGGACGCCAGGGAAAATAGTCGGTCGTTCACGTTGGATAGTCCGCAATATCGCGCCAATCTCAAAGCGGGGTTTTAGGATCAGGGCTGCCCCAAGTGCCAGGGGCACGTTTAAGGCCGCGGTCAGGCCATAACTGTGAGAAAACGGTACGACACATAGGAAACGTTCCCTACCCTCCAGGGCAGCTGGAATCCAGTGGCGAGTTTGCAAGGCATTTGCAACCAGATTGTAATGCGAGAGCATCACACCTTTGGGCGCGGCTGTCGTGCCTCCGGTATACATGATAACTGCCAGGTCCAGCGGTTTCGGCTGGATTTCCGGTGCGTCTTTACTACTACTGTAGAGCAGGCGATCATACACATGCGTGCTGGCGTCCAGAGGAATATCCAACAGATGGCGTTTTCGATTAGTACGAGAAAGATTCAGCGCTAAGCGTTTAAAAAAAGGTAAGTAATCGCCAATATGTACAAAAATGATGTGCCTTAACGGCGAGTCGCCATCTGGCTCGAGCCCGGACTTGATAGCATCAATCAGGTCGTCGAACTCGGTGAGAGTCACAAGGATTCGAGCTCCCGAATCACGCACCTGACGGACGAGTTCAGCCGGGCCGTGAGTCGGCAGTGTAAATACAGCAACCCCACCAGCTTTTAACGTCCCAAAATAAGCAATCACCAACTGAGGTATATTCGGCAGGATCAACATCACCCGCTCACCTGGCTCCAAACCCAGAGCGAGAATGGCATTGGCGAAGCGATTCGTTTCCTGGTTCAGCCGCCGGTAATGCAACTTGGTACCTTCGAATATCAAGGCTGTCTTCAATGGAAAACGGCGGGCCGAGGATTGCAAGAGATGGTGGAGTGGGACTTGGGGAATGGCTATCGTATATGGGACACCGTCATCATAATGCGGCAGCCATGGGCGTTCTCTCAGCATCCTGGCATAGCCATCATCATCATTGCTGCTTTGCGAGTCTCGCCAGGAGAAACTGGTAACATCCATGAAGCGCTGGATGGCCCGGTTGACTGCATCCCGTCGTTCCAGCATCACCAGATGTCCGGAGGCTCCCACATCCACGTCATCTGCATCTGGAATAGCCCGGGTAACTTCTTCAAACATCGGTTTTTCAAACACCGCGTCTTGATAACCCCGGATAACCAATGTTGGCACACTTAAGCTCCGGAATGCACTCCATCCCACCCACCTGGATAAGTTATTGTAATACCAGGGATGCAGTACAAATGTTGGAGCACCCAGCCAGCCGCGGGTGAAAAAATCCAGCCAACGCAGCGCGGGCAATGGTATTCTTAACAAGAACCGGTAGAGGGTGTTGAGATGAAACTCTCCGGCTGTCGCGATAAGAGCAATTCGGTCCAGGCGTTCAGGATGGGCAAGCGCGTACTCCGTCACCACTGCCCCCCCAAAGGAATGGCCTACCAGGCTGAACTTGCCTGCCACGCCAAGTGCATCCAGGGCAGCTTCCAAATCGCTTAATATCTCTTTCATGGTGTACTGGCTGCGGGGTTTATCAGAACGTCCATGACCACGCAAGTCGATCGCAATCACTCGATTAGACTTAGAAAATGCCTGGAGCTGGTACTGCCATTGGCGCGCCTGACCTGCGTATCCGTGGATGAAAACAATAGTTCGCTGGGGATGGTCGGGGGAGACATCGATGACTGAAAGCCGCACCACTGGGCTGGGTGAGACGAGCACATCTTTGCGATACAGTTCCAAATCTAATTCCATGTAAATAGTCTACTTTAAAGAACCCACATCGTCAATCAAATAGCCTCCGACTTTTCGGAGAGCTACATAGTAATTTTTTCGCTAAATTCTCAGCAAACAAAAAGAAGGATGTGTGGTGTTCGGTTTGGGCAGCTACATCGCCTAAACCGAACACCACTAAATCTTTTTTTTCTTAAGTGGATTGCCGAAAAGACCACTTTGTCAACCTAGAGTCTCAAGCCTGATTACTCAGCACGCCCAATTATTTGGGACGACTTATTTTCAAAAGGTATACTTGATCCTCAGGGGTTGAAAGATTCAATGAACAAAATAGAAAGGAGGAAGAATGACTGTCAAAACGCTTACTATCCAGCTGAGTACCCGCGGTCATGCGGATATGGTCGATATCACTTCCCACGTCGCCAGTGCAATTGCCGAAAGCGGGATCCAAGATGGTACAGTGACTGTGTTCTGTCCATCATCAACCAGCGGTTTGACAACGATCGAATTCGAATCTGGGGCACTCAGCGATTTACGCAGGCTATACGACGAACTTATCGATCCAAACCGGCACTACGAGCATAACGCACGTTGGGGCGATGGCAATGGGCACTCACACGTTCGTTCGGCACTGGTGGGACCATCACTAACGGTGCCAGTCGTCGATCGACGCCTGACCCTGGGAACCTGGCAGCAGATCGTTTACATAGATTTCGACAACCGGCCACGCCAGCGCCGGCTGGTCGTCCAGATACTTGGTGAATGATGCAGTTCCTATGGGGCGATAGACCAGATCCTGATCGTTCCATCATTGGAGCCAGAAGCAGCCAAACTGCCTCGAGCTGAAAATGTCACACAATTCACCCGATCAGTATGCCCAGCCAAAATGCGGGCTGGTGCATAAAGATAATTGTCCTCTTCCTGCTCCCACAACCGTAGAGTGGTATCGCTGGATCCGGATACTAACCAATGAGCATCTGGGGAAAAGGCAACACTTGTTACCTGCCCGGTATGCCCGGTCAACGTCTGGAGTAAAGTTCCATCGCTTAACCGCCAGACACGAATCGTCCGATCTTCAAACCCAACAGCCAGATTGAGCCCATCCGGTGAGAAGGCGACGCTGCTGGCAGCCTGACTGGATTCAGTGAAGTGCCCTGCCCATTTTGAACTAGCCAGCTCCCATACCCGGACCGTCCCGTCCGTTTCCGCCCAGGCCAGCAAACGCCCATCGGGTGAAAAAGCCACTGATGAGATACCTGAAAGGCCTTCGTCAATCGTTTGCAAAAGGCTCCCATTAATAGTCCGCCATACGCGGATGGTGAAATCGTCTCCTGTCGTGACCAGGTATCGGCCGTCGGGAGAATATGCCAGACTTACCACCCTGCCAGCGTGTCCTTCCAGGGTGTTTGCCAGGTGGCCATCCGATACGCGCCAAACACGAATTTTGCCATCATACGAACCGGTCGTGAGATTGATGCCGTTGGATGAGAATGCCAGGCTCGAGACTGGGAATGGATGCCCCAGCATGGTCCGGAGCAAGCTCCCTGCTTCAACCCGCCACAGCCTGAGGGTGTTATCTATCGAGCCAGAAGCTAACAAGCTGCCATCTGGAGAAAATGCAAGACTGAGCACCTGGGCGGTATGGCCTTCCAGAGTGTAGAGCGCTTCATCCTGAGGTACTACTGGGGAAGGGGCCGGCAAGCAATCAGCACTGAATGTGGGCAGGGAAACATTGCTTTTTGTGCGGTTATTTTTCTCATCAAATTCCCGAACAATGGCAGTTACATCTAACCAGACTTCTGTCTCAGGATGATAGCCTGGAAACCACAAGTCGACCCACTGGTGAGCAGGCAATCCATTTTCCACTGTTTGCCAGACACCATTCACCTGCACGACAAACGAACTGGCTGGAGCAGAACCTTGATTTATGATTCGTACCCAGACTCCAAAATCAGCGAACATGTCTGGGCAGGGTTCACTGGCTTCGGTCTTTATTGAGATTGCATTCAGAATCAGGTCTGGAAGCAGTTCGGATGTTTGGGTTGGCGCTGGCGTAGGGAGAACTGAAGGTGTGGGTTCAGTCCAGTTTTCGGGTATCCCACAACCGAAAAGTGACAAAACGAGAATACCAAGGAACAGGATAACGGCAAATTGTATTTTGGCTGCCATGAGTGCACATTTGCCAGAGGCCAGGAAATTGACCTTTCACAGATTTAGAATAAAAAAATGAGGTGGGATAATTTAGGCGGGTGCGGCCCGCTCAAACGGCCTCTATTTTCCCTGCTGCTGCATATCTTCCAAAACTACAGATGCAAGCGATCTTCTTCCAATCGCATCGCTTTAAAAGCTGCAATTGCAACCTCAAGCATATTTAGATCTGGTTCGCGAGTTGTCATCCGCTGCAGCGCCAGGTTAGGTTTAACGATCCACTGAACGATGGGTGAGCTCAAATGGTTGGCGGTCCAGCGAATATATTCGTAAGCAAAGCCAGCCAAAACGGGCAAAAGCAATACCCGGCTTAAAAGTCGCCAGGAAATTGGTAGGGGGCCGAGTAGACTGAACAGAACAACCGAGAAAAGGACCAGTGTAAGCAGGAACGCGGTTCCACAGCGAGGATGTTCGAGTGAGAACTGAGCAACTTTTTGAGGGGTCAATTCAACTCCAGCTTCAAAAGCGTTGATCGTTTTATGTTCTGCACCATGATAAGCAAAGACCCGCTTGATTTCATCCATCCGGCCGATCAACGCTATGTACAGCACCAGCAGCACTAACCGTATCAAACCCTCCAGCAGGTTGCCCCACCAGGCATTCCACCCTGCGATCCGTTCGCTCAACTGGCCAGCGGCAGCCGGCGCTAGAAAGAATAATCCCACACCAATGCTTAGGGATATCGCGATGGTGGCGTATAGAGGCAGCCCTTCCAGTTGTTCATCTTCGCCGGATTGGGTGTTGGCAGAAATCGTTAATGCCCGCATCCCCAGGCCTAAAGCATCCCATAATGCAATTAATCCCCGTAAAAAGGGGATTTTCGCCAGACGAGACTTATAGATACCTGATAGCTTTTCGGTGTGAATGACGATTTGCTCATCAGGGGCTCGCATAGCAATAGCTACCGCCTGAGTGCCGCGCATCATCACGCCTTCTATTACTGCCTGACCACCATAAGAGGGTAATTTATCTGTCATAATTCATGATTGTACGGGGTTGTCAGACACTCGTCAAGCCTGTCGGAGAAACCCTGAGCAAACACTTATTTTGTTTTGAACTGGTAGACCAGTCTGCAAGATTGGAGTACAGATGGTTGAACTGCCCTTAAACCCACGATAGAGATTTAGGCAACTATTATTTGAGCAATTCGCTCTCCCGCCAGGCCATCCCATAATGGGGGTATCTGGTAGTCCGGCCTGTGATCTATTCTGAGAAGCTGGGCAACTTCGCTTTCAAGGCGATCGAGGTCATCACCAATCAAGCGGTTGGTGCCCATGTCCAATGTAACCGGCCGCTCAGTATTGTTGCGCAAGGTAAAACAAGGCACCCCCAAAAAGGTGGTCTCTTCCTGTACGCCGCCCGAATCGGTGATGACCAGGCTGGCATTTTGCATTAGAGATATAAAGTCCAGGTAGCTCAGTGGCTCGATAAACCGCAAAGAATCTCCTCCCCCGCCTGGAAAATGCTTCGCAATTCGTATATGGGTGCGGGGATGAACGGGGAATAATAATGGTACCTGCTGGCTTATCCTGGCAAGGGTTGCGATGATCTCAATCAGCCGATCTGGATGATCGACATTGGACGGGCGGTGGAGAGTAACCAGTCCAAATGGGGCATCCAGCCGGTATTGTCCCGCCAGCGAACCATATTGCCGGCGGGCTTCTGGCAGCAATCTCACCAGCGTGTCTATCATGACATTTCCAACCCGGTAGATCTTGTTCGCTGAGATGCCTTCCCGCAGCAAATTTTTATCGCCATCTTCGGAAGGGGTAAATAAATATTCGCAGATCTGATCGGTCAGCTGCCTGTTAATTTCTTCAGGCATAGTGCGATCAAATGAACGCAAACCAGCCTCAACATGCCCCACAGGAATTTGAAGTTTTACGCTTACTAGAGCGCTAGCCAGGGTCGAATTTACATCTCCATACACCAACACGAGGTCGGGCTGTTGTGAAACCATAACAGGCTCTAGAGCAAGCATAATCTGAGCGATCTGCCAGGTATGGCTTCCAGACCCGATATTCAAGTTCAGGTCAGGGTCGGGTAAACCCAGCTGCCGGAAAAACACAGCTGACATATTGGCATCATAATGCTGTCCGGTATGGATCAGTAGTTGTGCCACACCCGGGCGTAACTGGAGGCCCGAAATCACCGGTGCTACTTTCATGAAATTCGGCCGGGCGCCGACCACATGGATGATTTTCATGCCTGGCCAAGATTGACAAAGAAACGAATCAAGGCGTCGATCCCCCGATAAAAGGTGGGCAGATGAATTTTCTCATTCGGCGCATGCAGATTATCATCAGGCAAGCCAAACCCTGTCAGGATCGATTCGACTCCCAAAATCGTTTTCAGCTGGGCAGTCACTGGTACACTCCCGCCCTCACGCCGGAAGACCGGTCTTACTCCCCAAGTTTCTTCCAATGCATCCGCCAGGGCCAGTACACCCGGGAGCTCCCGATCAGTAATGGAGGGTGGACCCCCTGCATGCATGATCAGTTCATACTCAATTGTAGCCGGCGCGCGGGTTTCAAGATATTCCAGGAGCTGCCGGTGAACCTCATTCGGGTCCTGATCTGGCACCAGGCGCATCGAAATCTTTGCCATCGCTTTGGACGGCAGCACTGTTTTGGAGCCTTCGCCCGTAAAGCCTGAAAGCAAGCCATTGACCTCGAGTGTTGGGCGGGCGCCTACTCGCTCAACCGGGGTGTAGCCTCGCTCGCCGAATAAGGCTGGTACACCGGTCTGGTCCAGGTAGAATTTCTCACTCAATGGCAAACGGGACAGTTCTGACCGCTCTTCCTCACTCAATGGCTGGACATCATCATAAAAGCCAGGCAGGGTTATGCGTCCATCCTCATCATGCATTCCAGCGATCAATTCGCACAAGACCTGAGCCGGATTGTGAACCGCCCCGCCGAACAGACCCGAGTGAAGATCGTGGTCCGGACCCTTAACACGCAACTCAAAGTAAGCCAAACCGCGTAAGCCATAGGTAATCGTTGGTGTTTCTGGCCCGATCATGCCAGTATCCGGATTCACAGCAAAATCGCAAGCCAGTAGTTCTTTTTGGGCGGAAATGAAGTCACCAAGGTTGGGTGAGCCGATTTCTTCCTCGCCTTCAACGAAGAATTTTACATTCACCGGCAATCCACCAGTCCGAACCAAAGCTTCAACCGCCTTCAGGCTGGCTAAAACCTGGCCTTTCATGTCCGAAGCGCCGCGCCCGTAAAGGTTTTCGCCTTTTAATGAGGGGGAAAATGCAGGTGTACCCCAGAGCTCCAGGGGTTCAGCTGGTTGAACATCATAATGTCCATAAATCAGGATTGTGGGCCGGGTTTCCCCCGCAGATAACCTCTCCCCAAATACAACCGGATGTCCAGCGGTCGGGTAAATGTTTACATTCTCCAGGCCGAGGTTTCGCAGTTGGTTGGCTACCCATTCGGCGGCTTTTTGCATATCTGCCTTGGCAGTTGGGTCGGTAGATACGCTTGGAATTTTGACGAAATCTTTCAATTCAGCCAAAAAACGCTCGCGATTATCCCGGGCATATTTTATAGCAGCATTTGCTGATATGGACATAAAGAACTCCTTCTTTTACATATGGTTATATTTATTGGATCTCTTGAATTTCTTTGGTGGTACTCCCACAGAAATTCATGTGGGGCAGATGACGTGCCTCAGTCTTCAAGCGTCTCTATTTTATGAACCGATATAAACGTCAGGTAACAGACTAACAAAAAGGCAGTAAAAAGCACCGTAAAACCGATAAATCGCAAATTATCCAAGGGGTTGAGCATGCGTTGGGCAGTATTTTTGAGAATTGTGTCGAAATGGAAGACCAGATCCCAAGTATTCCAGCGTTCGAAGCGGCCCAGGTAAATTCCCAGCCCACTCAGTCCGAGTGCTATGGTAACAAAAAACCAGCTGATCAAACCGCCCATGTAGATCTTTACCAGGACCTGCATCGTCCGCAGAGAGGCGATTGCCAAGAAAAGCCCAGTCCAGGCAAAGCTGGCTAAAAGTAAAATATCGTATAAGAGCGGTACATACGGTCGCTGTTCCAGATGTAGAAAATCTGTTACGATATAAGGTGCATTGGGAAAAAATACCAGCCATAATACGCCTGGGACGATGAGCAGCAGGCCAGCCCTGGGCAACCGGCTCTGAAGAGCAGCAGCACTGACGCTGAAAAGATATGGGATCCAGGCCAGGAATAAATTCCAAACCAGATTGCCATATACCAGCCAACTACCACTCAAATAGATACGCCCAGCAAATAATGCCAGCGCCAGCAGGGTGGATAATAAGATCGGATACATCATCTGGCCAACCAAAAATCGATGGATCCGGGTAATTCGAGCAACCATCATGACCTCCAGAGTCGATTATACGCGATTTTCAGCTAACATTTCTTAGCGTTTCTAGAAAAGGGTACAGTTGGCAGGCACAGATTTGGGGTGTTAAAATTGAGGGGATGGCTCAATTTACGCACCCCATAACATTTTCCAGCCAACATTTGATCCCTACCCCTACCGATCTAGTACTATCCATGTTAAAATACATTCAGGATAATGGGATGTAAATGTGCAAGTATGAAGAAAGACTTGCCAGGAGAACCGAATTTAGAATCTGAAAAATAGATTTATAGACAGATAATAGTTTAATCCACTTGGATCGGTGGTCGCCACTGGATAGAATCTTGTGGCGGCGTCGGATGTCACCCAGCCGTGAGCAGTTCACCTGGAAACTGCGTCCGTAAACTGAAAAACGATGCCGGCAGGGTTATCCGTCGAAAAGTGCCGCCGTTCACAACAGGCACCGGCTTGATAACCGGAGACGAGAGGCACCGATCCATGACAATTTGGAAGAATTACCACGTTGCACAGTCTGTAACTGATGCTCTACAAGCCCTGGTCAACGCGCCAGGCTCTGCCAGCTTGATTGCCGGTGGAACTGATCTGCTGCTGGATTTGCAGCAAGGCCGCCATCCCCCCGTTGATACTCTAGTCGATGTAACTGCAGTCAAAGAGATGAAGGTCCTTGAAATCCGGGAGGGCCAGCTATATGTTGGCGCGTCTGTCCCGCTCAACCAGATAGTGAAATCCGAACTCGTGCACAAGCATGCCCAGGCATTGATCGAGGCCTGTGGCCTGATTGGCGGACCCCAGGTGCGCAATACAGCTACGTTGGGTGGCAATGTTGGGCATGCATTGCCGGCCGCTGATGGAACCATTGCTTTAATGGCTTTGGCTGCCCAGGCAGAGGTCGCTGGCACGAATGGCAGCAGAATCGAACCTATCGAGAGCCTGTTCTTGGGGCCTGGTAAATCTGCGCTTCAAGCCGGTTGTGAGCTGCTGGTTGGCTTTTATCTACCGCTCCAGCAAATTGGGACGGCTTCTGCTTTCAGGCGTGTGATGCGCCCTCAGGGGGTTGCCTTGCCTATACTAAATATGGCTGCCTGGGTCCACCGCCGGGACAATATCTTTGAAGACCTGCATATCGCGGTCGGCCCCTCTGGACCAGTCCCACAGCGAATCAAAACCGCAGAAGATAGTTTGCGTGGCAAAACCCTAAACCAGCAAAGTTTTGCGGAAGCACTGCAAGCCTTGCTGGACACTGCGCGCTACCGGACCAGCCCTCTTCGAGCCAGCGCAGAATATCGCCGGCATCTATCGAAATCACTCCTCGAGGAAACCCTTTGGACTGCCTGGGAGCGGGCCGCTTAGGTAGGTTGTGTCCCCCTATTTCAGGTTGTCAATTCTAGCTCTACCACAACAAATTTCCTGAACTTGAATGCACTCCTGAGTTCAGGGCCACAAAAAGTGATGGTGTATGATGATCTTTTATGTCAATGGAAAACCCGTGACGATAGAACCCTTACCCGGGGAAATGCTGTCCGATCTTCTGCGAGAACGCCTGGGCCTGATCGGTACAAAAATCGGCTGCAATGAAGCCGAATGTGGAAGCTGCACAGTGCTGGTGGATAGCGAGCCAGTATTATCCTGCACTTATCCGGCCGCCCGGGCTGATGGGCATAATATATTGACCATTGAGGGATTGGCAGCCACCGCGCCACCACTGGTTGAAACCAACGGCTCTGAAAACGATTTGCCTCGGCTGCACCCCTTACAAGAGGCTTTCATCAGTCATGGCGCGGTCCAATGCGGATTCTGCATTCCAGGACAGTTGATGACCTCTTATGCGTTGCTACAGCATAACCCGGATCCCGATGATGAAGCGATCAAACACGCATTGAAAGATACTTTGTGCCGCTGCGCCGGATACCCAGCCATTTCTGGGGCCATAAAAGCCGCAGCGCAAGCCGTTACTACCGGCACACACCCGCGGCCCGCTGATTTGCCAGAGCTGCCTACCGAAGGTGCATTCAACATCATCGGAACCGTACACGCCAGGCCCGATGCGGTAGAAAAAGTGAATGGGAGTGCCAAATTTACCGACGACCTGCTTTTTGAAGGCATGTTGCATGCAGCCGTCCGGCGAGCAGGCATCCCCCATGGCATCGTTACACGGATCGATGCCAGCAAAGCTAATGATCTTCCGGGGGTAGTAGCTGTATTGACAGCCGCAGATATCCCAGGTGAACACTACCACGGCCTGGTCATCAATGACTGGCCCACCCTGGTGGGGATTGGCGAGCGGGTGCGTTACGTTGGTGACAGCATTGCGATCGTTGCTGCCGAGACGCGCAAAATCGCTTTAAAAGCTATCGATTTAATCGAGGTGGATTTCGATCCGCAAACAATCATCTCAGATGCAGTTCAAGCCCACCAACCGGATGCCGTCCAACTGCACGAAAAGGGCAATTTATTAAAACATATCAAGGTCCGCAAAGGCGAGGTGGAGGCTGGATTTAAAGATGCCGACATCATCCTCGAGCATATATTCCACACCGCGATCACAGAACATGCTTTTCTTGAGCCAGAATGCTCTATCGCACGCATCAATGAGGAAGGTCGGATGGAGGTTTATGTCGGCTCGCAAATCCCCTACGCCGACCGGGAACAGGTGGCCCGGGCGTTGGGATGGCCGCAAGAAAAAGTGCGGATCCTTGGCCAGCTCATGGGTGGTGGTTTTGGTGGTAAAGAGGATATTACCGGCCAGGTACATGCTGCACTGTTGGCTCATGCAACCGGGCGACCAGTGAAACTGCTGTTTGACCGGCACGAAAGCCTGCTTGTCCACCCAAAACGTCATGCAACCCGGATCTGGGTGAAGATGGGCGCCAAGAATGATGGGCAGCTCACTGCAGTTGTGAGCGAGCTTTATGGCGATACTGGCGCTTATGCCTCTCTGGGTGAAAAGGTAATGACCCGGGCAACAACCCACTCATCCGGTCCCTATGAAGTACCTCACGTCAAAGCGGACTGCTACGCCATGTATACCAATAATCCACCGGCAGGCGCATTTCGCGGTTTTGGTGTAACCCAGTCCGCATTTGCCGTGGAATCCATGATGGACATTCTTGCGGAAAAACTAGGGCGAGACCCAATCGACCTGCGGCGTCAGAATGCATTGCAGGTCGGGTCAGTAACCAACACCGGGCAGCTGCTGCGCGAAAGTGTCGGCTTATTGGAGTGTATCGACAAAGTCAGTGAGGAATTAACCCGGGTGGCCGGGGATGATCCATTCAAGGCCCATCCTGTCGAGGGTGCCCCGCACCTGCACCGAGCCTGGGGCTTCTCGGTAGCTTATAAAAACACCGGATTGGGAGGCGGAGCTCCGGATAAAGCTGGGGCAGAAGTTGAGCTTTATCGGGACGGCACTCTGGAGGTCCGGACATCTTCTGCTGAACTTGGGCAGGGATTGGTAACCGTTTTACGCATGATTGTCGCCGAGGAATTTGAAATGTCGCCCGAAAAGGTGAAGGTCCTGGTCATGGACACCGACCTGACGCCGGATGGCGGACCCACTACAGCTTCGCGCCAAACTTATGTTTCCGGAAACGCCGCCCGCTACGCGGCGAAAACTCTCAGGCAGGCGATTGCCTCTACTCTGGCTGAAAAATACGATCACCCACCGGAGCAGATTCGCTTTATTGAGGGGCTGGCCCAGATCAATGGCTACTCTATCCCATTGGGTGAGGTGGTCGAGATCATGAAAACCGAAGGCCGCGAACCGTGGGCTCTATATGAATACTGGGCGCCAGCAACCAAACCGCTCGGCCAGGGTGGAGATATGCACTTCGCTTTTGCCTTTGCGGCCCAGGCAGCCGAAGTTGAGGTGGATACCCGCAGTGGTGAAGTGCGAGTTTTGCGCGTGATCGCGGCGAATGATGTTGGCCGTGCAATCAACCCGCTAGGTTTACAGGGTCAGGTTGAGGGTGGCATTGTGATGGGCTTGGGCAATGCTCTGACCGAAGAATTCATCGTTAAGGATGGCCTGGTGGTAACAGATCGATTGGCCCGTTATCGAATCCCATCCATCAGCCTTACGCCCGAGATCAAATCGATCGTTATCGAACATCCTACTGCCGATGGGCCTTACGGGGCCAAAGGCATCGGTGAGATCGTCAGTATACCTACAACACCGGCGATCACAAACGCGATTTACAACGCTACAGGCGTCAGAGTGGATCGGCTGCCAGTCGATCAGGAGCAAATCGCAAAGGCCATAGCCCAGCAACAGCCAACAGCCTGATTTGTTTCAACCCAGAGAAGTCGATGGCTTCCCTGGAGTTCATGAAGACCCAAGCTAATTTTCGGTTTTCAGGGGAACAGAATTCATGAAGTTAACCGAACTGCCATTGGGCTTAGTTGGTAAAATCTTCCGCAGCGCCATGCCTTTTGGCGGATATGACCCGGATGGGCTTCTGATTGAACGCTATAAGGAGGCGGGGATCGGTACTGTGGTCGTCTTGGCAGAAGCTGCAGAAATTCTTGCTAAATCCGGTCGAGATCTGTTGGCACTCTATGAAAAGCTTGGGATGACTATCATCCACCTGCCCATTGAAGATTTCGGCGTCCCAAAGCCGGACGCCTTAAAGACGGCACTGGCTGCGACAATTGCAGAAGCTCAAGCCGGGAAGCGAGTGGTCATTCATTGCAGCGCAGGTATAGGTCGCACAGGCCTGTATACTGCCTGCCTGGCGAAGCAAGTCCTGAAGTTAAATGGGCGGGGAGCAATTGACTGGACGAGGCAGCATATTCCGGGCGCTATTGAAACTACAGAACAGGTCGCGTTTGCCATGGCCTATCCAGCTTAAACCACATCTTATAACGCGATGATTCTCACAGGACCGACAACTGTAAACCACCGGAGGCAAATATGTTGATCACTAATGCCACCTTGATTACCTGGGGCGAGCCGAATCAGGTGATAGAAGGACAGGCGCTCTACATTGATGATGGTCGAATAGCAGAGATTGGACTGGAAGCAGAACTCATCGCCCGCCATCCACAGGCAGAGCGCCTGGATGCTGGCGGGCAGTATGTTATGCCCGGAAATATCTGCGCCCATACTCATTTTTATGGTGCATTTTCCCGCGGTATGGCAATTCCAGGGCCGGCGCCCAAAGACTTTCCGGAAATACTCAAGAAACTTTGGTGGCCCCTGGATAAAGCCCTCAGACCTGAAGATGTGCGCGCCTCGGCACAGGTGATGCTGGTCGATGCGATTCGGCACGGAACGACCACCCTGATCGATCATCATGCCTCGCCTAACGCAATCGAAGGCTCGCTGGATTTGATCGCCGAGGCTGTCGATCAATCCGGGTTGCGGGCGGTCCTATGCTACGAAGTCACTGATCGGGATGGAACAGCCAAAGCGCGAGCGGGAATTGCGGAGAATGTCCGGTTCATCGAACGATTGGGGCAGCAAAACAGCGCAGATAACCAATCTAAAGGCCTTCTGGCAGCCACTTTTGGGATGCATGCCAGCCTGACATTGTCGGATGACACCCTCGAAGCGTGCAGAGCAGCGGTCCCAGAAGGCACCGGCTTTCATATCCATGTCGCTGAGCATGAAGCAGACGAATACGACAGTCTATCGAAGTCCGGGTTGCGAGTGGTAGATCGCTTGGCAAAGCATGATATGTTGGGACCAAACAGCATTATTGCACATGCGATTCACGTCGATGCCCGGGAAATCCATCAGCTGGCAGAATCAAAGACCTGGGTTACGCACCAGCCACGCTCCAACATGAACAACGGGGTAGGCGTGGCGGCGGTCGAATCAATGCTACGGGATGGGGTTAATGTCTGTCTGGGGACAGACGGGTTTTCACACACCATGTGGACCGAGTGGAAAACTGCCTACCTGCTGCACAAAGCTTGGCATCGCGATCCAAGAAGAATGCCGGGCGATGTCATCGCAAAAATTGGGACCCACAACAACGCCCTCCTGGCAGGACGTTTCTTCCCTCAAGCGTCCCTCGGCCAAATCAGTCCTGGCGCCCACGCCGACCTGATCTTTGTGGACTATCACCCACATACACCCGTGACCCCCGGCAATCTTCCCTGGCAAATCATCTTTGGGTTTCATGAGAGCATGGTGACGACGACAATCGTGGCAGGCAAACTGTTAATGCGCGACCGGAAGCTGCTCACCCTGGATGAAGCCGAAATTGCCGCCGAAGCACGCCGTCTCGCCCCGGCCGTCTGGCAACGATATGAGAGTTACGTCCCAACTTCCTGAAAAGAGCCTGGTAATATTTTCGATTTAACCCGAACCCACGTTATATAGAAAGAACCCGGAGAAACTATGACAACGTTGCCATCTAACAAACTGCCGACGATCGCGATCCTGGGTGGAACAGGAAAAGAAGGGCCAGGCCTGGCTATGCGCTGGGTCAGTGCCGGCTATGCTATCATTATCGGCTCCCGCCAGTTAGAAAAAGCCCAGGCTACTGCGGCAGAACTCAATGCAAAACTGAATACAAACAAGGTGACGGGCTTGGAAAATTCAGAAGCTGCCCGTCTGGCGGATATATCGGTCCTTACGGTTGTTCAATCAGCCCATCAAGCGGCAGTCACGGGCCTGGTTGAACCTCTACAAGGAAAAATTTTGGTCGACGCCACCGCCCGGGTTGACTTTCGCGATCCCCATCCCCCCGAACAACCATCGGCTGCCCGGGTTGCTCAGAATATTCTTGGAGCAGGTGTAAAAGTGGTCGCGGCATATCAAAATGTACCAGCCAGCGCATTAAAGAGAAATCTTGGGCAGCCTCTAGACGTGGATGTCCTGGTATGCGCAGACGATTTCGAGGCCGCCGAAACTGTTATCGAACTGACAACCGCGGCAGGTATGCAGGCTTTCTATGCCGGCAGTTTGGATAATGCCGTTGTGGTTGAAGGCCTGACTTCGATCCTGATCAGCATGAATAAATATTACGGCGGGCACTCCGCCGCAATCCGCATCATAGGGATACAAAAATCCTGATAGGCGGATTATGACGCTCACTCTGACTCCACTGCCACAAATCCCATTGGTCCAGGCAGGCGATGACCTGGCACAGATCCTGCTGCTGTCTGCTTCAGCTGCGAAAATATTCTGGCAGGATGGGGATATTGTAGTGCTGGCCCAAAAAATCATTTCCAAAGCTGAAGGGCGGCTGGTGAGATTATCCAGCGTCTGCCCATCCCAGGCCGCCTTCCAACTTGCTGCCCAATCTGGCAAGGAGCCGGGGTTGGCTGAGCTTATCTTGCAAGAAAGTAAGTCCATCTTACGCGTTCGGACAGGTACGGTCATTGTGGAGCACCGGCTTGGGTTTATATGCGCCAATGCTGGCATCGATCATTCAAACGTTCAGGGCAATGAAGCAGATCCCGAAGATTGGGTGCTGTTGCTGCCAGAAAATCCAGATCACTCCGCTGAAATCATTCGCCGGAAACTGGAAATTGAAACAGGCTGCCAATT
Source organism: uncultured Chloroflexia bacterium (assembly GCA_963698715.1). Classification (GTDB taxonomy): domain Bacteria; phylum Chloroflexota; class Anaerolineae; order Anaerolineales; family UBA4823; genus CAWHJB01. Next base: position 210,771 of record CAVORW010000006.1, on the reverse strand, counting down.
AGGTGTTTCGATCATCGATTCGCACGGTCGTGCCTGGCGAATGGGCACTGTTGGAACGGCAATTGGCCTGGCAGGACTGCCCGGCCTGGCGGACTTGCGGGGCCGGCCTGATTTATTCGGTTTTCGCCTGAGCATCACTCAGGTAGGCGTAGCAGATGAGCTCGCCGCAGCTGCCTCGCTTGTGATGGGTCAGGCTGACGAAGGCACGCCAGCCGTCCATGTTCGCGGTTTCCCATACGCCTTGCGTGAAGCCACACTTCAAGAACTACTGCGTCCAGAAGAACAGGATTTATTCCGTTAATGCATGCCCTGATTTCCTCCCTGGATGAAGTCAGCAATGAGCGTGTGACCACTTTATGGGAGGCGCTTGCCAGTACTTGCAATTTGCGCCACATCTTTGCAACTCCTTTGCCGCATTTCTCATGGCACGCGGCAAAATCCTATTCACTTGATCTACTTGAGCCGTTATTGGATGATTGGGCCCGTCAGGCAGAACCATTCCAGGTCCGTACGAGTGGACTGGGAATCTTCACAGGTGAAAAACCAATCGTCCATCTGCGCCTGGTCTCCACGAATATTTTGGAATATTACCATCGGCAAATCTGGCGGCACGTTAAGGCAACACCTACAATTGAACCTTCGCCTCACTACGCCCCAAACACCTGGCTGCCCCATATCACTCTTGGGATTGAAGATGTTACATTTTCCAATCTCGGTTGTGCGATTAACCAGCTTGCTTTCCAGGCTTATGATTGGCTCATCCAGGTTAATAATCTGATGGTTGTCACGCACGAGCCGGACCAACCAGGGGAGATCATCAGGCAATTCCAGCTAGGGAACAACAGTGGCAGTTAATTTAGAAGATCTCTATAGCAATATAACGAAACGCACGGAATTCTGGGACTATGCGGACCGTCTGTTTCACAAACATCCTATCATCCTGGATCGAGCGAAAGGAGCCAGGCACCCTCGTTATCCGGATCTGATCTGCCCACTCGCCTATGGTTATTTAGAAGGCACCTCCAGCACGGATGGTGATGAGATTGCGGTATGGATTGGTTCTGGTGGTGTCCAGAAGCCGAAAGCTATCTTACTGACTATTGATTATGAAAATAAAAGCCTGGAGAATGTCTTCATCGTGGGTTGCCGTGAAGAAGAAGTAAAATTCCTAATGGACTTAGTGAACAGCCAATCAATCCGCGCCATGCTATTCAAACGTGACGGGGACGAACGAGAAATGTTGAGGCAGCGCCGCTCGATTCGGCGATTTACAGATCAACCCATCCCAAAGGAAATCATTCACCAGATTCTGGAAGCTGCCACCTGGGCGCCGTCTTCTCATAACCGCCAGCCCTGGCGAATAGCTGTACTGACCAGCCCAGAAGCAAAAAACCAATTGGCTGTTGCAATGGGCCAAGAGTACCAGAGAGATCTCATCATGGACGGGTTGGATTCGGGCGATATCCAGACCCAGGTAAATCGCTCTTACAACCGGATCACAGAAGCGCCAGTCTGCCTGGTTCTCTGTTTAGATCCCAGCTTAGGTGATAACTACCCGGATCAGAAGCGCAGCCAGGCCGAGTACCTCATGGGTGTCCAAAGTGTGGCAATGGCCGGTCAAAACTTGATGCTGGCTGCTACCGGATTAGGTGTAGGCAGTGTCTGGATGTGTGCTCCATTATTCGCCCCAATCGCGACCCGTGAGGCGCTCAACCTGCCGCCCAAATGGCTGCCTCAAGGCATGGTATTGCTTGGGTTCCCGGCTAAAGAACCGGTTAGCCGGCCCAGACTTTCTGTGGATGAAATTGCCAGGTTTTTATGAAGAATTAATGGCGTAAACTAGATCTGCATGGCAAGCTCTAGTAGGGCCAAAAGGGCTGTTTTGGCGCTAAGACTTCCATTCGCCAGCCACAGCCGTTAGAAGTTTTGTTTCATGAGGATATTAGATCGCGATGAAAGTAGTTGCACTGGCAGGTGGGGTGGGAGGGGCCAAATTGGCAGATGGCCTGGCACAGACCGTACCGCCAGAAGACCTTACAATTATTGTAAACACCGGTGACGATTTCACTTTTTTAGGGCTTTACATCTCCCCAGACCTTGACACTGTCTGTTATACGCTGGCCGGCATCGCAAATCCAGCTACAGGTTGGGGACAGGCCAATGAAACCTGGCTGGCTCTGGAAAGCCTTGGGCAGCTTGGCGGGCCAACCTGGTTCCGAGTGGGAGACCGAGATTTGGGCGTCCATCTGGAGAGGACACGCCGATTGAACGCCGGACAGCCGCTGAGCAAAATTACCCATGATTTCTGTCATGCCTGGGGTATCGCGCCGTGCGTACTGCCCATGAGCGATGATCCCGTCCCGACCTGGGTAAATACTTTAGAGGGCGAGCTTCCATTCCAGGAATATTTTGTTCAGCGCCAGTGCCATCCGCATGTTACTGGTTTTCGTTTTGAGGGAGCCGATCGAGCCAGACCTGCTCCAGGCATTGTGGAAGCCTTACAGCACGCAGATCAGATCATTCTCTGCCCATCTAATCCGTGGGTGAGTATAGATCCAATTCTGGCAATCACAGACGTGCGTGATACAATCAATACCCGTCGTTTGGATAAAAAGTGTGTGGTTACCGCTGTCTCCCCCATTATTGGTGGGGAGGCCATCAAAGGTCCGGCAGCCAAAATGTACCTTGAGTTGGGGATCGAACCATCGGCTCTCTCGGTTGCCCGCCACTATAGGCAATTGTTAACCGGATTTGTATTAGACAACGTTGACACATCCCATACCCAGGAAATCCATTCGATGGACGTTCAAACCCTGCTAACGGACACGATCATGGGATTGCCAGGCGATCGCCGCCGCCTGGCAGAAGAGGTGATCGCGTTTGGCCAGAGTCTGAAATAGAGCACAAGGGAGTCATTTTCAACATTATGGTCCCAAACAAGGATCATGGAAACAACTTGAACAGATTGTGTGCGGAGCAAGAGGATTCGCCCGGCGCTTGAAAAAGGCGCAACATAATTAGCAGACAACGAACCGCAACAATATGGAGACACAGGAATGACTTTATGGGCGATAGTCCCAGTTAAACCGTTGAGACGTGGAAAGTCTCGCCTTTCATCCGTCCTATCCGAGGAGGAACGAGCTACATTAAACACCCGCTTACTGGCACATACGCTGGATACCCTATCCGAAATTCCGGAGATCGAACATGTATTGGTCGTGAGCCGAGATCAAGCTGCTCTATCCCTGGCCCGTGATCATGGCGCCCGGACTGTGCAGGAGAATGGCGCCCCACAATTAAATCTGGCTTTAGCCCGAGCGACGATCGTCGCCAAGCATTATGCTACCCGGGGAGTACTGGTTGTTCCGGCCGATCTACCCTTAATCACACCGGAAGACGTACAGGTAATGTTGACATACGCGAATGACCCTCCAGTTGTCGTAGTCGCACCGGATCGGCACCGGCAGGGAACAAATGCGCTTTTGGTCTGCCCGGTTGGTCTGATCGATTATGATTTCGGTCCCAATTCTTTCCAACGACATTGCAATCGAGCAGAACAGGCAGGAGCCAGGCTGGAAGTTGTTGACCTACCTTCTCTCGCCCTGGATGTCGATTTGCCGGAAGACTTGGAAATGGTTAGCGAAGAGTTGAATGGCTATCTTTTTAGCCACTCAACGTTTTAAATGATCCCCTTAAGCCCAGGAGGTAGTATGACTGAACGAGTTGCACTTTATCTGCAAGATGCCCATGAGTTGCGTGATGGGCTGGAGTATGTCCAATATGCGGAATCGCGCGGATTTGAAGCGGTATGGCAGGCCGAATCAAGGCTGGTGCGAGACGCAATAGTTCCGATGGCTGCTTACGCTGCTGTGAGCGAGCGAATTAAAATTGGTTCAGGAGTCATCAACAACTGGACTCGCAACATTGGCCTGCTGGCAGCAACCTTTCTGACTCTGGATGATTTGGCGCCAGATCGGATTATCTGTGGGATTGGCGCCTGGTGGGATCCGCTGGCCCGCAACGTCGGCATAGATCGGCGCAAACCCTTAACTGCAATGCGGGAGACCGTCGAGGTTCTCAGACGCCTTCTCAACATGGAGCGTGTTAGCTTTCAGGGTGAATTTCATCAGGTCGAAGGGATCGAGTTGGATGTCGTCCACGGCCGCCGGGAGCCGCGCAATGTGCCGATTATGATCGGGGCAACCGGGGATAAAATGATGGAAATGACCGGTGAAATCGCGGATGGCGTGGTTTTGAATTATTGCGTACCACCTGAATATAACGATCGCGCTCTGGAATTGCTCGACCAGGGAGCGCGAAAAGCTGGGAAGACCCTGGACGACATTGACCGCCCCCAGCTGGTCGTATGCTCCGTTGATAACGATCACGAGAAAGCTATTGATACCACCCGAGGCTTACTGACTCAATATCTGGCCCAACAACCACATATTGCTAAAGCCTCGGGGGTCTCAATGAGCGTGGTTGAGGAGATTCAATCCATCCTTGGCTGGCCTGCAACCAAAGAGCAGATCAACAAAGCCAAACACCTGGTACCGGAAGAACTGATCGACAAAATCACCGCATCAGGCACTCCGGATGAAGCCCGGGCTAAGGTTCAAGAATACCGCAACCATGGTTGTACCTGCCCAATCCTCTATCCGGTTGGTGGGGATGTCCACCTCTTGATCGATACATTTGCTCCGCCCAATTGATCTGACTTATTCTTGGCCCGTGAGTGGGACAGAACTGTAAATCGTGGATCTGGCAAGTGACACTTGCCAGATCCACGATTTTTATTTACCTGTTGACACGCATGACGCAGTGTGTTATAATTTCTTACGACGCACTGCGTCATAGATAAAAAACCAAGTATAAATGCAGGAGGCATTAATTATGGCTACAAAAACCAAACCCGAAGTGATCGAAGAAACGAATGGCAAAGATGAGCGCAGCCCGCTCCTGGAGACTGCCCGCAAAGTTTTGCTGGCTGGTATCGGCGCGGTTGCTCTGGCACAGGAAGAGATCGAAGATTTTGTCAACAAACTCGTTGAGCGCGGCGAAATTGCTGAAAAAGATGGTCGCAAGCTGGTCCGTGAAGTAATGGATAAGCGCAAAAAGGACGCCGAAAAAGCTGAGGATGAACTCGGCAAGCGTGTTGAAGAAATTTTGGATCGTATGAATGTCCCCACCAAGGGGGATATCGAAGTTCTAGGAAACAAAATCGCTGCGCTGACCAAGAAGGTTGAAGAACTGAAAAAGAGCCAGGCTTAGTAAATTTCCGGGGGGCAGACTGGATAGGGGATTTTCAATCCCCTATCCTTGCTTTATTTAATACTGCTGTCTAAATAGAGCAGTAAATGTGAGCAATCCGGGCGTATTTATGGGCAACATCCACATAAACGCCCAATTGTGCCAGGTTCTCCAGGCCGTGTTAATGGCGATGCTCTAAGTCTCCCATTTCAGATGAAAATAATATCCGACCTGCGGTATCATAGGGTTACAGCCAGCCAAAGGAATGATTATGCCTGTCATCAAACGATACCCAAACCGAAAATTGTATGACACGGACGCTAAACAGTACATCACCTTAGATGCAATTGCAGAGTTGATCCGCAGTGGAGATGAAATCCAGGTTGTGGATAATGTGACGGGTGAAGATTTAACTGCCGTTACCCTGACTCAAATTATTTTTGAACAAGAAAAGAAACAAAGCGGCTTTTTGCCACGCTCGGTCCTGACGGGCCTGATCAAAACTGGCGGAAACCGATTGACCGCCATTCAGAAGACACTCATGTCATCAATGGGGCTGTGGCATCACGTTGATGAGGAGATCGTACGACGCGTAGAGTTGCTGGTCAAGTTAGGGGAAATAACCAAAGAAGAAAGTCAAACCATTCTGGGCAAGTTGCGTTCTGAATCTCTCCAGCCTGAACAAGAACTTCCATCTGCGCCCCGGAAGGATCCGGTCACACCTGAAGCACTCGAGAAACAGCTACAGCGGCTGCAGATTCCAACCCACAGCGATCTCCAAAATTTGCTCGACCAAATTGACACTTTATCCGCCAAGATCAATGAATTGACCCAGGATTGAGGGTCTCCCAGATAATCTACGGCAACTCGCAGGGAGTTCAGTTGAGTAAACTCGCTTCCTAACCTGCTCACATTTCAATCTCTGCAATCGGCAGAGTGCGGACTGATTGTGGTGTGGAAAGAAATTGGCGGATGGGATTTCTTTCACACCACATTTTGGTTTTTAGATTGATCTTGCTTGTACGCGGGATTCCCAGGGCCTCAGTGCTGAAAGGGCTTTCTCGAATATAATGGTTGAAATTCTTTCAGGAGATATGTATGTCTATTAAACGCCGATTGGCTCTGGTTGGTATCGTATTAGCTATTATAAGCCTTGGTTGCCAGGCAATCACCGGAATTCCCGGCTCACCAGAGCCAGAAAACAATTCAGCTCTTCCCACTCCTGCAGTTACTGCTACTTCCCTTCCCCCAATCCCAGTCGAGGCCGGGGAAGAAAACCCGGATGAACCTGTGTACATCCAGGGTGAAATTCCGTACACGTCCCCGTTTTTTTTGAATACCATTTCAGAGCCTTTCGTCTTGTTGGAGGATCAAGCCGGTTTTGTTCAGCGTGATCGCGAGTTTGTTTAACCTAGAAAGCCAGGTTATCGGACCTGTCATCATCAATCCCGATGATACCTTGACTTACGCGCTGGCTTTGCCGATCATACCCCAGGGCGCGATGGTTGATGTGGATCAGGATGGCGATAACGATCCAGGCGTACAAGTCTTTGCGGTTGCATATTGGTCTAACACCTGGGGCGGGCCATTCTTGGAAGAACGGGACGGCAGAGGCTGGTCAACTGCATATGCGTCCACGATCACTGACCCAGACAATGATGACGAAATCAAAGGAGGTATTCTTATCGTTTGGGCTCCCGACAATCAGCAAGGGTTTCCTAGCGGATTTGGGGCAGATCAATTACTTTTCACGGAGGATGATCCAATTCAGCCTGCACCTGCCGGCTACAGTATTGTGGATCTCAACCGGGAGCCATTTCAAATCCGGAAGGAAGCACGCCCTTTCATCACTCTGAATGAAGGCGACATTGCCTTAAACGATTTTACTGCCGACGACTACAGCCAGGCGTTTGAAAAGCTGTTTGAAAAAGCTTCGCGAGAATATCCCTTTACAAAGGAAAAAGCGGTTGATTGGCAGGCGTTATATGATGAGTTTGTGCCCCTGGTCGCACGAGCAAGAGATCAAACCGATTTTTACAACGCATTAAGGGAATTCACCTATCGGATTCCAGATGGTCACGTGGGTTTATCCATCGATCCGGAGGTTTTTTTTCAGGAATGCGGGGGTAGTTTTGGCATGATTCTGACCGAATTGAGCGACGGACAGGTTCTGGTTAGCGATTTGATCCCCAACACTGCAGCAACCGAGGCCGGCATAGAAATTGGCGCAGAAATTATCACCTGGAACGGGCAACCGGTAAGCGATGCAATTAATCAGGTCAGGCCCTTTTTCGGCCCATACTCAACCGAACAGCACCGCCGCCTGGAGCAAGTTGTGTTTCTCACCCGAGTTCCGCCTGACACCCGGGTCAATATCAGCTACCAGAATCCAGGGGATAGCAGCGCTACCGATGTGCGCCTGACGGCAGATGTGGAATACAACTCGTTATTTAAAGCTATACCGAGTCTCAATCAGGATGATTTGGCTCTTCCGATTGAAGGCCAGATTTTAAGCGGCTCGGGATTAGGCTATGTTCGGATCAACACTTTTTCTGATGACTACCGGATGATGGCGCAGCTCTGGGAGCACTACTTGCAGGGATTGATAGACAACGAGGTACCCGGGTTAATCATCGATGTGCGTACAAATGGAGGCGGATCATCGGGGATGGCTTACGATTTCGCAGGCTATTTCTTCGACCAAATAGTGCCGTTGTATCAATCAGCCTATTACAACGATCAAACCGGCCAATTTGAGTACACAGATTACCCCGCTGAGATTGAGCCTGGGCCTTTATACTTTGATGGACCGATTGCTGTTTTGGTAAGCCCTTATTGCGTCAGCGCCTGTGAAGGCTTCTCTAATGCGATGAGCATGGAGGAGCGTGCGACCATCATAGGACATTACCCGACGGCCGGAGCCTTCGGCGAAGTCGGTCGCGGCCAATATAAACTGCCGGGAGACTTCTCTATGCAGTTCCCAACCGGTCGTCCGGAGAGCATGGATGGCCAGCTTTACATTGAAGGCGTGGGAGTTCTGCCGGATATCTTCGTACCGGTAAACGAAGCAAGCGCACTCAAGCGTACCGATACAGTCCTGCTCGCAGCAATCCAGGCTGTGCAAGAAGCCATCGAGAAATAATAAGGCCCTTGGGCCCGGCCGGAAATCACAATCGGATGGGTTTTCATCTTTGGTAGGTGGCAGGTGTGATTCGGATCGATCACCTACGACAAATTTTTTCGGATGGCTTCAAAAAGATTCCCGCTACTTCACCCACTCCAGGTAGACCGGCGCCAGTGTAACGGTCAGCTCGCGAGCCGGCGGTAGGGGTTCCCCAAAAATATCATAAACAAAATCAGGAGCCTCTGGCAGCCGGATTGTTGTGCCTGCATCTTCGAATGACCAAATTAACCAAATCTTGGTCGCATCGCGTTCGAATTCATATCCGGATAGGCCAGGAAATTCATCAACAATTCTGCGGAATGCTGCTTGATCCAGCTCCTGGATGCTAAAACGGTAACTTTCGTAAACAGGTAGGGGTCGATAACCGAGGTCAAACAATCCGGAGGAGCGCCAGCCGGTTGTGCTGTACCAAATATTGGCGCTTAACCCAATCATCCGGGCCGCACCCAGTGAAAGCGCGGCGTAGTAGGCTTTGGTCAGGTCATATTCATCGGTTGAGCAGATTGCCTGGCTGGAGCCGCAAATCATCGCGTTCTCCGTATTGAGCAGTTCCTTTTCTAAACCAAACGTGTTTAACAAGTCTTGTATATACCTTACTTTAGCAATTACTACCGGGCCGGTTGTTTCCCAGGTGCTGTTCCAGTTCAAGTTCCCGTAAGCGCCTAATTTCTCACCATAATAATCATAGGCGTGAAAACTAATCGCATCGAAGGAATCACCCGCTCCGCTTTCCAGCACACCTTCCAAGAAGCGCGCGGCCTTACAATCCTTGATTTGGCCCGAGTTAAGCGGCCACTCCGGCGGATGGATGGGATCACAATCCAGTAATAGACCCCCTACCACAATCTTGACATCGGGATTGGCCGATTTGATCTGCGGATAGATCGCTTTAAGAAGGTTCCCATAATATTGTCCACCATTAAACAGGTCGGCCCGATCGCCCCAACAACCGAAAATACTGTCTGATTTCACGATGGAAGGATCGATATCTGGCTCGTTCCAGATCTCCCAGTATTTCACGTTGTATGGTGGAACACTATAACGGTTGACAAGGTCCGTAGCAAAATCTGCGAAAGCCTGGAATTTGTCCTCCCGGATCGGACCACATGCACTCCCCGGAACTTTGCGCGCCCAAAACGGAGTGCTGCGAACAATCAGGATCGTCTGGATCCCCTGCTCAGACGCGGAAACCAGCATGTCTTCCATCGGTTTGATGTTGCTCCAATTTCTTTGCCCCTCACTCTGTTCGACGTCACTCCAGCGTAAAGCATTCACCCGAACCCAGGCAGCGCCAGCCTGTAGAACCCAGGGCAGCTCAACCTCGGCTTTCCCGGGGTTGATTTCAATCCCAGAGATTTGTCCTAAAGCTGGAATAACCTGGGGGATTTCGCCGGTCGGCTCAATAGGCACTGGAGTCACAGAAGGCAGCAAGGTTGCAGTCTGCGCAAACGTGGCTGTCGGCGCGGGGACCAGCGTAAAAGTTGAGGTAAATTCAAGTGCAGGCACTTGAATCGCGCTGGTTGTGGGAGGTGTTTCTTCAACCACTTGCGGCGCCTTCTCTGGTGGAGCAGGCACGCAGGCAGACATAACCACCCAGCAGCAGACTGCAGAAAGAAGCGAGAACCTCATCAAATGAGCGTATTTTTAAATCATAAGGGCGCTTTCCTAATTAACATATAATCCATCATCCTGGCAATCCAAGTCAACAGGCCCGGATATGAGGTCAACCTGGTCAAGGTTGTAGCAGTTCCCAGAAATGATAAACCGACACCCGATATGCATAATCAACCTGGCCAAAATAATCGGTTTTAATTTTTCGGATAGACAGATCCTGGGGTGCATATTGGATGAGGGAATATTGTCCATACAGACCTTGGAGTTGGTCGATGAACCCGAGCGGTTGATTACCGATTAGATTAGGGGCACCGAGGTTGGTTTGAATCCACCATAAATCTGAAGGGGGCTGGTCCAGTATACGCTCACGGCTCCAATTTTCCGCCAGCGCCAGATCGTTGAGCTTGAGATAAAAGTAGCAAGCCGCATCGCCACCGCTGCATAGGACAACAGCCTGCGGGGATTTTTGCTCTTTAATTTTCTGCATCATCGACTGCCAGGGAACGGCTAGAAATGGCTTGACCATCTGGGCATCATTGAAATAATTGAAGATCCCAGCAATATTGACCACGAAAATAATGCCTGCACTCAGATAAGCAACCCTGGGCCGGAGATTAGCCAGGCTGCCTGCTATCCAGATCAAGAAAAATGGAAAAACAAAAAAAGTACGGTTCGATAAATTTTGCCAGGCAGATTGTGGATAGACTGAAACCAGGTTGACCAGTACACTGAAGGTCAGGCATATGGCAACAACAGTCAAAGGCAGCCAGCTCTTAATCAGAACCTTATCTCTGGCAGAGAAACCTACCAGAACAAACACCAGGGCAAGCAGCCCCACCAGGGGATTTAAGGGTGAAACGAACTCCCCACTCAGATAAGCATACCCAATATATCCAAAGCGGATCAGTAGCTCCAGAACAGGATTCCCAATTGCCAGATTTTGATCCAGGTTGCGGCCAGCTGCTGCCAGCAGGATATTCAACCAGGGCAGGTAGCAGAGAACAATAAATATTTGGGCAAAAAACCAACCGACCAGGTGCTTGAGAGCGGCGTTCTGCTTTATCGCTGTCACCAGATACCAAAAATTGAGGGCAATTAGCAGGGCTGCACCCATATAAATCGTGTACAGAAGGGCCACACTGCCAACAGCATAAAACCCCAACACGATCCAACGGCTGCGGTTCAGGTACTTGAGTGCCATCCAGGCCAAAAACAGGCTGATGGCAGCACTCATTGCATAATACCTGGCATTATGCCCGTATGTCAGCACATAAGGGGAAAACGCCATCAGAGCAACTGCAATCAGTGCCGCGCGGTCATCATACAAAACACCTGCCAATTTAAACATCAGCCCTGCAGCAGTTACGAGCCAGATCAGCGAATAGGATTTGAGACTTACCTCACTGTAACCGAACACTCTACCCCAGGCTGCAGCACTGAGCCAATAGAGAGGCGGGTGATTGTTGGCAGCCCGGGCGCGCACAATCGCCCCAAAATCCATAGGCGCCAGTGCGGCTGTTGCGGTTTCATCTTCCCAGAAACTCCGCAGGCTGACTGCACCTGCTTGCAACACAACCAGGCATCCTGCCAGCAAAAGAAGAATGATTTTAGTCCGATTCTGCATATTGTTTAGACCAAGAAAAACCGATAGATACTGAAAAGTGCAAACAGGTCTATACCCACAAAGAACAGCAAATACACCCAACGCAACCAGGGCCTTAGAGAAGCCGCAAGCATTCCGATCCTATTCATAATTTCAAGCCAGCCAACAACCAGAACCATGAGCGTGGGAATGATTACCGGGAAAATGTATCTGGCAACTGGAAGAAAATGGGCTCGATCCAGGATAAAACTGGAGCCTCGGAATAAGGTAGCTCCCCAAAATATTGCAATCGCCAGCCCAAGTACAAAAATTATTTCCCAAGCAAGCCTCTTCCACGTCCGGATGACAGCTAAAAACGCCCCAAAAAGACCCAGGACGGTAACAACGGCCAGTGGCCGATATGGTTTCTGCCCGATCAGATTAATATTTCCCCAACCAAATCTACCCCAAAAAGTACGGCCTAATTGGCCGATGGAATTCCAATAGAACCAGCCGGCGGCAGCCCGATCACGGACTGTGTAGAACGCCAGAGACAATCCCTCCTGGCCATAATCCGGATAAATTCGTGGTCCAAGCCGGTCAAACCAGGTCCGCAGGCCAACCCAGGCCTGCTCCCCTGACCCGTTCCGTACCAAATTTTCAAATGGGCTGTTCCCCCAAATACCCAAGTTCCCCAGATTATCCGTAAGCATCGGCGGAGCTGATTTGGAGAAATCACCTTCTGCCAGCACTAATCCATCCAGATAAATTGATACTGGTTCCTGGGAGGCCTGTTTGAATGGCTCTACGATTACCCCGCTGCGCTGCATGTTCCTGGGGAGCCTCGCCACCAGGGTATAAAAGGTTGGCTCAGTTGTTACGGAAAGCATTTGGGTAATCCGCCGGCCGCTGCCAAAAACAAGAAAGCCCGGCCCCTGAATTTCAATCGGGTGATCAGCCCAGACCCACACTCCTAACGTTACTGTTCTACCAGCAAGATTTCGACTGGCTGTCAGCGGCAGGATCTGGAGGATTTTTTCATTTTGGCCTCCTACTTGAGCGCCAAGATAGAATGCGAACTCACCATGGATCGCCATCCGATCCGAACGGACCATTTCCATCTGTCTGGCCTGGATATACCAGACGGCGGGTTGGCCCCAATCAAAGACGGCAACTGCACCTGCCAGGGCAAACACTACCAGCAATATCCAGGCAAGTTTTCGCATTTTGCCTTGTAACAAGCTAAAAAACACACCTAGTGCCAGAACTGGGAGTGCCAACAACCCGGTTTGTTTGGTCAGCACAGCCAGAAAAGCCGCCGCAGCAGCCCAGGAAAAAACAGGCAGGGTAAAACCCTGCCTTACCATGCGTATAAGGCCCCATAAAAACCAGGAAAATAGCAGCACTAATCCGGCATCATTGTTCAAAGCAGTCATCAAGTCGACAAATCCGGGCAGGAAGGCCAGGGTGAATGGCAGAAAAAACCGGAGTGGATGCTGATCAGGTGTCAGTTCGGCAGCTATCCCGAATGCCGCCACGATTGTCAGCAAAAAAAATAGCAATGATATCCCCCGTCCAAGATACAGCTGAGTCGTAATATCTGTGCCGGAAAAAATACGTAAGGGCAATGAAACGATGGAATAGTAAAGCGGCGGATCGTTCACTTGGGAGTATTCTCCGATCCAGATATCCCTTCCTTGCGCGGTGAGATCCGGCAGGAAACCAAGCTGATCGAAGAACTGATGATCCAGCATAGATGCAGCAACCTGGCGGCGCATCTCAGTATCAATATCATCCGGGCCTGGGATGCCCTCGTGATTTGCCAACCACCAGGCATATTCAAAATGGTTCGGTTCATCGTAATGCTGCCATGGTGGAACGATAAAGATGAACAGCAGGCCGTTGACAAGAGCCAGGAAAACAATAAGTATCAGGCTGAATGGCTTCGAGAATAATTTAGGAGGTAGGTTCATCCCAGCGTAGAAACTCCGATGGATTAAATCCATGAACGATGATATCCCACTGTTCTGGGAAAGAGTCAACTCCCTAGCCAACCAGAAAGGAAAAAGGGCTGGCAAGGCTTCTGAGCAGGTTAGTTATCCCTGGCAAGGCTGATTATTTTATCCGAACTAATGGTTAACAACTGCAAGATTTCGTCACGGGTCTGGATGAAATCTTCTATCGACATGCCTATCGGATCTCGAATTTCGAAATCGGCGCCAATCATCTCGCTTAACAAATAAACCCGGTCAGCAATCTGTGGGAATTCAATCCGCAAGGCTTCTTTATGACCCCGCTCCATAACCAGGATTAGATTGAACCTGGCAAGCATTTCTCTAGTTACTGGCCGAGAAGCATGCTCGCGCAAATCAATACCTAACTCATGCAACACCAGCTGAGTTTTTTTTGCAGCCGGCTCGCCTTCCGGCGCCCAGGTTCCAGCCGATTCAATGATCCATTCATCAGCCCTTTCTTTAACCATATTGCGCCACAGGCCCATTGCCATTGGGGATCGGCAGATATTTGCAGTACACACAAATAATATCGACAACATCGCTTGTTTTCCGTTTATAAGGTTTAGTGAATTATAAAGCATCCCCTCATGGTACACAATTAGTCGGCATATTGAGGGTATAACGCAAAACTATCGGCAAGATTAGTTTTGGCATTCAAGGATGGCCTGCCAGGTAACTTCAAAACGTTGGCTGTGCAATTCGCTCAAAGCGGCTAACATGGCTTGCCCATTCTCGCGTTTCCAACCGCGTCCTTGGCGCTTCATACGATGATGGACGACCGTATTGATGCCGCTTTCCACGGTTCCGCTTCCAATGGGATAACCTTCCAGGCGGAAACGGGCATACTCCATTTTGGGCTGGCGGATCTCGAAATAGCCCGGAGAATTGCGAATGTCGGCAGAGCAAGCGATTGCATTCCAGTCCAAGGCCTGCAAGCTGAGCACGACATCTTCGACGCGGCCATGCCACAACTGATCCAGGCACGTTTCGGCCCATTGGCGGGTTTGGGGCGTGCCTTCCCCGAAAGCGGCCTTAGCCACTTTCCACAGGCGTTCATTGGCATGCGACCAATCCACGATTTGCACGGCTTGGGGGTAATTGGTCGTGGTGATCCGTTCGATCCAGGGTGCGCCATCATTAACCGAACTCAGGCGTGGACAAGCTCCCAACTGCCGCCGCAAGCCTTCCAGGTACTGATGTTGGCCCATCTCATCGGCATCCCACAAGCCCGCTTGGTAACTATGTCGCTGCAACACCGGCTGCGGCCCTTCGGAAGTCATACCACCCGTTTTTGCTCTGGTTTCCAGTCGGACTTCAGAAATCACACTCAGCTTGACTTCCTTCCAACCTTCTTCCCGCAGCAGGATCATGCCCCCATCCGTCGAAAGGTTGGCCTGACCTGAGACCGGAGCTTGCCCTGCAGGTGAGGCCACATCCCCTGCGTCCGCTTTGTCCGTAAACACTGCCTGCGCTTCCCCTACTCGTTTAGCTTCCACGGCTTGCCCCCATCCCACCGTGACCCGACCCAGGCTATCGGGCGACATCGCCCCTCCCACGGCTTCCGTGTAGGCTACCGCAGCCAGATCAAACGACTTGGCTTGCAACCCTTGCCGAACAGCTACCCGAGCCGCTCCTTCACTCCAATGGTCGCTGCGCAGCTTCAGCTTGCGATCCAGGGGGAAAAAGCGTCTCCCCCGCACACTCCGGACAGACGTAATAAGCCCGTTCCAAAACCGCATCGCCTTCCAGTCCATGCACCGACCACTTCCGATAGCCTTCAAATTCTAGCCTACACCCACATTTCGGACATTGCGGTGCTTCCACCTGGAAACCGGTGTCGCGACCGTTCACCAAGATCTCAATCTCGGTTCCCATCAACTCCCGCCGCCGTTTCCGTACTTCGGCCTCGATCTCCCCAAAGCTGGCTTCCGGGTGTTCGTCATACCAGCCCTCCAGTTGATCGTACTTCTGGCCGGCAGCTTCTAAAAAGGCTGCTCGGCGTCGGGTTCTTGATATTCTGCGTGTCATCGTTTTTCTTCCTCATTCGGCTGATTTGATTTACTCCCTAAGTTTACTCCCGGTCGCAGGTTTCAGCTATTCCATTCCCCCGATACTTTTGCGTTATACCCGCATATTGAGTATGATAGTTTTTAGATCGGTGAAGCAGTTGCGACACCAAACGGTAAACTAATCAACAACTTCTGGATGAATGCTCAGTCTATTTTTGCAGACTGCTCCTTCTCTAGTTGATCTGTCTTGCTGATACCCAGACCTAAAAACCAAATCCCGATTAAGCCCATTATCGTGATCGGCAGAAAAACTAGCACATGTAATACAATCGCAAAACTCAATGCTGGCGCCTGTTCCACTTCGAAGACCGACAAAGCCAGTACACAAATAAATTCAAATACGCCGATGCTGCCTGGCACGGAAGGGATCGTGATACCTGCCTGAAGCGCAATCAGGACGAGCAAAGAGGCGATCAGAGGCAATTGGATTTGCATCGCCAACAAGCTGAGGTGATTGTTCAGGATGGCGGTGCCCCAGATCATCGTTGACCAAAATGACAACCAGGCCAATCCTCTCCGGCTATGCAAAACATCCAGACTGCTAACAGCAGATTGCAATCGTTCCGTGAAATAACCACCGATCCTTTTTGGAAGCAGGAGAATGAGTCTGCCAACGAGCGCGAAGAAACGGTCTGGAAATAGCGTAACCATCAAGATCGCGGATACTGCTAAGATTGTTATCAGGATCAGGGTATAGGCTGAATTATTGACCCAGGCCGGCAAGGGCATAAGCAGGATCAGCAACAAGAATAAGATGGCATAGGCCATCATATCTAGCACTTTTTCGACTACCACGGTCCCCAGGGTATAAACCCGACCCGGCCCGGCTTGACCAATTACTAATGCCCGGCTTAAATCGCCAACCCGGGCCGGATAGATGGCATTCAAGGTCTGTCCTGCCATCAAGGCCAGAAATAATTTCCAAAAGGAAATTTGTTTTCCCGCTGGGCCCAGCAGCGTCTGCCAACGAAATGTTTTCGCCAAATTATTGCATCCAACGCTGACGAGTGCCAATAATATAAAATGGGGTAAAGCTTGCGTGATTGCGCTAGTAAATTCATCATAGGCTACATTTCTTAACGCCAAAAAAAGGGTGAGCAAACTGATGATCAGCCCTAGAGAATTACGAAACAGCGGTGAACGATGCCATTTGATTTTCTGCATCTGTTTCATATTATTTTCAATCTGCCCGAAGTTGGGAAAATCGGATCCATTGAAATAGCATAGATATTATCAGCTGTTCCTTTATAAGAAGAGGTTCCGCGGGAGTCTCTCTGTGGCGTGGAGGATATATAGTGGTTTTCCAGGCTGCACCAGAGACACCACAATATCTGCTTTTCAACGGTAATTCCCTTAGGGTCTAAAAAGACGCACTCTGGTGCGTCTATTTAGGCTTGATCCCGTATCAACATCCGGAAATTTCCAATCATCCAAACTGCTGGTAATAATAATGTCAGGGTCGTTAAACACTCGATCACGCAGGCAGAGATTTATCCTTCTTCACCTTTGCAAGTTTTTTAGGCAACCACGATCTCCTGCGGGCTTTAGTTTCCGAGCCTTCTTGATAATAATCATCATAGGCAACATAGTAGCCCTTATATTGATAATAGGCATATTTTGACCGACTGATGTCCACTTCATTCAACACGACCCCCAGCAGATTAGCACCCACCCGGCGCAACTGCTCTACGGATTGTCGGGCAGCAGCCATATTGGTGACGCCGGGTTTCAAGATCAGCAAGACACCATCAACTTTAGGTGCTAAAGAAACCGAATCGGTTACTGCCAATACGGGCGGCGAGTCGATTACTACAACATCTACAATCTCCTTGGCACCGGAAATAATTTTGGCCATTTTTTCTGAACCCATCAATTCGGCCGGGTTCGGTGGTAATACACCGGTTGTAATCACATTAAATTGCTCCACCCCGCCCGACTGCATAACAGTGGCTACATCAATCGCGTCCCCCATAAATAAATTGGTCAAACCAATTCGGTTGGGAAGACCCAATACGGTATGAATTCTCGGGCGGCGCAGATCCGCGTCGAAAAGTATGGCAGATCGTCCGCTCTGGGCCAGGACGATGGCCAGGTTGGTCGATACTGTCGATTTCCCTTCCCCAGGCGAAGGACTGGTGATCAATAACGTTCTTAGAGGTGTATCAACGCTGGCAAATAGTAAACTTGTTCGCAAAGATCGGAATGCTTCCACTACCGGAGAGCGAGGCTCGAGAATAGAAACTGGCTTATTGCCAGCGGTATCATGACGAATGATTAATCCTAATATCGGCAATCCCAATTGGCGGGTAATGTCCTCAGGATTACGCAAGGAATCGTCAAGAATATCGATCAGGAGCACAACCCCCAGGCTCAAAGCAAAGCCAATGAAAGCAGCTAAAACCGTATTTAAGAGAACTCGTGGCCGAATCGGGATTTCTGGCGCGACAGCCGGTTCCACCTGGACAACATTAGAAGTTGACTGGGCCTCTGCCACTCGCACTTGTTCGTAGCTTTGCAACAAGGAAGCATAAGTTTGCTGATACTGGGCAAGCGTTGTCTCCAAACGATCTCGCTCAGTTGATTCGCCATCCGAATCCAGATTAGAGATATATTCGCTGGTTTGTTTGATTTGTTCGTCTAATCTTGCTAACTGTGTTTCGAGACTCTTTTTGGTTGTCGCATACCTGGACGCCTGGAGGGCCTGGTTATTCTCAATAAATACATCTACTAATGTGTTTGCTATTGCTGCTGCAATTAATGGGTTGGTGTCTTCAACTTCAATTTCAATCAACTGGGTATCATTGGTAGTTTGAACCTGAATCCCCTGCTCAAGATCCTCAGGATCCCTCTGGATCCCCAGCCGATCGATCACTGCCTCTAAAACTGGAGTTTTCACCATCAATTGGGCGTATGTCTGGGCAAGACGTTCACTGGTAACAATAGAGGTGTAATCTGTTGTTTTATTGGCGGGAGCTTCATTGATCAGGACTGAGGTTGTCGCTTGATAAATCGGCGTGATATTTTTACTGAGGAGAAAGGCAGCCACGCCAAAAACCACGATGCTGAGCAGCAGCAACCAGGCCCACTGCCAAAACAGCAGCGTGTACCGTCTCAATTCGTCAGCTAAAGAGTAAGATTCCATCGTCCGAATATGCTCCTAAACTCAATAATTCAGGGTCAATCCACAAAATGCCCAGACCCACAGCGGGTCACAAGGCATCACATACCCATACTAATGACTTGATGCTCCCAGCGATGCCACTTGCCATGACGGGTTTCCAGGATCTTTTTCCCTTCACCAGGGCTTTCCTGCCTGGTTAGCTCTAAATCGGCATCCACCATGATACGGACCAGGTCACGAAAGAATACCCTCGGCTCCCACCCAATAATTTTCTGAGCTCGACTGGGATCTGCCAGCAAGAAATCTACTTCAGTAGGCCGAAAATAACGAGGGTCTATGCGCACAAATTCTTGCCAATCGAGATTGAGATAACCAAATGCTTCGTCCAGAAATTCTCGCACGGAATGGGATTCTCCAGTTCCAATAACAAAATCATCAGGTTCGTTCAACTGAAGCATTTTCCACATAGCAGCCACGTAATCCGGGGCATATCCCCAATCACGCCGGGCATCCAGATTGCCTAAATACAGATGATCCTGTTTACCAGCCTTTATCGCAGCTAACGCACGGGTGATCTTACGAG
Source organism: uncultured Chloroflexia bacterium (assembly GCA_963698715.1). GTDB lineage: Bacteria > Chloroflexota > Anaerolineae > Anaerolineales > UBA4823 > CAWHJB01. The sequence continues at coordinate 191,353 of CAVORW010000006.1, read as the reverse complement.
TGACGAACGTTTCCCCCCGGCGAGGCGATTCATGGTTGAATAATATTCCATTGCAGGCAAACAGCTGATATCCCTGGCGATAATTGCGAGTGATCCAATAAGCATATACTTTGGCCGCTGCATATGGGCTCTGAGGTTGAAATGGGGTATCTTCGTTCTGGGGCGGATGCGCATTCCCAAACATTTCACTGGATGATGCCTGGTAATACCGGCATCGAATACCACTCTTCCGGACAGCTTCCAAGACTCGCATGGTTCCCAAACCGGTCACGTCACCTGTATACTCTGGCAGGTCAAAGCTAACCCGGACGTGACTCTGGGCGGCGAGATGGTAGATTTCATCGGGTTTGACATTGTATATCAAATCCACCAAGTTGCCTGTATTGGCGACATCCCCATAATGAAGGTGTAAATTGACACCATTCGGATTATGGGGATCATGGTAAATGTGATCGATCCGTTGGGTATTAAAAGTACTCGCTCTACGGATTAATCCATGGACTTCATAGTCCTGATCCAACAATAGCTCAGCCAGGTAGGAACCGTCCTGACCAGTAATTCCAGTAATTAAAGCTTTCTTCATTCAGCCTCTTAGATCGTGATTGGTAGCTATCCAAAACTTATCAGATAGGATTTTAGTATTTCAAAACCCGATTGACGCCGATGAGCCATCCCGACCGAGTGGTTTTCCAGGCTCCCAGGCTAATCATCACTTTCTTTTAATTTGTCCAGCGTCCAATTCCAGGGGCACCTGCCGCTGGTTATCTAACAGCTCCAGCAGCACCCGCACACGTTCAGTGCCTGGCAAGCGGGAATCGAAAATGGCCTCATATCCTCTAAACGGACCATCTTTAATGCGGATCACTTCGCCCTGCTTCAGGCCATCGAATAACTCCCCCCCCGCAGCTGTAATTTTATCAACGCGTTTGCGGATTTCATGGATTAGATGTTCAGGAACAAGGGCAGGTTCTCCACCAAAACTAACCAATCCGATAGAATACGGCATCCACTGTAGAGTAGATAAACCAACCTCTTCCAGATCAACCTGGATGAACATGTATCCTGGAAAGTAAGGGACTAATTTCCTCGAACGAGGATTTACTGGATGTACGCGTAGGCGCGGAAAGTACACCTCGATACCTTTAGATTTTGCTTGGCGCCAGAGCGCTTCTTCTTTGCGCGGTTTGCTGCGCATGACATACCATTGAGTAGACATAAAACCATTATCCTTGCTATTTCAAACCTATATTTACTTCGAGTGAATTAAATTCACCCAGGGCAGGTTTGAAAGTTTATTGGGCAAAACAATCTGCCAACTCCATTCTAATAGATATTGCGTAGCTTCTCAAGCACAGCGAGCAAACGGTGCCTGCCTTTTCCAAAATCTAAGCCATCTGGCTTACCGCCCTAAAGAAACATATTCGGATTTGTGAAAGGCGGCGATGAGCGGCAAAGTTATTATAGTTCGAGTACCGTACCCCAGTCTAATATGTATAGTTGATACTAAACGTAAAAACAGGCTAAATTTATGGACGCTTAAATGACAGTATTTTAAAGGTTATCGGGCGGTATCCTTGATATTCGGATAGATGATCATCCATCCGAGTGGAGTTTGTCTCTTATCGTCTCATGGATTTCTGCTACGGGTACTAACTGAAGAGCATCCACAGAAATCTCCATAGGTCCACTTACGAGACAACCCATCCGCTCAACCGGGTCAGCAATAAGCGAATTATCCAAAGAGGCAAAAGCAAAACCAGGTGAATGGTCAGGCTTATACCAAAAACTACCACCAATGATTGCAATACCTGGTTCAGTCCCGGCGCAAGGTGCACCAACAACCACGGTCCAGCGCCAGCAACCCAGCTCAAGGCGAGTAATACCCCAGCAGCTAGCGATAAAGGCAGCCAGGCTCTGCGGTCCGAGGATGACGGCAACATAGTACTGCTAACCGCAAAAGTCAGGTAAAGCCACAGCCAGAAATCCGGCACGGCGTAAAGGTATCGTAATAGATCTGGTGCAAAGTGTGGCCCAAAAGTTATCATTGCCTCCCAGATTGCAGGCAACCCAAGTCGAACAACACCGGCATATGCGACAAAAATGCCTCCTGCAAATAAGGGCGCTGCGCCTATCAGGGCATCCCGCACCCAGTCGCTCCCAGCAGTCTCTACAAAACCCAATTGTAAACGCCCATTCCCAATTGGGCGAGGCAAGAGCGAAAATCTGCCCGTCCGGACCAGCAGTAAGCGGGCCATAAGATAATGACTGGTTTCATGCAACAAAACACCTGGGAAGAACAGTAAAGAAAACAGAGCCAGGGTAAGGTCCCCTCGTCTGGTGATCAATAAAATAATCGCCTGAGTGTCACGGTGCACTCGACGCTGGATGAATAAAAGTGGCCCCAGCAGGAGCAGGAGCCACACCAGGCCATTCAAACCATCCGTTACCATCGAAAGACCTGCCTAACTAAAATCACCCAACTCTCTGGTTGGAAGAAATTAGATCACCAGCCTTAGGGAGCTGAGAATATAATCTCTCAGGCAGCTGCTTGAGCGATCAAGAGGAATTCAGCGGCTTTCAAGCTGGCTCCTCCTACCAGGGCGCCATCAATTTCTGGTTGTTGAAAGAACTCAGCAGCGTTATTTCCTTTTACGGAACCTCCGTAGAGGATTCGGATGGCTTGAGCGGTAGATTCACCAAACAACTCCGCCAAAGCAGGCCGAATTACATCTGCCAAAACCGCATTCGCTCCTTCTGGGGTGGCAGCTCTGCCCGTACCGATAGCCCATACAGGCTCATAGGCAATAACCAACGGGACCTCATCACCGGCACCAAGGCTAATGCTTGCCAGTCCTTCTCGCACCTGCCGGGCGACAACCTCCGCTGTCTGGCCAGCTTCATTCTCATCCAATGTCTCGCCGACGCATACAATCGGTGTCAGATTGTGTGCAAGGGCCGCCCCAACTTTTCGGTTCACGGTCTCATTTGTTTCGCCAAATAATGCTCGGCGCTCAGAATGACCAACAATGATATAGCTGCACAGCTCTGCAACCATCGGAGGAGCGATCTCCCCGGTAAACGCGCCAGATTCCTCCCAGTGCATGTTCTGAGCGCCTAGACCAATGTCTGAGCCTTCTAGGAGGGCTGCGGCTGCCATGAGAGCTGTATAGGGAGGACAAATCACTTTTTCCACGCCCAAGACAGTTTGCATACCTGGAACTAATTCCGATATCAGATGGCGAGCTTCCGCCACCGTCTTAAACATTTTCCAATTTCCGGCAACAAGTGGTGTGCGCATGAATGGCCTCTTTATTTGTTAGATATCCTGCAATGCAGCCAGTCCAGGGAGTGTGATACCTTCCAACATCTCAAGGGAAGCTCCACCACCTGTTGAAATATGGGTGATCTGGCTCTGGAGCCCGGCTTGATTGATCGCAGCGACTGAATCGCCTCCACCGATGATTGAGGTGGCTTTGCTTTCAGCCACAGCTTGGGCGACTTCTACCGTGCCCGCTGCAAAGCGAGGAAATTCAAAAACGCCCATGGGGCCATTCCAGACAACTGTACCAGCACTTGCAACCGTCTTGTTGTAGGCAGCAACTGTTTGCGGGCCGATATCCAGAATTCGCCAACCATCTGCTACAGGGCCCATGGACATCACTTTACTTTCGGCGTCCGGCTCAAAACGGTCGGCAATCACAACATCAACGGGCAGCCTGAGGTGCTCGCCGCCCTCGCGCAACAACTCGCGGGCAGTTTCCAGGGCTTCTTCTTCTACCAGGGAGTCACCAACCGGATAGCCCTGGGCTTTAAAAAACGTATTGGCCATGCCTCCGCCGATCAATATTTGATCCGCTTTGGATAGCAAATTGCGAATGACTCCAATTTTATCGCTGATCTTAGCGCCACCCAGAATTGCAACGAAGGGGCGCTTAGGATCGGCAATCGCCTGCCCGAGATATTTAATTTCTTTTTCCAGCAAAAAGCCCGCCACTGCTGGCAGGTATTTGGTAACACCTTCTGTGGAGGCATGGGCACGGTGGGCAGAACCAAAGGCATCATTGACATAAATGTCTGCCAATGATGCTAACTTGCGAGCCACATCGGGATCGTTTTTCGTCTCACCCACAATAAAACGAGTATTTTCCAGAAGCAAAACCTGCCCAGGATTGAGATTTTTCGCGGCATCTTCCGCAACAGGGCCAATGCAAGATTCGGCAAATGCGATTGGTTTCCCAAGCAAACCGGCTAAATGATCCGCAACAGGTCGCAGTGAATATTTTGGATCGGGCTCACCCTTTGGCCGGCCGAGATGCGAACATAAGATTAAGGAAGCACCATGCTCCAGTAAATAGTTTAATGTAGGCAGGGCTGCTTGTATGCGAGTATCATCACCCACAGCCCCATCTTTTATCGGAACATTGAAATCTACCCGCACCAAAACGCGCTTCCCCCGCACGTCTATATCTCTGATTGTCTTCTTATTAAACATCGCAACCTCCAACCTCAGAGACCTGGAGTTTGGCCTTTGTCCTTCTCTGCGGAGGTTCAATCCCAGAAATCGGGGCGGCTCCCCTCAGAGAAAGATAAGGCCAAACTCGAGGTCATCGTATTTTCAACAATATAAATTTAGAGTCTTTTCGCCAGCATGGCCGCCAGGTCGGCGGTCCGAGCAGAATAACCCCACTCATTATCGTACCAGGTAACGATCTTGGCAAAATTACTGCTATCCTTGCCCAGCACCATCGTGAAAGGCAGATCAACCGAAGAGCTGTAAGGATCGCCTTTGTAATCAATGGAGACCAAGGGCTCGTCGACTGCTGCCAGAATGCCCTTCATTGGGCCGGCTGCCGCATCACGGAAGCTCTGGCGCAAGGCTTCGGTTGTGGTAGCTTTTTCAAGCTCAACAGTTACATCAATGATCGAGACCGTTGAGATCGGCACTCGCAATGCATAGCCATCGATTTTTCCGGCCAAATCGGGGATCACGAGCTTAAGGGCTCGGGCCGCACCCGTTGAGGTCGGAATAATGCTCATTGCAGCCGCGCGAGCCCGGCGCAAATCGCTATGTGGCAGATCTAATATTTTCTGGTCATTGGTATAGGCGTGGATCGTGGTCATGAAACCGCGCACGATCCTGAAATTATCGTGAACAACTTTCATTGCCGGAGCCAGGCCGTTGGTTGTGCAGGAAGCATTAGAGATCACGTGGTGGTTGGCAGGATCGTATTTTTCATCGTTCACACCTAAAACCACGGTCAGATCTTCGCCCTGAGCAGGCGCAGTAATGATCACTTTTTTCGCGCCACCATGCGTGATATGGTTTGCCGCACCCTTTACTGCTTTACCTTTCTTATTAACACCATCCTCTTTGATTGTAAAGATACCAGTGCTCTCAACGACGATGTCAACACCCAGATCTCCCCATGGAATCGCAGCCGGGTCTGTTTCTTTGAATGCTTTCACCAGTTTGCCATCAACGACAATTCCGTCTTCAGCAACTTCTACAGTCCCATTGAAACGACCATAGTTTGAGTCGTATTTCAACAGGTGGGCCATCGTGGGCAAATCGCCAATATCATTGAAGGCAACTACTTCCAATTCATCAGGATGATAATCCCGGATTGCTTTTAGTACTTGCCGTCCGATACGGCCAAAACCATTGATTCCAACTTTCACTGACATAATGAGCCTCCTAAGTTCAACAGAATTGATATATATGATCCTTGGGAATTTCCGTGGCAATTTTCAGATTGGGGGGAGTGCACGTGCGGACGCGCGGTTTCCCAATTTTAGGACTTTTCCCTACGGCTCCCAATGGTCCATTTGATTTCTCGGTAATCGGTCTTAAACAGAAGGATACAAGATTGCGCAGGCATTTAACCCCACAACCGTTCTCTCCCCTTGACCCCCCCTATTCTACCAAAGGTCCAGTGCGTTCTTGATACAAATCCATAATAACCTGGGCTAATTTTTCGGCATCGTGCCGCCATGGGTGCAGGGTATCAATCAAATCAGCCTGATAGATATTATAGTCTTCTTGGAGATCATCTTCCGTTGTCACCCATTCGACATTGACAGGCAGCGCTCCCTCAAATTTATTATTGCTAACAGCAACATCAAAAAAGCCGCTGCCAACGTGGGTTTCCAGTGCACGAATATGATCTCCGCAGGTATAATGGTCGGTTTCCCCGGGCTGGGTAGCGACATTGGTGACATACACTTTTAGTGCCCGGCTGACTCGTACGGCCTCAAAGAGATCCCTTACCATCAAATTAGGCAGAATACTGGTGAACAAGCTACCAGGCCCAATGATGATCATATCGGCGCTTAAAATGGTTTGAATTGCTTGGGGAAAAGCCGGTGGATTGTTCGGCTCAAGCCACACCCGCTGGACCCGTCCATTGCTCTTGGGTATTTGGCTTTCTCCCTCAACTCTCACTTCTTTCTCGGCAAGCGGCAGCATTACATCTGCCACCAGACGGACATCGTGCAAGGTTGAAGGAATAACCTGACCATAGATCGCGAGGACACGCCCAGATTCTACAACGGCTTCCTCAAAGCTGCCGGTAATTTCAGCTAACGCGCTGATGAATAGATTCCCAAAGGAATGCCCTTCTAACCCACCCAGGTCGTCCGGAAAACGATATTGAAACAATTGACCCAGCAGGGCTTCATCGCTTGACAGGGCAGCCAGGCAATTGCGAATATCGCCGGGAGGTAATATGCCAAGGTCCCGCCGAAGCCGACCTGAAGAGCCCCCATCATCAGCGACCGTCACAATGGCCGTGATATTGTGCGAGTACATTTTTACGCCACGCAGCAATGTTGCCAAACCATGTCCCCCGCCGATTGTAACAATCCTTGGACCCTTTTCACGCTGGCGATGTTCCATAAGTTTATCGACAACCCGATGTCCAGGTCGTAGAAACGGCGAGATGATCGAACGATTCAATTCCCAAATGCCAAAAAATATCATCCCCAACCCAAGGCCCCCAAAGATTGCAGCCCGAACCGGACGCGGCAAGAACCGCAAGGAGGCCGTCGAGAGCAAATTCAGCCACCAGGCGCTATCCGGGGTGGTTCGATAAATTTCCAGGATGATAACGGCAAAACCAACCGCTATCAGTGTGATCCCCAGAAAAATCAGAATAAACCAGCGCTTGACCCCCAGGCCAGGGATTAACCAGCGTAACAAACCTGCAGCCCCAGGATTGACGCCGCGATTTCCATTTCGTCTTCCATTGTTCATGCCAAATTCATCATAGCAGTCTTTGGGAGAGTCGTCAACTACGGGGCGAGGCCAGGAGCGCATTCCAATTTTTGGGGGACTGCGTCTCGGGGCGAGACCTCAATTCCATGCTTTGAGAATCTCTCTAGGATGGTACCCCCATCACAGGATTTTCCATAAACCCCTTGTTTCTGGAGGCAGGCAAGGTATGCTATACTTTGTCACATGAGTGCAATCATTGCTGTTGATGTTGGCGGCACACAAATTAGAGCTGGAGTTTATCCAAAGGACAACATCCATCCATCGGTGCTGGATCGAATCTCTACCAAGGATAAAAACGCGACACCACTAGAGCGCTTGATCCAACTTATTGAGACAGTCTGGCCGGTAGACGAAACTGTCACAGCAATTGGAATCGCAGCACCCGGACCGCTTGATCCTTTTCAAGGAGTTATCATTGCTGCGCCCAATATCGCCGGGTGGACTGATCTGCCACTTCGAAAAACGCTCGAAGACTACTTTAAAGTGCCGGTGATCCTCGGAAATGATGCCAATCTGGCTGCCTATGGCGAATGGCGCTATGGGGCCGGACGGAACCACCATCATCTCATCTACCTTACTGTCAGCACCGGTATAGGTGGAGGGGTGATTATCGATGATGAACTGCTTGTCGGCCTGCGCGGGTTGGCTGCCGAGCTGGGTCACGTAACTGTGCAGCTTGATGGTCCTTTGTGTAGCTGTGGTCAACGCGGACATCTCGAAGCTGTGGCATCGGGCACAGCTATCGCCCAGTGGGTAGAACAGGAGCTTTCCCAAGGCGCATTCTCTATATTGCCTCCCGATCAACCCATGACAACCAAGCTGGTTACTCAGGCGGCCCAACAAGGGGATCAGCTGGCTATCGCGGCCTTGGCCCGTTCTGGCACATTTATCGGTCAGGCATTAGCGGACTACTTACACATATTCAATCCATCAATAGTGCTTATTGGAGGCGGTGTCTCTCAGAGTGGATCGCTGCTTCTGGAACCCATGCGGGCTGCAATGTGCGAACACGTTCTCTGCAAAGAATATATTGACCATCTCAGCTTGAAGACTGCAGAACTTGGTGATGAGGCCGGTTTGATGGGTGCCCTGGCGCTGGTTCGCGATACTTATCCTGGCAGCCCAAAAGAATGATACTCCATGCAACCTATAACCAAACACTGGCATATTGAAACGCGCCTTTCAGCCGAAGCTGAAAAAAATCTGGCAGGTTATCACCCTGTCATGCGTCAAATCCTGTATAACCGGGATTGTACGACGCACGAAAAGGCGAGAGAATTTTTAGAAGCTCGATCGCCAGATGGCACCCATCCGTATAATATGTTGGGGGTTGCGAGTGCGGTTGATCGAATCAGGTTTGCGATTCGGCAAAACGAACAAATTGCTGTGTACGGGGACTACGACGCTGACGGTGTCACGGCTACCGCATTGCTCACTCAGGCGCTTCAATCATTGAACGCCCAGGTTATTCCTTACATTCCGAACCGGTTTGATGAAGGTTACGGGGTTAACAAGGAAGCGTTGGAAGCTCTCAGAGCAGACGGAGTCAAGCTGGTTGTGACGGTTGATTGTGGGATCCGCTCACTGGAAGAGGCGGTTTATGCCCGCCGGGTCGGCCTCGATTTGATTGTCAGCGACCATCACCACCCTCTTCCGGAACTCCCAGATGCAGTCGCAATTATCAACCCAAAGCAATCCGGCGACAGCTACCCTGAGAAGGATCTGGCTGGCGTTGGTCTGGCTTATAAACTTGCCTCTGCACTACTTGACGAAGACCTGGGCAGTCTGGAAAATCCCGGGAATCCGTCTCTAGCCTATCTGGACTTGGTAGCGCTGGGCACAGTCGCCGATCTGGCTCCGCTAATCGGTGAAAATCGAGCGCTGGTGCGCTCCGGTTTGCATCGCATGCGCCAACCTGTACGCCAGGGGCTGCTGGCTTTGATGGGAGTGGCGGGTATTAATCCACGCCAAATCAATGCAAGTGATATTGGATTTGGGCTCGGGCCACGTTTGAACGCCGCAGGCCGGCTGGATTCTGCACAGGCCTCCTTGAATCTCCTGTTAACGAAAGATCTTTTTGAGGCAGGAAGATTGGCACAGGAACTTGAGATTCAGAATCGAGATAGGCAGCAGATCACGCGTGATACACAGGCCAGAGCAGAAGTGCTGGCTTTCGCCGACGACCCGGATGCCTTGCTGCTATTTGCAATCGATCCAGAGTTTAATCCGGGTGTTGTCGGACTGGCTGCTTCGCGCCTGACAGATCAGTATTACCGCCCAGCAATCGTCGCGCAGCAGGGTGATGATTTCACCCGCGGCTCGTGCCGAAGCATCAAGGAGTTTCATATTACCGACGCCTTAGATCAGTGTGCTGATCTGCTTGTTCGGCATGGTGGCCACGCGGCAGCCGCAGGCTTTACCGTCCGCAATGAATATGTGCCCGAGTTGGTGCAACGGCTTAAATCGTTAGCCCAGGACCACTTAAGCCCACTTGAGCTCAGACCGACTCTGGTTGCCGATATGGAAATCCCCCTGGTTGACCTTCGGCCTGAAATCCTCGAACATCTGGATTGGCTGCAGCCAACTGGATATGGAAACCGCCAGGCCGTATTTGTTTCGCGCGACTTGAGGGTGGCTTCCAACCGAACTGTTGGCAAGGATAACTCACACTTGAAGCTGACTTTAACCGATGGGCGCATACATTTCGATGCAATAGCATTTCGCCAGGGTCACTGGCACGAAAATATACCTCCCAAGGTGGATATTCTTTATACGTTCGAACGGAATGAATATAATGGACGAATATCCCTGCAGCTGAATGTGCGGGATATTAAACCAACCGCAATACCGGATTGAACCGGCAAGGGAGCGGATAGTGGGTGCTAAAAACCTGTTTTAATCAACGAAACGGTATTTGATCAAAGTCCAGACAGCAACGAAGGCATCCGACAGCTTAATTTTCTTACCTTCCGAATAATCCCGTGGGTTAAAACTGATCGGCACCTCAAATATCCGGACTTTCTTTTTCAAGATCTTGGCTGTAAATTCCGGTTCGAAATCAAAACGCCTGGCATGGATCGTCATATTTTCAACAACTTCGCGCCTGAAAACCTTATAGCCAGTTTCCATATCCGTAAGAATATTGTTGTAGAGTATATTCGTCAATAAAGTCAATAACTTATTGGCTACCATATGCCAAAACAGTGTTGTGCGGTGGGGGGCTCCCAGGAAACGTGAACCGTAAACTACATCTGCAAGGCCTTCCTGAATCGGTTTTAATAAAGTCGGATATTCGCGCGGATCATATTCTAGATCTGCATCCTGGATCAAGAGCACATCACCACTGGCATTCCGTATCCCGGTAACCACTGCTGCGCCTTTGCCCTGATTGCGCTCGTGTAAGATCACACGGGCGGAACCCTGACCATCCACTTCTTTCAGTAATTCACGTGTTCCATCTACAGAACCGTCATCAACGATCAAGATCTCATCTGCCAGGTTCATCTCCTCAACGCGGCTAATAATCTCTTTGATCGTTTTTCGCTCGTTATAAGCTGGAATAATTACGGTGAGTTTCATGCCAAAAATTATACCTGTACTTGACCCCAAATTGGGCACTTTAATTCTGGGTCTTTGGGAAATCCTGGGGTGGGAAGTCTATGTGAAGATGATTTTTTACTCACAGCCTAAATGTTGGAGTGGGATATGGAGAAACTGCGTGCTATAATTTTCACCATACCCAATAGTATCGAATGACATGGATGCGATCTGCAGGAGAATGCCTAATGAGCTCCACCCGCTCAAATCCCTGGACCAAATTAGCCGACAGTCCCCACTCACACCCTTTTCTACCTCCGCCAATCCGTTCGATTGATGATACAGGTCTTTCACAGCTATGGCTGCAAGACTTAATTATGAAAATCTTCTACTTTCAGGGATATGTGAGCGGATTTAAAATAGCAGAAGAGATTGCTCTGCCGTTTGCTGGCATTGTTGATCAGATGTTGGAAACGCTCAAAAGAGAAAAATTGATCGAGGTGCGCTCTACCCAACAAATTGGTCTTGGGGAGGGATCGTATCAATATGCAATTACTGGCGCGGGCATTGAAAGGGCCAGAGAGGCGCTTGAACGCAGTCAGTACGCGGGTCCCGCCCCAGTGCCACTGCAAGATTACAATAACTCGATCATTGCACAAAGCCGCGGCGACTCGATCATAACAACCAGCCAGCTACGCCAGGCGCTCTCCAGCCTCATTCTGACGGAAAAGACGATCCAGAGAATTGGGCCGGCGGTAAATTCTGGTACATCTATTTTCCTGTATGGACCCCCAGGCAACGGGAAAACCAGCATCGCTCGAGCGATGGGAAGTATGATACTTAGCGAGAGCATGTATATTCCCTATTCAATTTATGTCGATGGCCAGGTGGTCAAGCTGTATGATTCTGTCAATCACCAACTTTCGCCAATTGAAGATTCTGAACCGCGCGGCACCGGTGCATTACGCATCAGCCAACGACGGGACCCCCGCTGGGTACATATCAAGCGCCCATTCATTATCGTTGGTGGCGAGCTTACCCTGGAAGGCCTGGATCTGGTCTTCGACGACACCAATAAATTCTATGAAGCTCCATTTCAAGTTAAAGCAAATGGGGGGATTTTATTAATCGATGACTTTGGCCGCCAATTAGTTCGACCGCGTGATTTATTGAATCGCTGGATTGTCCCCTTAGAGAATCGAATCGATTATCTTACTCTGCATACCGGGCGCAAAATAGAAATACCTTTCGATGTGATGGTTGTTTTCTCAACCAACTTGCCTCCCAAAGACCTGGTCGATGAAGCTTTTCTACGCCGGTTGAGGCACAAAATTGAGATCGGCGATCCAACATACGATAATTATCGTGAGATTTTTCGCCGGGTAGCCCACACCAAACGGATCCCTTTCAGCAACCAAGGATTGGCTTACGTTTTGCAAGAATGGTATATCAAACGCGGTCGTAAACTACGCGCCAATCATCCTCGCGATCTATGCGATCAACTCCTTGATATTGCCCGTTTCCTGAACATAGAGCCAGCCATGACTGTTGAATTGCTGGACCGGGCTGCCGAGTCATACTTTGTGGAACTCTGATGTTCACCAATCTACCTCGCCCGACGATATTTGCACATCGTGGTTCAAGCGCTTATGCGCCGGAAAATACGCTCGCCGCATTTGAAATGGCAATCCGCCAGGGTGCGGACGCCATTGAATTGGATGCCAAGCTAACAGCGGATGGACAGGTTGTTGTAATCCACGATCCAACCGTCAACCGCACAACGGGAGTGAACGGAGTTGTTCGCCAGATGAGCCTGGCAGAACTACAGAAATTGGATGCAGGCAGTCATTTCGATTTTGGTTTTCGGAGCCAGCAGATCCCAACGTTAGATGAAGTCTTTGAAACGGTTGGACATCGAATATTTATCAACGTGGAACTGACCAATTACACCAGCCCTCTGGATAATCTGGCGGAAACGATTGCACACATCGTTCTTCGCCATAAACTTGATAAACGGATATTATTTTCATCATTCAATCCCCTTGCACTGATCCGTATCAAACGCCTGCTGAAGAAATCACCGGTTGGCTTGCTCGCTTTACCGGGCAAGAGTGGAACCTGGGCTCGATCTTGGCCCGGAAGGCTGGTTGGTTATCAGGCTATGCACCTGGAAGCATCCGATCTAACCGAGGAATTGATTCGTAAAATCCATCAAAGGAACTGCCGGGTGCATGTATATACCGTCAACGCAGAACAGCAGATGCGGCAGTTTTTTGCCTGGGGAGTGGACGGCATCTTTACCGATGATCCAATCCTGGCTAAGCAGGTGCTTGCAGAAAACCGCCAATCATCCGACACCCCTTGAACGATTAAACCCAATAATTTAATTGATTGTTCCACGGAGCAACTCAGAAACACTCATGATCCCATATACCTGGCTGGAAGAAGCCGCCGAGAGAATTGCCCCTTATATTCAGAAAACGCCGTTGACTTATGACCCGAATAACGACGTATATCTGAAATGGGAAAACCATCAAGTAACAGGTTCGTTTAAGGCGCGCGGCGCAATCAACAAAGTCTTATGTTTGGAGGGCTGGGAGAGGGACCGGGGGCTGGTTGCAGCCTCTGCCGGCAATCACGGCCAGGGAGTTGCACTCGCCAGTCAAATCGTAGCTACTAAAGCGATCATCTTTGTTTCAGAACATGCCGTGCCTGCTAAAATTGCCGCTATGGAAAAACTTGGTGCGGAGGTCCGAATAGTTCCCGGCGGCTATGGAGAAGCTGAAAAAGCAGGCCTGGCATACGCTGCCGAACATGGCGCGACCTGGATCTCACCTTATAACGATGGTCAGATAATCGCCGGGCAAGGGACCCTTGGATTGGAACTTCTTCAGTCACTGCCTAGCACTCCCGAATCGGCCTGGCTGGTCCCGGTTGGCGGCGGCGGGCTGATCTCTGGCATTGGGAAGGCGATAGATGCCTATTATCCTGATCAGGATAATGGGCGTAAATCTCAATCCAAGCCTCGCTTAATTGCTGTCCAATCGGAGGCCTCCCCTTTTTTTCACAGCATCTTTCACACAGGTTCGCAAGCCAATGTTCAAGAACTGCCCAGTCTGGCTGACGGGTTAGCCGGACCGGTTGAACAAAACTCTCTGACCGTTTCGATCGTCAAACGCTGGGTCGATGAATTTTTGTTAGTCTCCGAAAAAGACATTCGGCTAGCGATTGCTTATGCTTGGAAACGATATCATGAGCAAATTGAAGGTTCTGCTGCCGTGACGCTTGCAGCAATCCTCACCAATAGGGTGGCTATACGTCCCAGTGTTATTATCTTGACTGGCGGGAATATCCAACCTGAGGTCCATGCCCAAATTGTCAATGCTGTATAGTTTTCAGTCTTTGGTCCAATGTGACCCACAGAGATGGTCCACTCCACAAGCATTTTACGACGCCAGGGGTTTCTCAATGGCCTGGCATAAAACAAATATCTGAAGATTGGTATCCAAATATGATCAATATTACTGCAGATGAAATCATGGCGGTTTGCATCTCCCGCCAAATTAAAGACGGTGAAGCAGTTGCACAAGGATTGGCAACCCCGTTGGTAACGGCTGGCTACTTATTGGCACGCTACACCCATGCCCCGCATCTATACTTTGCATCCGCAATTGGACAGGGAATGTGCCGTCAACCTGCACCAATGAGCCTATCCCGGATCGAAAGCCTGTGGTTGGACCGTTCGATGACCAACGTCGGGTTTGTTCGAGCAGCGGCAGATGTGCTGCCCGTATTACGCCCCAAGGAGTTTTTCCGCCCTGGACAGATCGATGCCTGGGGTAATTTTAATAATATCGCTTTTGGCAAGGATTATGACAAGCCGCGGTTGAGATTGCCTGGTTCCGGAGGCATTCCGGATGTCACAACATTCATCGACGATATTCATCTGTATGTGCCCCGGCATTCGAGAGTGACTTTTGTGCCCGAGCTGGACTTCTTATCCGGTCTAGGTCATCATCCGGCCCGACGACGGGGTTCCGGTCCAGTCTATCTCGTTTCTGATCTCGGCCAATTCGATTTTGCTCATGGTAGAATGCGGCTCACGAGCTACCATCCCGGAGTCGATATCACTCGCATCCAGGCAAAAACCGGATTTGAGCTGGAGTTATCCCCAGATGTTCACGAAACTCCACTACCATCATTGGAAGAAATCCGCCTGTTGAGAGAAGTTATCGATCCACTAGGTATTCGTAGCCTGGAGTCCCTGAGCGGAGCTGCACGCCGTCAACTGCTGCATGAAATTATTGAGGCCGAGAATAATCAACAATCGCCGTCCGCCTGAAAATCAAGTTACTATTTGATATGGGAGCGTTCTCAATTACTCGACAAAATCAACGAAATTCCGGGCACAATAAGTTCTCCATCAGGTTTATTTGTCAGCTTTTGATGGTCTGCGCGCTCGCCACGAGCAGCTTCGGAATAGCCTGGGCTTCTCCCGTACGACAGACATCTCCTACGGCTCAGGAGAAAGCGGACCAGCTCATGCAAAGGCTCACCCCTGAAGAGAAGGTCGGGCAATTGTTCTTAATTACCATGGAGGGTACGGGGGTTGAAGAAGGCTCAAACATCTTCGATCTGGTTAGTAATCAGCATATCGGAGGGGTAGTATTCCTGGCTGCGCATGGTAATTTTGTCACAGAAGGTTCAGTTCTCAATCAAACCCTCAATATGAACCGCAAGCTTCAGATGGATCGCTGGGCCGCGTCTCAGCGGATCATGACCGATCCGGTTGGAGGTACCCGTTTCTCACCAAGTTTTATCCCACTCTTTATCGCCATTCCTCAAGAAGGTGACGGCTACCCTTATGACCAGATCCTGACTGGGTTGACTCCCTTACCGAATGAGATGGCGATTGGCGCGAGCTGGAAGCCCGATCTGGCAGCTCAAGTGGGCAGCGTCCTGGGACAGGAGTTAACTGCCCTAGGCTTTAACATGTTAATTGGACCCTCTTTGGATATATTAGAGACTCCCCATGTGGAAGGTCTCAATGACCTTGGTACCCGCACCTTCGGGGGAGATCCCTATTGGGTGAGCGAGATGGCCAGCGCCTATATCGCTGGCGTTCACCAGGGCAGCCAGGGGAAAATGGTGGTTGTGGCCAAGCATTTTCCGGGTCAGGGTGGCTCAGATCGCTTGCCTGAAGAAGAAGTGTCCACAGTCCGCAAATCACTGGAGCAGTTGCAAAGTTTTGAGCTGCAGCCATTTTTTACCTCTACCGGCAATGCCGGCAGCCCAGAGAGCACAACGGATGCACTGCTCACTTCCCACATACGCTATCAGGGCTTTCAGGGAAATATTCGGGCCACAACCCGACCTGTTAGTCTGGACCCGCAAGCGTTCAACTCCTTGATGGAGCTGGCTCCGATTGCAGCGTGGAGAAATAACGGCGGCGTGATGATCAGTGATAACCTTGGCAGCCAGGCCATCCGGCGATTCTATGATCTCACCAGCCAAACCTTTGACCCACGCCGAGTAACATTAAATGCTTTCCTGGCTGGAAACGATCTGTTATATGCTGCCGATTTCTCAACTTCTGAGTCTTCCGATTCGTACGCGGAAACCCTGCGAACGCTAGCCTTTTTCGCTCAGAAATACCGAGAAGACCCCGCCTTTGCCCAGAGAGTGGATGCTTCTGTGTTGCGGATTCTATCCTTAAAGTTCAAGCTCTATCCGGAATTTCTCCTCGGGCGGGTTCTTCCCAGTTCCAACCAGCTTAACCAAATTGGCCAGGGTAATCAAGTGGTTTTCGAAGTAGCCAGAGATGCAGCCACTCTAATCAGCCCATCGCAAGCAGAACTTGACGACCAAGCCCCCGACCCGCCTAACCAGAATGACCGAATCGTATTTATCAGCGATACCCGCCAGGTACAAGCCTGTCCAGATTGCCAACCCACCACTCCCATCCAGATGGATGCAATTGAAGAAGCGGTGCTGCGTCGTTATGGACCTACAACCGGCGGGCAGGTGTCTGGCAGGAATCTATCGTCGTATTCCCTCTCGGATTTGCAGGAACTCCTGGATGCTCCCAATGAGGATTTGCTCATCTTGAAAGATTTGAGGCAGGCGCATTGGGTTGTATTCGCGATGCTAAATGCCAGCAATAATTATCCTTCTTATCAAACGCTCAGTGAATTTCTGTCTGAACGCCCGGATCTGTTCTTGCAAAAACGGGTAGTCGTATTCGCATTCAACGCCCCCTATTATCTGGATGCAACCAACATCACCAAGCTCACTGCTTATTACAGCCTCTACAGTAAGGCCCCACAGTTCATAGATCTGGCGAGTTATTTATTATTTGGGGAAATTAGAGCAGTCGGAGCTTTACCTGTAACAGTGCCAGGAGTATACGATCTCAACCGAGCTTTATTCCCTGATCCAGAACAAGTCATTCCATTAGAGCTGGATCTACCCGAACCCGAAGCATCAGAGGAAGGAATCACGCCTGAACCTGTGCCGCCTCCGGAATATCGAGTTGGTGAAGTTATTGCCCTTCGAACCGGAATTATTGCAGATAACAACGGACATCGGGTCCCAGATGGCACGCCGGTCAGCTTCATTTTTAATCAGGGCGGCTTGGAAACGCAGGTAGTTGAAACAACAGTAGGCGGTATTGCTCGAACAACCTACAATGTTGCGAATTTTGGTCCGCTCGAAATTCGGGTAGAAAGTGAGCCTGCCAAACAATCGGCGAAGCTCAGATTTGATGTAGCCGTCCCAAACGGGGAAGCGATCCCAGAAACCCCAACCGTACAACCTACACCAACCTCCGAGCCCAGCCCAACGCCGACTGAAACGCCCGTCCCTATTGAAACCACACCGCTGCCTTTAAATACTCGTCCCGATCTAGGGGACTGGTTCATCGCTTTACTGGTTGCAGGAGGGATTGCCTGGTCGTTTTATCGCCTGGCTGCCCTGGTTGGTCAAGTGCGTTGGGGTGTGCGCGGTGGTTTCCTGGCATTCATTGGCGGGCTTACCACATATAGCTATATGGCAATGAAGATGCCCGGCAGTGAGATTTTACTAATCGGGTCTATCTCTCGGGGTGTCTTCTTCTCCACCCTGATTGGGGCAGCACTTGGATTATTGCTTGCCTGGGGCTGGCGGCAGCTAAATCCTGGCAAGAATTTTAAGAATTAAATCTTTTCAAACGGTCAGGATTGTGTAGGCTATGCTTCAGCGGATCAACGTCACCGCCAGGCTAACGAGTAACAGCCCGGCTGCCAAAAAAACCAAAATCCGCTCGATGGGTGATGACACCAGATCGGCAAGGGTAGGTGTCGGCAGAGGCGCGCGCGGCCTGGTGATCGGGTCCCAGGCTCCCAGGAGCGCCTGGCGAAAGGCTTCAATGCTTTGAGGTCTTTCATCAGGGTGCAAATTCATTGCCCATAAAATGGCTCTCTCGGTTCGCAGACTTACGTTCGGGTTAAATTGCCGGATAGGCGGCAGATTTCCCGGATTGAGAAACCGTTCTCGAGCTTCAGTGGGTGCATGATTGGTCAAAAGATGATACAGGGTCGCTCCAAAGGCGTAGACATCACTGCGCCCATCGGTGTGGCCCGAGTCACCACCATATTGCTCCAGGGGAGTATAGAGTGCGGTGCCGCGTCCCTGCAATACCGTCACGGTCATTTCATCAGATGCCAGAATCTTCACTAAGCCAAAATCGACCAGTTTGAGCAACCCTCTTGGTGTAAGCTTTAAATTGCTTGGTTTGATATCTCGGTGTAATATCGGCGGGTCTTGAATGTGGAGATAAGTCAGCGCATCGGCCAACTGGTTGGCCCAACTCAGGACTTCACGTTCTGAGAGAAAATCCCCTCGTTGACGAGCTTCCAGCATTAATGTGCGCAGATCTTTTCCCGGCACAAAGTCCATTACCAGGTAATCTCGCCCTCCAATGGAGAAGAAGTCGGAAACTTTGGGTAGATTTGGATGATCGAGTCTGGCCAGAACAGTGGCTTCACGCAGAAATTGCTCTCTGGCCTGCTTTAACATTTCAGGCGGTACACTTCGATCGTGTTCAACCTCTTTTAGCGCGCAAAGCCTGCCTTCCAGACGCATATCGTCTGCCAAGTATATGCTGCCCATGCCTCCTTGCCCAATTATCCGGCTAACGCGATAACGGCCGCGTAAAATTTCGCCGGCTTTCAGAGGGGTCGGCATTACAGAATTCTCGGTTGGTTCATAGCAGGCACTGCGCGCCAGATTGCACGGCAAATACACCCGCTTTGCTTATTAAGCAGCGTATTCATAGGGCGATTCCATAGCGGCGATTTATGTTATTATACCTGTGGAGGGTAAGAGATGGAGCAAAACAGCGAAGAAGTTCCCGTATTGGTTGCCCAAACTGGACCTTTGAACGGCCAGCGTTGGCCGGTGCATGGGCCGCTCGTGTTAGGTCGAGAGACCCTCTGTGATATTGTCATTTCGGACCGGCAAGTATCACGCCAACATGCCAAGCTTGTACCCTCTGGCAACCAGATACTTCTGGAAGATTTGGGCAGCAAAAATGGCACCCACCACAACGGCATGCCCCTGCACGGATCAATCCCTCTTCAGGATGGCGATGTTGTTCAAATCGCTCTCGCGCAACAATTTATCTTCCTAAATTCCGATGCAACAGTACCCTTGGATATCAATGAGTTCGATTTCGCAGCCTTGGCCAACCAACCAATTTCGCCTTCAGACCTTCCCAGGCGCATGAAGTTGGAAAAACGCTCCCGGCGGGTATGGGTAAACCAACAAGAAGTATTACCGCCTCTATCAGTATCGCAGTTCCGCTTGCTTGAACTTCTTTACGAACAGCAAGAAAAAGTAGTTACTCGTCAAGACTTGATTGCGCAGGTCTGGGGCAAAGAACAAGCTGTGGAAGTTTCCGAACAGGCGCTGGATGCCCTGGTGCGAAGGCTACGGGACAGGCTTACAAGCATTGATCCGGACCACAGCTATATTATTACTGTGCGCGGTCACGGCCTCAGGCTGGAAAACCCTGCCATGAAGAGTTAAGCCATCCACCATAACCGCAAGCCATGTTTACTCGGCTGAGGAAGGGCTGTCCAAAAAGAACATCTTGGACAGCCCTTATATTCCAAATTGGATCGCAAGCCTGGCGAAGACCACTTATCCGCCAAAATTCTTCTGCATGGAATAACGCAGCGCTTTGCGATAAACATTCTGTACTTTTTGGGCAAACTCTTTATCATCGCCTGCTTCGACCTGACCCATGACGTTTGCCAAGGCTGAGATAAAATCGGGGGTGATCTCATCCTGGTGTTCTGCAAGCAATTGATCCAACCCGGCATCATCCGGCGCATCCAGCAGCTCTTCAATCAAAGCAACTTCCGGCGGAGCAGCACTCATCTGCTCGAGCACGTTGACCACTTGCTGTAATTTGCTTATCTGATCCAGATCACCCTTGCCCCTTGATGCTTCCATTGCCGAGTTCAATTCTTGGACAAAGAACTCGTCGATTGCGGACAAATTCGCCAGTACAGACTCTTCGATGTTTTCGGAGTTCAGGACTTCATCCAACAGTATGCGAGCTGTATTTGCCCGCTCTTTCATTTGTTGATCAATTTGACTGGTGAGCTCCAGCAGCCTAGTGCGCAGTTCGACCAGACGCGTTCGGCCATCGCCTCGCGCCCGTTCAATTTTATCGCTAAGCAGTTGGAAGAAGCTATAATCCAGAGCCGGTCTCGCCAGGCTGGCGTAAGCGTTCAAACGCGCCTCATTGGGGGCATTTTCAATCAGGGCTAGCAATTTTTCGCGGGTCAAACCATCACCGGCAGATCGAAGTTCTGCTACGGCCGCTTCCACTTCTCTGGATTGAGATTGTAATTCTCGGCCGAATGTAGTTATTGGCATCAATTTTTGCTGAAGTTCGGCCAATGCCTGGGCCGATTCGCGGTCACCGTTCATCATCGAAGCCTCAACCAAACGGCGAAGCAGCCCAAAAAATTCGGCGTCGATGATTCGATCTTCCTGATTTGCGATTTCTTCGAGCACATCTTGAGAAGCAGTCATCAATCGCTGAATCAAGTTAAGGCGTTTTTGCTGAGCCTCGATCATCTCATGAGTAATACCATCTTTCTCCAGGATCCGCTCAATCAACCCTTTAACTGTCAGCGCGCTCTGGGGCTGAAGCAGATAGGCTTTACGCTTTTCCTGCGGCAGGTTATTGATAACCTGGTTGATCATTGATCCGATCACTTTCTCCTGCTCATTACGAGGCAAGCCAATTTCTGCTGGAACAAAGGTCATTAACAACTCTTTAGCAGGATCGTGATATACAATCGGGGTCGCCAGATTGCCCTGGTAACCACAATGTGGGCACTGAACCAGGTTAAATGCCCCTGATAATAATCGCTGTTTTGCGCTTGGATCGAATCCCTGGTCAAAAAGTTGCTCTACCTCCACTGAAACGGGTTGGCGGCAGTTTGGACAATTAATCATCGTTTTGGGCATTAAACTCTCCAATTCATTGATAGTTTGTCACTGCTCGTACTTGAAGAGAGTTTGCCATTCATCTCATCCTCAAATTGAGCAGTTATGCTTGTTTTAAATTGTGGTTGCGCAAAATAACAAGCTGCGCATCCAAGCTAATAATACTACAACCCCATCAACTCTTTTACTGGTTTAGTGGGAGTTCTTCAGAATTCTCTTGGGCGATTGCCAGATATAAGGGTATGAACGTGGGAACACCCACTCATACTTGTATATTTATCGCCCCGTCCCTGGTTTTCCAAGCTGGCCGCACTAGCGCTGATCGTCTCTTTGCAAGGAGAAGCATATTCGAGCGCCTGCACCAGGTTTGGGATCAACCCAGATCCGTCCGCCATGCGCCTCAACTACGGCCCGCGCCAGATAAAGCCCCAACCCAGCCCCTTTTGTTTTTCGAGAGGCTTCAGACGAGCGATAAAAACGATCGAAAATAAATGGGATATCACGGGCAGCAATCCCAGGACCTTCGTCCGTTACGCATACAATCACCTGGCGAGGCCTGATTTTTCCTTCAACCCGGATTTCCCCACCATTCGGCGAATATTTTATTGCATTCGAGATTAGATTCGTAAAGACCTGCGTCAGCCGATCCTCATCGGCAAACACAATAGGGAAATCGGCTGAAAAATCAACCACAATATCATGAATCTCGGATTGGGTAGAAAGACGAGAAGCGATCCGGCGGGCGAGCAAGTTTAAATCTACGTCAGAGCGAGTGATTGAAAGGGCGCCTGCCTGTAATCGGGAAGCGTCCAGCAGGTTTTCAATCAATTCAGTTAGATGATCTGCCTCTTCTTCGATCACAGCAAGGCTGTCGGCAACAATTTCTCGATCCCAGGTCGCATCTTCACGCCGCAAGGTGCTGACATAGCCCTTAATCAGGGCAACCGGGGTCTTTAATTCATGGCTGACTACAGATATGAACGTACTTTTTAACTCTTCAGCTTCTCTGAAGCGGGTAATATCGCGTACTGACCCGATAATATTCACCAGATTACCTTCAGCAGAAACGAGCGGGGCATACGTTATCCCAACCGGCAAAGTTCCGTTGGACCTGCGTTCAAGGTCACCTTCCACATAAAGATTGGCATTCGGTGTCAGTGGCCAACCGCCGGCCTCAGCATCCTCCAGCGTCACACCGTCATGTTTTCGCCAGCGAACAACTTCTTGATGCTCTTTTTCAAGGATTTTTTCCACAGGTTCATCAAGCATTCGGGCGAAAGCTGGATTGCAATGTTCGATGGTGTGATCGTAGCGCAGAATAAATATCCCATCCGCGGCTGAATCCAATAATGCATCCATCCGGCGTTTTTCATGAGAGACCTGTGTATAAAGTTGGGCATTGTGAACCGCGATGGCAGCCTGATCTGCAAAGCTCTGCAGGAGGGCCCGATCGTTGGCGGAAAACACACCCTGGTAATTTCGGAAGATAAAAATAACCCCCACAACGCGCTTGCGAGCCAGCATCGGCAGCGCGACCCCTGTCAGTAAACCCAGGCTAGTTGCACGCGTGAGGCTCTGCAGCAATCGATTGATCTCGGCGAGTTCGAATCGTGCTGGTTCTTCGTGCTCAGGTATCTGAGCCAGTAACGGCTCGAGATAGCGCAAGAATGCAGGGGGGATGCCATGGGATGCTCCCACAATCCAGCCCCCCTGCTCTTCACGCAGAGCGATTAAGCCTGCCTGTCCTGCCAGCATTTCGACAGAGATATTTAATATGCGTTCCAGGAGCTTATCCAGATCCAATTCCTGGGTGATGGCACGCGTTATCTCCAGCAAATAATCACGCTGGCGAACTCGGAAATCAGGCAACAACGCGTATCGCCTCGCTTTCGCAGATCGTTATGACCTCATTAAGGATAGAAAGCGCTTCATCGATCTCTTCCCGAGTTACACTCAAGGGTGGAGCAATGCGGATAACACTTTTACCGCAACCCAACAATAGCAAGCCATGGGTAAAAGCCAGATCGACAATACGGTCCCGCAACTTCTCTGCCGGTTCCTTCGTTTGATGATCCTTTACGAACTCAATTCCAATCATCAGGCCTTTACCACGCACATCACCCATCGAGGGATGATAGACCATCATTGAGCGAAGGGCATTGATCGTATATTCGCCCATATCCACAGCGTTTTGCATATACTGGTTCTCAATCAGTTCTATGGTCGCCAATGCCGCGGCACAAGCGACCGGGTTGCCACCGTATGTATTTCCATGAGCGCCTTTAGACCAATTAACAATATGCTCTTTCGCGAACATAACACCCAGAGGCATACCCGAGGCGATACCTTTTGCTGCACACACAATGTCGGGTTCGACATCGAAATGTTCAATCGCCCACCACTTTCCCGTACGGCCCATACCGGATTGTACCTCATCCACAATCAACAAGA
The DNA here is from genome assembly GCA_963698715.1 of uncultured Chloroflexia bacterium. GTDB lineage: Bacteria > Chloroflexota > Anaerolineae > Anaerolineales > UBA4823 > CAWHJB01. The sequence goes on along the minus strand of CAVORW010000006.1, from coordinate 167,589 downwards.
TGCCATGGCGATCGCATAATTCTCGCAGTCCTGGAAAAAATCCTGGCGAAGGTATGACGTAGCCACCTTCTCCCTGTATCGGCTCTACCAAGATGCCTGCCACGTTATCTGCTGGCAGTAGATGGCCAAGAATTTGTTCTTCAATATAACGGATTATGGTTGCACCATAATCTTCCCCAGGCAAGCTGTGAAGCAGCGGGCGGTATGGATCTGGGAAAGGGGCATGGACAACACCGTTCATCAGTGGGAAAAAGTCCCGATGATAGATTGGTTTGCTGGCAGTAAATGTCACCGAGCCCATTGTACGGCCGTGGAAAGCCCCGAGAAATCCAATAAATTGTGTTCGTCCAGTATAATGGCGAGCCAATTTAATGGCTGACTCAACACTTTCAGTTCCAGAGTTGGTCATGAATGAAATCGCATTATCCATAAAAGGTGCGATTTCGTTCACCTTTTCACCCAGCTCTACCCATTTACTATGGTAGAAATCCGAAGAAATGTGGATAAATTTCTCGACTTGCTCTTGAATTGCCTTGACCACGACAGGATGACTGTGTCCAGTAGATACAACTGCGATCCCGGCCGCGAAATCAAGAAATCGGTTATTGTCGACATCCCAAACTTCAGTCCCACGGCCATAATCCATCACAAATGGGTAACCGCGTGGGTATGAAGGCGAAATGACCGATTGATCTCGCTTTATCAAGGCCCGGGCCTTGGGTCCGGGTAAATTCATGAACGGCATTAATTTCTCTCCTGAACGTTTTTGATCGATGTTCCCCTTGTTGGGGCTGACTGCGATAGCGAGTCATGAAAAGTTTGAAAATTATATCATTCAACGCCTAGGGTTTATGAACCGACTTTCAGGGTTATCAGGATTTAGAATTTTCCTGGTTTGACTGAACAACAGCACGCAATAATCGTTGATGGGTTGTGAACAAAAATAAGCGTACGCCCAAATTTTTCCACAACCCAAAACAAATTGGAAATATTTTGTACTTCCGATCAAGCGCTGAAATTCTTAAAGAACATTAATAAAGGTATAATCTCCCAGCGTGGTATCCATATGATTTGCCTTAATTAATTCTGGATTTATCGAGATGGATTGCTTATTACTTTGGCAACCCACTATTCTGGCAGCTTGTTAGTCAAAATACTTTCAGCGGTTTGCTCATTTAGGCGAATTGCCCTATGGCAATCAACCCAAAACTTACGCTTAGACTCACGTATATGTTCTGATGAATTCTTTCTGGTTTGAACTAATCGCCCGCCAAGGCCGGGCACGGGCAGGCATATTGCATACCCCCCATGGGGAGATTGCAACCCCGGTCTTTGCCCCTGTTGGAACCCAGGCCACAGTCAAGGCTGTTACACCTGCCCAGTTAAGTGAAGTAAACGCCAGTTTAGTCCTCGCCAACACTTACCATCTTTATCTGCGGCCGGGCGATGAGCTGGTCTCCGAACTCGGGGGGTTGCACAACTTTATGAACTGGTCAGGCCCCATTTTGACCGATTCGGGCGGTTACCAGGTCTTTTCTCTCTCCGGAACGCGCACAATAGACCAAAATGGGGTCACCTTTAAAAGCCATATAGACGGCTCTTTGCATCGATTTACACCCGAACGATCGATCGCCATACAGGAGAATCTGGGGGCCGATATCATCATGGCCTTTGATGAATGCGCCCCTGCCCATGATCGGACTTATAATGAGCAAGCCATGGCTCGCACGCATGCATGGGCTGAACGCTGCCTGGCGGCCAAAACTCGGACTGATCAGACAATGTTTGGGATTATCCAAGGCGGGATCTTCCCTGATCTGCGCGCCCAATCTGCAGAGTTCATCCAGTCACTCGGTTTTCCGGGACATGCGATTGGGGGATTATCGGTTGGCGAAAGCAAAGACGACATGCACGCCATCTTAGAGGTCGTGGATCCCATTCTTGCGGTTGATAAACCTCGCTACCTGATGGGGGTTGGCTCGCCTGAGGACCTGGTAAACGGCGTCATGCGCGGTATAGATATTTTTGATTGCGTATTGCCTACCCGTCTCGCCCGCCACAATGCCGCTATGACACTCACCGGCCGGTTGAATCTGGTTAATGCAACCTTCGCAAAAGACACCCGTCCGATTGATCCAGCCTGTGAGTGTTATACATGCCAGAACTTCACCCGCGCTTATCTGCGCCATATCATCGTGGCAAAAGAAATATTGTCTGCCACGCTTCTCTCGATTCATAACCTGCATACCCTGATCCAGTTAGCTGGGGCCATGCGGCAGGCAATTCTAGATAACCGTTTTGACCAATTTGCCAGTCAGTTTTTTGCCAACCGGCAGTCCCAGACGGAATAACGGGCAGCGATAGTTTCATTTGCAGATCAGAAATCACTCAGGACATCCTTTCTATGACGATCATCCAATCCATTCTGCTCGGGATCATTCAAGGGTTGACAGAATTTTTACCTATCTCAAGCTCGGGCCATTTGGTGATTATCCCAAAACTACTTGGATGGGAGATACCTGCCCAAGAAGCATTTGTCTTCGACGTATTGGTCCAGGTAGCCACGCTTCTGGCTGTGATCGCCTATTTCCGGCAGGAACTTAACTCAATAATCCGCGCTTTTTTCACTGGATTAGTTCGACGGGCGCCTTTAAGTGATCCCTTCTCGCGCCTGGGCTGGTACCTTATTTTGGCAACTATTCCAGCAGGTGTGATTGGCCTGACGGTCAAAGATCTTGTGGAACAGGCATTTAACAGCCTGGCGGCTGCCGGCATTTTTCTGCTTATTACGGCCGGGTTATTGCTTCTGGCAGAACGTTTGGGGAACCGTATCCGAAAACTCGATACGTTGAATTGGATTGATGCTCTCTGGATCGGTCTTTTTCAGGCAGCAGCAATTTTCCCCGGCGTATCTCGGTCTGGCGCTACAATGACAGGCGCCATGCTCCGCGGGTTAGAACGGCCCAGCTCTGCTCGCTTCTCTTTCCTGATGTCAATTCCGATAATGCTAGCTGCTGGTTTGTCGGCTTCATTAGATATGATCACTATGCCGAATGCGTTGAGCAGTCTGCCAGTATTTATTCCTGGCTTTGTAACGGCGGCAATCGTTGGCTATGTCTCGATTCGATGGCTGATCGGTTATCTCGCCCATCATTCGCTGACCGTCTTTTCGTTTTACTGTACTCTGGTTGGGTCGCTCGCAATTGTGGTTTCCATCATTGGCAAATAACTTTTCATCCGGCTCTCCGGGAATTGTGACAAGAAGGCCGAATTTTCGATTCGGTTTACTATTAATGCGCCTTCTCCGATCCAATTTTCCGCCAGTACTATTAGGGATAGCTCTTCTGCTGGCTGGATGTGGGCCATTGGAGAACGCGACAACCCCAATTTCAACCCTGCATCCCATGCGGGTTGCATACTCACCCGATACCCGTCCAGCACTTCTGGCTCTAGAACAATGCGCCGCACATCAACCAGACTTGATGGCGCTGTTCGATGAAATGCCGGTCGCTCTAATGGGGAGCTCACCCACAGATGTATGGATAAGGTTGGGAACCCCAGAAAACTGGGGAGGTTATGCTGCCCAGCTTGCGGAGGAACGGATTGGTGTGGTGGTCAATCCGGACAACCCGATCCAATCGTTAAGCCTTGAAGAAATGCGGGGCGTTTTTAGTGGCCAGCTTCAATCCTGGAGCCAGGTGGGAGGCTCCGACCTGCCTATTCAAGTCTGGGTGCTGCCAGCGGCAGACGAAGCCAGCCAAATCAGCGATAAAAATTTATTTGGAGGGCTTACGATTTCAAGCCAGGCATATCTAGCAACTGGCCCAAGCCTCATGCTGCAGGCCATTGCAAACGATCCAGGCGCCATCGGGTATTTACCCGGCGCCTGGATCGAACTCTTCTGTTAAGCTGATTTTGTTGCCAGTAAACCAGCAAGTGGCTCTGACAAGTCCATTACTGGCGTTATTGTCTTCCGAACCTGAGGGACAGGTTCGCGAATTTGTGGTCTGCTTGCAGGCTGGTTCTGGTCAGAAATTACTTAACTCGCTCTACAAACCCTGAAGTTTTGCCTGGCAGCAGCGAGATCACTAAATGGTTTTCTCGCCAAGCACTTTGCACACACAAGAAGGCGTTGTGGTGTGCGCACAAACTAAACGACGAATTATCCGTACACCAAAAGCGGTCACTAGGAACCTGTGAGTTTTTTCCCAAGGCCGTAGGCTTGCAGGACAGGCACAACAAAGAGAAAACCAGTATGCGGCCCGTCGAGGTCTCCGATCACATGTTGTGCAGCTGATACCATTTCATCTACTTTGGCCTGGTCATCAACCACAGACAGCAAAGTGCGATGACGAACTTCCTCACTTTGAAACAACTCTCGCAAACTCGGCATGAGCGGCAAGTCATCCCGCAGACCAGCCCTTCGGACTCGGCCAAGGCCAGTGCTTTCCAAAATAGTGACGCCCGTCACACCGATTTCTTCCCAGGCATCCAGAATATATGCGCAGTCACTTGGATTATCCGCAATCAAAACGATCAAATAGCTCATGAGTTTTCTGCCTCCGGGGTACGTTTATCCTTTTTATTATTCGGTGCAGGCTTCACAAACAGGCTGCGCAGAAATGGCGGGGTAAGCAGAGTCGTAACAATGACTACACCCACAATGGCTGCAAAAGTATCCTGCTGGATCATACCTTCCGCGATCCCTACAGTCGCCACAATCAATCCGACCTCGCCACGCGACATCATCCCTACACCCAGCTGGATTGATTCCTGAAATTTAAAACCAGTCATCAAAGCGCCTGCTCCAGCACCGGCTATCTTACTTATCACTGCCACCACCGTCATCGCCACAAACAGCCAGATGGTTTCGCCGGTCAAATCACGTGCATTGGCGCTCAGGCCGACGTTAATAAAGAACACCGGCACAAATACTCCGTATGCCATGGCCGAAACACCGGTGTTGATCCGATCTCGAACCGGGCTGCGGGCCAAGACGAGGCCAGCCAAAAAGGCACCTGTGATGGCAGCCATACTACCTAACGACTCTGCCGCCCAGCCATAAATCAGAATAGTCACCACTGCGAAAGCAATCACTCCCTGGCTGATTTGCAAATTTGCGATTTGCCCGCTCAACTTAGGCAGCAGCCAGAACCCCAATACACTTGCTACGCCTAAATATATCAGCATTCGTGCGGCAATTACCAACACGGTCATCAGGCCCGTATCTCCACCAGATTGGGTCACTGCTACGAATACCGAAAGCCCCAGGACAACCAGGATATCATCGAAAACGGCTGCTCCCAGGAGAGTGATCCCGACCCGGCTGCGCAGTACGCCCAGTTCCATCAGGGTTTGAGCGGATATACTGACGCTGGTAGCTGAGAGCACCAGACCAATAAACAGAGCGGCCATGATTTCTCGGTTAAAAGCTAACCCAACCCCCAAACCCATGAAGAGGGGCAATACCACCCCAAATATTCCTGCAACAGCAGATGTCTTACCTGAGCGAGCCAGATCCTCCAGGTGTAAATCCAGTCCGGCAATAAACATTAACAGCATCACACCGATTTCAGCAAACATATGAATCACTTCTGGCAGATGTTCATCTGTAAAAAAAGGCAGGTGAAGCAGATTGATTACCGACGGCCCGAGCAAAATGCCCACAATCAATTCCCCCAAAACCGATGGCTGGCCAATCCTATAACTGATATAGCCACCTGCTTTCGCAAGGGCGATAATAATTGCCAGTGCAAGTGACAATTGCAAAAAGGGTGTCATCCGATATAACCTCCAACCCTAAAGATACGTATTGTGGTTTGTCAGTTTGGTTAAGATAGATCCAGGTGAGGGAATGCGCTCAAAACGTCCATCTATAATTTCCTGACTGACCAAATACAGAGGTAGCACTCACACCTTGTTATCTGGTTTGAAGTGCTCTCCTTGTAGACTAAACGTTGCATTCAATATTGTAAGTGAAAGTACCGTGGCTATCAATGCTGACCCTAGTGCCACAATAAGCTGAAGCGGATCGAGAAGCATCCCGCGCGGCCAAAGTAACATGGCCGCGAACAAGAACAGGCCCACTCTTAAACCAGCCCACCACACATTGGCAGGATTATCCAGACCTGCCATTTCAACCATGCGTCCCAGCCAGGCGATCAGCAGCCCAATCGCCAATCCCAACCCAGCCTCAATCAGAAGGGCCCAGCTAGGCGGCTGGTGTCCCTGCCAGCCCAGGGTAATAAACAAGGCCAGCAGCAAACTGAAACCTACCCAGCTGTTGGTGGGGGCTGGCAACAGGAGACCCGTTTCCTTACCCCCATGCCGGAGACTGCCGTCGACAAAAACTGCTACACTGAGCAGCGCTGCTACGACCGCTGACACATCAATCGCCAAAGCCAGCCAGTAAGCCAGATAAATCTGGGATATGGCAATCCATCCCCGTCTTTCAGGGTAGCGTTTTGAGAAAAAAATCGCAAGTAGGCCGATCGCAATGCCGACAGCTGCACCGCTGAACATTCCGCCCAGGTAACGGTTGGGAGTCTCGACTGCAGGCGCAACTTCAGTCAACAAAAACACGAGGGCCAGCGGACCGATTTGGCTCAATTGAGTCGAATGGTTTGCAGGCTCAATTGCTCGCCAAAGCATACTGGCAGCCATCAACCCGAACAGTAAAGCACCTGCCAAAGACAGGTAACCGGTTACTGACAAAGCTGCTGTCAGGCTGGCAACGGTTGCCAGCCAAAGCGCCAGCTCGCGCCAGCTTACTCGCCAGCTTGCATTGATCCAACGCCTTGCGTTTTGCCAAAAAAGTATTGGGATTGTCAGATTTAAGATCAAGTTCCAGGGAATCGGAAACTTAATAAACGGGGGCAATAACGCCAGAGCCGTCCCGCCCAGGATGAGAAAGAAGGTCAATCTGCGACGCGGCAGTTTAGCGTTAAAGATTGCTACTAATAATAGCAGCATAAACAGGGTGTGTTCGAAGTCGATCATCGACCTCTCTCCATTAGAATTCCCTCCGCATCTTCAGGGAATACGTTGGCCCCAGGAACGTCCATGGGTGTGGAACAGAGCTTCCTCTTGGGCCAAAATCGGTTATTTGTAACCATAATGCTACCATGGTGTAGCGCCTTCTCGAAAGGAGTTATTAATTACTTTTGAACAATCCAATGATGGTTACCCTGATTTAGGGCTGCCAGGATGAGGACGCATGTTCACACCACTAAATCAGAGACTTTCTAATGCACTAGAGGAATTTGTGAAGCAGGCTTTTGATTTAGGACTTGTGTAAAAATAACTTCCGTTTCATAGAGGCCAAGAGAGAAGAACGGTTAGAATAGAGCCATAATAGCCGGTAGCCTCGGAGCGACCCATGCCGATCTCAGAAATTCATGTCTGTCAGTGTATGCATTGTCAAGGATCAGGAGAACATCCTGATAAGAAGGTTCACAAGCAGATCAATTTGCTGGTGAGCCGGTTGGATGAACAACAGCGGCGCTGGTTTGTGGCGGTGGAAGCGAGCCGGTATGGTTATGGTGGCGTCCGTTTACTTTCACAAATCACCGGGATGGATGAGAAGACGATCCAACGCGGGCAGCAAGAGATGGAACAAGGCCTGATCGAGCGCCCAACGGAGCAGGTACGCTCTGCGGGTGGAGGACGTCCTCGGGTCGAAAAAAAGACCCGGCGATAGAAAACGCACTGCAAGAGATCATTGCTCCTGAAACGGCTGGCAGTCCGATGAGCGATCAGAAGTGGGTGCGCAGCAGCTTGCGCCATTTGAGTGAAAGGCTGAAAACGAGCGGGCATCTGGCCTGCCCCAAAACCGTGGCGCGCTTATTGAAGCAGGCTGACTACTCGCTCAAGGCCAATCACAAGCGGCTGGCAGGCTCGCAGCACCCGGATCGCAACACGCAGTTTGAGTACATTGAGACGCAAAAACAGCTCTATTTGAGCCACGGCTGGCCAGTAATCAGCGTAGATGCCAAGAAAAAAGAGCTGATCGGCGATTTCAAGAATGCTGGACGGGGTTGGTGCCGGACAGCCGAAGCAGTCAACGACCACGATTTTGAATCAGAAGCCATTGGCAAAGCAGTTCCCTACGGCATCTATGACTTGGCCCACAATTGCGGCTATGTGTACGTCAGTCAGTCCGCCGACACGGCCGAATTTGCCGTCGATATGATAGCCCGCTGGTGGCAAGCCTTTGGACAGTACGATTTTCCCCATGCGCCGGCCCTCTTGACGCTCTGCGATGGCGGCGGCAGTAATGGGTGGCGTTCGCGATTGTGGAAGCTGCAACTCCAGGAGCAGTTGGCTGACCGGCTAAATCTGGAAGTGAGGGTCTGCCATTATCCGAAAAACACCTCGAAATGGAACCCGATCGAACATCGCTTGTTCGGCCCGATCAGTCTCAATTGGGCAGGTAAACCCTTACGGACCCTGGAGACTTTGCTGGCTTGCATTCGCGGTACCACCACACGAACTGGACGCAGGTAGCCGCCTTCCCAGTGGATCAGGTGTATGTGAGCGGCATCAAAGTGGAAGATGAGGTAATCCAGGGCCTGAACCTCGAACGGCACTCTACCTGCCCCAACTGGAACTACACGATTCGACCCCGCTCTGTGCCAGGTTGTGCCTGAGATCGGTTATTAAAGTGCGGAAGTTATTTTTACACTACTCCTTAGTAAAATGCAGCTGAGTAAGGCAATCAATCCTTCAAATGGCCATACAGGTACCAGAATGAGTCCGGCGGAAAACCATCCGCCAGGTCTGGATCCCAGATGAAATCGTTCGAGATTAGAACTGACCTTAAAAATTCATCCAGGCCGATCAACAAGCTATTCTCGGCTTCATACCGGCCATCTGCGTCAGATTGTAATAATTGCAGCTGCACCCGGCGAGTTACCTCATAACGATAGCGATCACTGTTCGCGGCAGGCTTTTGACGATAATCTTCAAGAAAATTTGCCCATAATTTGAGGCGCGCCCTAAACGACTGGGTTGCTTTGATCCCCCAAGCGGTTCGCCAATGGGTGCGAATAGTGTTCAGCCTGTTCTCGATCTTGGAAAGTTCCACCTGCTGCGTGGGGGTTAGTTGACGGAAGCTGGCTCGCTTGAAGAATAGCAGGAGTCCCCCAAGGTCATCTGCGGGTAAGGTGTCTGGCCCTGGCGGGCGCTGATGCCGATAGACCAGTACAATTCGCTCGATTGGATATAATCTTCTAACATTTCCAATCCAGCCCTCAAATAGCGAAGTTCATACTTGGGACCACTCATAGACCCTCCGGTACTTGCCTGAACGAATGACCTAAACCAGAGACTGCCTGTTCAAGCAATAGGCCGCCCAGGGAAAATACCTACGCGGCCCATTGGAGAAAGAACACTTTCCTTAAAAACTCATATATTCACGGGTGCCTTAAAACCTGTAAATTTGTTTCGTGCACCTATCAATATCATTAAATTACTCTCACAACCCCCTATACCAATAATCGTAAGGGTTCATGAAGATATGCCGCCAGAGCTTGCATGAATTGAGCGGCCTCTGCGCCATCACTGACCCGATGGTCGACTGAGATTGTGGCTTTCATCATCATACCAGGCACGATCTCTCCGTCCCTGACTACCGGGACCTCACGTGCCGAGCCCACTGCCAAAATACTCGCTTCGGGCGGATTGATGATGGCAATAAAATGCTCAACGTCATACATGCCCAGGTTACTCACAGAGAATGTCGAGCCTTCAATATCATCGGGCCGGACTTTGCCTGACCTGGCTCGCGCTACCATGCTGCGAACTTCCACCGAGATCTGGCGCAAGGATTTGCGATCCGTGTCGCGCGACACAACCGTCAATAATCCCCCTTCCACGGCAACTGCAACCCCGACATTCACCTGGCCATGGCGGATGATGTCATTCCCATCCAGGGAAGCGTTTAGGTTGGGGAACTGCCGCAATGTGAGCGCCGCTGCTTTAATAATAAAGTCATTGACAGATAACTTCTCACCCTCGGGCAGCATTTCGTTGATTTGCTTGCGCAACAACATGACCGGCTCCATGTTGTATTCGGAAGTCAAGTAGAAATGCGGCACCTGCTGCTTGGATTCTGTCATCCGCCGGCCAATTGCTGCACGGAGGCGATTAAGCGAAACACGCTCATCCGGTGGAGGCGGGCCAACTGGGCTAAACGTCGGAAGGGGTGTTGTGGGTTTCGTCTCCGGCAGAGGTACTTCACCAGCTTTTTCTGGAGCAGCTGTGGGCTGGTACGCTTCGACATCCTTCTTGACAATCCGGCCATTCGGGCCGCTCCCCCTGACATCTCGGAGGTCGATACCCTGGTCTGCGGCAATCTTTCGGGCCAGCGGTGAAGCACGTACACCATCCGGGTATTGAGCGTCAGATTCATCCACTCCAGGAGGCTCTGGGACGGCACCAAGTTCAGCCGCAGCCCTTTCGGCTTGCTGCTGTGGTACTGCTTCTTCAGCTGTATCACCAGTGAGGGCTTCGAAATCTACCTCCTCACCCGCTTCCCCGATGACGGCAATTGCATCCCCTACCGGAACAGGTGTACCCTCTTGAACAAGGTGTCTGATTACCGTGCCGCCAAAGCTGGCTTCGACTTCAACGGTAGCTTTATCTGTTTCTATCTCAGCCAGTACGGCACCTTTTGCAACTTCCTCACCCTCGGCGATAACCCAACGAACCAGGGTGCCTTCAGCCATATCAAAGCCCAATTTTGGCATGTTTACAACTTCCGCCATTACAACACCTCCTTAACAGCCTGGACGATGTCGTCCACTTGTGGGAGAGCCATTTGTTCTAACGTGCGGTTATAAGGTAATGGAACTTCTTTCTGGGCAACACGCCGGATGGGTGCATCAACATAATCAAAGGCTTCTTCGTAAATTCTCGCTGCGATTTCTGAACCCACACCATATGACCGCCAGCCTTCTTCAGCGATGACTGCCCGGTTGGTCTTTCGGAAGGATTCGAGCACAGGTTCCATATCCAGTGGACGTAAGGTTCGCAAATCGACAATCTCGACTTCGATTCCTTGCTTGGCTAATATGTCAGCTGCTTTCATTGAGACTTCCAGCATCTTGCTGTAAGTCACGATAGTGACATCTTTGCCCGGCCGCTGAATTTTCGATTTGCCAATTGGGATCAGGTATTCATCCTCCGGAACCTCATCCCGAACCTGGTAAAGGGTGGCATGCTCGATGAAAAATATCGGGTCGTTTGAGCGAATAGCTGATTTCAGCAATCCTTTTGCGTCTGCTGGCGTGCCAGGAGCGACTACTTTTAATCCCGGAAAATGAGCAAAGATAGCATCTGGGGTCTGCGAGTGGGTCGCTCCCAACTGGCGGCCTCCACCACCAACCGTTCGAATGACCATTGGTAACGTAAATTGCCCCCCAAACATATAATGCAGCTTGGCTGCTTCATTGACGATGTGGTCCATAGCTGAGAAAGCAAAATTGATCGTCATTAATTCGGCCACCGGCCGCAATCCGGTCATAGAGGCGCCAATTGCAGCCCCAATGATCGCCGCTTCGGCAATTGGAGTATCGCGGACCCGCTCTGCACCAAAATGATCGTAAAAGCCTTTGGTAACAGCATAGGTTCCGCCCCAAACTCCAACTTCTTCACCCAGAATAAACACGTCTGGGTCCCGTTCCATTTCCTCCCAGAGCGCCTGGGAGATCGCTTCACGCATCGTTATTCGTGCCATTCTTTTTTCCTTATCCTATTTTCTCTATACAGACAGCGGCAGCTGCAAGCATGCAGGTCCACCAGCTTTGCTCCTCTGAAGGATAGCTCAGGCTTCATCCACATAAATGTGCTCAAAAAGTGCTTCTGGTGCTGGTTCAGGGCTGCTCTCTGCGAACTGGACTGCGGATTCTACATCGGCCTCGATCTTTTTATCCAACTCGTCCAACTCTTCTTGAGTAGCAATCTCTTCTTCAATCAACCGCTTGTGATAGATCCCGATCGGATCATTCTCTTGCCAGCGCTTGACTTCATCAGATTGCCGGTAGCGCTCGGGGTCGCCCATCGAATGCCCACGATACCGGTAAGTGATAATTTCAAGAAAGTATGGGCCTTCTCCGTTGCGAATTTTTTCAAGTACTTCAATAGCAGTCTCACGGACTTTGAGGACATCCATTCCGTCAATCCGGTTGTTAGGAATATTGTAGCCTTCGGCCTTCTGGCGGATTTCGGATACAGCTGAAGCCCGATCAACAGCGGTCCCCATACCATACTGGTTGTTTTCACAAACCCACAGGACTGGCAAATTCCAAACCTTGGAAAGATTGACCGCTTCATGGAAATAGCCGATATTGGTAGCGCCATCGCCAAACATACAAATGGTCACACCATCTTGACCGCTATAAAGATCACCCAACGCAAGCCCTGCCGCAATCGGCAGATGGGCGCCTACAATGGCATGACCGCCCCAAAAATTCTTGTTGACGTCCGCCATGTGCATCGAGCCCCCCTTGCCTTTGGAGACCCCAGTTTCTTTTCCTAATAATTCTGCCAGCACGACGTCCGCCCCCAGTCCACAGTTGATGGCTACACCATGATCCCGGTAAGCCGTAATCACTCGATCCTGAGGCTTACGGGCTGAGATCAAACCCGTGCTGACTGCCTCCTGCCCGATATACAAATGCAAGAAACCACCGATTTTTCCTTGCTGATATAGTTGAGCGGCTTGCTCCTCAACCAGTCGGATCGTTACCATTTGGTAGTAAAGATCTAGATATTCCAGTTTATCCATTGTTGATTCCTTTGTTTATGGCTGGATGCAAAAAAAGTTAGCCTTCTTTGGCACCCCAACCGATTTCCTCGGCCGCCCGAAATATATCAGTGACCGATATTAATCCTACAAATTCCCCTTGTTCTCCGACCACCGGCATATGATGGATACCATTCTCTTGCATAGCGATGGAACATTGTTTAAGGGTCCAATCCGGCCTGGCAGTTCTTACTGGGGCTGTCATAATTTCGCTGATCCTGGTTTCAGCTGGATTGCGATCGACAGCGATGATTTTATCCCGTATATCTGTGGTCGTGACAATCCCGTAGACTGGCGAATCAGGTTGAATTACTACTACAGAATGAATATTTCGGCGCCGCATCAATGTCAGCGCGTAAGACACACTGCTGTCAGCATCCACGACTGTGATTGGCTTGCTCATCCAATCGCTCACTTTATTGGACATAGTATCCTCCCTGAAATATCTAACCGCGAACTACTGGTCTTCGGTTTGAGGTTGGGCAAGCTTCGATCCGAAGGAACATTGCCGGCTGCCTGCCAGCTTAATGACAGCGCTCGGTAAGTACCAAACGCCGTATTCTGGCAAATAATCCACAATTTCTGTGAACAAAAGAAAACTTAACAGATCGCACCATGCCAATTATTTGGTGGTGCCCCCAGCGACCAAATTTTATACAAATCATCCGGTTTTTGCTGGCATGATTATACCAAAGATTGTTAAGGAGAAATTATTCACGGCGGGGTCACCCAAAAAACGGTGATGATACCAAAAATCGGATCTTCTCTGTCGAAGGTTGAACGAACATTTTATGGCCTCTCGGGAGCCAGCGCGCATTGAGCCAGTCCATTCATTTCCACCGGAAATTCAACCCCCCAGTTCAAAGGCGGCCAATCACCGATGTTCCCGATTTCATAATCCACCGACTTGTGGTACGTCACTTCACCACTGTTGACCCGGACCACAATCACCTCATCTCCGGCAATTGGTTCGGTCACCCTGCCAATCATTGCCAGATATTCTCCATCCGGGCTCCAAACAAAACTACGGGCGTCCGGAAGATCCATCAGATGATCCAGGGTGTTGGCGTCCGTGTCAATAATGTAAATTGAGCCATAAGGCTCATGGGATGCAAAAATTGCCAGGCGACGGCTGTCGGGAGCATAAGCGAACTGGGTAACCTTGGCAAGAAATGTTCTGCCCTCCCGGGCGGCAAGATTGGTAAGATCATACAGGCGCAATAGACTCCGATCTGTAAGGCTCCGAACTGAAGTTCGATTGTTAGCGACCGCCAGCCTGGTGCCATCCGGTGAGCGATCGCAGATCATACCCCAGGGGTTTTCAAAATCCAGGCTGCCCAGATAATATTGATCAGTAAAGATAGAAGCTTTGTATAGGGCTGGAAACGTAGCTTCGGGCGGGTTCTGGTAGTACACCTGAGCGATCTGAAAATATAATTGGCTGTTACTTGGGTCAAAATCTTGCGGGGCAACCGCAAAAGGGAGAGTTTCCATCTCTGCCTGAGCACTTATGTAAAAATTTGGGGCTGTTCTCCCCTGGAAGAGGGCTTGATTATTAACATTTTTGGCAAACGCGCCAGTCCACGAGTATTCCGGGTTAAACAAATCGCTGGGGATTTCCGGATCGACCATCAGATCCAATAGCCTGATCTCATAAAACAAATCTTCCTGAGAAGGCCCATAATAACGCTGGCGCAGCGCCAGCCCAGTTAGCGAATCGAGCCACAGCGTTGCTACACGCTGCCCAGCGAGGTTGAACTTATCAACAATCAGGCTTTCTCTTCCCAACAACTCTTCCCATCCAGCAACTTGATACCTGCCTGCGTCACCCAATTCAAAAGGCTGGTAAAGCACCAGATTGGCTGCATACCAGCTGCGCAAAGATTGTTGACCGACTATCTTTTCAACCTTAAATGGCGCCAGGCCATCAAGCTCAGCCCAGTAACTGACCCCGGATCTGCTCAGACCGACCTCCTCTGCTTGCAAACCAGGGATGCCTCCCAGCAAGATGCCTGCCGGGATCGTTTTATCTAACCAAATTTGCGTCCGGTAAATTTGGGGAGCACCGGCAAAACCCTCTGGCCCATAAAATTGAAGCAACGCATCGATCCAGAGTGTCCGGTATGAGGAGTGACTGAAATAGATTGAATTCCAGACTGCTTCTGAAGATGACTGCAAAGTCAGGGGTTGGTAGGTCGCAAGGGGAGGCAAAGGCGTTTGGGAATATGCTGCCGTCGGTGGACTGGTTATTGTAGGAGTTGGTGTCACAACGACCTGCGCCATCCTGGTAACGAGCACGGTATGAATGGGCGAACGGGGTGGATCAGATTCGGGCAAAAGCAAATTTCCACCATAAGTTAGAACTGCTGCCAGGAAAATGACACCAGCTACCAGCAAGAATTCCTTAATTGTAAATAGAGTATGGTTTCGGCTATTTTGTTTTTCAGCCCCTAACACCACAGCTCTGGTTATATCTTCTAGCATTGGGCCACTTAACCCAATCTCAGGCCAGCGGTGCTCCATCAGTTGGTGAATTTGAGCATCCAGCTGCTCAATCTTAAGTTCCTCGGGCGGGAAGCCGGCCGCGCTGATCGAACGGAGCAAATTGCGGCGCGTAATCTTTATTTGAGCTGTAATCGTTTTTGTTTCGGTTCTTAGTATTTCTGCAACCAAATCCGGCGGCCATTTGAACAAGTATGTCAATAGAAATGGCAGGCAACTTTTATGGTTGATGGTTTCAAGTGCCGTCCAAAGCTGCTCAACCAATCCATCTTTTAGATCTACGCTTGCAAGTACGGCAGGCATAGCCTGCCTATCAATGGTATTATCGGCTTGAATAGGGGGCGCGATCGAAAACCAGGGCTGTGTTTTCTGGCATATCCGAAGAACGATTGGGAACAACCAGGCCTTTAGATCACCACCCCGATAACTATAGGCCTTGATTAAGGCAGTGCTTAAGCTCTGAATGGCTGCCTGTTCCGCCAGTTGAGAATCACCCAAATACGCGAGACAAAATTTGTAAATGGGTTGCATATATTCGCGAACCAGAGCATCAGCCAGAATCTCAAAACTGACCTGCCCACTTTCTAACATCCATTTAATATCTGGAGATAATTCGGGGGCCGGATTTTCCATTTAATAATCCGAAGTCATCCTACCAATAATCCTTCCGAACGATTTTGGACATAACCACCCAGGAGGGTGGTAATCGACCGGATTTTCTAGAAAGCGATCATGGACATAGTCCACCCGGAGGAATGAAAATTTACCCTAATTTCAAGGCAGCCAAAACCGCAGCTTAATCTCTACCATCTCACTCTTAACAATCGTTTGATGATTTTACCAGCGTCCATACCGACAAATTGATTAGAGCAACCTAATAATCAAACTGTGTAAAAATTATCAATCTGCCCCAATGAAAGCCAAAAATCTGGGTGCGCAGTAGAAATTCCAATATTTCCCGAAATGGCTCTTTGAGAATTTTTGGGATCATGCCAATAATTTTCAGGCTCGGAGGGAGTATACTTAACTAACGGTAGAGCGGGATAAGGATCCCCATATTTACGGAAGGGGAAACCAAGTAGCGGTTGAGTTCTATGAATATCCTTTACTTCACTTACCCACTCAATGGATTGCTAATGCTTGGTCTGGCTGTTGGCCTAGGCGTGTGGCTGACACGAA
Organism: uncultured Chloroflexia bacterium; assembly: GCA_963698715.1. Taxonomy (GTDB): domain Bacteria; phylum Chloroflexota; class Anaerolineae; order Anaerolineales; family UBA4823; genus CAWHJB01. The sequence goes on along the minus strand of CAVORW010000006.1, from coordinate 151,103 downwards.
AATTCGGCTTACCCTGGCGAATATGGTGGATCGGCGCGGCCACGTTTGTATTTTCCCAGGTTGGACATATCCCTTTCAATCTTGGGCTGACGAAACTATTCTCAGAGGGGCTGCTTCCAGCCCCTCCAGAAAATTACCGGCTCATCTTCAACTCGATCGTGCTTGGCTTGAGCGCCGGTTTATGGGAGGAGCTGGCTCGCTATGCCACTTACCGCTGGTGGGCAAAAGACGTTCGCTCATTCCGTAAAGGCGTTCTTCTGGGAGCAGGACACGGCGGGATTGAGGCGATTATTCTGGGGGGGTTGGTGCTCTACACATTTATTCAGATGGTAGCTGTGCAGGGGGCCGACCTGAAGTCCCTGGTCCCGGTTGAACAGATCGCCTTGGCTGAAGCCCAGGTAGCAACCTACTGGTCAACACCCTGGTATCTCTCCCTGCTTGGCGCTGTTGAAAGGTTCTTTACTCTGATCGCCCATGTGGCGCTTTCGATATTGGTTTTACAGTCGTTAACACGGGGAAAAAGTTATTGGCTCTGGTTGGCAGTAATGTGGCACGCTTTTCTCGATGCAGCAGCCGTTTACTCAGCCAACACCTGGGGGTTTGTTTGGGCAGAAGTGGTCCTGGGCGGTATTACACTCTTTAACCTGGGATTGATCTTCGTATTATCCCAGCCAGAGCCGCTGGAACCTGAAATAGAACAGCCTGCACCGCTTCCCACCCCAGGCCAAATCTCGATCTTACCGGAAATCGAAATCACGGAAGAATCTTTACAAAATACCCGTTATCAATAATCGGACTTACGCCATTGTCGGGGTCGGTGTGATTGGGCGGGCGTAACCTGCCCAAATAATTTGTTCATCGCAACAAAAGGGGCAGACTTTACGTATAGAAGTTACACAATTTATTTGAAAATTGGCACGGGTTGCACACGTACAAATGCTAACATATCGTGAATAAGATCTAACTATCCCCCATATTCAAGAACAGGGATGTTGTGTTGAGAATATCCAATGATTAATACCAAAGATCTGACGAAAAGATTTGATGAAACCCTGGCAGTGGACCGCCTGAACCTGGATGTTCAAGAAGGTGAAGTGTTTGGATTCCTGGGCCCAAATGGGGCAGGTAAAACAACCACGATACGCATGCTGACCTGTTTGATCGCGCCTACAGCTGGTGAAGCCACCATAAATGGCTACGCCGTTGGAAAACAAAATACTGAAATACGCCAGACTGTTGGCATCCTGACAGAAACCCCCGGCATGTATGACAACCTGAGTGCCAGGACCAATCTGAATATCTACGCCAATCTCTATGATGTAAAAGATGTTTCCGGTCAGGTTGAAAAATATCTGCGCATGCTTGGTTTATGGGAGCGTCGAAATGACGCTGCCGGGACTTTTTCTAAAGGTATGAAGCAAAAACTGGCCATCGCTCGAGCGCTGTTACATGAGCCTCGGATTCTCTTTCTGGATGAGCCCACTTCGGCCCTGGATCCTGAAGCGGCCCGGCTGGTGCGCGACTTTATCGCTGAGCTGAGCAAAGAGGGACGGACAATATTTCTCTGTACACACAACCTGGATGAAGCGGATCGATTATGCGACCGGATCGCGGTTTTCAAGACCCATTTGCTCGTGATTGGCACACCCAACCAGCTGCGTTCACAAATTTTTGGCCGCAAGGTCGTCTTTCACTTGCAGCGCGCTGAAGAAACTCACGCCAGCGAAGTTAAAAGATTACCCTACGTTCAGGAGGCTCGCCTCCTGGATGGCAAATTGCTGGTCACACTGGATAATCCCGAAGAGCAGAATCCGGAAATTATCCGGACACTGGTTAAAGCTGGCGCTAATATTCAATTTGTTGGCGAACTGCGCCATTCGCTGGAAGATGTATACCTGAAGCTGGTCAAGAGTTCTTGAGCGGCTCGAAACTAATGCGAGATTATCCAATGAAAAAGATCCGAACCATCATTTATAAAGAGTGGGCCGAAGTTTTCAAAAACAAAATGGTCCTGTTTACAGTAATTTTCTTACCCTTGATGTTTACAGCTTTGCCGTTGATCATTCTGTATGCAACCGGTGGGGACAGTGTTGGTAACATGACCAGCGATCTCCCACCCCAGTTTATGGAGTTCTGCCCAGAGGGCTTAAGTGCGGGAGAATGCTTTCAAGTTTATATCGTCAGCCAGTTCATTCTGTTATTCATGATGATGCCATTGATCATCCCAGTCAATATTGCGGCCTATTCCATCGTCGGTGAAAAAACGACCCGCAGCCTGGAGCCATTGCTTGCAACCCCAATCACTACCGCCGAGCTGCTCACGGGCAAAAATCTGGCGGCGGTCATACCGGCAGTTGCCGCAACCTGGGCTGGCTTTTTAGTCTACGCAGTTGGCGCTTCGATTATTGTTCAAAATAGGCTCGTCATTGCGGCTTTGCTAAGTCCGGTCTGGCTGTTAGCAGTATTTCTGGTTGGTCCTCTACTGGCAGTCCTCTCAGTGAATTTCAGCATTATGGTCTCTTCAAGAGTCAATGACCCACGCGTTGCTGAACAGCTATCAACCATTGTTATCCTACCATTGTTAGGCGCATTCTTTGGCCAGATAGCCGGTTTATTTTTCATCAATGGAAATCTCGTGATCGGCACAGCCATTGTGCTGTTTCTGGTCGATATCTTGATGGTTTATCTTGCTGTACGTTTGTTCCAACGCGAAAATATCCTTACTCGCTGGAAATAGGCAATCGTCCAGCCAACTGACATTAGGGAAAGTTCAATGAAACCACACAACTGCCGATTGATTAAATATCGATCTGGTCACGTATCCCGAATCCTTTCACGGCTGACCGTTTTTGCGCTGTTGCTGTCAAGCCTGTTGGCTGCGTCCATGCCGGCGTTGGCCCAGGACGACAATCTCTTGGAGTTAAGACTTAATCGGGATTTCGGTTATTCTTCCGGAACAGGCAGAATTCAAGGGGCCTTCAGCATGCGGGTCCGCGGGCCAGACAACCTGAGCCGGGTTGAATTCCAAATCGATGGGCTTACCATTGGAGAAGTCATCACCGCCCCTTTCAACCTGCGCTTCGAGACCGGGCAGTTCGACCTAGGCGTCCACACGATGAGTGCAATTGGGTATACTTCCGATGGACAAGAGTTGATGTCCAATGAAATCACAGCGGAATTTGTGCCTGCCTCGGCGGCAATGGAAACCATTGGAAAAATATTAATCCCTCTGTTCGTGGTGCTCAGTGGGATCATCTTGATTACGACGATCGTGCCCTTTTTATTGGGCCAAGGCAAAACTGGAAGCCTGGCGCTGGGAGCGCCTCGAAATTACGGCGCCTTTGGCGGAGCCATTTGCCCTAAGTGTCAGCGCCCGTTCTCGCGCCATATCTGGGGTATGAATCTTGTGGTTGGTAAGCTGGATCGTTGCCCACACTGCGGAAAGTGGAGCATCGCTCGGGCTCAACCCCTCAACGTCCTGCGGGCCGCCGAACAGGCTGAACTGGAAAACGCAAATACCGAAGGCCAGCTAAAAGAAATGAGCGAGGAAGAGCGCTTAAGAAAAGAGTTAGAGAATTCCCGTTATCAGGATTTATAACCTTGGAGGTTATTCGAAAGGTCAATATATCCAGGCCGAGAACGATGCCCCAGTTGCATCCTAGCTCTGCTCAGATTGAATGGGCCGCTTTGGATCATTTATCCAATCACTCCAGGACCCCGCATAAAGCCTGGCTTCGCCAAGGCCGGCATACTCAATCGCTAGCAGGGTATGAGCGGCGGATACACCAGATCCACAATACACAACGGTGCGATTGGCTAGCGCCGTCCCAAGTAGCTTACTATAGAGCGTGTGCAGTTCTTCCCTGGAACGCATGCCCCCGTCTGTCAAAAGATTGTCGGCATAAGGAGCGCTCAAAGCGCCAGGGATATGCCCAGCCACCGGATCGATGGTTTCATTTTTTCCCTGATACCGGTCTGCACTCCGCGCATCCAGCAACCTCCAGTCTGGATTCAGGCGGATTGTGTTCACCTGCTCGGCAGTCGCCAGCAACTCCGGATGCGGGCTTCCTTCAAAATTGGACCGGGGCAGCTGTTCAATTCCACCCTGGACAGGCATGCCAGCTTGCTGCCAGGCTTGCCAGCCACCGTTCAGCACAGCACAGCTCTGCACACCCATCCAGCGCAGCATCCACCAGAGCCGGGCAGCACCTATTGCTCCACCGGTATCATCGTAAGCCACGATTTGCTGGTTGGCTGTAATTCCCAGGCGAGAGAATGTTCTGGCAACCTGATCTGGTGAGGCCAATGGGTGCCTGCCAGTCTGGCCGGGAATAACCGGCCCAGATAAATCTTTCTCAAGGTGAGCGTAAACCGCCCCAGGAATATGAGCTTGTAAATAGGCGCACTTCCCGTTCTCTTTATCCACCAGGGAGAACCTGCAGTCAAAAATGGCCCAATTGGGATCATCAAGGCGTTCGAGCAGGTCCTTGGCTGAAATGAGGGTTGAGTAGGTCATACAGAAATTTTACACCAGAGAATAGACACTTGGGTAGCCTTTAAGTACGCTTGGAGAATGCAAAATCTATAGGATTTAGTTATCAGGTTTGTGCAACGAGAGCGGCAGTTGCCAAATAACTAAAATAACAAAGCCATCATCTTGGGAGGTCGATATGCGTTTTGGTATTATGGCGATGCAATTGGAAGCTTTAATCCCCTCAGGTCTCACACCGGAGCAGGCTCTGGCTCGGTTGGCCACATTTGATCAGGCAGAATTGGTACGCCACCTGGCAGCTCAAGGCTTCCAGCTGATCGAACTCGGAGGCGACCTGGGCACTCTACTTCCACACACTTTTAATCCTGACACGATCGACCGGCTGGCTGATATCAAGGCCCAGCTTGGCATCGGTTATACAGTACATCTGCCTCTGTGGTCCGTCGAGCCATCCACTCTACTGGCGCCTGTGCGGGTAGGATCTGTTCAGGCGATCACCGACTGCATCCAGGCAACGATACCTTTAGAGCCTGAGGTGTATGTTCTCCACGCCACGGGCTCACTTGCAGCCGAATTTTTCCGTATGGAACTGCCCGAAATGGCCCGAACACTGCTTATGCGGCAGTTTCAGAACGCGGCTCGCGAAAGCCTGAGGCAAATCCTTAGGGAAACCGGACTGGCTAGCCGAAGGCTCGCAATCGAAACGATCGAGTTCCCATTTGATCTTACTTTGGAACTTGCTGAAGATCTTGACTTATCTATCTGCTTTGATACTGGTCACGTTTTGGTGGGCTTTTCTGGCCCCATAGAATTGTTCGAAGCGCTAGACCGCTGCCTGCCTCGCTTGGGTGAGGTCCATTTGCATGATGGCCCCTGGCAGGGACTGGAAATGCAGATCGGCTACGGTAAAGATCACCAACCGCTGGGCTCCGGAGATCTGGATGTAAAAAGATTGTTGAGTGTCCTGGAGTCTGCCGCCTTCACTGGCCCGATTATCTTCGAGCTTCGCACAAATGAAGCACTGGAATCACTGGTTTTTATTCGCAACCTAAAAGACCACTAACGAGCAGTTAAAAGATGCAGATTAATTCTACTAAACTTGATTGCTCCCCTAACGATCCGGCCAGGGTTTTTAAATGCAAGCGCGATATAATCATAATGCCCCCGGTCACGAGGGCATAATTAAAAAATAATCTGCCGCTGTGGCTAGTCATTAGAGGGTTGAAGCAGGTTAACCCGCACCGGCCTGGCAATCTGGGACAACCGGCGTAATCGAATTTTTGTTGTAGGGTGCGATTGTATGAGAATAAGTGAGTGCTGTTTGCTTGAGGCAAGTTCGGTTTACGATACTCACCGTCCAATCCTTCATTTCAGATACAATTAGCGACCGGCTATTCAGTAAGGGAGGTATTATGCCCATCCAATATTCCTACCAAATGGAATTTCACATTGCGCGGCGTGCTCGCGATAAATACCAGTTCGACCAGTCAATCTATTCATTTACTGGCAACGTCATATTTGCCAATTTTCATGGTGCCCGAAAGTTCGCCCAAAAGATCAACGCGCGCCGAGACCTGATCTCCTTTCCGGAACAAGCAGTCAGGGCTGGGCAGATCAATGCCATGGGTTTGATTGACGAGATTCTGCATTATGTCGTCACACAATACAGCCAGGAACGCGAGCCTGCCATTATAAAAGATGCCCTTGAATGGTTGTATCGGGAATTGGGTATTCGAGAGGTTAACGCAGCTTTCAACCTGTTTGCCAGTGAATTTCCGCCCCTGGCCGTTTACACGCAAGAAACCAGTCTCGAAGATTATCTTGAAGGCGAATCATTGCATCCTAATGGAAGAATTATACCCAACCGGCAAATCGTGCTCGAAGAGTTGATGCTGCTCTGGCTTGCGAATAAGAATCTGGCATTCTCGCCATATCATGAATTATTTGACGATACATTGCTAAAAAAAACGAGCGCCTATCCAGAGATAATGGCCAGCCTGCACGACTTTTTTGATACCAAGCCTCCCTTTGGCCCCGACAATCAAAATCTGCTCGATATGCTGAGGGCACCTGCCATTGCTGTGCCGCACTCACTTACTGGCCAGCTGGAATACATCCGAACACGCTGGAAGCTCTTACTGGGAAAATACTTGTACAGGTTATTGAGCAGCCTGGACTTGATCAAGGAGGAAGAGAAAGCGATTTTCATAGGCCCTGGTCCAGCCAGGGTGATCGACTTTTCCGGCCAGGAATTGGAAGTTGAACGCTTCAGTCCAGATAAAGAATGGATGCCAAAACTGGTTCTACTGGCAAAAAACTCTTATGTCTGGTTAGATCAGCTATCAAAAAAATACAAACGCTCGATCACTAGCCTGGATGAGATCCCAGATGAAGAATTAGATTCGCTCTCCCGCTGGGGCTTTACAGGTTTATGGCTGATTGGCTTGTGGGAGCGCAGCGAAGCCTCTAAACGGATCAAACAGCTGCGTGGTAATCCTGACGCAGTAGCCTCGGCTTATTCTTTGTATAACTACGATATTGCAAAAGACCTGGGGGGAAATGAAGCATACCAAAACCTGCGTGACCGGACCTGGAAACGGGGTATCCGGCTGTCATCTGATATGGTGCCGAATCATATGGGCATTGATTCACAATGGCTGGTAGAGCATCCTGATTGGTTTGTTGCCTTGGATTACAGCCCATTCCCATCGTATTCCTTCAATGGGCCAAATCTCTCCTGGAATGAGCGGGTAGGCATTTTTATTGAAGATCATTACTACAATAATACGGACGCGGCTGTAGTATTCAAACGAGTCGATTTCTGGACTGGAAGCGAAAAGTATGTCTATCATGGTAATGATGGCACATCCATGCCCTGGAATGACACAGCCCAACTAAATTATTTGCTCCCCGAAGTGCGAGAAGCAGTGATTCAGACGATCTTGCATGTCGCCAGGAAATTCCCGGTGATCCGGTTCGATGCCGCTATGACGTTGGCCAAAAAACATTATCAGCGTCTTTGGTTCCCAGAACCAGGTAGCGGGGGCGATATCCCCTCCAGAGCGGACCATGGACTTACTCGCGAGCAATTTGACGCAGCCATCCCCGTTGAATTCTGGAGAGAAGTAGTAGACCGGGTTGCCCAAGAAGTCCCCGACACATTATTGCTGGCAGAAGCTTTCTGGCTGATGGAAGGTTACTTTGTAAGAACCCTCGGTATGCATCGCGTCTATAACAGCGCCTTTATGAATATGCTTCGGGACGAAAAAAACCAGGAATACCGGTTGGTCATCAAGAACACCCTGGAGTTTGATCCAGAGATTCTCAAACGATATGTAAACTTTATGAACAATCCCGACGAGCGCACGGCAGTCGATCAATTCGGTAAGGGGGATAAGTATTTCGGGATCTGCGCTATGATGGTCACCATGCCGGGCCTGCCCATGTTCGGTCACGGTCAAATTGAGGGATACACTGAAAAATATGGCATGGAATACCGGCGAGCCTATTGGGATGAGCGTCCAGATGCACACCTGGTCGATCGCCACGAAAGAGAAATTTTTCCACTCCTCCGGAAACGCTACCTGTTTGCAGGCGTCGATCAATTCTTGTTGTACGATTTTTACGCCACTGATGGTCATGTCAATGAGGATGTTTTCGCATTCAGCAATGAAACCGGAGGAGAACGGGGCCTGGTCTTGTATCACAACAAATTTAATTCCACCCGAGGCTGGATCAAGACCTCCGCAGGCTATTCGGTAAAGACCGGCCAAGGTGATGAAAGGGTCGTGGTACAGAAATCATTAGGAGAGGGCCTGGGCCTGGCCAATGATCCCAACGTATTTGTCATATTTCGAGATCACATCAATGGCCTGGAATATATTCGAAACAACCAGGAAATTTATGATCAGGGCCTTTATGCAGAGTTAAGCGCATACCAGTACCAGGTTTTTCTAGATTTCCGAGAAATCCCGGATAATGAGTGGCACCAGTATGCCCACCTGGCGGGCTATCTCAATGGGCGCGGGGTTCCAAATATCGATGAAGCCTTGAAAGAGATCTTTCTGCAACCCATTCACAATGCCTTCCGCGAACTTGTCAATATGGGGTCGTTCCGCTGGTTAATTGAACGGCGCTATCAACCTGACACTGAAGATGCGTACCGGGAACAGGCTCTAGATGAAGTTGAATCGAAGACCAGGAATTTGTTTAAGCAAACCCAAGAGCTGACCGAATTGCAGGCAAATGTGGACGCTCTGGCAGTGGAAGTTCGCCAGGCAGTTGCCGGATTGTTGAAAGTTGCCCAACTGAAAGAACTATTCCCTTGGACCAGGTCGCGCAAATATAAGCAATCCCTGGCTTTCCTCGACCGGGATAACCTGTTGAGTGATGGCGATCTGGCACGTTGGGGGACGCTGCTGGCGTTTTTATTCACCCGAACACTGGGTAAGCTTCAATTTGAAAACCCTGATGAAGCTGCCGAGCAAAGCCGAACCTGGATCGACGAGTGGCTGCTTGGCAAGATGATCGCACTCACCTTGCAAGATCTTGGATTAGATGAACAATCTGCCTGGCAGAATATTGGCATCGTTCGCCTGCTCACGGGCCACCAGACTTGGTGGGATAGTCAGGCAACTAAAAAAGATCAAGCAGTTCAGGTTCTTCAAACCTGGTTGAGGGACGGTGAAATCCAGCGTTATCTTGGGATCAACCGCCATCAAGGTGTGTTGTGGTTCCAAAAGGAATCTTTTGAAAGTTTGTTGTGGTGGTTTTATTCAACAGCGGTTATCGATATGATTGCAACCGCAGAAGAAGACCAAGGGGACCCCAGTTCAGCCGCTAAAGAGATCGTAGCCTGTCACGATCTGATCGCCAAGCTACTGAAAGCCGAGCAGCTATCAGACTACCAGTTAGAGAAACTGCTGGAGGCGGCCAAAGGATAACTTTGTTTAAGCAGTTCAGGATGGACAAAGCCTGGCTACGGAAGTTTCAGTCAGCAAACCCAATTTGCTGGGATTTCATCTCTTTGGCTCGATTAAGATGGTTTTGAAAAACTTGATCAGCAGAAAGGTTGCTGCGTCCGCTGATAATCTGGCCTAGATCCGCCGCGATAAAAGCTTCCAGGTCCACCCCTGTAGCCTGCCTGGCGAGCAAGGTCGCCTGGGCTGCATATGCAACGTTATTGCGTGGTTCGATCCGGTCGAAATCCTCAAAGAACCAGCCACAAGAAGTGAACATTCGCTGGCGCTCGCGCTGTGCCTCCAGCATCAAGTGGAGCCGATGAGCCAGTGGGCTGCTGAGCGCTTTGCCTGCCATTTCTTCGATCAAATCTTCAGCTGTCATCTGGCCGAGTAGAACATGGATATAGCGGTTGCGTAGCTCCCAAGGATCTGCGATGACTGGGCTGGCAACCTCCAAATAGAGCCCATCCAGCTCATCAGCCAAGCGATTAAACACTGTGCGCATTTGGGTTTTCCAATCGCTATTTTCGGACACACATTCGCAATTACCCATCCAGCGAGTCACGCCATGATGGCAGCTCCAAGACGTTTTCTCTCGGATTGTGATCGACTGGCGTGGCGGATGATTCTTTAACCATAGTCCAGGATAAGTGGGCTGAACACCCAACTGGCTCGTAGCCCCATCCACCAACCGAGCTAAAAAGCGATCGCGCAAGAATTGATGGTGCCCATACAACTCGCCATCGGAAGCCATCAGCACAATCTGCGGATCGTTTCTCTGAGTTTTTGCATATTTATACTGTGAGAGCAGTACATGCTGTGCAAATTGATCCGCGTTGATGGTAGCGGCAGCATCAAAACTTACCCGGGAACTCAACTCACTCTGATAAAAGAAGACCGCCAACTTTCGATGGTCTGGCAGATGCACCCAATATGGCTCAGTCACATCCAAATCAGTGTGCTCAGCCTGCCAGGGAGCCAGAATAGTGTGCTGGATTCCATTCTGAGCCATAACATCCAACGTTTCATTATCTGCAGCAGTCTCCGGGAGCCACATACCCAGGGGCTTCCGGCCGAAGCGAATTTCAAAATCTGCAATTCCCCACCGAACCTGGGTTACTTTATCCAGATAAGACGCGAGCGGCAGGATGGTATGGTTATAGGACTGCCCCATAGCGTTGCCAACCCCATTTCGCCGGAAATTGACCGCGTCTTGTTCGACTATTCTGCGGCTGGTGGATGGATCATGCCTATCCATCCATGTGCCAAGGGTAGGGCCCAGATTAAAACTGATTTGCTCAAAATTTCTCAGTTCAGCGTTTGGCCGGTAGCATTCAGCGTGGATTTTTTCATTCCAATTGGGAAAGGGGGAAGCGCCAACTTCCCGGGGAATAATACCTGTTAGAGGGTCCTCACGGGGAGGTTGGTAGAAGTGAGCATGCACACTAAAATAATGATTTACCATTTACAACTCCGAAACTTCGCTGATTACTAATTTTACCGAATAAATTTGTTTTGTGTAAAAACTAATTCGACCACGGGGCACTCCGTTTTTTTACAGTTAGCAGTGCTGTTTTCATCACCCACTACTAATCAGAACACATCTCTTCTTCATTGGTTACGCCTGGACCTTGGCTATTTTACTTTTTTATCTGGTTCCGCCGTTCAGTTATGGATGGATTAACCAGTGAAAAATCGCCAGGTTGGAAAAGGCCAAGCACAATTGCGCCGAGAACCGCATTTCATCAGTCTAATCAAATACTAACAATGTACAGGATTATTATCGCTGAGCACTGTATTTCGGGCCATAATAATCGTGTAAAATAGACGAGGTAGCCAGTTCAAGGTGGGCTAAAATGTTGTAGAAGTCTCCAGACTTTTATTGCACCCCAGTAGATGGAATTCGGATCTTTGGGGATATCTCAGATGAGTGCTGGCAAACATTCCAACATTTTGTATTATGACGGGAAGGAAGCAACTGTGAAAACCGACCTGCGAGTTTTATTTTTGGCAGCTGAAGCCGATCCTTTTATTAAGATCGGCGGCTTGGGAGATGTAGCCGGATCGCTGCCGCCTGCCCTGCGAGCCTTGAGCTCATCGGAACTAAATGTCGATGTCCGGGTGGTGCTTCCATTCTATCAGGCGATCCAACGCCAGGATTATCCTTTCAAGCCAGCAGCTACGTTTTCCATTGAACATGCGAATGGGGCGCTGAGGGCGGATGTTTTTCAGCTTGATATGGATGGGGTGCCTTTTTACCTGATCAATGGAGATCCGATCAGCTCAGATGCACCAGTCTACACGCCTGATACGTCTGTTGATGGATTTAAATTTACTTTTTTCTCGCTGGCTGCCCTAGAATTGACCCGCCAGATCAATTGGGCTCCGGATATTCTACACGCCAATGACTGGCACACCTCCCCGGCTGTCTATGCCCTGGCAAGAATCCGGTCCGAAGACAGCTTTTTTCATCGCACTGCTGCAATTCTAGGTCTTCATAATCTGCCCTATTTAGGGATCGGTGCTGGCCCAGCCATGTGGGCGTTTGGGCTGCCTCCAGCCGCAGGTGAAGAACTCCCCTTGTGGGCCCGCCATGTTCCTTTAGCGCTTGGCCTGATCAGCGCGGACAAAATTATTGCCGTATCGCCGCATTATGCCCAAGAAATTCTCACACCCGAATTTGGTTCTGGTTTGCATGAATACCTCCAAGACCACCAGGACCGGATTACCGGGATCCTGAATGGACTGGATGGTGAGCGTTGGAATCCGGCAACTGATATCGTACTGCCTTTCAGGTATGGCATCGATTCGCTTCCACTCCGTCAAAAGAACAAGACTGCCCTGCAGAATGAGTTTGATTTGAAAGCGGATTTGAGAGTACCATTATTCGCCATGGTAAATCGTATGGACTACCAAAAGGGCGTAGATCTGGTGCCGAATGCTTTGCGGCAGATCGCCAATCAACCCTGGCAAGCCATTATCCTGGGCACCGGGGACCCGGCGCTCGAAGCAGCAGCCCGACGGCTTGAATCTGAATTCCCCAATCGGGTCCGAGCTGCCATTCGATTCGATGCTGCCTTGAGCAGGCGAATTTATGGCGGAGCCGATGCCTTATTAATTCCATCCCGATACGAACCGTGCGGATTGACCCAAATGATCGCGATGCGTTATGGTTGTATACCGGTTGCCAGAGCTACCGGTGGACTAGCCGATACTATTATCGACCGGCAACCAGAAAGTGGAAATACCGGCTATTTATTTGATGCCGCCACTCCAGAAGCCCTGGCAGCCGCCCTCAGCCGGGTTTTAGAGCGATTTTCCTTGCAAAAGGACTGGGAGGTCATTCAACGCAATGGCATGCGCCAGGATTTCTCCTGGGAGCGTTCAGCAAAAATGTACTTACAAGAATACCAGGAAGTATTACCAGCCAGCTGATAGGGAGCACTCAAGTTTTGCAGAATAGTAATTTAGGGATGTTCGGTTTGTGCGGCTTTCTCCAAACGAACCGAAGACCAAGATCGCAACCTGATATTTATCCGAAGCTACACAATAACATAAGTGGAGATTATATTCAATGACCCACAAAAAACAAACCGTAAAGGTCAAAAATTTCATTAACGTACCAGTATCTGAAGTCTATTTAGCATTCACAAATGCGACTGCCTTATGTGAATGGCTGTGTAATGTTGCCCAGGCTGATGACCGCCCCGGAGGCAGACTCTATTTGTGGTGGAACAGTGGCTATTACGCGAGTGGAGAATTTATAAAACTGGAACCCAATGAAAAGATCGTTTTTTCCTGGCATGGTCGAGAAGAGCCCGGAATTACCCGCATAAAAGTAGCGTTTAAGCCAAAAGATAGCGGCACGCAAGTCATCTTAGAACATAAAGGATTTGGCACCGAAAAAATCTGGCGATCTTCCATAGCCGAATCTCAACAAGGCTGGCAGCGAGGGTTGGAAAACCTCAAGTCGGTATTAGAAACCGGATTGGATATTCGTTTCATCCGAATGCCTTTGCTGGGAGTAAGTGGTGTTGAGAAAATTTCAGTTGAAGTGGCCCAAGAGATCAAGTTGCCGGTCAAGCATGGGCTAAGGATAGGGGGAGTGGTCGATGGACTGGGAGCTCAGGCATCGGGCTTACGCCAGGGTGACATCCTTACAAAAATAGACGGGCGGCGGATGAATGGCATCGCAGATCTAATTGAAGTGTTAAAAAACCATCAATCCGGCGACAAAATTAAGACCATTTATTATCGTGATGGTAAGAAACAGCGGGGGAAACTCGAACTTTCTTCTCGGCCACTGCCGGATGTTCCTAGCACAGCAGAAGCACTGGCAGCTGAAGTTGAAAAGCTCCATTCAGAAATTGATCAAATGCTTGCCACTAGCTTAAAAACAGCTGACGACGATCTGTCTAACTACCACGCCTCGCCAGAGGAATGGTCTATCAAGGAAATCTTAAGCCATCTCATTGCAAGCGAACGTGAGACACACTCCTGGATCGCCGGTCTGATCGAAGGCCAGGAGGCCGATTTTGTCTTCCATACCAATCATCCTCTGCGAGTCAAGGCAACCGTCACAGCCATTCCCAGGCTTGAGGATCTATTAGCAGAGCTAAAGTGCAATCAGGCAGAGACAATCGCACTCATTAATGGACTGCCGCCAGAATTTGTGGCTCGCAAGCGCAGTTATTGGCGCTTGGGATATAATCTGCTGCAAAACCCATTACACATTCAAGAACACCTAGCACAGATTGAAATCTTATTGAACGCTGGGGTTGCCCAGCGCGCCGCCGCGGTTGCACCTGTCAAGAAAACAACCAGGCGAGTAAAAAAAGCGAAAACAGTGGAAGTCCCAACCCAAAATGATCCGGTTGAGACTCAGGGGGATGAAGAAACTTTAGCTTCAGGGAGGCAGTCATGAAAACCCGCGCCATCATATTAGCCGGTGGAGAAGGCTCTCGTATGGGCGTCTTAACCGCAAAGAGAACTAAACCAGCTGTTCCATTTGCCGGGAAATACAGGATTATCGACTACACCTTATCGAATTGTGTTAATTCCGGGATATTTGACGTGATGATTCTGGCCCAGTACCGACCCCACTCACTGATAGAACACATTGGTGCCGGCGGCCCCTGGGATCTTGATCGTGACTTCACCGGTGGAGCCAGGATGTATACGCCCTATAAAGCTCGCGGTGCATCCGACTGGTATCTTGGAACAGCTGACGCAGTCCAACAAAATTTTCGATTTATCAAGAATACCGAACCAGATCAGGTGCTGATTTTATCCGGCGATCACATCTACAATATGAATTATGATGCGATGGTAGCTTTTCATCGCGATCAAGGTGCTGATCTGACCATGGCAACTATCCGGGTATCACTCGAAGAAGCTTCCCGTTTCGGGATTGTTGAAGTAGATGAGGCCTTCAAAGTGACTTCCTTTGTCGAAAAACCTGCCCAACCGCCCTCTACTCTGGCGAACATGGGAGTTTATGTATTCGATCTGCATGTGCTGGACAAACTACTTTGGGAGGACCATCAAAAAGAAGACTCGAGCCACGATTTCGGCAAGGATATCTTACCTGCAATGATCACCTCGGGCAAACGTGTATGCGCTTATCCATATTCTGGATATTGGGTCGATGTCGGAACGATCAGCTCCTACTGGCAAGCTCACATGGATCTGTTGGCCGACCCACCGTCAATTGATCTTAACGATCGTTCCTGGATCATCCACACCCGCACAGAAGAACGCCCACCGGTACGTATTGCCAAGGGAGCCACAATTATCGACAGCATGATCACCGACGGCTGCATCATTTCCACCGGCACAACCATTGAACGTAGTGTTTTATCCCCTGGTGTCCAGGTGAAAGCAGGCGCGATCGTGCGAGATTCGGTCATCCTGACCGACGCAATCATCGAATCCGGTGCAGTCGTTGAGCGCGCCATCATTGACAAGCGCACTATAGTACAAGAAAATGCCAGGGTGGGGGCCATGGAGCCAGGTCCAGACCCTGCAATTGCCATGGTTGGTAAAAGTTCCATCGTCCCTGCCGGTATCGTCATCGAAGCGGGCGCTCTAGTAGCAACTGATGTCATTCCAGAAGATTACCCTGGCACAGTTATTCGAAAAAATGCTTATATTCAAACCAAGAGGTTACCGTATGAAGTATAGCCGTGCATCCGGAATTCTACTTCATCCAACCAGCTTGCCCGGCCCATACGGTATCGGCGATATTGGGCCAGCAGCCCATGATTGGTTAGAATTTTTGGCCGAATCAGGCTGTACCCTGTGGCAGATTCTCCCCCTTGGGCCAACAGGTTACGGTGACTCACCCTACCAGTGTTTTTCGGCCTTCGCCGGAAATCCGTATCTGATCAGTCCAGAACTCCTGCTAAAAGAAGGATTACTGCACGCAAATGATTTGGTCGATGCCCCCCATTTCACGAACGAAAGGGTTGATTTTGGAGCCGTCATCCCGTGGAAACTGGGTGTCCTTGATCGGGCGTATAACCACTTTGAAAAATCAGATTCCACCGATCTGAAATCTGCCTACAACGCCTTCCAGGCTGCACAGGTAAGCTGGCTAGACGACTTTGCCCTTTTCATGGCCTTAAAAGAGACCCATGGCGGGGCAGCCTGGCCTGGATGGGAGCCTCCCTTAAGGCAGCGCAACCCTGAGGCTCTTCACGCAGCATGGCAGGAGCATGCGAACGCGGTCGAGCGACAAAAGTTCCGCCAATTCCTCTTTTTCCGCCAATGGGCGGAGTTGCGCGCTCATGCTGAGCAGTTGGGCATTAAAATTATCGGAGACTTACCGATATTTGTTGCCCATGATAGCGCGGATGTCTGGGCTCACCCCGACCTTTTTTTTATGAATAATGATGGCAATCCGGCAGTTATAGCCGGGGTTCCGCCGGATTATTTTTCTCCTACTGGACAATTATGGGGCAATCCCCTTTACCGCTGGGATCTGCACAAAAAAAATGGCTATAAATGGTGGCTCGACCGACTAACCACTGTGCTCCAAACCGTTGATATTATCAGGATGGATCATTTTCGAGGGTTTTCAGGCTACTGGGAAGTGCCTGCCGGTATGCAAACAGCAGAAGTTGGCCGCTGGGTACCCGGACCAGGCGCAGATTTTTTCCATGTCGTTAAGGATGAGCTGGGCGAGCTGCCTCTAATAGCGGAGGACCTGGGAGTTATCACGGATGATGTGGTTGCTCTGCGCGAGACATTTGACCTGCCAGGCATGAAAATATTGCAGTTTGCCTTTGGCAGTGGACCGACGGATAAGTTCTTGCCTCATAATTACATCCAGAATTGCGTGGTTTACACCGGCACCCATGATAACGATACAACCCTGGGTTGGTATCGCGATGTGCCCGATTCGGAGCGGGATTACTGCCGCCGATACCTGGCGCGAGATGACCAACACATTGTCTGGCATATGATTCGGGCAATCTGGGCGTCAGTGGCATGTTTTTCCGTGACAACAATGCAAGATTTGCTCAACCTGGGTACAGAGGCGCGCATGAACTTTCCCGGCAAATCCAGCGGGAACTGGACCTGGCGAATGCCCACAGGCAGCGCCAGTCCAGAGCTGATTGCCCGGCTTAAAGAGCTTAATTTTGTATTTGGGCGCGCTCCCGGATTAGAAGAACAGGCCACTAAAACGCCTTATGAGTAGCGCCTAAACACACCCAAATTTCCTCGGATCTGCGAAGCTGCTAAATGTAATAGAAGTGCCTCGACGAATTTTCGGACGAGGCACTTCTTTATCATCCAAAGCTGGCGCCATTCATTTCAGGGATTAACCAGTATCAGAATGTCCCCTGATCCTCCGCCGCTCCACATATACGACCCCGAAGAACCAACATTCATTTCCCCGGTTGCCGATATGGTAATCGTTGTCTGTCCAGTGGAGATGGCTTTAAGTTGGAAAGTCGCCAGGCCCATTTGCCCTTCAGCCGAAACAAATTCAAACACCTGGCTTTTCCCACTCATCAATTTAACTTGATTATCGTAGGTTACTTGTACCAACGGCTCTGCCTGTTGGATCCCTTCGTCCCGGACGATCAGATAATAGTAAGGCAAGCCTAGCTCCACGGGCTTTCCTGTGACGGTAAGCACATCGCCAACCTTTAATTCTGTCTGGCTCACCAGGATTTCTACATGGGGATCCACCTCAACTCCCTGCGGTGCATCACCATTCGCACTGATAGCCGGTAAAAAAGCTTTATTCAAATCAGCTTCCGTTGGCATTGGCTCAGAAAGCGCAGTGGGCTGAGGTAATAACTGTGTAGGCGGTACCGATGAAGGCGTTTCAGGACGATTGCAGGCTGCCAAAACGAGCAGCACCATCAGCATGAACCCTCGCAGAATGCGTGAATGCATAGACCTCTCCGTATCTACCAGGCGTCAGAAATCCAAATTGTAAGCATCGATGATGGCTGGTCTCAGGCAACCAACAGCTTATCGACAGCCGAAGTCAGCTCAGCCAGAGTACCGGCTTTCAAGATGACATCACATTCCGGAGCATATTGCATCATATCACTATCTCCGGTGCCCCACAAAGAGGGTACTTCAGGGGTTAACCAGATCGTCCGTCTACTTCGACGAGCCATCTTCCGAAATAAATCCAGGCGAGGGTTGTTATAGTTGTTGCGACCATCCCCCACCATGATCAGGGTTGTCCGGCGATCGATCGAACTTAAGTGATTCTGATTGAAGTTTGCCAGGCTGTTACCCAAATCAGTATTGTAATAACCGGATGGCATCCGTTCTAAAACCTGCCCGACCGCTTCGGTCGCAGACCGGTGTTGGAAGTCCGGGCTGATATATTCCAGGTGATCAATAAACGCAAAGGCAAATGTTTTACTGATCTGATCCTGCATAGCATATAGCAAGCTCAACATCAGTTCAGAACAGGACCGCATGGATGTGCTTACATCACATAACACCACCAGTTTGGGCTTTTGGGTGCGCTGGCGGTGCTTTATTTCGATTGGAACGCTGCCATGCTTGAGATTCGCGCGGATAGTAGCTTTCGCGTCCAGATGGCCGCTCTTGGCGCGCTTTTGCCGCAAAGCAACCCGGGTTCGCAGCACTCTAGCGAGTCGCTGAACCTCCTTGCGCAGTCGATCCAGATCTCGATCCGACAAAGAATTGAATGAACGATTCATCAAGCCTTCGATGCCCTCGTGGGGTTGCTGCTCGCTCATATTTTCAGCAATCTTCTGCCCGGCAAAGTTTCGCAGTTGATCTTCCAGTCCCTTCTGATTAGCCTGAAGCAGCTGGCGGAGCTGATCTACTCGCTGTTTATCCATACCCATCTGAGCCAGCAGTTCTGCCAGTTCTTGGATTGCTTCACGAACCTGACTGAAACGTAGCGCTTTCTGCATACGCTGCGCCATCCATTCACGATAGCGCAGATTATCAGCCTGGTTCAAACCAACCATTTTCGACAGTTGATCCAGTTCGTCCTGAGTCAGCCTATCGCCGCGCATCAGCTTTTCCAACATATCGCGCAGCTTCTGGTTGAACTGGCGGAGGGCCCTGGCAAGCATGTTCGCCTCTTCCGGGGTCAGGTCGTCTTCCAGGTTCATCATCGGGGCATTCTGCTGCGATCCAAAGAAAAGCGGAAATAGTTCCTCGAATACAGGCAGATTGTCAGCATCTTTTACCAGGGTTGATCGCAAACTGAGCCTGAAGTTCTCCCGGTTTTGAATGCCGAGCTCGTCAACAGCCATAAAAGCATCGGCGCTCTCTGCCAGGCTGATCCGTACGCCTGCCGATCTCATTGCGGCGATGAATTTCACCATTCGCTCTTCCATCAATCACTCCTCTTACCCCTAAACCAACTCTAAAGAATTCCCAACTGTCGAACATGATTTATCGTTGACAATGTTATCTTCAAAGGCTCCCCCTGGAGTTCTCTCAATAATGTGACATATTCAAGTTATTGAGGTGTTTATTCACCAAATTGCATTGCTTTCGTATCTATCCGAAAAGTCGGAAGGTATGTGGTGGTGGTGGTGGTGGTGGTTTGATCAGCCTGGGATTTCTACTAGTTCAGATACTTGGTAACTACGGATTGGGATGATAAAAATCGCCTGATTTTGGGCAGCGCGAGGAAGTGAGCGCTAATTTCGCCAGCGCCGAGTGCTGCTGTCATCTGCATCATCGAAACGATTACTCGAGGGCGGTCTTTGCAGCCATTGCTTGGCACGCACCAGATCGCTTTCATGTTTAAGCAGCACGCTCAATGTCGTCTCGAGGGTGGGCGTATCCAGATTTTTGGCATTTAAAGTTACCAACGCTTTTGCCCAATCCAAGGTCTCACTGATGCTGGGCGATTTTCTCAAATCCATCGATCGCAAGCTCTGAACAAGCTCAACAGCCTGACGTGCCATTTTGGGGGATAGCTCAGGAACTTTCAAACGGACGACCGCCATTTCCTGTTCAATCGAGGGATAATCGATAAATAGATAAAGACAGCGGCGTTTCAACGCTTCACTCAGCTCGCGCGTGTTGTTGCTGGTGAGGACAACCAGCGGTCGATGAACGGCGCTTAGAGTCCCCAACTCGGGTACGCTGACTTGAAAATCGGACAGCACTTCTAACAAAAAAGCCTCGAATTCAGCATCCGAACGGTCTATCTCGTCGATTAACAGTACTGCAGGGTGTTCACTTAAAATAGCCTTTAGAAGCGGTCGCTGCAGCAAAAAGCGCATCGAGAAAAATACATCTTCTTCATCTGCCAGGCGATCCGCAGCTTCACTTAAACTGGTAGCATTGGAGAGTGTTTCTTGGAGCTTGTCGCGTAGAAGCTGGGTATAGAGGAGTTGTTTAGCATATTCCCACTCGTACAGGGCCTTGGTCTCATCCAGACCTTCATAGCATTGCAGGCGAATAAGCTCTCTCCCAGTTGCCCCAGCGATCGCTTTAGCCAATTCCGTCTTGCCGACTCCGGCTGGCCCCTCTGTCAGCAAAGGTTTACCCAGCTGCTGGCTTAAATACATAATCGTTGCGATTTCATCGCTGGCGATATACTGCTGTGTCCCAAGAGCGGTTTTCAACTCAAGTGGGGTAGCAAACTGATGGGTTTCACTCATTCAGTTTTCTCTTCCTTCGGAGTTGGCTCCCAATCCGGCGCAGCACGCTTT
This sequence comes from uncultured Chloroflexia bacterium, assembly GCA_963698715.1. Classification (GTDB taxonomy): domain Bacteria; phylum Chloroflexota; class Anaerolineae; order Anaerolineales; family UBA4823; genus CAWHJB01. The sequence continues at coordinate 130,470 of CAVORW010000006.1, read as the reverse complement.
AATTCTTCAAATGAAACACGATTGGCACGACGACAGTGCGGGCACTGCGCGTTGAAGTGGTGCATATTTTCTTCTGTCATCTGGTCGAGAGCAGCATGGACGGTCGCCTTACCGAGCGCAAATGGCTTATGGCAATTATTACAACGGATTTGCATTTCGGGCCTCCTTATCAAGACTACAAGTTGTGTTGGACTATTAAATATGAAGGATCTCCAGTAACTGATGCATCCTGTTGTTATGACCCTCCCTCAGGATACTTGTTTGCCTTTAGTACGCCAAAACATTCATCGCAAACAGATTTCGTGTTTGTGGATGGCAAAACTGGCGAGATTATATCAATCGTTTATAACATTTTGATGCAGCTGACGCTACAATTATACTCTAAATCGGATAAAGGCAGGTTATAATTGATTAATGATGAGTGAATTTTATACACGCACTGGTGATGACGGCTATACTGGATTGTTGGGCGAGGGCCGCGTCCCAAAATATGACCCACGCACCAAAACAGTGGGTGCGATCGATGAGGCCACAGCCGCCCTGGGAGTTGCCCGGGCTGCCTGTCAGGCCAATCAGAGCGCCGCAATGATTTTGTCAGCCCAGAGAGATCTATATCACTTGATGGCAGAAATATCTGCCACGCCAGAAAATGTTGATCGATTCCGGGTGATTAACCAAGAACAGGTTGCTGGTTTGGAAGAACAAATGGCATCTATCAACAGGCTGGTTGAAATGCCCAAAGAATTTATCCTTCCCGGCGATACACCAGCTGGCGCCGCTCTCTCGCTGGCAAGGACGATTGTGCGACGTGCAGAGCGCCATGTAGCCCAGCTGCTCCATGACCAGGTGATTGACAATCCCTATCTGTTACAGTATCTCAATCGCCTTTCGTCCATGTGTTTCATGCTGGAACTATTCGAAAACCAGGCGAGCGGCCATCCGTCCCCGACTCTCGCAAAAGCGGTTTCCAACAGCGAAAGCGCTTAATGGGAATGCCGGATGAATCGAACCTAAACTCTGAAGGTTTCCCCAATTCTTGGGGGCACTGATTTCTCGAAGACCCAGAATTTCAAATCGAGGCAGCTGAAAAGTTGACTGGCACAATAATCAATATCATCACCGTTTTAATCGGTGGTTCTTTAGGCATGCTTTTTGGAAGCCGTCTCCCAGAACGCGTCCGTCAAACGGTTATAGCGGGGTTGGGTTTGTTCACCCTGGCAATCGGCCTGCAAATGGCCCTCAAAATGCAGCAACCACTGGTGGTATTAGGTGGACTACTCATCGGAAGTATCTTGGGAGAATGGTGGAGGATTGAGATAAGGCTGAGTAATTTGGGCGCCTGGTTGGAATTGCGTTTTGCCCAAGGATTGCAGCCTATGGCAGATTTCGAGAGCCGCCCTGCAGAGGGCGGTCCGGTCTCTGCAACTTACAACAGCAGCCGTTTTATCAGGGGGTTTTTGACTGCCTCTTTGCTATTTTGTATCGGACCGATGACCATTTTGGGAGCGATTCAAGATGGATTAAGCGGGGACTATAATCTGCTAGCAGTTAAAGCAATTATGGATGGCTTTGCTGCACTGGCTTTTGCGTCTACTCTCGGTGTGGGGGTACTTTTCTCAATCGTGGTGATTTTCTTATATCAAGGGGGGATTAGCCTGCTGGCAGCTCAAGCCCAGGCGTTGATCTCTCCGGCCATGATGAACGAAATGACTTCTACTGGAGGTATTTTATTACTCGGTTTGGCGATCAGCAGTTTATTAGAAATCAAATCGATACGGGTTGGCAATTTCTTACCAGCCTTGTTATTTACCCCTATCCTGGTGGCCATATTAACTGCTCTTGGATTACTTTGATTTAGCATTAAGGGCAAACTTTTAGTATTGTGTAAAAAAGCGCATCGATGGATGCGCTTTTTCGTAATAGCGTACAAGCAACCGACAGGTTTTATCCACCAATCCGGGCAGCTTCAACAGCCTGCTGGATATCTTCGAAGGTTGGGATGAAACCTGGGCGAACGACTTGACCGTTCACAAATACACTGGGAGTGCCAGTCACACCCAGACGGGCACCTTCGTTGAGATCTTGAGTGATTTCCTCACTGAATTTGTTGCTCTCAAAGCAAGCATTGAAGGTGTTCATATCCAATTCGAGTGCCTCCCCAAATGCAACCAGGCGTTTGTCTGAATACGATCCCTGGTTCTCCCCATTCCAATTCGCAAACAACATGTCGTGATATTCCCAAAACCGGTCCTGTTCGGCTGCACACAAGCTGGCATTAGCGGCCTGGTCCGACTCTTTTATGGCACTACGATCATCCAAGAATGGATATTGGTGGAATTCGTACCGGGCTATTCCGGTTTGCACATACGTTTCAACAACCGCAGGCTCAACTTCTTGCGAATATATCCGGCAAGACGGACATTGGAAATCTTCAAAAACCTGGATTAGAACTGGAGCATTCGGATCACCCATTGCCGCCCCGTCAACCATCGGCCGTTCTTCCGATTCAACAATCGTAATTTCACCAACTGGGATTAATGCCCTCTGAATAGATGGGACAATTAAAAACGCTGCGATAATGATCGCCACACCAGTCAAGATCAGGATTGTTGTTATCCGCTGCTGGCGTTGCTTTCTTTCACGTTGTTCACGAATTGCCTGCCGCTTGCTGGTAGAACCTTGTTTTTTGGCCATTTACTCTCCTTTGGCAAATATCAGTGTGAAATTTTGCCATATTAGACTTGGTTTGTCTACCCTAAACACTGAAACATTAAGCCTGGATTTAACTAAGGGGGCATCTGCTGAGAGCATTAAGTGGTCTTTTCGGCAAGTCACTTACGAAATAAGAGATTCTGCAGTGTTCGGTTTGGGCGGCTACACCGCCCAAACCGAACACTGCACATCCTTCTTTTGTACGCAAAGAATTTAGCGAGAGAACTATAAAGCGCCTATTTTCGGAAAATCACTTGAGCATTATAAAAGTTCTCCTTCTCCCTGAAGGAGTTTGGTAAAAGTACACTAAACTTTTATAGATGGTGCCAGCTTGAAATCAGGCGAGCTGGGTGGTTAACCATTGCAAGGTCTTGTTAAATACCTGCTCATTTTCCGGTTCATTATGCAATTCATGATACGCGCCTTCCCATAAGTGGAGGCTGATGTCCGCTTTTTTGGCCAAGTGCGCAAACTCCTGACTGCCGTGAGCATACGCCAGCCGATCAGCCTGTCCATGCATAAGAAGCAGAGGATAGTTGAACTCAGCCGCATGCTGGAAAATATACGGGATCGCTGCAAGTGTTTCTTTCGCCATACGCAAACTAGCCCGTTCATGGACCAATGAATCAGCCAGATAAGCCCTGGCAACCTCCGGATTTCGGGAAAGATCATTTACATCCAGGCCAGTTGGGAGAGTAATCCAGGGAAGTATGGAGCCGGCGACTTTAGCGATAGCCACCTTGACGGTTTGTTCTTCCAAAGCCGTCCGCAAGCCAGGGCTGGTGACAATCACACCTCTCAGATCTGGTTTTCGCCGCAAGCAATAATTCAAGACCAAGATGCCGCCCAAGCTATGTCCATATAAGAACACTGGCAATCCAGGATAGCGGATGCTCGCCTGATCGAGCAGCAGGTTAATATCGTCCATGAAAGTTTCAAATGAAGTGACATGCCCTCTAGGCCCGGGTGTTTTTCCATGCCCTCTCAAATCGATTCCCAGATATGCAAACCGATTATCAGTTAAAAATTTGGCCAGATGATGATAACGGCCAAAGTGCTCTCCTAAACCATGCACCATGCAGATCATGGCTTTTGGTTTATCGTCCGGTTCCCAACCCTGGGCGTAGATTGACTTACCATCACTTGTTTGCCATTCCGTATCAAAATGTTTCATTGTCACATTCCTGTGGGATGTCTCGGTGCTAAACCCCACCGATTTCTTCACGAATTAACAAGGGATTTAACCGCAAGTAAGTTCCAAAAACAGAGTCAATGGCCAGAAATATTTTTAGAGGAACAAAAAGTAAATCTGGCCACTCAACAAAATAGCTTGCGTTTTTGGCTCCCCGAATTGTCACTAAACAATTAGCGCTTCACCTGACCATTTTCGTTATCTAATTCTGAGTGCGGAAAAAATTGATAAACTGGGTACGCCTCCCCGGTCAATACAAAACCAGCTTTCTGATATAAGGCCAGGGAGGCACCATTGTCCTCTTGCGTATTTACAGTCACACGCTCCGCACCTCGTCTATCAAACTGCCACAGCAAATCACGAACCAACTCTGAGCCTATGCCCTTGCGCTGATAACCTGGCAGTACAGCCAGACGAGCAAGATGCCCACCCACCGGCGAAGCCGTGCTGATCTGGTAACCAACCAATTCCCCATCCAGTTCAGCAACAGTTGCGAGCGCTGCCTGACGATAGGCAAGTTCTAAAGACGCTTGAGAGCTCTTCCACTCATGCCAAAATGCTGCGGAATCTACTTTATGCACAACAGGCAAGTCATCCACGTTCATCGGCCGAACGGCTATATCACCAAATTCCGGTTCGGTTTCAAGTTCATTGTGGCGGTGATCCCAACTCAACATGACCACACGGTGAGTTAAGGTAAATTCGCTATTCTGCAAGACTGTCCGGAACCAACGCTGCAGAGGGATCACCGCAATCCGTTCAATGGAGTTCATCTCTAAGCAGGCTGATCGGGCAGCAGGCCATAATAATTGCCAGGCGCGTTCCAAGGATATCTGGGAGGACACTGCAAATAAGCGCAGCCAACTAACATTCGGTGGGTCTGGAGGGCAGGCCAGGGCTGCCACAACCTTATCATCTTTTTCTGCAATTAGATATGGTTGATAATTGAGCCAGTCCAGAGGTGGTCGCCAGTCGAGATGGCGATGCACATAAACCTCAAAATGGACCAACATGGCTAGCTTTTGGCGGTCATCTTTGGTGGCCTGGCGGATTGTAATTGGGTGATGATGTGTTGCCAAAGATGATTCGGTCCGGCGGTCTGACTGTATGGAAAGACGTTTGTTTTTTTGTCCGAACACTGTTATCCCATCATTTCATCGTCATCAGAGACGATTTTCGGAACCGCAGGCAATTATTGGATCAATTTCAAACCATGACTGATCTGTAAGATATCTATGTTTTTCCGTGCATGCCAGTCAGGCCTTTAGCACCCCGACTTAGAATTCGACGAACAGTTTTTGACGTCCAATGTTATCCAGATGCAATGGGGCATTCAACTTCTCAAAAATTCCACCTGCTTTATGAACGTTGAATTGAAACAGATAAGGGCATTAGTAGAAATTGGCCGTTTCAAAATGTTCAGGAACTAACGATCGAGCATCCGAAAAGGAATGCGCAATAATCGTTTTAAGAGGCTTTGTTTTGGATTAGGATGCTTAATATCTTCAAGCCCCGCGGACATGGTTGCGAGGGCTTCCAACTGGCGACCCGAGCGCAGCTGCAACGCCGATAGCGACTGCATCGCATTCGCCCGGAGTTTATCTTCACCGGCTTGTTTAAGAATATCAGCGGAGTGTTGGTAGAGCTCGGCAGCTTCGGCTAAACGATCGCAGGCTTCCAGCGCGGCAGCCTGATTGCCGAACGCCATTCCCTGACGGCGCAGATCTCCCGCTTCAGCAAATATCTCAGGTGTATCTCCAACTGATTCTAGACTGGATTGTGGATCGCCCGCCTGTAGATATGCGACACTGGCGTTATTGGCACTCTCAGCTGCCTGAAGCTTATTTCCAAGTGTCAGGTAACTTTCCGCGGCTGCCGCAAACGTCTGCGCAGCAGTTAAATAATCCCTGCGCTGGTAGGCGGCATTGCCCTCCGCAATCAATTGCTTTGGATTCAAAGGCTCCACTTAATATTTGCCTCCGATATGCTTTTTCTGCAAGTGGAAGCTAGCTAAACGCCAGCCTGAGATCTGAACTTTCCCTAATTATAAGGTGATTTCCAATAATCCTTCGGCTACAGCACGCAATTTTTCAACCGACATTTCCGAAAGGCGTTGGGCCAGCTCAAGATAAGGCCGGTTGATTGGTTTTGAAACAAATATTTGAAGTTCGGAGGGCAGTTCTTTAAAATCCTCCAAAGCGCGCTGCTGAGCTGCCCAAAGACCAACCGGACCATGCTGGTCCTCAAAATATTTTATCGATAGTTTAAGCACATCGGCAAGCATTTCTAAATCGGGTAGAGGAACAGCAGATAACCCCAATTCATAATCTTCCAGGGCCTGGGGCGTCAAATCTAGTTCGGCGGATAGGCTTTCTAAGGAATGTCCAGCGTCCAAACGCGCTTTTCGCAGCTTAGCGCCAATCATCCGCTGCCGAACAGCGGTTAACCGGCTAAAATTGACAGCGTACTCGTCCGCTACCGGATCGGAAATCTCACGCTCACCCCAGAAGTAGTCGAGTGGAATTTTTAAGGTAAAGGCCAGGAGTTCCAGACCTGGCAATGCTGGCGCCTGTTCGCCATCTTCATAAGCTTCAATGGTCGCTTCAGACACCCCAAGAACCTGGGCACAGTCAGAGACGCTTAGCTCTGCTGCCAGTCTGGCATTCTGAATCAACTTGCCCAATTTTTGTGCACGCAGATTTCGCGCAGTTGTGTTTGTCATCAGCATTCCCTCTGGGAAAATATTATCGGCTCCGTCCAGAACGACGGTTTGCAGCGAGCATATCCGCTATGTTTATACCAAATATCTCGGGTCTGAGCTTAAAACCAGCTACTTCCAGGCGTTGAGAAAATAAAGGTCGGATACCGGTAGGCTTTAATGTTCCTAAAACTTTTCCATTTGTATCTATACCAGTCTGTTCAAACTTAAAAATATCCGTTAGTACCACTGTATCGCCTTCCATCCCGGCAAGTTCGGTTATTTGAGTCACTTTACGAGACCCATCTCGCAGGCGAGTCTGCTGGACAATCAGGTCAACTGCTGATGCAATCTGTTCGCGAACCACCCGAATTGGCAGATCAAGCCCTGACATCAAGGCCATCGTTTCCAAACGTGAAATCGCGTCTCTAGGTGTATTGGCATGTAAGGTTGTCAGAGAACCATCATGCCCGGTATTCATCGCTTGCAGCATATCCAGAGCTTCCCCACCACGCACTTCACCCACAACGATTCGTTCGGGACGCATTCTGAGCGAATTCCGAACCAAATCTCGAATTGTGATGCCTCCACTGCCATCGAAATTGGGCGGCTTGGTTTCCAAACGAACAACATGCTCCTGGTGCAGCTGCAACTCTGCGGCATCTTCAATCGTCACAATACGCTCATCCTCAGGGATGAACCCAGAAAGCATATTCAACAGGGTGGTTTTGCCTGAGCCAGTACCTCCAGAGATCAGAATATTAAACCGAGCTACGACACAGGCCTGCAGGAACTCGGCCATTTCTTCTGTCAACGAACCATACTTAATTAATTGTTCAAACGACAGCCGTTCTTTACTGAATTTTCGAATTGTAATGGTTGGGCCATCAATCGCGACAGGTGGGATTACCGCATTGACGCGCGAGCCGTCTGGAAGCCGGGCATCAACAGTCGGATGGTCCGGGTCCACACGGCGTCCAAGTGGAGCCACAATCCTTTGAATAATTTGCAGGATATGTTCGTTATTGTCAAAGTATACATCTGTTTTACCTACTTTGCCGCTTCTTTCCACATAGACAAGCCTTGGTCCATTCACCATGATTTCGGAGATCTGCGGGTCATCCAACAGTGGTTGAATCGGCCCGTAACCCATCATTTCGTCAAACACATCCCGGAAGAGCTGCTTTTTTACCGGTTCAGAAAAATGAAGGCCTGTTCGGGCATAGGTTTGGTTCAAGCGCTGGTAGATCACCTGCCTCCGCTGGTCGGAAGGGATGAGCTCGTTTCCAACTTCGCGAGTGAGAGCATCAAGCAGATATGACTTGACCTTACCCATGTCCGGTGCCTTACTGTTTGCCCCTGTTGTTTCAGGTCCTCGAGCCTGAGTCAATCGTCACCTCCAACAAACTCCTGTACCATTTCATTAGCTGGAATCACCCATATAATGTGGTCGCGGTTTACCGATAGGAAATCGCTGTGGTATTTTTCAGTACCAAAGGCATCAAAGACAACCGCTTCCGTGACCGCCAGGAATTGTTCATTGGAATTTAGCTCATCCTTCAGGCGTTCATCCGGGCGAACGTATACATTTCCATGAATGATAAAACCAACCATCTGGATAACTACCGCAACGGTTTCTTTGGTGATAACATCCGTAAAAATCTTGCCTTTTTCATCAAATCGAATCGCCATGAGATCACGCTCGCAATCACACCTTCAGCTTAATCTTGGTGGGGCAGAAGTTGCCCACTATTCCAGTTTTATAACCAGGTCGTTCACAATTGTGGCATCGTATAGCCCAGACCGGAGCGAGTTACGATATGCTGAGGATTTTTCGGGTCGTCTTCCAGCTTCTGGCGCAGCCGTGAAATGCTCACCCACAAGATTTCCTTATCATCGCGATATTCAGGGCCCCATACATCCATAAGCAGCTGTTCGGAAGTCAATACGCTGCCCAGATTATGAGCAAACTGAAGGAGCAATCGATACTCCGTGGCCGAGAGGAAGATCATTTTATCACCGCGATATACTTCCGCCCTTGCGAAGTCTATCCGCAAATTTCCATGTGTGAAAATGGACTGCTGGAAATCTCCACCCGATACCTGGGCGCGGCGCAGCACTGCCCTGGCCCGAGCCAGAACCTCAGTTGCCGAAAATGGTTTTACAATGTAATCGTCGGCCCCTAAGTCCAGGCCGCGGACACGGTCATTCTCACTTCCCCGAGCAGTTACCATAATGATTGGGATATTGGAAAATTCGCGGATACGTTCCAATGCTCCAAAGCCGTCCAATACCGGCATCATGATATCCAAGAATACCAGATCAGGATGTTTTTCGACCACCACATCAACAGCTTCCTGACCATTGGTAGCCTGGAGCACACGATAACCTTCTGTTATCAGGTTTGCTTCCATCAAACGCAGATAACGCGGCTCATCATCTACAATCAAAATAGACGTGGTCATATTTGGGCCTCCCTTAAGTTAATCGTATCTTCACTTTGAATGGCATTTGTCGGTAGAAGGATCGTAAATGTTGTCCCTTCACCAATATTTGATATTACGCTGATCTCACCATGGTGAGCTTGAGTGATCTGGCGGCAGATAAACAACCCTAAGCCGGTTCCACGCAATGATGTAGACTTTCCGGGTACCCGATAGAACCGCTTAAACAAATGCTCTAAATGCTCCTGTTCAATTCCTGGGCCGTGATCGCGAACCCGAATCCTTGCCATCCCATCTATTTGATCCAATATCAGATCAATGATGGAGCCAGGAGCGTATTTGGCCGCATTGCCTAGAAGATTATCAAATATCTGAGCCAAGCGAGTAGGATCAGCCTGGATCTGAAGCTTGCTGTCCTGTAATTCAAGCCGCACATTGATCGGCTCAGCCCTTGTTTTTGCGCGCAAGGCAATATCACGCAAAAAAGTATCCAGCCGGACCGGCTGAAAAGTCATCCGCAAGGTCCCTGCCTGTAAACGCGACGAGTCCATGAGATTGTCGATTAGCTCTCGCAAACGATCCGACTCCTCATCAATAATCGTTAAAAACTCCCGGCGTGTTGCGCCGTCCCAGTTCGTATCTTCGCGCAATAGAGTCGTTGCATAACCCTTAATAAAACCGAGTGGTGTGAGTAGTTCATGCGAGATCATTGCAATAAAACCATCTTGCAAATTATCCAGCTTGCGTTGAGCCTCTAGATTTGCCACACGTTCAACCAATTGACGCCGCCCAAGCAACTGGGCAACATGCGTGGCGATGAACTCTGCCAGGTGAATATGATCGGGAGAATAAATTGGGCCGCCAAATCGAATAAATACCAGCGCGCCAACCGCATCTTCTCCTAAATTTAATGGCAGCCCGAGAAAAAAGCGCAGGCTGGTACGATCATCCTCGTCACCTGAAGATCGCGACCCAGTTTCCTGCCGGATGATCGTCTGGCGAGAGAGAAAAGCTTCGTTGGCGATCGATTCGCCCCAGGCCAGCTCAGCTTCACGGAAGCGACCACGACCAATGGCGCGGGCGTACGACAGTTCCAGGGTATTATTTTGGCGGGCAACGTAAACAACCATATTATCAAAAATAAACACCGATCGCACCAACCGGATGATCTCATCCAATATCGGCTCGGTGTCTACAGCTCGCGCAACTGCACGGCTGATGGCATAGATCGCTTCTAATTCCTGTGGGCGAAGTGATGCAGGATCTTGATCTTGTTCAAACATCGGCTAAACCCCGCTGGACTGGCTATTCTGCATAACCGTAGTTCGGAAAGTAATTTCGAATCGTGAACCTTCGTCAACGACAGAATTAACCTGGATGTGAGCGCCATGAGCGTCCAGGATTCGGCTGACGAGCGTTAAACCCAGCCCTGTTCCTCCAAAGCGCCGTGTCGCAGATCCATCTAACTGGTGAAAGGATTCAAAAATTTCACTGAGTCGATCAGCGGGAATCCCAATTCCAGTATCTTCAATAACAACGTGAACGATGCCAGATTCATGCCAGGATTCAATCCAGATGTCTCCGCCCTCGGGCGTAAATTTGATGGCGTTATCTACCAATTGGTTGAGTACCCAACCGATTTTCTCCCGGTCGATGCGCAGGGGGGGCAATCTCTCAGGTATTCTGGTCTCTAATTTGACGCCTTTTGAGTTGGCTTTCTGGTTTGAACCAAAAACCACCGCCCCAATCAACTCTCCCAGGGGTGCAACCTCCAGTGAAAGTGCCATTTCACCGCGGGAAGCCAACGAGAATAGGATCAGGTCTTCGATCAGTCTTTCTAGCCGATTCTCAGATTTTAACAGAATTCTTAATGCTTCAGATTGTTCTGCAGATATTGGACCCAATTCTTCTGCTGCCAAAAGGTCTAAATAGCCTTTAATATGTGTTAACGGGGTCCTAAGCTCATGAGAGATATTGGCAATAAAATTCGATTTTAACTGATTGAGTTCAGCTAAGCGATCCAACGCATTTTGCAAATCCTGAGTTCGAACGCGGACGCGTTGTTCTAGACGGCGATTACTGTCATTCAGAGCCTGCTGCAGCTGAAGAATCTGCACCGTTATTACTTCGTCCAACGTTTCCCGGCTTGTAAAACCCAATTCGAGCAGAGCTTGTCCGATTAAGATGGGCTTGCCCGCTTGGTGCCGTTTTTTCTGGTAAGAAAGGGCCTGTTCCAACTGTTCTTCACTCAATAAACCCTTCTCAATCATCGTGTCCCCCACCCTGGGCACCAATATTTCAGGAGCCAAGTGTGTACCCAGGGGTATCTGAGCAGGATTGATCATGGTTTGTTCAGCCACTGCTGCTGCCATTGGAAGATCAACTCCACAATGATCGCAAAAACGGGCCTGTGGGTCAACTGGCTGCATACAGTGTGGACAAGAAATCTCATTGACCATAGATGACACCCTAATACGGACTAATCATATCATATCTTCTCTTTGCAAAAAATGGGCACAAAGAGCGGGGCGTTCGAAGAACCTGTAGATTTAGGTAGTGTTTCAGTTTTACGGGCATAGCCAAGAGATCACCAAACATATCCACACCTATCCTGATGCTCAGCAAGACAGTTTATGCAACAAGAATTGGTTTTCAATAGATTGTGCAACATAATGTGAGGCAAGACAAACTTCCTTTGTAAAGTGTTTGTAAGGTAAACAATGTGTTTTTTGTTGCATAATTACGCCATAAGCACGGGGGTTGGACATCTCAAGAACTGTTACGGTTAGCCTGTGGATCGCCGATGTGATCCACTGCGATTTTGTAAGGAACTCACTTTACAGATCGCTATCATTGAAGTCAGATGATTTGCCATTCTGGGAGGTTGCTGTGCTGACCAAGGTCTTGGTCATTGACGATGATAAAGAAATGACAGAACTGCTCAAAGTTATCCTTGAGCAGAATACTTTTGATGTGATCACCGCTAATTCTGGTGAGCAGGGGATTACCCTTATTCAAGAGCAAAACCCAGACGTGGTTGTTCTGGATTTGTTGATGCCTGAGATGGATGGGTGGCAAGTTTGCAAGGAGATTAGATCTTTTAGCCAGGTCCCTATTTTGGTATTGTCCGCCATAAGCAAGCCTGGAATGGTGGCGCGTGCTCTTGACGAAGGGGCGGATGATTTTCTTCTGAAGCCCATGCCTGGAGGGGTGCTAACCGCTCATATCAAAAAACTTGCCAGGCGAGCCCGGGCAGAGCAGGGCTCATCGAAATCCCGTCTGGGCTATTATGCCTGAAGCCAAACGCCGGCCTGAACTATCAGGCCGGTTTTTTTTGGTTTGGTTTTGTAGGATTCAATGCTTCCACAGATTGAGCTGGTCTTTTCGACAAGTCATTTAAGAAAAAAGAGATATTGTGGTCTTCGGTTTGGGCGGCATGGCTCTCAATACCGGCATGAGATAATGTTAAAAGCCGTGCTTTTATTGCGCCCTTCCCTATGAACCTGAGCACACATAGATTAGAATATGGGAACTTCAATGATGAAATTTCTCACAGGAGGCAAGTCGTGCAAATTTGTTCCAAGTGTCAAACCCAATCGCCCGACACTGCCAGTGAATGCACAAACTGTCAGTCAGATTTAAGTACTTTCTCAACCATTGCGGTAGCCCTGGAGCGCTTTCAGAAAAACTCGCGGGTTCGATATGTCCGGATCGTGGTTGCCCATAACTGCTGTCCAGCCTGCCGGGAACTGGAAGGGGCATATGAAAAAAACGACGTCCCTAAACTTCCTGTTGAAGGCTGCTCACACAATCTCGGCTGTCGCTGTTTTTATCAGCCTTTCCTAACCGAGATATATCCATAATATTTTATGGCGCGGGGAAGAAATCCTCAAGAACGATCCATTCAATTGATTTCTTAAATCCGGCCTATTGTTCAAAGATCCATAGCGCACACATTAAACCTTAAATAAGCTGAGGCATTGGAGGGCCATGGGCGATCTGCTTGCTCATGGCCTTTTATACTTTCTACCTAAAGCTCAGCTTGCCATACGTACCAAGGAGGTTATGTTTGGCGAACCACAAATAATATGCAGGTTTTTAGCGGATCCGTTAAGTTGCTAACCCCCAGCGTGAGCTAAATACTCCCTGATTAATGCCCGGGCGGACTCAAGATCATTGACCTCGCCCGCTGCCTGGGCTTCCCGAACGATCTCAATTAGCTTCCCAATCTGGGGACCCGGTTTGAGTCCAAATTCATTTATCAAGTCGTGACCGTTCAACAAAGGATCCGGCGCGACAATATCTTGTGGAATTTCCCACCAGGCTTCCAGCAAGGTCCGAACAATCTCAACTTGTTCCGCCCATAGATCTTGTGGAATACCAGGTCCGTATGTCGCCAGGGTATCAGCCAAAGCCAGCAAGCAGATATCAACACCAGCAGCATTTGTATCCCTAAAGAACCGGTAGACAGTCCTTCTGCTAAGCGCTTGGCCGAGGTTGGCCATCAGAAGCGGACGCATATGATGCTGCACAATCAACCGCAGGCGTTCAAGCTCAGAATTGCTCAGTCGCAATGCCCTGCCCCGTCGCAAGGCAATCTCGGCTCCTAGCTGGTCGTGTTCAAAAAATCGTACTCTGCCATCTGCATCTATCTGACGGGTCTTCGGTTTTGCGGCATCATGATAAAGCGCTGCCAACATCAATAGGCTTAGTGAGGATCGATCCTGGTTCAAGGTGGATTGATAAAAATGTTGCGACAATTGGGAGCGAAAGCGCCCCAGGCGGATCGATACCAGGCCCATTGTCCAATTGGCTGACTTCTCCACATCAGGCATCATTGCCAGCACGGACAGCAATAACTCCAGATTCTTTAGCACGTCAAGCGTATGGTTCCAAACATCTGCAACATGGGGCGGCGATTGACCAACGCCTTTAAGAGCCGGAAGTTCAGGCAAGATATGAGGCAAAACGCCTAAAATTTCCAACGCGCGCATTGAAACAGCTGGCTTCGGAGTTTCCAGAATGTGGAAAAGTTCATCGCGCACGCGCTCCGCAGAAACGCCCGGCAACAATCCAGCCGCAGCTTTCATTAACCGGCGTGTTTCGGGCACAATTTTCAGATTAAAGGCGGCTGCCTGACGAATACCGCGCAAGATTCTTAATGGATCGTCTTGCAAGCCGGTGGTTGAACAAGCTCGCAACAACCGGACGTGCAAATCAGCAGCACCACCGCAAGGATCGAGCAGCGCTTGAGGATCATCTAACGCAATCGCCATAGCATTGATTGTAAAGTCACGCGCCTTCAGATCAGATTCGATGTCTTGACCCCGTATTGCAGCAAAATCCAGGATTTGTCTGCTGCCATCGGGCGTCACTAATACGATTCTGGCAGTATCGCGTTCTTCATCGAGTGGAAAATATGCTCCCCCCAGTTGATCAGCCAGCCGGCGGCTCAGGTTGAGCACATCTCCGGCAAGTGTAAAGTCCAAATCATGGGTTCGGCGCGACAGCAGGATATCCCGTACAGCTCCCCCTACCAGATAGATCTTAAGACTGGTGGGCAAAGCTGAACGGACGCGATCAAATAACTCGTTGAATACAAAAGGTTTTGAAGTCGGCACGTATGTGATGGTGGGTTTTTCCTTAAAACGAGTTGCCTGCGCGGCTAATAAAGCCTGTTTTGGACTTCCGCCTTGCCCAACGACCCGGTTATCCAATATAGCAATCCAACGGCCCGCATAGGGATTTGGATTGACGTCAAGCGGTTCGCGGTCGGTTTTCAATCCGGTTTGTAGCGATCCAGATCAACAGTAGCAATAAACGGCAGGTTGCGATAATACTCATCCATATCCAGGCCGTAACCAAACACAAATTTATTTGGAATCGAGAAACCCAGGTAATGAATGGGAACCTCGACTTCGCGCCGATCTGGCTTATCCAATAAGGCGCAAACTTTTAAGCTTTTTGGATGCCGCATGTTTAAAAAGCTCAGAACCGAAGCAATCGTGTAACCGCTATCAATGATATCCTCAACGAGCAGGACATTTCGATCCTGAATATCGTCCTTGAGATCCAGGGTAATGCGCACTTGTCCGGTGCTTTGGCGTTCGACGCCATAGGAGGAGACAGCCATAAAATCAATCGTATTTGGTATACGGATATGACGCATGAGGTCTGTCAAAAAAAGGATGCCACCCCGCAGGATGCAGATCAGATGAGGGTCTTCATTCTGATAATCTCGACTGATCTGCTCGCCCAGCTTGGCAATTCGCTGCTGAAGCTGTTCTTCTGTGATTAGAATCTCGTCTAAGAACTCCCGATAATCCTGCATGGCTGCTCCTCTTTTAGTTATTTACCGGGCACATCATGATGGCGACGGCAACGAGCCTCATACAGCTCGGATGCCCCAACGATTACTACCGGATCGTTGTAATTTGCTGGTTTTCCGTTCACCAAGCGCTGAGTACGGCTAGCGTTTTCTCCGCAGATCATACAGATTGCATGAAGTTTATCAACAAATTCGGCATTTGCCATTAACAACGGCATAGGTCCGAAGGGCTCGCCACGGAAATCCGTATCAAGGCCAGCCACAATGACTCGCAACCCGCTATCTGCCAGTTTCTGACAGATGGTCACAATTGCTTCGTCAAAGAATTGGGCTTCATCGATTGCGACGACTGTCGTGTCCTGTTCCATTCGTGAGGAAATATCTGCCGCATGTTGAACTGGCTGGGCGTCGTACGCGCTTCCAGCGTGAGAGGTCACTTTTTCCATAGCATAACGATTATCTACAGCCGGCTTGAAGACCTGAACTTTTTGACGGGCTATCGTCGCTCGGCGCAGACGCCGGATCAGCTCATCTGTCTTTCCGCTAAACATAGAGCCGGTTATCACCTCGACAGATCCAGTATGATGTTTCATTTTCATCCTTTGTAACTGATATAGTTTAGTCCGGCTCAAAAATTCAACCGAAACCACGGTCAGGATATGGAATGATGCCCTATTGTACCGCCGGGGAGGTTCGACAGGCAAGGAAGAATCAGAACCCTGGGTGAATTCCTGTGGTCGTCCCCCGATTTTACCCTTCTATGGGTTCGGGGTACCCCGGCCATTAGCCCCACAAGTAGAAACAAGCCATCAATAATAAAACAAGCGGATGCAAAGAGCGCATCCGCTTGTGTAAATCAACCCGCAAAATCAGCTTAGACAGTGATTTCCTCTGCCGCTTCTGGCAGTTCATATCCAAACTGGCGCAGACGTTTCTTCAAATCTGCCAGGGATTTCCGGCCAAATCCGTCAATCGCCAATACTGCGGCCTCGCCAGAAGCCAATTTTTCCAGCGCTTCACCCACGTTTGTAATGCCGGCTTTCGCCAGCACATCGGTGGGGCGAGTGCCCAGATCCAGCTCCGCAATCGGTCGGTCCATTGAAGTGCGCGCTGCTTCACGAGCATCTATATCATCAAGGTATTGCTGACGAGCCTGCAGTTTCTTGTAGAAGCGGTCAACCTGACCTTCCGTATCAACGATGCGCTGCTCCCCAGTGTAAAATGGATGACACTTCGAACAAACGTCGGTGTGAATTTGTTTCTTGGTTGATCCTGTGTGCCAGGTGTTTCCGCATGCGCAAACGACCTGGGCTTCAGGATAATAGGTTGGATGAATATCTTGTCTCATTTCCAGTAAATCCTCTCGCAGGCTGTTGCCTGGCGACCATTTTTCATATTAGAAGACATACAGGCTTTGAATAAACTCAAAGCATTACGAATCTTACTCTTCCGCTGGGACAACACTGACGCGTTTTCGATTGTCTCGGATGGTTTCGTACTTGACCACACCATCTGCAGTAGCGAAGAGAGTATCATCGCTGCCAACACCGACATTGCGCCCTGGTTTAATGCGGGTACCACGCTGGCGTACGAGGATGTTTCCAGAAAGCACGGTTTCACCGCCGAATTTCTTTACACCCAGACGTTGAGCATTGCTATCACGACCGTTGCGGCTTGAGCCGCCACCTTTTTTATGAGCCATGGTATTACCCTCTCTATTCCAAAGTAATCGAGTCTATTTGTAAACGGGTATATTTTTGGCGATGGCCTGTCTTCACACGATAACGCTTCTTCGGTTTGTATTTGAAAACAATGACCTTTGGACCCTTGACCTGCGCGACCACGGTTGCCTGGATCTTGGCGCCTGCGACCAGAGGGGTTCCAACGGTAACTGTATCGTCTTCTGCAACCATTAGAACCCGATCCAAATCTACCTGCTCGCCAGATTCCGAAGCAAAGTAGTCGACCTCAATAGTACCACCTTCGATGGCTTTATATTGCTTGCCGCCATCCTCGACAATTGCATATTTCATGATAATTCTCCAAGCTTCACTTCACCTCGGTCTCCGCGCCGCCAGTATGTCTATCACAGGATTTCGATCCAGTGCGCCGATCGGAGGGAAAGTTTGGGATACAAGATATAGCCCCAGCAATGATCCGCCGGGGCAGTGCGGAAGGTATTATACCGGGGTTGTACCCGAATGTCAATAAAATCCTGAAGTTTGATTCGGAATTTTCATGGTTTATGGCTGTGGGGTCTGCTGATCTCATTATCGTGCGGGGCAGGCGTGATCTTGCTATCCAATTCAGCCCGGCAGTATATTCCCAACAAAAATGTCAAGTCTGAGGTAATCCAAAAATAGTAAGATACTCTCGTGGTGTCACCTCTCTGCAGCAATTGTGGATTTAGAAGCCCGCCCGGTATGCGGTTTTGCGGGAACTGTGGCGCGCGCCTGGATGAGGCATCGGAAGCCAGCTCGTCTGCCTCGGAGGCCCCCGAGCAGCTTGGGGTATTGATGGGCGCTGATCTGTTTAAGAGATTGCAAGCTGCGGGAGTTGAAGCCGCTGGGCAGCGGCGAAATGTTACTGTTTTGTTTGCCGATCTAACCGGTTACACAGCCCTCTCCGGCCGCATCGACAGCGAAGATCTATTTGAGATTGTCCAACGCTATATTAATCTGCTAATCAAAAGTGTTTACAAGTATGAAGGTATTATCGATAAGATAACCGGGGATGGGATCATGGCCCTGTTTGGGGCCCCAATCTCTCATGAAAATAATGCGGAGCGTGCTGTTCGAGCTGCCCTGGATATGCAAGCGGATGTTGCCCAGCTCAGTAGAGAATTATATCCAACCATCGATGTGGAACTTGGTATGCGAGTCGGGCTCCATTCAGGTTTAGTTGTGGTTGGTGGAGTTGGCTCCAACCTGATGATGGACTATACTGCGATTGGGGATACTGTAAACCTGGCGCACCGCATTGAAGAGGCGGCGCCTCCAGGGACCATCCTGGTGAGTGAGAGTGTATACCGCCAAACCCATAAACTTTTCGATTGCCAACAAATCTCGGTTCTGAATCCAAAGGGTATCTCCTATCCAGTTCCTGCCTTTCGAGTTGCAGGCACCAGAATTCAACCTGGTTTGCTGCGTGGTCTTGAAGGACTTCGAGCTCCCCTGACGGGCCGGGATGAAGAATTAAAACGGTTGGGAACCATCGCGGATGAGCTGTTCAAAAAAGAACTAGGCCAGTTTGTTCTCATTACCGGAGAAGCTGGCCTGGGGAAAAGCCGCCTGACCGCCGAATTTAAAACCCTGCTAGCACCGGTAAACTCTGCAATCTTGGAAGGTCAAAGTCTGGCGTACAGGCGTTCAGTATCTTACTGGATGTTTCTGGACGTGCTCTATAATTATTTAGGAGCAACACCAGCCACTCCACCAGCCCAAATCCGTGAGCGCTTGATCCAACTCGTGTACCGGGCCTTGGATACTAAGGCAGCCGAGTTTCTACCGTTTTTTGAGCATCTCCTATCCTTACCTCATTCAGACCCAGCACAAGCCGAGCACTTAAGTTACCTGGATGGCGGACAACTTAGACAACAAACTTTATTGGGGGTACGTAACCTTCTCTTAGCTGAAGCCCGCCGCCAGCCACTCGTCCTAATTTTAGAAGACTTGCACTGGGCTGATGAAGCCTCTTTGGGTTTACTCCGCTACCTTCTAGAAACCTTACCTCAGGCGCCAATCATCATCATAGGAATAACTCGCCGGATTGAAGATAAATCCTTGGTCGAACTGGTAGATTGGGCAAAAACACATTTACGCACTCACTACCACCAGATTGATCTACGGAGCCTCTCCGAAGACCAGAGTGAGCGCTTGCTGGTTCAACTGCTCGAGATGCCAAACATACCACACGATATCCAGGCCGAGATTTTGCAGCGCGCCTCAGGGATACCTTTTTATCTGGAAGAAATATTGCGGATGCTGATCGATGCGGAAGCTATCCAGCGTGTAAAAGGTCGTTGGCAATTGATGCCTGGAGCCAATGTGGGAACTATGGGGGTGCCTGAGAATTTGGAAGGATTAATCCTCGCCCGTTTTGACCGTCTAACCAGCGTTGAGCGTCGCATTCTGCAGATAGCATCTGTTATAGGCAAAAAATTTAGCCTTTCGGTCCTGGAAACTGTCTTTGATAGCACAGCCCCCTACAATCTGGTGCAAGAGCTGGGCATTTTAGAACTGCGTGAATTTATACTGACGTTACAAGGAAGTCCGAATCCCGAATATACATTCCGGCACATTCTGATGTCCGATGCAATTTACAGCACGTTACTCAGACGGGAAAGCAGTCGCATCCACGGTCAGGTCGCTCAAGCGATTGAGACAATCTATGCTGACCGACTGGAAAGTCAGGTTGAGTTGCTTGCAAACCATTATCGATTCAGCCCCGCACTCGACCGCGCTTTACATTACTTGATTATAGCTGGCCAAAAAGCTGCCAGAAATAACGTCAACGAGCAGGCATTGCAACATTTTGAAGCTGGCATAGCGATCCTGGATAAGGTAACACACCAACCAACCCAAGCAATTGCTTTACGCATGGGTCTGGGTGATGTTCTGGTCTTTTTTGGAGATTACACAGCCGCTCGAAATCACTATCAGGCAGCTTTACAGGTTATTAGTGGACAAGAAAAACCGTATGCTTATTTAGAAGATCAATGCGCGCTTTACCGAAAGATTGCAAAGACTCAGGAACGTCAAGGAGAATACGATCGATCGATCGCTGATCTTAAACTTGCTGAGACCGTCCTGCAATCTGCCGGTAGAGACCTTCCGGTTGAACGCGCTCGCATTTTAAACGATATTGCCTGGATTCACTTTCGACTGGGCAACATCTCTGAAGCCAAACAACTGCTGCTAGAGTCGCTTGAACTGGTTGAAAATACGGACGCTTATGATGCAATAGCATCGATATTTAATCGCCTGGGAGGTATTGCCTACAATCAAGGTGATTGGGATCTCGCAGCCGGATACCTTCGGAAAAGTATTGCAATTCGCGAATCGGTTCACGATGTCGTTGGCCTGGCGACTTCTTTTAACAATCTTGGGCTATTGGAAGTTGAGATGGGTGCGTTGGACAATGCCTTGGAGAATCTGAGCCATAGCTATGAATTAAAGAAACAGTTGGGTCAATCCGAAGGTATAGCAATGGCATTAAATAACCTTGGTTGGGTCCGAATCCAGCGTGGTGAGATCGAAGAAGCTCACAACGCTTTACAAGCTGCTCTTGAGCTTGCCGACAAGATCGGTTATGCATCATTACATCGCCAAATATTGAAAAACATTGGTGAGCTTCACCTGGCAGCCCACAATTGGCAAGAAGCTGCTGATACTCTTCAAAGGACCATCCCAGAACTAATCGAACTAAGCGTACCCGATCAACTCCTGGACACTTATCGATTGCTGGGAGAAGCAGCTTTAGGATCTGACGACCTTAATTCAGCCATCGAATGGAATCTTAAAGCCGAAAAGCTGATCGCCACACTGGCTGAAAAATACGAAGAGCTGCCTTCGATTCAACGGGGTGAGTGGCAGCGATATCAGGGGATGTTGAACATCAAGCTGGGCAATTGGGAAGAAGCCCAGCGGTACTTAAAAGAGAGTGAGGTTACCTTCCAGGGCTTACGAAGTCGCATCTATATGGGCCGAGTCGCTTATCAGATGGGAATATTAGCCCAGGTGCAGGGAGATTGGCGCGCTGCACAACTGAAATACCGGGAAGCCGCTCTACAGTTTCAGAGTGTTGGAGCCCGATTATATGAAAAACGAGCCAATGAAGCTCGCTTGAGCCACCGGTAAAGTATTCTGAAGCCAAAAAGGCAGCCTCAATCGGCTGCCTTTTTGGGATACCCAATCTTTGGATTACTGATGATTATCTAACAAATTACCAATCCAAATTTGTGCGTTGCTCCAGAAACCGCTGTCGCCCCAGAAGCCGCCATCGCCCCAGAAGCCGCCATCGCCCCAGAAGCCGCCATCGCCCCAGAAGCCGCCATCGCCCCAGAAGCCGCCATCGCCCCAGAAACCGCCGTCGCCCCAGAAGCCGCCGTCGCCCCAAAAGCCACCATCACCCCAGAAACCGCCATCGCCCCAAAAGCCGCCATCGCCCCAAAAGCCGCCATCGCCCCAAAAGCCGCCAATCTCATGAATAGAATGGCCATCCCAAACACCGGCTCCACCGGCCCCGGCACCATCGTCGCCAAACAGGCGGTACACACTGTTTTCATCCCGGTAGGTAAAACCCAAATAGTGTTCCTCACCCGCCAGATCAGCATAGATATCCATGCTGTTCATGCCTGCTTGCCCATCAATGTCAGCAAATACCGCCAGCGGAGCAAACGCGCGCCCAGAGCCCTGCTGCCAGACACTATAGCCTGCCTCCAGTGTTTCTGGATTGAATTGGGGAATCGCTGAAGCTCGTAACCTGTACTTCACCTGGTCTGGAGTCAGCTGAGGGTTGCTGGAGAGCATCAAAGCCGTAATTCCGGAGACTACTGCGGCCGACTGAGAAGTGCCTGCCATTGAAAAATACCGTGAACCAACCTGATTGTCGCGATAATTTTTAGCAAGATAACTCGAGGGGTTCATCGTGGATATCATATGTCCACCGGGAGCAACCAGATCGGGTTTTACAAAACCATCCTGGGTGGGTCCGGCTGAAGAGAAAGAAGGGATGTAATCATCCGACCAATCGGCAGGGGTATAGGCATCAGTAAACGCCCCTACAGTTATCAGATAAGGGTTGTTTCCCGGGACACCGACACTAAGTGCTTGCGGGCCCATATTCCCCGCAGCTGTAACCACGACTATACCAGATGCCCAGGCTCTCATCAAAGCCTGGTTGACCGGGTCGGCCCAATATGGGGACTGCACCTTAGCAGACATAGAAAAATTGATAATGTTAATGTTATATCGGGCTTGATTTTCGACCACCCATTGCACACCCTGGATCACTTGCTCATAAGTAGCTACGCCTTTCAGATTAGCAACCCTGACCCCGACCAGGCGCACGCCTGGCGCAACCCCGCCCCACTCGCCATCATCGAGAACTTCTGAATTTGCGATTATCCCTGCTACATGCGTTCCATGACCATTGGGATCGATTGGTTTCTTCGTACCATCCACAAAATCAACCCAGCCGACAATCCGATCCGATTTATGGCCCCGTACTGCTTTTTCCAAACCCTTGTGATTTCCCAGACCGCTATCTATGACCGCAACTGTTACGCCATCTCCAATGATCCCTACCTGCCAGACCACATCGGCACCAACAACATCCGGATAATCGGTCTGGAGCAAAGTTTTCTTTTCGGAGACCCGGACGACTGGTTGAATCCGGGTTTTATCCAGCCTCATCTCATTATTGACCAGCACTGCGGAAATTTCCGGTTCGCCTAACAACTGCTGAACACTAGCAGCATCAAGCCAGGCACCAACTCCCTGGATGATATCCAACCGAGAGGTGACCGCGCCTCCATATTCTTCAATCACAGAAATCACCTGGTCTACGTTTCTTCCCTGAACGATATAAGAGCCAAGTGCTGCAGCTTTTGAGTCATGGCTGCCAGGAACGAACAGCAAACCTGTCAGCACCACAATCAGGATTAACCCACTTACAGTGTGATGAATTTGCTGTGATTTTGAGGTCCACATGACATCCTCCACAGTATAACAACGTCGGCAAGCCGTGAGTTTCCAGGCTTGCCGACGTTGAAAGTAAAGCAGAGAATATCACCGTTTTCGGCAACCTGGCAATCATGACCTGTACAATTTGGAAGACCGGCTCCTTGCCAATGTTGCGCAACGCTGTTCAAAACCTTGCCGGTGCAATATACAGGTGTTAGACCCAATGGCTTTGCGTCTCCAGCTTTCACTGGATTTGCCTTTTCGAAGCATTTGAATTATAGCATAGCCGTGCATATAAGTCAATACATAATTTATATTTTGTATAAATAGCAATTAATATTGCCAAAACCAGCACGCTAATCCAAGCCTGTTGGTACCGGAGTACCAGTGGTTTTCAATCAAGTTTAAAATAGGAGGGGAAATGCCCCCACAAATTGGGAACTATATCAACGTTTTTTAATGACAACCCTTTGAGCAAATTTCACACTCTATGGAAAATACTATGGTGGGAAGGAATGTGCGGTGCTTTTTGCAGGCGGGAGCCCGTAAAGAGCATCACATTTACACTCATACTCCAGTGATTCCCATATCCCAAAGAGCGATCATGGCATAGTCCGCCCGGAGGAAGGAAAATCTATCCTATTTTCAAGACCAGCCAATTTTTAAAATCGCCAACCCTTGTGGTAAACTTATTAGTTGGGCGCAGATGGTGGCTAAAGATCGGATGGCCTTCATACATTGCGAGATTATTATCGGGAATAATGAAGCTCTCACCAACAATAAAAATCCATGTAGTCCGCTGCAGACTCGAACCTGCATGAACCTACAGCATTAATTATATAGTGGTATGGATCACGGAGCTATCCGGCCCCGATATCATTCCATTTGTTAGGAATAATATACAGCTATCAAACATTCAACTTTGTTACAGGAGGCAAGTAATGACGGACAAGAAATGGGTGTATCTCTTTAATGAGGTAGAACAGGCAGAAGCCGCAGTTGGCGGGGACTGGGAACTAGCCCGGGCTTTGTTGGGCGGAAAGGGTGCAAATCTGGCCGATATGACCCGCATTGGAACCCCAGTTCCCCCAGGTTTCACGGTAACGACCGAAGGCTGCAACGCCTATCTGGCAGCTGGGCAGAATTTTCCTGCCGGCATGTGGGATCAAGAATTGGCTGCCTTAAAAGAGGTTGAGAAACTTACTGGTAAAAAATTTGGGGATGCCAGTAATCCATTGCTGGTATCCTGCCGATCGGGCGCCAAATTCTCAATGCCCGGCATGATGGATACAGTTCTAAACCTGGGTCTGAACGATAAGACCGCCGCGGGTATGGTTAAGCTTACAGAAGATGAGCGCTTTGTGTACGACTCATACCGGCGACTGGTGCAGATGTTTGGTTCGGTTGTGCTTGGAATCGATGATGAAGCCTTCGAAGATGTATTAGAGGCTTACAAAAAGAATAAAGGTGTTAAAAATGACACCGAATTGACAGCTGAAGACTGGAAAGCTCTTACGGATGAATTTAAGAAAATCGTTCGAGCGCACAAGGGTTTCGATTTTCCTCAGGATCCTTACGAGCAATTGCGGCTGGCAACCGAAGCTGTGTTCAAATCCTGGAACGGCAAACGGGCCATCGATTATCGGAATGCCGCTGAAATTTCTCACGATCTTGGTACTGCTGTGAATATCGTCACCATGGTCTTTGGCAATATGGGCTGGGACTCAGGCACAGGTGTGGCATTTACCCGCAATCCGGCAACTGGCGAAAAGAAACTGTATGGCGATTACCTGTTGAACGCCCAAGGGGAGGACGTTGTTGCAGGAATCCGGAATACAGAACCGATCGTCAAACTGTCAAAAGACATGCCCGAAGCTTTCAAAGAATTTGTTGATATTGTGGATAACCTGGAACAGCATTACAAAGAAATGCAAGACGTCGAGTTCACAATTGAGCATGGCAAACTTTGGATGCTCCAGACCCGCAATGGTAAGCGCACAGCCAAAGCTGCAGTCACGATTGCAGTGGATATGGCAAACGAAGGTTTAATCAGCAAAGAAGAAGCTATCAAGCGTGTTACGCCGGAACAGGTTGACACACTGCTCCACCCACAATTCGATCCGAACGAAAAATTGAACGCCGAAGCTGGCGGTCGAATGTACGCTAAAGGCGTGAACGCTTCACCCGGCGCTGCAGTCGGGCAGATATATTTTGACGCCGACACAGCTGAGCGCATGGCAAAAGAGGAAAATCAGCAGGTGATCATGGTGAGACCATTCACCAAGCCAGATGACGTGCACGGCATGCTTGCCGCGAAAGGCATTCTGACGAGTGAAGGTGGAGCGACATCGCACGCAGCCGTTGTTGCCCGCCAGTTTGGGGTACCTTGCGTGGTCGGTGCGTCTGATATCCGGATCGATCTCGAGAACCGAACGATGAAATCTGGCGACACCGTTGTCAAAGAAGGTGAATGGATTTCAGTAGATGGCACCAGCGGTGAAGTTTTCCTGGGCCAGATCCCAACCAGCGCACCTTCTTTGGATGAACAAATTGACCTCTTGACTTTGCTTACCTGGGCCGACGCATTGTGCAATACCCAGGGAATTCGTCGGGCCCCAGATGGTTGGCCCACCCGAGGTTTGCAGGTCTGGGCAAATGCCGACTACCCTGCAGACGCCAGACGTGCCCGTTCCTATGGTGCCCAGGGTATTGGATTGTGCCGCACCGAGCACATGTTCTTCGAGCCAGAGCGTCTGCCGATCGTTCAGCGCATGATCCTGGCCGGAAGTTCCGAAGTGCGCACAGCTGCCTTGAATGAGCTGCTGCCCTTCCAGCGAGCTGATTTTGACGGCCTGTTTGAAGCCATGGATGGTCTGCCTGTGATTATCCGGCTGATTGACCCGCCGCTGCACGAGTTCCTGCCTTCTGAAGAGGAGCTGCTTGAAGAAGTGATCACGATGCGGGTTAAAGGTGAAATCGAAGGCTTGGATGAGAAGGAAAAGTTGCTTGCAAACGTTCAATCGATGCATGAATCCAACCCAATGATGGGGTTGCGGGGTGTGCGTTTGAGCATCTCGATGCCTGAAATCGTTGAGATGCAGGTTCGGGCAATTTTTGAAGCTGCCGCAGATGTAACCAAGCGCGGATTTACGGTCAAGCCCGAGGTGATGATCCCTCTAACAGGCACAGTCAATGAATTGAACTGGATCCAGCCTCGGCTGGTAAGAATCGCCGCCGATGTCATGAAAGAAAAAGGCGTAGACTTCGAATATAAGTTCGGCACCATGGTAGAGATTCCTCGGGCGGCAGTGACCGCTGCCGAAATCGCTCAGGTGGCTGAATTCTTCTCATTCGGAACCAACGACCTGACCCAGATGACCTTCGGCTACAGCCGCGATGACGCTGAGCGCAATTTCTTAGTAACTTATGTTGAGCAGGGCATTCTGCCAAAGAATCCATTCCAAACTCTGGACCGCGAGGGTGTCGGGCGCCTGATGCAAATGGCTATCACGGATGGACGCCAAAGCCGCGTGAACCTAGAAGTTGGCATATGCGGCGAGCACGGTGGTGATCCGGCCTCGATTGAGTTCTGCCATATGATTGGCAATAACTACGTCAGCTGCTCACCCTTCCGTGTCCCGGTTGCTCGCCTGGCAGCGGCCCATGCGGCTCTTAAATTCAGAGGTAAATAAGCTTTCTGAATAGATCGATCATCAATCAGCTTCTCTACAAGGGAGAAGATTTTTCCCTGTTCGATCGAAATATTAATTCGAAAAAACTCCCCGCAGAATAGTGCGGGGAGTTTTTTCGAACTCCGAGCTGGAACTTGGTTATGGACCAGTGTAACGGAATCAGACAGCCTTCGGCTCGCCCAACCGCCCAACTCGCTTTCGAACTGCCAGGAGCGGGATGATCGCGAAGCCCAGGCTGACCAAAGTGCCAAGTACTAGGCCAATCAACTGGCCAGTTACCGCAGGCACGCCGACAAGAGAAAGTCCCACAGGTGGCCCGAAAAAAAACAGCAAGCTGACTGGAAAATAAACGAAACTAGCCAGAGAGCCGAGACAGCCCACACTGCCGCGCATCATATGGCGAGGATCATCCCAATCCATATTGGCACCCAGCACGCCAAACATCAAGTTTAAACCGGTGTTTCCAGCAATATTGAGCGCAACGACCGGCATGGAAAACCATAAAGAGCCAAGCCCATCAGGGCGGATTGCGGCCATTGCCAGCAGAAAAAGCCAGCCCAGAAATGTGGCTGGAAGAAAAGCTACAAAAAATTTGGCAGCCAGCATCGTGCTCGCATTGACTGGCGCAGTTTTTAACAACCAGAAGCTTTTGCCTTCCTGAGAAAATCCGATGCCTCCCAAGCGGGCGATCAGCATCCAGCTAACGAAAAGCGAAATACCAATATTTGTGTATAGTTGAGCATTGGACAGAATCTCGTTGAAAATTGCCGGGGCATCACCTCTGCCTGCCGAGATTTCGCCACCATCACGAATGAGCAAAAAAGCATATACAACCCCAAGTATGATCGGCGTGACCAGTTGAGACATATTGCGCAGATCGCGGCGCAGTACGAAATAATCCTTGACCAGGATTGCTCGAATGGCTGCTGGCACCCTGGCTTCAAAAAAGCGCCTGACTTCCTGCTGTTGAGCTGACGCTTTGCGAGCTGAACGATTCTTCTTTTTGCTGGTTTTGGCCTGAATGTTTGCCCATCCGCTGTAGTAAAGCCTTTCAGCAGTCGTCAAAGCAGCCCCAAAAATCAGGGCGGAGGTTCCCAGGGTAATCACTATATAGCCCACAGCAGTCAGCCAGCGGCCTTCACCGAGGTCCACCAGCCCCCGTCCAGCCCAGGTAAGTGGCGACCAGGGGGTATTGAAGCGAGTAACCAAAGCGGCCAATTGAGCGGCCTGATCCTGCGAGACTTCTTCAAATTGAGCAAACTGGCCGGATTGAGAACAAATGAATGAGAAAACCGCACCGAGAAAACCAAGCACTTCTGCTACTCGCCTGGCCGGAAACACTTTAACAATCAGCAGCACCAGCAAACTCGAAAATCCGGCTGCTGCCAGAGCAAGTGCAGCCAGCACTACAAGCACCATAGGATAAAACAAGAAATTGTAATTGCTGGAAGCGCCCAACCCAAACATGACGGGTATGGCAAACAAGCTGATTAATCCGAGATTAGGCAAGATCGCCTGGAGCAGTTTCGTCAAAAACACCGCCCGGATCGGCACAGGCGTGCTAAGCAAGAAATCCATGTCGCCTGCCAGGTAGAGGGCCTGCAGCAATACCCCAAAACTCGTAAATAATATCCCGATAAATGCGCCTCCTAACAGCAAAACCGGTACACTATCGAGCAATGGCTGAAGATCGCCAACATACTGTACCAACTCTGGCGAGCGCAGGAACCTCAACAACACCCAACTAAGAAAGAAGACAAAGCCCAAAAAACCCACAAACAGCAAGCCAAGAACAATCATCCCAAACTTACGACGCTTGTTTGCATGACGAAAACTACTTAAAGCCAGCAAAACCCGCAGGCGAAGCAATTTCCCAACAGCCTGCCAAATCCCGCTGACGGGTTTAGCAGCAACGATCTGAGATATCAACCCAGCACCTCTGTGATCTCTGCATACTCGGCACCTCCGGTGAGGTTCAGGAAGATTTCTTCCAGGCTGCCTTGCCCCTCGCCCAGGCCACGCAGCTCATCCATCGTTCCAACCGCAATGAGCTTTCCTTTAGAGATTATCCCAATTCGATCACACATCCGTTCGGCAATTTCCAGGATATGGGTAGACAGGAAGACAGCCGAACCGCGGTCCGCCAGCTGGCGCAGGATATCTTTAATCAGACGCGCTGATTTTGGATCCAGGCCGACTGTTGGCTCATCCAATACCAGGACCCGCGGATTGTGAACCAACGCTGCTGCCAGAGCAGTTTTTTGCTTCATACCATGACTGTATGAGTCGATTGTTTCATCAGCCGCGGCGGCAAGATCAAACAGACGCAGCAATTCCTCGCTTCGGCGCTGAATCTGCTGCTTAGTAATCCCATATAGATCGCCCACAAACTGCATTAATTCGCGGCCGGTCAGCTTGGCGTATAAATTGGGTTCATCGGGAACGTAGCCATTGGATGCCTTTGCCTTAAGAGGGTCTTGCTGGACATCGTACCCAGCTACCTTGACTGTTCCGGAAGTGGGCTGTAAAAGCCCGACGATCATCTTGATCGTTGTTGTTTTTCCTGCCCCGTTCGGACCCAAAAATCCAAATATTTCGCCTCCCTGGACTGAGAAGCTGACGTCATCCACGGCAATTTTGTCGCCATAGCGTTTTACCAGATTTTTGGTTTCAATGAGATTGTTGATCTCGGTCATAGCTCGTTTTCCTGCTGAATGTGAAATATCGCCATCTTGGCCCGAAGTGATTTAACCACCCTGCCTAACTTAGATTGCTTAACCTGCTGGGCCAGAATCGGCTCTATACAGCAACACTGCGCCTTTTTGATTACGCAATAAAATGGCCTCAAATGAACAGGCTGGTAAGCATTTACCACAACCATGACACCGCCCCTGATCGATAAAGGCCAGTTCGTCGGCACTGAATTTGACAATCGCGCGAACATTACATACCAAACGAGCCTGACATGGATTGCAGCCCTGACAAAGATCCCAATTCACCTCTGCCCAATACACTTAAGCACCTCAACCTATCGATAAGATCTCCAGGGTAAAAGACCTGAAACGAGTAAATATCAAAACCCGGCCCCAGACTGACTGAACAAACCAGCCCAAATCATACAACAGGAATGGAAGTCTGGCAAGAGATTGAGTTCCGGACGCGGTACTCACAAGAAGTGGACGTGATGCAGGTGTAGATTTCTCCCAAACCACACAAGGACTTAAAAGTTTACCAAATGGGTTATTAAGAATAGATGAGCGCTGCAGGTGGATTCTTGATTTCTAAGTGCGGCTCGGTTAGAATTCACAAATAATGAGCGACAAACTATCCAGACGTGGTTTCTTAAAACTCGGCGGGTTGGCCCTCACCAGTCTGGCCTTCACTCCGGTTTTCCCGCGCTGGCAGGAACGCGATCATGGATTGATTGGGCGGGTGACGATCAACGAAATCGATCTGCGCTCTAAACCGCGCGACGATGCCCCCATCATTGGCAAGCGCTATAGGGACCAATTGGTTCATATCTATTATGAACTAGTCCCTGAAGATGCACCCGAATTTTACAATCCTTTGTGGTACCGCGTTTGGGGAGGTTACTTGCACAGCAAATGGCTTCAAATTGTTGAAGTAAAGCTCAACTCGCCGGTCAATAATGTGCCCGAGAGTGGTATGCTGTGCGAAGTGACTGTGCCTTATACTATTGCTTATCAGAATGACCAGTGGCAGGGCTGGCATCCCTGGGAAGGATCACGATTGTATTATGAAACCACCCACTGGGCGACCGGTCTCGGAGAAGGCCCAGACGGCAAGCCCTGGTATCAATTAACTTCTGAGATCGACGATTACCTCAAATATTACGTGCCCGCGACTCATATGCGTATGATTGGAGCCCAAGAGTTGGCTCCCCTATCACCGCTTGTGCCAGCAGAGCAGAAGCGCATTAAGGTCTCGATTGATCAACAGATGGTACGCGCGTTTGAGTACGACCAGCCAGTATACGAAGCCAGAATTTCATCTGGAATTCCCAGCCGTCCACCCACGAGTGATAGCCTTCCCACCGCAACGCCCAGGGGCAGGTTCCGGATCTATTCTAAGTTGCCAAACAAGCATATGGGGGTCGTCACCGGTAATCCCGATGCGCTGGAAGGCGACAGCTTTTCCTTACCGGGCGTCCCCTGGACCTGTTTTTTTGAGCCAAACGGCGGCTACGCCTTCCATGGAACCTACTGGCACAATAATTTCGGTTTACAAATGAGTCACGGCTGTATTAACATGCGTAATGAAGATGCCAAATGGCTCTTCCGCTGGACAACCCCAGCTTTTAGCGATGAGATTACCAGCCATTCCAATTGGGAGAAAACCGGTAATGGTACAGCCGTTATCATCGAGTAATCTGTGAGGCAAGCAATGCCTGCGCTTATTTCGAGGCGTGAGTTCTTGAAGTTCGGCTGTCTTTCACTGGGCAGCCTGGCACTAAACCCCCTGTCAACGCTAGCGCTTCCCTGGCCTCCACCAGAAGCTGCCGGGAATAATGCGCCGAATATCATAATCCGCGTCACGATTAGAAGCATTTATGCGTATCGCGAGCCGGATTTTCGGAGTCCCCGGATTAGTATAATCCGGCGCGATAATATCCTGCACATCCCAGAAGAGATCATCTCCCCCAGTGGTCCCAGCCATAACCCAACCTGGTACCGGTTAGTCAATGGTTATATCCACAGCGCTTATACTCAACGGGTAGAGGCGGCCCATTTCAATGAACCACTGCGGTGGATACCCAGAAATGGACGCCTGGGAGAAATCACAGTCCCATTCACTCAATCTTTCCGAAAAACCCTGACTTCTGGATGGATTAAGCTTTACCGACTGTACTATGGATCAGTGCACTGGATTACGGACATTGTAGAAGGGCCGGACTGGGAGACCTGGTATATCCTGACCGACGAGCTGCTGCACGTAAATTACGGTGTCCCTGCGGCCCATGTCAGACCAATCCACCCATCGGAACTATCCCCCATTTCGCCCGAGGTCCCTGACGAAGAGAAAAGAATAGAGGTTTCAATCAGCGATCAACATCTGATTGCATACGAAGCCGACCAGCCAGTTTTTGAAACAAAAATCTCCAGCGGTATTCCGAGCAAAGAACTGCCCCCCAATGGCATTCCAACGGAGACTCCCCAGGGTCGTTTCAGAGTTGGGGTGAAAGTACCGTCCAAGCATATGGGGGATGGAACTTTATCTTCTGACCTGGATGCCTACGAATTGATCGGGGTGCCCTGGGTGTCGTTTTTTCACAAAGATGGCTTTGCCTTCCACGGCACTTATTGGCATGACAATTTTGGCCGAATGATGAGCCACGGATGTGTAAATATGCGCAACCAGGATGCCAAATGGCTTTACCGGTGGAGTGCGCCGGTTGCCGAGGCCAACGATTGGAACCGTAAGGGCATTGGTACTGTTATCAGAGTCACCTGATCAACCCGGAGTGTTTTTGTTCGAGCTAACAGCTCCAGTGAAACCAGCTTAAAGCAACGCATCGACCATCAAAGCCATAAAAATAAATGCCAGGTACATGCTGGAAAAGCGGTACATTTTCCAGGCGACCTTATTCCCTTCTTGTTTCCATACGTTCCAGGCTGCCAGCAGCAGGAAAGCGCCTAAAGCCAGCGCACTGACAAAATATATACTGCCTCCCAAACCAAATAAAGGCAGCAGCAGGGTCAGGGCAACCAATTCCAGTGTGTACAGGAAAATCTGCCAGCGGGTTTCTTTTTCACCGCGAATGACTGGCAGCATTGGAACCCCAGCCCTGGCATAATCTTTCCTGCGGATCAGTGCTAAAGCCCAGAAATGCGGTGGTGTCCACATAAAAACAATGGCGAACAGGAAGAGCGAAGGCACATTCAAACCACCAGTTGCGGCCGCCCAACCTACCAGAGGAGGGATCGCACCTGCACCTCCACCAATAACAATATTCTGAACAGTCGCCTTCTTTAGAAGCACACTATAAAGCAGAACGTAATAGACGATTCCTGCAAGCGTTAGCAGCGCAGCCAACAGATTTACCATCGCTACCATCAAGAAAAAGGAAGCCAGCGTCAAGCCAACCCCGAAAGCAAGACCTTCGGCAGGAGTCATCCGACCGGATGGGATTGGGCGTTTTTGGGTACGCTGCATCTTAAGATCATCGTAGCGATCGATATACTGGTTGATCGCTCCGGACCCTCCGGCTGCCATAAACCCTCCTAACAGCGTCCAGAAAGTGAGAGACAGGGATGGCCAGGAACGAGCACCGATAACCATGCCAGCGTAAGTAGTGACCAGCAGGAGAAGAACAACGATCGGTTTTGTCAGCGCTAAAAAATCCTTTAGCAGGTGCTTGCGCTGGCTGGCAACGACGATTTCCAGATTTTCATCTTCAACGGTTCGAGCAGCCATCCCCACCGCCACGATCATCACCAGGAAGGACGTCCAAACCGCAGCCGCACTGGCCTCATGAAGCGCCAACAAATGGGCGGGGAAATTGCTGGATACTTTTAAGCCCCCAAGCAATGCCTGTGAAAGGAAAAGAACTACTCCCGCAGTTGTTGATACCAGAATCGGCGCCTGGGTTCGCTGAGTTTTCCAGGCTTTGAACAGCAGGGCTGCCAATAATATTCCCGTTGCCAATACAACTACCCTGTGTGTCATATTGATCCAACCAGCAGTGGTATCTGGCATCCCACCGCCAGCGCAGAGAGGCCAGTCGGTGCAGGCCGTGGTGGCGCCACTCGCGCTGACAAAGGTTCCACTAACGAGCAGCAAAAAAACTGCGACCACGCTGACTATAGCTAACCGGGCAAATGGCGTACGAAACAGCATAGGTTGCTGTCTGCCAGGTTGCAAACCCCCAGACCTATAGAAAGCCACAACTGTTGGGATGATGACAAGCAACTCTAAAATTAGCGATAGCCCTAGATGAATGGCTGTTTGCACTCCTGGAATTTCCTGCAGAACGATAAACCGGCCAACCAGAATTTGTACCGCCAAGATAATTCCCGCCAAAAACAGCGGCACGCTGATCCAGCGTTCTCGGCGAAATTTCATCAGCGCCCAAACCAGCGCGGCGCCAATTACCGGCACTACCAGTAAAGCTGCCAACCGGTGAGAAAAGGCAATCAATGCCAATGGATCGGCTGGCAAGCTCCATTGTCCATCACAAACTGGCCAACCAGCACAAGCGCCACCAGCGCCTGTGGCGCGTACGATACCGCCCAGAACAATCACCAAAAAAATGGCAATCACACCCGTCAGAGTGAGCCTTCCAAGGCCCTCCGGCAGGCGCAGTGTATGTTTAGGCTTTTGTGCGTTCATCACTGACTCCCAATGTTCTGATAATCTGAACGGATGATTCCTTCCGGTCTTCTTGGCGCTTAATAAAAAATGGATACCCTACTCCGAGAACTGCTGCAAATGCAAACCATTGGATGGCATACCCTAAATGAGGCCCTTCTGTCAGTTCAAGCTCAGGGAGACTGCGGTAAGGCAGGCCGGTCCATAAGGGATCGGGAGCCGCTTGAATGTAAATCGGCAATAGCGGGCCGGAAACTTGTTTTTCAAGCTGCCCTATTGTGACAAAGTTCCAAGCCAGCAATGGCCCTGCTCCAGGCTGCGGGGTTGGATCACGACGATTGCCAAAATCAGCTTTCGATTGAGAAGCACGGATCATCCCTTTCACTTCAACCAACCCTGTTTGGTTATATTCGGACCAGTCGCCAGATTCAAACACGTCAGCTGGGATCCAACCTCGATCGACCATAACAATCTGATCGCTGTTTACGACACGAAGCGGTGTAACCAGATGCACACCCCACTGGTTCTGCCAATACTGGTTGCGCAGGGCAATCTGCTCACTATGATCGTACTGTCCTGCAACTTTAACCGCCCGATACTCCATACTGGCCAAATTTTCAGTGCTGGGCTGACTTGTCAAATCTAACTCTGGCTGGTCCAATTGAGCTTGAACCCGAGAATTGAAGGCCTTGCGCTGGTCAAGACGATCCAACTGCCAGATACCAAGGCGGGCCATCACTCCCATGGCTGTAATAACCAAAATGGTTGTAAGCAGCCACCGGCGGGTAAACATACTAAATAAAATCTTCACAAGGTTCTATCCCAGCCCAGATTTCCCGGCAGTCTCCAGTTTTTCGGAGGGCTTTATCGGAAAAATCAGCACGCTATAAATAAAGAACAAAGCTGTCATGGTTGGCGCGGCCAAACCCAGGGCAGTCAGCCGGGTACCAAGTGTGGTTGGTTGGCGCACATCCAAGCCCAGGTATCGGCTGGTCGCAAAAGAGCAAGAATAAGCATATTTGTCTGCTTTTTCCATGACCAGGCTGGCGGAACTCCCCGCTGGAACCCAGATTGGCCCCAACTGATGGCTTACTTCGTCATGGTTGGTTACTTGCAGGGTATCCCCAAGTACGAAAATCATCTCCTGCGGAATGGCAGGCACATCTTCTCCAGCTTCTACCCGGGCAGCAGTTCCCGCTGGGATGGTTAGCTCGATGGTCTCAGGTGCCCGATCTGATTTTTCCTTCTGCATAAAATAGGCAGCTTCGTTGAAGACGCTTACCAGGGCTACCGAAATCAGAAGTACGATGATCAACCGGTTGATATATGGACGAATTGAGTTCTTTTTTTTCATTGGATAAACGCCTCGAGCGCTAACTATCCCGAAGCAGCTGGATCAGATCTTGAACTTGCTTTTCGACTTCCATCCCAAACGGATAGGTCAATCGCCAGTTGCCCTGAGCATCGATGACATACATACGGGCGGTGTGATCAACCAGATAACCGGCCGCGCTGCCCGTCTCGACTTTTTGATGATAAACTCCATAGCTCTTATAAACTGGCTCAAGCTGCCCTGGCGTACCGGATAACCCTATAAATTCCGGATCAAAATTGGCCAGGTATTGGCCCAAAAATTCGGCTGTATCCCGTTCTGGATCCACAGTAATAAAAACAAACTCCACCTGATTGGCCAGGTCGCCAAGCTGTTTCTTAATTTGTTTAAATTCGGACAACGAGACCGGGCAGACATCTGGGCAATGGGTGTAACCGAAAAAGATCAGGATGGTCTTGCCCCGCTGATCACTGAGCCGAAAAACATCACCATGTTGGTTATTTAATTCGAAATCTGCTGCCGGAGCAGGCGGATCGATCAAGGATCCTTGATACTGATAAGGCTGGGCCAGGACTTTCCACCCCACCAGCATCAAAGCCAGTCCCAGAACAATCCCAATTCCCAGCAGCCCATATTTTTGTTTCATCAAACTATTTCAACCTTCGTTGGATCTGCTCAAGTCTGCGCTACATAGATGGGCAATAATGTGCCTTGCAAGCAGCTGCCCCCCGGCACACGTTGCTGCTTCTCCATGCTGGCAAAACTAGGATAGCTATCTCAAAAGTCGATCCAAAAATATCTTTCCTGATCGGCAGAGCGAGTTGCACGCTCCACCGATCAAATACGCAGAAATTACTAAGCTAATGGATAGCTGTACCGATCAGGTACAGAGCCGGGTAGAAAAATACCCAGACAACATCCACAAAATGCCAATATATAGCAGCTGCTTCAACTGGCCAATGCCTTTCCTGAGTGTAAAGGCCTTTCCGGCCATTCCGGTAGATTATCGCCAAAAAAATGACCCCCGAGAGAACGTGCAAGGCATGAAAACCGGTCATCGCATAAAACAACGACCACGCCGCGCCATCTGCCGGACCTCCTGGGGCTATCTGCCACTCCACAGCAACCACACCGATGAAGAACAATGTGCCCAGGATGATGGTCACCAATACGCTTTGAAGGAATTTTTTCTGATCGCCAAAAGCGATGGCCGTTTCGCCTCGATTCATAAAGAAGCTACTGACTAACAGCATGGCGGTCACGATCAAACCAACCACCTGGGAAACATCCGGACGTTCGGCGGTGCCCAATAGATAAAATCTGGCAATAAATAAGCCACCAAACAGGAAAAGATCGGAAGCAATAAACAACCACAACCCAAGTCGATTGCTAACGACTTTACTCCGATATTCGGCGAGGGATAATGTATCCGTCGACATTAGTGGACCTCCTCATCACCCTCGAAGACCCTCGAAAGGTGCATATAATCCCTGATGATATAAAAAGCTTTGATTAGCGCAACTAACATGAGCGGCGCAAACCAGGCGCTGGCTACTGCACCAATCAGATACTCACCTACCGTCAGCACTGCCAGCATCATCATTACAACCAGGCCTACATTAAACGCCTGTCTTCTTCTTCTCTTCGAGTTGGATATTATTTTCCATGTCTCGCTCTCCTTGGCCGCTCCACGGTTCGGTGAACTGGCCAGACAATTTAATGACTAATCAGCTGCCGCTGGAGTCGGCGATGGCGCGTCCGCTGGGGGCTCAACCACCGGTTTGACGTACCTCTGTTTATCGATACTGACGTAAGCCGATCCTGCCAGTCCATAATCGTAAGGTTCTCCAACCACCTCAAACGGTTCATCGAAATTGTGGACCGGGATCGGAGACGGCAGCTGGAACTCCGGCGACCGAGACCGCCAGGGGTTAGCTTCAGCTACCGGACCGCGCATCGCGCTGTATATGATGTTTAGGATCGCAATCAGCACTGCTATCCCGATAACAAACCCAGCGATCGTAATAAGGAGCTGGCTGAATTGGATGCCCAGGGTGGGATCATAATCGGCTATCCGCCGTCGCATGCCCAGCAGACCAACCTGCATCTGCCCAAGCGATTGCAACATAAAAGGCCGGCAGCATCAAGTAGAAGTGTAATTTGCCCAGTTTTTCGTTATACATTCGACCGGTAAATTTCGGGAACCAGTAGTAGATCGCAGCAAAGAACGGAAAAACGAAACCTCCAAACATCGTGGCGTGGAAGTGTCCAACGATCCAATAAGTATCTTGCAAATGGAGGTCAGTTGAAACGGTTCCATTTGGTGGGCCGCTCAACCCGCCCAACAGGAAGATCGAGATCGCGCCCAACACAAACAGCGAAGGGGTTTCGAAAGAGATCTTCCCCTGCCAGATCGTCGCAATCCAACTGAAAAACTTCACCCCAGTGGGTACAGCCACCAGCAAAGTACTGTACATGAAAGGAACCCGCAAGTAGGAAGCCATACCGGAAGTGAACATATGGTGGGCCCAGACCAGGAAGCCCACCAGGGCAATACCGAATGAGGAAAGCGCTACCCAGCGATACCCGTACAAAGGTTTGCGCACGAAAACCGGCAGCAGCTCACTGATCACACCCAAGCCGGTCAGGATAAAAACATATACTGCCGGATGCGAATAGAACCAGAACAGATGCTGGAACAAGATGGGATCACCACCCAATTCCGGATTAAAGAAACTCATTCCAAACAAGCGTTCGAACATTACCAACTGGAACGCCAGGGCGATCAACTGAGTAGCGGTCAGGCTGATGATTGAAGTCGCAAAAGATGTCCAGACAAAGATCGGCATGCGGAAATAGTCCATGCCTTTGGCCCGCATGCGGATGATCGTGGTAATAATGTTTAGCGAGCCCAGGATTGAGGATAACCCGAACAGGTACACCCCCAGGAAAAACATCTGCATCCCCAGAGGGGCCCGAGCACTGAGCGGCGGGTAGCCTGTCCAACCGGTATCGAAACCACCCAGGAAAAGGCTGCTTAGCAGGATGATACCCGCAGGTACATTGATCCAATAAGCAAAGGCATTCAAGCGGGGAAAGGCCATATCATTGGCGCCGATCATTAATGGCACCAGATAGTTGGACATCGCCGCCACGCCCAACAAAATTCCAAATATCATCACAATCCCATGCAGGCTCATGATGGTGTTGTAAGTATTCAACTGTAAAAACTGCATCCCGGGCGAGGCCAGTTCGGTGCGGAATGTCAGGGCGAATAAACCGGCAACGGACAGCATAATCAACGAAGTCACGCCATATTGAATACCAATCGCCTTATGATCGTACGAAACAGACAGATAGCGGGCCCAACCTGAAGCAAAAGCATCGGGCGGGTGTTGATCTGTCTGGACGCCCCGCGACCATTTTATCCAATCGTTAGCAACGCCAGTTGCAAGCATAAAGGTCAAAAAGCCGACCAGCGCACCCATAACCCAGGCTGGCTCGGTAAACCCAAAGGTGTTCGGATCCCAGGTTGGAAGTCCTAAGACTAACCGAATCAGGGTGACCAACAGCATCCCGGCCAGTGCTCCGATCACATACCAGACTAAACCTCGAACCAGGCCAATGGAGCCGATCTTCACTTTCTGCGTCTGTTCAATCATATCTTCCTCCGAGAACGATGGAACTGGAAGCTTTTTGGCAACCTGTATGATCCATTCTTCTTCTCTGTGTCAAATCGCTACTGGATCGTCTTGATATATTCAATCAGATCGGAAATTTGAGCATCCGTCAACTGCTCAGCAAAGTTCTTAGGCATCAAATCCTGGAAACCTTCCACAATCTTGGCACCCGGATCGATGATCGATTCTCTTAGATAGGCTTCGTCCGCGATCAGGGTAGTGCCGTCTGTCAGCGTGACCTCATGATCAAAGGCACCCAGCCAGGTCGGACCAACCAGGGTTGTCCCATCGAGGCTGTGGCAAGCCAGACATCCATACTGCTGGGAAAGCTTGGCGCCGCGCTCTGCGGGCGTACCCGCCTGGGCACTCTGTTCTACAACCCAGGTATCAAAATCCTGCTGGCTGACCACCCTGACGGGCGCCAACATGTAGGCATGCTGCTGGCCACACAACTCGGCACAGCGGACCGTATACTCGCCAACCTCGGTTGGTGTAATTCTAAGATCGCGTACGAATTCGCTTCCGCCTGGCAGGGCATCCTGCTTAACCCGAAATTCCGGCACCCAAAAGGAATGGATGACATCCATCGAACTCAGCCGCAACAAGGCCTGTTTTTTCAAAGGCATCACTAAATCAGCAGACACAATCCCATAATCTGGGTACTCAAATCGCCACGACCACTGCTGACCCACTGCTTTAATTTCCAGCGCTTGCGGATCGGGACGCACAGTATCGGCCAGTGATTGCCCTCCTATATAGGCAAAATAAAGAACCGTAATCAATGGTGCAACCGTCCAGAGAACTTCCAGGCGAGTGTTGCCTTCCATGTGCGGTCCGTCGGTGGTGTCGCCGCGTTTACGCCGAAAAGCGAACATACTGTAAACCATAAATACAACGATCAACGAAAACAAGAAAGCAATAACAACAAATTCCTTGTAGAAGAGACTATCGATCGGCAGAGCCTGGGCGCTGGCTTGAATTGGCAGCAATTGAACATTGTTCAAGCCAACAATCAGAAGCGCCGAAATCACAAGGACGAGAAAACCAGCAGCGACAAGATGTTTCATATCCGTTCTCCCTTTGTAAATGTTTGGTTCAACTCCAAGGGCTGCGCTCAATCTGCCCGGAGATTGCACCTGAACTCCATCTACATAAGTCCATTCATCCAACCAGTCATCAATTTGGGAAGCAGCTAATGTCCGACGATCATAGACAATCGCATTTCCAGCACTTTGCAGCGAAAGAAGGACAACCCTCAGCTTTTGTTCCCCCTCAACAAACCGCGCTAAAAACTCGTCCCGATTTAAATTTATGTCGTCATAATCAACAATAATCAGGTCTGGGTTGAGTCTTGCAAGTGCCGAAATTGCTTCCCCCAAGTTCGAGACCATTCCAACCACTTCAACCCCGGTCTCTTGCCGTTTTTCCAAAAGACTGCGCAAACCTTGTCCGAACAACGGATGGCTGGAAGCAATCAGGACCCGGCGTTTTTTGGGGTTGGAGTTGGCCATTTCGTAAGGTTTCCTTTGTCAGGCTTTTACAAGCCAGATTTTCTATAGTTTGTAATTTACCAAATCCACTCCAATTTGTCATCCACCGCTTATTAGGTAAAAGAGCGAAATTTGATAGTCCAGAAGGGTGATTTTTAAATCACCCTCAACGGTCTTATTTGCCCAATTTTTTGGGATCATCTTTAAATTCAGATTCTCGGCAAGTCAGTTCAGGAAGCGAGAAGCAGGGAATGTGGTTTGATGGTCGGCGAATGTCATTCACTCATGGTATAAATAATCCTGCCTGGTTATACAGTCCCCCATAAGAGACACCTTCACGGTGTTCTTCAAAAGTCGCGGGACAAAAAGCGGCTGTGTTGCGTATTTCAGTTCCGTAAATAAACCACAACCTAATCTGCTCTGCTTATCTTTAGAATTCTGCGAGAAATCACCCAGATCGAGAGACACCTTATGTGCAGGCTAAATCCAGAAAAGTTGAAAGCTTATCAGGATATAACTTTTCACCTGAGAGCGACTGATCGTTTGGCGAATCTCGAAGCAGCAGTTACTTTTGTGCGTGAGCGTAAATTCATCTATTTCTGGCCAATTACAGGTATAACTTTACCGAACTTGTGGACAGCTGTGGCTGGCGATCGACCCGTCGCCGATGCTCACGACGATCCAGGTCACGTTACCTGGGGATGGAAAGATACCATGCTGGACCAGCGCCGCTGGTATTACGCAAAAGTGCTGCGAAAAAGGGCAACAATCATCGCTCTAGATTTTGCACCCTACTTTTATGCTCTATCAGAAAATTATGGCTCCTTTGAGGATGATTTCCTGACACTTTACGAACAGGGACGAATGACACAGGAAGCCAAACGCGTGTATGAGGCTCTTTTGGCCGAAGGACCGTTGGATACAGTTGCACTCCGCCGTGCAACCCACCTAACCAGTCGGGAAAGTGATTACCGTTTCAATCGAGCGGTAACCGATCTCCAAACAGATTTTAAGATATTACCGACTGGAGTCGCCAGGGTTGGTGGCTGGAATTATGCCTTTATCTATGATATCGTCGGTCGTTATTATCCCGAGCTACCCGAACAGGCCCGTTTCATATCCGAAGGTGATGCGCGAACGAAGCTGGCTGAGGCTTATTTTCGATCGGTGGGTGCAGCTCAGATCAAGGACCTGGCCAAACTCTTTGGCTGGCAACACAAGGCAGCCGAGAAAGTTGCCAGCCAGCTAGTCCAATCAGGACTCCTTCGGTCCGGTCCTGAACTAGAAACTAAGCCCGGAGCATGGCTGGCGCTTACGGAACTGTGTGAATGATCGGCAATTAATGTGCCCTCGAGCTTCGATCCCCACTCCGGATTGGATAGCCCATGCCGATTGGGGGTCTTCGCATGCCAAGCGCTGGCTGTCAGTCGCCATAAAGCAACCGGATGGAACTCACCTGCTAAAAACGCCCAGACCTGTAAAGACTGCTGACCGCTTGCTGGCAGATTTGAGGGAAGAAGCCGGTCCAGAGGCATCCATACTCCTGGGTTTCGACTTCCCCATCGGCCTTCCCTGGAAATATGCCCGTCAAATCGGTCAGACCAGCTTCTTAAAACTGCTCCCCAAATTAGGCGCTTTGGAATGGCCTGAGTTCTACCAGCCAGCAACGTCCATTGAACAAGTATCACTCCAACGCCCGTTTTACCCAAACAAACCTGGAGGCAGCCGACAGCAAGATTTGATCGAAGCACTGGGAGTAAACGATTTTAATGATCTCCGCCGCCAGTGCGACCTGCCCACACCTTACCGGCGCGCAGCCGCTGCGATTTTTTGGACAGTAGGTGGCCAGCAAGTCGGCAAAGCTGCAATTTCTGGCTGGCAGGAAGTTCTCGCACGGACCGTGGGCCAACACCCACCTTCCGCTCTGATCTGGCCTTTTAACGGCCAACTGGCGACCTTGCTTACCCCAGGCTCTACAGTTATCGCTGAAACATATCCGGCCGAGTACTATATCCATTTGGGTCTCGACTTGGGCCGGAGAGACGGGCAACGCAAATTTGGGAAAAGATCACAGTACAGCCGGGCCAAGAATGAGCCCATCTTACGGATATGGGCAGATAATTATGCTCTCAAATTTTCTCCAGAATTAGCCCATCAGATCGCGGCTGGATTTGGACCTCGGGCTTCCGGAGAAGATCCGTTTGATGCCTTTATTGGCGTGTGTGGTTTATTAAACCTGCTATTAAACGATGGGGTTATTTATGAACCAACTCAACCGCATATCCAAGAAATGGAAGGTTGGATACTGGGCCTCGAGCCACCCGGAAGATAAAGATCACCGCAGCAGGCTGGATTATCGATTCGCACTCGACTGCCAGAGTATTGCAGTACCCATACATAATCTTGACGGGCGATAGAAAATTAGCCCAAGAGAATACTGTATAATTGAGTCTGGGGGATGTGGTTACATATTTCCAGCTGGACCTAGGCCGCAGCCAAACAACAGGGATTTCTTGGGTGATTACCAGGCCTGGGAGGGAATCTTTCCATCTAAACTTGCTCGTGCCCAATCTGGGACGGTTTATGGCGATTTTCAGAGATTTGCCATAATCTCAAGTTATAACTAAAGATTGAACCCTGATAAATCCAGCAGCCATTTTATCCAGGAGGGTCGAATGCGAACTGAAGAAACGGATCATGTCTCGATCATCACAATCGAACGTCACATTCTTGACGAACAACGCAGCCATCCCGAAGCTACGGGTGTGCTGACAAATTTATTGTATGATATTGCCCTGGCAGGCAAGGTGATCGCCAGCAAAACCACTCGAGCAGGACTGGCGGAGATCCTCGGGCGCACAAATGATGTGAACGTCCAGGGGGAGCAAGTGATGAAGCTCGACCGGCTGGCAGATCTAACTATTTATCGCCTCAACGATCATACTGGCCGAGTGGCAGTTTTGGCTTCTGAAGAGCATCCAGACATCCTGCCCATTCCGGATCATTACCCAACCGGCAAGTATGTGTTGCTGTACGATCCTCTGGATGGTTCCTCAAACATCGACTTCAATATACCCATTGGAACCATCTTCGCGATTTACCAGCGCCTCAGCCCTGATACAGAACGTGGGACAATCGAAGATTGCTTACAGTCTGGAAAAAATATGGTCGCTGCCGGTTATATCTTATATGGTTCGAGCACCATGCTGGTTTATACGACCGGAATGGGCGTACATGGATTTACGTTGGATCCGACCGTCGGCGAATTTCTCCGCTCAAATGCCAGTATCACGATCCCCAACAAACCCGTTTATTTCAGCGCTAATCACGGCTACAACATGCACTGGAGCCGAGGTGTGCAGGAATACACTCGTTATTTGCAAGGCGAGCACGGTGGGCCGGACGATCTCTCATTACGCTACGTTGGTTCGTTGGTAGCTGATTTTCACCGCAACCTGCTATCTGGCGGTGTCTTTTATTATCCGGCAGACAATCGCAACCCGCAGATGCCGCACGGCAAGCTGCGTCTGGCTTATGAAGCTGCACCTTTGGCCTTTATCGCCGAACAGGCCGGTGGTTATGCCTCTGATGGCCGTCGCAGAATTTTGGAAATTCAACCCGCTTCACTGCACGAACGCACCCCACTCTTCATTGGAAATCGGCTGCTGGTTGAAAAAGCGGAAGAATATATTCGGAAGTACGACTCATGATTGAAATTGCATTAATGATTGAAGGTCAAAACGGTCTCAATTGGGAACGCTGGCAACGGCTCGCCCTGGCAGCCGAACACCTGGGTTTTGCTGGTTTACACCGTTCGGACCACTTCACCAATGCCAGCCCTCCAGATCAGGATTCCCTGGAATTATGGGTTTCTCTAACCTGGCTGGCGAGCCACACCAGCCGGATTACTTTTGGACCTCTGGTTTCGCCGGTTTCTTTCCGGAACCCAACCCTGACTGCCCGAATGGCAGGCGCGGTTGACGATCTCTCTGGGGGGCGGCTCATTTTAGGCCTGGGAGCTGGTTGGCAGCACCGCGAGCATGATCATTTCGGATTCGAATTGCTAAATCTGT
Source organism: uncultured Chloroflexia bacterium (assembly GCA_963698715.1). GTDB lineage: Bacteria > Chloroflexota > Anaerolineae > Anaerolineales > UBA4823 > CAWHJB01. The sequence goes on along the minus strand of CAVORW010000006.1, from coordinate 85,814 downwards.
CCGAACGATTTAAACGGTTTGATGAAGGCTTGCAGGTCATCTCCCGTTTGTTGACAAGTTCAGAACCAGTTAATTTTCTGGGGCAATATTACCAACTCCAGGATGCCATCTCACTGCCTCACCCTAGCCGGCCAGGTGGGCCACCAATTCTGATCGGGGGAAATGGCCCGAAATATACCCTCCCGCTGGTCGTCAAATACGCCAGCGAATGGAATGCCGTCTACATAACACCTGGAGTATTCGCTGGGCTAAACGCTCAGCTGGACGAGTTGTTAGTACAAGCTGGGTGTCAACCCGATCAGGTTCGCCGCTCGCTGATGACAAACTGTATCTACGCCTCCAGCTCATCCGCTTTGGCTGATAAGATTCAATCCATCATTGGCAATAAAACCAAAGACGCTCTAATAAATGAGGGCAGGATCATCGGGACTGGTGCAGAAATTGTTGATCAGATCAGCCATTTTGAACAAGCCGGAGTGCAACGAGTGATGCTGCAGTGGTTGGATTTAGATGATATGGACGGCCTGGAGGGATTGGCATCAGAAGTATTGCCTCATTTCACAAGTTAGCTCTTCTTTTTGCAGATTTATGCACAATACAACCTTCAAATCTACAGATATCAGTTGCGAAGTTCCCTAGAGCGCAGGCGCACAAAAATAAGGTAGAATCAGTCTGCTTTATGGGTGTGCTCAATGTCTTCAGGTTCTACCTGAGAAAATAAACCGATATCAGGTTGTTGATGCGTGCTCTGCGTAAATCTAAACATTTTCTTGTTCAAATCCCAAAGCAATACCTAGTCAGGAGGGAACAATGGCAAGTCAAGTATTTCGAGTTGTTCTGGTGATAACCCTGCTCATTGGCGGGTCTGTGGCTTGCAGCCTGTTTTCAGGAATTTCAGAACAAATTGGTGATGTCAGAGCAACCGCTGAAGGCGCAGCTACAGCCATACAACGGGGACAGGAAGTGATCGCCACCGTCCAATCCGCGGCCACTGAAGTCATGGGCAGCGGTCTTGCTCAAACTATTGAAGCGGTTGCCACCCAACAAGGACCTGGATTAATCGCAACCGCTGAAGCATTTGCTACCGATCAGGGTCCCGAATACATTGATACTGCTCAAGCGTTCGCCACTCAAGAAGGCCCTGGATTGATTGAGACCGCCCAGGCGATCGCAACCGCTCTTGCTGGAGGCAACCAGACTCCCCCTGATGATATACCGATTGTGAATGGCACAACAGAAAATTTATTTGCAACCGCTGAAACGGTCTCCTACTTCACCCCCATGGATTTTCAAAGTGTGCTGGCTTACTACCAACAAGAAATGCCGGCAAACGGATGGGAAGCGGACTCAAGCAACACTATTCTCACGGCTAACACAGCTGTATTACAGTATGGTAAAGCAGATCGCCACGCAATGATTACACTGAGCGTGTCTAACGGTAAGACAGTCGTATTAATAATCATCGCGAATAAATAAAATTCCAGCCTTGCACAACAGCAAGAGGGTAGGGCCGCTGGAGCAGCTCACCAAAACTGCAGGAAGGGGAATTGATGCTCGAAAATTTTTTTACACCCAACTCGATAGCTGTGATCGGCGCTTCGACTAATCCCGAAAAACTTGGATATGCTGTCCTTGAAAACCTTGTTTCGGGCGGCTATACGGAACGCGGCAAGGTCTACCCCATCAATCCATCCGCCGAGTTGATCCTGGAACTGCCGGCCTATCCTTCGGTTCTGGATGTTCCGGGCAGCATTGATCTGGCGGTCATTGTGATCCCGTACCGTTATGTCCCGGCTGCCCTGGAAGAGTGCGGGCAGAAAGCAATCCCGGCTGCCATAGTCATTAGTGCCGGTTTCCGGGAAGCTGGCTCGGAGGGGCTAGATCGAGAACTGGAATTAGTTAAGATCGCTCACCAATATAAAATTCGCCTGGTTGGCCCAAACTGCCTGGGGGTGATCGACACATTCACACCTCTAAATGCATCCTTTGCCGCTGGCACACCGCCCAAAGGACCCATGGCCTTCATGTCCCAATCTGGCGCTCTGGGCACAGCTGTGCTAGACATTGCCTTGGGAGGCCGGTTGGGCTTGTCTAAATTCGTCAGCCTGGGCAACAAAGCTGATGTAAGTGAGATCGATCTCCTGCGTCTCTGGCAGGACGATCCAAATACCAGCGTAATACTGATCTATAGTGAAGGAATGCCAAACGGCCAGGAATTTATCGAGGTTGCCCGCCAGGTAACAGCCAAAAAACCGGTGGTTGCAATCAAATCAGGCGTTACCCAATCCGGATCACGGGCCGTTTCTTCTCATACCGGCTCGCTGGCAGGTTCTGAACAGGCCTACCAGGCTGCTTTTCAACAGGCTGGCGTGTTGCGAGCAACCTCAATGGAATCACTCTTCGACATGGCGCTTGCTATAGGTTACCAGCCTGCGCTGGAGGGCGATCGAATCGCTATCGTAACCAACGCTGGCGGACCTGGCATCCTGGCGACGGACGCCTTAGAACGGGCCGGATTAAGTATGGCCCGCTTTGACCTTACAACGATTCGAGCTCTGGAACAGTTTTTACCAGATGCTGCCAGTGCAGCTAACCCAGTTGATGTACTTGGTGATGCTCGAGCTGACCGCTACCGATTTGCTTTGGAACAAGTCTCGGAAGATCCAAACGTAGATGGAATCCTGGTGGTTGTCACCCCCCAGGCGATGACCGAGATCTCATCTACAGCCGAAGCGGTTGGGACGTTGAAAAGCAAGAGCCCAAAGCCAGTCCTGGCCTGCTTTATGGGCGAAGCGAAAATTAAACCAGGGATTGATATCCTGACTGCTCATGGTGTGCCAAATTACTCTTTCCCAGAGAGGGCCGCGGTTGCTTTCCGGGCAATGGCAGATTATCGCAGAATAAAAGCCAGACCAGAACCAATATTTGTAAATTTTGAGGTCGATAAACAGGCAGTTAAGCAGCTTCTTGACCAGGTTCGCAGCGAAGGCCGCCTGTCGATTGGAGATTTTGAGGCGCGCTCAGTCCTGGAGGCTTATGGTTTGCGGATCCCCAAGTCAGAGATTGCAGATACGCCCGAAAGAGCGGCTGAGATCGCCAGCGAAATTGGTTTTCCCGTGGTACTGAAGATCGCCTCACCAGATATTCTCCACAAGACTGACGTGGGCGGTGTTAAGGTCGGATTGGAGAACTCGGAAGCGGTGCGCGATGCATTCGAGTTGATGGTATATCGCGCGAATCGATACATCCCCGAGGCACGCGTTTTGGGCTGTTTGGTGCAGGAAATGGTGCCGCCTGGAGGTACTGAGGTGCTGATAGGTATGAACCGGGACCCACAGTTTGGCCCCCTGGTGACCTTCGGATTGGGTGGCATCTATGTTGAGACTTTGAAAGATGTGACCTTTCGAATTGCGCCCTTTTCGCCGGATGAGGCCAAGGCCATGTTGGGTGAGATCCGAGCCCATGCCTTGCTGGATGGCGTACGCGGCCAGCCAGCCGTTGATAAAGACGCCACAATTGATGCTTTATTGCGGATTGGCCAGCTGGTTCAGGATTTCCCTGAAATCGCAGAGCTGGATATCAATCCTTTGGTTGTTTACTCCAAAAGCCAGGGAGCCGTTGCGATCGATATGCGACTGATCCTACACGATTGATTTATTCAAGCTGGCTGAAAAGAGGCGGCTCAACCGCAATTTGAAGAGTTTCTTCAGAAAAGGCAGGAGAAGTGCTATGAAATCGATATATGTGACCTCTGTCGAAAGATATTCCGGAAAAACAGCTGTTTGCCTGGGTTTGGGCAAACGCTTTCAGGCGGATGGCTATAAAGTTGGGTACCTAAAACCCCTTAGCCTGCAACCCTGGATGGCTGGCAAGCATATTGCAGATGAAGACGCAGCGTTTGTCAAACAGATCCTGGATTTGCCGGCACAACCCTGGGAGCTTTCGCCAGTTGTCGTAACCCCAGAGATGCTTCACGGGCGTCTGAGCAGCAGCGACCGGCCTGATTTGCTGGACACGGTCAGGGCTGCTGGCAAACAAGCAGCTGCCGGCCAGGATATACTCATCCTCGAAGGAGGAGGCAGCTTGCGAGAAGGCTATGCGGTAGGCTTACCCACTCCTGCAGTCGCCGCAGCAATGGATAGCCGGGTTTTGGTAGTAGTAAAGTATCGGGATGATGTACGCGTGCTGGATGATGCTTTGGCCGCTCAAGCCCGTCTGAGCGAATCCCTGGTTGGGATGCTGATCAATCGAGTCCCATCAGAGGCTGCTAAGTTCGTCAATGAAACTGCCATTCCCTACCTGGAGCAACATGGAATCGCCATTATGGGTAGCCTGCCAGAAGTAAGAACCCTGGCAGCCCTGTCCGTGGATGAACTGGTCGAGATTCTCGACGCTGAAGTGCTAGCAAAAGCCTCTCGCCCAGGGGCGCTGGTTGAAAATCTCACGGTAGGTGCAATGACAGCAGAAGCAGCACTCAGCCGTTTTCGCAAGCAGAGTAATAAAGCTGTGATCACTGGCGGCGACCGGACCGATATCCAACTGGCAGCATTGGAGACCTCGACAACCTGTTTGATCTTAACTGGCAATCTGCGCCCGAGTCCATTGATCGTCAACCAGGCCAAGAATTTTGGTGTTGCCGTACTGCTGGTACCGTCAAACACGATGGAAACAGTGGAAAGGATTGAAGGAGTTTACGGCAAAACTCGCCTTGGATTACCCACCAAGCTTGCAAGCTTCCAGGCACTGATGGAGGAACATGTAAACTTCTCACGCTTGTATGAGGTCCTGGAGATTGGGTGAACGAAGAACATGCGGCTTTATTGAGGATGGAGAGACTTCTGCAGGTGTTAGATGAGGCTGCCATTGCTTACCAACGATTTGACCATTCCCCGGTCTACACGGTAGCTCAGGCAAATGCGCTCTTGTCCGAGATTCCAGGGACCCCCACCAAAAATCTGTTCTTGCGGGATCGCAAAGGCAGGCGCTATTTCTTGCTCGTGAGCGGCGATAACCATCCAGTTGATTTGGGTAACCTGGCGCAGCTGGTGGGTGTAACCAAGCTATCATTGGCGTCGCCCGACAGACTGGCGAAGTATTTACAGATCGATCCTGGCAGCGTATCTGTTCTAGCTCTCATTAATGATCGGCGACTCCAAGTGGAACTCCTGATCGAGCGGCCGGTCTGGACATCGACGGCTCTACAGGCACATCCTCTTGTAAACACTGCTACGTTGGTGATCTCAAAAAGCGGCCTGGAAAAATTCCTAACCCTTACCGGTCACACACCCAGGATTTTAGGATAAGTAAAGAATTCAGAGCAAGAACCACCAATGGTTATCTCGTCTGGTCCCTTAGATATAGAATAAAGGCTAATCTTTCTTTTTCCATGAATGGTCTTAACGAGAAAACCACAATGGTTTTTGGCAAGTCACAAAACATTAAAAAGAAGTTTGTGCAAAATTACCACTCAATCAAGCGGAGGTAAATTCTGGATGGACGTTATCGATGCAATTCGAACCAAACGTGCGGTGCGCGAGTTCAAAGATCAGCTGCTCAGCCCAGAAGAAGTTGACACGATCTTATACACTGGGCGCCGGGCCCAATCCGCCAAAAATATGCAGCCCTGGCACTTTATTGCGATACAAGAAAGGGCCACCCTCCAGGCACTTTCCCAATTAGGCGACTACGCCGGACACCTTGCCGGGGCAGCTCTCGGCGTGGCAATTATCACCCCTCACCCGGATGTGCGTTTTAGCATTATGCTGGATGCAGGCCAGAGCGCGGCATACATGCAGTTGGCAGCCTGGGAGTTGGGAATCGGATCCTGCCTGGCCACAATTTACAAACCCGATGAAGCGCGTATGCTGTTGGGTTTTCCAGATGATCTGCATTTGCGTATCGCACTCTCATTCGGTTACCCCCTGGAAGCCAATAAATTATCCTCCCCGCCCCGGAAAGGCGGACGGAAGCAACCAGGCGAAATCATCCACTGGGAAAAGTGGTGAAGATCGCGCTGCCTGTGTTTGCCCAACAGATCGGCGTCTTCATACAAATTGCGCACTTTAGTTAGGCAGTTAGATATCAGCACTTGAAGGTTGCCTTAAGATGCAAGTCTTTTACGCCGACGGATTTACGCTGCCGCTTCCAGAGGGGCATCGCTTCCCAATTGCAAAATATTCCGGGCTAAGACAGCGCGTTCAGGCATCTGGACTGATCAGCGGGGAGGATTTGCAGCAGGCCCAGCCAGCCAGCGATGAACAGCTGCTGCGGACCCATTCGTCCGAGTATCTGGATAAAGTCGTGCATGGCGGATTAAGCGAACGAGAGATCCGCAGGATTGGGTTTCCCTGGTCTCCCGAACTGGTCGAACGCTCCCGGCGGTCGGTAGGAGCGACGATTGCGGCTTGCCGGGCTGGCCTGGCGGATGGCATCGCAGCTAACCTGGCGGGCGGCACCCACCATGCCCATTCAGATCATGGTGAGGGGTTTTGCATTTTTAACGACATAGCCGTCGCTTCTCTGGCGATGCAAGCCGAAGGGCGCGCCAGGCGGGTACTGATCATCGATTGTGATGTCCATCAGGGCAATGGAACAGCCGCAATCTTTGCCAGAAATGAGACTGTATTCACATTTTCGATTCATGGTGCAAAAAACTTCCCGTTCCGCAAAGAAGCCGGGGACCTAGATATTGCACTTCATGATGGCTGTGGGGATGATGAATATCTGCACGCGCTGGCTGGCGGGCTGGAAATTAGCCTGGACCAGGCCAAAGCTGATCTGGCGATTTACATCGCCGGAGCCGATCCCTACCGACGCGATCGCCTGGGCAGAATGGCTCTCAGCAAAGCCGGACTGCTGGAACGAGACAAAATGGTGTTTAAGGCCTGCCAGAAGTACAGACTCCCCATAGCTATTGTGATGGGAGGCGGCTACAGCCCAAATATTAACGACATCGTCGACATCCATTTTCAAACGATACAACTTGCGGCTGAGCTCCGGGCGCGGATTGCAGGCAACGCGACGTGAGATTTAGAACCATATTGTGATAGGAACATCTATGCCAATCGATCTTGAAAAATCCAGTCAATATATCCAATCTTTATTTGCAAAACAAGACCAGGCCCAGATATTTGCCACAACAAACTCCCACCAGCAGGGGCTGCCTGCCATAAATGTCAGTCCAGAGGAAGGTCGTTTCCTGCAATTATTGGTGAGAGCCAGCGGGGGCACGAAGGCTCTCGAAATTGGTACACTAGGTGGGTACAGCGGCATCTGGATTGCGCGTGGGCTGGCAGCGGGTGGTAGGCTCTTTTCGCTAGAACGGGATCCCAAACATGCGGCAGTTGCGCGGGAACATTTCCGGCAGGCAGGCGTGTCGGATCTGGTGGACATTCGCCTGGGTGATGCACACCATTCCCTGATCGGCCTGACGTCGGAGGCTCCATTTGACTTCGTCTTTATTGACGCTGAGAAAAGCGGTTATCCAGATTACTACAATTGGGCACTTGAGCATTTACGCATCGGAGGAATTGTAGCAGCTCACAATGCACTACGTGGTGGAGCTGTTTTTGATTCGGACAATCAAGATGCAACTGTGCGGGCCCTTCGCAGGTTTAATCTGCAGGTAGCAGGCGACCCACGGGTTTTAAGTTCGATTTACCCCGCCGGCGATGGCACTCTGATAGCAGTCCGGGTCGGGTAGATGCAACTTTTTTTAGCAATCGACGTAAATGATTATGAAGAAGTAAAATTGGATGCTGTGAATTCTGTTCTCAGCGCTGTCTAACAGGAGTAAACGAATGTCTAATCCGCGTTCATCTCTGCGTCGTTCGCGTCGCAATCGCATAATCGCCGGTGTGTGTGGTGGCCTGGCCGAGTTTTTTGGGATCAGCTCGTTCTGGTTTCGGCTGGCTTTCCTGATCGCCCTGATACCTGGCGGCGTTCCCGGAATTCTCATTTACCTGCTGATGTGGATCATCATCCCCAGCTCGTAACCCAGGTTATTGCTTGCTGGTCCCCCGTCTCCGGAGGCGGGGGACCTTTGTTTTATTTAAGGATCTATCGGAAAAATCGAGGAAGCATGTGGTTTTCGAACCTTGCGAAGCATGCATCAAAAACCACAAAAATTTTTCGGATAGACTCCAGGCTAATAGCGCCAGGGACCTATTGAACTGAATTACGGATGGAATACGGGCGGTGAACTGGTTCTAGCTGCTGCTGAACGGTAAAGAGCCGCCAGTAAAGCCCCTTATTCTTCATCAATGACTGGTGCGTGCCAACCTCGCATATGTGCCGGCCTTCCAGGACAACGATCTGGTCAGCATTGCGGACGGTTGACAGCCGGTGAGCGATAATGATCGTTGTGCGGCCTACCACCAGGCGATCGAGCGCCTGCTGGATCAAGGCCTCCGTCTCAGTATCGACAGAGGAGGTGGCTTCGTCCAGGATCAGGATAGGAGCATCTTTGAGGACCGCCCGGGCGATGGAGAGGCGCTGTTTTTGCCCACCGGATAACTTCACACCCCGCTCACCGATCAAGGTGTCATAGCCATCTGGCAAATCCATAATAAAGCTGTGAACGTTCGCAGCCCGAGCCGCTGCAACCACGTCATCGTGGCTGGCATCCGGTCGTCCGAATAAAATATTCTCGCGCACGGTTCCATGAAACAGAAAAACATCCTGCAAGACAATGCTGACTTGCTTCCGCAGGCTTTCCAGCGTATATTGGCGCAGGTCGCGCCCATCTAGGGTGATCGCGCCAGCATCCACATCGTACAGGCGCGGGATCAAGCTCACCAGGGTGGTCTTGCCAACGCCTGTCGGGCCGACCAGAGCGGTTACCGAGTGAGCCGGTATGTACAAGTTGATGTCTTCCAGCACCGGGCTACCGGGCACATATTCAAATTGGACATCAGTGAAAATTAATTCGCCCGCTGCTCGCCCAGGCAACGTCACCGCCCCGGGGTGGGCCCGGATTTCTGCTTCCTCTGCCAGCAACCCCGCTACCCGGTCGGCACCCGCTAACGAGCTCTGAACCTGTTCCCAGGCGTTGCTCAGGCTGCGCACTGGCTGGTAGAACATTTCGAGGTATAGAAAATAAGCCACCAGGTCTGCCACTGGCAGGACCTGGCCCAACACCAACCTGCCGCCGAAATAGATCACAATCAGCAAACCAAGCGACGAGGTGAATTCAACAAAAGGCTGGAAGATTGCCATCAGCTTGAGGGCTGTCAGGTTCGAATAAAGATAGCGATCTACCCGGTAACTCACCCGGTTTTTCTCATCTTCTTCGCGAGCAAAAGCCTTGATCTCACGGATGCCGGAGATACTGTCGTTCAAGGTGGCGTTCAGCTCGCCCAGTTCGACCTGCCGCTGGCGGAAAGCCGGCCGCACGCGGCGTGCATAGACCCGCAGCGAATAAACCACCAGGGGGATCGGAATTAAACTAAACAATGCCAGTTGCCAGTTGATGCTGAACAGCACCGCGCTGACCCCCACCAGAGTGATTAGATTCACCAGCACATCGGGGACTGCGTGAGCGATAAACTGCTCGAACAGATCGGTATCATTGATGATACGCGACATGAGCTGGCCAGTTTGTTTGTCCTCGTAAAATCGCAAAGACAGGCGCTGCATATGTTCATAGATGTGCTTGCGAACATCCGCCACCACTCCCCAGCCGGCTATGTGCGCCATATAACTGCGTAAAAACTGCAGACCAGCCCGTGCCAGGTAAATGATCAGTGCCAGCAGACTCAAACGGGTAATGTAGGGAAGTATGTCTGGCGAAGGAGGGTCAGCTGTGACTGCTGAAATCAGGTTTTTTACAATCCACGGAATTAACAACTGGCCGCCAACCAGTAGCAGCATGCTGACGGTGGTCAGAAAGAGTGGCAACCGATACTTGCGAGTGTAATGGAAGATGAGTTGAAAGGGCTTCACGATAAGAGTTCTTTCTACCGATGGTATCAAGTGGATTCTTTAATGCGACTGCGCAATTGCGATTCAATGCAAATCAAATTGTAACACCAAGTGGCGAGCAAGGCAGGAATTGGTGAAAAAAGCGCCAAAATGCCACCGCAAGATCAATTAGCAGGCTTAAGCACAAACATCGGTATTTGTTGGGCGAGGGCGTGTGTATCCGCATCCGTGCCGTCCAGACGAAATCCTAAAAACCGGACCAGCTCGCGAAAGGCGGTCGCATGGTCATGGGAATACCTGACCAGCTCATCCCCGGCCTTCTCCAACGATAATAGCTCCGCAGTTGCCTGGAATTGCCGTCCTGCCGAGAGAACTGTGATCTTGGGGTTAGCCAGAATATTCTTGTACCAGTCTGTTTGTTTGCCAAATCCAACCGCAATATAATATGCCCCAATTTTCGAGTTGTAACGGACAACTTCCAGCACAGCCTGTCTGGAAAGGCCCGAAATTCGACCAGTATGGGTGAGCAACAAAAATCTATGCCCCAACAGCCGGCCCAGGCCCAACCGGTATAGTAAGATTGGGGCCCGAAAAGCCAGCCGCGCCAGCCCGGAGGGAGACTTAACCTGCTTGAATTTTTCCGGCATAACAACACCCCTGTTCAAATAACTCAACCGGCCTGATTCGCACGAGCGATCCGTTCGTTTAATGGGGGATGTGAGTATAAAAGCCAGACAACCCACGGTTCCGGATCGTACTCCGCCAGGTTCTGGTTGGCAAGGCGAGTCATGGCTGATGCAAAGGCCTGCTGTTTGTGAGTTACCTGGAGCGCATAATCATCTGCCTTACGCTCACGCCAGCGTGAATAGGCGTTGGTCAACGGCATCGTTATGAGTCCAAAGAGTCCGAGGGTGAGCGCAAACAAAGGCATCGCAGCAACGTCCCAAACTCCATCGAAACCAAATCTGGCCACACCCCATTGCAATCCTAAGTGTGCCAGATAGAGGCCGCCCAATGTGATCACACTTTCTATGAATATGCCAGTTGGAATATCCCGGTTGACATGATGGCCTAACTCATGGGCCAAAACTGTTTCAACCTCTTCGGCACTGAATTCTTTTAAGAGTGTGTCGCCGAGGATAATCCGCCTTGTTCTACCGAGGCCAGTCAGGGCGGCATTGGCAGCTTTTGTCCTGCGAGACATATCAAATTTATACACTCCTCGCACCCTGGTGCCGGCCTGTTCAGCCAGCTCTACCAGCCTGGTCTCCAGCTCGGAGTATTCTTCGCCCAGCGGGACAAATTTATAAAATAGAGGGAAAATTAGTATCGGGGCCAGATTTGCCAGGATGAGTGAAAAGAAGAGCATGATCCCAGCTGCCCACAACCACCAGGTTTCCGGGGCGGCGCGCAAGACAGCGTAAATCACCTCCAGCAACGACAGCCCAAGAATGCCACTTAAAAACCCTCCTTTGATCTGATCTGTAATCCAGCCAGGCAGCGTCTGGTTGGATAATTCAAATCGATGGGGTAAGATATACCCCACATAAAAAGCCAACGGAAGGTTGATCAGAGTAAGCAAACCGCCAAATAATGCAGCGAACCCAGCGACCAAAAGCCATGGATTTTGCGTCCAGCCCAACAGCAGTTCCTTAAGCTCAGACGGCCAACCGGAAAATAACCAAATCAGGATGTAGGACCCGGCAATAACCAGATCAACGACCATCATCCGTCGCTGGATGCGAGCATATTTCTTGGCTTGTTTTTGACGATCAAGATCAAGATGTGCTTGTTCCATTCTGGGGATTATAGCATGCGATATCTGGCTCTGCGGCAATGTGGTTTCTGGCTCAAAGGGCATCTCTCGGCTACGGGTGTATATGTGGTTTTATATCAAAGACTCTGTTATCAAATGCATACATCTCTGTTCTCATTCATATTGACAGCCTCAAGGATTTATGTTCCAATGTCTGCCGGAAGTGGCACTGTCGCAAATGCAATTTCTGCACAAATAAAATTTCTTAAGGAAGGGATAGCCCTGGAGGATCTATGACGAAAATTACGTTTATTGGAGCTGGTAGCCTGGAATTCACAACGAGTCTCGTCCGGGATATGCTGACATTTCCATTGTTGGAAAACGCAACAATTTCCCTGATGGATATCCATCCAGAACGGTTGGATTACGCCCTTCAATCCGTTCGCAAACTCATTCAGGCGGGCCAGCATCCCACCCGGGTTGAAGCAACATTGGATCGGGCTGAAGCACTCAAGGGAGCAGACGTTGTACTAACGACCATCCTGGCTGGCAATACTGAAGTATGGCGCTACGATATCGAAATCCCGAAACGATATGGGATTGATATCAATGTTGGCGATACCCGCGGTCCCAGTGGGATTTTCCGCTTTCTGCGCACCCTGCCGCCCATGTTAGATATTGTCCGGGACATGGAAAAATACTGCCCGGATGCGGTGCTGCTCAACTATACCAACCCGATGGCGATGTTATGTGGCGCACTCCAACGGCAGACCTTTATCCCGGTCACCGGTCTCTGCCATTCAGTTCAAGGTACTGCGAGTATGCTGGCGCGCTGGATCGGTGCACCCGATGACGAAATCACATATTCCTGCGCTGGCATCAACCATCAAGCCTGGTATCTGAACTATCGTTGGAACGGCAAAGATGCCTATCCATTGATACGCAAAGCCATTACCGAACGGTCAGAAGTCTACCAGGAAGAGATCGTTCGCAACGAAATGTTTTTACATCTGGGTTATTACGTCACCGAGTCAAGCGGTCACAACTCGGAATATAATTGGTGGTTCCGAAAACGCCCAGACCTGATTGAGAAATACTGCATCCACGGCACCGGATGGAATCCGGGCGAATACGCCTATATCCTCAAAGATTATCAGCAAACCGAAAAAACCTGGCAGGATAAAGTGAAGCAAGAGCTTGTCAAACCGCTTTCAAGCCAGGATTTGCAGCGCGGTCATGAATACGCCGCTTATATAATCAACGCCCTATCGGGCGGTGAGATGTTCAAATTTAATGGCAATGTCCCAAATACAAGTTTAATACCCAATCTGCCGCAAGATGCTTGTGTTGAAGTGCCAGTCCTGGTAGATAAAGCCGGTTTCCAGCCGCTTTATGTCGGGCCGCTGCCTTTGGATGTCGCCCTTCTGACCCAACTTTCTAGCGGCATTGAAGAGATGGCCATTCAGGCAACCATCGCTGGGGACCCTGTGGGGATATATCGAGCTATTGCCCACGATCCTTTGACTGCGGCGGTATTATCCCTGGCAGAAATTAAACAAATGGTCAATGATCTCTTCTCTCAAAATAAGGATTATTTACCTCAATTTAAACATCTAAAGGTCTAAAGAATGAACTGGTGATGAATTATTGGTTTTCTCGGTGAGTCTCTTCAGAATAAAGGGAAGTCCTTTTATTCCTCCCCAATTGAAAGCGCTGCTCATGATCCGCGGCATAGGTGGGCGGCAATTAAGTGAAATAGTTTTGGGTGTGTGGTGAGGGCCTCCACGCACCCAAACTGCTTTTTAAAGTAAAGCTGTGGAGGTTGAGCCCTTTGATTGGAACATTGTGATCTTGACAGCATTGAAAAAAAGACTATAATAGTGTATATAATACACTATATGAGCAGGTACTGTTCGTCCTCCAAGGAGGTCTTCCATGGCGAAAAATATCCATGCAAATGAACTCCCCCTCCCAGGCCATTTTGACCCTGACCACGTAGGCCAGATCTGGCGCGTTCCCTACCAGCAGCGAGCGGGCGAGGCTCAGGCCTGGGCCAGGGAACACCAAATCCAGCAGGCCAGCCTGGACAGCAAGACAATTTCTTTGTTGTTAATCGATGTACAGAATACATTTTGTCTGCCTGATTTTGAGCTCTTTGTAGCCGGACAATCTGGCATCGGAGCTATTGAAGACAACCGCAGGCTGGCAGCTTTTATTTATCGAAACTTGCACCGAATCAGCAATATCAACCTGACAATGGACTCTCACCAGACGGTTCAGATTTTCCACTCAATTTATCTGGTGGATGATCAGGGGCAACACCCGGATCCTTTAACCATGGTTTCGGTTGAGGATCTCAGAAGCAAGCGCTGGCGTTTTAACCCTGCGATAGCCGGCAGTCTGAACATCGAGCCGGAATATGGACAAGAACAGCTTTGGCATTATACGAACCAGCTGCAACAAAATGCGAAATATGATCTGACGATCTGGCCATACCATGCCATGTTGGGTGGGATTGGCCATGCAATCGTTGCTGTAATCGAAGAAGCGGTCTTCTTTCACACGATTGCCCGCAGCAGCCAGGCTGGCTTTATCATGAAAGGCGCCAATCCGTTCACAGAAAGTTATTCTGCGATTGGCCCAGAAGTTTTGAAAGATAGCCGTGGAAAGCCGCTGGGAGAAAAAAACGATCGACTCCTCAACCTGTTATTGGCCAGCGACGCGCTCATCATCACTGGACAGGCAAAAAGCCACTGCGTGGCCTGGACGATTGCAGATCTCTTAGAGCATGCCCATTCGATTGACAAGGACCTGGCCCGGAGAGTCTATTTGCTTGAAGATTGCACTTCGCCTGTGGTCGTACCCGGTGTGATCGATTACAGCAAACCAGCCGAGGAAGCCTTCAAAAGATTTGCCGACGCCGGCATGCACCTGGTGCGCAGCAGTGATCCGATCGATAGCTGGCCAGGATTTTGAACGAGTAAAGCCATAATTAACCTGCAGGATAAGGCTACACCGTTATCGTTACAGGATGAGGCAGGCAAATCGGCCCACCACCATGGACACTACCCTGACCCTGACTTTGGGAATTTCAATTCTCTTCAATCTACTCACGCTCCGCTGGGCCTATCGAGAACACACCGCCCGGAGACGCTACCAGCAGGAAACTCAGATCCTGCGGCAGGCATTGCGCGACCCGCACTCAGAAAGCAGATACTGGGCGGATGGAATCGGACATCTGCTTGCCTGGCTGATGATTGGGCTTTTGCTCGTTGCGATCATTTGGTGGATTATTGGGTAATTTTTTTACCCTGCCTGAACGCCACACGGGTTGGTTCAGTCCTGGATTCTTCACTTCCGAGTGTTCACCCACTTTGGATGGAATGTAATCAGAGCAATATTATCTCCATTGACATTTCTCGCAAATCGTGTAATACTACCTCCATTAATGGAGGCCCAGCCTCCCCAAATACGCCATCCTTTAAAAGAGGAGGTGTTGCTGATGTCTGATTGTAGTACCATACGCAGCGCTGCGGCACCCCTCCTCGTAATTGATTAGGGAGCTGCAGCGCGGCAGGGAGTCGTCTTTAAGACGGCTCCTTGTTCTTTAAACATCTAAATTCTCTCGAAGCTGCTAAACACCCTGCTATAATAGTTTGGATGCCGCTCAGACCTCCGTTTTGAATATCCCTGCCACTGACTAGATCTGTGGTGATACCCGAGAATTAATGTGGGTGATCGTGCTTCCAATCGCTCGCCCCTCTCAATCTGAGACCTATCATGAAAATTTTCGGGGTGCGCAACCACAAGTTAAGTGATTAATTCTTCGTTGTACCAAAATGGGAGCAGTTGAGATTTTGATTTGTTGTTCGATTTATAGTTGAGGTAGGTTTTCCGTACGACAGCCTGAGCAGCTTGAAATGTCATAATAATCAAGCGCAGTCCGTTGGATCAAAATATCGAGCTATATGAAAACGAAACTCATCAACAAGTATGCCAGCCAGCTATCAAATTGGAGGTCGAATGAATCCCTGGTATTATCGACTGCCGCGGTGCTGGTTGGCATCTCCAGCGGAGTAGGCATCTGGCTTTTCAAACAGCTGATCGACTTTTTCCAAAGGCTTGCTTTTACAGATTTATTTGGTTTTCTGTCACCGTTGGGACCATGGTCTATAGCACTGATTCCGGTTTTCGGCGGCCTGGTTGTAGGGCTAATCTTACATTTTACCGTCGGTGTTGAACGTCATCATGGGGTTGCGGGGATTATGGAAGCAGTGGCATTGGCGGGTGGTCGTCTGCGATACAAACGCGTGCCAGCTAAAGCACTCGTGTCAGCCATCTCCATCGGTGCTGGCGCTTCGGTCGGTCCGGAAGATCCATCTGTACAAATTGGCGCTAACCTGGGATCATTTTTAGGTCAAAGTTTGCGGATGTCAGACGAACGTGTGCGTTCCTTGGTGGCTGCTGGTGCAGCAGCCGGAATTGCCGCAGCTTTCAACGCTCCAATTGCGGGGGTGTTCTTTGCACTCGAGATTATTCTCGGCGAAATTGCAGGCAGCGCGTTTTGGGTGGTGGTGGTTGCCTCGGTTTCTTCCGCGGTTGTTACTCAGGCCATATCCGGTGCCCAACCAGCCTTTAAGGTCCCCACTTATGCCTTTAATACCGCATATGAACTGCCTTTTTACCTGGGATTGGGTCTGCTCGCTGGTCCGGTGGCGGCGGTCTACATTCGTTTGCTTTATCGAGCCCAGGATTTACTATCCCGTTGGACTTTGCCGCGCTGGATCAAGCCCGCTGTGACCGGTTTGGGCGTAGGTGCTGTCGGATTTTTTCTCCCCCAACTGTTTGGCGTTGGTTACGAAACCATCGAAACGATTCTGGCGGGGGGTAAGATGGCGATCTGGTTGCTGCTCGTACTTATGGCTGGCAAATTGATTCTAACCCCCCTGAGCATTGCGGGCGGTTTTATGGGTGGAGTCTTTGCGCCGGCATTATACTTGGGGGCAACACTTGGCGCTGCTTACGGATATATTGCCGAAATGCTTTTCCCAAATATGCCGCTTAATCCGGCAGCCTTTGCCTTGGTGGGTATGGCAGCAGTACTGGCGGGCGCAGTGCATTCCCCGCTTACAGCCATCATACTCTTATTCGAAATGACGAACGATTATCGCATTATTCTGCCATTGATGTTTGCGGTAGCAGTCAGCCTGTATATTTCCCAACATATCCAGGGCGATTCGGTTTATACCCTCGGGTTGGCACGTCATGGGATCCGGTTAGAGCGTGGTAAAGATGTGGAGGTGCTGGAGGCTCTCAGCGTGGCTGAAGTGATGCAGACTGATAATAAGACGCTAAATACGAATGACAGTCTGAGTTATGCAGCAGATACCTTATATACAACCCGCCATCACGGTCTGCCGGTTATGGACGACGCTGGCAATCTGGCTGGGATCCTGACCATTCAGGACATCGACCGAGCCAAAGAAGCGCATCAGGATCAGATTACAGCGGGCGAGGCCTGCACCAAGGATCTGCTGGTTGCTTACCCGGATGAGTTGATTGGGAACGCGTTGCGCGAAATGGGCGCCCGCGACATTGGCAGGCTGCCTGTAGTCTCACGCGAGAACGAAAGCCATCTGATCGGTTTACTCCGGCGCTCGGATATGATCCGGGCATACGATATCGCTCTAACTCGCCGGGCAGCCCTTCGCCATCGCGCTCAGCAGGTTCGCCTTGGGGCGATCAGTGACGAACGTGTGGACGTTACTGAAATGATCGTCGAGTCTGGGGCACCATGCGCCGGTAAACGCATCCGCGAGACTCACTGGCCGCGCAGCTGCGTGCTGGCCTCCCTGCGCCGCGGTCGCCGGGTATTAGTCCCGCATGGTGACACGATGATTATTGCTGGCGACGTTCTGGTAATTGTGGCTGAAGGGCACGACCACGCTGAGGTCAATCGTTTATGCAAGGCTTCCACAACCCCAGTTTTGGGAGCAGAAGAGTAATGGCAACTTTAAGACTATATATCCCAAAGTTATTGGATTATTTTCAGCCAACTGGTACAGCTGTTTTGCTGGGTACTGCCATTCTGGTTGGGGCCGGGACTGGGCTTGGGGCAGTTCTTTTCATTCAATTGATCAGCCTGATCCAGAGGTTATTTTTTCAGGGCCTACCAGCAATGCTCAACAACCCTGGTCGCTGGTTGTTTATCGCAATTCCAACCGTCGGTGGGCTGCTAGGCGGCCCAATCATTGCGTTGTTTGCCAAAGAAGCCAAAGGTCACGGTGTCCCCGAGGTTATGCAAGCGATTGCTCTGCATGGCGGGCGAATCCGGCCGCGGGTAGTTATAGCCAAAATAGCTGCTTCTGCGCTGTGTATTGGCAGCGGCGGATCTGCGGGCCGGGAGGGGCCAATAGTCCAGGTGGGTGCGGCTCTTGGCTCAACAATCGGCCAGTGGCTGCATCTTTCCGATGCACGTATCCGTAATCTGGTAGCCTGCGGAGCAGCTGCTGGGATTGCTGCCACGTTTAATGCGCCAATCGCCGGGGTTATCTTCTCCATGGAAATCATCCTGGGTGAGCTTCATCTGGGAGATTTAGGAAGCGTGGTTTTATCGGCTGTGACAGCTAGCACATTGGCACGCATTTTTCTGGGAGAGCGTCCGGCTTTCGCCATCCCAAACTACGCTATAAAAACGCCCTGGGAGATTATCTTGTATGCTGGGTTGGGCTTGCTTTCGGCCCTAGTTGCAGTCGGTTTCATTCGCATGCTCTACTGGTTTGAGGATGTGTTTGATGCGTGGCGCTTTCCAGACTCACTTAAACCAGCTGTTGGCGGCTTGTTGTTAGGAATTCTCGCCTTTGGGTATCCGATGATCCTGGGGCTGGGGTTCGTCCCCTCCGAAGAGGCATTACTTGGTATCCCCTTGGCCGCCAATATCCCCCACGTATTTGGCGCAGGCTTCCCAATAATTGAAGGTGCTTTGCTGACCCAGCTCTCCCTTGGATTGCTTTTGGCCCTGACCCTGCTGAAACCTCTGGCAACCTCCTTGACTCTCGGTTCTGGCAATTCGGGCGGTGTGTTTGCGCCTGCCCTTTTTACCGGAGCAGCTTTAGGGGGGGCATTTGGGAATCTGATAAACTTAATTTTCCCTGGGGCAACTGCTGGGCCCGGAGCATTTGCTGTAGTAGGTATGGCAGCAGTATTCGCTGGTGCAGCCCGAGCGCCTTTTACTGCTATCCTGATCGTATTTGAAATGACGGACGATTACAACCTGATTATTCCCTTGATGGCGGGGGTGATCATCAGCCTGATTGTTGCAGATCATCTGCACCCCGACTCCATCTACACCCTCAAGCTCACCCGGCGCGGCATTCGGCTAAAACGTGGCCAAGATGTGGATGTAATGGAAGCCGTGCGAGTGGAAGAGGTGATGATGTCCCCACCCGAAACGGTCCCGGTCAACATGCCTGCCATCTTATTGGCGAATGAGTTTATAAGAACCGGGCGGCATGGGTTTCCGGTCTTAAGCGAAGATGGCAGCCTATATGGGGTGGTCTCACTAGAAGATTATCGCCGGGCTGCTAACGGTGACAAAATCGCCCTAGATGATCTAACCGTCTTGGATATTGCCACCCGTAATCCGGTTACTGTGTTCCCCGACGAAACAGTTGGGCAGGCGTTACAGCGCATGGCTCCTCGTGATATCTCCCGGCTTCCAGTTGTCGCCAGGGATGAACCAACCCGGTTAGTGGGCTTAGTGCGGCGCAACGATATCGTTCGGGCCTACGAATTCGGAGTTATGCGCCTAGAAGAGGCCCACAGACGTGCATCTATAAGCCGTGAAGTAAGTCTCAACCAGGCTAAATTTATTGATATAACCCTATCAAATGAGGCTTTCGCCCTCGGTAAAACCATTGCCGAACTCAACCTACCGCGGGACGCCGTTCTAGTTTCAATCCGTAGAGGCAGCCAGCTGGTGATTCCTCATGGGGATACTAAATTCCAGGCGGGTGATGTGATAACTGCCTTATGTGAACAAAACTGTAGTGATGCCGTTAAATCTGCCCTGACCCAATCGGAGGGTTCCTTATGAACAATAGGTTCAAACATTTTCTGCGCAAATATGTAAGATTCTTGACCTATGAACGTCGGCAAGAAGTTCTTGATCAGCTTTCTGCTTCATCTTCGCCCAATTTTGATTATTTTTTACTGGTTATTCTGTCTGCTGCGATTGCAACCTTTGGATTGATAACTGACTCCACTGCCGTCATTATCGGAGCCATGCTGGTTGCGCCCTTGATGTCGCCCATATTGGGACTTTCATTAGCCTCGGTTGCTGGCAAACAGAATATGTTCGAGCGCGCAGTCGGCGCTCTTTTTCGGGGAGTTTTACTGGCAGTAGCTCTGGCTGCCTTTATCAGCTGGATTTCCCAGCTATTGCCATTTGACATCCTGGTAACGCTGCCAAACGAAGTGCTCTCCCGAACGCGCCCATCACCCATCGATTTGGGGATTGCGCTGGCAGGAGGGGCGGCGGCGGCCTATGCCCTGGCTCAACCTCAATTATCCGCTGCTTTGCCCGGAGTGGCGATCGCCACGGCCTTGATGCCGCCCTTATGTACGGTTGGCATTGGGATTTCCCTGGAAAGCCCTGAAATTGCCCTGGGGGCGTTTTTATTATTCATAACCAACCTGGTGACAATCTCCTTCTCCGGAATCGTTGTCTTTGCTGCACTGGGATTCCGGCCCATCGAAGTGAGCGCGACAATTCGCGGTTTACCACGCAGCCTGTATGTCTCAACTATATTGGTATTACTGGTGACCTTTCCGCTGGTTATCCTGACTCTGCGCTTCGTTAGCCAGGCACATCAGGAACAGGAACAGCGCGCATATGAACAAATGGTCCGGACAAGCGTGGAGGAAGAAATAGGCGCTTTAATGTCGGGCCAGCTGGTCGATGTTGAAATCGCGACAGTCGACACAACCCTCAAACTGCAGGCTACCGTGCGCGCCGCCCAGCAGCCCGCTCACGGGACTGTTGTAGCGCTGCAAGAAGCCCTGGCCAGCCGGATGCAGCGGACGATTGAGCTGGATTTGATTGTCGTACCAATGATTCGGCTTGATCCTCTGATCCCACCCACGTTTACGCCAACCGCCACACCTGGCCCAAGCTCCACACCAACCACCACACGGACTCCAACGGCCACCTCAAACCCGGCTACAGCCACGCCAACTGCCACGCCGACCCAGACCTTGACTGCTACGCCGACCCAAACCCATACGCCAACACCAGTGCTGGCTTATGTTGCCAACACCGGTGGAAGTGGAGTTTATTTAAGGGATGCTGCTGCTGGAAGAATTATTGGCTCTTTACCCGAGGGCGCCCCAGTTCTGATCCTGTACCAACGCGAGACCCTTAATCGCCTTGAATGGATCGAAATTCAGGACTCGCTTGGTAGAACAGGCTGGCTAGTCGCTCAGTTCTTAGTTATCCGCCCTTAGCCAGCCGCAGCCCCGCGGGGTAGAAATTCTGCCCCGACAGGTCGACAACTGCCATCTCGGGATAGGGCTTGATCTCCAAGTGCCAAACCATCACCTGGGCATCGATATCGGTTTGTCCCAAAGCGCGAGCCACAGAAATGCGATGATGCCCGTCGACCACAAAATATGCCTCGCCAATCCGGATGACTTCGACAACCGGTAAATTCACATTCGCCAACCTTAATGCTGCAATCTTCACCCAACGTTGGTGCAGGTGAGCATGCAGTGGGCGGAATTCCGGGTCATAGTCCTGGCTGCGGGATGCGCTGCCCACAATTTTTTCCAATGGGATACTTTCGCTTCCCGTTTGATACTGAGAGGCGACTTTACAGTTTTTCTGTACCGATGAGAGATCCAAAAGGGTGCCATTCTGCCGGAGGAGCCTGTGCCAAAAGTGTTTTAGCCTCGACCAACGGACAAGTGAATGGAACAGGTAGCTAGCTTTACGGTAAAGTTGGGCATCCTGTACTTGTATCTCAAACCCAATATTCGGCAATTGTATGCTGGGTCCAGGGATATATTGAAACATCGCATGACCTCCAAATTACTTATGCCGAGTATAACCAGATCATATGCGATGCACATCAGTGAAAAGGATGGTCTTCCGCTGGACATTAAGTCAATATTACCCCTGGTCAGGTGACCAGGGGTAATTGGGTTTTAGGATTTACTGTGGTTAATTCACACCGGAACGGAGGAATTATTCCTGGTTGGCTCATTGTAATATGTACCGGGCAATGACCAGGCGCTGAATCTCGCTGGTCCCTTCTCCAATGGTCATCAAGCGTGCATCTCGGTAAATTCTTTCCACCGGGAATTCCCGGCTGTAACCATAGCCTCCATGGATTTGGATAGCATTACGGCAGACGCGCTCTGCCATTTCTGTGGCAAAAAGTTTGGACATTGCAGCTTCCTGGGTGTATGGCCGTCCTTGCGCTTTAAGCCAGGCTGCATGCATGACCATCAGATGGGCGGACTGAATTTCGGTCGCAGCGTCAGCCAGCATCCATTGGATTGCCTGGTGAGCAGCCAGATTCACCCCAAAGGCCTGGCGGTCCTGGGCATAGCGAACCGCTTCCTCCAGCGCAGCTCTTGCCAACCCAACGGAGAGCGCCCCAATCCCGATTCGCCCGCCATCCAGCACAGATAAAGTCTGGTAGAGACCATCGCCAGGTTGCCCAAGCAAATGATCTTTGGGTACGCTTACCGATTCAAATGTAACTGCATGAGTTGGCGATCCTTTCAACCCCATTTTCTTTTCTGCGGGAGCAATTATCAATCCTTGAACATCGGTGGGGACAACAATCAGGCTCAGGGAACGGGAACCGCCTGCCGGATCGGTTCGCACCAGAGTGACAATGAAATCCGCAATGCTGGCGTTTGTACACCACATTTTATTTCCAGAGATCACCCAGTGATCACCATTCAATAATGCCCTTGTCTGGACCCCGCCTTTAAGATCCGAACCTGCTCCAGGCTCGGTTAAAGCCAATGCAGCTAACTTTCCCTGCCCACTGGCGGTCGGAGGAAGGTAGTGATCCTTTAGGGATACGGAACCATATAATCCGATTGGCGCGCAACCTAAGCCGTTATGGGCTGCAATTGCAAGGGCTGTACTGCCACATCCCCAACCCAATTCTTCAATCGCCAGAGCTGCGCTGACAGCATCAACCCCCGCGCCACCGTATTCTTCAGGCACGTTCATACCCAGCAGTCCCAACGGTCCCATTTTTCGAACCGCTTCTTGATTAAAACGCGCTTCCTCGTCTACTTCACGAGCTTTAGGCTTGACTTCTCGCGCAACAAAATCGTGAACAGCGTCCTGCCACATGCGCTGCTCCTGGGTCAGATCAAAATTCATTGTTTCCTCCAGCGATCTTGAAGAATATCCGGGGAGGGAGTTGAGAATGTAGAGCCTCTAAAATTCCTGTGGTGGTAACCCGCTCTTTAATGAAACATGCATGCGCACGCCCCCAATAATCTGGGAACCAAAACAGAAATTCTTGCAGCGCTACAATCTTGCTTCCTGTACCACCCACCGCCTGTGTGTGAAGCAATCCGAACCGCCTGACAGGTGTGGGTCAGGAGTTCTCGCCGTTCCAAAGGACTGTCGGGCGGCCAAGTTCCCCCCCAGCCCAGGTTATTGAGGCTGGTATGCCAGCAGCACCACTCCCAATTCTTTTTCCAACTCTTGCAGGCGCTTTACCTGTGCCTCGCCCAATTTGGCCAGAGGGTGATGGGGTTCTAAGGCCAAAATCAGGGTCCCCATTTCTTTTTCCATAACTTTGAGTTTAGCCAAACTACTATCATCAAGCTTTGCAATTTTCATCCGGGTAGCAGCCACGCTGACCTCCTTTGGTTTATCGGCAAAACAGGGTTGATATGCATATTTTAACGCGAATATGCGATAAGAATCCCCATATCCAGAAAAGGTGATGTCTGAAGTCGGGGAAGATAGTTATCCGTGCCAGAACGATCCGCAATTCCACTCGACACAGTCGCGGGCTGGTTCTAATGCCAGTCCTGGTCACCCAACTGCCGCCGCCGTTTAACTTCTGCTCTCCGCCGTTTCCCTTCCAGGCGGCGAGCTTTGCTGGCGGCACTTGGCCTGGTTGGCTTGCGAACTCTGGGCTTTTCGGCGGCCCTACGAATCAGATTTTTCAGGCGCACGATCACCGCGGCTTTGTTCTGCTCCTGTGAGCGATGCTGACGGGCATCCAGGATAAGTACCCCATCCGCCGTGATCCGGCTGCCAGCTAGCCGGATCAATCTTTCCTTTACAGCCTCAGGGAGGGAAGGTGAGCTGGACACATCAAAGCGCAGTTGGACGGCTGTGGCGACTTTATTAACATTTTGACCCCCCGGTCCGGAGGCGCGCACAAATTCGAGCCGAATCTCACTTTCACCAATTTCGAGATTTTGATCGATTTTCAACAAGCCTGCCTCTCATGATAAGCACCTACCTGGGGGTTACAGCCCGGGCACACTCAAGGGTCCAAAAGCATTCATGGAGACCAACACGCCAGCGGTTAGCGCGACCGGCGAATTTCTTCGAAAGCTTCTGGATTAAGTAAGGAGGATGTGTCTCCGGCAGGCTTTCCCAAGTAGGCAGCCCGGATCATCCGGCGCATAACCTTGGCATTCCGCGTTTTGGGAAGATCGCTAACAAAACGAATTTCCCGCGGAGCCAGCGGTTTGCCCAGGGCCTTTACGACCATCTCCCAGAGCTGCAGCCGAAGAGCGTCCCCAGCCGATACTCCATCGCGCAGGACAACAAATGCGACCACTTCGTTCCCTTTGATCTCATCCGGAACACCAATCGCAGCAGCCTCAACCACATCCGAATGCGCGACCAGGATCGATTCTACCTCCGCAGGGCCCAGACGTTTGCCGGCAATTTTTATAGTATCGTCCGATCGGCCCAGGATGTACCACTGACCGTCCGAATCGATGGCAGCAAAGTCGCCATGCACCCAGATATCCGGCCACCGGGACCAATAAGTATCTTCGTAACGCGAAGGATCTTTCCAGAAGCCGCGCGTCATACCGATCCAGGGAGCTTTGATAACCAGCTCTCCTACCTGGTTGCGAACCGGCTGCCCATTTTCATCGAGTACGTCTGCAGCCATCCCAGGGCAGGCAGCCGAAAACGCACAAGGTTTAACCGGCAGGATAGGGTTACCCATCACAATCCCACCCGAGAGCTCTGTTCCGCCAGAATAATTGATGATCGGGATGTTGCGCTCTCCAACCTGCTCGAAGAGCCACATCCAGGGATCTGGATTCCAGGGCTCACCGGTCGAAGCGAAGATTCGCAGGGATGAAAGGTCATGACGCCGGGCGTCATGCTCGCCATGTGCGGCCAGGACCCGGATCAAGGTCGGTGAAATTCCCAAAACCGTGACCTTATGGCGCTCAACCAGCTGCCAGATGCGTTCCGGGCCAGGATAATCGGGGGCTCCGTCGTAAATCAAGAATGTTCCACCAAGAATCAGAAGTCCCGAACACCTCCCACGGGCCCATCATCCAGCCCATATCGGTCATCCAGTACATCACCTGGCTCGGATGTAAATCCGTGCCAAAGGCCATGTCCTGAGCCGCTTTAACCGGAAAACCGCAGTGGGTGTGCACAGCGCCTTTAGGTTGGCCCGTTGTGCCAGAAGTATAAATGATCATCAGCACATCTTCAGCACTGGTCTGCTCGGTTTCCGCAGTCTCGGGCTGATCCGGGACCAGATCGTGCCACCAGATATCCCGGCCCGGGAACATTGGCACGTCCAAATCCGCATACTTCTGGACAAACACCTTCTTCAATTCTGGCAGCTGTTCTGCAGCTTGATCGGCAACCGGTTTCATAGCAATCAGCTTGCCCCGGCGAGTGAAACCATCGCAGGTAAATAAGGCTTTGGCCTGGGCGTTTGCCAGGCGAGACACAATTGCATCGACTCCATATCCGGAAAATAACGGCAGGATGATCCCACCGATTTTTGCGATTGCCAGCAGGGCAATGACGACTTCGGGCACCATCGGCATATACAAGCCTACTGCATCACCTTTTTCCAATCCAGACGACCTGAGCAAATTCGCAACCTGGTTAACCATACGGTAGAGTTCACCATAAGTAAAAGTCCGTGTTTGGCCCGCCTCTCCCTCCCAGATCATGGCAGTCCGCGTTTCTACTGGTGTTCCGATCGTTTTATCCAGACAGTTGTGGACGATGTTCATACTGCCGCCCAGGCACCACTGGGGCCAGGCAATACCCCGGGAAAGATCCAGTATTTCCTGATAGGGATGGTAAAAGCGTATATCCAGATAATCCAGTAACGCCTGTGTGAACCAGGCGACGTCCTCACTGGACCTCTCCATTAACTCCCCATAATCGCGGATCTGATTACGCTTCATAAAATCGGTGAGATTTGCATGTTCAATGATTTCCGGTGTAGGCTGCCAGACTATCTCACCCCCAAAATCGAACTGATCACTCATTGGTTTGCCTCCCAAGTCAAGAGCCTTATCGACTATTTATACCTGAGTACAAGGAAAGTAATTCTGTGGAGCGCCGTTAAAAGATGTGGATCTATTCCACAATACTTGTGTGCACTCATGCTGTCAACCAGGACTGGAGTATTATGATTTATTCTATCCGCGAATGGATTACGTTGCAACCGCTGGAATAACCGGGCTTTGCCCCGGGTGTCTTTGTTTTGTGCACCAGGGTGTGCTAAAAGTTTGTAGCATGATTGGGCTTCGAAGGCTCTCTGGGGATCTCTGGTGTATGGGTGTAAATGAGGTGCTTTGTAAGCACCACATATTCCCTCCCTCCACAGAGTTACCCAAAGATCCGCTTCGGGTATAACGCAAAAGTATCGGGGGAATGGAATAGCTGAAACCTGCGACCGGGAGTAAACTTAGGGAGTAAATCAAATCAGCCGAATGAGGAAGAAAAACGATGACACGCAGAATATCAAGAACCCGACGCCGAGCAGCCTTTTTAGAAGCTGCCGGCCAGAAGTACGATCAACTGGAGGGCCGGTATGACGAACACCCGGAAGCCAGCTTTGGGGAGATCGAGGCCGAAGTACGGAAACGGCGGCGGGAGTTGATGGGAACCGAGATTGAGATCTTGGTGAACGGTCGCGACACCGGTTTCCAGGTGGAAGCACCGCAATGTCCGAAATGTGGGTGTAGGCTAGAATTTGAAGGCTATCGGAAGTGGTCGGTGCATGGACTGGAAGGCGATGCGGTTTTGGAACGGGCTTATTACGTCTGTCCGGAGTGTGCGGGGGAGACGCTTTTTCCCCCTGGATCGCAAGCTGAAGCTGCGCAGCGACCATTGGAGTGAAGGAGCGGCTCGGGTAGCTGTTCGGCAAGGGTTGCAAGCCAAGTCGTTTGATCTGGCTGCGGTAGCCTACACGGAAGCCGTGGGAGGGGCGATGTCGCCCGATAGCCTGGGTCGGGTCACGGTGGGATGGGGGCAAGCCGTGGAAGCTAAACGAGTAGGGGAAGCGCAGGCAGTGTTTACGGACAAAGCGGACGCAGGGGATGTGGCCTCACCTGCAGGGCAAGCTCCGGTCTCAGGTCAGGCCAACCTTTCGACGGATGGGGGCATGATCCTGCTGCGGGAAGAAGGTTGGAAGGAAGTCAAGCTGAGTGTGATTTCTGAAGTCCGACTGGAAACCAGAGCAAAAACGGGTGGTATGACTTCCGAAGGGCCGCAGCCGGTGTTGCAGCGACATAGTTACCAAGCGGGCTTGTGGGATGCCGATGAGATGGGCCAACATCAGTACCTGGAAGGCTTGCGGCGGCAGTTGGGAGCTTGTCCACGCCTGAGTTCGGTTAACGATGGCGCACCCTGGATCGAACGGATCACCACGACCAATTACCCCCAAGCCGTGCAAATCGTGGATTGGTCGCATGCCAATGAACGCCTGTGGAAAGTGGCTAAGGCCGCTTTCGGGGAAGGCACGCCCCAAACCCGCCAATGGGCCGAAACGTGCCTGGATCAGTTGTGGCATGGCCGCGTCGAAGATGTCGTGCTCAGCTTGCAGGCCTTGGACTGGAATGCAATCGCTTGCTCTGCCGACATTCGCAATTCTCCGGGCTATTTCGAGATCCGCCAGCCCAAAATGGAGTATGCCCGTTTCCGCCTGGAAGGTTATCCCATTGGAAGCGGAACCGTGGAAAGCGGCATCAATACGGTCGTCCATCATCGTATGAAGCGCCAAGGACGCGGTTGGAAACGCGAGAATGGGCAAGCCATGTTAGCCGCTTTGAGCGAATTGCACAGCCAACGTTTTGAAGTTACCTGGTAGGCCATCCTTGAATGCCAAAACTAATCTTGCCGATAGTTTTGCGTTATACCCAATCCGCTTCGAAGTCATGAATTTGCACGCCCAGACATGATATAATCTGGAAGTTAGCAGGCCAACAGGCTTGCATTTGAATGGAGAACTTGAATGAACGACAGCGACCTCTAAAACGAACGTTATCGAGTAGTAGTTCCGGTATGGATCAAGTCCTGTTCAATCGACCGAGAGCGGCTGCTCTCGGTTTTTTAATTACTAGCGAGGTTGCGATCTTATGCTCACTGTTCATCATCTATCCAAATCCTACGGCATTGAAACAATTCTACACGATATCACCTTCAGCCTGAATCGCGGTGATCGTATTGGCCTGGTTGGGCCGAATGGCTGTGGAAAATCTACCCTGATTCGAATCATTGCGGACCTGGAAAAAATGGATCGGGGCAGCATACAGTTCGATCCGCCCGATCTTCGGCTGGGATATCTGGCTCAGGGTTTAACACTACCTGAGCACGAAAAGATCGGTGGCTATCTGGCAGGAATTTGCGGGGATCTGGCATCGTTATCAAAAGAATTGGAACAGCTTGCGGTTGCCCTTTCGAAGAACCCTCTCCAATCCAACCTGCAGAAAAAGTATGATCAGATCTTATTCCAGGTCGAAAGTCGCGCCAGCGAAGAAGGACAGACAGCTGCAGTGCTAGCTGCGCTGGGTCTGGAGGAAATTCCTCCAGACACACCCGTTGGCAACTTGAGCGGCGGTCAGAAGACCCGCCTGGCGCTGGCAGGGATTTTGTTGTCTAAACCGCAGCTATTGCTACTGGATGAGCCCACCAACCACCTGGACATTGAAATGCTGGAATGGTTGGAAGGTTGGCTGACCCATTCCCCGAATTGTAGATCTGCAGGGATACTGATCGTTTCGCACGATCGGGCTTTTCTAGATGGGACCGTTACCGAAATTCTGGAAATTGATCCCAATATGCACACGCTGCGGTCATACTCCGGAAACTATACTTTTTATCTTGAAGCCAAGATCAACGAGCAGGAACGCCGCCGGCAGGATTATTCCGACCAGGTGTCAGAAATTAAGCGCCTGCAAAAAGCAGCCACCCAGGTGCGCGGGCAGGCCAGTTTTCGAGTGGGCGGCAAGGGCGACAGCGGCGACAAATTTGCTAAGGGCTTCTTCGGCAATCGTAGCGCCGGAACAATCCGGCGTGCAAAAATGCTAGAACAACGTCTGGAACGCCTGTTAACAGAAGATAAGATCGAAAAACCTGGGACTGCCTGGCAGATGAAGCTGGATTTTGGTGAAACCCCAGCCAGCGGCCGGGATGTCATAACCATCGAAGATTTGTCAATTGGCTATGGCGATCTAGCACTGCTGATCGGTCTGAATCTGCACGCCCGATACGGCGACCGAATTGCCTTGATTGGGCCTAATGGGGCAGGGAAAACCACCCTTATCCGAACAATCGCAGGGTTTCTGGCCCCTTTGGACGGCCAGGTTAAAATTGGAGCGAATGTCCGCATTGGATACATGGCGCAAGAGCAGGAAAATCTGGATCCGAAACTGGATGCGTTCGCAACAGTTCGGAAACTGGCGCCTTTATCAGAAACCGATTCCAGGGCATTTTTACACCAATACCTGTTCAGCGGCGATGATGTCTTTATTCCGGTAGAGAAATTATCTTACGGTGAACGAGCCCGGCTTTCTTTGGCCTGCCTGGTGGCAAAAGGCTGCAACCTTTTACTGCTGGATGAACCTATCAATCATCTGGATATCCCCTCGCGTGGGCGATTTGAACAGGCCATCACCAATTTTCAAGGCACTGTGGTTGCTGTCGTCCATGACCGCTTTTTCATCGAAGGCTATGCCAACCAGATCTGGGAAATTGGTGATCGGCAAATCACAACCCGGGCATTTCACCTGAATTAATCGTTCTGGCCCACAGGAATGCGATCCAGCCTCAGTAAACCAACCTGATTGGTGTTCAACTTAAGCACGTCCGGATCGCTATCCCAGGATTATGGCAAGATGCGGTTGGCCCACCCAGACAGATCAGGGCTGGGCGTTGAAGCAGGGTCGGTATGAGAGCCATATTCTGCCAGGTCCTGGTTGTTAAAATATTGAGGCTTACGCAGGGTAAGTAATGTCGGGTGGGTTTGGGCGGGCTTCCCCCGCCCAAACCCACCCAAATTTCCCTGAAACTGTGCAACATCTAAAATATAATTACGCATTGACCCACGGGTTTTTTAGGATAATCGATGGGTTTTGTCATACAGACAGTCATGACTGCCATGACTTCTATTCAATAAGGACGAAGAATGGATCATCCCCCTGTTATTCTTATTACTGGCGCTTCTTCTGGGATCGGGGCTTCCACAGCCCGCTTTTTTGGACAATCCGGATACTGGGTAATCCTGGCAGCCCGCCGGCAAGAACGATTGAACAACCTAGCAGACGAGATCCATGCCAGTGGTGGGAAAGCGCTGGTTGTACCTACCGATCTCAGCCGGATAGGAGATATTCAGGCGCTGGTCGACCAGAGCCTGGAGGAATTTGGACAAATCGACATCTTGTTTAATAACGCCGGCTTTGGCAGGCTGGATTGGTTAGAAAACCTGGATCCACTGGCTGATATCGAGACTCAACTTCAAACCAATCTTTACGGGACGATCCAGCTCACCCGAGCGGTATTGCCCCATATGATCACCCGTCGAAAAGGACAGATTATCATGATGGGTTCTCTGGCCAGCCTGATCGGCACGCCGACTTATACGATCTACGCTGCCAGTAAATTTGGTTTGAGGGGCTTTACACAGGCCTTACGGCGAGAAATAAACATCTATGGCATTCAGGTCTCGGCTGTTTATCCTGGAGGTGTGACAACCGAATTCGATGCGCATGCTAAAATCAATCGAAAAACCAGCACAACCACACCCCCTGGCTTACGTCTGAGTTCGGAACAAGTTGCCCGAGAAGTATACAAACTCAGCATGCATCCCAGACATAGCCTGGTTCTACCCAGGGTAATGTGGCTGGTAGTGTGGTTAAACAGTTTGTTTCCTAGGCTTGTGGACCGAATGATTGAAGCCCGTTTTGTTATTCCCGAAAGAATGTGATCTTATCGCCTGTGATGGCGCACCTGAGAAGATGCTTTTCATTTCATTAGGACTCTCTGTGGTGGGCAGGGAATGTATTGGTACCCCGGTATTGAAGACCACTTTCGCCCAAGCGAATCACAGACTTATATTGGCCTAACTTTCCTGGCAACAATCGCCAACAAATCTTGTTGCTCGGTTTCAGCTTTCCCAGTGAGAGCTGGATAGGCTGTAGTTTGATGCGATCACCAACCGATCAAAGATTCGGGAACTCTCATCTGTAGAAGCGCCCCAGCCCCAATCCTCACCAAAGGTCATAGTCCCCAATGCCAATTCGGAGACTTTTAAGCCGCTCCTACCCAATAACTTATAACGCATCTAGTTCTTCTCCTTCCTAAATCAATTTTCGTACAGTAAATCTAGAAAACCAAAATTCCTCACAGAGATGGTTTGTTGCATTGAAAATTTAGCGAAGATGCCAATTTGAATGGATTTCCCCCGATTTGCCCCTTTTTCGATTGACCTGGGTGTAATAAAAAAGGTCTTTTCGACAAGTTTCTTCAGGACAATGAAGTTGTGTTGTGCAATCAACACAAACTCTGCTGATTGCTTAAGGAATATTGTGAAAGAACCAATAAACAACTTTCAAATGATTGAAACGATGAGCCGACCGAAAAGCGGTTCAAAAAGCCCCCGCTCACACGGGGGCCAGTGGTCAATTTTCAACTTCCTGAGGCGTTATCGCAGGTTGGCCGGTCTTCTCCAGTTCAGTTTGGAGCGTACGAATCCCGTTCCTGGCCTGGGTTAAGGACCGGTCTAGCTCCATTTCCAGCCGAACCAGAGTCTCCAATACATACTCATCTGCATCTCGACGAGTCGTTATGACCTGAGCTCTCGTCTGGGCCAGAATTTGTTCCGCGCGTGCCTGGGCAGCCTGAACAATCGCATCCCGTTCAACCAGTTGCTCGCTCTTTTCTCTGGCAATTGCCAGGGTGCGGTTGGCCTCTTCTTGGGCCTGCGCCAAGATACGATCCCGCTGCGCCAGCAGCTGCTGAGCTTTCTTGACTTCATCCGGAATGGCTACCCGCATCTGGTCGATCAGATCCAGGATACGGTCTTCATCTACGACAACCTGGCTTGTGAACCAAAATGACCGGCTTTGATTTAATACTTCTTCGAGACGATCGACTAAATGCAATATATCCATGGTGCTCCTCCCCGGGCAGTTCGCCTGATCAGCGAAGGGACTGCAACAAAAGGGGCCGAATGATTGATAAAATCAATATTTATTAGATTACTCGCAAACTTCATTTTCGTCAACAGCTTTACCGATCCACACGACACCCAGACAAAAACTAATCACGCATAGATGAAGTCGGGACAACTTGCTGTCCATCGCCTAACTCACCAAAACGGCGTTGAAAGGCCGCCTCAACATGGGCCGGCACCATGCTATGCACATCTCCGTTTAAGGATGCGATTTCTCGGACGGTGCTGCCCGACAGAAAGGTGTGCTCTTCAGCCGTTATCAAAGCAACCACCTCGATATCAGCAGCAAGTCGATGATTGGCGAGTGCCATCCGAAACTCATACTCGAAATCCGAGAATACTCGCAGTCCTCGTACAATCACTTCAGCGCCGATGGCGTGGCAAAAATCCACAGTCAGACCGCTGTAACCCATGACTTTGATATTTGCATCCTGTAGAAACGTCTCGCGAACCATATCGATCCGCTGCTCCGGAGAAAAAAGCAGGCTTTTTAAAGGGCGATCGTACACCGCAATGATTAATTCATCAAATAAGCGGGCAGCCCGGCGTGCAATATCCACGTGACCATAGTGGATCGGATCAAAGGTTCCTGGAAAGACTGCACGGATCATAACACCTCATCATTGCCTGGCAAAGTAGATTGTAGCAAGAACTATGCCAGTTCGGAAAATATTGCAAAAATTATATCAATCGCAGCAGGCAACAAAGTCTCAACTGATATCGCCTTTCGGCAGCTGGTTTTCATCCGCCCCGCCCCAATCAGTCTCGCCCCAGAAATGCTGCAAAGCGCCACTCAGCAGCTGATGTTTGGATTGGGTCAAATCCGGATCATCCTCAAACAGGCGCTGGGCATGATAGCGGGCTTTTTCAATGAGACGCACATCGGTTAAACTGGCCAGTTGGAGTTCGGCAAAGCCAGACTGGCGCGTGCCTAGGAATTGCCCAGGTCCGCGTTGTTCGAGATCTTTATCTGCCAACACGAAACCATCATTGGTTGCCGCCATGACCTTCAAACGTTCATTCTCAAGGTCATCGGGGTTTTCAGGAATTAACAAACAGTAGGATTCATCCGAGCCGCGTCCAACCCGGCCGCGGAACTGGTGCAATTGTGCTAACCCAAAACGATTTGCGCCCTCAATCAGCATGACGGTTGCGTTCGGCACATCGACCCCCACTTCAACGACCGAGGTTGAGACCAGAACATCGTAGTGACTATCCCGAAACCCGGTCATAACCTCTTCTTTTTCTTCTGGCTTCATACGTCCATGCAGTAAACCCATTTTTAACCCAGGGAAGATTTCGTTCTGCAATCTTTCATGTTCCTCAACGGCTGCTTTAGAATCGCTCTTTTCAGATTCCTCTACCAGGGGATAAATGATAAACGCCTGGCGGCCTCGACCAACCTGGGTTCGAATGAGGTTATAAGCGCGCTCCGTTTCACGGGGAGGCAGGACATAAGTCGCAACTGGCTGGCGTCCAGGCGGCATCTCGTCGATCAAGGATAAATCCAGGTCGCCATAAACGGTCAGGGCCAGAGATCGGGGGATCGGAGTGGCTGTCATGACCAGCAAATGGACCGAATTACCTTTGGCTCGCAAAGCGCCGCGTTGTTCGACCCCAAAACGGTGCTGTTCGTCTACTATTGCCAGTTGCAGATCCTGGAACACAATCGGGTCTTCAATCAGCGCATGCGTTCCGACAACGATCTTTATGACGCCATTCTCAAGGCCTTCTCGTATCTCACGCTTTTCTGTTTCCGGAGTCGCTCCGATCATCAGCCGGACTTCTTCTGGGCGCAATACGGCTTCATCGGCATGCACTTCGTCTTCGCCAGAGAGCTTTTGTGGCTGACCACTTGCTGGGATACCAATCCCACACAGTAACCTGTGCATGCTCTTATAATGCTGTTCTGCCAGGATGCTGGTAGGAGCCATTAAGGCTGCCTGAGCGCCGGTGCGTGTTACCAAAGCCATCGCCAATGCTGCCACCACAGTTTTCCCAGAGCCAACATCCCCCTGAATCAAACGATTCATGGGCTGGCCTGAGGCCAGATCGTGAGAAATTTCGGCGAACACCCTTTCTTGAGCGCTGGTTAATGGAAAAGGCAGGCGGCTGATCTGAGATTGGTTCCAATCTGGATCGAGTTCAAACACTCGCGCGGTGCGGTTTTGCCAGGCTCGTTTCTGGCGTAAGACCCCAAGCTGCAACATGAAGATTTCATCGAATGCCAGGCGATGCCTAGCAGCGGTGAGGTCATCCCAGGAATCTGGAAAATGCACTTGCAGTAAGGCTCGTGGCAGATCAAAGAGATCTGCTGACCTGCGCAGATCTAGCGGCAGATAGTCCTGGACCCTTGGCGCCCAATATGTAACCACCTGGTTCATCAACCGCCGCAGCCAGCGCTGGGTGATGTTAGCTGTAAGCGGATAAACCGGCACAATCCGATTAGTATGGAGCTGTTGCTGTTCCAACTGCTCCATTTCCGGATTGTTCATCACCAATCTGCCCAGATATTGCTCTACCTTTCCTGAGAGAACGATCTGGGTATCTTTATGCAGACGTTTTGCAATATACGCCTGATTGAACCAGTTTACCCGAATTGCTCCGCTTCCATCACTCACGACCGCTTCAACAAGCTGTGCTTTTCCACCCCGAATTGGGCGAGTTGAAATACTCTGAACTGTGCCGATAACGGTAACTTCCTCACCATACCACAGGCGATTGATGGGTTTGAGCTGTGAATAATCATCGTATCGGCGGGGGAAGTGGTATAGCATGTCACCCAGGCAGTTTAATCCCAGGCGACTCAAGGTTTGTGCGTGACGTGGTCCAACGTTAGATAGCACGGTGACAGAAGCATTTAATGCTGCCGGAGCGCCATAAAGTTGGGCCGCATCCTCCGCATCCTTTGGGCGACTTTTTATCGGGCGATCTTGCCCCGCAGGCTTTGCCAACGGTTCTTGCGCGGCGGGCCTGGGGGGTTCATCTTCTTCAGGACGTTCTGGGGCGGTTTGGTGGGGCAGGGTTTCGACCGGGATATCCAGATCGCGCTGCAAGCGGCGCATCAAGCCTTCTAAGACTTCTGCCCGCGAGCTCTCTGCCAGCCGCGGATAATCACGGATGCGAGCAGCGACCGCTTCGATTAAGTCTTCCGGGAGTCCATCCAGCCGGGCTTCGGCTTGCCAGCGTTCCAGAATGCGATCCAGCCCACCCATAACAGCTCGATTGTCATACCCACGTTCGGCTTCCAGGTTAATATACTTTTGCAATTTGTGAATTGAAGGCTTCATATCAAGTTATTTTACCAAGGATTGAAGATAAATTCAGGATGATGTGTTGCGGCTCAGTGGGAATGGCCATGGTGGTGCCCAGATTTGGGAGTGTGTGGGCGGCTCCGCCGCCCACACACTCCCAAATCTGGAATTCCTTACGGCAAACCCCAAATACGTTTACTTCTGAATTACGGCCGCAAAGCCCAATCCATTCGGGCCGACATGTGTGCCAATGATGGTGGTCACATTGACGATCAAGGCTTGCGAGGGGACATGGTCAAACGAGGATAAAAACTCCTCAGCATCTTGCTCCGCATTAGTATGCAATACCGCCAGATTTTCCAATGGACCGAGTTCCAAAAGGATCTGGCGCAACCGCTCGATGCCCTTGCGCCGGGTTCGCGATTCCCCCAGACTTAAAACCCGTCCAGCCTTCAATTCTATAAAAGGTTTAATGCGCAGCAGATTTCCCAGGCGCGCCTTCGCCCAAGAGACACGCCCACTCCTGTGAACATATTCGAGTGTATCCAGCATCGCAACCACATGGACCCGCTGGCGGACATCCCGCATGCTTCCTACTACCTCATCCAACCCTAATCCACGCGCGGCCGCCTGAGCCGCGTCCAACACCTGGAATCCCAGCCCAAGTGAGAGCTGTTCCCCATCGACTACCTTGACTCGGTTATTAAATGTCTGCGCAGCTACGCTGGCCGCATTAAATATACCGCTTAACAAACTGGAGGCATGAATCGATAGTACCTGCCTCACTCCTTGCTTCAAGAGTCTAGCGTACAGTTTCTGGTAGACACCTGAAGATGAGGTTGCTGTTGTTGGCGGGCTGGTCATGTCCGGTAAACGGCGATAAAACTCCTCACGGGTCATCCCTACGCCATCCAGGAAGCTTTGGCCGTCAATTACCATCAGATTGGGAACAACCTCAATCTGATATTGGTCCGCCAGATCCTGCGGGATATCTGAAGTGCTGTCAGTGACAATGGCTATGCTCATCGTTGGCAGTGCTATTCGATAGCAATGATGAAGTGATAATGCGGCTGGCAACCTTCTTGGACTTCTACTTCCTGTTGAGGGTATGCTTTGCGAATCATGTCTGAGATCCGGACCACCTCTGGTTTAGATATGTTATCACCATAAAACAGGGTGATAAGTTCGAAATGGTCGGCATGGGCTTTCGTAAGCAAACCAAGGCAAGCCTCTTCCAGATCATAAGATGCCAAAACCAGTTTTCCATTTAGCAGAGCAATAATCTGACCTTCTTGGACCTGGACTCCATCGATCTCGACGCTCCGAGTAGCAATTGTAATTTCGCCTGTCTCTACATCATCCAATGCAGCCGTCATTTCTTTGACAACAGTCTCAAAATCTCCATCCGGGGCCAGGCGCAGCATCGCTGCCAGGCCTTGCGGAACGGTTTTGCTGGGGATGACCGCTACTTTTTTTACGGTCAGTTCAGCTGCCGACTGAGCCGCCAGGATGATATTTTTATTGTTCGGCAGAATAATTATTTGATCAGTTGGCAAGTTTTCGAAGGCCCGAATTATCTCCTGAGTGCTGGGATTCATAGTTTGACCACCCTCAATGATCTCCGAGACTCCCAGGCTGGCAAATACCCTGGCAATTCCCACGCCCGGCGCAACGGCGACGACAGCATTCTGCCCAGGCTCAACAGGTGCCAGGTTTGGTTTTGATTCTCCGCAATACTCCTCCAAGTCCTCCATTTGAGCGATCAAGTTTTCGATCGCAACCTTGGTGATCGTTCCCAGTGACATTGTGTAGTCGATAGGGGAATAACGTTTTTCAGTTGGCACATGAATGTGTAATCGATAGATCCCGTCGCCTTCGCCAACCTGGATGGAGGTACCCATTCGTTCCAAGTCCTCATAAAAGGAAACCAGATCAAGGGGTGCGCGTGGTCGAAAGTCAACCACAACTTCATAATCCTGGCCCGGTTCAATGCTCTCCATGGTATTCTCCAGGTTTAAAGCAGATAAGGGTTGGACACTTAACAAAGCCGTGTCTAGCGATAACCCTTTGATGTAGCGGAGCATGCCTTCGAATATAAAGAACAGACCTTTACCACCCGAATCAACCACACCTGCCTCTTTCAAAACCGGTAGCAGATCCGGCGTACGCTGAACTGACTCATCAGCCGCACTAACAACAATTTCAAGAATATCAACCGGGTCATCAGTGCTTGCGAGAGCGTTCTCAGCTGCCAGGGCACTATCTTTTGCTACGGTTAAAATCGTACCCTCGACTGGCCGGACAACCCCTTTATAGGCTGTATCCCGGGCAATGGTCAGCGCTCTCACCAGGCTCTTCGCGTCCAGGATCGCTTGGTGATCGAGGGCACGGGCAAAACCACGCCATAGCTGTGACAAGATAACCCCAGAATTGCCTCGTGCGCCCATCAATGCTCCATGTGCCACCGAGTGTGCCATCTTGCCAACATTATGCTCGGCCGAGTTGCTGATTTCATCATAGGCTGCCTGCATTGTAAGTACCATATTCGTGCCCGTATCGCCATCCGGAACCGGGAAGACGTTTAAAGAATTAACGGTGTGCTGGTTAGTTCTCAACCAGGTCAGGCTGGCTTCGATGAAGCTCTTCAGGATTTGCCCATCGATGGGGGTTTTACGAAAATAATCTTGCCTTTTTTCAGGCGTATCTGCTAACATTAATTCAGGCTCCTAAGCGAAAATCGAGACCCTTCCGGTCTGCGGTTTCAACAATACACCATGCGGGTAGAAGCTGGTCCAGGGCAGCTGCCGGCTCAATCCACATCACTGACCCGCAAACCTCTGACATGCACATTGATATCCTTAACTGGTGTGCCGAGTGATTTTTCTACATTAAAACGAACGGTATTGCTGACACTATTCGCAACAGATTTAATTCTGGTTCCGTATTCAATTACGATATATAGATCAATGCTGATATTTTGCCCGTCATAATGGACTTCGACTCCGTGGGTTGGATCCTGCACCAGAACCTGTGCCAGCCCATCGACCAGATTCTTAGATACCAGGCCCACAACGCCATAAGACTGCAGGGCCGCCTGGTAAGCGATGCTGGCAATTGCCTGTTGAGATACACGGATGCTGCCAATCGGGGTGGTTTCATCGGTCATAGCGTTCCTCGATTTTTACGTACATACTTCTCTGAACTACTCTGGATACGGGACCTGCTAACAATCGTCGGTGTATGTGCAAAATAAATCCACAAGCTAGGGTAATCGCATTTGAAATATTCACAATCGTTTTTGCCCATTCTAACCGGGACTTGGCACTAACTTAGGTCATAGAAGCTTCTTCGGGGCGATAATTTGCTATCCCGGAGTGTTCCCAGAGCCTGCCGAAGGGCCTTCAATGCACAAAAATGGGTCTTCGGTCGAGCCAAAAAATCCTAATGCGATTACCCTAATCCACAAGCTATCCCGCTTGATCTCATATATGGTTTGTGGTATGATTATCCGGCCTTAAGCCGGGCACTCCGTATTCCCAAACCGGCTGTATGGAAGTTCTAAAAGGCTCACAAGCAATCATTGTGCATGAAAGGAATTCTAAGATGGCGAAGTGTGAACATTGTGGCAAGAAAACGACTTTTGGTCGAAACCGCCCCTGGTCGAAAAAAGCGACTCAGCGGACTTTCCGCCCTAATCTTCAAACGATTAGCGTATTTGAAGATGGACGAAAAATCCGAAAAGTGCTGTGCACAAAGTGCATCCGAACATTGGTCAAGACCAATAAATAATTTCCTACTTCTATTGAGATTGAAGATCGCGGCATAAGCCGTGATTTTCTATTTAATCACATCCCTTGCAACTTGATCGCATGATGTGCGGCTTGCAATCATACTCGGGGCTTTTGGTTCTTGCAAGGGTAGGCATAACCCTTTTCTAAATTATTCAAGAATGATGGTTGGTGTGGGTGAAGCGTGGCTAAGCCGCTCTTCACCCACACCAACTACTCTATTTTAAGGGTTTATTGTTGCAAGGCTTCCGATCACGGATAATCGATCCAAACATAAGGTTAAATGGGTGGGTTGAGAACGTAATAAACCCATAAACAAAATGGGATAAGCCCTCCAACTGCGATCAGCGCAAACAATCCAAGCAATAAAGTCATCCAATCAATATCCAGGGGATTCGAAGCGCGATTCAAAATCGGTTTTTGCTTTACTTGGGGTCCGGTCTGGTGATTATACGCCGTTTCCGAGCGCGAAGAATTATTTGAAGCAGGCCGGGCAGGCGATATGACCGTTTCATTGGCTGGCACGGATGATTTAACTGGTTGAACTATTGTTGCTGCAGCGGCTTGTTGAGTTAAAGTAACCAGGACTCGGCCTAATTGATCAGCTGTCCGATAACGGCTAGACGGCTCTTTGGCAAGGACTTTGAGCAAAATCTGTTCTAGCGAAGAGCTTACCAACCGGTTATATTTACGGATAGACGGGGGTGGTAGCTCACGATGCATTCGGGCCAGCTCTTCTGCTTCTGGATCCTGAAACGGCAAACGGGTGGTTAGCATTTCAAACATGACCACCCCCAAAGAATACACATCTGACGCAGGAGATGGTGGATCACCAGCTGCTTGTTCTGGGGAGAAGTATTGAGGTGAGCCCCACACAACTTCCGTCTTTTCATCTGGTGCAATGGTGGCAAAAGCACGTGCAATCCCAAAATCTACAACCTTCAGGCGTTTGTCGGGGGTTACCAACATATTTTGGGGTTTCACATCACAATGAACCAGCCCTGCCCGATGGGCGTACCCAATTCCGGCACAGGCCTGAATCATCAACGCTATCGCCTCTTCTTCAGTAAAACGCCCACGCTGGTTGATGATCGTTTTGAGATCTGTGCCTGGTACATCTTCCATCACAATAAACAGGCGCCCACCATCCAACCCAAAATCATGCACGGTAACGATATTGGGATGGGAAAGATTGGCAACCGCCTTTGCTTCCTGGCGGAAGCGTTCACGAAAATCCGAGTCTCGAGAGAAATCAGTCCGTAAAAGCTTGATTGCGACCGTGCGTTCAAGCATTAAATCCTGGGCGCGAAAAACCATCGCCATGCCCCCGGAGCCCAGGCGTTCTTCTAGTTGGTAGCGATTGCTCAAAACAATTGGTGCAGACATAACTCAGCTTCTGAAACGAGTGATCGACTGAATTGTACCACTCCTTAGATGAAGGTGATTTTGATCTCTCTGGGAATCTGGGGCGAGGAGGGCATGTGGGTGGTTTTACAACATCAATTCCCTTAGGGACTGATTTCATTCTTTGTTAGGGGTCTTTGGAAAGCTATGAAGCAGTGATTGAAGATCCACGATTATCAAGTAAAATCAATCGGTGAGGAGGTCCCTGCACCCATATGCCTAGTGCTTACCTGGTATACAACCCGATAGCCGGGCGTTACCCGTCCTGGATCTTAACCGAACGGGCCGCGAACTTGCTGCGGATGGAAGGGTGGGACATACAATTAGAGCGAACACAATCTGCCGAACATCTGGCTGAGCTCGCCAGGCAAGCAGTTGCCGAAACAGTCGATGCATTTTTTATCGTTGGTGGGGATGGCTCCTTAAATCACGCTCTACCTGCTTTGATAAACACAAATACTGCTCTCGGTGTGCTGCCAGCCGGTACTGCCAACGTCTGGGCCCAGGAACTTGGTCTGCCTGGGTTGACCTGGACCCGGATCACAGCCCTGGAAGAGAGCGCTCGCTTGTTGGCCCACCCTCAGTTTCTTAAGATTGATATTGGTCTGTGTGACCAACGACCTTTCCTTCTATGGGCAGGCATTGGGCTGGATGCGTTCATCGTTCATCGCATTGAGCCGCGTCAGCGCTGGGAAAAGCATTTTGCAGTGATGCACTATACAGCCTCGGCAATCTGGAACGCCAGCTTCTGGCATGGGATTGACCTGGAAGTCGAAGTGGATGGCGAGGTTTTCGGAGATCGGTACCTATTGGCTGTGATCAACAACATCCATCTGTACGCCGGAGGCTATGCTCACTTATCACCGAACGCCTTGCTGGACGATGGTTTAATGGATTTGTGGTTATTCAAGGGTGATACGCTGGGTGATATCGCGCAGCGCGTTTTTGAGCTGTTATCTGGTAATCATAAAAAATCTGAGCAGGTGACCCTGGTTCCGTTCAGGTCACTCGTGCTAAAATGCAAATCGAAGTTATTTATACAGATAGATGGCGAACCCATAGATGTGATCGAACCCCTGCATATACGGGTATGCCCGCAGGCGCTTAAGGTTTTAGTGCCCAAACACACACCGCACCAGTTGTTCGGCTCAGGCACCTAATCACAGGATAAATCACAATATGAAGCTGCTCAACTCTACTGGCTCTTGCAATTGTGGCCCTATTAATCGCTTCATTGTTGAGCCATTATACTGGGAGCGAGGGAAGTGTAGGGGTATAAGCGCTCAGTTTAGGCATCCCCCTAAGGATGCCCGGAAAAGTGTCCAACTTCATGGGTCCACTACAGAGCATGCTCTATGCTCTGGGAATAGTATTTAGCTTCAAGGGAGAAGATGGGCCATTGGTTCAGCTTAGAATCTCTAAGCAAAAGCTCCCAGGTATAAAGACTGGTATAACCGAATGAATCTGGCAAGTGGGTGGTCAGTCCGAACCACTTTGATTGTTCTGGGTCTTTCTGCAACGGGTATTGCTTATATGAGCGTATTGCTGGAGGGCACCAAACTGCTGGCAGTATATCTGATCCTGGAACTGGCATTCTATTTGCTGCCCACCTGCCCATTAAACCGACAAAGGACTTACAAAATACTGTTATGCGACGTTTATTGAATCCCTGGATTCTTTTTTGGAGCCTGATCATCGGCGTTCTACTTGCTGGTGGCACACTTCTTCTGTTGTGGTATTCTCGTCCGGGGCCGATCGCGGCGGGAAGCACCACTGCTATCTTAAATATGATCCCGGCTCCAACTGCAACCAGACCGCTCCCAACCCAAACTTCAATCGGGACAGCTACGTCCACATTAGACATTCCACCCGCTCCGCTGCCAGGCCTGCTGGCAGTTGGGGCTTACGTGCAGATCTCGGGTACCGGTGGGGATGGTTTACGCCTGCGAAGTCTGCCAGGGCTTAACGGACGGACCTTGGTCGTGGGCGCTGAATCAGAGGTTTTTAGAGTGGACGATGGCCCGCAAGATGCCGATGGCTACACCTGGTGGCATCTGGTCGGCCTTTATGATGAATCTCGCGATGGTTGGGCTGCTTCCAATTTCCTTTCATTGTACCAACCATAAAAACAGAACAAAAGCTACCCAGCTACGAGCTATCCACACATCCTATATACTACCTGAGGAAAGAGGAACTGTTTCAATG
Source organism: uncultured Chloroflexia bacterium (assembly GCA_963698715.1). GTDB lineage: Bacteria > Chloroflexota > Anaerolineae > Anaerolineales > UBA4823 > CAWHJB01. The sequence continues at coordinate 42,769 of CAVORW010000006.1, read as the reverse complement.
AGCCAATTACGACCCACTTCCATCACTGCCAATCGAGAAACCAGCCAATTAACAATTATCTGGAGCGACGAGCATGTAAGCACTTATTCCTTTTCTCTATTGCGGCACGCCTGCCCATGTGCAGAATGCCGCGGTGGTCATGACAAAATGTCTGCCAACCCTGATCCAGATATATTCTTGCTGCCAGTTGAGGATTTCGCGTGCTACACGCCTGCGAAAGGTGGAAGCTGTTGGGGCTTACGCGATGACTTTAGAATGGGAAGATGGGCATCATTATGGCATTTACAATTGGACTTATTTGCGGAGGCTCTGTCCATGTCCAGAATGCCAGGCTCAATCCGGCTAATTTTTCCCAAACTCTAACCCGATAGGCTTTCCAATTAGAGCAATCAGAATTTGAGAGCACCTATTCTGGGGTGATTCCAGAATCTGGAATCATCAACATTCTTAAAGATAATCTCTCAAATTATGCTCCACCGCGTAAGCGGCTGCCTCGGCCCGATTGCTTACCCCCAGCTTAGACAGGATACTGCTGACGTAATTGCGGACAGTGCCTTCCCCTAAAAAGAGAGCTTTAGCGATTTCGCGGTTTGTTTTACCTTCTGATACCAGCAGTAATACGTGTTTTTCTTGCTGGGTCAGGGCAGAAAATGCCGAGGCTTCTTCCTCTTTAGCCGCTTTACGAACCTCCTGAAAGATCCGCTGTGTCACGGCCGGATCGAGCAGGGCTTCGCCACGCCCCACTGCTTCAATCGCACGGACCAGGTCCTCACCCCCAATTTGCTTTAATACGTATCCGGCTGCACCTGCACGAATGGCAGAAAAAAGCATTTCGTCCTCAGCATAGGAGGTCAGCATGATAACTTTCGATTCCGGATATTTCTCGGCAATTTCTTCGCAGGCTTCTATACCTGATCCACCCGGCAGGCGGATATCCATCACGACCACATCCGGAGTATATATCGCAACTCGTTCCACCGCTTCGCGAGCAGTAGCCGCTTCAGCGACAACCTCAAAGTTCGGGTGGCGTTCCAATAGCGCCTTCAAACCTAAGCGTACAACTTCATGATCATCTACCAACAAGATTCTCTGTTTTGTGCTCATTTCCATTCCACCTTCTTATGCGTTTTTTGTATTTCCTGGTTATTGTTGACGTAAAACCAGAGATTAATACTCTATTCATCCACCTTCTGGCGGCGGAAATCGACAAAACGGTATCCAACGCCGCGTTCGGTCAGAATGTATCTGGGGTTTGAAGGATCTTCTTCTAACTTCTTTCGCAGATAATTAATATAAAGCCTGACGTAATGCGGCTCATCCCGGTACTCATACCCCCACACCTTGGCTAATAGTTGATCATGAGAAATAACCCAACCAGCGTTTTGGACCAAATGGTAAAGCAGCCGGTATTCTGTTGGGCGTAGCTTCACCAATTCATCATCTACCCAGACTTCCCGGCGATCAAAGTCCAATTTTAAACGGTCGTCAACTTCAATCAGGCCATGGGATCCGCCACCCGTTGTTTCGGTTCGGCGAAGCACTGCCCTGACACGGCTGACTAACTCCCGTGGGCTGAAAGGTTTGGTCACATAATCGTCCGCCCCCAGTTCCAAGCCACGGACACGGTCATCCTCCTCACCTTTGGCAGTCAGCATTATTACTGGGATATTGCTTACCTCCCGTATAATCCGAAGAACTTCAAATCCATCAATATCTGGCATCATCACATCTAATAAAACCACATCAGGCATTGCGCTTCGGACTTTATTAATTGCCTGGGTGCCATTGAAGGCTTCAATCACTCGAAAGCCATCATGCTCCAGATTCAAACGGATGAAACGTACCATCCGTTCTTCATCATCCACAACCAAAATTCGCCGATCTTTAAGGCGTGCATCTGTCATGTTACTACTCTCGGACAAAGCTGATGATCTCCTCTTCTTCCCGTCCACTCACTATTTCAATGAAATTAATTCGATAGACAGGCCAATAAACTGTCACAACGCCATCATCCAAATACTGCAGATCTTTACCTTCTTTTGAGCGGGGATTATTTACAGCAATTAACTGATCCGTCAGAGTTGGCAGTTCTTCAATTTCACCAACGACGGGTGCTTCATTTTGGATATGTAGAACAACTGTGAACGGCAAGGCAACCTCCAATCTGCGTCCGTCAGGAACGGATCAATATCTGAGTCTGTAATTTACCCAGGGTGAGCATATCCCCATGGGCAATCATCTGTGACTGGTTGGGTAGCAGTTTGGATCCATTTACGCGAGTCCCATTTGCTGATCCTAAATCGGTAACAGTCACCAGATTCCCGTCTATTTTGATGGATGCGTGCAATCGCGACACACCTTTTTCATAACCATTATAAGGCGTCAAGTCCAAATCTGGGATAATTGGTTGACCCTCGATCGCTCGCCCCAGGGTGATTTCTTCACGGTCGATTAGTGGCAGTACTTCGTTCGCATCTTGAAGAAATAAGGCAACTTTTGCATCGGTGGGCATAGGAGGGAGCCCTGAGGCCGCCGGATGAGACGGCGCAGGTTTTACTGCCGTTTTCACCTCTGAATGATCTGCTTCTCGTCCGAACAACTCTCCCTCACCCGATACTAGTTGAACACCGCAATCTTTACAGAAGATTGCCCCGAGCATATTCTTGATCTGGCAGTTAGGGCAAGTGATCATCAAGTATCCTTAAGCAGGTCTATTGGGAGCAACAACGCCCGCGTACCATATTTTATTTCCTTTTTCCCTTGTTCACTGATTTGTTGAGTATGCTTAAGACGCTCAGCTTCTTTAAGGACCGTACTGGCAAGGTCTCGTTTTCCTCTCGCCAGTAATTGAGTTGCGAGATGCTTCATAATCTCGTTGGCATCCATAATATTGCCTTCAATCATTTCCAGGTTGATCCGCTCCTGCATCCGATAAAGAGTCATCTGAGATACAGTTTGAATGACAGCATTCGGGGGACCTTCCGGTTGGAAAACCTGGCTGATAGGGCGCTGCAATTTGAATTGCACTTTATAATTTATTTTATTTTTCGTTGGAATATCCATTGTTAGAGTACAGTTGGCGAGCTTTTGGCGCTGGCCACGAACTGTTATTGGTGCAACAACAAATTCCAGCAACAAACGAATGCCATTATCATTCGGCATACTGCCTAACCGGATAAGCGATTCAGCTGGCAAGGGGAGTGTATCTGGCTGCGAACGAAGCACATATTGTAGCAAAACTCCATTCGATGGTTCTAATTTCAAAAGCAATTGTTCGGCATAAACCTGGCTTAAACCGCGGAACCTATCTTCCAGAAATTCTGCGATATCCCCCGGGCGAGAAACATAAAAAGAACTCCCACCGGTGCGTTTTGCCAGACCATCCAGAAATTGGTCGTTCCATTCATCACCAATACCCAAGATGCTCAGGCTGACCCCATGGGATGCCATTTTATCAGCCAGGTCGATACATTTTTCCTCATCACCATACGTTCGTCCATCTGTAAGCAGAATTACATGGTTGACCTGTTTGTTGCTCAGGAATTGGCGGACTTCGAATAAACCGGCTTCGAGGCCATAGGATAGCTCAGTGCCACCACCGGTTCGGATGCTTCTAATTTTTCCTTCCGCTTCTGTTCGACGATACCCTCGAGCTGCGGGTATTACTACATCAGATCGGTCGCTAAATGTGATCACAGCCAGGGTGTCCTGTGGGCGGAGATGGCGCAACAATTCAATCGCCGTGACTTTCACAGTATCCATCCGCTCACCATTCATTGAAGTCGATCGATCGATCACCAGGCAAAGGTTGATCGGCGGAGAAGCTTTAGGGTCTAGGTCTTCTGGAGCAATCAGATCCAGTAAAACATAAACCAGCTGACTTTCTTCAAGTTTTGGCAAATTGGACCGGCTGTAAGTGACCCTGAGGTTTATCGCCTCCCCAGAAACACGGATCTCATTGGCGCTGACCCTTTCTTCGATTTCGTCGGGCTTGGGTAAGTTTTTATCATATTTCGCTCTGGCCTTAGGATCAGATAGCACTTCATAAGCTTTTTGAACCTTTATAAAAAGCTCGGTTGAGCCTGGCTTCGTAGAAACATCCGGGTGCAATTGCCGGGCAGCTTCATGATAGGCGCGTCGAATTTCCTCTGGCGAGGCGTCCGAGGTCAGATTTAGCAGTTCATAATAACTGGGTTGCGACTCCATCAAGCCAACCCCTAATCAGGCAGATGCACCAGTATCGCTGTAATATTATCCGGCCCACCTGCTTCATTAGCAGCCGCGACCATGGTCGAACAGGCTCCCTGTGGGCTGGCAGATTCCAGGATGGTCTTAGCCATCTGTTCTTCAGGTACTACCCCCCATAATCCATCCGAACAAATCAACAAATATCCGCCTTTTGGCGTTGGAGAGGTACTGATATCTGGCGTAAATGGTTCTCCCTGGCCCAAAGCCCGGTAAAGAACATTTTTCTGGGGATGAACCGCGGCCTCTTCTTCTGTGATTTGCCCAAGTTCGACCAGGCGCTGAACCAGCGAATGATCGCGCGTCAGCACTTCCATCTTCCCATCTTCCGATACGGCATAAGCCCTTGAATCACCAACATGAGCGATAGTCATTTGTTCGCCGCGTATTAATATGGCCGTCAAGGTCGTTCCACCACCTTGGGCTTCACTCAATATCTGCCGGTGGGCAGCCTGAACCCCATCATCCAAAATTTCTTGGATTGAGGACGAGGGCGGTGTAGGATTGGGACTGAAGAGTGGTGAATAGAGTTCACCAATCGTGTGGACCCCTAATACCCGGACAGCTGTTTCGCTGGCCTGCTCCCCATGCTGGTGGCCACCCATGCCATCTGCAACTATATACAGCCCAAACTGAATATTACTGCCGCCTGATGACAGCGCTGTAGTCAGGGCGAAAAGAGAATCTTCATTATGATCACGCTGCATACCAACAGATTGGGCACATCCGACGATCAATTGAGGTGGATCCATCGGGTGTTCCTTCGGTTTTACTGTTACAACCTGCCTGGGAATATCAACTTCAATTGGCTCTGTGGGAACCTCAGATGATATTTGGGGTTGTGTTTGTCCAAACAACTTTTTGAAAAAACTAGCCATAAATGAGTCCTCCGGACGATTCCAATTTATGCCATCAATGCGTAGATACGATGATCGGTAGAACCGATGTAAATGGTGTCTTCATGAGCAATTGGACTGCCCGTGATCGGCCCCTGGGTTTCAAACTTCCACCGCAAACGGCCTGTTCGGTACTCAAGACAGTAGATCTTCCCGTCTACAGAACCGCAATAGAGAGAGTCCTTGTAGATAATCGGCGAGCCTGTCACCTGGTGGTCGGTAGAAAAGCGCCATATCTCTTTTGCTGAACTCGTTTCAAGGCAATAGATATTTCCGTCTATTGCTCCCGTAAAAACATATCGGTCCGCCAGACAGGGAGTTGATATAGATGGTTTGCCTATCCGGAAACGCCAGATAACCCAGCCGGTTTTTGCTTCCAAAGCATAAAAAGTGCCATCCACCGAGCCAAAATAAACTACACCCATCGCGATTACGGGTGAGGAGGTGATCGCCCGGCGAGCCTTAAACCGCCATTTCACTTTTCCTGTGAAATCGACACAATAGAAATCCCCACTCTCAGTCCCGAAATACACTGCATCCTGGTGCACTAGAGGCGTTGAACGGATCATTGCCCCGGAATCCACACTCCAGGCTCGCCTGCCGGAAATTGTATTGACTGCGTGTAAAGCGGCATCATCCGAGCCAATAAAAACATGCCCTTCGGCAATATGAGGCGATGATCTTATTGGACCATAAGTGAAGTAAGTCCAAACCACCCGGTGGCTGGCAGCAGAAACAACATGCAGACGATTATCTTCTGAACCAAAATAAATATTGCCTTCGTACACGAGCGCGGTACTGACTACCCCGGCGTCGGTTGGATACTTCCAAAGGAATTCACCGTCGGCTGCATTAAGCGTATATAAATTGTTATCGTAAGAGCCGATGTATAAGCGGCCATCGTGATAGGTTGGTGTCCCACGGATCTCATCCTCGCACGTGAATACCCATATCGGCTTATTCGAATCGGAGCGCATTCCCGATGAAATAGCCGCGGGCATCGAAAGATGCGGCAGTAAGCCAGTTTCTTTGGCAACCTTCAGCAGCGCATCTTTCATTTCAAGGGCGCTCTGGAAGCGGTTTTCAGGCTCATATTGGAGCGCTTTTTGAATGACAGATTCAAGCTGGTTTGAGATGCTGGGGTTGATCTGGCTGACCGACCGTTCTCCGAAAGAAAAAGGCGGCTCTAAGCGTGGATCTCGCCGGGAGAGAGAATGATGGAGCGATGCTCCCAGTGCATAAATATCGGCCAAAGGAGAAGCTTCACCACGATATTGCTCGGGAGGCGAGTAACCTTCCGTCCCAATCATTGTGCCTTTTTGCCCGGTTTGAAATGTTTTTGCGATCCCAAAATCTACCAGAACCACGTGATCCTGGGCGTTGATCATGATATTAGATGGTTTCATATCACGAAAAACTATCGGTTCTGGTTTATGGGTGTGCAAGTAATGCATGACATCGCATAACTCTATCGCCCAACCAACAACCCGGTCTTCTGCCAGAAATCCATCGCTATCCGTGACAATCGCTTCCAGATCTTTCCCGCTGACGAGCTCGAGCACCAAATAAGAACGTTCGTTAATCGTGAAATAATCGTAGATGCGCGGTATCCCACGATGATCCAGTGTCGCAAGCAGGTTGGCTTCACGTTCGAAGTTGCGAACGATCGTCTTACGAACCAGGGGATCTCGCGCCTGGTTTATCATCTCTTTGACAGCCACAGGTTTGACTACGTTTGGAAAGTGCATATCGCGCGCCCGATAAACAGCCCCCATTCCTCCGACACCGATCACTCCCTGAATTAGGTAACGGTCTCCCAGGGTAGCGCCTGGATGTAATTGTTGCCCCGGCTCACGGTTTTCGTTGGGATCCAGATTTTGAGTGATTCGATGAGTCTCCAAGCCTTATCCTCTCATTCCAATTGCAGAAATAACTTCGCACCAATACCGAAAAGTCATTGGGTAATTATACAGCAATCTATCAGGTCTCTGAAAATCTCAGCCTTACAAGAATTTTGCCGCTAAAACCCCACAGGATTCTCGAGGGATCAGGTATCCTAAAACTCGATGCACAGTCTGTGCCAGTTATTCGTTACCGGTCCAGCCTGCACGGTGCAGGGGTGTCCAGATAAACAATTCATGCTACATCTTAATCTACCAAACCCGAATTGTGCTTGACATTTTTGCAAATTCATTATATTATAGTGCTATAATATTACAGCTAAAGGATAAATAATGACGACCAATGCGGAGCTTGCCGTTTTAAGCCTGCTGGCTGAAGAGCCACGCCATGGCTATGAAATCGAACAGATGATTGAACAACGGGGAATGCGCAACTGGACGGAGATCGGATTCTCTTCGATATACTATCTATTAAACAAACTTGAGAAAACCGGAATGATCCGAAGCTGGTTTGAAACTTCCAAGGGAAAAGGGCCGGCCCGCAAAGTTTACGAGCTAACCGATACAGGCTGGGCAGACTGGCATCAGGCGGTTATATCGACATTATCGCAACCCGAACCTTGCCATCTCCCAATCCAAATTGGTTTGTCAAATTTAGCACTGATCCCTTTGGATGAGGCAAGAGTTGCCTTGGGTAACTACCTGGCAAACCTGCAGGCTCAACAACACGAGCTGACCAACCGGAAAAGCAATCAAGGCTTTCCTCTACCCTATCAGGTCAATGCTATGTTTGATCTCAGCCTGGCAATGATCGAGGCAACCATCCAATGGCTGCAATCCTTCACGGTTGAGCTGGAAGCAGCTCCCGATAATAAGCCGACCTAAGCTCCTCATCGAGACAATTTTCGCAACTTGCATAAGGAGAATTAAAATGACCAAATTTGATGCCAAAAAGGAATTCAAAGAGCTGTATCAGCCTTCTAAGCATGAATTTTCGGTGGTCGATGTGCCCGAGATGAATTTCTTGATGATCGATGGCCATGGTGATCCCAATCGTTCCCCCGCCTATCAGGCAGCTATAGAAGCCTTATATGCCGCAGCCTACTCGCTAAAATTTCGCATGAAACCGCAAGGATATGAATACGTTGTCCCCCCAATGGAGGGATTGTGGTGGATGGAAGACATGAGCAGGTTTAAGCTGGATGTGAAAGATGAATGGGATTGGACGATGATGATTATGCAGCCAGCCTTTATCACAGAAACGGATATGGAGGCTGCCAGGAGCGAGGCGTTCATCAAGAAGGGGCTTGCCAGCCTGCAGCGATTACGCTTCGCATCCTACCATGAAGGCCTTTCAGTCCAGATACTTTATCTGGGGGCTTATGCCGATGAAGGGCCTACCATCGCCCGGATGCATGAATTCATCCAGGCAAACGGCTACCATCCAAGCGGCAAGCATCACGAAATATATTTGAGCGACCCACGGCGGACCCCACCCCAGAAATTGAAGACCGTGATTCGCCAGCCGATTCAGAAGTTAAACTCTTGACCTGCGATCTGGAGCAATTACGTTCCACTCTGCCTGGATAAGGTCAATCCCTGGGAGTATCCGCGTGAGAGAACTTAAAATGGTGGTTGGTCGGAAGGGGAACACCTTTCCAGCTACCGCCTTTTTTTAGAGACCCAATCGGGCATCAATCGCGGAAATTGGGGATAGAAGCCGGCTTATTATCCAAGATTGATTCAATCCGCTCCATGGTTTCGTCATCCAGCTGGCCGACGAGATCGAGGGCTTTCATATTTTCAGTGACCTGATCTGCTCTGGAAGCTCCGGTTATCACCGTGCTGACATTCGGATTCTTCAGACACCAAGCCAGTGCGAGTTGAGCCAGACTACAGCCGAGCTCCTCTGCAACCGTGCCAAGCAGGCGCACTTTTTCAATCATACGCTGGCCTTCTTTGCTCTCATAACGTTCTCGCAGCCAATCATATCCCTCAAGGTCCAGCCTGCTGCCTTCCGGGATGCCCTGGTTATATTTCCCGGTGAGCAAGCCGCTCGCCAGCGGGCTCCAGATTGTAGTGCCAAGGCCAATTTCAGAATATAAACGGGCATATTCGTGTTCGAAGCGCTCACGATGGAACATATTGTATTGGGGCTGCTCCATTACAGGTGGGATCAGATGCTCACGACGGGCAATTCCATAAGCCTCCATGATTTGTTGAGCACTCCACTCGCTGGTACCCCAGTAGAAGGCTTTACCTTCACGAATCACCTGGTTCATTGCCCAGACAGTTTCTTCGATCGGGGTGCTGATATCCGGACGATGGCAGAAGATGAGATCAACGTACTCCGTTTGCATCCGCTTTAGCGCTGCGTTCGTTCCTTCGACAATGTGTTTATAAGATAGGCCCGAATTGTTGACGCCATCACCGCCCCAAAAGATCTTAGTTGAAAGCACCAGGTCTGAACGTTTCCAGCCGGTTTTTTTTATCACTTTGCCCATCACGATTTCAGCATTGCCATCTTCATACGCTTCGGCGTTATCAAAAAAATTCACCCCAGCTTCGTAAGCCGCTTTCATACACTGATAAGCCGTTTCTTCGCCAACCTGTCCCCCAAAAGTTACCCACGCTCCCAGTGAAAGCGCAGAGACACGCAAACCCGCCCTCCCCAATCGTCGATATTCCATGTTCAACTCCTTCTTTTAGTTCTCAAATATTTTCCGTGCCAGATTTTGCCGCCCTACTACAGCCAGGTGGATCCTCAGATTGGTCCCTGTATCGCAAGCGCGTATATATTTTGATCTGGTATTCATCGAATTAATTGCTCCCCAATCCTATGCAATGCTATTGTAACCTATATGCCCAAAGCAATAAAATCTGGGGGGTCTTTAGGAATCTCTGTGGGGGAGTCCCAGAGAATCAGTCTGGGCCTTTGGAATCCTATGTGGTGAGTATCAATCCGACAAACTGATCGCAGGTGTTCTCGCTATACAGATACTGATTGAGGTGCCAGATATTAGACCGGCGCATAAGTTCAAAAATAAACAATCCATAAAAATGTTCATCAATCGTTAATTATTGGGGTAAAATACTTATGCTAACCAACCTAGCTCGAAGGGGGATTGTACACAAGGGTCAGCGTTGCAACCGTTTTGCTTCCCTTGGCAGATAAGCAAGTGCTTGCAAATGGCCGATATGTGCTCGAACATTAAGAAGCGATCAAAAGTATGCAGACCAACAATTGCAACTATGGTTTGAGCAGGTGCGTTGGTTGTTATCATCAGAAGAACCGATACCAACCTATCTTCTCCTAAATGATTGGGTAGACCAAGATCGTTTTATCGTGTAAGGAGGGGTTCATGAAGGTCTTGCTGCAAAAGTTAAAGAGGTTTTTCTTTCCACCTTCTGGAGCGCCCAGGTGGATAAAAGCTATGCCATATGCGGTGCTGGGTGGCCTGACGCTGCTGTTGCTAATTGGCGCTGCCTATGGGTGGGAGTATACAAATTCGCCCGAATTTTGCGGCACGGCCTGCCATACGATGCCACCGGAATATACGGCGTATTTAATCTCCCCCCATGCCAGGATTGATTGTGTCGATTGTCATATCGGCAAAGGCTTTATCGCCACCCGCATCACCCGCAAGGCCGGCGATCTTAAGCATGTCTTTGCGACTGCGTTCAGCACGTATGAATTTCCAATTACAGCCCATACTCTGCGTCCTGCTCGGGAAACCTGCGAACTCTGCCATTCACCCGATAAATTTTCTGATGACAGCCTGCGTGAAATCAAGCGTTTTGGGAATGACACGTCAAACACACCGCTCTCGATCTATCTGGTACTTAAAACCGGCGGCGGCAGTGAGCGGCTTGGTCTGGGGCGCGGAATCCACTGGCATATTATGAACAAGGTAGAATTCCTTGCTACTGACGATGCTCAACAAACCATTCCATATGTACGGGTAACTAAAGATGATGACACGGTCGACGAATATATATCCATCGATGCTGACATCTCCCCGCAGTCGGTTAACCCTGACGAGCTGGTCGAAATGGACTGCATCACTTGCCACAATCGCATCACGCATTTGGTTCCCCCGCCCGATGATGCTGTCGATCAGTTGATGGAAAACGGCCTCATTTCGCAAGATATCCCCGATATCCGCAACAAAGCAGTCGAAGTTTACAGCCAGCTCTATGAGACAGCAGGTATGGGTATCAATGGGATTAAAGGGCTGGCAAATTATTACACAGCTTATTACCCTGAATACTATCAGGCCAATCGGGATCAAGTAGATGGCGCAATTGCTGCCCTGGTCAATGCATATCAAAACAGCGTTTTTCCCGAACAAAACTCGGATTGGGCTTCCCACCCAAACAATGTTGGGCACAAAGACTCGCCTGGGTGCTTCCGCTGTCATGACGGCAAACACTTAAATGCCGCCAATGAGGCGATACGGCTGGAATGCAATTTATGCCATTCTGTCCCAATTGTCGCTGGCCCAAATGACATTGTCGCAGACATTGAAATCAGCCGCGGATCCGAACCACAAACCCATCTAAATGCGAATTGGATCAACCAGCATCATGCAGCCTTCGATACGACCTGCGAAAACTGCCATACAACCGCCGATCCAGGTGGGGTAAGCAATACATCCTTCTGCTCCAACAGCGCCTGCCATGGCAGCGTATGGGAATATGCAGGTTTTGATGCCCCTGGTCTACGCGAGATTGTTCTGAAGCAGCTGCCTCCCACGCCAACCCCTCAACCTGTTCCCCTGGGTGGTGCCTTGAATTACCTTGACACAGTCGGCCCACTGCTTGAACTGCGCTGCGGCAGTTGCCATGGGCAAAACGGAATCAAGGGCCTGGATTTGACAAATTATGCTGCTACGATACAAGGTGGTGAAAGCGGACCAGCGGTCATACCGGGCAGTGCAGAAACCAGCCCCATGGTGATCCTGCAAAATCAACCACAACCTCATTTTGGGCAATTTAACCCTGAAGAATTGGACCTTGTGATCGAATGGATCAATGCCGGCGCGCCCGAAAATTAACATTTCTAGCCTCAGCAGGCCGATATAGGTGAGCGTTGCACTCGGTTTGGGCTAGTTAGAGGTGAGTTATGAGTGAAGAAAAAACGACCAGCCGGCGCTCCTTCTTGGAGATTGCAACCTGGGCCATCGGTGGGTTGATCAGTGCAGGAATGGCGATACCCGCTGTAGCATACATTATTGGCCCAGCCCTGATATCCGATCGCGCAACAAATTGGCAACTGCTCGGTTCGATCGATAAGGTCGAACTTGGAAATCCGACGTTGTTCAAGGTCAAGGTTGAACGAAAATCTGGTTGGATTGTAGACGTAGAAGAACTCTCTTTATATGCTTACACAGAGAATGGGCGTGATTTCGTGGTCATGTCAAACGTATGCACACACCTGGGCTGCCGTGTGCGCTGGATTTCAGATCAGAACCAGTTTTTCTGTCCTTGCCATAACGCAGCTTTTGATAAAGAGGGGAATGTCGAGTCAGGTCCGCCGCCTCGCCCTCTGAACCGGTATGAAGTAAAGGTTGAGGATGAGCGACTGTTCGTTTTAGTAGGATGATATGAACACAAGATTAGGAAATTGGTTAGATGAACGCATGTCCTGGCGCCAGGTATGGGAGGCAGTATTTCTTCGGAAAATCCCTAAAGTCAACTGGCTGTACACGCTAGGGAGCGCCTCACTATTCTTAGCAATTAACCAGATGGTTACCGGCATCCTCCTTACTATTTACTACGTGCCTACACCGGATCACGCATATAACAGCGTGCAGTACATCACAACCCAGGTGCCGATGGGCTGGTTGATCCGTGGGCTGCATCATTGGGGCGCCAGTGCCATGGTTATCCTGGTAGTGCTGCATATGCTGCGAGTAATATTTTATGGCGCTTATAAATTTCCACGCGAAATCACCTGGTTTACGGGAGTTTTTCTCCTGATTGTTGTGATCGGCTTTGGCTTCACAGGCTATTTATTGCCCTGGGATCAAAAAGCCTATTGGGCAACTACTGTTGGCACTCGGATCGCCGGCACTCCGCCATTGATCGGCGATTTTATGTTAAGGGTTGTGCGTGGGGGCGAGGAGTTAACCGCAATCACCCTGGCACGTTTTTTCGGCGTCCACGTCTGGGTGCTGCCCGCCATTCTTCTGCTTCTTATCGCTATTCATATGTACCTGGTCATTCGAATTGGGATCAGCGCGGTCCCAAAACGAGAAGAGTAGTCGATGAATAAACAAGAGAAACAAGAATATTTAGAGCAATACAAAAAGGATAAAGAGAAAGGTGTGCCATTCTTTCCTGATATCCTTTTTAAAGATGCCGTCATCTCCCTGGTTGTATTCATACTGCTGATTGGACTGGCATATTTTATTGGCGCACCGCTTGAAGCACCCGCCAATCCGGCGGATACCGCCTACACCCCTCGGCCCGAATGGTATTTCCTGTTTCTCTTTCAGCTATTGAAATATTTTCCAGGCAGCCTGGAAGTTGTCGGCGTGGTAGTTATTCCCACCATTGCAATCCTGATGCTTTTTATGCTGCCGTTCCTGGACAGTAATAAATTGCGTCACTTCAGGGGTCGTCCCCTTGTGACCTCTATAACTCTATTGGGATTGATTGGGGTCACATTCCTTTCCATTCAATCCTATCGCGATACACCTCCGCCTTCTGAAGCAACCCCGGGTGATCCGACTGCCGCTTTATACGCAAAAAATTGTGCCGGCTGTCATGGTCCTTCGATCTCTGTACAGCCGGGCAGCAACCTGCATGCCATCATCGCCCAAGGCGGGCACGAAGGTATGCCAGCCTGGAGTGGGGATCTGACCAATGAGCAGATCGATGCCCTGGCTGGTTTTATCCTTTCTCCATCCGGCAGCACAGTATTTGCCGATACCTGCGGCGCCTGCCACGAGGTCACTGATTTGGTATCAGGCAATCCGATCCAGCTGAAAGAAGCGATTGAAACTGGCAGAAGTTATCTCCCTCACGAAGGATTAGACATACCGGAATGGATCGACGTATTGGATCAAGAAAGCCAAACAGCATTATTGAATTTCATGGTGGCACCTGATGGGCAGCGCCTCTATGTCACCAATTGTTCAGCTTGCCATGGCCGTTCGGTTGGTTTTAGCGGTGATGAAAATACACTGAAAGAAATTATCAGCCAAGGCGGGTTGCACCTGGAAATGCCGCCCTGGCAGGAAAAACTCAGCGCCACTGAGCTTGATACTCTGGCTGCCTTTACCGTCGACCCAGAATCTGTCCCCGAAGGCCAGGAACTTTTTCAGCAATATTGCTTTAGCTGCCACGGCCAACGCATACCGTCACAAGATAATCTTGAGCAGGCCAAACAAACCATCAGCACAGGCGGACCGCATGAGACCATGCCAGTCTGGGGAAATATCTTAACGAATGAGCAGATGAATGCCCTGGTAAGTTATACTTTCAGCGCATCTCAAGGGACTTCCGTAGACCTCGGACAAAACCTATACGCCGATAATTGCGCGGTTTGTCATGGCGAATTCGGTGAAGGCGGGTCAAACCCAACGCGGCAGGGTGATATTATCGCTCCTATCAGCACGGCTGAATACTTAACAACCCGTGATGATTTCACCTTAAAAGCTGTTATTTCCCAGGGCCAGCCCAATTTCGGCATGTCGCCTTTTGGGAGCAGCAATGGTGGTCCACTTAGCGATGATGAAATTGAGTCTATCGTTGATTACATGCGCACCTGGGAATTAAATCCCCCAGTGGAGCTGCCTCCGGAAATTGCTGCCCAGCAATTTTCAGTCAGCGGCCCGGAGATTTACCAGGAATTATGCGCTCAGTGCCATGGTTTGCAAGGCGAAGGTGGCATAGGGCCAGATATAAGTGATCCGCAATACCAGGAAGCGAATACCGATCAGGCCATTTTTGATACGATCAATTATGGCCACAATGCAACCGCAATGATTGCCTGGGGTGAAATCCTCTCTTCTGAACAAATCCAACAGCTGGTTACGTTCATTCGGCAGTTGAGACGCACCGAGGTGGGGCCTGGACCAACAGCTACGCCCAAGCCGTCTTCCTTCTCATCCGATGTCATGCCCATCTTTGAGGCAAAGTGTGTGTTCTGCCATGGCGACCAGGGCGGCTGGGATTCGTCCAGCTACGAAGCCGTCATGACCACAGGTGACAATGCTCCGGCTGTGATTCCTGGAGACCCAGAAAACAGTTTGCTGGTTCAAAAATTAGAGGGTACTCAGGCAGAAGGAGCAATCATGCCACCCGCGGGTAAGCTTCCAGACGCCGACATCCAAAAAATTATAGACTGGATCTCTGTTGGTGCTCCCAATAACTGATTGAAGCCTCTTGGTTTCATAAAGCACTTTCAATTGGGATGTGCAGGGATGCCGGTAGTATTGGCTAGATGTGATCTACCGCAGAAATTCCTAAGAGCCTTCAACTTTAGCAACATACTCCCGCATAACTGCCAGATAATCCTTCGAGCGAGGGCTTATGAGTCACTTGCTCGACAGGGTTTTGGGATATCGCTGGGTAATAATCAATTGGAACGCAATCTGAGCATGCTGAAAGGCAGGCAAAAGTCACCGGGTGTTTTTTTTCTGCACAAGCTGCGCAGTTACCGCTGTACAAACGAAAACTGCTGTGCAAGCTCCAAAATAAGAGCCCGCACAGCAGTTTTGGCATTATTTCCGGGTTATCTAAATAACCAGAATGATCAGCCTCAATTACTGTTCTAAGGCAGCAAAAGATGCTTCGAGCAAGGCCTTGGTGTAGGCAGGATTGTGGACACCCAGGCTCTTGTCCTCATGGGCAATATAGATCCAGTTAAAGAGTGCGGTAGCTACCCCCTCGGGGGCTTCGGTTACGGTTGGATGGCCGTCTGGAGTATTTTCGTTGAGCACACCCGCTGCAACCAGGGCATCTCCCAGTCTATCCAGTTCCGCCTGGATCTCGGTCTGCAAGCCGTTGATATCAAAGTTTTCGGCGTCAGCATGGCAGGCCTGGCAGGCCGCGATTTCCGGCTCAAAGGTATGGCTGGAATTTTCGCCCATATGGCAGCCCACGCATGTATTTTCTATTGACAGGTAATGCGTGCTGGGTGTGCCTTCAGCGCCAGCGCCAGCAACACCAAGCAACATGGAGCTCTGCGGACCGTGGTGAGGTCCCCAGTGTTCGGTGATGCCTGTAATCACGCCATTTTCTGCGACAGGGAAAGCTCGTCGTGGCTGGTGGCAGTTAACACACAGGTTGCCATTGCCACCATCATAGGTCGCGCCTTCGACAGCGTAGAGCGCTACCGGATCGTTGGTCTCCAGAGCCCAGTCGTCCGTGCTGAAGCTTGAGTGGATCTGGTGGCAGGCCCGGCAATCCTGGCGGGTGGGATGGGGATCCCCATTCTCAATCTCGCCCGGGTTTTGTCCCGCCGCAACCATGGCGCTGAAACCTCCGCCGGAGTGGCAGCCGGCGCAGCTCGCACTGGTTCCGCGAACATAAGATTCACCGGTCGCATGTTTGGTTTCGCTCCAGGCAGTTTGAACCCCGGTGATCAGGGTTGTGTCGTTATGGCACTCTGCACAGGTGATATCAGCAATTGCCCCAGCCACCCCAGCTGAGCCAGCAGGGCCAGCAGGACCTGCAGCACCAGCCGGGCCGGCAGGACCAGGAGGACCTTCAGGACCAGGAGGGCCAGCAGGACCTTCAGGGCCAGCAGCACCTGCACAGGCAGCTAAGCCCATTACCAGGATCAGTAGTAAGATACCGATCGATAAACGTTTGATTTTCATCATCATTCTCCTAGAAATATTGTGGATTATGCTTTTCATCTAGCGCTCTGGAAACAAGTAGTTTCTTTATGCCATGCAGTTGCCTCCTTTCTTCTGCCTCCTACTAGTTTTCGCAAGTGTGATTTCCCTTGAATCCAGGGTAATCAACATCTAATTGGGTTAAGCATGTTGGGTATTGTACCCCATTATTAAGAATTAGATTAATGACAAAAGTAATATATTTTCATAATCATTATGTAATGTGCCATTATTACTCGACCTATCGGAGAGTAAAGGGAGGCTCAATTTTGCACTATTCCTGTCACTGCCCCGAGCAGCGATCAGTTTTGTTAGGCGATAGGAATAATTGTCACCCAGAAATAGGTCATTTGCCACTCATTTCACTCTCATAAATGGGTTATAATACCCAATAGTATCCCGATTTGTTTGTGACGCACATCACTAAATGTAGGTAAATTGCTTAATCAAGCCAATTAAGGTGTTGAGTGCCGGTACTGAATAAAGATCTTACCAGATTCAGCATTGCAATCTCCACAACTCTGAAATTCAATGCCCTGAGAGGAGAATTGAATGAAAAATAAATATCTATGGGTAGGAGCATTGTTCCTGATCTTAGGCCTGGCAATGGTGGCTTGCTCACCTGCCCCTGCGCCGATCGTGGAAGCAACTCCCTGTCCTACCGCTCCCCCCTGCCCAGATTGTCCCCCACCCCCAGAGCCTGTACCCTGCCCGGAACCCGTAGTAAAAGACGTTCCTTTCCAGGATATGTGGGCGAATTCGCCCCATGCAGATGCCGAAGCAGAAGCATTCGTCCACTGGAACGAGGATGATCCGGCTGAGGTGCCCGCAAGCTGTGCGCAATGCCACAGCACGCCTGGCTACCTGGACTATGTTGGAGCCGACGGCAGTGCCGTTGGTTCAGTTGAAGCTAACGCCCCGATAGGCACGGTGGTGGAATGCGTAGCCTGCCACAATGCTGAAACCGTCACCATGACGAGCGTTACCTTCCCGTCCGGGGCTGAGATCACCGGTTTGGGTGCTGAGGCGCGCTGCATGGTCTGCCACCAGGGACGCGCCTCCAAGGTTCAGGTTGATTCCGCTCTGGATGAATTGGGGATTATGGAAGATCTTGATACCGTTACTGCCGGGCTTGGCTTTATCAACATCCACTACTTTGCAGCCGCTGCAACTCTATATGGCACTGAGACGCAGGGAGGCTACCAGTACGATGGCAAGTCCTATGACGCCAAAAACGATCACGTGGCTGGCTACGACACCTGCATTGGCTGCCACGACTCGCACACTCTGGAGCTTAAGGTTGAAGAGTGCCAGGTTTGCCATCTGGAAGTTGCCAGTGTTGAAGATCTGAGCGATATCCGCATGGCGGGTTCCCTGGTTGACTATGATGGTGATGGCGACACAAGTGAAGGCATCGCTGCCGAACTCGAAGGTCTGCAGGGAATGCTGCTTCAGGCCATTCAGGCTTACGGCAGTGAAGTCGCCGGCGCGGCAATCACCTACGATAAGGTTGCTTATCCATACTTCTTCATCGATACCAACGAAGACGGCCAAACCAGTGAAGATGAAGCCCAATTTGGGAATGCATACGCTTCTTGGACTGGTCGCCTGCTAAAAGCTGCCTACAACTATCAAACTGCGGTCAAAGATCCGGGCGCGTACGCTCACGGCGGCAAGTACATTATCCAGCTGGTGTACGACTCGATAGAAGATCTGAACTCCGCTATCGCTGCTCCGGTGGACCTTTCCCAGGCTCATCGCATCGATTCTGGCCACTTCGCCGGCTCGGAAGAAGCCTTCCGCCATTGGGATGAAGATGGTGAAGTGTCCGCTAGCTGTGTGAAATGCCACACCGGAACTGGCTTGCCCTTCTTCCTGACCCACGGCGTGACCATAGCCATGGAACCGTCCAACGGCTTGAACTGCGCTACCTGCCATAACGACCTGGCAACCTTCACTCGCTTTGAAACCCCTGAAGTGACCTTCCCAAGCGGGGCCGTACTGGATACCGGCAGCCTGGACAGCAATCTGTGCATCAACTGCCACCAGGGCCGCGAATCCACGGTCAGCGTCAACGCTGCCATCAACCGGGCTGGTGTGGGTGACGATGAAGTTTCGGAAGCCCTCAGCTTCCGCAACCCGCACTACTTTGCGGCTGGGGCCACCCTGTTCGGCACCGAAGCCAAAGGCGCTTATGAATTTACCGATCAGCAATACAACGGGCGTTTTATGCACGTCGAGGCTTTCGACACCTGCGCTGAGTGCCATGATGCCCACGCTCTGAGCCTGAACCTGGAATCATGCACTGCTTGCCACGCAAATGTCCAGAGTGAAGCGGACCTGCACAATATCCGGATCGATATGAGCGCTGCGATCGACTATGATGGCGACGGCGATACGACAGAAGGCATTGCCATGGAAGTCGAGGGGGTGCAGGAAATCCTGTATGCAGCGATTCAGGCCTACGCCGCCAATACAGCTGGCGCTGGCATCGTGTACGACTCCATCAGGTACCCGTACTTCTTTACAGATGCCAATGGCGACGGCGTGTCTGATCCAGGCGATGTAGATCGCTACGCCTCCTGGACGCCAAACTTGCTGCGAGCCGCTTATAACTACACCTGGGCTGCCAAAGATCCGGGTGCATATGCCCATAACGGCGATTACATGTTACAGGTTATGTTCGACAGTATTGAAGCAGTTGGTGGAAGCACGAGCGGCCTGACCCGACCTCCGCTTCCTGCCAGCCCATAAGCTGAACCTATGATCCGGATCCTTTGATCTTGGTCGTAAAACATCAACAACAAAAACGGGCGCTTCTGAGCAGCGCCCGTTTTTGTGTTGTTGATGGCAATGATTTATATCGAGAGCCGATTGGTTTCGAGCAGCAATCCGCACCGACTAACCAGTAAGATAGACTATTCCACTCGCAGCCTGGCCCCACATACCCGGCAGAAGCGATCGTTTGGCCCTGCTCGCTTGCCACATTGATGGCAGTAAATGAAATCTCCATCAGACGGTTCATTTGCCGGGATTCCTGGCCCAGTAGAGGATGTTTTACGCCGCCGGCGCTTAGATTCCTGTGAAGGTGACTGCCTGCCAGATTGCCAGTACCAGATTCCGCCGCCAAGAATCAGAACCAACCCTAGAACGCCGAGAGCCCAGGGTAAAGCCTGCATGATGGACATTCTTCCAGCCGTGGAATCCGTAATAGGCGCGCTGGGCTCGACCGTGAGGGACGAGGCACTTAATTCGTCGGTTGTCTTTTGATAATCAATCGTAACTGAAAAATCTTCACCAGCCTGTAATGCGCCCACCTCAGCCGTGTAATATACCAGGCCATCCTGGCGTGCCTGGCCGCTGCCCATTCCTGGCGAGATTCGCATATCGGTAGCCCCTATTGGCTGCTGGATGGAGACCACCAATGAACCCACCGCGTAATCGCCTGGCCATTGATATTCATAATACCTGGCGGAATCTTCCTGGATCAAGTTCGGATCGTAAAACTCAAGCTGGACATCCGGGGAGGTGGCCGTGAAAGAAATCACCGCCCAATCACCCATTACTTCCCGATCATATACTACGCTGAAAAGAGCGCCATCGGGCTGCCGGACAGCCACTGCATGCGGGTCGCCCACCCGTGCCGGAATACGAACTGATACTTCTACCGGCGGAGAAACCTGTGGGGATAATGTCAGATGGTAAATCACCAGCATATTAGGACGGTCATATTCAGGCCAGAGATCCACATTAACCGATGCCAATGTCACTGTCCCTTGTGCCTGGACTCCAAATCCCCACAGGCAGGCAAGGATCGTAAAGATCAGGGGAATGATTTTTTTCGTCATTTTCGCTATCTCCCGAATCAAAAATTTATTGTTATGCTCTGCTGTCGGGTGCCAGATTTTAGGACAGACGCTAAGTTTAAGCATCTCCAATTGCAGATCGAACCTGGTGAACGAGCGCTCCAAATTCGGGAGTATAACGAATATCTTCCAGACGCGGCCGGTCAAATATTACGGGCAAATCCAGCCGTAACTGCCCCGGTCTGGGACTCATCACCAATACGCGATCGGCCAGAAACAATGCCTCTGAGACCGAATGAGTTACCATAAATACGGTTTTTTTACGGGCTTGCCAAATCCGCAGCAATTCTAAACCCATTCGCTCGCGGGTCATCGCATCCAAAGCGCCAAAAGGCTCATCCAGCAGGAGTACGTCCGGATCGTGGATCAAGGCCCGAGCAATCGCTACCCGCTGGGCCATGCCGCCGGACAAATCTCTGGGCAAAGAATGCTCAAAACCTTCCAAGCCTACCAATTCTATCATTGCCTGGGCCCGTTGTTGTGCTAACTCGACGGGTAGGGTTTCTAGCTCAAGCGGCAGGATAATGTTTTCCAGTACGGTTCGCCAGGGCATTAAATTTGCTTTCTGGAAGACTACACCAAGACCGCGACTTGGCCCTGTGACCGGTTTGCCCTTATAATACACCACCCCATGGGTAGCCGGTAATAGCCCGGCCATGATTCGTAACAGCGTGCTTTTTCCGCTTCCGGATGGACCCAAAAGAGTTACAAATGCCTGTTGAGCGACTGAAAAATTAACATCGTGCAGAGCTCGCAAACCTGCGTTTTCGTTACGAAAGACAGCACTCAGGTTATGAACTTCCAAAATAGGGCGTTTACTTTCCACCATGATCACAGGTTCACTGTTGGACAAACTGGTTAGTATATGCCGCATTTATATCCAGGGCTTGGGCCAATAAGCCCATTTGCTGCAGCACCTGGTGCATGTTTTCCCAGGATTCTGGGGACGAAAAGCCTGGCTGATCGGTCACCCAAAATTCTATGGTAGCTTCCAGAACCTGCCTTTGAATATCATTTTCCTCTAAGCCTTCGACAAATTTTTTACTGATCTCGAAAGCTTCATCCGGGTCGCTGACTGCATCTGCAACGCCCCTCAAGCTGGCCTGTACCATCCGGCTGACCAGCTCCGGATTCTCCTGAATTGTTTTTTCGTTGGTTATCAGACCGTTTGAGGCCAGGTGAACATAGTCCGCAACTCGGATCGTATGGATTTCATATCCCCGGGCCTGTAACTGCAGCGGCTCATTGTTTGCATAGACAACTACTG
Source organism: uncultured Chloroflexia bacterium (assembly GCA_963698715.1). Lineage (GTDB taxonomy): Bacteria > Chloroflexota > Anaerolineae > Anaerolineales > UBA4823 > CAWHJB01. The sequence goes on along the minus strand of CAVORW010000006.1, from coordinate 20,743 downwards.
CCTGGTCCTGACCAGCCACCAGCGCTTCCACTTGATTAAAGCCAATCGTATCAAGCATGACATCATTTTCTCCCAGGTCAACCGCTGAAAGCAGCGCTTGCAGGGCAATATAACTGGCGCCATACAGCCCGGGCAGGCCAATTTTCTTGCCTGCCAGGTCTTGTGGAGATGCTATGGCGCTGTTGGTCATTGAGGTTACTGCAACCGGGGTATCCTGCCACCAGGTCATTACATATACTACCGGCAGCCCCTGGGCGCGTGCTAACAGGACTTGCTCACCAGATGCAATCGAAAATTGCAACTCGCCAGCTCCAACCAGGGCCACTCCATCGATTTCTGTGCTGTAGTCGAAATCAATTTCAATCCCCACATCACGAAAATAGCCTTTATCAACTGCCACATAATAAGGAGCGTATTGTACATTTGGGATGTATCCCATTGGCAAACGAATTTGTATTAGCGTTGATTGAGATACCTGGGCCTGTCCACAGGCTGGCAGTGCCAGCATGCAGATGGCAATCAAGCAGTTGGTCATCAAGCCGGTGGGGATATCCATACTCAGAAATTTTAAGTGTGATTTCATTGCAGCTCCTGAATTTCAAGAACACCTTGTCTCCCTGAAACAATTGGTTTTTCAGGTTTCTTACTCCAGGCCAGCAGGTAGGAGTCAAGCCAAACGACACTACCGTAGAGAGCCATAGCCATTGCAACCAGTGCCAGAACAGCTACAAAAACCAGGGCGGTATCGTACTGCCCACGGCTGCGATTGATCAGATAACCCAGACCGCGATCTGCGCCAACAAACTCACCAACCACCGCACCGATCACTGACAATGTGGCGCCCACTTTCAAGCCACCCAAAAAGACGGGTAGAGCCGCGGGTATTTCCAACCGAGTAAAGGTTTGCCAGGGAGTTGCAAGCAGCGAACGCATTAAGTCTCTTAGTTCATCCGGCACAGACCGCACGCCAACAATAGTGTTGACCAGAATTGGAAAAAAAACAATCAACGCACTGATCAACACCTTAGAAGTGAGTCCTGAGCCAAACCAGATGATGAGCAGAGGTGCAATCGCTACCGTGGGAACAGATTGGGAGGCAACAATATAAGGCGCAAGGATTCGTTCGACCGTGGCCGATTTTGCCAGGAGATAACCCAGAATGGTTGCTGAAATGACTCCCAGCAGGAGACCAGCTAAGACTTCGAAAAGCGTATACATGCTATGTCGTAGCAGGCTGCCATCCAACACTACCTGGATAAAACGCCCCCAAACTAATCCTGGACCAGGCAGGATGACTGGAGGAACGTTTCCCAATTTGACGATCAAAGCCCAAATGCCAACCGCCAGCGCCACTGAAACGGGCACAAGAAACATACTCGATTTCTGGGCTCCAATTCGCAGTAGATCCGATACTCGATTTTTCCGATGGGTAATCATAGGCAACAAAAAAACCCCGATTCAGATTGAGATCGGGGCAGGATGGTTACACGTTGAGGACGCACATCCTTAGGCCAGCCATCCTGGCAGCTTGAAAAGGGTGCGCGGTTGAAGCCACAACGCAATCAAAAGTACCTTCTTTCATCCGGACTTTACCGTCGGCCTCGGAATTTCACCGAATCATGCTCCTGACTTTATGGATCAGGTGCTCGCGGGCTTTACCGCCGGTCGGGAATACAGGCTCTTTTGCCTATCACCCTGCCCCGAAGGTATGTAGACGACTGGTTTTGACAGTGCGCCTCTTGTACGATTTGTAACAATTATACCCGGCGCTCGGATAACGGTCAATGGAGCAATAATCTCTCGGCCAGGGCTTCAAAAAAGCCCCGCAGGCATGGCTCTCGACACCAGCAGGAGATATATTTTAGGGTGTCAAAAGAAGCAAAGCCACTTTTCACACCCTCTAAATCCTTTCTTGCTAAAGCCGTGCCGTCCTGGCCGCGCCTGTCCGAAGTGCGGCGATATTCTCTGCCACACTCCCAGCCTGGTTAAAAATACCCGAGCCAACCACCAGGATATCCGCACCTGCTGCAGCAACCTCGCCGGCATTAGCAGGCTTGATCCCACCGTCCACTTCTATCGCCACAGCCTCCAGTCCGCGGGAAGTTAACATTTTCCGAAGTGCGGCAATTTTACCGGTTGCTTGCGGGATGTAAGATTGTCCACCAAAACCCGGATTGACGGACATGATTAATATCTGGTCCACATCTGGCAAGATCTCTTCCAAACTGATCAAAGATGTCGCGGGATTCAGCGTCACGCCGGGACGAACCCCCAGCTCTCGAATTTGCTGCAGGGTGCGGTGTAAATGCGGGCAGGTTTCGACATGAACCGTCAAAATATCGGCGCCTGCATTGGCAAAAGCCGGGATGAGGCGTTCTGGTTTTTCGATCATCAGGTGGACATCTAAGGGGATACCTGCACGCAGAGTAATGGGGCGGATGGCATCCAGAACCAGGGGGCCAATTGTCAGATTTGGGACGAAATGGCCATCCATAACATCCACATGGATCATATCTGCGCCACCAGCGATGGCTTCAGCTACCTGTTCTCCAAGCCGTGAAAAGTCTGCAGAAAGTATCGAAGCTGCAATTTTTACACCCATAACCCTGCTCCTAAGAACGACCCGTTATGATTTAGAGCCGATCCGAAAAGTTGTTATTGTGGTTGTTGTTGCGCGTACAACACAGATTATCTCTATCCGTAATTGACTCGCCCAGCAACCTGCTTAATTATACTCAACCAAAATTATGGTGATTTCCAAAGGGTACCTTGCTGAACAATCCGGATTCCGCTGGGGTTCGCCACAATCACCTCACTGGTCATGTCCAGGAAAAGACCATGCTCGAGGATGCCGGGCCGGTCGGCTAAAAGTCTTGCTAGAGCATAGCTATCCTGAATACCCCCGCTATGATCGAACCAACAGTGCGCCAGATAGTTGCCATTATCGGTGATGACCGGCTTGCCGTCCAGACCGCAATCGTATGCAACCCGGCAGCCCAGGGTCCGCAGCCATTGCATATGCGATTCGGCCTCAAAGGGCAAAATTTCAACCGGCAAGGGGACATTGGTGCCCAAACAAGGTACCATCTTGGTCTCATCCACGATCACAACCAGACGTGCGGCATGAATCTCAACCACCTTCTCCCGCAGCAGCGCTCGTCCCAGGCCTTTAATCAGGTTCAGGGATGGATCGACTTCATCGGCTCCATCGACCGCCAGATCCAGAGTCGGATTTTCAGACAGCGTTGTCAGGGCAATCCCCAGTTCACGTGCCCGTTGGGCAGTCTTCTCCGAAGTTGGAACAGCAACGATATTTTGAAACTCACCTTGTTGAACCCGCGCTCCTAACATTTCAACAAATATGGCTGTCGTTGAGCCTGAACCCAGGCCCATGACCATCCCATCCTTGACTTCTTTCAATGCGGCAGCAGCAGCCTGCTGTTTAAGCTGAATCAGGTTTTGTTCCATAGGAGGTGAATTCTCTTTTCCTCAGAGTTTAAAATTATTCGCCATGGATTTACCAAGGAAACCCTGCGCGCAGTCAGATCAATCCTTTATTCAACAGTTTATCACAACCGTCTATCGTCGGGAGTGTACTAAAATATTGTAGATGTACTTCGCAATTCTTGGGCAACACCCCCAAAAATTGCGAGCTGCAAAAAAACTACAGACTTCTTGCAACCTATCGTCGGGACTACTTGCACTCCTGCTCTGATTCGGTTATAATTTGGGCCGCACAATAGGGCGCGTAGCTCAGTTGGTTAGAGCGCACGGTTCACATCCGTGAGGTTCGGGGGTTCGAGCCCCTCCGCGCCCACTTAGACTCCCGGTTTTTCCTGCCGGGAGTTTTTCTTTGGAGCTTCGATCACATTCGGGAGAGCACGTCCATGTAAGCGAGCGTAAAAGCGCGCCGGGTGGGTTCGAGGGTCTGCGCGCATAATGAATCTCTAACTTCGGTATTGCAGCAAAGCGGCAGTTTGGCATTTTTCTAATAGCTATCAACGTCTTTAGACTCGAGAGCTTGTTTTGGCTACCCAGAGTGGGTAGAAATAGATTAAAAAATTTGGATACATAACCATGGTCCAAGTCAGCATATTCCGCTTCTTCGGGAATCGCCGTGGGGGAGTCCCAAAGAACGCATATTCCAACCTAACTGCAATCAGTAATATAATTCATAATTGGGACAGCTTGACTTTGAAATAAATATTTTCTACAATATGATTAGGTAGTATTCAGAGGGGATGTTGCTTCGCAAAAAAGGAAATCTCATGTCTTCAAAGGACTCAGCTGCCGACAATAAGCCCGAACCGGAACAGGAGAGCATCGATGTCAAGATAACTTCTGCCATTAGGGTCGAAAAAATCGAAGACGAAGGCCGAGTTACCGGGACAAATATTGGAGAAGTCCACGGGTCAGTAACGGTGATTAACCAATATGGCGAGAATGGGCTGGAGATTCAATCCCCTGAGGACCTTACCTCGGAGGTGATTGATAGGCAATCGTTCGAGCCCGAAACAATCTTTATCCCTGCCGGTGCATTTCTAATGGGGCGTGACACCGGCCTCTCGATTCCATTCCACGAGACACAACCAGAACAGTTAGTTCTGCCAGCCTATCGAATTGGCAAATACCCGGTGACGAACAATGAATTTGTGAAGTACATCCGCCAGAGTCACCAGTCTGTAGCTCCAGAAATGGGTTGGGAGGGGCAAAACCCCGCTAGAGGCCAGGAAGAATATCCTGTAAGAGGGGTAAGCTGGTACGAGGCGTTGGAATACTGCCATTGGCTCAGCGGGAAAACCGGCCGGAATTATCGCCTGCCGAACGAGGCTCAATGGGAGAAGGCCGCGCGCGGAAAAGCGGGCGGCTTGTTTCCCTGGGGTGATCATTGGCAATCCGACCGTTGCAACCAGGGAGGTAGCGACTTTACACCAGTAACGGCTTACCCCGCTCAAAACGACCTTGGGTTGCACGATCTGATCGGCAATGTGCTGCAGTGGACCACAACCCTATGGGGAGAAAAGCGGCTGAAGCCTGATCCAAAGTACTCATATCCATGGGTAGACGATGGGCGAGATGATCAGCATGCCAATAAGCAGATGCGTCGTATCCTGCGCGGATCAGCCTACAAGGATCTACAAGAAGCCTGTACCTGCACGACTCGCCGCTCTTTCTTGCCAGCCGACCGCGGCCAACCTGGCAAATGGCATGGCTTTCGAGTTCGTGATGATCACGGATGCAAGGAGCTAACCATGGATAGACCCAGTCGAGAGAGCTTGCTGGCTGAACTAAAGCAAAAGATGTACTCCGGCCCAGAAGAGAGCCTGGCAGACATCTTTCGTCGAATCAAGGAAGGAACAGTGATTCCAATCGTTGGGAACGGGTTGGGGAATGACAAGATCTTCGATTGGTATTTCAATGCAGAATCAGATGGGGAACAGCAAACTGACGGAATCGGTTTGACGGTTAATGAAAGCCTGGCACAAATATGGGCTGATTTCCTCGAATACCCGTTATTAGATACGAACAACCTGGCGCGTGTGGCGCTATATAACCGGGTGAAATCAAAAGATGACGAGGAAGCCAAGGTTAACTACCTGACGTTCCTTAAGGGCATGCTGCTGGTAGTGGCCAAAAAGGATAAGCAGGTGGCGGAGCTGGTTCCTGAGCTTGAACAGCGCTTAGTCCAGCGAAGCTTCAGCGATCTGGTGGAAGAATTGGACTACCCGCGTTACTCACCTGACCAGGAAAATCCCCTGAGATGCCTGGCGCGTATGCCCCTACCTCTCTACCTTACCACCAGTCACTATGATTTTCTGGAACGCGCCCTCGAGGCGGAAAATCGCCCACCCCGGACCCAAATATGCTTCTGGTCTGGAGATCCGGCCAACCTGGATCCCGATCACCAGACCCAACACGATCTGGTTCCGAGTGTGAACAACCCGGTCGTGTTCCACCTGTTCGGCTGGGAACGCTACCCATCCACGCTGGTGCTCAGTGAAGGCGACTATCTGGACTACCTGATGCGCATCCTTCAGGATACGAACACCAGAAATCCGATCATACCGCTTTATTTGCGACCTGCCTTGAAGGCTTCTTCGCTGATCCTTATGGGATACCGGCTCCAAGATTGGGACTTTCGGGTCATATTCCGTATGATCCGGGACAGTCCGTTGCGACCCTACAGCCTGCTGGTGCAGCTGAGCCCGGAACAAATCGCCAGGAACCTGAAAACAGACCAGGCTCGCCAATACCTGGAGGATTATTTCCGGGATATTTTCACGATCCGCTGGGGTGACACTAATGAGTTCATCTACCAGATGTGCGATGAGTATAATAAATGGACACAAGGGGAGTTATGAATCAACCAGGTCAAAATCCTTACATTGGTCCACGGCCTTTCTTGCGGGAGGAGAAGGATAAGTTCTTCGGCAGAGAACGAGAAGGGCGCGATCTGCTATCGCTGGTTAGCTCTGAGCGCCTGCTGCTCTTTTATGCCCAGTCTGGGGCGGGTAAGACATCCTTGATCAACACCCGCCTGGTTCCCGGATTAGAAGCTAAGCACTTTGAAGTGCTGCCTATCGGACGGGTCAGCGGTGAGCTACTCCCTGGCGTAGAGGTGGATAATATTTTCGCCACGAACCTGATGCTCAAGCTGGATATGGGTGCTGACGAACCCTTACGCTTTAAGGGGTTGCGCTTGGCGCAATTCCTGGGGAATCTGGCTTTTGATGGAAAAGAATTTATCTACCACCCCCCTACCGATCCAAGTACATCGACCCCGCCAGCAAAACATAAAGAACAGGAATTCTCGCAAGGCACAGGTGATTATCAGGTATTGCCGCGGGTACTGATAATCGATCAATTTGAAGAGCTTTTTACTACGCATCCTGAAGCCTGGAAAAAGCGGGAGGATTTCTTGCAGCAGCTGGCAGATGCTATGGCAGAGGACCCATATCTGTGGGTAGTCCTCTCGATGCGGGAAGATCACATCGCCGGTTTAGACCCTTACGCTTCCATGCTGCCAGGTGGGCTGCGGGTGCGCTACTATATGCAGCGTTTAACAGTGGATGCCGCCCTGGAGGCTGTTACACAGCCGGTTGCCAGTATTCGGCCATTCGAGCCACAGGCGGCCAAAGAACTGGTTGAAAACCTGAGCCAAATCAGTGCTGGCCATAAGGAGAGCGACAAGGCTCATTTTGTGCCGGGCGAATTCGTTGAGCCAGTTCAGCTCCAGGTGGTTTGCTACCAGCTGTGGGAGGAAATCAAGGGCTTGCCAGGTGATAAGGTTACTCTGAATGATCTTCACCGGCTGGCGCGCGGCCAGGACTTGGCCATATTTGTCAACCAGGCACTGGCTGATTTCTACGAAGCCAGCCTTCAGAAAGCCCTGCGTCAGTCTAAGGCCGGAGTGAGCGAGAAAAAGCTGCGCGCCTGGTTCGCCAACCAGTTAATAACCGAGGCCAAGACACGGGGCTTCGCTTTCATGGGTGATAACACCACTGGTGGCATCCCGAATGAGATTGTCATGCTGCTGGAAGGTCAATTGTTAAGAGGCGAGAGCCGGGCCGGAGGCAGGTGGTATGAGTTGGTCCATGATCGTTTTATAGACCCAATCCTCCAATCCAATCAGGGATGGGAAAACGCCCAACAGCGAAAGACACGCTTTCTGGCGATCGGGGTAGCCAGCATTGCCTTTATCTTCTTCCTGCTGCTAGCCGGTGTAATCAATCAGTCCCAAACCGAAGCTGCCCGTGCAGACAACGCTTTAAGCGCCGTCCAGAACTCGCGCGTGACAGCCAATACAATTTTCGGTGATTCTGTAAACACCCTTTCCGCATTGGAAGCCGCCTCAACAGAAAAAGCCGTGCAGGCGCAATTGATCATGTTCACAGCAGAGGCTGCCTACGCCACGATCGCCAATTTTGAGCTTACTTCTCCAGCTTCAGCAAAATTCACGCAAACAGCTACCCCAACCCCGCGCGGAACAGCCCTCACGCCAGCCCCAACGAACAATATCCTCGCCACCGAGCAGAATGTGGCTTCGGCTGCCACCCTACAATCCCAGTTGGATGCAATCAAGGTTACACAGACTGCACTGGCCAGTCCCATCCGAGAGCTTATCATCGGACAGACCGCCAGGGGAACGCAGATCTGGGCTGCCCAACTTGGCACGGGAACACGAAATATCGTACTGGTTGGGGGGTTGCACGCCGGTTTTGCACCCGCCACGGTCGAGATAGCCGAATATATCGCAAATTACTATAAGAGCCGTCTGGATCAGATCCCGGCAGAGGTGAAGCTGCATATCATCACCAACGCAAATCCGGACAGCCCCTTCGCCCCTGGGGAGATTTCTGGACGTCTGAATAGCAGCGGTACCGATCTAAACCGGAATTGGGATTGCGAATGGAGGCAAAACGCCACCTGGGGTTCACAAACCATCAGCGGAGGCAGCCAACCATTCTCAGAGCTCGAAACTCAAGTTCTGCGGGAATATTTCCTTCGCATCCAGCCAGTGGGGGTCGTTTTCTGGGAAGCCAGAGCCGCAGGCGGGATGGCCGCGCCAGGAGGCTGCGGGCAGCAAAGCCTTTTTTCGGAGTCACTTGCCCAGATTTATGGAAGTGCGGCGGGTTATAAAGTAGCCAAATTTGAAGCTTATGCAGTCAATGGCGATGCTACGAACTGGCTGGACGCCCAGGGTATCCCTGCCATTTCAGTCCTCTTGCCAGACTATAGTAATCCTGACCCAGAGAACAATCTCAAGGCGGTCCAGGAATTGCTCAAAATTTACAGGCAGTGAGGAACGGGTCTTTGCACTACCTCCGGTTATCAGCCAAAAATGTGCGTTTATTGATCGCGGCCTTTATACCAGCGGTGCTGGCTGCCTGTTCGTATTCTGGCGCATCTCCCCCTACAACGGAATCCACCCCGACCACGATTGTGATGGAAATAGCTCTTCCGCCTACAGCGACCACGCCAGCCACATCCACTTTCACGCCCACAAGTTTGCCTGCGACCCAAACCCTGGCTCCAACCGTCCCCACAGCCACTCACACACTTGCTCCTACAGCAACCCAAACATATTCATCTACGCTTATCCTCGGGCACTCTCTCCAAGGATGGCCAATTGAGGTATTTCGGTTCGGAACGGGTCCAGTACGGTTGGCTTTCATTGGCGGGATACATGGCGGGTACGAATGGAACACAATTCTTTTGGCCTATCGGGCCATCGATTATTTCAATAACCATCCTGAACAGGTTCCACCAGAAATCAGCCTGTTTATCATCCCGGCTGCCAACCCGGATGGTCAGATCAGGGTGATTGGGCATACCGGACGTTTTTCCCTCAAGGAAGTAAACACAAATACCGTCTCAGGTCGTTTCAATTCCCGGGAAGTGGACCTTAACCGAAATTGGGACTGCAATTGGGAGCCGGATGGAATCTGGAGAAACCAAAAAGTTAGCGCGGGAGAAGCACCTTTCTCAGAGGTCGAGACGCAAATCCTGCGCGATTTTCTTCGCGCACCCCCTATGGCTGGGGTGGTCTTTTGGCACAGCGCCGTTCCGGCAGTCTATGCTGGCGGGTGCGGTACCCGCCATGCCCCATCAGACACCCTGGCTGAAATATACGCCAAGGCCGCCGACTATCCGTTCGAGCTCAAGTTTATCGGATATCCAGTCTCAGGAAATGCGATCGATTGGTTAGCAACCCAAGACATCCCAGCTATCGAGGTCGAATTAAGGAATCATCGCGACACCGACTGGGAACATAATCTGAATGGAATCACCCAAATCCTGCATTTTCTTCAGAACTCAGCGCTCCAACAGTAAGCGATCAGGGTTACCATTGATGCGTTCACGCGGTGCCTGTTGAAGCGATGCTTGCATTCAAGACTTCATTCTGGATGCCCAACCCCCAATATCTGTCTATGATTTAAACGGTTTCGCTTGCAGCGATTTGCCAGCTTGCCACTGCCAGGCCCCACAACAGCCATACCAAAGGTGCTGGTTTGACCATACCCCAAACCACTGAATCGATCGTTCCGTGCACAACCAGCACCAGGGATGATGCCAGCAGTCCTGCGCCAAGGGCTTGCCAAAAGGGTTCGCTCTGCCGGCTTCCTGTGCGGATCAAGTTCCCGGACATAGCAATCACAATTAACAGCATAGATAACCAGGCGATCAAACCAGGAATGCCCAGGTCGACTGCAATCTGCAAGAATAAATTATGGGCATGAGGAATGCTGGCAGAGTTCAGGAAAAAGGGATATAGGGCGTCCGCCACCTGGCCAAACGACCCCATTCCAATCCCTGTGAATGGGAAATCTTGAATCATAAATATCGCACGGGACCAAATTTCTACCCGCCCATCCAGCCCGCTGATAGCGCTGTTGGATGAAAGGTATTCAACCATTGTCTGAGGTCCACGCTGGTAAGCCAGCCCGACCACGATCGCGCTGGCAGCCAGGAGCCCAATCCAGCCCCAACGCCAACGCAGCACAATCAACATCAGAACAGCGCCGGCCAGCCCCAGCCAGGCTCCCCGCGCAGCGGATAAAATCAAAACGCTTCCGGCTGCAAGAATCGCCAGCCCTGCCCCGATCCGGCTCAGCCAGCTCATTTGGCTGAAATCAAAGAGCAGCCAGGCAATCATCAGCGGCAGCAGCAGGGCCAAGCTGCCCCCCAACACGTTGGGATGGATAAAATCCACAAACAGTATCACGAATCGATCATAAACTGCGGCTGGGATGAAGGGCAGCTTTCCTACCGACCAGGCCACACTGAACGGTGCAATGCCTGCCAGTACCAAACCGGCCGCTGCAATTCCCAGCAGCAAGAGCTTCAGCTTCCTGACTGAATCCACCCAATTGACCACAGCATAAAACAGCACAATCCCGCTGAATACCCGCCACACCTGAATCGAAGTTACATCTGGGATCGCCGTAGCCCAGGCTGAAATGAAAAGCATCACACCGAGTACAAGTACCGGCCAGTCCAGGGGCGTCCGGAGGCTTATCCGGCCTGTAGCAAGCCACCGCAGCGGCCAAAAAACCAGGGCAATGAACACAGAGGCTGGCAGCAGAGATGTATCGACCATACTGGCGGCCACAGCCAACGCGACCACCCACAACTCCAGGTTTAGAATTGGGGAAAGGTAAGGATTAAAGCGCCGCAAAGGCTTGCTCGACTGCATCAATCACAATTTCAACTTGTTCAGAGCTCATGCCTGGGTAAAGCGGCAGAGTAATTTCGCGGGCAGCAACCTGCTCGGTTTGAGGTAGATGCAACCCAGGGAAGCGTTGCTGGTAATAAGTGAATTGATGGATCGGGGGATAATGGATGCTGGTTTGAACGCCCGCCGAACGCATCCGATCGATAAAGGCCTGGCGGTTACCACCAGGCGGCAGCAAAAGTGGGAAAATGTGATACGCAGGTTCGCCGGCTGTAGTTCTAAATGGCAGTTCCAAAGCCGCGTTCAACCGTGAGAATTCGTCCCAATATTTTTCAGTAATTGCTTTGCGGCGGGCATTATTGGCAGCCAGCTTTTTCAATTGAACCAGCCCTAATGCAGAACGGATTTCATCGATCCGGTAGTTATACCCCAGCTCAACCACGTCGTAGGTGTATGCGTGACCTTTATGGCGATCCCAGGTCAGGCTGGTCATCCCATGCGAGCGCAGCAGCCCGACCTTCTCGGCCAGATCTTCCCGATCCGTCACCAGCATACCGCCTTCTCCAGTAGAAAGGTTTTTATTGGAGAAGAAACTAAAACAACCCGTATCTCCCCAGCTGCCCAACGCTCGTCCATTTAAGCTCGCTCCCGGGGCATGGGCTGCATCCTCGATGACTGCCAGGCCATGGCGTTTGGCGATCGCGCAGATCTTTTCCATCTGACAAGGATAGCCGCCATAATGAACGACCATGATGGCCTTGGTTCTGGGTGTGATGCTCGCTTCGATCTTGTCCGGATCGATGTTTAAGTCGGCCGCTCCACTGATATCAACAAACCTGACTTCCGCGCCGGTATATAGTACGGCGTTAGCGCTGGCCACAAAGGTCAGGGAGGGCAAAATCACCTCATCCCCTGGGCCAATCCCCAGGGAAAGGCAGGCCAGATGTAAAGCGACTGTGGCGTTCGAGACTGCAAAGGCTTTCCGGATACCAACCAGGCTGGCAAACTGGCTCTCAAAAGACTGGGTTACCGCGCCCATCGTTAACCAGCGGCTGTCGAGAACCTCAAGGACAGCCTGCTTTTCAGGTTCACCATAATCGAGGTCAGCCAGCGGGACGCGCCATGCAATCGTATCGATCTGTTCCATCCGTCACTCTCCCAGGATCTGAAGACGCAGAGCTTCAAAGTCTTTAAGAGCCTGTTCGTAATCATCCGGCCGGCCCAGATCCTGCCAGTAGCCGTCAAATGGAAAGCCGTTGACCACTTCGCCATTTTCAATCAATGTCAGCACCAGATCTGGAAAATCCAGATACTGGTTCTCAGGAATATAAGCAAGCACGCGCGGCTCAAAAACATAAACGCCCATGCTGACGAAAAAATCATAGCAAGGTTTTTCTATATATCCAGTAACTCGATGCCCCCCGTCAAACTGGACAACACCCAGGTCAATCTTCACCTGGCGCGCATGAGTGGCAATTGTAGCTGCAGCCCCGGACTGGCGGTGGGCCTGGACAAGGTCCTGCAAGTTGAGAGTCGTCAGCACGTCTCCATTACTAACCAGAAATGTTTCATCCAGTCCTTGCACCAGGGAGAGTGGGCCAGCAGTACCAAGCGGTTGATCTTCATAACTGTAAGAGATATTAAGCCCAAGATGCCTGCCATTTTTAAAGAAGGTCTCCATCAAATGGGCCAGGTGCCCGACTGTCAGGACGACATCTTCGATCCCGTAACGCTTCATCTGGCGCAGCAGTATTTCGAGAATTGGCATATCACCAATCGGCATCAGGGGTTTTGGAAGTATTTTGGTATATGGCGCCAGGCGTGTTCCTTTACCACCTGCAAGAATCACCGCTTTCATCGCAATCTCCTTACCGTATTTTATCTCAGTATTCGCCGCAGCCTGTATATATTCTTACGTCAGTCACAAACCAGCCCCATAAATATACCCGCCAACCTATCTCCAGGACTTGTCTACGGCGATAGGTAACATATTACCATCCTAACTCGGGTATGAGACCCTAGAACTCAGGCCCACAAGGTTGACGATATTTACAATGGTAAAATAGCTGCGACCTGCCAGCAGCTGAATATTGAGGAGATAGTCATAGACCTGAATTACGTGAATACGGGATGCGCGCTGATCACACCAATGGTGGACTGTCGAATGGAAGATGGAACCAGGCACTGGAAATTATCCTGCCCTTCAAAAGCCTTAAGTAACCCTTAACCCAAAATGTCGAATCTGTAAAGCCTATACCAGTCAGTATGTGATATAAACTCCAATGAATACTTGCACAAATTTACGATTCTGCAATCATTTTTAGAAACTGTATTACTTTTTGCAGCTTAAATGGTAAAGAAAACATAAGGATTTTATGTATGAAGAAACACTTATCATTTGTCCTAATCCTGGCGTTTCTTGGATTGTTATTGCCCGGGCGAGCCCTATCGTCTTCAGGGACAACGGGCCAACCTGACCCGGAGGCGAGCTCACAGTCAGTTCAAGCAGCCCATAGCGTCTACCTGCCATTGCTTACCCAGACATTCCCCGATAAATCCATCTTCGGGGCTGAGTTTGCGGGCACATCCACTGGGCTGGCGAATATGAAAAATGCCGGTATGTATTGGGCCCGCTTAAATGCGATTAGTTGGGCCGATATCGAACCCAGCCCAGGGGTTCGCAATTGGGGAGCGCTGGCAAACTTCGAAACGATGGTTAAGGATATGCACTCGCACGGCGTGGAAGTCATCGCTATCATTCGCGAGACGCCTACCTGGGCTCAAAAAGTGCCAGGTTCAGTTTGCGGCCCAATTCAGGATGAGGATATTCCAGCTTTTGCCAATTTCGTTAAGGATGTCGTTGCGCGCTACAGCCAGGCGCCCTACTACATCAAACATTGGGAAATCCAAAATGAGATGGATGTTCCGGTCAACACCCAGACAACTGTATTCGGGTGCTGGGGCGATCCGTCAGATACCCGCTACTATGGCGGACGCTACTACGCCAAGGTCATCAAACAGGTCTATCCAGCTGTAAAAGCCGCCGACTCGCAGTCCCAGGTGCTGTTAGGCGGCCTGTTGTTGGATTGCGATCCCAACAATCCACCGGTCATCAACGGTCAAACCAAGGACTGCACCCCGGCGAAATACCTGGAAGGTGTGCTGGTGGACGGCGGCGGCAATTACTTCGATGCCGTAAGCTTCCATGCCTATGACTATTACAACAGTCAGCTGGGCTCTTTTGGCAATATAAACTTCGCCGCCAGTGAAGCCAACCACGCCGTCCTAGTAAATAAAGCCACTTTTCTGCGCAGTGTGCTGAACAAATACGGTTTCGGGCACAAACCCTTAATGAATACTGAGGTGGCCCTGCTGTGCACGGAGGGCTGCGATGCGAACTTCGAACTGACCAAAGCCTACTATCTTGCCAGAGCCTATGCCGATGCTATCAAGGCCGGTCTGAAGGCCAATATCTGGTATACAGTTACCCCGACCTGGCGCAATACCTCGCTCCTGCAGTCGGATGGAACCGCCAATCCTGCCTACGACGCTTACAAGTTTGCCCACCAGATGATGAGCGACGCCACCAGCATCAGCGATCTGAGCCTCAACTCGACCGTGCGTGGCTACGAACTGCGCTTCCCAGGCAAGCGGGTCTGGCTGCTGTGGACCACGCTCGGCCAATCTTCGACGATCAATTTGCCAGCAGTCCCACAGGGCATCTACGATACGCTGGGCAACTACCAGGGCACAAGCCAGTCGCTCTATGTAGATTACCGCCCGGTCTATGTGGTGCTGAGCCCCTAGAATAGATACATCTCAGCAAAGTTAGATTAACTGGCGAGCCGGAGACTGATGCTCCGGCTCGCATTTTCATACCCCAAGGCCCAGCCATAACGGCGAACATTCAGGAGGCCGAACGCAAGGTAATGCACACACCTGGCGATCGCTGACGTGCTAGAAACCCGGGCCGGGGCATCAACCAGCAATGGTTCACTGGATTTCCTGCTGGAAGAACAACTGAAAAGTTCGAATATCCCAGCCGAATTCAATATAATCGAAGGGGTTGAAAAGCGTTCGTTATTGGGCGTCGGTCAAGGTTGGGAGATGATTATTAGCTAATCTTTGTCAACCTCGGACAATTACTCTCCAAGGAAATGAGGAACTCGTTAATCAGCTTACAATCAGTCATCCTAATTCACCAAAAATTTAGTAACCAACCGGACATCGTCAAGGCTTATTTTCTTGTGCATTGGCAAATTTACAATTTGCTGAGATACACGTTCAGCATTTGGACACTGACCAATTGTATAATCAAATATTCTATGCTGTTTAAGCTCTATCGGGTGTAGAGGGGACTTGAACCACGACCCAAGTTCTATGCGATCCCGGCGGGCTTTCTCCAGCAATTCTTGTTTGTTTTGTACAAGAATTGGATAACGCAGCAAAGTAGCTTCAGCGGTTCGTTTGGCCAGAGGCAAACCCGCCTCGTTCAGTTGCTGGTCATAGAACTCTCCAAGCTGACATCGCCATTCGATTTGAGCTCGGCAATTCACTCAGTTGGCGGAGTCCGTATTCCTGTTGTGCGGTAGGCATCACCCAGCCATGATCCACAGGCAGCTGGCCCTCTAATTCAGCCACGCTGGATGAACCGACAAAAAGGCCATGCTTACCCAAACTCCTCAAAATACCCTTGGCCAACCAAAATCTTTGAGGCGAAAAGAATTGTTGATATAGCCAGTATTGAAACCGAAGTCTCTAAACCTTGCAGATACAGGTGGAAGTTGATGCTCCCCCTGCAATTGTGCAAGTCCACGAGCTAGAGCAGGATCCGTGGTTACAGCCACGCCCCAAGCCGGTGGTAAAAGGCTTCGACCATTGTGTACTAAAAAAAGCCGCATCGCCCCATAAGCCCACATGTTTCCCTGCATAACTGGATCCAAGGGCATGGGCGCAGTCTTCCACAACCCACAGATCTCGCTCTCTGGCGATCGAGGTGATTTCATCGAGGCAGGCAGGTATTCCGAAGGTGTGCTGAACAATAATGGCTTTAGTTCGAGATGTAATGACCTGCAAAATGCCAGCTGGGTCAATATTGTAAGAGTTTTCAGGGATATCTGCATAAATAGGCCGCGCACCAGCCAGCCGGATCGCATTCGGAACCACAACACAGGTAAACCCCGGCAAGATCACCTGCATCGCCAGGACCGATCCCAGACGCCCGCAAGATGGCATACAGAGCGACTCGTCCTTTCCAAAAGGCAAAAGACCTCTGTTCAGTTCCCAAAAATCTAGAAAACTCAATCTCGTATTGTGTTGCCAGACCCAAATTACCTTCTCCTGACTGGTTCCTTACCTGTTTTCTGCCAGCATGCAAATGGTCGCGAACAGATTATTTATCATCATACCAGCCATAATGCCGCATCAGCCCAGCATCCCATCAATCTCAGGATTCAGGCTGCCGCGACCTTAAAAAACCATCCAAGTAATAAGCTGCCTGTCCAAAAAATGCTGCAGGATCATCCCATCGCCAGTCATCCAGCGTATCGGCACCCCCAGGAAACAGGGCTTTGAAAGCCGAAGAAAAACGGCCATACCGTAATTCTCCGGCGGCGGCGGTATGCCCCTCTCCAATGATCCAACGAGCGATAAGTCCGTCACGCTGATGAACCGAGCGGCTGTGGACAGCTTCGGGCCCCTGGGTTGCTGCTAAATATAGAGCATTGGGAAGTCCACCCCAGCAGTTACCGCCAGATGGATAGAGCCCCACAATCTGGAGTAGACCTCAATAAACCAGGCTTGCCAGTAGCCGGGTCATATTTAAATTCAACCATCGCCAGCCCGTGCCCGTCCAGATCGTCCAACAAACGATACGCAATCTTTTCCAGGATAGGGTTGATTCTGGATTCTCGTAATGTACTGGTGCTGCCGCTGGCAGTTTTTCGCGCAGCCGGCGATGTGTAAATGAAGCCAGCCAGCTCACTGCCAGTACAAACAGGAAACACCCCGGCCCTCCCCCTGCCACCCGCTCCTGAACGATTGGGTAGCGCTGCCGGGGATAATTGGTAGCGCTCTATCAGCTCCTCGCACATCCGGATCGTTTCGGCGGCTGACCGAGGATAAAACACCCCCTTGGCGCTGTTGTCCCCTCTCCTCAATTTAACCGCCTTGGGGTTGGTAGTGTTTCGAAGCAAACGCTCCAATTCTGGGAGAGTATGCCAACCCACTAGATCTGGAACCGGCAGCCCGATACGATCCACATATTCGATCATGCAGGCCTTGTTGTTCGTCAGCTCGAGCTTTTAACGGGAGCCACTGGTAAAATAACACCAGCCGGGAGCCGGCTGCGAAAACGGGCCAGGATTTCGGTTTCATAGTACCCAGGCAAAATAAAATGTGCGCCTGTACGTTCCAACAGTGTGGCGACGTATTTTAACGGAAGACTTCCGGCTGCTGTAGAGGTGGAGCATAAGTAAAGACGCAAGTTTTAAAGCGTGAAGCCTGGCTCATGCCCAAGCGGCGGGTGTCAGCCACCCCGACCCGCAGGCCGATCCCGGTTCAGGCTGCGTAATGCCACGTAAGCCGTTCGGCACCAGGCGTAAGTCAGGAGAACATCAATAGTGTTTTTCAATTTATTGGGCTAATATATAATCCGTGACAATTCGAACAGACTGCAATCTTGGAAGTTGTATACTTTTAAGTTTAATTACTTTGGAATAAATTAAGCTCTCAAAAAAATCCATCGGGTTGTCGTAAAGCAAAATCGTTAATCAAAATTCCAGACGGTGCATATCCCGTCACCCCAATCTCTCAAATCCTCTGTTTTGGAGTATCTTTTTCACTATAATTTGGTTCCATTGATATGGTTTGATTTCTCAGAATTCTTTCAGGTATATCTGATTGGAATAACTCTTTAGTGATCGCTAACGACCAATAAGCTTTTGCCTTTACCCGCCAGTGCACTACTTTTCCCAAAAATCGCTCCCAGTTCACATCAAAGTTCTGAAGATACCAATCGATATCGAGGTATAGCCGAATTCCTGGAGGACGAACATACGCGTGAGCCGCATTATGCAAACATAACTGCAGCAGAAAATCTTCATTATTTAATATTTTAAACTTCGACCCGTCTACGCGCATGCCCTCTGCAAGCAGATCGGAATAAATCTTTGAATTGATGGATTTGAACCAGCGTCTGGCGACTAACACCCATTGTATGTTTACCCTGAGCTCTTCATCAGTTGCTAAATTTGTGCTGTCTCAATTCGTCCGGATTTACGGGCTGCGTTTGTTAGATAATGGGAGTCACCACTTGTGGATTTTAGGAACATAGCCCTGGGAAATTAATATATCATGAACTTTTCCTAAGTCAGAAAATTTTATTACAGTACTCAAAATCACCCGAAATTGAAAAGCCCCGGAGCGTAGTTTGAAAAGCGTGCCAGAGCGCCATTTTCTAGCAGAACAGCGTCGATTGTGTCTTGATAAAACAGCTCGCCAATTCGGTCCAATTCCGACAACGCCCAAGAGGTACATTGTTCGCCTCGTTATAATATTTTATCCAAGATGGGTTTTTTTAATTTAACCGCTGATGCAAGAAGAGTATCCGCCACAATCGATGTCATCTTATTGGATGAAGCAACATTTAGAAATATGGCATCGTCCACTGATGGGAATAATTTTCGAATTAGAAGAAGATTTTTTGAGTTATTGGACGCTTAAGACACACTAACAATAATTTGTTTACTACAATTCAGGTACGAACTTGAGCTTAGGCACCATCGTTGTTTCTATAGCCTAAGGGGATTACCTTCTTTTCTTTTCTGCTTTAAAATATTATTCTATTTGTTTACAAACCTTGTCACAAATACTAAGAAATTCGGAAGCAGCTAACGCTCCCAGTCATATTTCTTCAAATTATCCTTACCCAAAGTTATCAACTGATTTCGTTTGATCGGGTTTGACAACAAATATATAATACCTTGAGCAATATCAAATTCGTCCAATGGATTTACATGAAACACGCCACGACCTCCAACTTCTACTAAAGAAGGGATGTTCGAGCAAACCACAGGAACCTCGAAATACTGAGCTTCCAAAACTGATAATCCAAAACCTTCATAAAGGGAGGGCATGACATAAATTGATGCAGATCGATAAAACGCTGCTAAAAGCTGAGTAGAGATATATCCAGTGAACAAAACTGATTCTTGGATATCCAACCTCTTCACCAGCCTATCCAGATATTCTCTTTCTATTGTTGCATCTTTGGTGTTAGCACCACCAGTTAAACTTAGCTTATAATCTGGAAATACTTTTAGAACTCTAGAAAATGCTCGTACCAATCTCGGCATATTCTTGTGCTTACCAAACGTCGCTGCACTTAAAATCATCGGGGAAATTATATCAAACTGATCATATACAATCGCCGGGTCTACATCACGAAATTCCCTCAAAGAATAATCAACCCCTTCTTTACTTACAACAATTTTCTGGGCAGCATACGGGAAGTATTCAACGATATCATTATACGAGCTTTGGGAAACCGTCATTACCTTTTTGCTCTTTTTAATGGAGAGTTAAATCATCAATTGCCAATAAATTCTTTTTGATTTTTCCATCGTCTTTGGCATTCGTTTGTAGATCATATCGTGAACATTGACAATCTGAGGTATTGTAGAAAATATTGGCACTGCGTAATTCGAAAAAAGACAATCGATACTAGTACGATTGAGAAGACCGGGTAATACAAACTGCTCGGCAGTAATCCGAAATACCCTATTAATTGCACTCCATTCTGGTAACACAATCTCTTCGAAATGGTTTGGATTAACGGGAAGATATTGGCCTTTCCCCCTAGGTGTCACGAAAAGAACAAATTGATGGTTATTGTCGTCCAGTTCTGAAAGTGCGCGGATTAAATTGCGAATATAGACTTCGGCTCCTCCATGTTTACCAAAACTGTAGGGCAATAAATTAATTCCTATTTTCATTTCAATGTTCTTGAATAATCGATTTTGTTAGCGCAAAATTATTTTTTTGATAATTGTTATTGACCTAAGGTTGTTCGGGTTCCCCTATTTCTTTTATTTAGACCATAGTAGAATAATATTAGA
Source organism: uncultured Chloroflexia bacterium (assembly GCA_963698715.1). Lineage (GTDB taxonomy): Bacteria > Chloroflexota > Anaerolineae > Anaerolineales > UBA4823 > CAWHJB01. Next base: position 451 of record CAVORW010000006.1, on the reverse strand, counting down.
AGACCTAATATAATGGTCGAGTAATGAAACCCTGGCCCAAAATATCGGAAGGAAACAAATATATATGCCATTCCTGATAGAGAAAACATCGTTGCTTCAACTGATTGGCTATTATTTAATATTTTTCCCAGCCATCCGACGATTATTCCAAACAAAATCCCACCCCAGACGACACCTAAGCTTCCTAGGATAATATAATATTGACCGACAACTGAGGGCAATGCATTTGCCTCCAGTCTTCCAAATATCTACTCCTCGACGATAATAACTATAAAACCAAATCACTTCTGGACGAGGCTTATCAGGCCAAAGAACTCGTGGTACAGGATTTGTGATGAATAGCCACATTGGACTTTCGTAAGTATCTAAATTACTGGATTTATTTTTTGCATCAATTGCATATGCGGTTTCCGTATAAAAATCATTCTGCGTTTTGGGAGCAAGTGAACTC
>CAVORW010000005.1:0-267384 GCA_963698715.1 uncultured Chloroflexia bacterium | reverse complement strand
CAGTCCAAGGCGATCGTCACTGGATTACCTGCTGTATAATTGGCTTCATGCAATGTTTGAACTGTGACTTTAATTCTCCTCCAGAGATGAACTACTGTGGAAAGTGTGGGGCCAAATTGGGCCAGACCTGCCCTAACTGCCACCATCATTCACCGCTAGATTACCGGTTTTGCGGGCATTGTGGCATGGCATTCGCACTTACACCAGATAAAACCGAGACCGTTGCATCTCTTCTCGAATCGGCTCCAGCTTTACAAGAGGATAAACCAGCTGAAGATCTAGTGGTAAATGTGGATGCCAGTGCTCAGCCTGCTCCGAGTACCCTGAGCGGCGAACGCCGTCAGGCTACGGTCTTGATTGCAGATGTTAAGGGCTCGACCCAAATTCTGGAACAGACCGGCACTGAAACCTGGGTGCAGGTGATGAATCAGGTGTTGCAAATTATGTCGGCCGCCATTTACCGGTTTGGGGGGATCGTTGACCAGTTTCGCGGTGACGGGTTGGTGGCATTCTTTGGGGCGCGGCTGGCGCATGAGGATGACTCTGAGCGGGCTGTGTTAGCTGCCCTGGTGATGCAGCAGGAGCTTAAACTGCACGCGGCGGAACTGGAGGAGAGCCATAACATCCAGCTTTTGGTGCGAGTTGGGGTCAATACAGGGGAGGTCATCACCACCAATATCGGCATTGATGCCCAACATCGCGAAGATACTGCTATGGGGGCAGCTGTTACACTGGCTGCCCGTCTGGAAGCAGCCGCCGAACCCGGCAGCATTCTTGTCAGCGAAAACACCTACCGGCTGGTTGAATCGCGCTTCAAATGGAAATTTCTGGGCGAGATTCCCATCCGAGGTCTTGCCCAGCCGGTTGCTGTCTACAAGCCGATCAGCCCGGCGGTAGAAGCCGAGCAGGAAAGTCGTCTGCAAACCCTGGGATTGTGGATCCCGATGGTTGGGCGCGACCGTGAATTGGCCTCCATCGATCATTGCGTTGCAAACTTGCGCCAGGGGATCGGCGGCATTACCCTGATCAGTGGTGAAGCTGGCATGGGAAAATCTCGCCTGATTTTAGAGGCCCGTCTGCGGGTTGAATGCGACACAGCCTTGTTAGGAGACGAAAAGTATCACCTCACCTGGCTGCAAGGTCGCTGCCGGTCTTACGGCCAAACACTGCCCGATTCGATGTGGGTGGATATGTGGCAGCGCTGGTTGGGTCTGGGTCATTGGGTTTCCCACGAGGAGGCCCTCCAGCGTTTGCGGAGTAAGGCAATCGAGTTTTGGGGAGATGGTTTTGTTGAATACTATCCCTACATGGCAGCCTTCCTTTCTCTACCGCTGGAAGACCCGTATGCGAATCACATTCAACACCTGGATGCCGAAGGGCTGCGCCAGCGGTTCTTTATAGCAGTGCGCAGTTGGTTGGAAATCATGGCCCGCAAAAACCCTCTGGTGATTGTGTTTACTGAAATTCAATGGGCTGATGAAACTTCACTGGAGCTGTTGAAGTTCTGTTTGCCCCTGTGTGTTCAGGAACGGACCCTGTTTGTGATTGTGTTCCGTCCAGAAAGAACAGCTCCTGCCTGGAATTTCAAACACTTTGTGGAAACAGAGTATGCCCACCGGTTGGCTGGCGTGAATCTATTGCCCTTGACGGAATCGCAGAGCTTCGACTTGATCCAGCGGATGATTGGCCCAGATGCTTTATCGGAGCATGCCCGGGAACAGATTATTGAAAAATCGAACGGGAACCCATACTACCTGACGGAGCTGGTTCGCTCGCTAATCGATCGAGGCGAACTTAAACGGGATGTCCAATCCGGAAAGTGGCAGGCAATCCAAGACGAAATCCCACTCTCACTTCCTGACAGCCTGAAAAGCCTGCTGATGGCGCGCATTGACGGTTTAATCATAGAAGAGCGCCGGGTCCTTCAGATGGCTTCAGTTATTGGCTCGATATTCTGGTTCAATGTCCTGGAAAAGCTGGTAAATCAAGGCAGCAATCTGCGGGCGCAGCTGGCTGACATGCAGCGGCTACAATTGATAGTCGAACGTGGAATATTACCCGATTTGGGCCGTGAATATGCGTTTAACTCCAACATGATTCGCGAAGCGGCTTATGATAGCATCTTGAGTTTGCAGCGCGAGGATCTGCACCGATTCGTCGCCAATGTTTTGGAGCAGATTGTTGCTGAGAATGTACTGCAGCAATATCATGGTTTGATCGCCTACCATTATCGGCAAGCCAAAGACTGTCAAAAAGACTTTATCCATACCATGTTAGCTGCCCAGGAGGCTCAGCGTATTCACGCCAATGCCGAGGCAGTTCAGGCCTTCCAGCATGCACTTACCCTGATGGATCAGCCGGACGAGCTGGTATGCGTCCCTTTGGAGAAATCTCTGGCTGAATGGAAGCTGGAGGTTCTGCGCGGTCTTGGGGAGATCCAATTTGGAGTCGGAAAAGTGCAAGAGGCTGAGAAACAGTTTCGGGCTGCCATCTCCATTGGGCGGCAGATAGGACTGCCGCCCGAAGAATTGACACGGCTGTTCTATTGGCTGGGAGAAACACTAATCTGGCGAAATACATTTGAAGAGCCGATTCATCTGGGGGAAGAAGGCCTGGCGTTGCTGGGAAGTCATCCCGAATCTAGCGAAGTCGCATTGATGAATCAACTCGTTGCAGTGGGCTGCTCGCAGTTGGGTGATCACGATAAATTTATAGATTTTACGCTACGAACTGCAGGGTTCATCCAGCGCTTGCCATATTCGGTGGAATTACGTCCAGCTTTCGATCATATTATTACTCTCTATGGCTATTCCTTGAAAAACGTTGCTGAGGCCAGACGCTGGTTGGAGATTCTGAAACAAAAGGCGGAGGAAAATCAAGACTTGCGGGCATTAGGTGAATATTATAGTTTTTCGGGTGGTCTCTCTTATCAAGAGGGCAATACTCAGGATGCTCTTGCCAGTCATCACCAGGCGATCGAGCAGTTCAGGCAGATTGGAGACTTAAAACACCTCAGCCGGGCTTGGAAGAGCCTGGGCGTTTCCAGGCTGCAAACTGGTGAGATCGATGAATCCCTCAGCTGTTTCAACCTGGCCCTTGAAACAGCGGCTGTGTTTGCAAACGAGGCTGACTACGCGATTGGATTCTGGTACAAGGGCCAAGCGCTGCTCTGCCAGGGAGCCTGCATGGAAGCGCTAGATTCTTTTGAAAAGGCAGGCACCATCGTCAAAGAAGTGCCTTTTTTGCATGAGGAATGGGCGCTGAGTGGAATTGGCCGTTCTTATCTAGCCCAAGGAATGAAAAAAGAGGCCTTGCAAACCTTTCAAACAGCTTTGCAGTATGCTCCAAACAACCTCTTCCGAAACCCCTACCAGGCGAATGAGGTTTTAAGCGGCCTTGAACAATCTTACGAGCAAGCGGGTGATTTCCGCAGCTATGTGGAGCGGTTTCGCCAGGAGCATCCCGAGGTGCACACATCCCTGTTCAAGCAGTGGTATCTTGAGCCAAGAGAGCTTGCCCCGCTTGACAAGCAACCAATGCACCACGAACTATTCAAGACCACCCTGGATCCACACTGGGAGTGGACCGATCCGTATAAGGATTGTTCGAATTTGGTGCGGAACGGTTTTGTCATTCAGGCTGCCAACGAGCGCAACCTTCATCACATCAATCGCAGTGCGCCTCGATTGCTCCGCCACGAGCTGGTCTCAGGCGATTTCACGATCCAAACAGTCTGCCAGCCTGACTCTCCCAGCAAACCAGCCGTCGGCGGCCTGCTGGTTTGGTTAAGTGAGAAATACTGGTTCTGTCTTGAGGTCGGAGGGCGCGGTGTTCATGAAGTTGCTCTGCGTGGATTCATGAATAATAACGATTATGTGTTTGGACGTGGACAGTTAAAAGCAAAACAACCTGTATTACGATTGGAGCGGCGGGGTCATTGGCTCTCAGCTTACTGCAGTGGCAATGGGAAAAGCTGGAAATACGCTGGTGGTTGCGAGCTTTCCACTGGGGAGCCTTTGTGGCTGGGTATCCACGCCACCGGCCACATCAATCGGATGGTTTATCCTGGAGCGTACCCAGAAGGGACTGCAATCCGGTTCAAAGAGTTTTGGTTGTGGGGAAATTGATCTTTGGTTCACCATCTGGGCGGATGAAACCGAGATACTTGGTCAGCTTTATTCATTGAATCCCAATATTATCTGATTCCTTATAAGTAGTCAGCAATTTTCTTGACATGCGGAAAAATCTATGCTATCCTGAATTGAACCGGTTCAAATTGTTACAATCTAATGAAAGAAAAGACTTCTACTACCATTCGAGACGTAGCTAAGCTGGCCAACGTCAGTGTTGGTACTGTTTCGCGAGTGATCAATGATGATCCAGCGGTTAGCGAGAAAACTCGAGGTAAAGTCAAAGTAGCCATTGATGAACTGGACTACATCCCAAATCCGATTGCCAGACAATTATCGATTGGACGCACCCTGACAATTGGTATCATCCAGCCCTATATCACATTGCCATCCTATATTGAGCGATTGCACGGAGTTCAAGACGTATTAGCAGACAGCGAATACGATTTGGTGATCTTCAATGTGGATAATCCTGCCCAAAGGAACGCTTATTTTAAAGATCTTTCCTACAAGATGCGGGCTGATGGAATAATTATCGTATCTTTGCCCCCGAATGATGAACAAGCCGAGTATTTTGCCAAATCCAGAATTCCGATTGTTTTAATTGATGCCTACCATCCAAAAATGTATTGTGTGATTGCAGATGATGTCGAAGGTGGCCGGATAGCCACCAGGCATTTGGTCGGGCTTGGGCACCGGAAGATCGCTTTTCTAAGCGATCGTCTCGAATCACCCTTCCACCCCTCAATGCGGCAAAGATATAGCGGATATCGAGAGGTCTTAGAAAAATCCGGAATTCCTTACAACCCAACTTATGTGATTGAAGGCGAGCGCGGCCGCACAAATGCTCAGATGATGGCGAAGCAACTCTTAGAGCTGGATGATCCACCGACTGCAATCTTTGCGGCCAGTGATACCCATGCTTTTGGCGTCTTAGATGCCGCTCAAAGTGTTGGCTTGAGCGTTCCGCAGCAAATATCTGTGATTGGGTACGATAATATATCCGACTCAGCGTATAATAAGCTGACCACGATTGATCAAAGTCTCCACGATTCCGGGGCAAAAGCAGCCCAGGTGTTATTGGAATTGCTTGGCAACCAGATAAAACCGCCGGCGAAGCAATATGTAGCGTTAAATTTGTTGTTACGTAAGACAACCGCCCCACCCTGCTGAATTTAAGATGCAGACTGGGCCTAATCATGAATATCCCCACTGATCACCGCATCGTACCCCATGGATTTCCTCGACGCAATTTTTTGAAAGGAGGTGAGACGATTTACGATAATCCTGATTAAATAATTCCATTTGATACCAGATATTTCAATACCAACAAGTAATTTGGAGGAGTGAATATGAAACGCACCAAGAAATCTGTTTGGCTTCTGCTCAGTTTGCTGATCATGTTAGCACTAGTTATATCAGCCTGCGCGACAGCCACGCCTGCACCCACCGAGGAAGCACCCGCTGCTGCCACCGAAGAACCTATGCCAGATCCAACCAGCGCTGGTTCAGGCATTGTGGCTGTAGAGTCCACACCCACTGCAGTCGTGATGGAAGAAGTCTCGGAATACGGCGAAGCCCCGATGCTGGCTGAGATGGTCGCCGCAGGCAACTTGCCTCCGGTCGATGAGCGCCTGCCTGTGAAAGAAGACATCCAGGTTGTTGCGCCTGTGGATGGCGTCGGCGAGTACGGCGGCACCTGGCATAACGCCAGCTGGTGGCAGGGCATGGGCAATATCGAGATGATCGTTTACGATCCGCCCGTACGCTGGAAGCCAGACTACACCGGCTACGAACCAGGCCTGGTGAAATCCTGGGAGATCTCCGAAGACGGCACCATGCTGACCTGGAATTTCCGCCAAGGAGTTAAGTGGTCCGATGGCGTTGATTTCATCCCGGCAGTGGACATGGCGTATTGGTGGGAGCTGGCGACTAACGATGACTTCAAAGTTGTCACTATCCCGTTCTGGGGGCGAGACTCGGATGGGAGCGCGATGGAAGTGTCGTTCCCCGATGACTACACCATGGTCATGACCTGGAAGGAACCCCATTTTGTCGCTAACTTCATCGTAGCCCAGGGCTTCTGGGAATGGCTGCCCATGGAGCGCCCCAAGCACTTCTTGTCCCTGGAAGACCCCAACTATACCGCTGGTAAGACCTACGAAGACCTGGAAAAGGTTGTCTATGGTGGTGACTGGCTCATGAACGTCGCCGGCTACCCCTGTCTGCACGCCTGGTGTCCAGAAACCGTGACCCCCGGCGAGCGCACCATTCTGGCTCGCAACCCGTACTACTGGAAAGTGGACACCGCCGGCAACCAGCTGCCCTACATCGATTATATCGATACCGCATTGATTGAAGATGCTCAGGTACGGCTGTTGGAAGTTGCCCAGGGTAAGTTCGAAGCCAGCTTCCGCGGCACCGACGACCCCACCAACATCCCCTTCCTGCTGGAGCAGGCCGAAGCCAATGACTTCTATCTGCACCCAGGTGCAGTCAACGGCGCTGGCAGCTGGCCAGGCTGGAATGTTAATATGAACTTCAACGACTGCACGACCTATGCGGATACCTGCGAGGAGATACGCGCCTTGCTGCAGAACCAGGACTTCCGCATTGGTCTCTCGCACGCCCTTGACCGCCAGCGTCTGATCGACGTGGCCTGGGGCGGCATTGGCTATCCTACCGCCCTCACCATCAGCCCGCAGGCCTGGCACTTTGCCAGCGCCAGAGGCCAGGAGGTCTACGAGGAATGGCGCGATACTTATATTGAGTATGACCCCGATCTGGTAGCGGAGCACTTTGACGCAGCTGGCTTTGTGGACGCCGATGGCGACGGCTGGCGCGACCTGCCCAGCGGAGCGCCCTTCACCCTGGTGATGGATCAAGGCGACTGGGGTGGGCAAGAGATCCCTGTTTTGGCGAACGAAGTCTTCTCCACCAACCTGAATGAGGTCGGCGTCAATACGCTGATCAACGACCTGATGGGCCAGCCGGACTGGACCTTAAGATTCCAGCAAGGCCTGTTCATGATCCGTAATACGCACGCCTCCGAGCTGGATATCTGGACCTTCCCGGACTGGGTATTCCCGCTGCGCGGCAATGAAGCGCGCGCCTGGCCTCTCGAAGGCAAGTACTACGAGACCGGTGGCGCCGAAGGTTGGGAGCCAGTCCCCGGGACAACCTACGCTTATGAGCTGCAACAGCTGTATAAGCAAGGTATCGCGGAACCTGACATTGAAAAGCGCCACGAGATTTTGTATGCAGCCATTCGCATTCTGATCGACGAGGGCCCCTTCATGATCGGCGGCTCTGGCGACCAGCAAATGCCCGTGGTAGTAAGGAACGGCTTCCATGGCATCCCGGACCTGGTAATCCTGGGCCCGTGGGCGCCTGGCAGCCCCGGCAACCTGTATCCAGAACAATTCTGGATGGAGGAGAACTTGCGGTAATACTGTACTCCATTGTGGCAGGTGCGCACGTTTGCACCTGCCACAATGTTTTTGAGATTGGTTTAGATCGGTTAGGAAACAAGTTTTCGGCAGAAGAAAGGAGAAGATACCATGCTTTCTTTCATCATCCGGCGTGTATTCTACGCCATCATCATGCTGGGTCTGGTTTCCTTCGTCAGCTTTATCATTATCAGCCTGCCGGCTGGTGATTTCCTGGATCAAAAAATAGCTGAGTTGGAGGCGCGAGGAGACAGAAGTGCCTCTGCGCGGGTTGATGATTACCGTGAGCGTTACGGCCTTGATCAACCCTTGTTGACGCAGTATTGGCTCTGGATCACAAATTTCGTTCAAGGGGATTTCGGATTATCCTTTGCATACGACCGCCCTGTTCGTGAGCTGATTGGGCAAAGGTTGGCCCTCTCGATTGTCCTGTCATTGGCAACCCTGACTGTCACCTGGGCAATAGCCATCCCAGTGGGGGTGTATTCGGCGGTCAACCAATATTCCCTTGGAGATCAAATCGCGACGACGATTGCATTTATCGGTATTGGGATACCGGGCTTCCTGCTAGCCCTGGTCGTCTTGTATTTAGCCGTCGTCGTGCTCAAGCAGGATGTCATCGGGCTGTTCTCACAACAATTTGTTGACGCCCCCTGGAGCCTGGCAAAAGTGTGGGACCTGCTGAAGCACCTGTGGGTGCCAGCGCTGATCGGCGCGGTCACCGGTACAGCAGGGACCATCCGCATCATGCGCGGCAATCTGCTGGATACTTTTGGCCAGGCATTTATCGAAGCGGCCCGCGCCCGCGGCCTGAAACACCGTACCGTGGTTTGGAAACACGCCGTACGCATGGCAATCACGCCCCTGGTCATCATCCTGGGGACGGAGGCCTTTCCTGGTATCCTGGCCGGCAACATTCTCGTGGAGGTGGTGCTGGGCTTACCAACGATTGGTCCGTTGTATATCCAGGCTTTGACTACCCAGGATATGTACATGGCCGGAACGGTGCTGGTGCTGATCGTGTTCCTGTTGTTAATCGGCAACATGATCACAGACATGGTCCTGGCCTGGATCGATCCTCGCGTCCGGCTCGAGTAATTTCTCACCATAAAGGAGACGAAACATGGCAGAAGCAGTTTCTCCCCCCGCTGTCGAAAATCAAGAAGAACAGGCAAAAAAAATCAGCCAAAGCTACTGGAGCTTGGTGTGGTGGAAATTTCGCAAGAACCGCCTGGCTATCTTTGGTGGGATTGTCCTGATCATCTATTTCATCACCTGCGTGTTTTTTCCTGAATTCTTTTCTCCCTATCCCAAGGGGCTCGAAAGCAAATATATCGAAGCTCGGCCAACATTCTTCAACTTTCGAGACGCAGATGGCACCTTCTCGTTGCGCCCATTTGTTTACGGTCTTGCGCAAGAGATTGATTTAGCAACCCGCACTCGCACTTTTGTACTGGATGAGTCGGTCAAGTATCCGATTTACTTCTTTGTTAAAGGTGAGCCATACGAGTTATTTGGCTTCATTCCAGCGAATATCCATTTCTTTGGCACCGACCCGGATGATAAGGATGCTAAAGTATTCCTTATGGGAACTGACCGGCTGGGGCGCGACCAGTTATCGCGCATCTTATATGGTGGCCGGATTTCCTTGTTCATTGGTTTGTTTAGTGTGGCAGTGTTTTTGGTAATTGGCGTGACACTCGGGGCAGCCTCCGGGTATTACGGCGGTGTGACCGATGTGATTGTCATGCGTATAACCGAGTTTCTCTCGGCCTTTCCCCAGGAACCGCTCTTCCTGGCACTCGGTGCGGCGGTGCCCGTTGATTGGCCGTCCACCCGCGTGTTTTTCATGGTGACCATTCTGCTGGCGCTGGTGCAGTGGGGTGGCCTGGCCCGTCAGGTGCGCGGTATGGTTCTGTCCGGGCGAGAAGAGCAGTACGTCTTGGCAGCTCAAAGTTTTGGGGCCAGCGACCGCGGATCATCTTCAACCACCTGATCCCTGCCACCATGAGCCACGTGATCGTGATTGCAACCTTAAAGATCCCAGGTATGATCTTGCTCGAAACCGCGTTAAGTTTTTTGGGTTTGGGTTTGGTGCCGCCGACCGTAAGCTGGGGAACCTTGCTGCAAAATGCTAACACCGTCCGTGCCATCCGATTTGCCCCGCATTATTTATACGTTGTTCCTTTCATCCTGATAGCCATCCTGGCCTACAATATGTTGGGAGATGGCTTGCGGGATGCTTTGGATCCATATAGTAAATAACACAGAGGAGTGAACAATATGACTGAAGAAAAGCGTGACCCTCTGGTGGTTGTAAAAGATCTGCACGTGGATTTCGATGTGCGCGATGGCATTGTGCACGCAGTGGATGGAGCCAGCTTCACTATCTACCGCGGTCAAACCCTGGGCATCATCGGTGAAAGCGGCTGCGGCAAATCGATCACTGCCAAGGCGATCATGAATATGATCCCCAAACAGGGCAAAGTCTCGGGTGAGATCACCTTCTATGAGAAAGTGAGTAATGGTGGGGGTGAGACCATCAACGAAGTTCGGCTGGATCAAACGGACCCCGACGGAGAGGTGATCCGGAAAATCCGTGGTGGGCACATTGCCATGATCTTCCAGGAGCCGATGAGTTCGCTCACCCCGGTTTACAGCGCCGGTTTTCACATCATGGAAGCTGTGCACCTGCACCGCTTTTCATCGAAGGAAACTATCGGTGAAGAGATGGGCCGCAACATTGCGAAAAAACGCGGTGTTTCTGATGCAGAAGCTCACGAAATTGCCGTGGACATGCTTCAGCGAGTGGGCATCCCCAACGCTGAAAAGCGGGTCAACAGCTACCCCCACGAGCTTGAGCGGTGGGCAGCGCCAGCGGGTGATGATTGCGATTGCTCTCTCCACCCATCCTGACCTGCTGATTGCCGACGAGCCTACCACGGCCCTGGATGTCTCCATTGAAGCCCAAATTCTGGATCTGATGCGCGAGCTCCAAGATACGGCAAACATGGCGATCATGTTCATCACCCACAACCTGGGTGTGATTGCGGAGATTGCGGATGAAATCGTCGTGATGTACATGGGCAAAGAAGTTGAGCGCGCAAATACGATCGAGCTGTTTGAAAACCCCAAGCACCCATACACACGGGCGCTGTTGGGTTCAATCCCTCAGATTGGAGAGAAAAAAGCTCAGCTGGAGACGATCGAAGGGATGGTTCCCAGCCCCTTCAACTTGCCCTCCGGATGCGTCTTCCATCCCCGCTGTCCAGAGTATATGCCGGGCAAGTGCGATCGGGTCTATCCCGAATTACGCTGAAGTTGTTGGTGACCACTGGGCCCGCTGCCTGCTGTATGACGGCTCGCTGGCCAGATACCCCTGAAGCCCAAGCGATCAAAAACCAGGCTGTTGCTGATTAAGGAGGAGGAAACATGAGCTGACAACGGAAATCAATATGATGAGAACCTCCTTCTGGATGTTAGAGGCTTAAAAAAGTACTTCCCGATCATGGGCGGCCTGTTGCGCAAGGTAGTTGGCTATGTGAAAGCGGTAGATGATGTCAACCTGTTTGTGCGCGAAGGCGAAACCCTGGGATTGGTGGGCGAGAGCGGTTGTGGAAAAACCACGGCCGGTCGCGCCATGCTGCGCCTATACGAGCCTACTGATGGGAAGATCATGTTCAAATCGCGGGCCTTGTCTCCCTCGGGCAAGCCTGAATGGGTGAATATGCGTGAGTTGAATAAGCAGCAGTTAAAAACGGTCCGTCAGGATATTTCGATGATTTTCCAGGACCCGATTGGCTCGTTGAACCCGCGCATGACGGTCTACGATATCATCACCGAGCCGATGCTCATCCATAACAAAATCACCCCGGATACCGAGGATTACGTAATCCAGCTCCTGGAACGGGTCGGTCTGCGAGGGGAGCATGTCCGCCGCTATCCACACGAGTTTTCCGGTGGCCAGCGCCAGCGGATTGGGATTGCGCGCTCCCTGGCGCTAAACCCGCAGCTGATCATCTGCGACGAGCCGGTCTCGGCCCTGGACGTTTCGGTACAGGCTCAGACCCTGAACTTGATGAATGACCTCAAGAGCGACTTCAACCTGGCGTATATCTTTGTGGCTCATGACCTGAGCGTGGTGCAGCATATTTCAGACCGTGTAGCTGTGATGTATGTGGGCCGGATTGCCGAAATCGCAAACTCGGTTGATCTATACAATCGCCCCCTTCATCCTTATACCGAAGCCCTGATGTCAGCGGTGCCACGTCCCAACCCCCGCGCCAAAAAAGCGCGCATCATCATGGAAGGCGATGTAGCTGACCCCAGTAATCCGCCCCCAGGCTGTCTGTTCCACCCACGCTGCCGCTACGTTCAGGAACGCTGCAAGACAGAGATCCCCGAGCTGCGCGAAATTCGTCACGATCACTTCGTCGCCTGCCACTTCGCTGAAGAACTAGAGCTTGCAGGCGTTGCCCAGGGTGCTTAATGAGTGGTTCTAAACCTGAATATAAATGGTGGCAAACGGCAGTTTTCTACCAGATCTATCCGCGCAGCTTTGCCGACGGAAATGGGGATGGCATTGGAGATTTGCGAGGCATCATTGCCAAACTGGATTATCTGCAGGATTTAGGTATCGATGCCATTTGGCTTTCTCCACATTATCCCTCGCCGCAGTTCGATTGCGGTTATGATATTGCCAATTACACGGACATCGATCCAGAATATGGCACCCTGGAGGAGTTCAAACAATTTCTCGTTGAAGCCCACCAGCGCGGGATACGAGTAATATTAGACCTTGTCCTCAACCACACATCTGACCAGCATCCCTGGTTCCTGGAGTCCAAATCGAGCAAGGATAACCCCAAACGAGATTGGTACATCTGGCGGGATGGGAGGGATGGCGGTCCGCCTAATAACTGGAGTGCGGCTTTTGATGACTGCGCCTGGACTTACGATCCTGCCACTGACCAATGGTATTACCATTTCTTTTTTGCAGAGCAGCCCGACCTGAATTGGCGCAACCCGGACGTGATCCATGCGATGTGGTTGGCTGTCCGGTTCTGGCTCGATATGGGTGTGGATGGCTTTCGCTTGGACGCGATCGGCACCATCTTCGAAGACCCGGACCTGCCCGATCATCGAGCTGAACTCAGCATGGTTCAATTGTTCCAACATTCCATGGCGGCATATCCCGACTTGCCCGATCCTCAGATCAAGTTCTTATCTGGCCGAGCAGCGCGAAATTATGAACGAGTACCAGGTTGATCAGCCCGGCATCCATGAGCTTTTACAGGAGCTGCGGGCCCTGGTTGATGAATACGATGATCGGGTCCTGGTTGGTGAAATCGATGAAATCACATACTACGGCGATGGCACCAACGAGCTCCACATGGTCTTCAACTTTCCGTTGATGCGCACCAAAAAGCTGACGCCTGCCTGGATCCGGACCAACCAGAACGACCGGCTGGGTGTCATGCCTGCCGCAGCCTGGCCCTGTAATACGCTTGGCAACCACGATGCTCCCCGCGTATACAGCCGTTATGGCGACGGCGAACACAACGATCAAATTGCTCGCCTCTCTCTGGCCCTCATGTTGACCTTAAAGGGCACGCCTTTTTTATATAATGGTGAAGAAATAGGCATGCGCGATTTTCTGCTGCCTTCGATTGATCTCTTTCGAGATAATTTGGGCATTTGGGTTTACCGGGAGATGACCGAAAATTTCGGCGCCCCGGCAGAGAAGGCGTTGAAAGTAGTGCAAACCCTTACCAGGGATAAATGCCGGACACCGATGCAATGGTCCAGCACGGCAAATGCCGGATTTAGTCCGGCAGAGGTTCAGACCTGGCTGCCAGTTAACCCTGACTACGCTGCGGGGATCAATGTCACCCAGCAGCGAGGCAAGCCAAAGTCTATGCTGAATTTTTATAAACTTTTGCTGTCTGTTCGAAAAAGCACCCCGGCTTTGATTGAAGGAGATTACAAAGATTTATCCGGGGATTCGGATAAGATCTTTGCTTTCTTGCGCAGCACCTCGGCTCAACGCTGCCTGGTTGCGCTGAGCTATTCGGATCAACCAGAGTGGCTCAATATCAACCTGGACTCACCTGCTGGAAAATTAATCTTTTCCAGCGACGAGCGTGGGAAAGAGGTTGATCTGCCGAACCTGGAGCTTGCACCTTTTGAAATTCTGATCGTCAGACTCACTCAGTAATCAGTCTCATATTTTTTGATCGAGGAGAAACAATATGGCAAAATCTGATATTGAAAAGTTCCTGGGGCATGTACCGCTGTTCCAGGGTTTGAACGATCGCCAATTGAAACAGCTGGCGAAGCGCTTTATTACCCGCACTTATCAGCCGAACGATGTCATAGTTTCCCAGGGTAAGGGCGGGGCAGGCATGTTTACGATCATCTCTGGGCATGCACAGGCTGTGATCGACTCTGGCGACGGTGAAAAAACCGTAGTGAATACCTTCGGGCCCAATGATTTTTTCGGTGAAATTGCTTTGCTGGATGATGGTCCCCGGACTGCCTCTGTCGTCGCGACTCAAGTAACCGAATGCTTGATTCTGAGCCGGCCCGACTTCATCGCGGTGCTAAAAAATGATGCAGATATGGGCGCCGTGATTTCTCAGGAGCTTGCCAAGCGATTAAGGAAATTGATCAACACCTTGGATAATTAAAAGTCGAGCATCCCACAATCGACGACAATGGTTCATCTATAAAAGGCGTGCGTAGTGGGCGTACTTCACCCTGCGCACACCTTTTTTTGCTTCTTTACCCAATAGAGTTCCATAGAAGCAAATTATATCCACTTTGAACCCTTATGGTCCTAAACGGAATGCCCGGGATGGGGGGGCGAAAAATTATTGCCGCTGTTTATTGGTTTGCGACCAAGGAGCAGTAGTATGAAAGCTGAGATCGGCCGTTATAATCAAATATCTCCCGACATTGAAGCACGCGTAGAAAAATTATTGGGCCAAATGACTCTGCCTGAGAAGGTAGGTCAGCTCGTGCAGTGCTCACCTCATGCGCCATTTGATGTGGCCGAATGGCTAGCTCAGGAGAAACAGGCCGGGGAAACTGGCCAGCCCGTGACTATCCAACCCAAGCCGCTTGATCAGCTTGATGAATTGATCCGCACGGGCAGCGTGGGTTCATTGCTCAATCTAATCGAGCCAGCGACCATCAATCATTGCCAAAAGGTGGCGCTCGAACAGTCGCGTCTTGGTATTCCACTGCTTATTGGCTGTGACGTAATCCACGGATTTCGGACGATCTTTCCGATTCCTCTGGCTGAATCCTGCACCTGGAATCCCGCAATGTTAGAACAGGCCTCCCACGTTGCTGCCGAAGAAGCCTCTGTTACAGGGATTAACTGGAATTATGCCCCGATGGTGGATATTGGGCGCGACCCGCGCTGGGGCCGGATAGCGGAAAGCGCCGGCGAGGATCCTTTTCTTGGAATGGCAATGGCCCGCGCACGTGTCCATGGTTTTCAATCCACTAATTTGGCAAGTAACCGCCGGATCGTTGCCTGTCCCAAACACTATGTTGGCTACGGGGCGGCTGAAGCAGGGCGTGACTACAATACTGTGGACGTCTCAGAGCGCACCCTGCGGGATGTGTATCTTCCACCTTTCAGAGCTGCCTTCGATGCGGGAGCTGGCAGCGTGATGACCGCTTTTAACGAGTTGAGCGGTATTCCTGCCACTGCCAACCCGTTAATGCTTCGCACAATTCTGCGGCAGGAATGGGGTTGGGCAGGCGTTGTGTTGAGCGATTTTGAAGCTGTGAAAGAATTGATCCCTCACGGTATTGCGGCCGATCTCAAAGATGCGGCCCGTTTGAGTCTCTCAGCCGGACTGGATGTAGACATGGCCAGTAATGCCTATGCCAAACACCTTTCAGCGCTGGTCTCGGCAGGAGAGTTGCCTTTGGACCTGGTTGATGACGCCGTACGGCGGGTGCTGCGACTAAAGGTCCATCTCGGACTCTTCGAGCATGCCTTTGTAGACGAAGATCTGCCCGCCCAGATCTATTTGCGAGACGACTTCCGCGCTCTGGCGCTTAATGTGGCTCAAGAATCGATGGTCCTGTTAAAAAATGAAGGAAATCTGCTGCCATTGGTTCCAGGCCAGGCGCGCCTGGCTGTGATCGGTCCCCTGGCAGATAACCGGGTCGATTTATTAGGATCATGGGCATTTTTCGGACGACAACAAGATGTCGAAACAGTCTGTGAGGGGCTGCAAGCTTACCTGAAGGATGATGACTGGGTTTATGAGCCGGGTTGCCCTATCCAAGAGGTTGGCCCCGACGGTATCTCAGCCGCAGTTGCTGCGGCGCAATCAGCCGATGCAGTCATTCTCGTCCTGGGAGAAAGTGCTGACATGAGCGGAGAATCCCACTCGCGCGCCCACCTGGGGCTGCCAGGACGGCAGCAGGAACTGGTTGATGCTGTCGCTGCGACCGGCAAGCCAATTATCTGTGTTTTAATGAGCGGACGGCCCATGGTCATTCCGCGTCTTACTGGGCAGGTTGGCGCATTGCTGATAGCCTGGCAAGGTGGCATTCGCGCCGGACGCGCAGTTGCCGATCTCCTCTTTGGCGCTGCCAACCCTTCCGGCAAGCTGACCGCCTGCTGGCCGCGTGCGGAGGGACAAATTCCCATCTATTACGCCAGTAAAAATACCGGGCGGCCCGCCGCTGAGGCTGGGACCAGGCAGTTCGCGGAGATTTTTAAGTCGGTGTACCTGGACGAGCCCAATTCGCCGCTCTTCCCTTTTGGGTTTGGCTTGAGCTATACCCAGTATGAATATCGTGATCTGCAAATCAAGCGCCCAAAAATGAGTCTCTACGACACCCTGGTGGTTTCGGCTGTAATAAAAAATATCGGCATGCGGGTCGGATCTGAGGTTGTCCAACTGTATGTCCGCGATCTAGTCGGTAGTGTCACGCGCCCGGTCAAGGAGTTGAAAGGATTCCAGAAAATCAGCCTGCAGCCTGGCCAGGAACAGACTGTCCAGTTCGAAGTTCCAATCCACGAATTAGGCTTTACCGGGCGCGACCTGAGCTATATAGTTGAGCCGGGTGATTTTAAAGTCTGGATCGGCCCCGATTCAGTTCGCGGCCTGGAAGGAGACTTTGTGGTTGTATAAATCTTGTTGGCTTATAAGAGCCGCAAGAGTACACCTTCGTTTGGGGCCAGATCCAAATTATTAAGATCGATTGTGCGCGCTGTGGACATGCGGGTGGATAACTGCTTCACGGCCTGCCTGCCCAATCTGGAAAAGTCCAGACGATGGGCCGAACTCCCAAAATTGAGCACCACCAAAAAGCGAGTATCTCTGTGGCTTCTCAGATAGGCAAAAACCTCAGACGCGCCAGACTCAACGGACTGGTACGCACCGATTGTCAGGGCATGCTCAGACTGGCGCAGGCTGGTTAGGGTTCGGAAGTAAGTGAGCGTTGAAACCGGGTCGGAGGACTGGCTGGCTACATTGCGAGTGGCGAAATCATCGGCGATGGGGAGCCAGGTGTGTGCACCAGCAGACGAGAATCCTGCGTTGGGTGAGGCGTCCCACTGCATAGGAGTTCGCTCAGGATCGCGTCCGACAAGGTGGGCGATCTCCGGCTGGTTGACCGCCGGCGGATCCATCACCAACTCGGCGGGGATCGGGACATCTTCCATGCCGATTTCGTCGCCATAATAACAGGTGGGTGTGCCGCGCAGAGTCAGTAATAGCATATTAGCGACCCGGGCTTGATTTATCCCCAGGCGAGTAGCGAGCCGGTGTTGATCGTGATTGCCAAGCACCCAATTGGGCCAGGCATCCGGCGGTAGTGTGGCTTCGTAGGCATCTACCATTTTCCGCACCAGGGCGGCGTCCCAACTCGGAGCACGGATGAGTTGGAAGTTGAACGGCAGGTGACATTCTGGTTTATCCGGGGTGCCGTAATATTTAACCAGTTCCTCATTCGGTAGGTAGGTTTCGCCCACCATCATGCGGTCGTCGTAAGAATCAAGCAGGTTGCGCATTTGTTGAACTAGGTCGTGAACTTCGGGCAGGTTGGCGGTATAGATGTGTTCCAACCGGGTCCAGGGGATTTTGCCGTCCCAGTTAGGGTTAAGCGGCTCGTCGCGGAAGAGCGAATCTTTCATCATTAGCCCGATCACGTCCACTCGGAATCCGTCTACACCTTTGTCTAGCCAAAATCGCATGGTGTCGAGCAGGGCAGTAACGACTTCAGGGTTGCGGTAGTTCAGGTCAGGCTGTTGTTTTACGAACTGGTGCAGGTAATATTGGCCGGTTTTTTGGTCGTAAGTCCAGCCTGATCCGCCGAAGTGGCTGAGCCAATTGTTGGGTGGACCGCCGCCTGGGGCCGGATCTCGCCAGATGTACCAATCGCGTTTGGGATTGTCGCGGCTGCTGCGGCTCTCCAGAAACCAGGGGTGTTCGTCTGAAGTGTGGTTAGGGACCAGGTCGAGCATCAGTTTTAACCCCAGTTTATGAATTTTGGACAGCAGCTGATCAAAGTCATTCATTGTTCCAAATAATGGGTGGATATCGCAATAATCGGCTACATCGTAGCCGAAGTCGTGCATGGGGGATGGGTAGATGGGCGAAAGCCAGACTGCACCGATGTTAAGGCTTTTTAAATAGTCCAGTCGTGAGGTGATACCGGGCAGGTCGCCCACGCCATCCCCGTTGCTGTCTTGAAACGAGCGAGGGTAAATTTGGTAAATTATTTCAGTTTGCCACCAGTGATCATTTTGTGACATGCGAACGTCTCCTCATTTTCTTAAGATATCGGACTTGTGTAGTTGAGTAGGGTTGTGCATATTTCCCCGGAACTGCGTGACTTCTATGATAGATAAGTGGTTCGAAAACGCATTTTCTGCTGATCCAGAATTGGATGACCTGGCTGTCCAATAAAAATGGCAGAGCTTTACCTTGCCGAAATGGAATGGTTGTCGGTATAGACATGGCTGGTTACTCATGGTTGGTACACAGGCAGTGAAGCCGCTTCATCCGAAGATGCCGGGTAAAACCGGATCGCCTGCCCCCCGCCTGGAGCCAGACCCAAGCTGAGCTGGGTCGTGGAGGTTACCAGATAGTGGTTGATTGCTAGCTCATAAGGGTGCGTCTCCCAATCTGCTGCTGCCCCATCTGAATATATTTCTGCAACATATGTCCTACCAGGGTTTAGAAAATCCAGCCGGGCTTCTAACTGGCGCGCTTCTTCATCCGTGATGGACCCCAGAAACCACTCGTCTCCATCCCGCTCACGCCGGACGGTGGTAATAAAATCGCCGATCTGGGCATGTAGGACAAGAGTTTCGTGCCAGTCGGCGGGCACGGCGCGGATAAACTGAAAGGCAGGCTGATCTTTGTAATTTTCGATTAAGTCAGCCGCCATTTGCAAAGGGCTGTAGATGACCACATACAGGGCCAGCTCTTTTGCGAGGGTGTGATTGATCCGGTTGTTGGGTTTGTAATCTGGGAAGGTGAGCGCCAGAATACCAGGAGTGTAATCCATGGGCCCGGCCAACAGGCGTGTAAAAGGCAATATCGTCACGTGATCAGGCGGATTGCCCCCATCGCTGTCCCAGGCATTGTACTCCTGTCCGCGGGCGCCTTCTCGGGTCAGCATATTCGGGTATGTGCGGCGCAGACCGGTGTCTTTAACGGGCTCATGGGCATTAATAGCAATTCGATACTTGGCCGCGGTTTCGACCACCTTTTGGTGGTGTTCAACCATAAATTGACCATGGTGCCATTCCAGCCCAACCGGATTGCCCTGCTCATCGTAGCGCTGAATACCCTGTCCCCAGCCCACGTATCCGGTTTTCACCGTATGGATCCCCAGGCTCTGGTAAAGCGCAAAAGCTGATTCCAACTGAGATTCGTAGTTGGCAATCGCGCCAGCCGTTTCATGATGTCCAATCAACTCAACACCCTGCCCGGTTGCATAAGCTGCCAGCCCATTCAAGTCAAAATCTGGGTACGGCGTGGTAAAGCTGAATTGCTCCCCATTTGCGGTCCAATCGCCATCCCAGCCCAGGTTCCAGCCCTCCACCAGTACGCCAGCAAATCCGTTTTCAGCAGCAAAATCGAGGTAGGCTCTTGTATTGTTGGTCGTGGCGCCGTGGTTTGGCCCGCTACCCCAGGTCCACTTGCCCAGGTGCATGCCCCACCAGATGCCCACATACTTCCCGGGATGCACCCACGAAACATCGCCTAGCGCATTCGGCTCGTTCAGGTTCAAAATCAGGTAAGAGGTGACCAGATCAGCAGGATTTTGTGCGATCTGGATCGTGCGCCAGGGAGTTTTGAGCGGCGCGCTGCCCTTTACTTTTATCCCATCGGACCAGGGAACTAGGTCGGCATTCAGCACCAGATTTTCGTCCGCTTTTAACGTCATAGAAGCATAGTGGGTTAAGGCAGCCTCATGGATGCTCAAATACAAACCATCGTTGGTCTGCATCGTCAGTGGGGTATGGACACCCTTGCTGGCAATGATGGGAAGAAAACTGATTGGGGTCTGGCGATACAAATATTCGAAGCGATTATCCTGGTAGGCTTCGACCCACCAGGCCTGGTGGTCGGCGCACATCGCAAATTCGGTTAGCTCATTCGTAATTTGCAGCTCGTCCAGGTAAGGCTGTTCTGGTAGCTCGTAGCGAAAACCCAGGCCATCATCGAACACTCGAAACACAATGAACATCTGGCGAGGCTGAGCGGCCACTTCCGATAGTTCAATCCGTAATTCGTTGTAATGGTTGCGAATTTCTTTGACTTCGCCCCAGGGCTGAACCCAGATCCTGTCAAAACTGGTTTCCTGCCAATTTACGATCCTCAAACCAGCTTGCAATGGAGCTTCGGTCACAAATGTGAACCCCAGCCTGGATGGAAATACAATGTCCACATCCCCCCGGTTGACGCTGTAATAGGGGATACCATCTGCTAACCAGAAGAGCGCTTCGATTTTTCCATCCGGGGAGCTTACCTGCAGGTGGTCCGCTGGTGGTTTGATGTCAGACCCAACGGTTGTGTTTCCAGCTTGCCTGGCTGCCTCCAGAGTAGCTTGCGCCTGCTGGAGGCGATTTAGAGTGGGAGCAGGTGTAGGTGTAAGACTTGGGGCTATAGATCTGGTAGGTTCAGGTAAGCTGGTGGACAGCTGGCTGGGCTGCTGCCTGCAGCCTGCCACCATCAGCATGCTGATCAGTACGCTGATGCGGAAGAACCGACTCAATTTACTTCTCACCCTTTTTACGGCGAAACAAAGCCCACCAGCCAGTGTAAAAGACCACAAGCAGAATGGCAATCACCCAGATGCCGGTAACACCCATCTGTATGTAAATCCAGCGCCCTAAGATAAAAAAAATCAGGGCGATTGCCAAATTTCTTACCAGTGGGGGTAATTTGATATCAGGCATAGAAGCACCTCCTTTAAGATCGGACCCAGAATCTATCCCACTAATCCCATCTGACGGGTCGAGACATTAGGCAATCATGCCCTCTGGGCACTCCATTCGCACCATCAGTTTAAGGGCACCAGGTTTTTTGGGCATAATTTGAGTAGTTGCACTTATAGTGAGCAAATGGGATTGTCAGTGCGTATAATAACATAGATCAAGGAAGGATTAAGATGTCAAAACTCGAGACGCTGATTGACTCATGGCGTTTTGGCGATCAGCGGGCTGCCGAAGCAATCTATCAACTACATCGCGATCGCACCTTCCGCCTGGCCTACGCATTAGTTGGCAACGCGGAAGACGCTGAAGAAGCGGCGCAAGACGCACTCGCGTATGCTTTGCAAAATATTGCCCATTATGATGAGAATCGCAGCAAGTTTAGCACCTGGCTGCATATGATCACAGTCAGTCGCTGCCGAGACATTTTGCGTAAGCGTCGGGTGCCCACATTTTCACTAGCAGATTGGCGTTTTCATGGAATATCTTCACTAAAGCAGAATTCTCTGCCTGAACAAAAAGCAGAAATAAATGAAATGCGCAACATTTTGTGGGATGCTGTTCAAGAACTTAACCCGATGTTGCGCGAAGTTATCGTGCTGCGCCATTGGGGCGGACATACTTACCAGGAAATATCGGAAATTACTGGTTGTCTGATGAAAACCGCTCAGTCGCGTGTGCGGCTTGCGCACCAGAAACTAGCGAAATCTTTGGCTGAAACGGATCTGCCAGAATTGCTGGAGGATTGGACATGATTACAAAACACCTCGATTATAATAGCCTGACAGACTACATATATGGTAGCCTCGATGGCTCGATGCGGGAAAACATCGAAGCTCACTTACTGACCTGTCCCAAGTGCCGTAAGCAGCTGGCTGGACAACAACTATACCAGCGCAATATTTCCAATGAATTACATGCTGTTCTAAGCCAGGCGAAGCCCTCTAGCGAGATGACCTTTGCCGCGATTTCTGCTCGACTGCAAACTCGCCGCGGCCCATGGGGTATTTGGCGGCGCATTGAGATCTCCGTTCCAGCAGCATTGGCGCTAACTGGTCTGGCCTTATCAGTGCTGGGATTGTGGCAATTCATCAGCATGAAAGATCTGGCTGCTTCCAGCCGCAGCTTCAGTGTTTTCCCAACCCTATCATGCTTCTTCTTTCTGATGGCATCAGTCGAGTCATTTGGTAAATCATTTACAATTCGGCCCCGCTTTGCTCTTGTCGTATTTGTGACTGCTCTATTGTGGCTGGGGACAGCCTTGCTTGGATTGCTAAATATTATTGTCGTCCGCGATCTGGCCATTCTGGCAGTCGTGGCTTTGGATGGCAAGAATGCAGAAGCAGGACCTATCGCTATATTGGCAGTCATGGGAGCTGCCATGCTGTATATCGGCCTGGTGGTTGGAGGCGCTGAATATCATTACAGGAATATTGGACATCCCAACTCTTGGAAACTTATTAGCATTACGCTGCTTATCCAACTTTTCATCCTAATCCTGCCATATCTGCTTATATAACTTTTGTCAGGTAATCTCCGGTCTCAAACCGGCGAGATCTCGTTCTATTGAATTGTTGGCCTCTGGCGCGATCTATCCAATCAAACCTCCCTTACTTGAATTTAGGTATTGTTTTCAAGCATTTACTCTATTCAGGATTAACCTTTCACATGAGCACAATTCTCGAACCCAAACATAATCCAAAAGTTTATCTCACTGCGTATGGACTGTGGCTAATTACCGCGATCTTAAGCGTACTCGTATTCCTGGCGGGCCGAGAGATGATCATCCGTACCTACACCCGATTTTTTCCTTTGAGCGCCTGGCAGTTTCAGAGCGGGCAAGGTGGCTTATCGCTGGTAAATATCCTGATTTCTCTGCCGCTGGCAATTTTGATGATCGTGATTATCATTGGCGGCTTTGAATACCAGCATCGCTTTATGGGCAAGCCTGGCGCATGGCGGATATTAGCCCGTACAATAACTGTTGAAATTGGCGTTATCTTACTGGCGCTGTTCATCTAAATAGGGTGGCCTGATATGCAAATCATCTCATCGGTTTCCGATAAACTGCGCCCCTATGTAGGCGGGGAAGTAAAGATCATTCTGTGGTTCTTTCTCCCCACGGCAGCCTTGATCTTTATACTGCATGGCCTGATCGCAGTTTCGTTTCCATATTCTCTGGACTATGGCGAAGCGCCTTTGATCGATCAGGCCATTCGCCTGGCGGCGGGTGAGAATATTTACCGGCCGAATATCCAAACTCCGCCATATACCATTGCAAACTATCCGCCTGGTTATGTCCTTACTTTGGCCCCGCTCGTCAAGTGGTTTGACTCACCATTTGTTACCGGACGCCTCATATCGCTATTGGCAACCTTGTTTTCCACCGTTTTCATTGGACTGACGATCTTCAGCTTAACCGCCGACCGCCTTAGCGCCTTGACAGCCGCAATGTTCTTCCTGGCCTCTCCATATGTAGTGCAATGGTCTGCACTGGCTCGCATCGATTCGCTGGCCTTGGCTTTCGCTACAGGTGCGCTGTTTGTGTTGGCGCGCTGGCCTCAAAAACGCTGGGCCTGGTTGGTTGGCGGTTTATCTTTGGTAGCTGCAGCCTATACGCGCCAATCTTATGCCCTGGCAGCGCCTTTGGCTGCCCTGGTATGGTTGTGGACACAGAACAAACGCCGGGCGATCGAGCTGTTTGTACTGGTTGCTGGGCTGGGCATTGGTATTTTTATCTTGATCAACATGCTCACAAGCGGCGGCTTTTTTTATAATATCGTTACCGCCAATGTGAATGAATTTAATGGGTTCCGCTTAAGAGATCAACTCACTCGCCTCTGGCAAGATGGCTGGATAATCCTTCTATTGGGTGGTTTCTTCTTGATCTTTGGCTGGCGAAGCCAGAAATCCTGGGTTTTAGTGGCTCCTTTCCTGGTGGGGGCTTTTATTTCGGCTCTGACGGTTGGCAAGGTTGGTTCAAATGTCAACTATTTTTTAGAGCTGGCGGCTGCACTGGCGATGGTGGCGGGGTTTGTGATGGTTTGGAGCAAGCCATATCCCTGGCGCAATGCTGCCATTGTTTTTTTCCTCTCAATCCAGTTTGGCATCATGATAAGCTCTTCGATGGCCAGTAATGTTGATTGGATCCTGGCAACCCACCAGCTGGATTTCCCCGCCCTGCAGCTGTTAGAGCAGGAAGTCAAAAATATGGCTGAACCGGTCCTGGCAGATGAGGATATGGGCATGCTGACGTTGAATAGCCAGCGACTCTATCTGCAGCCATTTGAGGTCACTCAACTGGCCAGAATGAACGCATGGGATCAACAACCCTTGCTGGATGAGATCGCTGCTCAAAAATTTGGTGGCATTCTTATTCATCATTTTGGACTGTGGCCAGTTTATAAAGAGCGTTGGTCGCCTCAAATGCTGGCAGCTATCGATTCGTATTATCGTCCTGATAAAACCCTGGCAGGTACGGTGGTTTACGTCCCTAGAATGAGGACCGGTATCGGGCCGATGCCAACCCCTGTCCAAGAAAGTGGCGCAGCCGGCCCAACCGTTTGGGAGGGCCAGCCGATTCCCATTGGGACAGACGGTTTCATAGCTGAGCCCTCAATTGCGATCAATCCAACGGATAGAAACCACTTAACCGCTGTCGCCACCCGTTTCTCAAAGCAGGAGTGTGTCCTGCCCACCTGTAAAGTTGAATTGGCTTTCTTTTCGTCCACTGATGCAGGGGAAACCTGGCAGGAACAAGCTGCCTTGGCCCGGCCTCAACAAACCTTGCAGGCTGGCCTTGTGGTCTTCGATCCTGATGGAAAGTTATATATCTTGAGCCTGCGTTCAGGTGTCATCGTTCTCGAACAGGCAACCCAGGCTGAGGCCTATTTGCCGGCCCAGATCGAGTTCGAAGAAGTTACTCAAGCGCAGGTAGCTGCACGTCCCTGGCTGCAAATTGATTCGCAAACTGGCGAACTTTTCCTTACTTTTGATGCGCAGGAAGGCGATCGGCTTTTTGTAACGCCCAGCCTGATTCGATCGGTGAATGGGTTGAATTGGTCGCTCATTTCTCGGGTTGATCAGCATGTATCCATTGCAGATATCTTCTCTCCCCGCGCGACCGGACCGAATGATATCCAGGCTGTGTTTGGTGATGGAGACCAGGTTTCCCTGGTGTGGGTGTGGGACCCAGAGCCCTGGACCTGGCCGCGCACGGTTTGGATGGCTAATTCCCAGGATAACGGGACGACATTTGGAGAGCCGACGCCGTTGATGGAAACCTGGGGGCCAATCTATTCCACCTCGGCTGGTGGGCAGGTGGCTATCGTGTATCGCACGGGAACGCAAACAAAGCAGAGCCTGGCAGTTGCAACGACTTCAGATTCTGGTCAAACCTGGAATTCAACGATTGCCAGCGGAGATATCCCATTGCATTTCGATGTGGATAAGGCCCCCGCGATCAGCATCGCCCCCAATGGGGCTCTCGACCTGGTATTCTACGCCCATACTGGCGATTCAACCAGCTGCCTGCTGAATGTCGAAAGCTGGCGAAACACATTGCTTGCTAGATGGGTTGACCTTTGCGAATATGATGTTTTCTATACCTACAGTAAAGACGGCGGCCTGACCTTTGGCTCACCTTTGAAATTAAATCAACAACCCATCCGGGGTGAGGATTTCGTCCATTTCAGTGGCGCGGCACCATTAGGAGCGCCTCTCGCAGTCAGTTCAAGCAACGAGTATGCTTATCCTACCTGGATTGGTACTCCCCAGGTTGGCAAGACCCAAATCTTCACAGCCAAGATCGCCCGATGATAGCGTACAGATGGTGCCCAGAATTGGGCATATTTCAGTTTGAGGACACACCCGGCTGGGTCAAACTTCTATGGTTGATTGAATGTCGATGCCCTCATACTGGTGAAAAGTAAGGCGATTTCCATCTCATGACCCCGAAACCTGCTGGGTTTGAGATCGAGTTACAATGAACTCACGCTAACTTTCCTGAAGCTCTTAGTGATCTTGTCGACAAATCACACAAGAAGAATGAGATTATGTGGTGTTCGGTTTTGGCGGTGTAGCCGCCAAAACCGAACACCACGTACTTCTTATGTTTTCAAAGAATTTAACGAAAGAAGCTCTTACTCACAAAAGGGATCTGGAATCTAGAAATTCTTAGAAGTATAAGTGAGACCAGCCGCCCTTGACCTACATTACCAGTTGCACAATCCCATGTTAAAATGAAAGTATGCCTGTCTTACACTTGAATTTGCTTGGTCCCTTTGTAGCCTCCCTGGACGACCAACCAGTTTATACCTTTCGCACTAACAAAGCCCAAGCTCTATTAATCTACCTCGCGATCGAAAAAGATCAACCCCACAGGCGAGAAGCGCTGATGGAATTTTTATGGCCGGAGCTTCCCTTGGAGTCTGCTCAAATCAATCTCCGGCAGACCATACAACGCTTACGACAGGCGCTCCCAAAGGTCCAGAGCAAGCAGGGGGATACTCAGATCCCACTGCTTTTAACAGATCGATTGTCTGTTCAAATTAATCCACAGGCAAATATCTGGCTGGATCTGGATGAGTTTCAGGCGAACATCGAGCGAGAGCCTGCCAGGGCTATCGCATTATATCGGGGCGATTTTATTATTGATTGTTGCAGCGTTGAAAGTAAGCAATTTGAAGACTGGGCAGAAAAGATTCGTGCGAAACTTCGTCGGCAAGTGCTCAATGCCCTTGGAACGCTCACTCACACCCATCTCCAATCAGGTGAAAATCATCAAGCGCAAACTTACGCCTGGCGGCAGCTGGAAATAGATCGCCTACACGAGCCGGCCTACCGCCAATTGATGGAGGCTCTGGCAAACAATGGACAGCGCAACGCGGCCTTATCTCAATACCAGATTTGCCAAAGCCGGTTAATGGAAGAAATAGGGTTAGAACCGGGCCAAGAAACCCAGCAGCTTTATGAAAAAATCCAGGCTGATGCCCAACGCCAGGTCCAGAACGATTTGTCACAAAAGAAATCAGACAGCCCGATAAGCGTATTGGCCTTTATGTTGACTGATATTGAGAACTCGACCCAATTGTGGGACACTTACCGGGAAGCCATGCTGACCGCATTGATGCAGCACAATGCCATTCTAGAGAAGCAAATCATGCGCCATGGTGGGCGGATCCTCGAGTTACGAGGGGATGGTGTCAAAGCAGTTTTTGAATCAGGAGATCCATTGTCCTGCGTATTGGCAATTCAAAAAGAGATTGCCGAATCTGATTGGGGCGAGATAGGCGCTCTGAAGATTCGGATCGGACTCCATGGTGTTCATAGGGTTCGCAAAGATTTTGAATTCTTTCAAGAAGAAGACCGGTACTATGGGCCGGTGCTGAATCACACGGCCCGGATCATGGATGCGGGGTGGGGTGGTCAGATCCTTGTTTCAGAGCAGATACACCAGGTATTTCCATTGCCTCCAGAGGCAAGTTGGACGGATTTTGGCCTGCATACCTTGAAGAGTCTGGATCAACCTGTACATATCTATGGTCTGACGCGGCCTGATCTGCCTCTTCAAACCTATCCAGCACTGCGCACCCTGCCCGCGCAGCAGAAACTAGAAACTGTAGAGACCCCCATCCGTTCTCGCCATAACCTGACCAGCCAGCCGACGACCTTTATTGGTCGTAAGCAGGAAATTGCTGCCCTTGACGCATTGCTGGCTAATCCAACTATTCGGCTGGTGACCATTGTGGGTCCGGGCGGGATGGGTAAGTCTCGCCTGGCTTTAGCCGTAGCGGAAAGCCAGGTTGAACGTCGAACAGCGGATAACTCCTATCTTTTCCAAGATGGCATATTTTTTGTGTCGCTTGTGTCCCTGACGAAACCCGAACAGATCATCCCATCCATTGCCAAAGCACTCAACGTCCCAATCGAGACCGGCCAAAGCACTGAAACGCTGGAGAGAGCCTCGCAAACAACAACCAACCAAAAAGAAAAATTGATCGGTTACCTGGCTTCCAAACGGATCTTGCTCGTCCTGGATAATCTTGAACATCTTATGGCTGGAGCAGAAATCGTTTCGGAATTATTGTCAGCACTTCCAACACTCCAGATCCTGATTACATCGCGGGAGCGTCTGCATATCCGCGAAGAACAGGTGTTTCCCATCCAGGGTTTGGAATTTCCGGATTGGGAGACGCCTGACGATCCTACCAGTTATACTGCGATAAAATTATTTCTGCAAAGTGCACTTCGTTTAAAGCCGGACTTTACGATCGATTCCGAGGATCTCTTCTATCTAACCCACATTTGCAGGCTGGTGGGTGGTATGCCCCTCGGCCTGGAGTTAGCTGCCTCTTGGGTAGACATGCTCTCCCTCAAAGAAATCGCGGCTGAAATCCAGGGGAGTTCTCGACTTTTTAGAATCTAATCTTCGTAATATCCCCGACCGCCACCGCAGCATCCGGGCAGTATTCGATTCATCCTGGAAGCGCTTGGGCGACAGCGAAAAGCTGATCTTTTCCCGACTTTCGATTTTTCGGGGCTCTTTTTCACGCCCTGCAGCCGAATTTATCGCTGCGGCTTCATTAAGAACCCTGGCAGAGCTGGTAAGTCAATCCCTACTGCAATACGATCACGATAGCAGTCGTTATCAAATTCATGAATTGTTGCGCCAGTATGGTGCCGAAAAATTGATGACTGGTTCAGAGGATGATTTCAATACTAGCCGTCGTCACAGCTCCTATTATTGCGCTGAGGTTCAAGAATGTGTCAGCCAGCTGATGTCTGGTCAGACCAAATTGGCTATTGACCGCCTGGAATTAGACAATGCTAACATCCGCACAGCCTGGGATTGGTCAGTGACCCATGCGGAATTGGAACTTGTAAACCTGGCGATCAATGGTATTTGTGCTTACTACGATTGGGGTTGGCGGGCCAATGAAGCCTTGTCCATCTGCCAGACAGTGCTAGACATGCTTCTTCAGAAGGAGGAGGGCGAGGATAACGATCCGATCCTGGTAAGACGCCTGCATGCCAGAATCCTGTATTGGTTAGGATATTTCAATATTTATATCAAGCTTACCCGGGCTGCTGAATTTCTGGATCAAAGCCAGTCTAAAATTGACCAGTTGAATGATATGGGGGTCGAGGCCAGTGAAGAACAATGTATGATTTATTTTTACCAGGGTTGGCTTAACTACGAGCTGGGCGATCTCAAAACATCTAAGGCTCGGTTTGAAGCTGCTTTAACATTGAGCAAGAGCATTGGTCTGCAGTGGATGGTTCTGCGGAGCTTGATGATGTTGGGTGATGTTGCTCGAACTTCGGGGGCACCAAGCGAAGCCAAAATCTGGTACGGGCAATGCCTGGCCGAATCAAAAACTCAGGACAATCGCTGGGGCGAAATCCGTTCGTTAAGTTCATTGGGATGGGCAGCCCGGAGTCTGATGGCTTACCAGGAAGCGCAAAGTTTTTACGAAGAGAGTCTAAAACTCGCCAGAACCAGCGACAACCCTTGGGAAATCGCCCATGTCCTCGAATCTTCCGGCTTTCTCTCCCTGTTTTTGGGCCAATTTAACCAGGCTGTAGAATTGTTTTCGCAATCGGTGCAGATTTCCAAACAATTGGGTATGCCGTATCGCACTTTGTCGAGCCGGATTCACATCGGTATCGCCAATTGGTTATCAGGAGAATTTGTCCAGGCAGACTCGGTCATCCGAGAATCATTGGCAATATCCCAAGAATTGGAAAAGGCCGTCAGTATATTTCCGACGATCTGCGTGACAGAGATTCTAGCCATCACTGGAAAATATCGTGAAGCCAAAGTCCAGATTCGGATGCTCGAAACTCTGACCAGGGATATCTTCCTGGATCGATTTGCCAATGGACGTATGGCTCGTGTTTTAGGTTGGGTTGCACTCGCAGAAAAAAATTACCCTGAGGCGCGCATCCAATTCAAAAACAGCATCGAGTTGTACCAGATCAACGCCGATGATGAGCAGATTGCCTGGTCGCAGGCGGGCCTGGCGCGGGTAGCCATCCAGCAGGGAAAAAGGGAAGAAGCACACCAACTCTTGATTAAATCATTGTGGACCTGCATCGAGATTCAAGGACTTATTCCGCTGCTTTTCACACTGCCCATGGCGAGCCTGTTTCTCGCCGAAGAAAACCTGGAACTGGCCCGCTATGTGTACAGCCAAATTCAGCATTCGCCTTTCTTAGCCAGGGCAACTTTGTTCAAAGACATTGTCTACCAATACCTGCCGGGCGACATCCTTGAATCTCCTGGCGAAATAAACCAAAATGCTTCGGAAGCTGAGATCCGCCAAATCTTATGGTCAACTGCCTCAAAAGTATTGACCTCCTGGGTGCAGGTCTGGATGGAAGAATCCGAAGTCATCGATGAAGTTGATGCTTGATTTATTGACGGACTGCGAAAAGCTTATCAGAACTTTTGGAAAGTAAATCTCATGAATCTAACCGACCTGTTCTACTATACCTTGGTCCTTTTGATCATCCTCGCCTTTTTTGGCGTTTTTTGGGTGGTTGGTGGCTATATATTATTTCGTCTCGTTGACCGAAAGTTGCGCCGCTGCCCTAACTGCAAGCGGGGCGGTACTGGCATCATTGTTGAAAGTGAGTCAGAACCCCTGGGCATTCAGCTGGATCGGCGGGGTAAAGATATGGTTCGGGTCAGAGCTGAAAAAGTTATCGATCATTACCAGTGTAACCACTGCGGCAACGCCTGGACACGTTCTTTCGAACGCAAGCAACCGATCCTCGTTGATGGTAAATAACGCAAATTTGGGGTATATATTCTCTGGCGCCAGAAAAGGACTTCTGTATCACATTGGCAAGCCTGCGCAGGTATCCTGATGGTTGGGATTGATCATGGAATTTCCTGAAATTTGCCAGGGGGACCAATTGCGTGAAGGTCTCATTGCCGTTCCCAGTCTCGCGATATGCTGATCCGCCAGATTGTCTGGACGTCCGATCGCCCGGATTCAGTACCAAGGGGTTATTGTGTTCACTGGCCAGAGTTTCACATATAGATGGCTCAGCCCAACCAGAAAAGGATCACTCTATTATTTGAGTGCTTTCCTGTGTCATGGTGCTTATGGACCCTTTTTATTTGTATATTTTTCGGAACTGGGTTTAAGCGGCCAACAGGTTGGTTGGCTTGCCAGCTTGTTTCCCTTGATGACTTTGCTCCTGGCAACTCCGGTTTCTTCGCTGGCTGACCGCAAACACCAGCGGGTTCGGATCGCTCAAGGCGCTATGTTTGGGATGAGTATCATCCTCTACCTATTGCACTATCCGACCACATTCGCCGGGATCGCAGGTTTAATGCTGCTCATGGCAATCATTTCAAGTCCGGTCATGTCGCTAACCGACAGCCTGATCGCCCGTATGGCTCACCGAAACCATTTGAATTATGGCGGCATGCGGTTGTGGGGATCGGTCGGGTTCGCTACCAGCGCATTGATTTTTGGCGCGCTTTGGCAGCGTTTGGGTTTCGAACCAATGTTTCTTGTCGGTAGCTTGCTGTTTCTGCTGGTCATTTGGATTACCGGCAGGCTGGATGAAACTTCTGGCATGGGTGTTCAAAAACAGGGCGCATTTTCTGAACTCTTCCGCGATTCGGGACTGGTTTTGTTGCTTATCGCTACTATTCTGGCGAGTATCGCCAACAGCTTGTCGTTGACTTTTGAAGGCATATTTGTGCGATCTTTAGGGGGAGGCAATTTCCTGATAGGTTTGATGGTGGCCTCAGCTGCTTATTCGGAGCTTCCAACCATGTTTTTCGGCGATCAGATTGCCCAACGGATTAGAGGACCAAACGCGGTTATCCTGGCCTATGGATTGGCTGCCAGCGCCTACATAGGCTATATCCTGGTTGCAAATCCAGCTATTCTACCGATCTTTTCAATCCTTAAAGGTCTGGGTTTTGGGTTGTTTTTTCCGACTACGGTGCGCATCATCACCGAGCGGACCCCAGATGAATGGGCTTCAACGGCGCAATCACTCATGGCGGTTGGAATGTTCGGAGTCGCCCCATTAGTGGCGGGACCAATTGGCGGGTTTATCCACGATGCGATCAGTCCTGGAGCAGTCTTTGGGCTTGGGATTTTGGCCTTAGGGTTGGCTGCGGTTGTTCTCTGGTTTGCCACTTTTCGTGGGAATCTCAAATGAGGAATGGAAGCCATAATGTCTGATTATATTCGCGCAATCATTTTCGATCTTGACGGCGTCATTACTGATACTGCTGAATACCATTTTTTAGCCTGGAAAAAAATGGCAGATGAAGAAGGCTTGCCCTTCACTCGAGCTGATAATGAAGCCTTGCGGGGCATCTCTCGCCGGGATTCGCTCAGCCGTCTTTTGAATGGGATGGAAGTTTCTGAAGAACAAGCCAGAGAGATGATGGATCGCAAGAATGGTTATTACCGTGAAATGCTTTCAAACGTCTCCCGCACAGATTTATTGCCTGGAACTGCTAACTTGCTGGCTGAAATTCGCTCAGCCGGGATAAAAACCGCGATTGCGTCTGCCAGCCGGAATGCCCCCGATGTCGTGACCAGATTGGGAATAGAAAACCAGTTCGATATTTTGGCCCACGGCGGCAGCGTGAGCCGGCAGAAACCTGCCCCCGATCTATTCCTCTTCGCTGCCAGCCAATTGGGTGTGTCCCCAGCAGAATGCCTGGTGGTTGAGGATGCACAGGCTGGCATTGAAGCCGCACATGCAGCCGGTATGCTGGCTGTTGGCCTGGGTCCAGTTGAGCGAGTTGGTAGTGCTGAGCTCGTGCTTCCCAATCTAAACGGGGCCACCCTGGCTGATCTGAGCAGAGCGGCTACCTGGCGTGTCAGTGAGCCAGTCTTTGTTCAGGGTAAACAAAATCACCGTGAAACCATCTTTACCCTCGGTAATGGGTATCTGTCTACTCGTGGATCTTTTGAAGAGCGCTTCCCTGGTGATAGCCAGGCCACGCTGGTGCATGGCATCTGGGATGATGTTCCAATCAGTTTCACTGAGCTGGCAAACGCGCCGGATTGGACCTCACTTGAAATCAAGGTCAATGGGCAGCGCTTTAATATGCAAGCCGCAAATATCCGGGATTACGCTCGCTATTTGGACCTACGCACCGGGGTTTTGCACCGCCGATTGGTTTGGTCGCCTGATCCTGATTGCTCGCTCGAAATTGTCTTTGAGCGTTTCGCAAGTCTGGATGAAGAGCATTTGTTGGCAATGAGAGTGCAGATCACGCCGCTCACTGGCAGTGCTGATGTAACTGTGCGCGCACTG
The DNA here is from genome assembly GCA_963698715.1 of uncultured Chloroflexia bacterium. Taxonomy (GTDB): domain Bacteria; phylum Chloroflexota; class Anaerolineae; order Anaerolineales; family UBA4823; genus CAWHJB01. Next base: position 234,019 of record CAVORW010000005.1, on the reverse strand, counting down.
CTCGACTCGCAGGTCGAAAATCAGGGCATTCTCCACTGGGAGCAACGTTCCCAGGCCAGCGGCCCTGGATACGCTCATTTAGAAGTTCAAACCCGCCATACGGGTAAAATCCTGGCACTCAGCACACGTGTGAGCACGCAGCTGGCTTCAGCCCGGATCACCGCAGTTGACTGTCCGCGCTGCCCGGGCGTTGTAGTTGAGGCTCAGGTAAAACGAGGTAAGACGTTCTCACTCGAGAAGCTCACTGCCATTTTCAGCTCTCGAGATTCAAACTCCCCGCTCTCAGCTGCACAAACCATGGCTGAACATGCCGGACGTGATGGCTATGAGGTTCTACACAATCGTCAGAGCGCCGCTTGGGCAGAATTTTGGGACAATTCAGATGTGGTCGTTGAGGGTGATGATGAGGCCCAGTTAGCTGTACGCCATGCTCTCTTTCAGATGCGGATTGCTGCTCCAACCAAGGATGAACACAGCAGCATTGGTGCCAAGACTCTGAGTGGTTTTGGTTACCGCGGTCATGTTTTTTGGGATAATGAGATTTTTGTTCTGCCATTTTTTACCTACACTCAGCCACAAATTGCCCGCAACATGCTCATGTACCGGTACCATGGACTGCCCGGTGCCCGCCGGAAAGCCAGGGCCAATGGTTTCGGAGGAGCGCAGTTTCCCTGGGAATCGGCAGAAACGGGTGATGAAGTTACCCCTACCTGGGTGCCGCATTTTACCGACCCGACTCGATTGGTGCGAATATGGACGGGAGATATCCAAATCCATATCAGTGCCGATGTGGCTTACGCCATGCACCAGTTCTGGAAGGTTACCGGCGATGATGATTTTTGGCGTAGGGTAGGGATACCTGTGCTGCTCGAGACAGCCGTGTTTTGGGGAGAACGTGCCGAGCCCGAAGGTGACCGCTTTGCCATTCGGGATGTGATCGGCCCAGATGAAAATCACGAACATGTAGATAATAATCAGTTTACGAATTACATGATCCGCTGGCACCTGCTGACGGCTTTTGAGGCTCTCCGCTGGTTAAATACCCACGACCCGGCTCTTGGGGATTGTCTGACAGCGGATCTGGATCTAACTCCAGAACGCCTCGCCCACTGGCGGCGCGTGATTGACGGGATTATCTTTCTGCACGATCGCCAGAGCGGGCTAATTGAACAATTCGAGGGTTTCTTTGCGCTGAAAGAGGTTGATTGGGCTGCGTATAAAGGTCGTACTCAATCGATCCAAGAAATCCTGGGGATTGAGGGCTGTAACGAGTATAAAGCTCTAAAACAAGCTGATGTCATCGCGTTGCTCTGCCTGTTGGGCGATCAATTCGATGATCAAACCTGGCAAGCCAACTGGGACTATTACGTACGGATCACCGATCATGAATATGGCTCATCCCTTGGGCCGTCTATGCACGCTTGGGCAGCCTGCCGGATGAATAAACCCGAGCAGGCCTATCACCACTTCATGCGCGCTGCCCGCGCCGACCTGCTGGACGTGCGCGGCAATGCGGGCGATGGCATCCACGCGGCTTCTGCCGGTGGATTGTGGGAAGCCTGCGTATTTGGCTTCGCAGGGATGAGGCTGAAGGAAAACGAAGTGATATTCTCCCCGAATTTGCCCGCACATTGGAAGCGCCTAGCATTTTCGATTACTGTACGCGGGGAGAAGCGCTGGGTGGATTTACGACAAGAGTAATGAATGGAGCATATCATGCTGCTATCCAGTCTGCAGAGGAATGAAAACGGTTTTACCTACCGCGATCTCAATAAAAATGGCCAGTTAGATATCTACGAAGACACCCGCCAGCCGATTGAAGCTCGCATCAAAGACCTGCTGAGCCAGATGACCCTGGACGAAAAAGCGGGGATGCTGTTCATCAATGGAGTTGTGATCAATTCGGACGGCTCGATTGATGAAAAACCGGGACCAGAGGGATTTGGATTAGTCGCCAGTACCCAAATTGTCCACCAGAAGATGAATCATTTCAATCTCTGGCAGATACCTGAAGCGCCAATTGTGGCAGACTGGCATAATAAACTTCAACAATTCGCCGAACAAACCCGGCTTGGCATCCCAGTAACGATAGCATCTGACCCACGCAATCACTTCTCTAAAACGATCTTTGCAATGGCAGCCAACGATTTTTCACAATGGTGTGAAACGTTGGGCTTTGCCGCGATTGGTGATCCGGAATTGGTCAGGAAATTTGCCGAGATTGTCCGTCGCGAGTATCTGGCAGTGGGCATCCGGGTAGCGCTTCATCCCCAAATCGATCTGGCTACCGAGCCGCGCTGGGCTCGCATCAGCGGGTCTTTTGGCGAAGATGCCCAGTTGACATCTACCTTAGCTCAAGCCTATATTCTGGGCCTCCAGGGCGAGCAGCTTGACCCAGACAGTGTCGCCTGTATGACCAAGCACTTTCCCGGTGGCGGCCCGCAGCAGGAAGGACTGGACCCACATTTTGAATTTCAGAAAGGTCAGATCTATCCAGGTGACAACTTTGACTACCATCTGATACCCTTTGAAGCGGCTTTTCGCGCTCACACCGCTGCCATTATGCCTTACTATGGTGTTCCGCTCGATCAGACCGATGAAAACGTGGCCATGTCGTTTAATAAAACCATTATCACCTCTCTGCTGCGCGAAAAATATCACTTTGATGGAATTGTTTGCACGGATTGGGGGCTGATTACCGACATGCCGCTTGGCGATGCCGTCTGGCCGGCGCGCGCTTGGGGAGTAGAACAGCTTAGCGAAATTGAGCGGGTCTATAAAGCGCTTGACGCCGGGGTAGATCAGTTTGGCGGAGAGAGCCGGCCGGAGCTTGTCGTTGAATTGGTGAAAACCGGGCGCCTGAACGAAGAGCGTCTCGATCGATCCGTCGAGCGCCTGCTGCGGCTAAAATTCCAGTTGGGCCTGTTTGATAACCCGTTTGTAGACCCCACGGCTGTCTCACAAGTCATCGGCCGGCCAGAATCTTTTGCAGAGGGCGCGGCTTCCCAAAAACGGGCCATGACCTTACTTAAAAACGAAGATGATGTGCTTCCATTACGTGATCAGGCAAAAATATTTGTTAAGAATATCAGCGCAGCGGTGGCAGCGCAGTACGGGCAGGTTGTAGCAGACCCGGCCGAAGCGGATTTCACCATCTTACGGCTGGATACCCCCTGGTATCCAATTGAAACACCCAACATGATTGCCAGAACTTTTCATCACGGCGACCTGGACTTTAAAGGCCAGGCCAAGGCGGAGATCTTGGCTCTGCTGGACAAAGCGCCGACCATCGTGGTCCTGTACCTGGATCGCCCGGCTGTGATACCAGAAATCGCGGCCGCTGCCAAAGGTTTACTTGTGGAATATGGGGCTACGGATGCGGCTGTCCTGGATGTGGTATTTGGGAAGGCCAAACCAGAAGGCAGGCTGCCGGTTGAGCTGCCATCATCAATGGAAGCCGTGCGCAGACAGAAGGCTGATATGCCATATGATTCTGAAGATCCGCTTTACCGGTTCGGTTATGGATTGGCTTATTAACACCAGAGTTTCTGGAATTCGTTAATTTAAACATACGCTCAGAGCCCCGATTTTCTGCCTAACCTGAGTTTGAGGATACCTATCGGATAAATTGTAGTTCGGAAACTGCGACGCCAACCCCGGAATCGGCCATGCCATAATACAAAAACCAGCGGCTATTATACTGCACCAGGCCTTCAATGAAAGTGACATTGGGAACCTGACCGGAAATTTCAAGGTCAGTAGTCGGTACAAAAAATGGATGTTCTGTACGGGCAATCACTTGGGTTGGATCTTGGGCGTCGAATAACACCTGCCCACAGGTGTAGACGGAAGCCTCATCTGCGCCATTGTACAAAAGTAGAATCCCATCATCCGTTAAAATGGGTGGCGGCCCTGGTTCTGCTAGAAGGCTGTCGAAACGATCCGGTCGAGGCTGCAAGACTGGTTCCTTTATTACGGTCCAATCGAGTAAATTTGTGGAATAAGCTGCCCAAATATTCGTGTCGCCAAAATACATCCAGTATTTTCCCTGAATCGGTGTCGCCAGAATTGCCCCTGATTTCGTCCAGCCCATATCTGGGAAGAGTAAACCGTGCTTCTGCCAGACACGCAGGTCTGTTGAACTCGCCAGCGCCAGGCGGGCCGTTTTTCCATCAAAAGCAGTGTATGTCAGGTAGAAGATGTCATTAATCCGAACAACCCTTGGGTCTTCACAGCCGCCGGGCAGTTCCCATGGCTCGGTTGGCTCGATAACTGGCCGGGCTTCGCGAGCAAAGTTGAAGCCATCTTTGCTGATTGCCAGGCCAATCCGAGATGTACCATTCCACTTGCCAATCCCGGTTGAATCTTCCGCCCTGTAAAGCAGCCAAATCGTCTCTCCATCGGTCCAGGCAGCGGGATTAAACAGGTCCTTTGACTGCCAGGTATCACCAGTTGGTTTTAAGATTGGGTTTTGCTCATATTTTACAAACGGTTTTAGCTCCCAATTCATTTTCATCCGTCATATCCCTATCCAATAATTTTGCAGATTGGTACTAACAAGATGGACAAAATGGGTGTAATGGTGTGGTGATGCCCGCGTGCACATCCAATTTGTTGTCTTTGTCTATCTTACACCTGGTAATTAGGCAGCCCGGATCGATTTTCGCAAAAACTTGCGGACGACATCCATGTATTGGGTAAACTGCTCACGGCGGATACTATGACCTGCGCCTGAAATATGCTCGACACGCAGCTCGGGGACCAACGCTTTTAAGGCTGCAATCCCTTGCTCAGTCAGTACAGCACCTAAAGTTGGGTCGGCCGTAATCGCCAAAGCCGGGCAGGCTATGCGCGGCAGCACAATTTGCCAATCAACACTTTGGGTTAGATCTTCGTCCATAATGCTGAGCACATGCTCGCTGAGTGACAGTTTGGAATCGACCCAAGGTCTCAGCTCTTCCTCCGCCCAGGTGGGCGAATTCTCTCGCACCTCCGCAAGCAGCTCTGAGCGTGTTTTACGCTTTTGTTCGTAAAACGAAGCGCGCCTTAGAGCTCTGTGGTCAACCTCATCCGGGAGGGCAGGATCTGGTGATATCCACCAGGCGGGCGGATCTTCAAGCAAGATAGCACCTGGTAAGCCTGGATAGAGCCCAGCAAAGACCAGAGCCGTCACTGCCCCCATTGAATGCCCCAAGACTGCCGGGTGTTGCAGTTCCAGGGCGGTGATAACACCTGCCAGATCACCCGCCTGGTCCTCCGGACCATATCCTTGCTCCGGTGCTTCCGACTGTCCATGGCCGCGCGCATCCACCATAATCACATCGTAATCGGGCTCAAGGGCTTTAGCGACCGGTGTCCAACACAGACCGTCATCTGAGTAGCCATGCACCAGCACGACAGGCGGCCTGGACCCACCGGTGCGCGTATAATGAAGGCGCAGCCCATTGACATTGATATCTCCTGTTTGCCAAGTAGTCATCCTTTATCCTTTACCTTGCCTTGCGATTGCCACGATTGGATATGTCTTGTATTGAAGTATGTGATGTCGGGTACACCAGTCTCATATTGAACTGACCATGGGAGCGAAGCGTGGCAGTCTCCCTCCCGCCGGTTCCCCGACAATCTAAAATCTGCCATAGTATAATCAAACGCATGGATAACACAAGAGCCTGGGTTGTTGCGATTGGGGTTTTGGTAATTTTCGCCCTGACTGCGTTTGGTTTGGTATGGGTGGTGCGCGATACAATCCAGCGCACGGTCTCCCCCGTGCAGGCGGTCACTGGAAATCTTGGCACACGGGTAGCAGAAGTTCTTAACCCCACTCCAACAGTGCTGCCCGATCCCATCACGATTATCCACTCGGTGCGCTCTCTGGCGCGGTTGGAGACGATCCATTACACAATTGAAAAAGTTATTGCTGCAGAAACCGGGCAAGGTCCCTTTGGCTTTTTGTTTGGCGATCGCTTGATCCTGGTCGCTCATGGGGTTGTAGTTGCCGGTGTGGACCTGGCTAAACTGGCTCCGACTGATCTATGGATTCAGGATAGCGCCCTGTATGTGCGCTTGCCAGACCCGGAAATTTTCATTGCTACTTTGGACAATGAAAAAACCTATGTTTACGGACGCGATACCGGCGTATTGACTCGGGGTGATATCAATCTGGAAACGACAGCCCGCCAGGCTGCTGAGAACGAGATCGCAAGTGCGGCCTTGGAGGATGGTATATTGATCCAGGCCCGCCATAATGCTGAAAACTATCTTGGGCGATTATTGCGTGATCTGCGGTATCCGGAAGTGATCTTTATTCAGCCTACCCCAGTACCATAGGTCGGCAAATCTTCAGAAGCCTGATTGGTTGAAAAGCAATTATAAGGTGTTAGTGTCATGTGGAAAAGTTGGGGCGGTAGCCCTGTTATTTCCACATGACACTAAATACGCTCATTCCAGCTTGAATGAGCGTATTTTTCTTGTACTAGCTGGTTGGCGCGCTTCTGTTCGTTTTGGCTGAGCCCGGCAGGTTGTAGGTCTAGGTTCAATGTTTGGGCGAAAGCTCTCCGAAATGCCTGTGCTGCTTGATCCCAGCTTACCCTTCGACCTTGTGACTGCTCAACGGTTGTGGCTCGCTGCCAAATGCGTAAGGCGGCTCCCTGGCGCAGGTCCTCATTCTGAAAAACCAAGACTTTCGTGATCCGGCTCAGGTCACCTTCGAGAGGTAGTGAACCGTGCTGGAGCACACCCTGCTTGCGCCGAGCCTGAGCGCTGCCGACCAATTTTTTCCCGCCAATCGTGATTTCGTAATTGGATGGGACTTCAAAGCAAACCGGACCTTTCGGATCCGCGTCTGGGGCCAGCTGGGGTTTTTCTTGCGCTTCAGCCGGAATTTTTAATGTATGCAGGGCGGCTAATAATGCTTCAGAAATTACCTGGTAGCTTTCCAGAACACTGCCAGCCAGGCGAGGCTCGTTAGCTGGTCCTATGACAGAATAGGTAAGTTCGTCCGTATGCAGGATAGCCCGGCCTCCAGTGGGGCGGCGAACGAGCTCCCAGCCAAAGCTTGTCAGAGCGGTTAGGTCAGCGTCGGCGATAGGCTGCGCATAGCCTAGCGATAAGCAAGGTGGATCCCAGGCATACAGACGCAATGTGGGATGCTCTTCACCCCGAGCTGTTGCCTCTAGAATCGCTTCGTCTACAGCCATATTCCTGGCGCCCGAGGCCGGGGGAGTTATTAACAGCCGCCAGGTGGTAAGTTGAAAGGGCATTATGGTTGTGTGCTCCCGGAACATGGGATCGATCAGACCGATCCCTGATGAGCTTACGGGTATGGTGTCACGGGTGTTTCGGTTGGCGTCAGTGTCTCAGTGGGCGTGGGCGTGCTTGTTGGAGGAGTGCCAGTAACTGTGGGTGTCTCAGTTGAGATTGGGCTGCCAGTCTGCGTGGGGGTTGGCGTATCGGAGGGTAATACCCCTCCACCGAGTAATTTCAACCTGACGATCGTTGTGTATGGGCTGATTGAATAATCCCACCAGATGCGCAGATATGCGTCAATCGCAGCCCGTTCATCTCCGGCAAGCTCGCTGGACAAGCCCAGGAGATAATAGTAAGGGTCGCAGCTCCAGTCTCCTTTGCAGAGCAGGCCCGGGTTTCTTTCGAGTTCGAGCAGGTCTTTCACTACCTGGGTGGGATCCTCTCCTTTCCATAATGACTTTTCTGCTGCGGTTAACCCAATTTTAAAGCGATTAGGGAATTCAAATCGTACCGGAACAGTTCGAATAAAGGGCTGGCGGGTGTCCTGATCGCGCTCCAGGGTAATGGCTATCTCACCATCGATCCAGACAATCGGTGGGATCTGCTCATCGTCATAATAGGTAAGGGTCGGGGTGTTGTTGTCCAGCTTAATGATAGGGAAGGCATGCACTTTATCTGGGCCGGCCGCCACGATCCAAAAGGTCAGCTTTTCCAGCGGGCGTGGGCGCACCAAAAACCAGCGTTCTGACTGCCCATCCAGGTCAAAATCGAAATATCCACTGATCCGCAGACTTGCCCCAGCTTTCCACAACAGATTGATTACATTCGGATACTGGTTGACTGGTAGCATATTTAGTAACTGGTTGATCGCATCATCAGGATTACAGTGGGGAACGCTGGAACAAGCCCGGTAGAGATCCGAAGGCTGCTGGTAATTTTGCAAGAATGTTTTAGCAGGCTCAACCCAGAGACTGGCTGGCACAACTGGTGACTCTGCCACTTCAGCCAGCGTGCTGGTTGCCTTTTGAAAGTCGCCGCTCAAGGCATACTCTATTCCTAGACGAAAACGCCACTCGTCCAGAGCGTCGGCGGGGAGCGGGTTACCCTTATCATCCTGGGCTGGAGGCCAGTCAGGCAATATGGCTTTCCTCAATTCAGCAGTTATTTCAGCTCCCCATAGATTGTGCGCTTGCTCAATGACCTGTTTGCAAAAATATAAACTAATTGGGGAAGGCTCAATCTGAAAACCTTGACGCGCCAGCAAGAACTTATTTCCATTCCAATGATACTGCCTTTCGATCGTCAACGGGCAAGCTGGAAAGACGTCTACTCTAAATAACAGATCATTGCCGCCAGAGGTATTTTTTGTTACTGCCCAGTAATTCCGAAAGCCGGTTCCGATTTCAAATTCTGCATGACTGGGCTGAAAACCAAGCCTTTCAGCCGGAACCTGGCTCAGGCTAAACACATCTGGCGCGAGCATACGCAGATCTTTTTCAGGTGTTTCTGTATAAATTACCAGTTCTTCAACGTTGTTTTGCTCGCCTGTAAGGTCGCTTAAGATCGCATACATTTCCGGGGACCAGACAAAGTCGAATTGGCTGACCAGCACCTGCGCCTGATAAGCGCTGCTGGTTTGGAGCAGCCAGATAAAAGCGCTGCCTGGGCCGCGCACGACCAGCAGACTGGCGCTGATATAACCTGAGAGTGGTTGGAGCTCAACTACATCCAGATCCAGGCGCGGTTCTTGAGATTTAAACCAGGCTGTCAGGTTACCGAATTCTACCTGGCTCTGGTTCAAGCCTTTCACGATCAAGTCCGCGTAAGACTGACCAGCAGTCGGATCCCCTTTGCGAGCCAGGTTATACGCCAAATCCCAGCGCCAGGCATTCGCCTGAGGTGCGCCCGGAAAACGGAGCAACGCTTCTTGCAGTGCAATAACGGCATACTCAAAAGCTGCGTAATAGGCAGCGTTGTCTTCGCCTCGTTCCCGGCTGGTCAGGGTGTTTGGATAATACTCCATTCGCTCAATGATTGCGCTGGCGTTTTCAGGTGTCCAATCACTTAACTGGTAGCGTTCATTACCTGGCAATGGACGTGCGGGTGTCAGAGTAGGGGGGCCAGTCATGGTTAGTGTGGGCGCGGGCGTTGATGTGCGGGTTGGCGAGGGTGTGATCGTTGGGGTCAGGGTTGGACGCGGGGTGCGCGTGATGGTAGGAGTCTGCGTGATCGTTGCGGTGGGAACAGTAGCTGTTGGGGTAAAGGAGGGCCGGCGGGTCGGTGTGATCGTGGGCACCGCAGTAGGTTCAGGAGCCAGAACTAGCGGATATGCCGCGACTAGAAACACCAGTGTCAGGATGAAGATTGCAATGATCACCAGGCTGGTGAGTAGAAACCGGGTGCGCTGAAAGTCTCTGGGTGATTCAGACATAGGCGGTGGTCAGACTTGCCCTGTAGGTCAAATGCTGAAACTCTCCTCTAGCTCCAGGACAATTTGGATGAGCAGATTGTCCGGAATGGGCATCAAGGGAGAACGGACCGACCAGCGTGGAAATGCATGCCGGCGGGCGAGCATGGCTTTCAGCAATGGTGGGGCAGGCGGATACCGATCAAGTATAACTCTGGCTTTTTCCAAAGTGCTCTGAGCTTCCGAATCAGAATTCCCTTCAAGGAACGCATCCCAAACCCTTCGCAGGTCTGGCGAAAAGATATTCGCCATGGCGGTGATGCAGCCAGAGGCAGAATTGTTCAAAGCCAGGTGAAATAAGGGATCATTTCCGTTGAATACCAACAGATCCTTGCCAAACTGAATACCCAGCTGCCTGGCCTGGGCGGGATCGCCGGAAGAGTCTTTTATGCCGGCAAACTGGCGTGGGTACTTATCTTTTAAGCGGGCCAGCAGTTCAAGGGGTAGAGGTACTCCTGAAACACCGGGGATGTGATAACCGAATAAGGCCCCGCCTAACGGGACACTACGCTTGATCAGTTGGCTGTACCACGCATAAAGCCCTTCCAGGCTGACTTTGCGATAATAATATGGCGGCAATACAACCACGCCATCATAACCCAGGTCAAAAGCGGCCTGGGTGAGTTCAATCGTTTCTTCCAGGCTAGGCGTGCCAGTACCTGCCAGCAGTCGAAATCCGGGCAGGGATTGGCGTACGATTTGAGCTGCCTTCAATAGGCGTATTCTTTCGGATGGGGAGAAGGAGGGCCCCTCGCCAGTGGTTCCAAACAGCAATGCGCCATGGCAGCCGCGCCCTGCCAGAAATTCCAGCAAAGGTGGCAGATCGTCCAGGGCAAGTGAGCCATCGGAGTTTAGAGGTGTCAACGCTGCTGCGTAAACGCCCGACAGGTCTGTAAAGTTTTGCATGTGCTGATTATAATGGATATGAGGTAAAATCCCGTTATCCGATCGTTCAATGACATAAAAATGCGCCAATCTCATCGAAGTCGACTCATCTCAATTGCCACAGCGTTGCTCTTTTTAACTTCTTGCAGCCAGCTTCCTTTTGGTGGGACAGCAACAGCAACACCTATTCCAACTACAACAGCTGTACCTACATCGATCAGCACGGCGGTTCCAACGCCGACCGACGCTACCCCGCGTGGAACGGTCAAAATCTGGCATTCCTGGGATGAACCTGAAGTTCCTGCCCTGGTGGAGGTAATTCGTACGTTTTCCCAACAATACCCGGATATTCTCTTCGATGTGCTCTATGTGCCGATCGAAACTCTGCCAGCCCGGTATGAAGAATCGACTCGGGATGGTTGGGGGCCGGCTCTGCTGGTAGGCCCGGCTGAATGGGGACCAGGCCTTTACGATAAGGGGGTAATTGCAGATATCAGCGACCTGGCTGACCAACAGCTGCTGGATCGGATTAACCCAGCTGCACTCGGTTCGGTTCAATATCAGGGGGCGATCATTGGGCTGCCTCACGCAATAGAAGGCGTCGTTTTATACCGCAACCGCTTGATCATCCCTCAGCCCGTTATAACAGTTGACAGTCTAGTCGCCACAGCGCAGACAGCCACCAGTGGAGATATCATTGGGGCCGTCTTGGAGCGAAGCTTCTTCTTTTCGGGCGGTCACTTGAACGGTCTGGGTGGTAAGCTCATGGATGCGAGTAGCGAGCCGGCCTTTAATGATCCGTTCGGAATGGAGTGGGTTCGGCTGTTAAAAACTTTTGAACAGGCGGGACCGACTGAATACCTGAGCGATAACGATATCGCCTTATTTCGTCAGAATCGAGCGGGAATAATCATTGATGGAACCTGGAACCGAGCAGACCTGGCCGAAGCCATTGGTATGGACCGGCTGGCAATCGACCCTTGGCCGACCTTCGGAGCTGGCTCCCTATCAGGATATGTACGTTCTGATAATGTATATCTGAGCACCCAGGCTCCCGGGAATCAGCGCAGCGTTTCCTGGCTTTTCATGCAATATTTGCTATCCCCTCCGGCTCAACGTATTCTCGCAATGGTCGATCATATCCCGGTTGTCGTGGATGTCGAAGTGGATGATCCATTGATAGCTGAGGCAATGGTGGCGTTGGCGGGCGGCACTACTTACCCGCCGGTCCCTGCGATGGAAGAATACAACGTCCAGTTGGACCTGGCATTAAGAGCGATATTTTTTAATGAGATTGACCCGGCAGCCGCACTTCAGTCTGCTCAGGATGCCATTCTCGATCAATTATCCAAAGATCAGGGCCAAAACAGTCCATGAAAATGGGTGGGTCGGAATTTCTGCGAACACATTGAAACGAGGCTCAGATGACCATTCCCTATTGGGTTCAAGATGCAGTTTTTTATCAAATTTTCCCGGATAGATTTGCCAATGGGGATAACAGAAACGACCCACCTAACAAGCAGCCGTGGGGATCACCCCCCAGCAACTGGGGTTTCCAAGGTGGGGATTTGCGCGGCATTATTACCAAATTCGATTATCTGCTGGACCTGGGGATCAACGCCCTTTATTTAACTCCAATCTTTCTATCCCCCTCGAACCATCGCTATAACACAACCGATTACTATACAATTGACCCACGGCTGGGGGATCTGAGCGATTTTAAAGCCCTTCTAGAAGTTGCTCATGCCAATCAAGTTCGAGTCGTTCTCGATGGAGTCTTCAACCACTGCTCGCGCGGCTTTTTTGCCTTTACTGATTTGCTGGAGAATCAGGTAAATTCGGCTTATAAAGATTGGTTCCATGTTCAGCGTTTCCCCATCAATGCCTACTCGCAAGGTCCCCTGGATACATATCTTGGTTGGTGGGGATTTAATAGTATGCCTAAGTTTAATACTGATAACTCTCGCGTGCGTCGCTTCCTGCAGGATGTGGCCCGATACTGGATTGAGATCGGCGCGGATGGCTGGCGGTTGGATGTCCCCAATGAAATAGATGATGATGCATTTTGGGCAGAATTCCGGCGAGAAGTCAAATCATGCAACCGGGATGCATATCTACTCGGTGAAATTTGGACGGCGGACACCCGCTGGGTGGGCAACGACCATTTTGATGGTTTAATGAATTACCCCCTCCGGGATGCAGTGCTTGAATTCCTGGGTGGTGGTCTGCTGGCTGCCGGATTTGCAGACCGGATTGAGAAGCTGCTTGATTTGTACCCGCGCGAACACGCCTACGCAATGTACCTGCCATTGGGTACGCATGATACAGAGCGGCTGAGAACCAGACTGGATGGAAATATTAGCAAAGTCGAGCTCGCCTATACCTTCCTGTTTGCGTATCCAGGAGCGCCAGCGATTTATTATGGTGATGAAATTGGCATGTTAGGTGGAAAAGACCCTGAATGCCGGGGAGCTTTCCCCTGGAAAGGCGATACACAGAACCACGAGCTGCGTAGTAACCTCCAAAATATGATTGCTATTCGAAAAAAGTTGCCGGTTTTGCGCCGTGGTGAATATCGAAGGGTCTTCATCGATGACCGTCGCCAGTGTTTTATCTTTGCCCGCACGCTCGGAAACGAACGAGTCGTGGTGGCCCTCAACGCAGGGCCAACTCAACGGCATGTTCGTTTCAGCATTAAAGGATTGGGTTGGGAAGATGGTCGAATTGTCCGCAATTTATTGGGACAGCAAGAATATATCGTGTCCGGCGATAGCCTGTTGGTCAGTTTACAGCCCTGGGGTGGGGTTTGGATCCATTGATAGGATATTTGTTGTTTCCTTAATGTGACAGATTGCACTGGTAATTTGGACAGGGGAATAGGATAATAGTAGTGCGAATTTTTGTCGCTTGCTACTTAATTCTTCCATGCGAAGGAGGCCAGAATGCCCGTAAAGGGATGGATCGAGGTCGACGAGTTATACTGCAAAGGTTGTGAGTTGTGCATCAGTGCTTGTCCGCAGGATGTAATTCGATTGGATATGCAGCGCTTGACACCGAAAGGGTACCACCCTGCGTATTTATTGGCAGAAGGCTGCACGGGATGCGGGCTTTGTGCAGTTATCTGTCCTGAAGCGGCGCTGACGGTATATCGCGAAGCCCCGGTTCGCAAGGCACGCGTCGCTGTTTAGGAGGTGCTTTGTGCCAAGGGAGTTGCTTAAAGGAAATGTGGCAATGGCAGAAGCTGCCGTTCGCGCTGGCTTGGAAGCCTACTTCGGTTACCCAATCACCCCCCAAACCGAGTTGTTGGAATGGATGTCGAAAAGGATGCCTGAACTAGGCAGGGTATTCCTACAGGCTGAGAGTGAAGTTGCAGCCATAAACATGGTATATGGGGCGGCATGTACCGGGGCCAGGGTGATGAGTTCATCGTCCAGCCCCGGTGTTAGTTTAATGATGGAAGGAATCTCGTATATCGCAGGCACAGAGCTGCCGGTTGTTCTGGTAGATGTTGTTCGGGGTGGTCCAGGCCTGGGAAATATTGCCCCCTCTCAAGGTGATTATAACCAGATGGTGCACGGCGGCGGTCATGGCGATTATCGCTCCATCGTTCTGGCGCCGGCCAGCGTTCAAGAGGCAATCGATATGATGATGTTGTCATTCGATCTGGCCGAAAAATACCGATCCATTGTGGTCGTTATGGCAGATGGCAATATTGGGCAAATGATGGAACCGGCTGAACTTCCACCCATGCGGTCGCTGGATAGACCTTTGCCGGAATGGTCCGTTCGTGGGGCTGAAAATCGTGAAAAACGAATCTTGTCTTCCATTTATCTCAATCCAGAGGAGGAAGAAGCGACCAACTTCCGATTAATGGAACGGTGGCAGCTCATTGAAGAAAATGAAATCCGCTGCAAAGGCTATTACCTGGATGACGCGGAAATTGTTGTGGCAGGCTTTGGCACTGCTGGGCGAGTGGCATTGTCTGCTGTGCGGGCTGCCAGAGCAGATGGCATACCTGTTGGCTTGCTGCGTCCCCTCACGCTTAGCCCATTTCCAAAAGCCCAGGTCAGCGAGCTGGCAAAACAAGCAAAGGTAATCCTGGTGGTGGAAATGAATTCAGGCCAGATGTTGGAAGATATACGCCTGGCTGTGGCAGGCCGTGTGCCGGTAGAATTTTATGGTCGGATGGGTGGCATCGTTCCTTTCCCAGATGAAATCCTGGGTGAAATTTACCGGGTTGCAAAAGAATCGATCCCCCTTGATGGCGACCCGCGCCTGCGCTGGCTGCAGCGAGTGAATTGGGGTAAAAGCCACAGGTAATCGTTCGGGTATTCCGGCGATTTGGAGGTTTATCCTTAAATGACAAGTATGACACCTACAACCTTAGTCTACACCAGACCAGCTTCCCTTGCAGATGTGCCTACCCATTATTGTCCGGGTTGTACCCACGGGGTAGCCCACCGGTTGATTGCGGAAGTTCTGGACGAGATGGATTTGCGCGAAAAAACCATCGGAGTCGCGCCAGTTGGCTGTTCAGTGTTTGCCTATAATTATTTTGACACCGATTTTGTGGAAGCTGCTCACGGACGTGCGCCAGCTATGGCAACCGGGATCAAGCGCGTTCTGCCAGACCGGACTGTTTTTACCTACCAGGGTGACGGTGATCTGGCCTCGATTGGGATGGCGGAAATTATGCACGCAGCTGGACGTGGCGAGAACATCACGGTTATCTTCATCAACAATGCGATCTACGGAATGACGGGCGGACAGATGGCTCCTACCACCCTGCCAGGCCAGAAAACGAGCTCATCGCCGATGGGCCGGGATGTTGAACAGATGGGTTTTCCCATCCATATGGCTGAGATTCTGGCAAAGATGGATGGCGCAGGCTATGTGGTCCGCCGAAGCTTGCATGATCCTAAAAATATTCGTCTGGCGAAAAAGGCTATCCGGATGGCTTTTGAGGTTCAACAGCGCGGGCTCGGCTTTTCACTTGTTGAGTTGCTCTCTACATGCCCGACGAATTGGGGGATCCCCCCAATCGAGTCATTAAAATGGGTAGAAGAGCATATGATCCCCGTATATCCGTTGGAGGATTTCAAAGTTACGCCTGCCCTTGCCGAAGTGCGGGTGTAGTGATTGGGTTCCCAGGTATTTCTGCTGTAGCCGCCAATCACAGAAATTTCCATCGTGCCAGGTATTTATTGAGGTTAAATTATGCAAATTGAGATACTCATAGCTGGTTTTGGTGGCCAAGGTGTTTTATTTGCCGGGCAGCTCCTGGCTTATGCCGCCATGGATTCTGGGCATGAGGTGACCTGGATCCCATCTTATGGGCCAGAGATGCGGGGCGGAACAGCCAACTGTACGGTTATTATTTCCGATGATGAAATTGGCTCGCCCAACGTACGCAATCCAAAGGCTGCCATGGTGCTGAATTTGCCTTCTTTCGATAAATATGAACCTTTGATCGTTCCGGATGGGGTGCTGGTTGCTAACGCTTCATTGATCAATCGGGACTTTAAGCGTTCGGATATCAAAGGTGTCCTGATTCCGGCCAATGACATTGCCGAAGAGATTGGCAATAAGCGCTTGTTGAATATGGTCATGCTGGGCGCCATGCTGGATCTGCTGCCGGTATTATCGGTTGAAACTATTGAGAAAGCCTTGGAGGACCACCTGCCGGCTCGCCATATGAACCTGCTGCCTAAAAACTTTGAAGCTTTGCGGCAAGGCAGTAAGTTTGCCCGCCAGCAGATGGCCCAGGTGGAATAAACCTGTTTATTATCCAGACTATTTGCTACCCATTTCTTGATTGTTGGGGAAACTCGGGGATATGAGTTTAAATGTGGTGCTTTTTGTGGGTAGCCGCCTGCAAAAAGCACCACATTTTCCATCCCATGATCGGAGTTCCCAAAGCCCCCCATGAATCTCTGCCAAAATATTGATTTGGTTGTAAAATAGGCAGTTGAACTTCACCTGTTCCGTGGACGCGGCCAGCCAGCGAACGGTACTGCCGCTGGTGGGGTGCTGTCTGCGGATGTTTCTTCTCTAAAGGAGATAGAATGTATTCTCGAACCATCATCGTGTGCTTGTGGATATCTCTGCTCTTGGTAGGATGTGCATCACCTGCCCAGGATCCAACGCCAATCCCTCCGACGGCTACTATGGTTTCTACTGCAACAGCCATACCTCCTACTGAAACAGAGATTCCCACTCCTACAGCTTCAAATACACCCCAGCCAACGGAAACGACCGCCCCTACGGAAACCTCCACACCGACCGAGACACCTTTACCCACCGATACAGCCACCGTCACTCCTCCACCCCCGACGCCAATTATGGATCAAGCCATTGTTATTTATTACATCATCAAAGGGACCGGTGGACCCGTGTCCTGTGGCGATAGCCTGTATGCGGTCAATAGTGGGCTGCCTCGGACCGATGATGTCGCGGAGGATGTCGCCACTGCTCTAAAGCGTTTATTTGGCTACCGCTATGAATACAATGGCGCTCTGTACCAATCGATTTATCAATCCAATCTTACCGTCAATTCCGTAAGCTTTAAGCCATCCACCGGCGTGATTTCCATCCGCCTGGGCGGGACATATGTGAGGACGGGCGATGATTGTGACAATACCCGGGCGCGGGCGCAGATTTGGCAGACAATCCGTCAATTTTCTAATATCAAAACAATCGATATCCTCTTAAACAATAACTTATTAGGTGATGTGCTGGCGAACGATAAATAGGGATTTTGGGATCTGCGGTGCAGGATTATCCATCCAGGTGCCAGTTTCTAAGATTCCTAATCAACGACTGATAATTGCCTTATAGCTAAACTTTTATCTGCGACCTAGCCAGGAATCAGTTTAGATAGTTTTGCAATGATCGGAATAATTTTCTTAACTCTACTCAATGGAATAAACCTATGCTTGTAAATAAAATTCGCTATAAGATTGTGATCTTAGCCGCTTATTTGATTTTGACCCTGGTAGGCTGCACCACTGAAGGATTGGAGCCCACTCCGGTTCCTGCAACCGAAACTCCTGTATCAACCCAAACTGCCCTGCCTGCCGATACGGCAACACCTCTACCAACGGCGACAGATCTACCAACTACAACCGCGACGGCTTCTCCCAAGCCGCCAACGCAAACTGTTGGTCCTACCTTTACACCAACCTCCACCCTTACTGAGACTCCTACCGAGACGCCGGTTGTAACTGCAGTTTCTATATCCTTCCCAGCTGTACCCATTGTTCCTGATCCAATGTATGTTTACTTTATTCAGAAGAACACAGGTGGAGGGGTTGGATGTGGCGACAGTTCTTTTGGAATCAGCGCTGGTTTTTCGCGCTCGAATGATATTGCGAAAGATGTGAAACTGGCTCTCGAGCATCTTTTCTCGATCAAAACTGAACAATATGGGTCGTTTTACAACCCACTCTACCGGTCCAATATCCGGGTCGAGAATGTTAAGTTCAAAAATGGGTTGATTACGGTGAATCTAAGGGGTACTTACGTGCCTTCTGGGGATGACTGCGATAATACGCGAGTGAAAGCCCAGGTTTGGGACACGATTAAGCAGCAGAGGGGTATTGAGGCTACCAATATCTATCTTAATGGTATTCCGTTTGGAGATCGTGTCTCCAACGATAAGTAAAGAGGAACCTTTCGGGGTGAGTATGAATCAAACGGGCGGGTTTGTCGAAGCACTTCGACGCCCGCCCGCACCATTTCCTTCTCCTCCGAGAGAAGCGTTTTTAATTATACGCTAATCTTGAGAATCCGCAAGATTAAATGTGCATTTGGAGCACTCAAGCCCTTAAGAATGGCTTATTTTATAGTTCGGTTTGTGTGGCTAGAGCCGTACAATCCGAACTACGATCTTACTTCTTATGACTGCTCCTATTGCAGTCGATAAGGGCTTGATTAAGTCGAAAACTTCATGGCTTAATACCATAAGAATTTAACCAGCGGTGTCCCCCATTATGCTTGTCGATCAGATTAAAAACCATCTTGCACGCCGAATATTAATTAGGATTAAAGAAAGGGCGTCGCGGACCTGAGGGGGGCAGGCCAACGACGCTGAGGGAATTATACATAATATATGATATTTGCGCAAGGGTTTTTGGGTTAGGTTGTTTCACACAGACAATTTGCAGGCAAAATCGCCTGCAGATTGGACTTCACCTAGAATGCGAGCTGCTCTGAAGTGTCCTGGCTGGTTCGGATTTTATCACTCACTTGTAGCGCAACGGGCAGCGTTACCGGCTGCGTGATTTGAACATCACAATTGGCAGCATCGCCAAGGACCAGCAGGCCGAGGCTTACGCCGGGGGATGCCCAGATGACGCGATCCGGATCGGCCCTTACTATTTGTCGTGGGCAAGGACTACCCGTCGGAGTACGATGAGAGTGGTGGTATGCTGGTGAGTGCTATTGCCGGCTGTCGCCCTGCGCCCCATAGGCAGATAAAGGTCAGCGAGATTGATGTTTACCATGATTTTGAAGCAGGAAATATTTTCTTTGAGTTTGTGCCTTGACAATTCTTGTTAACATATGTTATTAATAACATATGTTATAGAAATCTATATTGGGATGGGAAATGGATATCCAATATACAATTCTTGGAATTCTGAGTTGGAAATCGCTCTCAGGCTACGACCTGAAAAAAATTATCTCCAGGTCGGATGTTTTTTATTGGTCAGGCAATAACAATCAGATATACAACAACCTGATTGGCATGCAAAAAGCCGGATTGATCTCAAAGGAAGTCCAGCACCAGGAGAGTCTGCCATCGAAAAAGATCTACTCTATCACCGATCCAGGCCGTGAGAAGTTGAAATCCTGGCTGCTTTCAAACCCCGAGCTGCCAGAGATCCGTAATCATTTTCTGATCCAGCTGGCCTGGGCAGACGCGTTGTCTGCGAGCCAGCTGGATGAGCTGCTAGCGAGATATGAAGAAGAGATCAGCTTGCAGTATAGGATGCGGCAGTTACAACAGAGCGAGCCAGTGATTGCGCCCAATCGGACGGCGCGTGAAAGTTTCTTATGGGACAAAATATTGGGACATGTAACAGGCGTATATCAGCGTGAGTTGGGCTGGGTCCGCCAGGTGCGAAAGGAATTAGCCAGAGATTATTTCTCTGATAAGAAATAGAAGGCATGCTTGAAGTGGCGACCAGGATTGAATTGATCAGGCAGCTTCGTCAAGAAACTGGAGCAGGCGTCAGCGCCTGTCGCGTGGCATTGGAGCAAGCCAAGGGCCAATATGAGCCAGCCCTGGCAAGCCTGCGAGACAGGATAGAGGCTGAAACGACCAAACGCGCCGATCGCCAGACTTCGCAGGGTAGGATTGAGCTATACTCGCACGGCGATGGTCGGATTGGTGTGATGGTGGAAACCAATACCGAAACCGATTTTGCAGCCCACTCCGAGGCTTTTCAGAACTTCACGCACGAGCTCGCTCTGCATATTGCAGCGATGGCCCCGAGTTATGTGCGCGAAGAAGATATACCCGCCGAAGTTTTGGCTGATGTCGAGCGAAAATCAGCTGCCTGGGCGCGCAGTCAAGGGAAGCCAGTAGCGCTGATTCAAAAAATTGTTGCAGGTCAGCTCAGCAAATATCTAGACGAGCAGGTTCTTTTAAGACAGGCTTATATTCGGGATGGAGAGCTTACCATCGCTCGCTTGCTTAATACGGTTGCTGCCTCCGTGGGTGAGAACATCGTCATCCGGCGATTTGTTCGCTGGGAACTGGCGGAGGCATAGAAACAACAATATGTTTCTACAAGCTTTAATTCGCTGATCAGAGGGCTTCGATATGAATGTATGTAGTATGCCGTTTCGGTATCGAAGAAATTAGTTGAGC
Source organism: uncultured Chloroflexia bacterium (assembly GCA_963698715.1). GTDB lineage: Bacteria > Chloroflexota > Anaerolineae > Anaerolineales > UBA4823 > CAWHJB01. The sequence goes on along the minus strand of CAVORW010000005.1, from coordinate 213,548 downwards.
ATTTGATCGGCGACGAAGAGCGTCACTGCGATCAATACAAAATCGTAGTAGCAATTAAAACCAAAATTGGCGGACGATATCTGGCGCTTCAGTCGATCGAGCGCAGTAATAATCTGGCTGGTGAAGTGGCTCCATAGAAAGCCTATCCCCAGAATGAAAAATAGCTGTCCGATCGGACAGCTATTTTTCTGGCATTGAGTCGGACACGATCTGGAAGAAAAAATCTTCTCGATCGGATGTTGTCGGGGCGAGAGGATTTGAACCTCCGACCTCTTGCACCCCATGCAAGCGCGCTAGCCGGTCTGCGCCACGCCCCGATAGAACGGCCCACATTATAGCGCGGATGGTATTTTCTGGCAACCCCTAAACTGGTTGCGTGAGCGCGCAAATGATGTCAGAAAAAGAGCCTCCGGTTAGGATTAAGGGGTAGAAAGACCAAAATCCAAACAGGAGGCATACCATGGAGTTTACCACACAAGAACTAGCGCCACTGGCTGAGCAAATGGCGGCAATTTGTGTAAAAAAAGTAGAGCAGGCCGAGCAAGATCGGAACATCATGGAACTAGAAGAAGGGATTCGTCAGGGTCTCAAGCAGTTGGGAAAGATGGTGTTAGGGAGGACGCTGAGCCAAGCGGAGGGCAGCCTGGAGAAGAAGCTAGCGTGTGAATGTGGCGGCGAATTGAGGTATCAGAGAAAACGGGAAGCCAAGCTGAAGAGCCTATTTGACTGGGTCGAGTATGAACGCAGCTATTATGGGGGGTGCTCGTGTGGCCAAGGGAGGGCGCCCCTGGATGAAGAATACGGGCTGGAGCCAGGCGAAGTGACGCCTGGATTGGGGCGGTTATTGGCCCTGGCAGGATCGGGGTTGCCATTTGGGGAGAGTGCCCTGTGGGTCAAAGAGTTTCTGCTCCTGGAGCTTTCAGAGAACAGCATTCGCAAGGAGAGCCAAGCCTTTGGACAATTCCAGGTGGAAGTTGAAGCCAAGCTGAAAGCCCAATCTCAAGCTGCAGACTATCTCCAGAAAAGGTTACGAGCGGCAACCGAGCGGCAACCGAGCGGCCTGAGCGGCTGTATGGCTCTTTGGATGGCGCCCATGTGCGCATCGAAGACCCGGACGAAGCGGAAGAATGGCGAGAAGTGAAGGTAGGCAGCTGGTTTCAGGTCGAAGAGGTGCCCTCCAGTCAGCAAACCCAGCGCCATCACCAGAAAGCAGAGATCGGGCAGCAAGCCTTACGGGCCAAAGCCCAGCAGTATTATTGTGACATCCAGGAAGTCGATGACTTTGAAGACCTGTTTTGGGCCACAGGTTGCCGGGCGCAAGCTGATTTAGCGCAGGAACTGGTTTTCCTTGGGGATGGTGCCAAATGGATTTGGAGATTGGTAACTACCTACTATCCCCAGGCAGTCCAGATTGTCGATTGGCACCATGCCGAAGAATATCTCGAAAAGGTAGCCAAGGAGGCCTTTCCGGCCGGCGAAAAACGCACAGCCTGGCTGGAAGAAGCCCGCACTGCCCTGTGGTGGGGGAACACCTCCTTTGTGATCCGAGCCTGTCAAGCATTGGCGCCGCATTCTGAAGAAGCTGCCACTGCCCGCACCTACTTCCACAACCATCAACATCGCTTGCAATATGACCAATTTCGAGAACAGGGATACATGATCGGCAGCGGCACAATTGAGAGCGCCTGTAAACAAATCGTCACTCATCGCCTGCGTTGTTCTGGCGCCCAGTGGACCGTTCAGGGCGCCAGAACTCACTGCGAAGGCCCGGGCTGCCTGGTTGAGCCACAATGATGATTGGCAAAATCTCTGTTTCAGGCGCGCCGGTCTTCCTCTTGCCGTCTGACAACATTTGCGCGCTCACACTGGTTGCTGCACTATAGAATTCATCCATCCCTGCTCGCTCCAATGTATAATTTTGCTATGAAACTGCGTACTACCCTAAATCTCATGGCGCTGCTTGCAGGATTGGTCTTAATGAGCTGCAAGACCGATAGTCAGCTGGCAGATGTCAGACCGCCTGGCGGGCAAGTCGTTGTCGAAACATTGGCATCAACCGCGCAGTCCAGATCCACAGACCGCACCCCGACCATACCACCTGACCTTGCCCATTTGGAAGAACAGATTGACTCGCTTTCGACGGCAGCACCAGCCCAGGTAGAATTATCGCAAGTTGAGAGGGCTGCCCCGGCTGAGGTGTGTTCGCCCCTGGCTGGGATCGAACTAGCAGAAATCACACAAATTATCTCATCAGCCTATGCTCCACCGCCACCCGGTAAGGAAGACCGCCACCACGGGATCGATTTTTCATACTACCGGCGCGGAGAACAGGCATCCATTCAAGGGACTGGCGTACAGGCCTTGTTGCCTGGCGAGGTTGCAATGGCCCTGGAAGGCAGTTTTCCATATGGGAATGTAATTGTCGTGGAGAGCAGCCTAGCCTTAATTCCGGCGGGCTCCATACCTTTTCTAGAGTTCAGGGAAGGGGAGAGCCTGTATACACTATATGCTCACCTGGAGAAAGCTCCCCAGATGCGGGCTGGACAAGCATTGGCCGCTTGCCAGTTGTTAGGGACGGTTGGTAAAAGTGGCAATGCAGGTGTAGCACACCTGCATCTGGAAACCCGACTGGGTCCGGCTGGGATTAAATTTGACCGGATGGGATTTTATCTGGCTGAATCAACCGAAATTGAAAAGGAAAATTATCTACGTTGGCGCATCGGTGGTGAATTTCGTCATTTCAACCCGCTGGTGCTTCTGGCTCCACAAACCCTGCCCTGAGCTGGAAAATATGAATATCTTGCATGGATTTGGTGGTGTCAGCTTCAAGGTAAGAGTAAATGCAAGTCGCCAAATTCATGCCACAGGTAACCATGTTGGATAGCTGCGTTATAAGCCAGGCGCAAATGTTTGCGTCCTGCCAGCGCCTCGAGCATAGCCAGGTGGCTGGAACGTGGTTCGTGCAACCCAGTCAGCAATCCATTTACCGCACGTAAACCACGCTCCGGAGTAATTATTAATCGAGTCCAGCCTTCACCGGGCTGGGTACTACCATCTTGGCTGGTTACGGTTTCTAACGCTCGGACAGTCGTTGTCCCGACTGCAATCACGCGATTTCCGGCCAGGCGAGCATTATTGATGATCTGGGCGGTTGTAGCGGGAACTTCATAATACTCTTCATAGGGCGGTTCGTGATCCTCCAGGCTGGCAACCCCGGTGTGCAAGATTAAGGGTGCGATCTGTACGCCTTTGGCGATCAGCTCTGTGATCAGTTCGGAAGTGAAAGCCCGTCCCGCAGAAGGCATTTCTGCGCTGCCTTTTTTAGTAGCATAAACGGTCTGGTAATAACAATTAGGCCAGGGTTCTTTGACGTATTTATAACGAATTGGGAAACCGTGTTCCTCCAGGTAAGTATCGGTCGGTCGTGGAAGCTCTAAAGTAGCAATCCACAATCGCACCTTGGATGCATTCATAGCCATTTCCACCCGTTGATCCGACCTGTAAGGAGTGTGGATGAAGGCACTTCCACCGCCTGGAAGCTGCAACCGCTCGCCAGCCTGACCATGGTGAAATGCCTCGCTGGCTTGTCCGGTGGGCTGGCGCAGCTCGACAATCCATAGATCGGCAGGCAGATGGGTAGAGAGATGCAGTTCCAGGGTAGTTCCGTCCTGCCGGACAGCACTCAAAGCTGCGTTCAGAGTGCCACTGGTGTTGATAACCAGCACATCTCCGGGTTCAAAATAATCTGGCAGATGGTGAAACTGCGTGTGGATGACAGAATGATTAACCCGGTGGGTAACCATTAATCGAACTTGATCGCGGCTTAGGCCACGGGCTTCGGGAGGTGCGCCCGCTTCTAATTCCTTTGGTAGCTGGAAATCAAGCGGCCTCAAGTCCGGCATCTTCCAGATGTCGACTTTGCTTAGGGTGTTTGAGTGCGTTAACATCCCAGTACCTGCAGCGGGATGTTGCGGGCTAGATAACGACCGCTGGGTAAATTTCCTGCCACTAATTCGAGCAAGCCAGGGATGGATGCTTCCGGCAGAGGGCGGTCACTGATATCTTCTCCCAGAAAAGCTTCCTGATGCATTTGAGTGCGCATATCACCTGGATCTACCCAATAGACCTTGAAAGTTGTATTTTCTGCGGCAAGGATTGCGCTGAGATGCTCGAGGGCAGCTTTGCTTGAGCCATATCCTCCCCAGCCTTCATAGACCTCAAGACCGGCATCGCTGGTGATGTTGATTATGCGAGCCCCAGGTTTTAAATGGCTCTGTACGGCCTGTAGAAGGCCTAGGGGCGCTATTACATTGGTTTTATACACATCTGCTAAGGCCTCTAAAGGATACGCCAGCAAGGCGGGCTGCGGGCTCGGTCCAAGAATGCTGGCATTATTAAAGACCAGATCGGCCCCACCCGCTTCAGCAGTTGCATCGGCAAGTCTCTGACGGTGGATTGGGTCCTTGATATCACCTGGTATTGCCCACACCCGGGTCATTTGCTCGAGTTCACCCCGCACATCCCACAATGCGGCCTTACCGCGCGCGTCGATGATTAAATTCCAGCTCTGTTTTGCCAGGGCGCGCGCCAGGGCCAGTCCAAGTCCTCGGCTGGCGCCTGTGATGATGGCGGTGCGTTTATTTTCGACATTCATCATTCTTGTCGGCGGAAACCACTCGCTTTAGCGGGTGGAGGAAGCCGACATCTCCTTTCTTTAGTACAATTGTTCCAACAAACTGCGCTGTTGTTTGCGGGAAGTACGATAAATTCCTGCAAGCAGGGCTGCTGCGGGCCGACCCCGCTCTCTCTCGTAAGAGAAGTCAACCAGCCGAAACGCCGCCGGGTACAACAGCGCATAACCCGGAATAACGGCGAATGTCTCGGAGTTGAGAAACGGTTTAGTACTTAGGGCACTCCACTACTCCAGTGACAAGCCACTCGCTTTAGCGGGTGGTAGTTGACAAGATTATCCTCCAGTCATTGTTGCCAGGCTGCTCAGCTCGACAATTGAACTTTAGCGAGTGTAGTTATGGGCTGAGCCGCTTTAGGCTGGCAATCTGGTTAGGAGGATAACAAAATAAAAAGCCCGCCGTAACGTGCGGCGGGTCAGTCTGATCCTGTCCATAAGTTCATACTTTGTACCTGGACTTTTGTACAGGCATGAGATTATTTTAAGCTATATAGGATATTTTTCTGTGGCACAACAAAGAGATTGTTATATTGAAAAACTCAGAGATCCGTATGAAATAATTCAACACAACCAATCTTCTTCATTGCGAGTTCGAGCTATTCCTAGACGAATCCTGATTTTGCAATCATGTGTTTATTGGTTTTTTTGCGGCAAGTCACTTAAGAAAAAAGAGATTTTGCGGTGTTCGGTTTGGGCAGCATCACCGCCCAAACCGAACACCACACATCCTTCTTTTGTTTGCAAAGAATTTAGCGAAAGAACCATTTAGTTTACGGTCTCGGATTTTGGTAACATAGGCAGCTTAAGAATAGCTGGGATGGCGAAAAATGCCACAATAGCGCTCCAGAAGTATGCCGTTTGCAAGCCGTATCTTTCTCCCACAAAACCAACCGTCAGAGTTGCGATTGGGAGTAAAAGAAAATTAATCGACATAAAAAGGCCGTTGCCCACTGCTCGATGATTAGGCAGTTGTTCCTGCACGATAGCCAGCATAACAGGTGTTGTGGAGAGGGCAGTGAATCCCAGGGCCAGCAGGGCTGGAATCAGAACCCAGCCCTGAAGGTTAATGAACAGCATCAAAAGTAGTGAAGCACTGGCTGTGGCGATCATCAGAATGGATTTTCGACCAATGCGATCGCTCATCGTTCCGCTCAACAGCGCGCCGCCAACCCCAGCCAATTCCAAAATGGAAAGAGCTGCACCTGCAATCCACAGGCTTGCGCCACCCTGACTCATATAGGTAGGTAGATAGATAGTGAGACAAACTATAATAAAATTGCGAAAGAGGTTGATCACAATCAATGGAAAAAATACTCGAGCCAAAACTGGAGAGATCGCTCGCAGGCTGATCTGAGCACGATTGGTGATCGGGGGCAGGTCTCGCAGCCGCCAAAACAGCAGGAATGAGGCTGCCCATCCCAGAATCATGATTTTGTAAAATCCTTCCATTGTCAGGGTCGAGACCGCCCATACTGCCAGCAGTGGGCCGACCGTTCGGCCCAGTTCGCCGCCTGCCATAAACAGGCTCATCCCCAACCCAACTTTTCTACCCGAAATCCGTGCCACCATGGCTGGAGCAGGCGCATGAAAACAGGCTATGCTGATGCCTGTCACAAACAGCAGGACTGCCAGGGAAAAGTAATTAGGCACCCAACCCAGGCTGCTGATCAGGGTGGCAGTAATGCCGGGAGCCAGGATAACGAAATAGCGTAAACTGACTTTGTCTGCCAGATACCCGATGAAGGGATTCAACAATGCGGGCAGCTGCTGGATAGCGGTCAATGATCCAACAAGTGTTAATGAAAGAGATAGTCGTTCCATCAGAACCGGCAGGAGTGGGGCAATGAAGGCAGTGTAAATATCGTGAACGAAATGACCGTTTGCGATAGTCAGAACCTGACCGGTCTGGAAATCTTGTTCATTGGAGTTGGTATATGGAATGGTTTGAGTTGTCATAGTTAAGTTTATAAGTCGATGAGATGGAGTTGAGCCGCAATGGTAACCGCTTCTGTTCGGTTTGAGGCCCTCAATTTCGCTAGAATAGCGGATACGTGAAATTTAACTGTACGCTCGGTTATCACCAGGGTCTCGGCAATTTCGCGGTTGGTCTTGCCCCTGGCGAGATGTTTCAAAACTTCGGTTTCCCGTTCGGTCAAAGTTTCCAGGCGATCTTTGTTTGATTCAGGCAGTTTGCTAATTTGTCTTAATAGTTTGGATGCAACGATTGGCTGCAGTAAAGATCCGCCTTCGCTAATGGCCCGGATAGCTCGAAACAATTCATCTCTGGGTGAGCCTTTTAACAAATAGCCTTTGGCGCCAGCCTGAACTGCCGCGAGTATCCGCTCATCGGTGTCGAAGGCGGTAAATACCAGCACCTGGATATCTGGCTGCAGGCCCCTTAACTGTTGTAAGGCCTCCACACCATCCATCTCTGGCATTTCCAGATCTAACAGGATCACATCCGGCTGGTAAGAACCAGCTTTGTGGATGGCTTCCGGCCCTGAGGCAGCTTGAGCGACAACCTCGAAATCTGGTTGTGTACTGAGCATCGCAGCCAGCCCATCTCGGACAACTGGATGATCGTCGGCAATCAATATTCGAATGGGCTTGGACATACCTACTCTCTCTCTACGATTTGGAGGTCAGCCAACCTGCATCGGCAGCGAATAAGATCCGGCAGGGGGACCATCAGAGCGGCACGATGACTTCAACCCGGGTTCCAACGCCTGGTTCACTCTCAAGGAATAACCGCCCCCCAAACAACCGGGCGCGTTCGTTCAGGCCAATCAGCCCAAAATGCCCCGTGGGAGTTTGGGCAGGATCAAACCCTCGCCCGTTATCCTCTATCATCAGTCTGGCCTGTCCAGGCTCCAGAGTGAGTTTAATTGTGATCTGGCTGGCTGCAGCATGCTGGACTGCGTTCGCGACCGCCTCCTGGGCTATCCGGAACAATCCGGTTTCAATCCGCACTGGCAGCGGCTGGTTTGCTCCAGTGACTTGGAAGCGTAGCGCGGCCGAGGCGTGCTCTTCAGTTGACTTCGTCAGGCTGGCCAGAGCATCTGCCAGGGAGCGACCCTCCAGAGGGGCTGCTCTTAGATCCATGACTGAACGGCGGGCCTCATCAAGGTTAGCACGCGCCAGCTCCAAGGCCTGATGAATGGAACGCTCCAACTTTTCGTTTTGCTGGCTGGCTCCAAGCAGGACTTCTGCGGTTTCTAACTGCAGTACAATCCCTGCTAAACCTTGGGCGAGGGTATCATGAATCTCACGGGCCAGCCGATTGCGTTCGGTGACTGCACCAAACATCGTGCTTTGGGTGAACAAGCGTGCTCTTTCGATGGCAATACTGAGTAAATCACCAATCGTGTACAGCAGCCTTAAATCAGCCTGGGATAATTCGCGCCAGTCTGCGCTGGCCAGGTTGAGCACTCCCAACTGCTTACCGTGAGCATAAAGAGGAATGCTGGCATGGTAGCGCAGCCCGGCAGTCCCTCCAACCAATTTCTTCAGCCGGCTGCAAGTAACTACATTGACGTTGGCTGCTCCGCTCAGGTCGCCAGCTCGATAGGTATCCAGGCAGTAGCAAGAACCCTCCATCAGTTCAGGATGGCTGGCTAAGCCGGGGGGCAGGTTTTGAGTGGCCGCCAGGTACGCATCGCCACCAGTTTCATCCAGCAGCCAGATCCATCCGGTGTGCAGATCCAGCAAATCAGCCGCCTGGGCGAGAGCCGCATGAAGCGTTTGTTCCAAGTCAACGGAACGATTAAGCGCCTGAGCAATGATGTTCAGGATAGAGAGTTCTCGGTTACGCCTTTGCAGCTCTCCGGCGTCCGAATGTTCGTCCATCAGGATTAGTGATGGTGCTCTTCTGCCGGTGATAAATTTTCCAGCCCGGGTAGTTTATCCGCCAGCTGTCCCGGTTTGTGGATCAGAACCGGGAGATGCTGGGGACAAATCCAAAAGGTTTTGTCCTGGTATTGCACGCTCAGAATGGGGACCTGTTGGGAATTACGGTCACAATAAATACACTTGGCTTCAGTTGGCATGAACTACTCCTATAAGATATCAGGTAAAGCGGTACGGATGGGAAGTCAGCCTTTAAATTACAATCATTTTCTGCCTCAACCAACTTTAGGCTGAGCAAATTATTTTGTGCGTCGGCTGCGGGGCTTGCCTCGGGTAGCAGGCCGAGTGCCACGATAACCAGGAACTGTTATCGGAATCCGAGTGCAGAAGCGATCGTCTTCCATGCGGCTGCGCAGGCGTTCGTCTATCTCATCTTGGTTCTCAACAGTAGTGATCACGGTTGCCAGCTCGGCAACATAACGATAGTTGAATAGCTGGTAAAGCTTCTCGCGCACCCATGGTGTGCTCGATTTGGTAATCAAGTCATCCAATATCAGCAAATCGGTCGTGCGGACGTCTTCGAAGACATGGTCCAATGTGACATTGCTGCTTGGGCTGAAAGTGGCTCGCAAATGGTCTAACAGGTCTGGCACGGCCACAAAAAGAGGTGGAAGCGCTACTTCAGCCCGGTAGTTGGCAATGGCTGCTGCCAGGTGGGTCTTGCCGCAGCCATAGGGTCCTGTCAGGATAAGCCAGCCTTTTGGTTTATCTGCGTAGGCGCGCGCTGCTTCGTAAGCCCGTTCAAGGCTGTGCAGATCGTCCTGATTTAAGTCTTCATCTCGGCGGAGATCAAAGCTGGCAAATGTGTACTTTTTCATCATCGCCAACGAGGATAATCTGTGGTGGCTTGGATTGCCCCCTGGATCTCGATAATCGGGCGCCATGATTTGTATCTTTGTGATGAGTTCAGAGTCTTCCAGCCTGGATCGTATCCGCTCCTCGATTTGTTCTATGCTCAGATTGGTGGTGACAACCGTGGGGAGCTGGTTGATGTAGCGATAATTCACGATCTGGAATAGTTTTTCCTGCGCCCAATTGGTAGCGTTCTGGGTGCCGAAATCATCCATAATCAACAACGGCGCAGTTCGAACCTGCTCAAAGCGCTCCTCAAAGGTCGTAGTAGGATCGTGATAGGCAAAGCGCAGACTATCCAGCAGGTCTGGGACCGTGATAAAAAGCGTCGGGACACCCATGCTGACCGCAAAATTGGCGATCGCAGCTGCCAGGTGTGTCTTCCCGCATCCATATTGACCTTGCAACAACAGCCAGCCCTTTAACCTCCGGGAAAACGTAAGTGCTGTTTGATAAGCTGCCTCAAGGGTTTCGCTTTCTTTTGGCCATAAATAGCCCCGTCCCTGTGGGTTGAAATTTTCGAAAGACAGATGCTTTAATTCATCCAATTGGCTAATTGTGAATAACCGCTGGCGGATCTGCTGCGTCACCTGGGTATTCCGGCAAGAGCAGATTTGAACTCTGCCGAATTCGGGATGGCCTACCGGTAAGTCCAGGCGCACATAGCCAATCCCGCTACAAATTTCGCAGTCGGGGTTGCCTAACAGACTGGTTTTCGAATCAACTTGTGGGTCGTCTTTACCAGTCCGATCCCCATTCGGCGTACCGCCGGCGAGCTTCTTCAGAGTCTCGTCTATTCGTTCGCTCATCGCGTCCCTCTTGTTGCCATCGTTCTAAAATGGCCGTCACATAGCGCCAGTTACGTTTATTGCGTTCGACCGCAATCCGCACCCCTTCTTCAATCCACGCGTAGGGATAGGTGGTTTCCGCATCCTTCAAGGCATCAGCTATCATGGGTGAGAGTGGCCCGATATGTTCTTCATACAACTGAAAAACGTTTGGTCTTTCCAGACTCAAATTAAGCGGCATGCGTGGGTCTTCATTTGGGCGCCATTGCCCGTCCTGGATCGCCTGTACTGCGGATCGTCCACGGGGAGAATTAATAAAATAAAGCACAGGGCGCTGCCTGCCGGTGGTCACTTCTGCTCTCAGCAGGCTACCGCGTTCAATGCATAAGCTCAGAGCGGTTTCCAGGGCTTGCTTAGGTGAGTCGATCCCCTTATCCAAGCCTCCCATAAAAGCCTCGTCATCCAGAAAATCATCGATCTGCAGATATCTGAAATGGCCCTCTTTTTGAGTTAGCCGCCAAAATGCGTAAATGGTGGCTTTAAGCTCATTTAGATCATTGATTTGGGGCAGCAGCTCCCGGAAAAACAAGCCGGGAACAGGCGTGAGATTAGCCTCACCTGCTGGATAGCCGTGAAAATTACCCATTAGGAAACCTGCGCCAAATCAACGTTCCTGGTAGCAGCATTTTCGAACTTCGCCAGGTTGTTACGGAAAACCAACTCGATCGTGCCCACTGGGCCATTCCTGTGCTTGGCTATTTTTATTTGGGCAATATTTTGCCGAAGGGTATCTTTTTCATACATTTCCGGCCGGTGAATAAACATGACGATGTCGGAATCTTGTTCCAATGACCCTGATTCGCGTAAGTCGGAGAGCTGAGGTTCTTTATCCGCACGTTGTTCAACTGCACGTGATAGCTGAGCAGCAGCCAGGACCGGGACATTCAGTTCCCTCGCCAGGACTTTTAAATTGCGGGAGATATTTGATACTTCCTGCACCCGGTTCTCGGTGCGCGCCCCGGTGGTCATTAGCTGTAGATAATCCACAACGATCAAATCCAGCTGATATTCCAGATGCAGTCGCCGGGCTTTGGTTCGGAGCTGCAGGGGCGTTAATGCCGGTGTATCATCCAGAAATATATGGGTATCATTGAGTACTTCGATGGCATGTGTGAAGACCGGCCATTCGTTGTCCTCCAGTTTACCCGTGCGCAAGCGTTGAGAGTCGATCCCGGTTTCTTGTGAGAGGAGACGCTGCACCAGTTGCTCGTTAGACATTTCTAGCGAAAAGATTGCTACATGTTTTTTATAGGTTTGAGCAGCGTTCTTTACCACAGACAGCATGAAAGAAGTTTTACCCATACCAGGCCGGCCGGCAATGATGATGAAGTCGGACGGTTGTAAGCCGGCCAATAAACGATCCAGATCAATGAAACCGGTTGGAACGCCGTACAATTCTTCACCCCGCCCAGCCAGCATCTCAATCCGGTCATAATAGTCACTCAGAACTTGCTGGATGGATTGGAGATCGCGGGTCATGCGCCTTTCGCTGACACCGAATATGGCCTTTTCAGCCTCATCCATCACGGTATCGACACTATTATCTTCTTGATAAGCAAGTTTGGCGATATCGTTGGCAGCAGCCAGCATCCGCCGGCGGATGGCCGTTTCTTCTACGATCCGGCCGTAAGCCTCAGCATGCAAAGAAGTTGGCACATTGCTAATCAGGCTGGTGATATAAGCCGGTCCGCCTATTTCTGCAAGCTGGCCCATTTGGTCCAGCTCTTCGGTTACAGTCAGGAAATCTACCGGAACACGTTTTTCGTGCAGGCGGCTGAATGCCTGCCAGATCCATTTATGGCGGTGAATGTAAAAATCGTCGTATTGCAAAAATTGGGCGACATCGTAGTACGCCTCGGGATTGATTAAAACAGCCCCAAGGACTGCTTCCTCTGCCTCCCGGCTTTGGGGAACAATCTGAGGACTTATAGATGAAGTTTGTTCAGCAGATGTGAAATCGCTCATATGGATTGATCGTCAAGCATTTTGTGTTTGCTCAGGTTGTCGTGGGTGGATGGGCCAGCATTCCCACAGACTGAGGTTTCACGATCCATACTGATGAATCGTGCTTGCGGATGAAAAAACCGGGGCGCCGGGCCCCGCAGCCTGGCAAACCCCGGCGGGTCTAGTCTATCTGTTTTTCTAGTCGTCGTCTTTGTCCTGGTCCTCGTCTTCTTCTTCGCTGTCTGTTTTACCCAGGTCAAGGCCTTCCAGGAAGTCCGAAAACACCGAAAGTCGCTCTTCACCGGATTCGTCTAATTCTGCCGGTTCCTGGGCGGAGCTACCATCATCACCTTCACCGGGTTGTAAATCTTCCTCGGGGATGATTCCGGCCGAATCCATCACCGCCTTGGCCACTAGAATTGGGACATGCGCTCGGACTGCAATTGCCAGGGCGTCGGAGGGTCGAGAGTCAATGTTGAGGGATTGGTTGTTGACATCAATCACAATATTGCCAAAAAATGTATCTTCTCGTAAAGTGACAACTTCAACTCGTTGGATGGTGGCATTCAGTTCGCGGAATACATTACGCAGCAAATCGTGAGTGAGAGGTCGCGAGACTTCAACCTCCTGAAGGGCAATCGTGATAAACTCGGCTTCGTAAATACCAATCCAAATAGGTAAATAACGTTCGGCATTACGCTCGCGCAAGATCACGATACGCTGTTGAGACATTAAACTCACGCGAATGCTATCGATAACGACTTCAATCATTTCATCTGACATTCAGGCCTCCGTAGACGAAAGCGCCTCAAGGGTACAAGACGATCGAGCGAGGGGCAGCGCCTGTACCCCTCATTTGACCCAGCATAATGAAAATACCAGATTGTTGAGGCAGCATTCTTCGTGCGCCTTAGTATTCTAACATGGGCAGGGCGAAGTCGCAACTATAAGACTCGACCGGGGTTGCACATAAAGGGCGTAGATCAATTCATCCCGAACCAGATCAACAATTTTTGTTTCGCCCATATTCTTATTTGAACCTTGGCGGTTACCAATTTTTTTAATTTAATATTGTTCGGTCCATCACAATGTTAAAGAAAATCGTGATTCTCGATTGCAATTATTTAAGATTGAGATTATAATCTCTCTTATAACCATGTGTTGTTGTTAAAGCGGGCAAGGCCCGCTTTTTTCGGCGAACACTGCATCTAGATCACTCATTTTTAGGAATTTATTTTGCTCATCCTTTGGTCGGGGGTTGCCATTCCTGTTGGGTGCCAATAAGACAGCCGGGGAACTCATAAGTATGAAAGCCAGAATATTGTGGATTGAAGGCAAACGGGCCGAGAGCCCGTCATTCATACCCAATGTGCGTAAAAAAGGGTATGAAGTGGAGACAGTTGCCAATGGCAAGGAGGCTCTAGCATGGCTTCCTGATTTTGACCCTGATCTGGTAGTGTTAAACGCTGCCTCCCTGCGGACAAACGGCCGTCGGATCTGTAAATCTATTAGTGCAAAAACCGAAAACGTTCCAATTGTTGTGATAGCTGACCCTGAGCGGTCGATTGCTGGAGAAAATGTTGCCAGCGTGGTGCTCGAGCTGCCTTTTACGGCTCGCAAACTGCTTAATCGCTTCATCCGGCTTCTGCCGCACGATGAGGGACAGTATTTGCACGTTGGGCCCATCCGGTTGGATGTGGACGCTAAACGAGTGCGCTGCCTGGGAAAAGAAGAACGGCTGACTCCCCGGCTTATGCACTTGTTAAAAACTTTGATGGAGCACCCCGGCGAAGTGATCGAGCGGGAGAAGCTTTTCAGTGAAGTCTGGAAGACGGAGTATACGGGAGATACCCGTACGCTGGATGTTCACATCAGCTGGTTGCGGCAAGCAATTGAGGAAGATCCTCGTAATCCAAGATTTTTAAAGACCATGCGCGGAGTGGGCTACCGACTGGACCCGTAACCGCTCTGGTTGTTTTTTTTGTGCTGTGGAAGTAGTTAGGTGGATGCCTAAATACTTCCACACCAACTTTAAACCCCCAATGCCGTTGCATTAAGACTGATTTTTTTGGCTGTAGATGTTAAGAGTTTCAAGGTAATAGGACGGTAAACCGATATCGAAGCGGGTGCCTGCCATCATAACCCCGATAAAGCCTTCCTCCTGGCGCAGGCGATCCAGGGATGTAGTAAGTTGAAACTCTCCTCGTTGGCGCAGGTTATTGGTGATTTCTTCTTCCAAAAGCTCAAATATCTTCGGATTCAAAATATACAGCCCAAAAACGGTTAAATATTCCTCGGGGCGCAACCCGGGTACCTTTAAATTATTACGCGCATAGTCAAGATTAGGTTTTTCTGCAAACTCCGTGATGTTGATATATTTTTGTTCGTCAATCCAATTACCGGCAATTGTCCCAAAATTTGCGATCTGGTCTTCAGACGTACTTCGCAGACCAAGGATGTTAGTTCCGAAATCCAGGTAGGTATCTAAAATCTGCTGTGTGCAGGATCGGGCATCGTCCGATCGGTAGATATGATCACCAAGCATCAACAAGAAGGGCTCATGGCCAACAACCTCACGGGTGCAAAAAACGGCATGTCCAAATCCCTCCTGATTCGCCTGTACTACAAATGAAACCCGCTGTCCCATCTCCAGGATGCGTTTGGAATACTGTTTGAAATTGGGTGAGAGTTTGTTGTAATTTTCAATTGAGATCTGGGTATTGAAAAATGCCCGGAAATCTTCAAGATCATTCTCCTGCACCACGATGATTACTTCTTCGATGCCAGCAGCAAAAGCCTCTTCTACGATCAATAAAATCGCTGGTTTAGCAATGCCATCCTGGTCGATGACAGGGAACAATTCCTTCTTTGTTGCCTTGGTCGCGGGAAACAAACGTGTGCCAAAACCGGCAGCTGGGATGACCGCTTTCCGTACTTTTGGGCCGGGTTTAATGGTGAGTTTGAGACACGCCATTTGCAAGTCACGCTCGATTATATCGATTGCAGCTTGCTGGTCAGCCAGGCTGCGCGCTAGCAGCTGGGCAGTTCCATCACCCTGCGAACCTACCCCTTTTCCCCCCCAGATATGTGGTTGAAGCGATGGGTATTCAAGCACTCGATGCAAAACGGGTGCGGTTAACTCCTCCGGGCAGGCTGGAGCAGCGTATTGGTCGAAGTATTGTTGCGCTTCCCTCATCAGGCTGCCGAGTCGTTTCCCATCGGCACTCTCTAATGCTTCGACCGCCTGCGAGGTGATGCGTTTATTTATCGGACCGAAAAGTTCTTGAACTTGATGCTCGATCTGGTTTTCGGCAAATGGATAGCAGCGATTTAAACGATTCAATATCTCCAAGGTGTCTTTTTGGGCTTGTAAATCGATAATGACGAAATACAGCTCTTGATGTACCCGTAATTCCCTGGTATCGAAACGATCTCCGTCGAAGGTCATCAACACCGGACGGTTGCCATATGCGCAACCCTGATCCATACGACCGCAGCGAGAGGGTGTAGTAATTTCGCCCTGATAAGCCAACTCCATCTCGCCTCTGACAGTTAATTTAAGATCGTAAACCCGGTTAAACGCTCGGGCAGTCAGCACACAGATCGCAGCGCTGGAAGATAGCCCTTTTTTGACTGGAAGATCGGTCTTATAATTATTGATCACCATTCCACGAACGTGATAATTCGTCAGAACCTGGTAAGCCACACCAGCAATATAGCTCCAGAAACTGCCCTTTTGAGCTTCTTCCAGAAGCGAAGCAG
This sequence comes from uncultured Chloroflexia bacterium, assembly GCA_963698715.1. Taxonomy (GTDB): domain Bacteria; phylum Chloroflexota; class Anaerolineae; order Anaerolineales; family UBA4823; genus CAWHJB01. Next base: position 197,546 of record CAVORW010000005.1, on the reverse strand, counting down.
CTTGCATTGGGATTTCGTAGGGTCCTATTTGCTGACCATCTGGGGTTACTGAGGTTAATATCAAAGCTGACGGGTGCGGTTTTACCTCGGCATGGATGCCCTGATCGGTGCCGCAGATCAGGGTATAGCCTTTTTCGATCTCGGCGTTGATGCGTCGATATCCGCCTGCCCAATCTGAATGTTCCCCAAAAAGGCAGACTCGCCCTGGTACGAAGAGTTTCACGATTTCAATTTCCCTTGTTGAATGATTGGGTTCTTCTTGATTGGAGGGGTGTGCGCGCTACCCACTTCTATATAGATGAATCAATAATGGTTTGTATTTGGTCACCATTGGTGTACAGAAATCGCACGGCTACTCTCTTCTTGGAAACGATCTGATCTAGCACCAGTTCGCCCTGGATATCCGCTTTTTTAGGAGGCCTGACTGCCTGAGCCGCACTGTAAAAAATCTTACCGTCGTAATCTGGATCGATCTCCCAATATTCAAGATTAGCTGGCACAAATTTTAATCTGATTCTGGCATTGGCTGTATCCAGACTAATTTCTGGGATTGGCTCAGCTCCAGCCGGTTGGATCAGTGCAGGCAGCCGGTTGTCACGTTCAAGTGTAAAACTTTTCTCACCCGACCGGACCAGCCGGGACCGGGTCGTATGGACTGCGCGCCAGGTTGCATCGCTGGCGATAAAGACTCGGCCAGTTTTAGAAGCTGCAGACGCAGTTGTTCCAGAGCCGCAAAAGAAATCAGCGACCAGATCCCCCGGATTAGAAGACGCCCGAATGATGCGTTCGAGCAAGGCTTCTGGCTTTTGAGTAGGATAGCCGGTCCGCTCCCGATGCAAGCGTGCCACCACCGGGAAATACCACCAATCTTCTGGTACTTTGCCGCGCTTGAGATCTGGCACTTTCCCAAAACCCGCTTTTCGAGACGAAGCGAATGTTTTGACCGTGTTTGGATTGTATGGCTCGCGTACATCGTCAGCGTTGAAGGTGTAATCTTTGCCTTTCGTATAGCATAGGATCGTATCATGTTTGCGGTTGAAAGCACTTCGGATTGGAGAGGGTCCGTGGTATACCCAGATGATCTCATTCAAGAATTTTTCCGGGCCGAAAATTTCATCCAGCAGCAGTCTGGCGTAGTGGTTTGCATGCCAGTCCAGATGCAGGTAAAGGCTTCCATTTGGCGCCAGCAATCGGTGCATTAAGTGCAAGCGCGGGTAGAGCATATCCAAGTAGGCGTCAATGCTTTCCCAATTATCCTGATAGCCATCTGCCAGTTTCCAATCTTGAGGGCGGCGGGAGTCTTCTCCACGACCCACCCGAGCTGGGAAACGACGGTTCGTGAAAAAGGGCGGATCGGCATAGATTAAGTGAATCCGATCCTCATAATCGGGCAGCAGTGCCGACATAATCGCAAGATTATCGCCGACGATCAAGCGGTTGTCTGGATGATGATTCGGATATCCTAACCCTTGTGGGAATATTTTGCAGTCAAGCGCTAACCCAGCAGATATAGGTATGGGTGTTGTTTTGGAAGGCCAGTTTAAGGAAGGCATGAGCAAGAGTGGGGCGCGCTATACGCGCCATGAAATATTATGGGTGGATTCGCTTCAAAAATGGAAATTGGCAGGGACACAGTTGGCTGTGTCCCTGCCAGAAAGGTCGTCAACTCGAACTGAATTTGGCTTTAAGCAGCTCTTCCAAGGTGGGTTGTCCGATCTCCTGTAATTCGTAGCGAACCCGGGTGGAGGGCTTTTCAATCTTGATGACACGAGATAAATCGATGGGCGTGCCAATTACTACGTAGTCTGCATCCGCATTCCGGATCGTCGCTTCAAGATCGCGCATCTGGGCATCGCCATAGCCCATGGCTGGCAGGATTGCCCCGGTATTGGGATATTTCTCATAGGTGGCCTTAATCGAGCCCACCGCGTAGGGGCGCGGGTCAACTATTTCGGCTGCCCCAAAGCGCCTGGCTGCTACCCAGCCTGCACCATAAGCCATTTCACCATGCGTCAGGGTGGGACCGTCTTCAATTACCAATACCCGCTTGCCCTGAATGGCGGCTGGATCGTCGACAAATAACGGTGAAGCGGCCTCGATCACAACCGCTTTTGGATTGATCGCTCGCAGGTTTTCGCGCACCGTGATGACCGCATCCGGGTTGGCTGTATCAACTTTGTTTATCACGAATACATCTGCGAGACGGGCGACAGTCTCACCGGGATGATATTTTATTTCATGGCCAGGACGGTGGGGGTCGGCCACGGCAATCTGAAAATCGGACACATAGAAGGGGAAGTCATTATTGCCGCCATCCCACAATACGATGTCAACTTCCTGTTCTGCCTGGCGCAAAATAGCCTCATAGTCTACTCCTGCATAGACAATGACCCCATTATCGAGGTGGGGCTCGTATTCTTCACGCTCCTCAATTGTACATTCATTTTTATCCAGGTCGCTGTAATCTGCGAATCGCTGGACAATTTGTTTCGACAGATCTCCATAAGGCATTGGATGCCGAATTGCAGCTATTTTGTACCCCATACCTCTCAGAATCTTGGAAACCCTGCGGGTTGTCTGGCTTTTACCCGAGCCTGTGCGAACCGCGCACACTGAAACGACCGGTTTGTTCGATTTTACCTGGGTGTTGTGGGTACCCATCAGGCGGAAGTCAGCGCCCGCCGCATTGACGATCGAAGCTTTATGCATGACCACTTCGTGGGGTACGTCACTGTAGGCAAATACGACTTGGTCCACTTCATGCTGATCGATTAAACTGACGAGGTCGTTCTCAGCATAAATGGGGATACCGGATGGATACAGGGAACCTGCCAGAACAGCCGGGTAGGTCCGCCCCTCGATATCGGGAATCTGGGTAGCAGTAAATGCAACAACCTGATATTCAGGATTCCCGCGAAAATAAACATTGAAATTATGAAAATCGCGCCCGGCAGCGCCCATAATTAGGGTTCGAATCGGTGACATGGGTGGTCAAATCTCCTTATGGTAGTATCTTAGGGTTTATAGGGATCATAGTCTTGGAAACCCACATATTGAACTTACATGACATCCGGCGCTTCAATCCCTAATAGATCGAGCACATTGGCAATTGCCTGTCGGGTGGCTGCTACCAGCCTTAATCGCGCAGCCCGAACTTCCGGATCGGCCTGGAGCACCGGGCATTGATTATAGAAATCCGTAAAAGCTCGAGCAAGCTCATATGCCAGGTTGGTAACCTGCAGCGGTTTGTAGTCTGCTGCCGCTCGTTGGATTTCAGTTGGGATACGCGAAATTAAGTCGATCAGTTGAATCTCTGCTGGCTCCAGGTCATGGGTTGGCAAAACCGGTTCTGGTAGCGGGCCGTCCATTCGCCGTAGAATACTGTTTGCTCGCACATGTGCGTATTGGATATAAGGGGCCGCCTGACCGTTAAAGTCCAGGGCTGTCTCCCAATCAAAGGTCACAATTTTTGTGTTATCGCGTGACAGCATCGTATATTTCAGTGCCCCTAAACCGACTGCCCGAGCGATCGCACGCTTCTGGCCCTCTGGCAAGGTTGGATTCTTTTCATTTACGACTGCCAGAGCTCGTTGAGTTGCCTCCCGGATCAAATCTTCCAGCAGGACAACTGTGCCTTCGCGCGAGGCCATTACAACGTTGCCAGGTAGATTAACCAGTTCGTAAGGCACGTGTATGCAGCGATCAGCCCAGGGATAACCGGCGATTTCCAGGGTCGTAAACACCTGCTGAAAGTGCAAAGATTGGCGCACATCCACGATATACAAAGAGCGAGCTAGCTGGTATTCGCTGAATTTGATCTTTGCCAGGGCCAGATCTTCCGTGGAATACAGTGCAGTACCATCCGACCGCAAGATCACCAGCACCCGATATTTTTCTTTATCCAGCCCAAGCAGCTCATCAATTCGAACAATTACCGGACCGTCTGGTCGCTCGTCTACGGCAATGCTTTTCTCGATTAGCTCAGCGACCATTGCTTTGCCGGGGTCCTCAGCCTCGCTATTAGAATACAATCGGTCGAAGCGGATATCCAGGGTTTCATAAAGCGTAAAAAAACCATCTAGAGACCATTGACGGGTCGCCTGCCATAATTGAACCACTTCTGGATCTTTTCGATCCCAGCGCCCGTATAGGGCACGGACCTCGCTTTCATATTCGGGATTTTCTTCCAGCCTGCGGCTTGCTTCAGCATACAGATCTCCCATCCAGCGGGTTGTGTCTGCAGGTGGCTGCTCGCCAGCATGGAAATTCATGTAATTCCACAACCACTTGATAACGTGTAAGCCAATGTCTCCGAAGTAATTGGCTCGGACGATCTCGTACCCCGCGCCCTCTAAAATGCGGCACAACACATCACCCAGGATGGCACTGCGTAAGTGGCCTACATGAAAAGCCTTGTGTGTATTAGGTTGAGAGAACTCAACCATCACTCGCTCATGCTTGGGGTCTCCGAGGCCAAACCGGTCTGCTTGCTCGAGAACCGTTTCGGTCACTCTGTGGCTGTACTCAGCCGGCGAGAAATAGAGGTTTAGATAACCTTTGACAGCCTCAGCCCGTGCAAAACCAGGAGGGGTGCCAAGATACTCAGCAATCTTTTCGCTGAGTTCTTGAGCGCGTTGAGGTACATTAATTCGCTGGGATGTACTTTCGGCGGCGCTGCGGGCCTCTTGGGCGGCATATTGAAAAAAAGAAGTTGATATTCCCCATCCACCTGAAAAAGGGATCGGTACCCAGCTAAACTCGCCCGGATTGACCAGATTATTTTGGGAACAATAGGCGCGTATTTTTTGTTCCACTTCTTGTTGTTCAGCATCAAACATTAAGATCACCTGTTGGCTTCAACTCTGTGGTCTGCCGATGGCAAGGGTACGGTTGGCGGTCACTGAAATTTGCGCACCTGCCTGCCTTTGCGGGCGCCAGAAATGCAGTTGGGATTATAACATGTGCAGAGCAGGCACGCTCGCGATCCAGCAGCTCCTCGATATCTCAGTAATAAAATCCCAGGTTTTGCCCACATTTCAAACTTATAAATTCTAAAAATTGGCGGGCTGATGGAATAACGCAAAAAAGCGGGAGCAACAATTCGCTCCCGCTGGCTTCACTCGCCTTGCTGATGTAGATTATCGTTTATTTGACCGATTGTTTTTCGAGTACAGCCAGGTGCTTCATCAAGCGACTTTTCCGGCGTGAAGCATTGTTCTTGTGCAAAATACCCTTTTCCGCAGCTTTGTCGAGCGCGCTGATTGCAGCAAGCGTTGCCTGCCGGGCATCTTCAAGCTCACCACTCTCGATAGCAGTCCGTGCTTTTCGTACAAAAGTGCGTGCCCGTCCAGCATAAACTCGATTGCGTAACCGTCGTTTTTCGTTTTGTTTGTTTCGCTTGATAGCGGATTTAATGTTAGCCAAAGCCTTCCTCCGAATTAATACTTGCCTTCCATAACAGCACACTATTTTACTTGAGGCTTCTCATTTTGTCCAGCGATTTTTCAAATCGGTGTCAATTTCGCTGAATTCGAGAGCAGTAGGGGATGCAGGATCTAGTTGTAGCTTTGTGTGGCATCAGGCCGCACGGAATTTAAAATCAGCTAAGTTACCCTTCCCCAGCAATTTGGTATTTCCTATTCACCCAGCGATTGACGTTAAGTGGACCTGATAGTATGATGAAATACCCAGGTTGGTCGGGTGATCGCGGCTCCGTTTACGGGGTCGAGGAAAGTCCGCACTCCTTAGAGCACGATGTCGGGTAATACCCGGGGTGGGGTAACCTGCCGGATCGGGCCACAGAAACAGACCGCCAGCACGCAAGTGTTGGTCAGGGTGCAAAGGTGGTGTAAGAGACCACCGGCGTCTATAGTAATATGGACGGCCAGGCAACCCCCATCGGGAGCAAGGCCAAGCAGGGGTGGAGTCTGCTCTGCAGAGGGTGGCTGCTCGCCACCTGCCTTCCTCGGAAGGCCGATACTTCGGGTAGGCTGCTAGAACCAGACGGTAACGCCTGGTCCAGAGAGATGATTGCCAGTGTAAGGCGAAAGCCCTACGCGTACAGAATGCGGCTTATAGACTGACCTGGGGTTTATTTGTTCCTTCTTTCCAAGCATACTCTGGGAATCCTCAATTCGATTGCCCAATCTGGCTGAATCGGATCGTAGGAGTGCCCAAACTGTCTGGATTGCATTCAAAAGGAGATGCCGAAGATGAGTTTCGGGATTACGAAAACGATTCCTAAACCCGGTGGACCGGAGACCGTTACAGGTTTATATGATGGCCCGCCAGGTGAGTTTGAATTCCATATGGCAGGACGGCCGTCAAAATTGAAACCCGGCGATTATGTATACACCATCTTCAATGACCAGTTACTGGGCAGGCTGCAGATCAGCAGGCTGGAAAGTGGAGCACAACACCCGAAATCTGGCAAGCCAAGAACATTGATTTACGTGAAAACTCCAGGGGAAAGATTAGCGCGTCCCGTTTATCGTAAAGGGCATCGCGGTACCCGTTATTATGATGGCGTAGATTGGCCTGGCGGCACAGCTTAGGATAGATTACGTTTCTGAGTCAGCCAGCTGCCCAAAACAGCAACTGAAGTAAGTATAAACAGCCCGGCTGCAATAATGGAGAGCAGCGTTTCCCACGGTTGGTTGGAGATCAATACCGGCCTGGAAGCGTTGCTTGGAGCAACATTCCATTCAAATCGAGCCACTGCATCTTCCAGACCTTGACGGCGTACTGCAATCTCGACCAGCCATGGCCCTGGCAGGCTGAAATAATTTCCCCCAATTCGGTAGCGATCCTCTCCATCCGGTTCTGCATCCACGGTCACGGTTCCATAATCTTCTTGAAGATAGGTGAAGCGCACGATCACTCGCAAAACATCAGCGGGTGGAGGCCGGCGGGTGCTGGTAGCCAGTATGCTGAAAACATTTGGTCCGGGCAGATTGGGCTTGACGATCAGTGTTATGAGCATGTCGTCTGCGTTTTGGGATATTGATTCGCGAATATCTATACCCGCCAGTGCAAATTCTGGTCCCGCGCGGGAGGGGCAGATGTGATGATGCTGGCAGCCAGAAGAACCAGGACGCCCAGACCCGCCTCAATCAGTATCAGCAATGGTAACCGACGTAAATTGAGCGGCCGCCAGCCAGGAGGGCGGCCGATGAGACGGCCAATGGGAGCTGCCAGACGGGGGTGTAACAAAATCGAATTTGCCAGCCCAATTGCCCCGGCAGCCAGCACCAACATAATTTTTCCCAACAGGGTTCTTCCATACAAGCTGGTTAGAAGCGCATCCGGAGAAACGACCTGCCGGCCTGTGCTGTAAAGACCGGTAGCAAAGATTACTCCCACGCTGGTCGCAGCATAGAATCCAAATTGTCCCCAGGTGGCCTGCAGAAATGGATAAAGCAGCTTACGTTTGCCTTTTAACAAAGGCAGTGTAGCAGCAAACATGGCCAACAGGCTGCCGATCCATCCTGCAACGGCAGCCAGATGGACGAAATCTACGAATACCGCAATGCCTGTCTGTGGGATAACGGAGGCTGCATGGCTAACCAAGGATTGGACGACAATCAGGCCAGTTGCCAAGATTCCAGCAGCCAGATAGGCTCTTGGTCTGAGCAGAGCTGGTTCTTTGAAATCTTCTCTTGCAAAAAACCGGGTTAATGATTTGCGTACAGGCCATAACAACCCAATAAGGGCTAACAAATCTGCTTGCCAGATCATCCATAACTTGCCCCAGCGGGTATTGAAAGCCAGCTGCCTGAGCGCTGATAAATAAGAGACATTTTCCGGTAGGGTCGCAAGCAAACTGGTCATCTGGAAAACCAGCAACCCAAACCCCACGAAGAATAAGATTATGCTGGCGCCAAACGCCAGGCCTTCTAACCGCCGGCAGGCCTGTGTAAAAGCAGGTCGCAGTTCCAATCGGGTTTTTTCCTGCCCGATGATTAAACTGCGGATTATGAAGGTCCCTAATAAGAGCGCCATAAAGCTGAATCTCAACCAGCGCAGGATCACCTCAGCCAATGGAACGCTTACCTGTTGATTAGAGGTCGAAATCGACCCAAGGTCTGCACCCTGCCCAACCCCAAATACTAAGAGCCCTTGCGTGAAATGGCCATCAGCCTCGGAAAGAATCCTCCAATTGACGCTATAAACACCTTCTGGTAGTTCTGGCAAAGCCAGGATAAGCAGCATTGGGTCTTCGTTATCTCGCTGCATACTTTCTGGTTGAATTTCTTCACCACTTATATTTAGTAAACGGGCCGAGCTGAATTCTGGAGAGATCTCTTCGCTGAACCACATTCGTATTTCGGATGGTGCTGTGGGGAGCACTGCGTTATCGGGTGGATCCGATCGAACCAGAGCAGCATGAGCTGTAACGGGAGTAGCCCGAATTACAACTGCGAACAAGAACGTCAGCATTAGTGCGAGAAGCGTGCGCAGTCTATGTTTAATCATGTAAATAATTATATCTTTAGAGTGTTAGGGGAAAGGGCTTATTTTGTAAAAGGTGCAAGGAGAAATAGCCCTGTAAGCATCCAATTTTGCCAGTTTCTCCCCTATCCCGCTGGAAAAGAGGCCGGGAGGACCAAGGGAAATGTAGCAAGGGTTCCATAAAACGTTCTGCGCGCCGGACTATGGGCAAACCACCGGATTAAATACGGATGGGTCGAGATTTTCAGCCCGACCCTTCCAGACGCTTTTGGATTTCAAGATGAACGTTTATTACTTCTCGCCAAGAAAAACATAATCATAGATACCAGAAATAGCCCCCCGGCACCACCCAGAATTAATAAGGATGGGGGATCATTTCCGGTTGGAGGCTGCACCTCTTGTGCACTAACCTGTGTGGTGTTTGCCAGATTGGCGTCCGCGGTAGCGGCTGCCTGTCCGACAAAGAACTTAAAATCACCGTCGCTGGCGTCTCCGTCCAGCAGTACCACGTGCCAGCGGACGGTGTATGTATCTTCTGGCAAAGCTGACTGCAGAGTAACTACCATGGAAGCGTGATTTGCATCATTCAAATCAACGCCACCATCCCCTTGATCAATGCGGACACCAGCCGAATTGTAAACATCCAGAGTGCTCACCTTGGTTTGCATCTCTTCGTTGAACCAGGTGTGTACCTGAACTGGCGAAACATCCAAAACCGCTCCTGCGGGAGGGTCTGATTTTATAAGTTCGACCGCATGAGCAGAGACCGTCCCTGTAAACACAAGCATCACGATCAATGCCAAAACGAGTGTAATGAAATCACGCGCTCTAATTTTCAAGGAACAGATCATCCGCATCATTCTCTCCTGGAGGTTATCTAGTGACCTCGAATTGCTTAACTTCTAGGCCACCTACGACCAGAGTAACCAATCCGCCCGGCTTGATCGCATTATCCACATTTCTATAGATGATGAAATAGGATTGTCCGAATTCTAGCTCATGCTGGTGAGGCAGCCAGGTTAATGCGATCTCAGTACCGCTGTCCTCAGCGATGAGTTTGGGAAAGTTATTGATATCATCGTACAGGAAAATCGCCTTATCAGAATCGGTCACCTGGTAGCGCAGATCCACCAGGCCGCCATCTGCAGTGGCAACAACCCGGGTGATTTTGATCCCCCATTGGTTTTGGATTGCAGCCATTGCTTCAGCCTGTACCGCAGCAGTTCTTGCTGCTTCTTTGGCTGCCAGGCTGGCATTCCAGGCCTGATAGCCAAAGTATCCACCCACAGCGATTAATAGCGCTAAGACGATCAGGACCGGCAGGAAGAACCCTTTCCCGGAGATTTGTGCATTAGGCATTGCTGGATCCAAAGCTTGTTCTTTCATGATCTTTTCTCCACCTCTTACCGTACCGCCCCCCCCGGACAGCCAAATAAGAGGGCTGACTTGTTTCAGGTCCCGAGTGAACCTGTTCGGTTATTAATATTGCTACAGACCTTGGTGTATGTCTGTATGAGTTCGATCTCTCATACAGACATACACCTCTGGTTTCAGGGCTACTTATCGATTTACCAGCGGTAAGTAGGTTCGGTACGGCAGATCACCAGGATCTGGGATAGGCCGCAGGGATATAAAGCTGTCGAAGTACATCGTACCAGCCATGCCTTGCTTCAACCCGCTAACTGCTCCTAGCATGACCTCTTCCAGCATGAAGCTGCTGGTATCCAGATCGGTTAGCTTCTGGACGATCGCGTCATTAACCAGGAGAATGAAGCTGGCATTCGGGCCCGACAACCAGCGGATTTCGATCTTGTTGGCACCCGCAGCCAGGTGATGCCAGTCGGTTGCAATCCGTCCGTTTGCCGTTGCAACGGTAGCCTGAATTTCTGGACCGCTGGGCCCATTCTCATAGCGAACGTTGAAGACCTGGGAACTAAACGAATTCTGTCCGACAAAGATGTCGATTGAACCATCAGCAGATGTGGCGTCGTTCGGGTTGAACATGAAGCTGGCTGAATAGCCTCGCTCAACGTTGGGCGTTCGATCCAGGACGTACGCTGGGTTGAGGGCATTGACCGGGGCTTGCATACCGAATTGACCATCCAGGGCCGCTGCCTCGCTGACGCTAGCAGCACCATGTACGAGATTCCAGGATGCCAAGCCACCGGTTTCGAACGCGTCTGCCAAGATATTGTTGGGGTTGTTGCCCGAGACCACCAGTCTAACGGTTTGAACCGCGCCCCAGTTGCCGATGGCATCGCGAGCGCGAGCGCTGATTGTGTGTGGGCCGTTGTTCCAACCGCTGACATTGATCAAATCGAAGATGCTAACAGTCTGCTGGTTGAAACCACCTGAAGCAGACATTGCTGTTCCATTGCCAATGCCTGGATCTGGGCCTTCAAACCACTCTGCAGCTGCAACATTCAAACCACCAGTAGTCACTTCACTCGCCGAGGCTTGCAGCAATGCGTTGGTTGAACCTCTGGTTGGGCTCGGGGAGATTGACAATTGGCTGACGGTTGGCCCTGCCTTGTCGATTATTAATGGCAAGGATGCCATAGATCCCCAATTGCCGGCAACATCCTTGCCATGGATATAGATCAGATTTTGACCTTCCGGCAGTAGATTGATCGTTGGCAGCGGGATATCTCCGTATACGGATTCGATATTCAGGTTATACAGGCCATCCGCAGGGATCAGCGGGAAGCCGGTGCCATCCGCGCCGACTGCATTGATGAAGCCCTCAGCTTTTTCAATGTTGGCAATGTCCATCAAAATACCTGTAACCCGTACTGCATTCGAAGATGCATTCACCGGCATCTTACCATTGTTCGGGTTAGGCGTAATCCCTGTGATCAGGGCTCCCGGACCCGTCTTATCAACATTCAGGATGATGGTGCCTCCACTCCCCCAATTGCCCAACGCATCCATGGCATGGATAAAGATAGGATGAGGACCTTCAGGAAGGCCAGCGATCGTTGCCGCAGGGATAGTGGCAGTCAGGCTGACGATCGGCTTGGTGGTGCTGTTCAGCGCCATCGGTGTCCCCGTATTGGGCGTTACGGGCAATACCGGATCGATAAAGTACTCTGCCTGCACAACATTGATATTGCCGGTCGCGGTATCGTCGGCAGTCGCCTGGATTTCTACATTCTGGCTGCCGTTGCTGGCACTGGGAGTCAGTTTCATGCCGCGGATGACCGGACCTTCGGTAACCAGATCCAGCACAACTGAGCTGGCTGGCCCCCAATCGCCACTGGCATCTTGCCCACGCAGGTAGAAAGTCACATCGCCGGGAGAAAGCATCGCCAGAGTCGATGAGAAGACGGTAGCAGAGACATCGATCGAGGCAGCAGGTGCTCCAACTGCGAACAGTGTGCCGCTGCCAACCGGGCCCAAATCATTGATAAAGTATTCCCAGGCGTCAATGTTCTCGCCTCCAGTCGTAGCTTCATCCAGGTGGGCAGAAAGGGTTACATCTGCGTTGGCCGCTACAACAGATGGGCTGATGATCACGTTGCTGGCGATAGGGCCAGTGTCGGGTACAGCCAGCCCGCCGGCGACCTCGATAAAGGTCATCATGCCGCCGAAGTCCACCGGCGCGCCGCTTGCCCAGCTGGCATTGTTGTGTAGTTGTACCATCCCGGGGTTGAACAGGGCATAGCGTGTGCCGACTGTGGCATCAGCGGGGATGGTGACCAGTGTATCCAATGTCGCCCCTGCTGGAACGGGTTCGGACACGGTCTGGTGTGTTTTGTGGGTTGGCAGAGGCGCTCCATCTGCCCCAAGGATAGTTTGTCGCAGCCCAAGCGTGCTCAGGTAGTTCGTGTCAGCGCCGCCGTTCATATAGCGAAGCAGCAGTCTCTGCCCTGGTGTGACGGGAATGGGATCGGTGTCCGGATAGGCTTTACCATTCACCAGCCAATACCTGGCATGGTAGTTCTGCATCAGATACCCGTTCGGGTCGGCGTGGAAATCCGGATCGATTTCGTTGATCACGATCAGCGCTTCTGCATCAAAAGCACTTGCCGGTTCATTGTTGGCGAATTGTGTGCCGGCGGTCGGCCGTACGATCAGTGCGCCAAACATGCCCATCGCAACCTGGCGAGCGCCGTTCATGGTCAGACCGGCTTCGTAGGAGAAGGTTCCGGGCTGGGCAGGCGTAAAAGTATACGTAGTGGACCCGCCGGGCGCTGCGCCGGTCAGATCAGGCACCAGATCCATCCCGGGGAAAACCAGGGCAACCGTTTCTGCACCCATCTCGTTGTGGAGGGTGACCGAAACGCTGACGCCTTGATCGACAATGATTGTAGGGCCGGGCAGCACTGCTGGTCCACCACTCACCAGGCTGAAACCCCAGATATCGACAACCGAACCATCGGGGAGTCCGAGCGTTCCGGTGGTGGCGTAAAGATCGCAACTGGGCGAGCAGGTCGTTGCCGGCAGCAGGTCTTTGTTCCTAGCAGGTGCTATGGAGGCGGGTGGAGCAGCTGAAGCCGTCCGGTTGGGACTGAGTACGCCTACCCCAGCCAGAGCCAAGACGATCATCAGCATGAAACTCACCCGGATCGTATTACGGAAAATTGTGTACATGTGTCTCATCCTTTCCTGTCCTGTGTAATTGCCTAGTCCACCGGGCAATTATTGGGCAGCGGGGGATCGATGCGTGTGAAGGTCGTCTGGCCAGTCATCACAACACCCCAACCAACCAACTGCTGTAACGCATGGTTGTGAGCGATATGGTAGAACTCACCGCACTGGTTGTAGGTGGTTATACCGACGGGCAGCACATCCTGATTGCCCAGATATCCACTGCCGCTGTAAAACGGACCGAACTCGACGTTCTGATCGCCGGGGATCGTCACAGGCAGCACTCTGTTAGGATCATTCGGATCGTACCCGCTCGTATCTTCCCAGGTGAAGGTGATGTCCCAGGTCTGTCCGGGGCCGATCACATTGGAGAAACTTTCGAACGCCAGATCATTGCCGCTCGGTCCTTGGAGCAGGTTGCCATCGCGGGCAATTACCAGGCCATTGAAAGCATGCGGGTGGAAAGGATAGTCGCTGGAACCGATACCGACATAGCGGGTTAAGGTGGGCAGCGGGTTGTTAGCCGGATCATAAGGGTGAATGTGTGCCAGGGAGCCGTACGGCTGGTTTGGCAGCCAGGAAGCGCCGTTCGGGGCGATCGTATCCGGGAAAGTACGACCATTGATCAGGAAGTAGCGTGCATGGTAATCGCTCATATTGAACGGCTGGCCACGCTCCACTGCCTGGTGCAGGATCGGATCGATCTCGGAGAGCATCATCAGCACTTCTGTAGCCGGATTGAAAACCGTATCAGCAGCATTGTAAGCGTAATCTGGGCCTAAAGCCGGTCGCACGATCAATGTGCCAAAAAGACCCATTTGGACTTGCAGGCCAGGATTGGTGCCGCTTTCATACAGGTAGGTGCCCGGTTTTGTGGCAACAAAGCTGTAGGTCATACTGCCACCAGCAGCGGATGCAACGGGTGCCATGGAGGAGAGTGAGCCCCCAGGTCCGTTGAAGACCGGCTGAGAAGGCACACCATTGGCCAGAACGTTTTCCTGTCCGGGGAAGACCAGAGAGACATCTTCCGGCAGCGTGTTGTGCAAAACCACAGTGACTGTGTCACCTTCATTCACACACAGGACTGGGCCGGGGTGTTGGAAATCATCCTGCCCTTCGGCGAAGCTCCACATGTAAATGATGTTTCCATCTGTCATACTGATGTGGCCATCTCGGGCTGTCAGGGTGAAAGCATTGCTGGGATTCGTCGTGCACACAATGCCATTCGGTGGAATTTCGCCGTGATCTGAAGGGGCGGTTAGGGCTGAGTAGAGCGGGACAGCGACAACTGCCAGCACCAGGATTATGGCCAGGAAGTAGCGCATCCGCTTAAAGGTTATTGATGAAGTCATCATCTATTTCTCCTTATAACTTCTAAGTATGAGCCCCAGGGCTTATACTTACACATGCGGATTGGTGTTCGGCATTGTCTGTGGGGCCAGAGTGCCTGCCGGGTGGACGCGAATTTCCGTCATCTGACCACCATAACCCATTCCGCCGGCATTTTGCAGACGGTTGTAATTACGGTTGTAAAGCAGGAACTTCGTTTCAGTCGTAACATTGGGTGCAGTGATGATCACATCATAGCTCTCACCAACCCCAATATAGACTTTGTTCGTTTGGTACGTCAGATCCGTACCATCGCGACCCCGCAGGAGGGTTGCATCTCGCCCGACAACTCTCATGTTCAAGCCGGCTGTGGTCATCACGTGCTGCTGGAAGGTGAGATTTGCAAAGCGCAGTAAGATGCGCTCGCCAGACTGCGCTTCAATCAACGATGAGATCGGTTGGTAACGCAAATCCGGACGATTCGGTGGGGGCAGCAGATCTCCGGTCATGGCTTCGTGCCCCCAGATTTGCCCGACATCCTCACCGCCATTGCCAACCAGCGTGTCGGGGTAAACTCGTCCGTTCAGCAGGAAGTATTCGGGTTTGAAGTCGGTCCAATCTGGGAGCTGGATATGAGCGTCATCCCAGTGTGCTTCCGTCCAGACATCCGAAAGTGTGAAAGCAAATTCCCGATCGAAACCGGTGGAGCCATCGCCATCGTTGTAGGCATACTTGCCACTGGCATACAGGCTTGTGTTGCCATCCTGGATCGGCCTGACAAAAACAGTGCCGGTCATGCCCATATGCACGTGCTCGGTCTCTTCGAAGTGGCAGTGGTACATGTAGGTGCCTGGGTCATGCGGCTTGTAATACAAAGTCAGGGTGCGTCCGATCGGAACAGCCAGTGAAGAGTGGGGCTCGCCGTCGAAGATCGGGTAAGCGTTACGAAAACCATGCCAGTGGACAGTGTGTGAATCCACCAGGTCGGGCCGCATCTGCAAGCCGAGGTTGGAAAGAGCCAGGAAGTAATCGCTTTCCTGGTTGACCCAGAACAGCGGCGCAGAAGCCTGGATTTTCATCTTTTGAGCCTGCATCATGGTTTGTGACATACCCGTCACGTTGCGAAAGCCGAACATATACGTGGTCAGGCCCGCCTCCGGGTCGTTTGGATCGAAACCTGGGGCAAGCGGATCGGGATTGAAGAAATGTTCCGGATCAGTTCCCAGAGTTCCGGGGATCTGCACTTTGCCCGGCAGATGGATCCAACCATCGCTGGCAGCCAGATGGATATCTGGATTTGGATTGGCTGCCTGCTGCAAACCGGCAGCCAGAGCAAGCTCACCCGATTGGCCGAGCGACTTTGGGATAAAACGAGTTGCCGCTGCGCCAGCGATCAGCCCGCCACCCAACTTTAGGAAATCTCGCCGGGAAAGCGTTCTCGAAGAAGTAAATTTACGCATAGTTGTTCTCCTTGAAGGTATGTCAGGGAGGAGTCTCCCTGACATACCTATCGATTACCTGTTAGTTGCCGATTGAGAGTGGCAGGAAGATGTCGTGGACTTCGATCGCTGCGCCGGGTATAGTCGTCAGAGGAACATCGAACTCAACCGAATTAGCATTCAAGTTTCCTCCTCCAACGGCATTACGTTCGTCAGCACCGATATCATATCTTCCTTGGATGGGGCGCACATTGTTATCGATATCCCGAAGCGGGGCCTGAACGCCTTGCCAGTTTCCAGTGCCCTGGTTGAGAGCGGGAGAGCTTGGAAGCAGATGGTAATCTCCCATCTGCGTTGGTGGCAGGTCGAATGCCAGCAGGATGACACCGACGAAGTTCGGGTTGCCGCGCCAAGGGAGAGCAATCACGGAAGTGTCGTAAGTTGCCACGACCTGTGGATCAACCCCGATCTGGTTGCTGCCGTGTGGGATCATGTACGGCAGGTTGTCAACACTCAACATTGAGTACACCGGTCTCAACATGCCGGAACCATCTGCAACGCCCAGGTCCCACAGATTGATCGGGCTTGGGTCGCCTTGAGCGCCAATACCGGAAATGCCAGTTCCATCCCAGGTGCCCGCTCGATTATCCCAGAAGATGTTGTTGAACAGGACCGGGTTGCTGAAGATCGGTGCTCCGCCTGGCAGGGTGGCTTGCAAGAGTGCGCTGTTCTGGACAGTTGAAACACCGGCTGGTGCCGCTGCTCCGGTGCTGGTGGCAGCCGTCGCGGTGGTGAGGTTCTTCATGATCGTGTTGTTAAAGATTCTCACGTTCGGTGCATCGTTGAGCGAGATGCCGCCGCCTTCATGGGTGGATACATTGTTCACGATGAAGTTGTTGTATACGTTGAACTGATAGTTGCCAGCCATCAAGAAGCGGATACCGCCGCCATCGTCGTTCGCCAGGTTGGACTGGATTATGTTGCTGTAGATCTCAACCGGACCAGCACCCTGCGAAAGGTTGGCGGTTGGGTTGCGGGGCATCTCCCCGGCAATCATGATCGCGCCGCCCTCATCATACGACTGGTTAAAGTAGATGCGATTGTTGTTGATCTGCCCGTTCGGGCTGTACCCGTAATGGCTGATTGCGCCGCCATACTCAGCGGAGAAGTTTCCGCAGAAGTCGTTCAAATCGATGCGGTAATTCTGCGCGCCGTTGAAAATACCGACTGCGCCAGCCAGGTTGGTGCCGCCATTGGCCAGGATCTGGTTATAGCGGATCAAGATATTGTCGTTCTGCGCATCGTGGCTCGGATCGGTTGGTTCCAGATCCGGGGTACCGATCCGGATCGCGCCGGCATAGGAACCTCCGTTGTTCTGGATCACGTTGTTGCTGATGTGGAGCCCGCGAGCATAAGCGTTGACAAAGATGCCGCCACCCTGCACGACTACCTGAGGCGGTAGGCCGGTTTGCCCCCCGCCGATCTGGTTGATATTGTTCGGGAAGCCTTGCTGATCGCCACCTTCGATCTTGAAGCCGTCGATTATCGCCCGGTTGACGTTGTTGTCCACGAACTGGTTGGTACGTTCAGCCAGGACTGTGATCACTGCGCCTTCAGCGACGTTCTGGTTGCCAACCCAGGTCAGGCTGGCGAGCAGCGCCCGCCATGCCTCGGCTGTCGGAGTGTCGCCACCGAAGGACAGGCCGCTGATCACCGATCCCGGGGCGAAGCTGCTGTCCGGACGTACACCGCCAGGACCAACACCTTGTAATTTCACATTAGAGTGAATGATCAGGTTTTCGTAGTAAACACCATTCGGGTTGAATAATCCTGGCATTCCGGGATACACAACCACCAGAGCGCGTTGCACTCCAGCCGCATCGTTCAGCGCATCCTGTATGACGGCGTATGGCCGACCCGGGCCAACTCGATAAACAGACGGGTTGTAGTTGCCACCCAAAATGTGGATCGTTACGGCATTGACCAGGTTCTGCTGGCCTTGGGTGCGCAGGTCGAGCTGGTAGTAGCCTGGAGACAGTCCCGATGGGACGTTGGCGACGACCTGGTTATCAGTCCAGCTGCTGATTGTCAAGACGTTCGTTGTCAACCGGATGCGGCTCAGAGGTCCCCGGGCGCCGAAATTCATGCCCTGGATGGTCAGCTGCCCGCCGGTACCAGAGTTGAAGACCACTTCGTTTGCGGCAAAGAATTGAGGCTGGTTGTCCGGCAGCCGACAGGTTGGTGGATTGGTCGTCTGTGCGCCTGGCGCCTGGATCGAGATTGCTACCTGGGTTGGCGCCAGGTCGGCTGGGATAATCAGACCGGGGAATACTTCAAATGTAGCTGCGATCGTCCGGTATTGTGGGTTATAGGTGGGGTTCAACTTGCCGGGCTGTCCGGGGTCATTCCCTACCAACCGATACAGGTTTGCACATACGCCGGATGGCGAAGGGCAGTTGATTGTATTCGTTGACGGCAACAGGACGTCGAAGTAGCCGTTGTAATCCGAGATTACCGTGTTGAGAAGGTTGTTCGCATAATCGTAGATACCAACGGGTGCATAAGGAACGGAACGCTTCTCGCCGAGTAGCGTGCTCTTTGGATCGATGGATAGTGACAGATCATCAATGATCAATCCCCAGTAGCGCCCAGGGATCGGAACCTCGGTAAAAAAGGTGAATCCGGGGGCCACAGAACGACCATTGCTGACCGTGACTAGTTTAACATCGCATAGCGGACGTTGGGTGCCCTCGTATGGACTTCCGCCCATATCGACGAAGCCAGGATTATGAACTGGATTGGAAGCAGGGACCACAACGCCGTTCGGCAGCGATACCGGGGCATAACCATCGACGCCAATACCTTCGACATCGACTGTATGGAAAGACCCAGCGCAGGCTGGCGGCGGGATATCGGGTTCATCAGTCCGCTGAGGCTGTGGAACGTAGGCATCTCCATCAGCGACATTGACATCTTCTTCCATGCCTACTTTATACAACGGGTAACCATAGTCGTCGTTGGGAACGACAACTTCCACCAGATAGTCGCCTGGTTGAAGGTCGCCAAAGCCATAATTACCATTCACCGAGGCAAAGCCTGCCTGGAACTGGATGCCCATCAGGGGCGCCTCAATACATCCATGGCCTGTCGGATCGACAGGAAGAACTTGCTGCTGGACTGGATTGCCATCCACATCGCGGGCGATGCAGTCTGTAGGCCGCTCCCATTGTTCGGTTGTTACCGTTTCGAGTAGGGCACCTCTAGCGTACGAACCATCAGGCGCCAGCAGATATTGCCCGCTCGCATCGCAGGGGCTGCCATCGTTCGGGCAGGGCACAGTATCATACAGGTTGACTGTCAGGTTAGGGATGCCGGGCGCCCAGGGTTCGATAGCCTGGAAGCGCGGGTCGAGTTCGTTGCGGGTTGTATCGTAGAATACGGACCCCACGATGCTGCCGTTTGTCCCTGGATCGTAGGGTTTTACGCCCCAATCCAGGCGGCCGCCCTGCCCGATGACCGGCAGAACGCCCACATCGACCCCATTGCCCAGGATGGTCGTTTCAGTGGTCTGGTTGGTAGCCTGGAAGGTTACGCCGGTGGTGTAGTAATTGTCGGCATAAGCTTCAAGCACCAACCACTGGTTGAGCGGATACATATTCTCAAAGAAGTATCTTCCATCCGGCTCGGTCGCGACTAAGATTGCGCCGCGATCCATCTCTGAATTTTCCCGGCGGCGCAAGACTACGGGGAAGGCATCCACACCCTGTTCGCCGGGGTCCATTTTGCCGTTCTCATTATCATCTACAAAGACGTGACCATAGACTTCGCTGAACCAGCCGGTCTGGAAAAGCACGCCCAGATCGACGACTTCACCGTTGCGGACAGTGACCTGAACCAGATCCAGCAGATTCATCAAAGATGAATCCCAGTAGCTCAGGTTATAGTTGCCATCTGGTACGCCTGTGATGCTGAAGTGCCCATCTACATCACCCTGGCCAACATATACCGTTGTATCGCCGTTGAGCAGGTCTTGCAGGGCAATATTGGGATTGGCGATTGGGCGAGCGATCTTTGCGCCTGACAATCCTCCCCACAAGTGGCCTAAATAAGGCAGGCCACCCTGGTAAGGAGTAAACACCTCGGCTTTGACGATCGTGCCCTGGATCGTTCCTCCAGAACCTGGTGTTCCGGTAATCGGCACATCCACGGTTCCCGTATATGCAGTAGATTTTACAAAACCAAAAATGGTAAAGGGGAAAGGTTCACCGGCGGTTACAAATTCTGTGTCGTACCCGGTTGCGCCTTCCTGAATCCATGTATCCCAATCCAGATTACCTTCGAGCGTGGAGGTCTGGATCCATCCTTCGCCATCTGGCGGTACGACCGAGACTGCCCAACGATTTGGCCCAAGGTTCGGAATGTGTATATTGCCATAATCATCGCTGACACATCGGCCACCGGTGCCTTCGATATAGACCGGGGCCCCATCGACCCACTCGTAGCCATTCGGGCCGTTACCGGGCTGGTACTGGGCGCACAGTGGATTGCCATAGAGGTCCGTTGTGGTTTCTCCACCCCAATCAGCCACATGGGCTTCGAAGCCGGCCATGCTGGGGATCGCTCCGCCCGGCACGTACTCTTCAGGCGGTTGGTCCGGCGCGCCGTTGGTGATCGACACGTCGTTAAACACACGAACGCTGATCGTTGCAGCAGGTAAGAGGTGAGGTTGTAAGCTGACTGTTATCAACCCTGGCTCTTCGATCGGCAGGTTGAACCAGGCACCACCGACTTTGAAGCCATCTGCCAGCACCGAGATCAAATATTTTCCGGTCGATGTAACTGTGGGAGTGATCGTCAGCGGAGTGGTCAGGTTCAGACGATCCTGATCACCCTGGGTGACGATGGGTGCATAACTTGGCTGCCCGCCAACACTCACCCAGGAACAGCTCTCCGGATAATTCGGATTGACAGTGGTATGGGTCTCGTCCATCCAGGGGGAACAATCCGGATACATAGGTTGTAACGGATCGCCGCTGTTATCATCGTTGATGATAAATTCATACTCCGTGATTGGGTCGCCGGCCAGCACCCCGGACCCGCCTTGATCGACCGGTGAACTTCTTTGGCTGACAACCGCCAGCCGGATTGAATTGGTCGTGGCAACAACGGCTGGTTCAGGGGCGCGCGGTTCAGAAGCCTGAGCACTTTGCAGGATTCCTGTTGGGACCGAAGGTACTAATAATACGACCAGCATCCCAAGCCTGAACAGGACAGATAAGAAACGATTTCGAAGTTTCATGTGGACCTCCGAGTAGTTGAAGGGTGGTACCTATGACTTTGAGTGGATATTACATACATTTTTCTACCTCCCTATGAAAGGATATTACAGCGCTGCATAAAAATCGGTTAAATGTTGAATAGGGATATAACGCTTGTCGAACACGCTCATGTGGTTATTTTCTAGATTGACGACGATGACCCGAAGATCAGGAAAGCTTTTAAACAATTCAATCATGCTACTCGGGTTGGCTATGATGGTGCTTTCATCAAGAACCATGACATCTGGTTTGACCATCATTACTTTTTCAACCAGTTGAATAGTGCATTCAATATTGATGCCGACGACCTCCAGTTCAGGATGTTCCTTCAATAAAGATTCAACCCCCGCGCTCAATAAATAACTGCTGCGTATGACCAATACACTTTTTTTCAACTTAGGGATTTCTTCTGTCATTCTAGTTTGATTGTTGTCGCAAGAATTGTTTACTGACTGGGTATTTAGCAATGCCCTCAATAAACATTGAATGGTGCACCCGAAATGATGTAAAGTTTGGTCGAAATCTTCCATTTTCAATGTTATAGAACCGCAATGACAACCACACTATCCAGAAGAGATCCCCAATAAACGGGACTTCCTAAGGATGCTATAAGAGTACAAAATTCGATGCGGATTGTCTATCCACCCTCGTCATGCTTTGCTAACTAAAAAAGGACTATCTATCGATAGTCCTTCTAGTCCGAATCTCATCCTTGTGGGGTTCACAAGGATTGGGAAAGGTTCCCAGGTTTCTTTTCAGGCACTTGGCTTGGTTAGCCCGTGCCGGATCGCATAACTGGTAACTTCCCTGCGGTTGCTCATTTCTAGTTTTTCAAGGATATTATGGACGTGATTCTTGACTGTATTTTCGGATATAAACAATCGTTCTGCAATTTCCTGGTTGCTTGCACCAGTTGTCAGCTCATAGAATATGTCAATTTCGCGATTGGTGAGGATTTCGATCAGGTTTGGCGAATCTCCAGGCTTGCTTGAACCGGATCTGGCGAAGGCATTGATAATCCTGCCTGTCATCTCACGTGAGATAGGAGCCTGGCCTTCCTTAATAGCCCTGAGCGAATTTAATAATTTAGCGACCGGCAAGTTCTTTAACAAATAGCCTTTTGCTCCGCTGCGGATTGCGCTAAACAAGCGCTCATCATCTTCATGCATGGTTAGAAATATAATGTTTGTTTCCGGACGTGTTTTAAGGATTGCTTGAGTAGCTTCAACCCCCGAGCCATCCGGAAGGCTGAAATCCATTAAGATCAAATCCGGTTTGAGGTGGTTCGCAGCCTCAATCGCTTCGCTAACATTTCCAGCCTCACCAATGACCTCAAAATCTGGCTCCTGGTTAAATAAGCTCACCAGGCCCTGCCGGAACAAAACATGATCGTCTACGATAAGCATTTTAATGGTCATGTTTCCTTTACCCAATTTTGGCTTATCCTTCCTGGCCAACCGGCAGCCAAAGTTTTACCTGCGTTCCCACGTCTGGTAAAGCATCAACTGTGAGGCAGCCTTGAATATCTCTGGCCCTTTCATGCATAATTGCCAATCCGTAATGGTCCGGAAGTGAGGCACTAGTGACGTCGAACCCACTACCATCGTCCCGGATAAAGAACGATAGCCCGGTTTCATACCATGAAAACTCTATATCGACGTGCTTTGCTTGAGCGTGTTTCTCAATATTACTGATCGCTTCCCGGGCAATGTATAGAATCTGGCGTTTATAAGTTGCCGGCAGGGGTACAGGTTGGCCATTTTCTGTCATTTTGACTTCAAAACCGGCACGTTTTGCAATGGACTGGGCATGCTCGAGCAGTTCTCTACTCAGATCGACATGATTGGATAAGTTCAAGTCTGCCAGTGTGCCTCTTACCTGTTCATAAGCATCTTCAGCGATCTCACGCATCAGTTCCAGTTCTTGCCGGATCATCGAAATTTCCAGCAGCATGTCTTCACCGGTAAGTTGATCGAGCTTCATTCGCAGGAAGCTAATATTCTGCCCGAGTGTGTCGTGCAAATTTTGGGCGATCCGTTTGCGTTCCGCGTCGGTTGCTTGCGCCTGGTTTTCAAAAGAGTGATGTATCCTGGCACCATCGATCGCCAGAGCCATTTCGTGCGCAACGCTGTTCAGTACGCGGATTTGACTGCTGCTAATCGTCATCGCTACGGGAAAATCCAGATGAAGGAGCGCAATGATTTGATTGAGATGAATTAGCGGCAGGCAGTATTTATCTGAATCTGGGTTGAGGTTGCTCAGTTGCGTGCAGCGAACCAGGGACGCCTTGGAGTCCGGTTGGGTTAGATTGATTGCACAGCTCCGACAGAATTCAGGGGTCAAGATGGGACGAAGCTCGGGGCGAATTTTTCTATCAGCCGACCAATCTGCAACCAACTCAAATCGATCGAATTCTTGATTGAACAGATGGAGAGAGCTGCTGAGGATTGGGGCTATGCTGCGAGGGAACGCAATGATCTTCTCGATCAACTCCTCCCAGTTCGAGGCAGTATTTAATTGTTGGGTGATCAGATTGCGCTGGTCAAGGGAATTAATTGCCCTGGCCCTCTCATTCTCTGCAATATTCAGGATGGACAGCAGCAGTCCTGTCAGGATTGGGAGAATAACACCGAACACCACTGTTTCGCGGATAAAATCAGGGGTCAGCGCATCTAACTGGATGGGGCCATGCTCCAGTATTTCAATCCAAACGACCAAAAGACTAACCAATGCCGCCAACAACCAGCGGGTTTTTAGGATCAGCCTGCTGATCGTTGCAGCAGTCCGAACGATTGAATCGCTCATGGATTCCTGCTCCAAGAAGACGTATTTTTTACGCTTGATCGGCAATTAATCGGGAAGAATTGTGAATTTGGCGTAAGTATTGCCCTATATTGTTGACAAATTGGTTGTTTGTTCAATTATAAATCACCAGGCTATTGTACGAAAATTAGCCAATACTGTCAAACACTTCTATAAGAAGTTCCTAAATCATTGTAACGTAGGCAGTTTGAAGATGCCCTAAAATTTATGTAAAATATAGCAATTGAAATTAGTGCTCTTATAACCAAGTCTTCATCGCTTCGATGGAAACGACCCTTTCCCCCATAGAACATCTGAACCTGGCATGAGCATTCAGCGAGTTGATTTATCTCTCGGTGCTCACTGTGGCTATTCCGTGACAGTCTCTATCATCGGGCAATTCCTTACAATGATGCTCATAATTCCCGCTCCCTAGCGGATAATTTTACCGAAGTGTTTGAAAATATAGGCCGGCCGTAAGTAGTATTGTTGATAAGCCATGCTCTTCAATTGTTCTAGTTCTTCATAAGTTAAATTTGGGTGACGGTATACAAGCTGGTACTGAGTATAGTGCTCTAGGTTTTGGTCGAGCCTGTAGGTATCTGGTTCCTGCATAAGATCCTGATACCATTGTGTTCCGGGGTAAGGTGTTGCGATGGTAAATTGGGCCCCAAACGTATTCAATTCTTTGGCATATTCAACTGTCTCACGAATGGTTTCCTTGGTATCATCGAAATATCCAAGGATATAAAACCCAAGCACATCAATGTGATTGCGCTCACAGGAGCGAATAATCGATTCTTGAAGATCCAGATTAGCTGAAGCCCTATGAGCCTTTTTCATCACGTCCAGATTGCCTGATTCAATCCCGAATTTTACTGCAACACAACCAGCCTTGGCCATTAGTTCAATCAGCTCCGGAGTAAGCAAACGAGGATGTGTCTCACAAAGCCACGAGAACTTCAAGTCTTTTGCCAGGATCAAATTACAAATGGATTGTACCCGTTGCATATCAAAGGAAAAAATGGGATCCCTAAACAATACGGTTGTCATCCCATATTCCCGCTGCAAATAGACAATCTCGTCTACGATGTTTTCAGGTGACCGGGGGCGAAAATGAGCCCCCTGGACAAGGGGATAAGTGCAGTAATAGCGGCAGGACATGGGACAACCTCGACTCGATAGCATCGGGAGAAACCGACCTCGTTTAGCCCGAATAAAGCCATAGCCATCTTTCCAGTCCTGGATGTGCGACCAGGCAGGAAATGGCAGATTATCCAGGTCCTCCACCTGCCCTCCATCTACGATACCGGAAAATTCTTCAATCTTGCCGTTGATAAGAGCATTTTCCGGTTCACCCCGGACGACAAAATCACCTTCATTCGCGTATAGACTGGCATTGGCAGACGATATACCTCCCATGAAACCAACCCGCAAATGAGGTTTATCTGCTTTAATCTGGGCAGCGGCTTGAAGCTCTTCATTGAAATTAATAATTGAAGTTTGGATGATGACGATCTGTGCATTGGGGTGGACTTGATTCTTGTCGAAGGTTACCTGATGCCTTTGCTGGTTCAGGATAGCATTGATATAAGCCGGGAGAATCTCCGGGAAATTCATAGTCCCATTTTTGAAATATTTCAACAAACTGGCAACCATTCCACTGCCAAAATCATTCACGGTTCCATAGCCGCTGTTCGTATCTTTATTGGTCCGCAAACGATACTTCTTATTTACCTGTAAGATATGGATATGCATGCCTGCTCCGTTTTTAATTGGATGGGGTCAATCTTTTGGTTTGTTGCTCTCAATTGAACCGTCCTTTAGTAAATTTAAGTGGAGCACCTGGGAATTCCCCATTATTGAGTTGGCCTCGACGATTTCTCGTGAGTCACTTTGAATTTAAGTATCCGAGCGATGAATTTTGGATTGTCAATGGCATACCGTTTCCAATAGCGGCCTGGAGAGATAATAACACGGGCTAACCATTCCAGATAGTGATCGGTCATCCAGCGCGGACCGCGTTTTAGATCTCCGGCGACATATTCGAAAATAGCGCCGCAAGGAATTACCAATCTGGCTTCTATTCGATCCCAATTTTCAACAATCCATTTTTCCTGAGCAGGCATGCCAAATCCGACCAGCAAAATATCAGGCCTGGTTTGCTGGATCAGGGTAAGGACCGCCTCGCTTTCGGGTGATTGGTGTGATTTATCAAAGTGCCCATGCTGCGTGCCAACAACGTTGAGACCAGGATACAGATCGCATAGTTTGATTGCTGCCTGCTCAGCCGACCCAGGGGGATTGCCCAGGAAGAAAAGAGTAAAATTTCGCTTGGCTGCAAAGCGGGATAGCTGTCCCATCCAATCTGCTAAGGTAAATCGCTGCGGTATTTTTTGGTAACCCAGCAGGCGGGCTCCAAGTCGAACACCCATGCCATCACAATAAACCAGGCTGGCTTGGTTTATAAACTTCCGGAACCAGGCCTGTTCGTAAGCAAGGTTAAGCGCCATTACATGTACATGGGTGATCACTGTCTTCTTCTCGGACGCCAGAATTTCATCGATGTGATTCAGGACATCCTCGATGGTGACCAGATGGATATTGACCCCCAATAGATTAATGCTTTCTGGATTATGCATCAGGGTTCGGGGTTTTCAAGATTACCGGTGCAGGTTCGCATTTGTCCAGGTGATTCTTCCAGGTCTGCGATCCTCAGGACCTTGCTTCAGATTGAGCCTGAGCGGACAGGATAAGGGGGTGCAAAACCTGAACCGCGCGCTGCGTTTCACTGGCGTCAACAACCAGACTGATAGACACTTCTGATGAGCCTTGGGCGATTGCGATCACATTTACCCCATTTTCTCCCAGCGAACTAAATATTTTCCCGGCAACTCCTGGGGTGTGCCGCATTCCTGAGCCAACAATTGTAATTATGACCACCTCCTCGGTAGCCCAAATACGATCAATGTCCCGCTTAATTAACTCTTGCGCAAAAGAAATTTCAAGGGCGGCAACCACCTGAGCTACCGTATTGATTGGAACGGCAAAGCAGATGGATTGTTCTGAGCTTGCCTGGGTGATCAGAGGAACGCTTGTGCCCGTTGCTGCTACTGCGCTGAACGCTCTGGCGGCAACACCAGGCACGCCAAGCATGCCCCGCCCCTCAATTGTAATCAAACTTTGGCCTGTAATGGCTGACACGGATTTTATCTGGCCATCCACCTGATTCTGCCCATCGGGCACTATTTTGGTTCCGGATGCCTGGGGATTAAATGTATTAACCACTATTAAACCAATGCCAGCCTCGATAACCGGGCGGATGGTTTTGGGATGCAGGACTTTGGCGCCGTAATATGCGAGTTCGGCGATCTCGCGGTAAGTTAACCTGCTGATGGTGCGAGCATCCGCAACCAATCGCGGATCGGTGGTCATAACACCATCTACATCGGTGTAGATACGAACTTCATCAGCGGGAAGGGTGACGCCGACTATTGCTGCAGAATAATCCGAACCGCCTCGTCCCAGTGTGGTGATCACACCTTCTGATGTTGCTGCCATAAATCCGGTTATAACCGGAATGATTCCAGCTTCCAAAACCGGGAGCAGAACCTTGCGGGTCCGTTCAAGGGTTAAGTCCATATCCGGATGGGCAGATTGAAAATGATCGTCTGTTATGATGATTTCAGAGGCTTCGATATACTGGGCTGCCAGGCTTGCATCCATCAGGCCAGCTGCCAACAAGCGCACGCTCATCCGTTCCCCCAGGCTGGCGACAGCATCCAGGGCGCGTGGAGTAGCCTCGCCTAAAACTTCGATGGCTTTACACAAATTCGAAAAGTGCAGGAACAGAGCTTCGAGCTCTTCTTTAAGCTTACTTTGGCGGTCGGGATTCGTAACAACCTTCTCAGCTATCGCCAAATGGCTGTATCGCAGAAACTGCAGGGCATTTAAGTAAGTGTTCTGGTCGCCAGATGCTGCATAATGGGCGCTTTCTAGTAGGAGATTGGTTACACCACTCAAAGCGGAAGCTATCACGACAGTGCGATCCCACTCGGTCTGAACTTGCTTAACAACCTCAATCGCCTGGACCATCGCGGAACTTGTTCCCACTGAGGTCCCGCCGAATTTCACTACAACAGTTCTTTCAGGCATACTGGATTCTCCATAATAAGGCGGGGGTGAAAGCCGAAATAACTTGACCCGATTTCACCAATTTTAGTATGGATCCGATTTTACCAGTGCAAAAGGTTTATGGCTAATGGCTAACTGACGTTCTCGCTAAATCCTTCTTTTCTATGTTAGCGAGTTAGCGAGGGAACCACTAACTGCCCCAAAGTAATGAAGCCTATTTTGGAGAAAAAACGAATGTCCCTATTTATCTTCTCACCAAACTTTAATTGACGGCTACCCTTCTGCTATTGACCCGCGTTCTGTTTCGGATTATGCTTAATAACGTGAATTCGGGATAACCCAAGCACAAGACCAGGATGTTTGGTAGTGTCGAAAAATGTTGAGTTTTCGCCAATTTTCGACCCAACAATCTCCTGCTTGGATTGGTATTGCTTGGTCCGTTCTCACAGTTAACCATATGGTTCTGCTCAGGCTGCTGAATGAAAAGTGGGCAAGCTGCGCTAATATGTTGTAGAAAATTACCTACAGTATTTTTGGGCTCATCGGAATATCTGTGAAAAAGTCCCAGATTTCATTGAAACCCACTATTAGTGCGTCCGCTAGGCAGCCTATTTTGTTGTAAGATTATTCGGTATGAAAGTGTCTAATTATTAGCATGAACTCGTAAACAACTCTCTCGTCGCGATTTTCTCAAAGCAGCCGCTCTTGGTGTCGGCGGTTTATCCTTGGGTTCTTGGAAACGGCTTTTAGCCCTGCCAGATTTTCCCCAGAGCGAGCGGTTGGGTCGAGTTGCGGCCGGGAAAGTGATTCTAAAAGCGCGCCCCGACATTGACAGCCAGGATGTCGGGGTTCTATACGAAGATGCGGTTGTGCCCTGGTTGAAAGAAGTGGTCGGACCGCGCCCATTATGGATCAGCCAGCGCTGGGTAGAAACGGATCAGGGGTATCTCTATGCCCCTAATCTTCAGCCAGTGATGAACAAGCCAAATCAGCCGGTCAGTGTCTTACCGCCAGCCGATCAAGGTGTTGGAATGTGGGTAGAGGTTACTGTTCCTTATGCCGACCTGGTGCTGGCCAATCCTCCCGCCCGGTCACCCTGGTTGAAGGATGTTCTGTTACCAAGAGTTTATTACAGCCAGATTTTATGGGTAGATGACTTAAAAACAGATGATACCAATCAGGTCTGGTACCGGGTCAATGAACGTTACGGCACATATGGCGACATTTTCTGGGTTCCTGCCGAAGCTCTGCGTCCGCTGGTGGAAGAAGAACTAAGCCCGATTCGTCCGCAGGTTGAAAATAAACAGGTTGTTGTCGATCTAACTTACCAGACCATGGCCTGTTTTGAAGGCGAAAGTGAAGTGTACTTCTGCCGGATCTCTTCCGGCGCGAAGTACGATGCTGAAGGCAACCCTGTCGATAAATGGTCTACCCCGGTAGGTCCTCATCATATCTGGCGCAAACTAGTTTCGCTCCATATGAGCGGTGGGACAACTGGAGGAGGCTGGGACCTGCCTGGCATAGGTTGGACATCTCTGTTTTCAGGTGATGGTGTTGCGATCCACTCGACATTCTGGCACAATAATTTCGGTGTTCCGATGTCGCATGGATGCGTCAATGCCCGTCCAGATGATGCCAAGTTTGTTTACCGCTGGACCTTACCAGTGGTGCCAGCTATTTCCGGAGACGTCACGATCTCTGGTAACTCGAGTACGAAAATCTTGGTTATCGAGAGCTAAACAAATCGCTGGCGCTTAATCTGCAGTCAAAGAGAGCAGTCAAAGAGAGCAGTCAAAGAGAGCAGTCAAAGAGAGCAGTCAAAGAGAGCAGGCAATGGGTAGGTTATTCGGTCACTCGAACAACTGTTTGCCAATATTTCTGAAGGAGATCCTGTAATGGAATTTGCCAATGTGAGTTTTGGCCTGGCCTTTTTAGCCGGTATTGCATCGTTTCTTTCACCTTGTGTGTTTTCACTGGTGCCTGCTTATATTGGATACCTTGGAGGTCGCTCAGCTGCTTCCATAGGTGGAGAACAAGAAAACCGCTGGTTGACTCTCACTCATGGGTTCGCATTTGTTCTGGGATTCAGCCTGGTTTTCGTCTTGTTGGGTGTGGCAACGTCCGCTTTGGGTGGGCTGCTTTACGGGCTCCGGATCTGGTTAGCTCGCATTGGCGGAATTGTTGTGATCATATTTGGCCTGCACATGACTGGCATTTTGAGAATTCCCCTATTGGAATATGATCTACGTCCGCAGAATGCCCCTGATCGCAAGCGGGGATACATCGCATCGGCATTAATGGGCGTTTTCTTCTCAGCCGGATGGTCGCCCTGCGTCGGGCCCGTCTTGGGAACCATCCTAACCCTGGCTCTGAATGGGGGCTCCATTTCCCAAGGCGCGATACTCCTGACCGCTTATTCTGCCGGCTTGGCTATACCTTTCCTGGTCGCCTCAACCCAAATAGGATTGGTGACCAAAGTGATTCGCCGCTACGGTAAGGTGATGCGTTATGTTGAAATTGGAATGGGAGTGGTTCTCATTTTGGTTGGAATTATGCTCCTGACAGGCCGGTTTGAGCAGCTGGCAAGCCTGGGTTCCTTCTTTGGCACTTTCGATGAACTTGTTTTGGGCAGATATTTGTTATACGGCTTCATTGGGCTGACTGGTCTGGGTTTGATCCCGGCAATCATTGCTTATCGCAGAGGTCGCCATTTCATCGATTGGTGGTTTTTTGGAGCCAGTTTATTTCCAATCGCGCTATATTTTGCACTGCGTTTAGAGATAAAAACGGATGGATCGGTTGCGTCTTCTAAAAACAAATCTCAAGCAGTTGAAAGTCCACACTGATCGACCACGGAGTTGGTTTTGAAATCGTCGCGCAGCAAATGGACCACAATCGGAGCTGGTCTTCTTATTGGAATTGGACTGGGAATCTTCTTCCTGGCAGTTTTTGGTATTGGTCAAAATTATTTCCAGAACTGGGCCGAACAGGATCAGGCTGAAATTCGCGGACCGGCAATCAATAAACCGGTTCCCGACTTCACGCTCTTGTCTTTGAGTGGCGACCGGCTAAGCACGGAAGACCTGCGAGGCCATCTGGTATTGATTAATTTTTGGGCAACCTGGTGCGGTCCTTGTCGGATAGAGATGCCCTATTTTGAAGAAGCTTACCAACAATTTGGCCCAGACCTGGTTGTGCTGGCTGTAAATATCGACGAACCTGCCGACCAGGTCCAGTCGTTTGTTGACGAGTTGGGTTTAAATTTCAACATTTTGCTTGATACCGGAAGTAAAATTCAAAACCAATATCGTGTTACAGCATTCCCGACGACCTATCTGGTTGATCGGAAAGGAGTTGTCAAGGCGCAGCATATTGGAACCCTCACACGGTCGCAGCTATTTGAATATCTCGAGCAAGCGGGTCTTTCGGAATGATTGAGGTTATTCTTTATAGTCGGACAGATTGCCATTTATGTGAACAGGCGCGCCAGCTCCTGGCAACATTACATACCGAATTTCCTCACCAGTTGAAAATCATTGATGTTGACAGCACACTTGAGCTTCAGCGCAAGTATGGATTTAATGTGCCTGTTGTTGAGATACAGCCGTATACGCTGAAAGCACCTATTACCGTGGAGGAGCTCAAGATGACCCTGGCAGCCGCCAGAGACCGGGAAGATCATATTCAAGCAGTTGAGCAGGCCCGGAACACATCTTCGTCTGAGCAAATGGCTGTCTGGACAAAAGCTGATTCATTCAGCGATTGGCTTTCTCGTCACTACCTGGGGCTATTCAACTTGTTTGTAGTGATATATTTGGGTTTGCCTGTATTGGCACCGGTCCTGATGAAAGCGAACTTAACTGCTCCAGCCAGGCTCATTTATCGAGTTTACAGTGTTGCCTGTCACCAGCTGGCTTATCGTTCGTTTTTTCTGTTCGGGGAGCAGCCCGTGTATCCACGAATAGCAGCAGAAATAACAAATTTATTTTCGTTCAACCAGGCGACAGGCTTAAGCGAAGATGACACAACGGCCGCTCTATTAGCTGCCCGGCAGTTCAACGGCAATGATCAGATCGGTTTTAAAATCGCTCTTTGCGAACGGGATGTTGCGATATACGCTGCGATCCTGCTGTTTGGGTTGCTTTATGCAGCAACCGGGCGGCGATTGCCGGCTCTTCCCTGGTACTTGTGGATCTTACTGGGATTAGTCCCGATTGGAGTCGATGGAGTCAGCCAGCTGATCAGCCAACCACCGTTTAATTTCTTCGTTTATCGTGAAAGTACACCCCTGCTGCGGGTGCTCACAGGAGCTTTATTTGGTTTTATGACGGCCTGGTTTGGATATCCGATGGTTGAAGTAACTATGGCAGAAACCCGCCAGATTATGGCCCAGAAAAGAAGCAGAGTGCGCACAACCCTTGCTGCGTTACGTCATTCATCCTTACAAGAGTAAGATTATTACCATTAAGCCCTGATGCCATTTCAACAACATAGTGGAGTTCGTTACTTTACCTTCGAATCACTTGCTCTGGCTGGTTTTGAACATGCAATCTTTACCAGGCAAGGCGGAATCAGCCCCACTCCCTGGGCCTCCTTAAACTTGGGTGGAACTGTGGGTGATCTTGCGTCTAGAGTAGTACAGAATCGTCTGAGAGCCTTCCAGGCGTTAGGGCGCCAACCGGAATCGATCTTTGATGTTTGGCAGGTCCACAGCTGTGAAGTGGTGTGTGCTGATGCACCGCGATTGCCCCACCAGGAGCATACGAAAGCAGATGCAATTCTGACCGATACCCCTCAGGTAACCCTTTTTATGCGTTTTGCTGATTGTGTTCCTGTTTTGTTAGCGGACCCGTACCGCGGTGTGGTTGGACTTGTACACGCCGGATGGAAAGGAACAATTAGCCGGGTTGCTGCTGCGGCAGTCCGAAAGATGCACGACCAATTCGGGTCAAATCCGGCGGATCTCCTGGCAGGGATTGGACCCTCTATTGGCGCTCATCATTATCCGGTGGGTCGAGATGTAGCTGAACAGGTTATCCAAACCTTCGGCAGCCAGGCAAAGGCGTTTTTGAGCCCTATCGAGCAAGGCTCCATGTCAAATGATAAGTATCAGATCCAATTTGATCTGTGGGCTGCCAATCGAACCATCCTTGAGCACTCTGGAGTTGGTTCGATCGAGGTCGCAGGTATCTGTACAGCCTGCTATCCTGAGGATTGGTACTCACACCGGGCGGAGCAAGGAAAAACCGGACGATTTGGGGCAATCATTGGGTTGGTATAATTGCGCATTCCAAGTTGGAAATAGTTACCCTTGTTTTGTCCTTGCACCGAGCATCCATGAATTGGGAATATGATCGAGCTAAATGAGATTCATAAGAATTATCAGGCTGTTCAGGAGCAAATTTCAGTTTCTTCTGAGCGATCTGGTCGAACCAGCCGGGATGTGAAGCTGGTTGTCGTGACTAAAGGCCATAGCGCGGAGGCTATTCACGCTGTGGTTGCTGCTGGCGCTCGAATGCTGGGCGAAAACTATGTCGAAGCAGCTGTGCCAAAGATCGAGCAGCTCAAATCATTGTCCGGTATCCAATGGCATATGATTGGACATATCCAGAGCCGCAAGGCTCGAACGGTGTGCCAATATTTCCATTACGTCCATTCCTTAGACAGCATAAAACTTGCGAACAGGCTGGATCGCTTCGCTGCCGATTTGGATATTTCCTTGCCAGTACTATTGGAATGCAATATCAGCGGTGAAGATACAAAGTACGGTTTTTCGGTTTGGCGTGAGTTTGATCTGCCCGCATTTTTTACAGCTGCATCCAATATCGTCTCACTTCCTCATCTGACTGTCCACGGCCTGATGGCTATGGCGCCATTTTTTGAGGATGCTGAGAACGCCAGGCCCTATTTCAAACAGCTAAGGAAGCTTCAGAGCCAGTTGTCCCAACTGTTTCCCAAAACTGACTGGCGTGAGCTATCTATGGGAATGAGCGGCGATTTCCAGGTGGCAATCGAAGAAGGCGCGACCCTGGTGAGGATTGGTACAGCCATCATGGGCGCGCGTCCTGGAGCTTGATATAATTCATCAATACACCAAATAAACTTGTTGGATTTAACCCCTTCTGCATGTCGGCAGTTAGCTTTAGACAGGAATGTAAAATGGTTTTCATTGCATCAGTTATTCATCGGTTCTCTCAGCTAATCATTATCATCGTGATTATCCAGACCTTTTTGTCTTATTTCCTTTCCCCTTTTCACCCAGTCAGGCAGGCGATCGACCGGTTCGTTGATCCGATGCTGGCGCCCATCCGGCGTTTTTTGCCCCAGACAGGTCCTTTAGATTTCAGCCCTCTGGTTTTGATCATACTGGTACAAATTCTGGATACCCTCTTGACTTCGATCTTGCTTCGGTTATGATTGGATGAAGGGCTCAACCTGTCTTTGAATAAGATGTCCAGCTTCCTTGTTCAGAGCGGAGCAAATACGGGTGGGGTGTCTTTAATCCTAACTTTGGTGGAGGTCGCCGATGGCATCGCGGCAATATCATCTTCATAATGGTCAAAAAGGTTCGGCCCTTGCGATCCGGGTGACGCCACGCGCCAGCCGTAATGAAATATCCGAGATCTTAAGTGATGGAACTGTTAAGGTGCGTTTGACCGCCCCACCTGTAGAAGGAAAAGCAAATCAAGCCTTGATCGAATTTTTAGCCGAAATTTTGGAAGTTCCCAGGACCCGCATTGAGATTATCGCTGGGACAACCGGAAAAGACAAACTTGTTTCGATCCTGGATTTGGATGCTTCAACCGTCCACGAGCGAATTCTGAGAAAACTCAGTTGATCCGCGGCAACTTGTAGGGGATTGAAGGAAGTTGTGTCTGCTTATAGGAACTAAGAAAAAAACCTTTATAACCCCAGCTATTAATTGAAGCCGAATTGCATCGGTGCAGGCAGCTCTAGTCCGCCTGCATCCAAAAGCCAGAGCGCCTGATAAGCGGCATCTTTTACTTCCCCAGTACTTGTAAAATAAGCCTCGTACAAGGGTATTATGGAGCTTTGATCTCCACAACGCCCTAAATATTGCAGCGCAGCCAGCTGCTGTTCTTCACTGCCTTCTTTTAAGGCCCGGTAGATCAGATCAGTAGCCGGTTTGCCTGGGGCAATTCCTATCCCGCGTTCGCCTGCAAATGCAATTAACCAAGGGGTATCACTCAATTCAGGTAGCGGTTTCGGCAGGCGTGAATTAGGTTGGCTGAGTTCTTCCAACGCCTGAGTGGCTGCATTCTGCACCACCCACTGGCTGTCTTCAAGCTGCATCCGGGCCAGAATATCCTGGGCCCAGGGCTCCCCAACCCGTTGCAATCCGGCAACCACCGCCCGGCGAACCAAAACATCATCTAGCTTGCTGCCTTCTTCCAGGATCGGATAGCCCTCTTCGGGATGGTTCGCCAAAGCTTCGGCGGCAAAAACCCGCAGTTCTTCATCGGCATGCAGCAGTGCTGATGCTACGGCTTCCAGGGCTGTATCTGTTCCAAGACCAACTAAAGCCAGGCAAGCAGCTCGACGGGTGTTGGGTAGTGATTCGCTCAAAAGGCTGCTCAACCCAGGTATGGCCTTAAGGTCCCGGATAGCACCGCTGCCTAGTGCCCCAAGTTGTACCAGAATCGGATCTTCTGCACTCAGGCACTGCCTGAATAGCGTATCTGTTCCGGGAAGATTGGCTTCTATCATGGCGGCGAGAGCCCTGGCCCGCAGGCTGATCGGAAAAGTTTGATTCTGGAGGATCTCAGCTAGTTTCCGGACAATCACTGAAGTCCAGCTTGCACTGGAAGGCGCAAAGGTTAACCAACGACTGGCTTCAAGAATTTTTTTCATCAAGAGGTCAGTCGCCGGATCCCTCATATAGGCCGTCAGCCAGTTGCCGAGGTCTTTGTGCGATGCCAGGAACCGTAAGGTCTGGTTCTTTCCGGTCCAATCTGGTTGGCCAAGTAAACTTTCACCTTCACCCTGTTCAATGATCGTTTTAGCAGCTAGGTAAGCAGCAACGATTGGATGAACAATTGAAATTCGCCCGCCGGTCTGGGATATGAGCAGCCCACGCCCGATTAGTTCTGGCAAGACGCGCGATACCGTAATCGTATTCTCCGTAGCTAACCTGCGCGCCGGTATCTCACTGGATGGAGATTTATCAACCGGTATTTCCTGGGCTGCCCTTGAGGTTTCATCGGTTAGATCGAAGGCTGTTCCTGGTGAGTCAAATGCGTTGATGAATTGTTCCGCCTCTTTGCGGCTGATGCTGCTCCGTAAGGTAAACAACATTTGGGCAGCCAGCTGTTCCAGGGCAGTTTGTCCTTTTGGAATATCAATGGTCAATCGCTTAATATATGCTTCAATAGAGTCCTGAACTGTAGGGCCGGGAATATCTCGAGCATAGGCGCCCCAAACTTTGAGGGTTAATTCCAGAGGTGTAAATGGCGCCTGGTCAACGAGCAACCACCCATTCAAAAGGATTGGATTGAGCGGCTCATCCCGTCCTTCTTGAGAAGGTTGGGCAATATATTTCATCCATCGTGCACTCCAACGTTGAATGAAGGTAGCCCGTTGCAATAGATCCCACGGGGCAAGTGCCAGTGAATAAAAATTAAGCTCCGGCAGCCCGGTAAGATGCTGGCTGGCAGTGATAATTAATTTTGTATCGGGGTATTCACTTAACAGTAAGTTTAGGAAATGAACAAAATCTGCCTGAATATGTGGGGGAATTTCATCAAATCCATCCAGAAGCAAAACGGCTCGACCTGCCTCAAAAGCATTGGCAATAAAGCTTGCCAGCCGGGGCAAGGTCATGGTCGATGCGTAGGCACTGATTGCAGCTTGAATGGGCGCCAGTGAAGTTGTAGGCTGTTCGTCAGTGAAAACCAGGTCATTCACATGGACAAAAAAAGGCACCCGATTTGCATAGGGGCCGGTAACGATTGCGTGACGGGCGAGTTGGGTGGCAAGATAGGCGATCGTAACAGTTTTGCCAGTGCCCCCATCCCCCATAATGACAAGATGGCTATCAGCCTGTAGCGCATCCAACAAGCTTAAGGTAGGGGCGCTATAGATGCTCGCCAGTCGCGGCCAATCGGGCAAAAATGGCAGCACAGATTCGGTAATGTCTTGCTGAGGTGGGGTAACATTGGGTTCTACTGCATCAGGAGGAGCCAGGAAGTGTGGCTCTATGAAGATCTCATCCAGCGAGAAAAGGTGCGAAGCCAGATGCAGACCTTGCACTCGATTGACCGTATCGTTAAGATGCCGTACTTCAGCACCAGACAGTATATCTGTACGCGCGGCGGTCATCCGTTCTTTTAGCCAGCGCCAAAGCTCCTGGAGAGTTGGTCCAAGACGTCGTAGAAGCAACCAAATCAGGCTGCCGGCAAAGAAACCGAGCCAAAATGAGAGCCTGTCAATTTGCAGGTTGCGAAAGAAATCGATCATGCGCTTTTTCCAGGTTGACGATCATCATCTGGTGGATCATGATCTAGCCCGAATATAGAATCCGGTTACAACCATCACAGCGAGACATCTGGTTGGGTGAACGAGCTGCGTGCAGTAGGGCAGCATTGAGCGTTGTTCCACAAGCGGCGCAGCATTTATCCACAATTCGGGCAACAGCAATGCCACTGCGAGCAATGCGTAACTGTTGGTAGATTACAAGATCCTCTTCAGGTATGGAGCTGGTGGTTGCCTCGCTCTGCCCTTCCAGGCGAATTAAGTCAGTGCGCAGACCTTCCTTTTCCTTAGTAAGATCGTTGTGTTGGGCTGCGAACTGTGCCATCACATTTTCCAATCGCTCTGTATCGGCGTGGAGTTCTTCTTCCGCTGTATCAACCACGATCATGGCTTCTAGAAGACGGTCCTCCAGCACGCTGAGATAGCGTTTGAGCGCCGCAACTTCATTTTGAAGATCCTGCAGCTCTTTTGGATTACGGACTTTTCCCCCATAGAGGGTCGATTCGGATTGTTCGATCTTTACCCTTTGGGCCTGAACATCCTGTTCAGCCTTTCGAAGCTTCATCTGTTCGTGTTTTAAAGCCTTCTGACTGCCTTCTTGGCGTTTTTGTGCCAGGCGAACGGATTTATCGGCGGTGAGGGCAATCTCAATAGCTTTTAATCGATTTTTTATTTGATCGATTTGGCTGTCGATTTGTTGAAGGCGGTAGAGTTTAAAGGGCTCGCTCATGTTGAGATTATAGATTCGGTTGGGCGGAAATACAAGGGCTAAAGACCTGCATTCCCGCCAAAAATAGGTTATCCAACCTGTCCCTATCAGTTTTGTCAATGCAGATTGATGGTGGAAGGTTTCGAATTAAAATAGATTTTATGCACCCCAAGCGGATATCTACCTTAATTTTCCTGGCCGGCATCCTAGTATGTGTTCTGACCTTCGGTCCCACAATTTTGGCGGTGATATCTGGGCCGCCTGAGTATATTTTTGGTGGTTTTCTGCTTAATCCAATCGATGGACCCACATATCTGGCCAAAATGTATCAGGGATTGCAAGGCAGCTGGGTATTTCGCCTGACATATTCGCCTGAACCGGGGCAAGGGGCTTTTCTTAATCTATTCTATATTTTCTTGGGGCATCTGGCGCGTTTATCCAGGCTGCCCTTGCTTACTGTTTTTCATCTTGCCCGGCTGGCAGCAGTTGTTGCCTTGCTTTTTTCTCTCCACAGTTTTTTGAAAAGAACCTTAGCTGACCCTGAGTGGCTTGCTCCCGCGTTTGTTTTGTCAGTCCTGGGATCTGGGCTGGGCTGGCTGGCTCTTCCGTTTGGCGGCTTTACCTCGGATTTTTGGGTTGCTGAGTTATACCCCTTTCTTACAGCATATGCTACTCCTCACTTTGCGCTTGGGTTGGCCTTACTGCTTTGGATTGTCACCCCAGAATCGAATGCAAATGCCGGGTCTGGCAATATTCCCTGGTTGCATGCTCTGGCGGCTTTGATGTTAGCCCTCACAGCACCATTTGGCATCATCGTGGCTCTGATCGTTTTAGGAAGCCGCCTGGTTCAGGAGTTATGGCCATTTTCTTTTGGAAATGTTCGTGCATTTGTGCAGAACCGGTTGATCTGGGTTTTATTGGCAGGCGGACCTGTTTTGCTTTATGATCTCTGGGTCGTCCGGGTTAATCCTGTTTTGGCAGGCTGGAACGCCCAAAATATTACGACAGCTCCCCCTTTTTGGGATCTTGCCTTATCACTTTCCCCATTTATTTGGTTGGCGGTTCCGGGTGCAGTCAGGACTGTGAAGAATAAAGATGTCAGCGGGTTGACGTTAGTCTATTGGGCTGGTCTGGGGCTCCTGCTGGTCTATCTGCCTTTCAGCCTGCAGCGCCGGTTTCTAATGGGTTTGTTTGTTCCAATTGTGGCTCTGGCAATCATCGGCCTGGATTGGCTTGCAAGTGGGTCGAAATCACGCTTGATGATGTACACGATTATTTTGTTTGGGTTGACAGTTCCAACCAACCTGGTGGTCCTGTTGACCGGCGTGTACGGCATCCAGACTCATGACCCATTGATCTATCTGACGAAGGCCGAAGGGATGGCATTTGAATGGGTAAGATCCAGTACGCCCGAGGATGCGCTGATCCTGGCCGCTCCCCAAACCGGGCAGTGGATACCGGCGCAAACCGGGCGGAGGGTCATCTATGGGCACCCATTCGAATCACTGCGAGCAGAAGAGACTAAACAGGAAGTATCAGCCTTTTACGTGACCGGGGATCTCTCGATCCTGCGCGATTATTCGATTGATTATATCTTTTATGGACCGCGAGAAAGTGACCTGAACCCGGAGTTTCCAATCCACAATCTGGAACCGGTTTATTCTGTAGGTGGAGTGTTGATTTATGTCGCGCCACCTTAATCCGGGCATGCAAAGAGTTCTCACAACCATCCAAAAATATTGGATATTGATCTTGCCCTTGCTGTTACTCCTGCCGGGGCTTTTCTCGTTCCCTTACTCCTCCGAACAGGCTCAATATTCTGATCTGGCAATCACGCATTACCCCAATGCGATCTTTCTCCTGCATGCGATTGATACCTGGCATACCCTTCCACTTTGGTCACCCTTAATCTTAAGCGGATACCCGTTTGTTGCCAACCCGCTGGCTGGCATCTGGTATCTTCCCGGCTGGTTCGGGTACTTTTTCCCACTGCCTTTTGGGTTTAATTTATCAATCGGCCTCCATTTGCTATTTGGCGGGCTTGGCATGTACAAACTTCTGAAAGCCGAAGGCCTCGAACATCGTGCCGCGCTATTTGGCGGTATGGCTTTCGGGGCTATGCCAAAGCTCTTTGCTCACTACGGGGCAGGCCATCTGACTCTCCTTTATGCGGTCCCCTGGACACCCTGGCTGTTGTTGTCATGGCGCGCACCTGGGCTGCAGATTTGGGTGCGGCGCAGGCACTGGCGAGTTCCTTCTGGTTTGATTTTAGCCTTAATCTGTCTGGCAGATGTGCGCTGGGTCGTTTACTCCGGATTACTCTGGCTGGGTTATGCTTTGATTGTGGATCCGGGTGGCTCGACCTACCCAGGTAACAGGAAAGTAATTGCCCGTTTGAAAGCTGTGAGCTGGCAGATAATTATGGCTGGCTTACTCTCGGCGCCACTTGGATTGCCTCTTTGGGAGTATTCGCAGCTTTCATCTCGGGCAGAAATGGCGATCCTAGATAATTTTTCCTACTCTCTGCCGCTCACCCGCCTTCTGGGGCTAGTCGTCCCTGATTTTGGAGGTTTTCACGAATATGCTCTTTACCCAGGTATCGTTGTGCTGGTATTTAGTGTGCTGGGAGTGCTTTTGGGCATAGCAAAATCCAGGTCAAAATTCTGGATGGCAGTAGCAAGTATTTCGTTGTTGTACGCGCTTGGGGATCAGATCCCGCTCCTGGTTTATGCGGCCCATCTACCCGGTTTTGATTTACTCCGGGTGCCCTCCCGGTCTCTATTCGTCAGTGGCATTGCCCTGATCATCCTGGCCTCCTATACTCTTGAAAAGCTGCAGCATGGATGGACTGAACATTCATTGTGGTTTGAGCAAAGCCGAAGAAGGACGAGACTATTCCTGGCAGGCCTGTTCGCATTTGTATTCGTTTTAACATCTGGAATGTGGTGGCTGACAGCAAACCCGCCGATCAATTTTATCTGGAGCTGCTTGCTAGCAGCCGGTATCTGGGTTTGGTATGAATTAATGGTTGGCAAACGTCTTGCATCTCGCTCTGCATACTGGGTGCTGATTGGATTATGCCTCTTCGATCTGGGGGCCGCCGACCTGATGGCCTATTCGCCTAGGCCGGCAGAAGCCGTTTTGGCAGAAGGGCGTAGCCTGCTCGAATCCTTGCCGGCATCAAACGAGCTATATCGGGTATATTCACCCTCGTACAGCGCCCCTCAGCAAACCGCAGCCCTGCTGGGTGTGGACCTTGCCGACGGTGTCGATCCACTTCAACTGCAAACATATGTTGAATTTATGAAGGAAGCCACTGATGTCGATTGGAATGGTTATAGTGTCACATTGCCGGCCTATGCAAAAGGGGACCCGCGCAGCGATAACGCCGCTGCTCGTCCAGACCCGGCGCTCTTGGGCCTGTTAAACGTACGTTTTATCGTGTCAGCATTTGAGCAGGAAGCACCCGGACTTGTGCAGAAATTCTACCTGTTTGATAACTGGGTGTATGAGAACCAGCAGGCGCTGCCACGGGCCTGGATTCAGCCAATCACAGCGGCTCCCGGTCAAGGAGTTTACCCAGTGGAAGCAGTTGATTGGTCTCCAAACCGGATTGCTGTGAAGCTCACTCAAGAAGATCTCGGGCCTGGCAACCAGAACCTCGTGCTTTCAGAGCTTTACTACCCCGGTTGGCAGGTGACGGTTGACGGCAGGTCTGCCCAAATCCAGCCGTATGCTGGCTTATTAAGAAGCGTGATCGTACCTGCTGGGACCACTGATGTCGTATTTTTATATCGCCCCATCAGCCTCATGCTTGGTTTGATTGCAGCGATTTCGGGTTGTCTGTTGGCTCTATGGTTTGGAAGCCGGCAGATACTGGATGAAGTACGCTGATGGCTATGAACGGTTTGATTAGCCCCACAGGAGCCAAAGCGAACCATCAACAAGCCATGGAGAGTTTTTCGAATGGCAGCAGCAAGCCAGATCAGCATGAGCGGCGTTGGGTTGCTGGATTTGCATTGGTTGTGATGCTGATAACCTTACTGCCTTATTTGGCCGGATATTCAGTTCAGGGGGCAGATTGGCGTTTTACAGGCTTTCTGATCGGAGTAGAAGATGGGAACTCGTATATCGCCAAAATGCTGAGCAGTTCAGCAGGCGCCTGGCTGTTTCGCACTCCATATACCGCCTACCCCCAGCGCGGTGTCTGGTTATTTCTCCCCTATATCCTGCTGGGGAAATTAGCCTCCCCACCGGGACTGCACGATCAACTTGTGGCGATTTTCCAGCTCTTTCGGCTGGTGAGCGGGTATCTGGCGATCAGGGCGACTTATGATTTTATAGCCTACTTCATCCGAACTGTTTCCCTCAGGCGGCTTGGATTGGCGTTGGCTGTCCTGGGAGGCGGTCTGGGATGGCTGCTTCTACTAACTGGCCGGGATAGTTGGTCAGGATCTCTGCCGCTAGAATTCTATTCTCCAGAATCGTTTGGGTTTCTTGGATTGTTTGGGATTCCCCATTTGGCATTGGGCCGCGCCTTGATGCTATGGGGGCTGCTCTCGTATTTGCGGGCTGCGGATATGATTTCGGATGCCAGATCGGCGCTGGGATCCGGCTTAAAGATTGGTTTGATTTGGCTTATTACTGGCCTGGTACAGCCTCTGATTGGAATGGTTCTTGGAGTAGTGGCCGGAATCTATGTCCTGGCAATATTCTTCTGGCAACTTTGGGTGAAAGTGAACCAGCCGCTGCAAGCGCAATGGAATGAGTTCCGAAAACGTCTGGTGCTGGCTTTTTGGGCTGGCTTGATAGCCTTGCCCTGGGTAATGTACAACTTCGTCGTACTCTATCAAGACCCATTTTTGCGTGGCTGGACGGACCAAAGCAGCATCCCATCTCCACATCCCATCCATTACCTGCTTGCTTATGGATTGATGTTAATACCCGCTTTTTTTGGCGGTCGCTATTTTTTGAAAAAGCGACCATGGTCCGGCTGGTTTCCAGTGAGCTGGGCCTTAGCCTTGCCGGTCCTGGCATACGCACCATATAGCCTGCAGCGGCGTCTGCCGGATGGCATTTGGGTGGCATTGATAGTCTTGGCGATGGCAGGATTGGAAATGAGTCAACTCGAGGCAAGGGTCCAGTCTTTAGCTCGCTTGGCCAAGTTTAGTATGGTTTTCGCCTTCCCATCGACACTCGTCCTGATTTTCGGTGTGTTCCTGGTTGTCCGACAGCCGTCCAAGCCGGTTTTTCGCCCGGCCGCAGAAGTCACTGCGTTTGATCAATTGGCTTACATGACCCAACCCAATCAAGTTGTGCTGGCCGCATACGAAACCAGCAACGCTTTACCAGCGTGGGTACCTGGGCGCGTGATCATAGGCCACCGACCTGAATCGATGAATTTCACCGAGCTCACTCCCAGGGTCGCTCAATTCTATCAGGTGGATACTCCGGATACAACTCGCTGGGATCTGCTGGACGAGTTTCGAGTGAATTACGTGTTTTGGGGGCCAGCCGAGCGCACGCTCGGTGATTGGGACCCGATCCAGGCGCCATACCTGGAATTGCGTTACCATTCTGATGATTATGCCATTTTCTCGGTACGGAATAAATAAATGCATCCAACCTCGCGTTCAATAATTTATTTTCTGACCGGTGTCCTGACATTCATTGTCCTGGTCTGGTTGACGATAGTAAACCCCCCAGGGCCGGAAGTCATTCTCCCGAGTTTCGTGTTTCTTGCACTTTTGCTGGTCATGACCCTTGTTGGGATCCCTGCTGGTGGAGGTACGGCGTCTTTTTTGCCCCTGACGACCATCACAGCATTCCTGGTGGTTGGGCTCGTACCCGCAGGTTGGATAGCTTTTGCCTGTGAACTGATAGCTCCCTGGTTGGAACAGATTAAATTTGGCCAGCCGGGTAAAAACCGCCATGGAAAATTTTTTGAGACCTTCAGCCGGGCTGCCGCCAACGCAGCCATCCAGCCAGCCAGCATCTTATTTGCCGGTGCTATTTATCAGCAAGTGGGAGGACCGAACCCCTTGCTGACTGTTCAGCCAGGCCTGATATTGTCCCTGCTCGTTCTGGGGATCAGCTATTTGGCAATCAATTATGTGCTTGCTGGCCTGTTTTTTATCTCCAGAGGTCGAGATTCATTAGGCCAATATTTGCTGGCAATACCAGGTTTGCTGGCTTATGAGGGAGCTCCGATCATCTTTGCGCCACTAATGGCTATAATTCACACCCGTGCGGGGATCGTTACCTTTGTTGGACTGGCAGGCGCTATGGTAGCATCAGCCCTGATCATGCGAAATCTTACGCAAGCCCGACTGCGTTTGGAGCGGCGTGTCAGAGAACTCGATAGCCTGCAAGCAGTTGGTAAAGCTGTCAGCTCAAGCCTGGATTTGAACACCATTTTAGAGACGATCTATCATCAGATTTCCCGTTTAATGCCTGCAGAAAATATATTCATTGCCCTTTATGATAAAGACAAGGACTTGGTATCTTTCCCTTTTATCATCGAGGATGGGGTCCGGTTTCAGAGTGTCTC
Organism: uncultured Chloroflexia bacterium; assembly: GCA_963698715.1. Lineage (GTDB taxonomy): Bacteria > Chloroflexota > Anaerolineae > Anaerolineales > UBA4823 > CAWHJB01. Next base: position 152,732 of record CAVORW010000005.1, on the reverse strand, counting down.
CCGAAAGTCGGGCGGCGGGTTGACTGAATATATCTTAAAAACCGGTTCACCAGTTCTAGCGGTCGAGAACACAAACACGACCCGCCAGATGCTGGGCTTGCCTCCTTCGGAGAAACCAGCTGCCTCCTGGTTGGGTGTTCCCATCATTGCCGGAGACGAGAACCTGGGAGTGATTGCGTTGCAGTCCTACAAAGCTGCCGGAGTTTATGATCGGGCTCATCAAACAGTCCTCACGGCTATTGCAGCTCAGGCTGCTATAGCGATTAAAAATGCTCGTCTGTACGCCCGTACCGACGAAGCCCTCGCATGGCGGCTTCGGCAACTTTCGTCTATTATGGAAGCCACCCATGACGGCATTTTGTTGATAAACCTGGGAGGGCATGTCGTAACAGCTAATCCTGCCTTGGCTGTGTTGCTGGGTGTTCAACTCGAAAACCTGCTCCAGGCCACCCTGAACACACGCCTTGGTTTAGAACAACTTTCCATTGCACAACGGTTAGGCTTTGAAGAAGATGAGCTACAAGCTGAATATCAAAACCTGACCGGAGGGACCGAAGAATATCGGAAGACGTCAATCTTCATCTCAGGAACTGGAAAGCAAGTCGAGCAGACTTTACAGCCTGTTCGGGATGAGGCAGGCGCAGTAGCTGGCTGGTTGTTTGTTTTACGGGATGTGAGTGAAGCAGTAAAATTGGAACAACTCCGAGATGAATTAGTGCAAATGATCATTCATGATCTGCGGGCGCCTTTGACAGTTATTCAAAGTGGGTCTGAAGCAGTGCAAGCATCGATATTGACCGGTCAGCTGGAAAATGTTAGCTTTGTGCTTGAGATGATTGGCAGGAGCACCAGTAGGATGTTAAGCTTGATCAATCAGATGCTGGATATCCGCCAGCTTGAAACGACAGAATTTGAGCTGCACCCACAACCTGTTTCCACCCAGTCGCTTATTCAGGACTTGCTGGAAGAATTCAGCCCTGCCATCCTGGATGCAGGTATTTTGGTTGAGCTCGAACTGCCTGAAAAGCTCCCAGATTTGAACGTTGATCCTGAGCATGCCGGCCGAATTTTTTCTAACCTTTTGGATAATGCCATTAAATTTACTCCTGACGGCGGTCGAATCATTGTGAGCGCTAGATGCGATTTGTCCAACTTAAGACCTGGGCTGATTGTGACGATCAAAGATACAGGTCCCGGTATTTCAGCGGAAATGCTGCCTCACTTGTTTGAGAAATTAAAAACATATTCCTCGCATCTGGCGCGCCGAAGAGGCTCAGGTTTAGGCCTATATTATTGTAAGCTCGCTGTAGAAGCTCATAACGGACGTATTTGGGTAGAGAGCCAGAATGGGCAGGGCAGCACTTTTAATGTGGCACTGCCCTCGGTAGATCAGACATGAAAAGGCTTCAAAAAGTCTTTCCATTTCCTCTGATACCAGTTGTCCTCACCCCTGTGATTTTATTTGCTCCTATCTTATTAACCGGAAAGAGTTTATTTTGGGGGACACCCGCTCTTCAATTCGTTCCCTGGCGGGATTATGGCTGGGAACTATTGAGCCGGGGCCAGCTGCCACTTTGGAATCCTCTGGTGGGGATGGGATCGCCTCTGATAGCCAATTATCAATCCGCATTCTTCTATCCGCCAAATTGGATCGAGGGGATATTTTGGGCCCTGGGGGGTGTTGCCTGGCAGGCCTGGGCACAGACTCTGTTGGTACTGGTACACCTCATCTGGGCGGGAACTGGTACAGCCTTGCTTATGCGTCGTTTGGGCGTTGGTGTTTTGGGACAGACTATTGCGGGTATGGCATTTGGGTGTTCAGGTTACTTGGTTGCCCGAGCAGGATTTATTTCGATCAACGCAGCAGCAGCCTGGTTGCCATGGATACTGCTGGGAACCTGGTTGGTCATTGCGCGCCCACGAAGCCAGCTAAAATTTTTGGGTCTTGTTGCTGCGCTGGCATTGCAGCTTCTGGCAGGTCATGCTCAAACAGTTTGGTACACTTACCTGCTGGCTGGACTATGGGTGGGGTTTTGGGGCTGGCAAAAAGCCATTCATTTTTCGGATTCACTTGTTACACCTCCCAATTCTGGGCAGCCTGCTGGTATTAAATTGATTGCGGAAATCCTTACCGGCTGGACTAGATTGGGAGCCGCCATTCTTGTGGCTGCCGGCCTTGCCGCTGTCCAGCTCCTGCCGACGCTGGAGTATCTGGTTCAATCTCAGCGCTCTGGAGCAGTAGATTTTGAGCTGGCAATGACCTATTCCTTCTGGCCCTGGCGAATTTTAGGTTTGCTTGCCCCGGACTTGTTTGGCAATCCAGCCCATGGTGATTATTGGGGATATGCTAATTATTGGGAAGATGCGATCTACATCGGACTATTACCATTCTTGCTCGCTCTTTCGGTTTTGCTGCGACCGGGACACTGGCCCAATCTTCTAGAGCAAGATGATGCAAATCAATGGTCTATTCGGCCGCTGGATAATAGAAATACCCGGAAATCTCTGGTCAGGTTTCTGTGGCTGGTTCTCGTCATTGGCTTTGGACTGGCTCTAGGGAAAAATACGCCGGTATTTCCGTGGCTATACCAGCAAGTGCCCACCTTTGATATGTTCCAGGCCCCTGCCCGATTCTTAATCTGGATAGTAATCAGTCTTGCACTGCTGGCGGGGATGGGGACAGATCGCTGGCGTCGTCCCGAGAAACGTGCCCTCTACTGGACGCGGCTTAGCACTGCTGGTGGATTTGCGGTTACCTTGGGGGCCGGGCTGGCCTGGTATTTAATGAGCACTACCCCGACGCTCCCGGAGATCGCACTAAGCGCAATTGCTGCTACAGCACTGGCCGGTTTTTGGGGGCTGCTTGCTGGGGGATTAAGCTTATTGGCACCGGAATTGAAAACGCCATGGTCTGACATAGGTCAAACCCGCCAACACCGAATCTGGATCTGGACTGTAAGCTGTGTGGTCGGTTTAGATCTGATTGTTGCTGGTTGGGGATTAAACCCTGCGGTCGACCTGGAATTTTATAGCCAAACGTCACCCAGCATTGCGGAGGTTTCCAGTCAGCTGGGTGAAGGTCGGTTGTATTTATCACAAGAGGATGAAAACCTGTTAAAGTTCAAGCGTTTTTTCCGTTTTGATACCTTTGACCATGGGGAGGATTGGCAGGCGATGCGGTCGGTATTGTTGCCAAACCTGGGCATGCTGGATAGAGTGGCTTCTGTCAACAATTTTGACCCCCTGGTTTCGGGGCGCTATTTCCGCTGGATGGAATACCTGGGTCAGGCAAAACCAGATGTTCAGGCAGGGTGGTTGAACCTGATGGGGGTCAGCGTAGTAGAAACTGTAGACAATCGCTCCCCAGGGGAAGTTCGGTTTGAAGGATCAGCGGCGGTTGGGCCAGTGTCTGCCAGCCAACTCAACTTTGCTCGGGTTCGGATCGTGCCCTGTGCCCTTTTCGTTGATGACGATGAAGCTGCCTGGCAGATACTGGTTACGGAATTGACGGATTTCTCCCGCCAGGTCATCATCGAGAATAGTATCGTGAATCCTGGAGTGATATGCCAGGATTCAGGCACGGTTTCAATCATGCCGGTTGATGAATCTGCTACTGCTCTCAGCTATGTGGTGGAAAACAGCACCCCCGGCTGGCTCGTCCTGGCGGACCAATGGTATCCTGGATGGAATGCAGTCGTTAATGGTCAGCCGGTAGAGCTCTATCGAGCGAACTATCTGTTCAAGGCAATCTGGCTTGATGCGGGAAGGCAGCTGGTTGAGTTCCAATACCGGCCGGTTCCTTTTATGCTTGGTGCTGGATTTACGTTTGTGATATTGGGATGGCTGGCCTTTTTGTGGCTGCGAAATCGAACTCGGCAAAATTAGTTTGAAATTTGGCCAGGTTATGATCATTCAGTCGTTTTCTCGGTAAGTGGCTTAAGCGATATGACAACCCAAGCCTGTTTTTCTTTTCTGTATCTAGCGAAGGAATCAGTAAGAGATAATTTCGCTCTATTTTTTGCAAGCAAAAGAAGGATGTGTGGTGTTCTGTTTGGGCGGTGTAGCCGCCACACTGAACACCCAAAAATCTCTTTTTTCTTAAGTGACTTGCCGAAAAGACCAGTAAGTGATAATTTCGCCTGGTTGCTGTGCTTAGAAATGTGGGTGTGCTGTGTGTAGGGAAATCTGTATGCAAATAGATCACAGACGGCCTCGGAGAGCCTGATGCTATTATCATTGCGCGCTAATCTCAAGAGCCCGCTAAGCCCTGCATTGCTGACTGTCTTGGTCCTCATCCTGGTTGTAGGTTGGACGATCGCTCGGGATGGAGGCGATCCCCTAACATTGGCTCAAATCGGCACTCGATACAGTCAAGGCGACCCGACCGGCTCTGAAGGCTATGATGGACAGTTTGTTTATTATTTGGCTCGCGATCTGAATCCTGAAACCGTCACTGCCTATCTGGATGTGCCGGCCTATCGCTACCAGCGTATATTGCTCCCACTGATCGCCCGGACAGTATCGCTTGGGAACATAAGTGCTCTAGCCTGGGTATTACCAATCTTGGGCATCATCAGCCAGGGTTTTGGAACCTGGGCTGTTGCAAAGCTGCTGGTAAGCTGGGGGAGCAATCCCTGGTATGCGCTGGTATATGGTTTATATGCGGGATTTGTGCTGGCAGTTCGGCTGGATTTGCCTGAGCCGCTGGCCTACGGGTTGATCGCTGCCGGTTTGCTTGCCAGGGAACGCGGCAGCTCCGCCTTGAGTTGGGTGTTGTATGGGCTGGCGCTCTTTGCCCGCGAAGTTGTACTGGTCTTTGTGATTGCGCAGTTTATCGTCGACCTTGTCCAACATCGCTGGCGGGATGTCCTAGGGATGTCACTTGGGGCGTTCCTGCCCTTTGGCTTATTTCAGAGCTGGCTCTGGCTCCAATTTGGCCAGCCGGGATTGGCCTCTGGCGGTCTGATGGCTACCCCGTTTGAATGGATCCCATATATGGGATTATTCCGGATCGGGTTTGAAAGCTTCCCTTACTTATTAGCAATGCTGGTAGTTTTTGGTCCGGCAGTGCTGTTGCCGTCCATTTGGGGTATCATCCATGCCGGTAATAATTGGCTCGCTGGTCATCGAAATGTGATAGTATTAGCACTGTTCCTGAATGCCTTATCGATTGCGCTGCTGCCATTCTCAACTTTTCGTGAGACTGGGGGGTTGATACGGTTTACCTGCGGATTGATACTGGCAGTAATCCTATACGGGGGCCGCTTTAATTTGAGGCGAGTTTTAAATTACAGTCCACTCTGGCTGGTTTTAAATGTCTTTTTGCTAAAATGAAAGCATGGGCCCTTATCAGGGATATCTGGGAGCCTGGGTGCGCTACCGCACTGCTGGACATCCCAAGGATATCCCTTAAGTCGCTTCAAACAGTATTCCTTTATCAATGGAGAATTCTATGTCTGATGTGAAGAAATTCGCTGAACGTGTGATCGACAATATAGAAACGGTTATCATCGGTAAGCGGTCTTCGATTGAACTGGCAGTCATTGGTCTGTTATGCCAGGGGCACTTGCTAATCGAAGATGTTCCAGGTGTCGGAAAAACGATGTTAGCCCGTAGCCTGGCACGTTCATTGGGCTGTATTTTCAGCCGAATTCAGTTCACCCCGGATATGCTCCCTAGTGATGTGACCGGCGTTTCGATTTTTAACCAGGTCAGTCGAGAGTTTGAATTTAGGCCTGGACCTATCATGGCCCAGATTGTCCTCGCAGATGAAATCAACCGGGCTACACCCAAGACCCAGGCGGCATTACTGGAAGCAATGGAAGAACAACAGGTCACTGTAGATGGGATCACGCATATCCTGCCGGACCCATTCTTGGTGCTGGCTACTCAAAATCCGATCGAGTATGAAGGAACATTCCCACTACCAGAAGCTCAGGTTGACCGATTCTTGCTGCGGCTGCGGCTTGGATACCCGGCAGCTTTGGATGAAGTCAATATTCTCGAACGGCAGCAGTTCCAACATCCTTTTAAGAAATTGGATAAAGTTGTATCTGTTGAAGAGTTAAACGCGGCACAGCAAGCTATCCGAGGGATATTCGTCTCTCCAGCCTTAAAGCGGTATATTATTGATTTGGTCGGCCAGACACGCAAGCATTCGGAAGTGTATTTGGGTGCAAGCCCGCGAGGCAGTCTGGCTCTCTTTCGTTCAGCTCAGGCCAGGGCAACCATCCTTGGGCGGGAATTTGTCCTGCCAGATGATATTAAAGCACTGGCGGTTCCAACTCTGGCTCACCGTGTGATTCTTGGGCCAGGAGCGCGCTTGCGCGATCTAAACGCTGAACAAGTCGTTGAAGAGATTTTGCGCAGTGTGCCAGTACCTGGCGGTGACCCGATGGGAAAAGCGACTCAACCGGCTAATGCCCACGAGTCGTAGCGATGAAACCTGCTCAACAATTGGTCCTTTTATTGCTTGCAATCAGTCTGTTGGTCGGGGTAGCGACTGGCCAACAGCTCTATTATCGTTTAAGTTATATCTGGGCTTTGTTGTTAGTAGGAAGCTGGCTGATGTCTGTGCTATCCCTGCGAGGGATTATTTTCCTGCGCAGCACCCGGACTTTGCGTTCCCAGGTGGGGCAGATTTACGAGGAACGCTTCGAAATCCGAAACATGAGTCGCTGGCCGCGGCTGTGGATTGAGATCCGGGATGAATCTGATTTACCTGGCTCGAGTGGTTCACATGTATTAACTTTAATCGGTGGGAGGGAGAGTCGGTCTTATCTGGCCCGCACTCGTTTAACCCGTCGGGGTGTCTTTCCCTTAGGACCAACCGTTTTACAATCGGGAGATCTGTTCGGCCTCTTTCCGATCAACCGGCAGTTCCCGAGCGAAGATTCGCTTCTCGTCTATCCCATGATGGTAGATGTGCCTAATTTCCCAAGCCCAGCTGGCCTGCTTCCTGGTGGTGAGGCCCTGCGCCGACGCACGAGTCAGATCACATCGAATGCAGCTGGGGTGCGTGAGTATGAACCTGGTGATCCTCTTAATCGTATTCACTGGTTAAGCACCGCTCGCCGAAATCGAATGATGGTTAAGGAATTTGAACTGGATCCATTGGCAGAGGTGTGGATATTTGTAGATTCTAATCGCTCCGTCCATGCTTCAAAACCCTATCAGATTGAGGAGTTCGACCCACAAGAGATCTGGCGCCGAAAGAAACCATTCACACTTCCACCGGTTTCCATCGAATATGCCGTCACAGCAGCTGCTTCATTAGCGCGTTACTATCTTCAAAACGGCCGGGCGGTTGGGTTTGTTAGCGCTGGACAGGTATTACGCGTGCTGCCGTCCGATCGCGGAGGCCGCCAGCTGGGTAAAATCCTGGAGAGCCTGGCCTTGCTGCGAGCAGATGGCAGTCTGCCGCTTCAAGGATTGATCGAAGCTCAGGCTCGTCATCTGCCAAGAGGTAGCACGGTGGTGCTCATCACTCCCAGTGCTTCGGACGCGGTTGTGCAAGGCACGGATTTACTGCTCAGGCGGGGACTGCGGCCTATCGTCGTCGCAATTGATGCTGCTACTTTTGGGGGTTATTTCAAATCCGATGCTCTGGTTGCCGCTATGCAAGTGATCAATATTCCAGTATGCAGCGTTTCAGAAGGGGATGATCTGACCGAAGCTCTCTCATCGACAGTAAATCCACGGATTCTGATCTGATACTTTCCGTATTAAGGGGAACACGCCGCTGCCAGTTTCTGTTGAGCAGCGTTTATACTTTCCACTTCTCTGTTGTCAAAAATAATTTGCCGCCAGAAATTGATCTTCTTTCCCCATTTTGTCCAGACTTGGTTCTGTAGTTCTTGGAATTCATCAGACGGCAGGTTTTTGATACAGAATAGCCAATTAATATCATTTTCCAATAATGCCAGATCAAGTTCCAATTCTGTAAAGGAACAAACGACGATAGGCAGGCGTTCTCTTTTAGCATCCGGATACGTTGTTCCTGCAACAAGGCGATCCGGAGCAACTTTGAATAAACCAGCCATCAGCGTTATAGTGCGTTCACTTGGAATGGTCAGATCCATTTCGAAATGGGATATTGCAACTCGCGAGATTGCCAGACGCTCGGACAGGGATTGCTGAGTCCAACCCATATCTTGGCGTAGACGTGCTATCCTTTTGCCAATCGATTCGAATTGTTGGGTGAAGTCTTCCGACGTTTGTTGGTTGAATTCGGACATGCGTTCTCTGGCTCCTAATCTGGGGATATCTTCCCCGCGCAGGATTTGACTCTCCCAGCTTGCTTGATAGCAGGATCACATTCTGCTAAGTCACTTAGCTGACAGCGCTGCCCTTTTATGTTATTGTACCCTCAGCAGCCAGGCTTTGTTGATCCATTCAGCCTGCCTCAATGGGAAAACCTGTTGTAAAGGCAGATGGAGAGGTGTTTTTCCGGCGCATCCCGAAAAACCTCACCACATAGCCTCCCATCATGGAGTTCTCATAAAACCATCTACCTTACTTGACCTTCAGGTGCTTTGTTTTTAACCTATGTAAGGGGATTTCATGAGCCAGTTTAATCTGGGGAGTTGCTTCTAAACCGGATGAATCAAAAGGAGGAATAATGGCAAGCAAACGTGCATTAATAACTGGAATAACCGGCCAGGACGGATCCTACCTGGCTGAATGGTTGTTGGAGCAAGGCTACCATGTAATCGGTATGGTACGGCGTTCCAGCACGATTAATTTTGAGCGCATTAAGCACATTCAGGATCGCTTGACGCTTGTGTCTGGCGATTTGTTAGATCAGATCTCTCTGGTTGATATCCTGGATAAGAATCGGCCAAATGAAGTGTACAATCTCGCAGCCCAATCCTTTGTCCAGACATCCTGGATCCAGCCTGTGTTTACCGGCGAAGTTACCGCCCTGGGGGTTACACGCATGCTGGATGCTATCCGGCTCGTTGATCCAGATATACGCTATTATCAGGCCAGTAGCAGCGAAATGTTTGGTAAAGTCCGCGAGGTGCCTCAGAAAGAGACGACCGCATTTTACCCCCGCAGTCCTTATGGAGTTGCGAAAGTATACGGCCATTGGATTACTGTGAATTATAGGGAGAGCTATAATTTGTTTGCAGTTTCTGGGATATGCTTCAATCATGAAAGCCCCCGTAGAGGCCATGAATTTGTAACTCGTAAGATCGCCCGCACGGCAGCCCGGATCAAGGTCGGTTTGGATAGCGAACTGCCTTTGGGAAATCTCGATTCTCAGCGTGATTGGGGGTATGCTCCAGACTATGTGCGTGGTATGTGGCTGATGCTCCAGCAAGACCAGCCTGATGATTATATACTGGCTACTGGTCGCACCCATACAGTCCAGCGTTTTGCCGAATTGGCATTTCAATCAGTAGGCCTGGATTACCGCCAATATGTTCGCCAGGATCCTCGCTTCATGCGACCTGCAGACGTAGATTTATTGGTAGGGGATCCCAGTAAAGCCCAGTCGGTGTTAGGCTGGCAGGCTGAGACCTCATTTGAAAAGTTGGTGAAGGTTATGGTAGAAGCGGAGCTTACAGCTATTCAAGCAAGTTAGCCAAGATAATGTAGCCATTTGTCACTTGACTTTTGGGATCGAGACCGGATAATCGAATAAGGATCGCCGCTGTTCGGCCCTCTCTTTAGGCAGGAAGCCATTGATGGTGCATTCGCTCTGCAGACCTGGAATCCGGTTATCACTGGCGCTCATTGGAGTGTTCGGGCTGATTCTTCTATTGTCTACATTCTTCAGACAGAGCATGGCCTGGGGTATGACCCCCGAGCAAGTAAGCTCGAAGCGAGTAGTAGAAGCTCCAAAGATACCACTTCAATTACCTGGGGATTGTGGTCCACTAACATACCCCAAGTTGGTCTTCGAGGATCGAGTGGAATCTGGTGTTTTGGGTTGGATCCATAACGGACCGCAAGATCAATGGGAAATCTCCACCTGGCGCTATTTTAGCGAAAACCATGCCTGGCACGCAGAGGCTGTTGCAATCGTTAGTGACCAATCGCTGATTTCAACCCCAATTGACCTGCCGGACAATGAGCCACCCCTGACCTTGAGATTCTGGAATTATCAGGATTTTGAGAACAGTCTAGGGGGCTGTTATGACGGTGCATTGTTGGAAATTTCAACCGATGATGGTCTCGTATGAACACAATTAGACACCCAGCTGCTAAGCGATCCATATGATGGGATTGTCGAAGCGCTGAATGAAAATCCATTGGCTGGCAGACTGGCCTGGTGTGGACACCCGCAAGATTGGTTTGAATCGATCGTAACCCTGGATGAATACGCTGGTAAGACCGTAAGATTCCGATTCCGAGTTGGAACAGATAACTCGCAAAGCCGGGAAGGTTGGTACCTGGACGATTTGGTGATCCAGTCCTGTCCGAGCGCCTTCATCGCCAATATTCAAGACGAGAGCCGCCAATCAGGAATGCCCGGAGAGCAGCTATTTCATCATATTCGATTGCAGAATCAAGGTTTAGAGGATCACTATACGTTTCAACTCGAGGCTGGCAGCTGGCCATCCGAGCTGTTAACCTCAGCCGAGATCGATCTGTCATCCGGGCAGGTATTCACGGCTTCGGTCATGGTCAATTTGCCCGCTGTCCCAGGCGGTCAACAGCTGGAGGATCTATTTATCCTGCAAGTCGATTCGGCAAATAGTCCCGACCTATTTCTCCAGTCCACTGGGATTTCTAGCCTGGGTATCACTCCGGCGATCAGCATTACTGCTAACCAGTCGTTACAAATTGGCGATCCTGGAGAGATCGTGACTCATACTTTTACATTAACCAACACCGGTGATAGCGACGACCTGTTTGGTTTGCATTTGGAAGGTGCGGATTGGCGTACAAGTGTTTTACCGAGTACGGGCATCATGCAGCCTGGCGAACAGAAGTCAATACCGGTACACGTCACAATCCCTGTTGGGCCTTTATCTGCTAACACGATTGTGATTACAGATACCTTTGCGCTGCGGGTAGTGTCGGGCTGGTCGGCACTGATTAGTGATGAGGCGTCTAGTTCAACCAGCGCAGGCCTGGTGGCTGGTCTGCGACTCGAAGGCCCATCGATGATTGATGCCTTCGCCGGCAGACTACTGGTATTTTATTTCTACCTTACAAACTTAGGGAATTACACCGATCGATATACGCTGGACTGGCAGGGTGAATGGCTGCCTGAAGAGCCGGTTGCAGAAACCAATTGGATTGCTTCGGGCAAGTGGACAGAGCTAATGACCACTGTTCCGATTCCCGCAAATATTCAGGACGGGGAAACCCACACTCTGATTCTCAAAGCCACGTCGCAACTCGATCCTGTTAGGCAGGCTCAGATATCCTTAACAATCCAGGGCTGGAAAAGGATATTTTTACCGTTGATCAGTCAATCGCATTAAAATAAGCAATGAGTGCCGAGATTTCGCTATCCGAGAGATGGAAATTCGGCATACTGGAATTTTTGTTCACAGATTTTGGATTTCGCAACAGGTTTTCGAGGGTTTGTGGATCGAGTTTGTTTTCAACACTGTCCAGGCCTGGCCCAAATGGCCTGCCCTGCCCTTCAATCTGATGACAGGATCGGCAATCATATTTGATGACAAGATTCTGGCCGGTTGTAACTGGGTCGGTCAGATCTACCTGTTTTGTTAGATTGAGCCAGAATCTAGGGGGAGCCGCAATGATCCAAACCGTAATCAAGACCAACAGTAGAAGAATACTCAATCGCAACGTTTTATTCATTGGAATCTATTCCACACCTCTTAACTGGCACTTGTCCCCATAATATCCCAAAACCCTCGCAGGCCCAAAAATCAAGTTGTTTTAAACTTTTCCGGTTGTGGTATTAGCTGAGCTAAAGCATCTAGAAGTGCCTGTGCATCAACACTGGTATTGTAGCCCTGGATCGAAACCCGGATGAGCTTCATTCGGTTCCATGTCAGGATAGGCACCTCAATACCAAATTTGTCATATAACTGATTCTTCAAGCTCATTACATCAATTTCGTCAGGCAGGCGGGCACTGAACATCTGGGCAAACCACTCTGGAGAGTCCGGAGCCAGGGCTTCAAATCCAGTCAGAGTATTCAGTTCCTGGCGTGTCTGGCTGGCCAGGCTGTGACAGTTGGTTCGCATGAGCGGCCAATGATAAGTTTGCTGAAATTCGATTGCTGCTGGGACACTTAAAAAAGCAGCCAGGTCACGTGTCCCCTGCCATTCATGGTAATCGATGAATTGCGAGTTGGATGGCTGCTCACTCTCGTATCCCCAACTAACCACCAGGGGGTCCATCCAATGCTGGATTCCGCGTCTTGCATACAGAAACGCGGCACCTTTAGGTGCCATCAGCCACTTATGGCAGGCGCCAGTGTAGATGTCTGCTCCTAGTGCCTGTAGATCGAGATGTATTTGTCCGGGTGCATGAGCGCCATCCACGATCGTGAGGATGCCAGCTTGACGTGCTTTGCGGCAGATCGCTTCTACCGGAAAAATAATTGCTGTAGGGCTGGTAATATGACTGATGAAAATCGCCTGAGTCTTCTTCGTTACCCCAGCCCAAAACTGCTCAACGAAAGTTTCCTGGTCTTGGATGGGCAGGTGGATCGGTTGGTGAATATAGCGGGCTCCTCGTTGGCGGCAGATGTAATCCCAGGTGCGGTCCATTGCGCCATATTCATGGTTTGTGGTCAAGATTTCATCGCCAGGTCCAATTGCCAGGTTTCTGGCAACCATGTTGATCGCAGTCGTGGGATTTGGAAAGTACACCAGGTCGTCTGCTCTTACATTCAGAAAATCGGCTAAAACCTGGCGTGAACCAGCCAACAATTCATGGGCCCGCCGTCCTAAAAATTCGACCGGTTGATGCTCCAAGATAAATTGCCAGGCCTGGTAGGCTTCAAATACTGGGCGCGGGCAAGCGCCAAACGAACCATGATTGAGAAAGGTGATCCTTGGATTTAACAAAAATAGATCTTTGATTTCGGGAGACATCGCGTCCTTCTTCAAGGTCGTTCTGATTTGGTGAGGCGAGTATACTTCCATTGTTTGCCTGTTTAGAACTGGCGATCGGCGGGTCTTTGGGAAGGATGCTCCAAAAAATTATCAGCCGAACCGCATAAATATTAGACTTTGTTGAGTTACGCCGTCAGCTTCTGTATAATCATATGCAGATAAGCACACTCTGAACAATGCACTTGCTGAGGCTATGTGTGCAATAAATATGCCGATTATTGATCCGTTAGATCTTTGATCGAGTCGACAGCTAAATGCCCTCAAGAGTAGGGAAATTGTATTCTATGTTGGTCAGCCCGCTGTGTAAAACAATCTTCCCCTGGCCCAGTCCCACCAAAAGCTGAAAGGAGGCTGAAATGGCCACCTATATACTTCTCAGTGCACTTACGGAAAGTGGCTCTGAAATGATTCGAAAGCATCCCGGTCGTATTCGGGATGCAAATCGAGAAATGGAGGCTTCGGGTGTAGAGATTATCTCTCAGTTTGCTGTCTTGGGACCTTATGATTTTGTCACAATCGTCGAAGCGCCTGATAATAAAACCATTGTCAGGATGTCTACTGAGCTATCCATGCAGGGAAGTCTCAAAATAACAACTCTACCGGCCTTATCGATTGAAGAATTCATCGCTGAAATGAAGCAGGGATAACTGGTCAGGCATCATTAATTTCGACATAGATCCGTTTATTGATTTTGCCTTTGCTCTTGTAATCCAGCACCCGTATATGCCCGATCTCTGCAGTATTGTGTACATGGGTTCCGCCATCTGCCTGCAGGTCCAGGCCAACAATTTCAACCACGCGAACTTCCTTAATACCCTCGGGCAAGAGATTGATCTTGGTTCGGATCAGGTCGGGAATCTGGAAAGCTTGCTCACGCGGCAGACTGTCGATTCGGACAGGCAGAGCTTTTACTACTTCCTGGTTGATTGCTGTTTCTATCTGATCAACCAGCTCTTTCTGCATGGTTTCGAACTCGAAATCCATCCGGCCTTTAAGCGGCTCCATATCCCCACCAGTAACGGAGGCACCATAATCCCTGAAGATCACACCGCATAACACGTGCATGGCAGTGTGGGTGCGCATGAGTTGATACCTGAAGTCCCAATCCAGCTGGCCTCGTAGACGTGTTCCCGGCATTGGTAGCTGTCCGGTTCCTTCGATCAGGTGTAGCAGGTCCGGGCCAGCTTTCCGGGCCCGTGTCACAGTGAAAATTTGAGTGTTATCTAACGTTGCCAGGACACCTCGGTCAGCCGGTTGTCCTCCTCCGCCAGGATAAAATGCAGACTGATCCAGAAGCAGGGCATGGCTCTCTTCATGAACAGCAGTGACAGTTGCCTCGAAAGTTTGCAAATAACTATCCATTTGATAGAGTAGTTCAGTCATTACTCCTCCTACATCTTCTTCCCCAAACCTGGTATAGTAAAATCATAGGAGCCTCACAACCCAAGGTGGACAGGGCAATTTTCTCACTCTGCCCCAAGCAAGTGCAAATTCAATCAATTGTACCAGTGGGTTTGACAGTCAGATAAATCTGAAACCTGCGACAATTGATACAGGATACCCATGCTCCTTTTGTATTCAAAGAAATCAGCAAACGAACCACTTAGCGAACAGTCCAGGATAAAGGTTATATGCTCCCATTAAAACAATACATCGAAAATATTGTTCAAAATGTTGAAAAGGTGATCGTTGGCAAGCGCAGCACGATTGAACTGTTGATGGTTGCATTGCTCAGTGAGGGGCATATTTTATTGGAAGACGTGCCGGGCACAGGTAAAACTATGCTTGCCCGCTCAATTGCTATCACCCTGGGCGGGTCATTCAAACGCCTGCAATGCACTCCGGATTTGCTGCCTAATGATGTAACGGGGGTTTCGATCTTCAACCAACAGCGATCCGAGTTTGAATTTCGACCAGGTCCAATCTTCGTCAATATATTACTGGCAGACGAGATCAACCGAGCGACGCCTCGCACCCAATCTGCCCTGTTAGAAGCAATGCAAGAACAGCAAGTGACCATCGACGGGGTTACCCGGCCTCTATCCAGACCGTTTATGGTTCTTGCCACACAAAATCCTATCGAGTATGAGGGCACTTTTCCCCTCCCCGAAGCCCAATTAGACCGTTTCTTGATGCGAGTTACAGTTGGTTACCCGCTGCCCGCCGACGAACGCCAGATATTATTGAACTTAAAACATGAGCATCCAATCAGCCAGCTACAACCACTGGAGTTTAACACTCCGCCGAATTCAACAGAGCCGCCCGAGCACACTGATGGCTTGGCTACCTTACTGCGGTATCAACAGCAGGTCTGGGATATCCACGTTGATGATAGTTTGCAGGATTATATCGTCCGCCTGGTCGGCGCGACGCGCCGCCATCCCGATCTTGCCCTGGGTGCCAGTCCACGTGCAAGCTTAGCCCTTTTTCGGTCGAGTCAGGCATTGGCTGCCATTCGGGGTCGCGATTATGTAGTGCCTGATGACCTTAAGCGGCTGGCTGCGGTTGTTATACCTCACCGGTTAATCGTTAACCCCGAGGCGGAATTGCGCGGGAAGAACACAAAAATAATTATGGAGGAAATCCTGACCGAGACGGCTCTTGAGTTGGGTGGGGTCACCGAATAGTAGCAAATACGATTATGGGCAGTGCAGTTATCTCTCTATTAATATTTTTGGCTGTGATGGCGGTCTGGCTGAATGTAGATTATTTGCTGACTCTGGTTTATCTTTTACTGGGAGTTTTTATTCTTGGCCGGATCTGGAGCCGCAGGGCTATGAATGGCCTCACTGCCAGCCGGGTTTTTCCTCACAGAATTTTTTTTGGCGAGAAGGTTCCGGTAGAGTTAAATATTTCCAACAACAGTTTTTTGCCATTTGTCTGGCTGCAGCTGCATGAAAGTGTGCCCGTCTCTTTGACAATTGATGGTTTCTTCCAGCGTGTGATTAGTTTGCCTGCCAGGAAAAATGTACAATATCAGTATCTTCTGGAAGGAAGACGCAGAGGTATTTATCCGGTTGGACCCCTCAGTATCCACTCAGGTGACCCTTTTGGGCTGACGAAAACCTTGAGCAGCACAGTTCCAGAAGATCGGTTGATTGTTTACCCAAAAATTATCCCACTCGCTCGAGTGGGGCTGCCTTCCCGTTCTCCATTTGGAACATTGCGTCATACGCAGCCCATTTTTGAAGACCCAAGCAGGGTGCTGGGCAAACGTGATTATATTGAGGGCGATTCTTTACGGCGGGTGGACTGGAAAGCGAGCGCCAGTCTTGGCAGAATGCAGGTGAAATTGTACGAGCCATCGATTGCTCTCGAAACTGCCATAATCTTAAATCTAAATAACGAAGAGTATGGCATAAAAACTCGACTTGATACCAGCGAGTTGGCGATCGTAGTAGCTGCTTCCCTAGCGAATTGGATAACCAGTATTCGCCAGTCGGTTGGGCTGATCACAAACGGCCTGGATCCGGATCAGGACCATGTAACTATGCAAACTATACCGCCCCGAAGGGGGCGAGCCCACCTGATGCGGATCCTCGAGTTGCTCGCAAAGGTACAGTTGGCAGACACCCGGCTTCTGGTTGATATGCTGCGGTTCGAAATCCCTCATTTGTCTTGGGGTACAACATTACTTGTCATTACGCCATCAATCGATGATGCGCTTTTTGATGGATTATTCCATGCTCGCAGGTCAGGGATGAATGTTGTGTTGATCGCTTGCGGCGCTGTTCCGCATCTGGCTGAAATCCGCCGCCGGGCCGAATATTTTGGCATTCCACTTCATCAGATCTTAAACGAAAAAGATCTCGATCTCTGGCGACGGTGAACATGCAAGATTCTAGCCGGGATTCCAACTTCCAAATAAATGACCGTCTGGTTACTTTGACTAGTTACTTGCTGGTTAGTTTTATGCTGGCGTGTGTGTCGATCTCGGCAGTTCAATTAGGGCAGTCCTTGCTCCCAGGTTGGCAGGCAGGCTATTTAGCGCCGCTGACCTTGCTGGTTGCGTTAGAAGCGATGTATGCCCAGCGAGCTATTCGGCAGTATCCTCTTTTCAGCCCTGAGTGGCTGCTACGGCGGTTTTCGGAGTGGGTTTTTATTCTAATCGTGCTGAAGCTGGCAGAATATGTTCAGATCGGCCCTGCCCAGTTTCTGGTTGATTTGCCTCTCTGGGCACAGGATTTCAAGACTCATTTTATGACACCGGATTATCTGGCTGCCAGTAGTTTAACCCTATTCATTTGGGGGTTGGCGACTGAATTCGCCGCACTGCTTTCCCAATTAGAAGTGAATGAGCGGTTGCTGGCCCAAGAACGTTTATCCGGTATCAGCGAAGACCGCAGCAAGCTCCGGCAGCAGCTGCTCACATTGATCATGATTGTCGGGGCAGGTCTGATCATTATGACGACCTTATTGCGCAGTGATTGGGAATTTATTTGGAAAGACCGTCCTCCTCTACAAGTGGGTACTGCGAATTTGTTAGTGTATTTTATTCTTTCATTGCTTTTGCTCAGTTTGACCCAATTTTCTCTGCTGCGTGTACATTGGAGTTTTGATGGAATTACGGTCAATCGTGACCTTGCCAAACGATGGATATCCTACACATTGATATTCTTGTTGTTTTTAGTGATTATTGTCAGTCTGCTGCCAACTAAATACTCGATCGGATTGTTAGAGGTTCTGAGTTTACTTGCCGCGCTGCTGGTCAACCTGATGACCTTACTTGCATTCTTGTTGCTGCTGCCCATCGCTCTCCTGTTTAATCTGTTCATGTCCATTTTCGGCACGAGCGAAAATCCTGTTCAGATGAATGTCCCACCTCCAACCGACCTGATACCGGGTCAGCCGACTGGGAGTTCATGGCTGGAACTGGTAGCTTCGATAATTTTTTGGGTTATATTTATAGGGGTGATTGGTTTCGCGGTTGGAAATTATTTCCAGCAGCGAAAAGATATCTGGAATTATTTGCGCCATGCCCCATTTCTTGAGCGGTTTCGTCAATTATGGCTGTTCGCAAAAAATTGGTTGAGGGGCATCAATCAGGGCATTGCTGCTGCGGTGGGTGCAGGCATGCAGCGCATTCGTAGTTATCGTTCAACCATTCCAGGTACTGAAAGATTGTTTAGTTTTATCAGTTTAGGCAGGTTGTCTGCTCGCCAGCGGGTTTTTTTCTATTATCTGGCTTTACTTCGGCGAAGTGGTGAAAGAGGTGTCCCTCGTCAGCCAGGTCAGACTCCCCTTGAATATGCCCAGGAGTTAGGCGACCGGGTTCCAGAAGCACAGGATGATGTGTCTTCTCTTACAGAGGTTTTTGTGGAGGCCAAGTATAGTTTGCACGAGGTTACCCAACAGCATGCGGGGCGAGTGCGTCAAGCCTGGGAAAAAATTAAAAAAGTGTTGAGGGGATCTCTTTGAAAGTCGCGCTTTGAATTGCGCGGTTTGAAATCCGCTTTATATAGAGCACCCTCTCACATGCACTTATATGTGAGCGTTCTTGGGACGAACTTTAGACGGGGATAGGAAAGTGATTACTGGTTGATAACAACATCAACCAGCGATTCGGATTTATAGGATATCCCTTTTGCAAGCGCAACTCGAGACTACATAAGTTCGTTCCCTTGCTATTCTTGATTTTATGGCAGCAATTTGGGAGGATATAGTATGGATGAGCTGGTGTTATATTACCCAGAAGGCCATGAGGACCACTTTGCGGCTGGTCATCCTGAGCGACCGGAGCGTGTTGAGTCGATCCGTCGGAAATTGACCAAGGCTGGTATGTGGGAAAAATTTCCTCAAGTGAAACCGATCAGCCTGGCTGAAGATGTTATCCATGGAATTCATACGCCGCTGTATCTAAAAAAGCTTGAAGATATGAGCCGGCAGAGTGGCTGGTTTGATTCGGATACCTATACAAAACCCGCATCCTGGAAACTGGCGAATCTGGCTGCAGGCGGGGGGGCAGCAACTGCCTCGGCAGTCTGGAACGGAGGCGCCAAGCGAGGTTTTGCTCTGACCAGACCCCCAGGTCATCACGCCACATCAAACCGGGCGATGGGTTTTTGCCTCTTAAATAATGTGGCCTTGGCTGCAGAATACCTGCTCTCACAAGAAGGCGCTCAACGCCTGGCTATTGTAGATCTGGATCTGCATCATGGTAACGGGACCCAGGATATCTTTTACCAGCGGGGAGACGTGCTGTATATTTCCACTCACCAGTCACCGCTTTACCCTGGTACTGGCAGCCTGAATGAGACTGGTAAAGGCATGGGTGCAGGCATGAACGTCAACTTGCCTCTCCCACCTTACTCGGGTGACGAAGCATTTAGAGCTGTAATGCATCAGTGTATCCTGCCGATGTTAGATAGGAATCGGCCCGAAATACTGTTGATCAGTGTTGGTTTTGATGTTCACTGGCGAGATCCACTTGGCCAGTTACTGCTCTCTACACAAGTTTACGGTGAAATTTTGGGTCATATTTGCCAGTGGGCAGATCAAAACTGCAGTGGCAAGGTTGCAATCTTTTTAGAGGGGGGCTATGATCTTGACGCTGCTGCAAGCTGTGGATTGGCAACTATCGATGCCTTGTTAGGACAGTCTGGTTCGGATGATCTTGGGCCTGCACCGTATGCGGAGATATTGGATTGGCAGCAAACATTAGAGCAGGCGCGCCAGATCTGGGAACTTTAGTGGTTTATGGCATTCCCTCCGTCAATCCTTGTAGCTGTATCGTGATTAGGGATAACTCGACTTCAAAGCCAGGTGGTGCCCATTCCTGAATATGGGGATACTTACCCGTGATTACGATGATTTATTGTATACTTTGCAGTATAGTGAAATTAATCGCGAAAAGGACGATGGTGGGGAGAATATCTTGATTCGAAGAGGAGCCGGGATGAGCGAACAATATGCAGTATTCATCGATTTCGAGAACGTGGCCCTGTGGGCTGAGCGTGAGTTCTTTGATTTCGAATTAACCCCATTGATGGAATATTTACAAAGTCGTGGACCAGCAGTTGTCAAACGGGCTTACGGAGATTGGTCCCGATTTTCTCGCTACAGGGATGAATTGATGAACAATTCAATCGATCTCATCCAGATTTACAGCATACGGGCTGGAAAAAACCGGGCAGACATCCGTATGGCAATCGATGCGATGGAAATCGCTTTGCACCGTCCCCAGATCGAGAATTTTGTCATAGTTTCGGGCGATAGCGATTTTGGACCACTTGTCGCCAAGCTGCGGGAATATGGGCGCTATACTTTGGGAATAGGACCGCGCAGTATTACGCATCACTTATTGGTGAAATCTTGTGATGAGTTTGTATATCTCGAAACCGTGATGGGAGAGATGTCCAGTGCAGAAGAACAAACAACCATAGAGCGAGATATGGCTCGCGGTCTGCTGACTAAAGCGATCCATGCTCATGGTCAAAGGGGCGAGATCCCTGTTTTAGCAACTCGTTTGAAACAGACAATGCTCTTGATGGATCCTGCATTCAACGAGGCAAATTTTGGATACACTCAGTTTAAACCCTGGCTTGAAGATAACCGTGATGTGGTCAAATTGTTCATAAGAGACTTGCAGCTTTATGTTGCCCCACTTGATTACACCTTGCCTGCGGATGTAGAAGTCATTGGGGGTGATTATGAGCAGAAAGAAAAAGAGACCGCCATAACTTCCGACCTCAATCTGGAAGCTCGCTATAAGCAAATATTTACACGTCTAAAGCTGACTTCGGTCGACTTAGCTACCCGGCGAGACGTGTTGCGGGACATCTACCGCGAGTTGTGTGAGAGGCCAGGCGCACAGACAACGGATGAATTACTGGAGGGCTTGCGGGAACGATATGAGGATCAGGGTATGGCGCGCAGTAAGACCATGCTTCGGGAGATCCTCCAGATGGCATTTCGCCAGCGTGCGTTCGACTACGATAACCAGCCAGTCTCCCTCTATACGCCTGTGTTTTTGGCAGAAGGTATTGATAGCGAGGCCAAATTCGTAAGTCGGGCCGAATCGGATTTTATTTACGCGGTGGTTCGGGCTGGCCTGGATATCGATATTGCCGAATTGGCGAACATTATCTTGAATGATCGCAATCAAAGTGATTACGTGCAATGTTTACTGGATGAACTGAAAACACGGGGTCTCATTAGTTTTCGAAAAGGTCGCCACATATTGTCTGGCCAAGGGGCAATACCTTTCAAGGACGATGAAGCCTTAAAAGTGTTGATCCGGGATATTGAACAGGTGAAACTGGTAGATGGCATATCTGTCAACCATGATACCGCTCGAACTTTGGCTAAAAAAGCGATGCTACAGCGCTCTCAAGATTTTGCAGCCTCTGCAAGCACATATTTGTTGGCCTGCCGGGTTCACTGGGATGCTCTTGAAAAAGGTGAGCCGGGCGCCACCCTGGAGGATTTGCGCTGGTATATGGCGTCCTATGCATCCGCGGTTGCTGGTAAGCTTTCCCAAGTTAATCGCGACTATGCTGGGGCGCGTCCATATTACCTGTCGTTCTTTGCATTGGTTCAGGAAGAAGATCCACTCTGGAGCCGAATGCGCGGCCTGATCAACCCGATGTTGACCTATTATTGGGCTAACGCGGGCCGTGAACTGGATTTAAATTTATCCAGTTGGAATCTAAGCGGCTCATCCCCGGCACAGATTGCAGTTAATGCTGCCAACCACTCAAATCCTGAACTGCGCAGACTGTGGGAAAAGATCACCATTGAATTGGCAAGAGTAAATCCAGGATTACTGCGACGAATTGCCAACCAAATCTCGCTAAACAGGACCGAATGGCCGGAAAATGCACGGATTGCCCAAAAAATTGACAATATTTTGGCCAGTTTTACGCCTGCCTAGTTGGCATGATTTTAATGAGCGCCTGGAAGTTCAGGTAGGATGTTGGCTCAGAATTCCCCGCGCTCCTTTTGGATTTCTCACTCCCCAAAGACTCCAGATAGATCTGGTATGGATAGGATTTGTTAGCGAGTCCTTCAATTATCACACTCGAGTTGAACTCCGCACAAGTGCGAGCATAAAATAAGGAGATAAGTATGGGTACTGTGCAGCTCAGGCTGGTTGAATCAAAGTTGATGGTAGGCATTGACTCAAATGGCCACTCAGTCGTTATTGGCCGTTCGCCCGATGATCATGAAGTATGGAACGGTATCAAACCGTCTGATTTGCTGTTGCTGGCAGCCGCTTCGTGTTCAGCGTATGATATTGTAGAGATCCTGAATAAACAACGTGAACCGCTCAAAGATCTAAATGTTATCTGCCGGGGAGATCAACATACTGATCCTCCGTATTCATTTACTCAAATTCATCTGCATTACATCGTTAAAGGCAATGTTGATCCGGCTAAATTAGAACGGGCGATAGATCTGGCTGAAAATAAATATTGTTCTGTTATGAGTACCCTCCGTCCCGGTGTCCCAATCAGTAGTGACTATGAAATCCAGCCGGATTGAACTGCTTAACCTGAGTGGGTTCCATTTTTGAAGTATGTTTTGTGGTTCACAACGATCGGATGAGTCCATCCCAATGTTTGTGAACCACATCTGATTTAATTAATTGCGCCCAGTCTTCATTAACGTAATTACGAGATAAGTATCCCAATGTCGAAGCAAGAGCGACTATTAGCTTTGAGGTCGAGTTGTCCAGAACCCATAATTTAGAAAAATCAGCTCACAAAGGAGAAGCGATTGCTAACAGCTCGTTTTGAAGACGCCCTCCACTTTGCGTTTCATTTGCATGCCTCTCAGGTACGCAAAGGAACCCGAATTCCATATTTTACTCATTTGATGGCAGTGTCCGGCCTGGTCTTGGAAGATGGCGGTGACGAGGACCAGGCAATCGCAGCTCTGCTACATGATGCGGTTGAGGACCAGGGTGGGATGGAGACCTGGCAAGAAATCCGCCGGCGCTTCGGTGAGAATGTCGCTTATATGGTTGACGGGCTAACGGATGCCTACGATGCCCCTAAACCACCCTGGCGACTCCGAAAGGAACATTATCTTGCCCACCTGCGTACTGCCAGGTCAGAAGTACACCGGATTTCTTTGGCCGACAAGCTGCACAATTCCCGAATGCTCTTAGCAGATTTGAAGCTTTCCGGCGAGGCGACCTGGGAACGTTTCCGTGGGGGACGAGAAGGTACGTTGTGGTACTATCGTGCGCTGGTTGAGATCTTTCTGGAGACCAGCTCTTCTTCTATGGTGTCTGAGCTGGCCCAAGTGGTGGCTGAGATCGAAAGATTGGCTGCAGAACAGACCCCCTAATCGGATGCATCAACCTGGCCGCCGGGTGCACTCAAGTGTTGTAGAAAAATTATATTGGTGTTCGGTTTGTGCGGCGCAAGCCGCACAAACCGAACACCAAATCTACAAACTATGAGTGCTCCCTGGCCGCCGGCCTGCTGCCGAGATCCGCAGCGTTCGATAAGCACCGGGATGATTGAAGACTTTGGTTTAGGTTGTGATGGAGCTCTTGGCCGTTTTGCCGAACATTCTGGATGTTTTGCGATCAATGGAGGCCGGAATGAAAAAGATATTGGTTTCTGGATTGATCAACCTGGAAACAACGCTGCGAATCGACTCTTTCCCGATTGAATATACTCCGGTGCGTTACCCTTTTTTTGGCGTTAGCAGTTCAGTCTCAGGTGTTGGCTATAATTTAGCCAAGGCTCTCACTATCCTGGGAAATTCCATCAGGTTTTTATCCCTGATCGGAAAAGATGCGCCGGGAAACCTGGTCTACCAGGCGCTGCACACAGAACGGATAGAGGCTGAATACATCCTGCCGGAGCTCGATCAAACTCCGCAATCTGTGATCCTCTACGAACGAGACGGGCGGCGGCAAATCTGTGTGGACTTAAAAGATATTCAGGAAAAAATATTTCCGCAGGATCGGTTTTGCCAGGCTATAGTTGATTGCGAGATCGCTCTGCTTTGTAATATTAATTTTTCTCGTCCATTGCTGCCCCTGGCTCGACAGGCTGGCAAAATAGTGGCGACTGATGTGCATGCAATTGCCGATCTTGAGGATGAATATAACCGGGAATTTATGGCTGCAGCTGATATTTTGTTTATGAGTGATGACAATCTGCCCAATAATCCCGAAGACTGGGCCCAGCAGATTTTTCGGCGTTATCCGGCAGAGATAGTTGTCATAGGTTTGGGCGCTCAAGGTGCGCTTTTGGGGGTACGCAGTGATCGATTCCTGGAACGTATCCCGGCTGTGACCACCCGGCGAGTAATCAACACGATTGGCGCTGGTGACGCGCTTTTATCTGCCTTTATTCATGTCTACATCCAAACCAGGGATCCTTATGAGGCTATCCACAAGGCCGTTGTGTTCGCTTCTTATAAGATGGGTGAATCCGGCGCAGCGGATGGTTTTCTGGATGCGGACAGGCTGAACCAGCTTTTTCGGGAAACCAGGCAGGCAAGTGATTAAGTCACCGGGAGGGTGGAATAACTCTCCGCAGGTGCAGGAAATTCGCAATTCTAAATTTGATTTATCCCGGGTCCGAATCTGGTTGATTTAGCAGGTTAATGGCTGAGTGGTCTGTCAATATGAATTTGATGGATGTTTGTGGGCGTATTCCGCTCACAAACATCCATCTACAACACTTAGACTGAGTACTGAGTGATCAGTTATGGGCTGAATTCGATTAGAGGCAGAAATGAGAAGATGCCTACGTAGACTCTCACAGTATCTATTCCGATCCCACCATCATCGTCCTGAACGATGGCCAGTGTTCGGTAAATTCCCGGGAAATTATATTGGAAATTCAAGTCAAATGTCCCATCCAATCTGATTGTCAGGGGAAGAGCCCCGCTTCCATCCCCATAATTTACTGTTCCAGTCAAACTATCCAGCCCGGGATCATGGACGGTTCCCGTGCGGGTCAGCTTAGACCCGACTTGTAAATATAAGATTGCTTCTCCGGCATCAACGATAGGGGGTAAATTTTTGATTTCCTGGTTCACCTGGGCTATTCCAGTTGCATTTGCCAGGTCAACTACGGTCATCTCTACCAGATAATTACCATCATCCTGAAAGATGTGCTGGGTTTCTGTAATGGCCGAAAGTGTTCCGCCATCTCCAAAATCCCAATTAATCAGATGGCTGTCTCCGGGGTCGGGGTCGTAGATTGACCCGGTATAGAACACCGGCTCGCCTTCATAAGCTACCGGTTGAGGTTGGGCAATTGCCACATAAGGGATATCGTTTGTGGGGTTGACGCTGATCGGAAATGTCTTCTGGATTAGATGGTTGTTGAAAACGAAAATATCCGAGCAGTTATCGCCAAATTGCCCATCTTCGCCGCAATAGTTGTTGGCATCAGATGAAATTAGGTTGCTGGCATGAGAATGATAGCCAATAAATCTTCCATCCGCGCTGATTGATGGAGAGAATGACGCATTGTTAGCTTCTTCAAGATTGGCATTCATCGACACCCGGCGGATTTTCCCGTTCACGTGATCGACAATAAAAATATCGGGGCAGTTTTCTTGCGCGTATCCATCATTATCCATGTCGCAGGTATCATTTGTGTCACCGCTGACAAGGTTGGTGGCTTGCGACCAGAAACTGACATATTGCCCATTGGCAGAAATGCTCGCGCCAGCGGAGTTGTGGTTGCCTTCTTGCCCGTTCGATGCGACCGACAATCGGACGCTGGTTTCGTTTCTCAGGTCGTGTAAAAATATATCTGAAGACAGATTTCCGTCTCCATCTACCAGATTGGTTGCCTCTGAGACAAATGCCACATAGCGGCCATCAGCGGATAGGGCTGGTCCCCAGGATGCACCATCTGCCTCGCCACCGCCCGCATGAACAGAAACCCTTACGGTCTGTCCACTCAGACAATCATGCACGAAGACGTCCGGGACCCCATTGCTATCGCCTAACACCAGATTGGCGGCTTCTGATTGGAAAGCCACGTAGCGCCCATCGGCTGATATGGACAGGGGACCTCTAGAATGACCATCTCCTTCAATTCCATCACTGGCTAGCGATACTCGCTGCGTCTTTTCATAAAGCAGATCATGGACAAATATATCCATGGCGTTATTGAAGTCGTTTGAAACCAGATTGGTGGCGTTGGATGAAAATGCCACAAAGCGTCCATCAGCCGAGATAGCCGGTTCTTGGGAATCTCCATTGCCCTCCTCACCTAAATCATCGGTCGATACAATGACAGTGTCTTCCTGCCCTGTAAACCAGTTCCTGACGAACACGTCGCTGGCGTTGTTATTATCATCGCTGACAAATTCGGAAACAGAGTCAAATGCTATGAAACGTCCGTCGGCCGAGATCGCAGGGTTATAGGCTCCAAAGGTATTTCCGGGCGTCCCGGCATAATCAACAGATGCGATCAGCAGATCACCAGTCTGACGATCATAGGCGAAAACGTCAGTTTGGTTGTTCTGGTCGCGAATGCTGAAATTGGTCGCATTCGATTCAAAGGCCAGGTACCGTCCGTTGGCAGAGAGCACAGGGGACACTGAATGATCATTGCCAGGCCCATACGCACCATTTGAAATTAATCGCACGGGTACTTTTTCCTGATCGGTGGCAATAAAATCGAATTCTGCGTCGAATGTTTCACTACCATCGTGATTAAAAGTGAGGCTGCCATTGTCAATCGAGGTCTGGGTAAAAACCTGACCAGCGCTTAAAGGCAGTGTTAGGAGCAGGTGAGGAGCGCCATGAATGGGTTGGGTCCGGAGTGTGTAGTAGATCATGTCCGGAGACGTATCTATATCCAGGATCTCAAGGATATCCGGACCAATTGGTAACACTCCGGCCTCATCCATTTGAGGGCTTACGAAATTTCCAAGCTGCGGCAGCTGATTGATGACTTCAAATGCCCCAATGTCGCAGCGGGCGACCTGATCATTATCACCATCCATTGGGCGCGTGAGTCCGCGTTGATCTGCTGGCGAACAGTTGCTGATTATGCCGCGGTCAATCGCCGGGCTGCTGGGGAGCAGGGCGTGTGTCAGGCTGGTGCCACCATTGTCGCTCAATGGCCCAAGTTTAGGGTCCAATGGACTGCTGGATGTTCCAACCAGATCGCTGGGCTGCATCGAAAATGCGCAGCTCTGATTATTGCCGATCAAGTTATATCCCAATGAGACGGGCAGGCTGCCCAGATCCAGAAAGCAATCCGCCCCCAAGCCGCTATCGATATAATTGCCCGCTAAAAGTACGCCCCGCAGTTGCAGGGTATTATTAAGGCCACCCGTAGTGAAGCCCAGCCCACCACCGCCGCCAATACCCCGATTTGAACTGATCGTTATCTGTTCCAATCTTGCGGTTTGTAGATACTTCCCCGTCCAATCAATATACAATCCGCCCCCAATGTTCAGGGCGGTATTTTCGCTAATGGTTACTTCAGATAGCGTCAGGCTGCCGCTGTTGAAAAGCGCGCCACCTTTATCGGCAAGGTTATTCTTCAACGTAACGCGGGATAATGTCAGATTGCCCTTGTTATGAATTGCCCCACCTTGCGCAGTTGTTTTGCCATCGGCAATGGTCAGGCTGGTGATCGTGATCTCCGCGGAGGCGGATATCTCAAATACACGAACGACACCTCTCCCACTGATTGTTAGTGGTGCTGTACCAGGTCCTGCGATCGTCAGGTCTTTTGTCAGATCAATCTGAGCAAAAAGATCAATCTCACCCTGGAGCCCGGGAGCGAAGGAGACGGTATCGCCAGCTGAGGCGTTTGCGATCGCTTCGCGCAATGAACCTGGCCCCGAATCCGTCAGGTTCATCACTATCAACGGCGCAGCAGTTGCCCCCTCCATCTGCCCCACCACAGGAAGAAGCGCCAGAATCACCACTAAACCTATCCGGAGGCGTATAGGCCACTTTTTTTGCCGAGTTCCTTTCATATCAAATTCCTTTTTCTGCCAGAGCATTATCCGGAAAAGGAGATCGGTGTCTTCTAAGATGGTAATGCTGACTGGGTCACTCCCAAATTATCCGCAATTATCAGACCTTGTTACTGCACCGGTTCTTCTGCAGAGAGCGATTGTTAATATTGTTTGACTGCGCCTTTAGTGATGAAAATCAAGTGATCCTTCGAGGTATACTCAATTATGGCGCATTGACCGAGATCGTCAAGCCAACCTCTTAATTCTGTAAAGCGGGCCCACCAGGAGGAGGTTTAGTTGTATGACGGATGATGGCGTGCAAGTTATTGTCTTGATATCGGCAGACGCCGAATGGAGCGCAATCAAGGCCCTGTTTTCAGGCCCTGACTACCAAAAATCACCTTATGGAGAATGGTTTTTGACTCGGATTGGTGATCGAATTGAACCTATGCAGGCCACGCCAGGTTTGTCAAAAGCCAGAAAGCCGCACCCCCTCGATCACATTCCAATAATATTTTTCCATGGTGGATGGGGGAAAATTGCCGCAGCTGCCTCTACTCAATACGTAATCGACCGATGGCGGCCTGGGCTGCTGATCAATTTGGGTACCTGTGGAGGATTTGAACGCCAAGTCGAGCAAGGGACTGTGATTTTAGTGAATAAAACGATCGTGTACGACATTATTGAGCTGATGGGTGACTTGGATGAACATCTCACCCATTACACCACGGTCCTGGACATCGACTGGCTCAATGAAAATGAATTGCCGTTTTCTGTTCGAAAGACGTTGCTGGTATCCGGTGATAGAGATCTGGTAGTGGATGAAATCCCAGACCTGAGTGCCCGCTACGGAGCTATAGCAGGTGATTGGGAATCCGGGGCGATTGCTTGGGTAGCTGCACGAAACCAGGCTCGGCTGGTAATCCTGCGCGGGGTTTCCGATGTTGTAGGGGGTGGGGGCAGTGAAGCCTATGGCAATTTGGGATTCTTTGCGAGCTCCACGAAAAAAATCATGGGAAAGTTGATTATCGCGCTGCCAGACATCATCGCACAGGCCAGGCAGTTTTTAAAATAAGCTGCTAATCGATTTAATGGCGGTATTTTTGGCTCTGCCGGCCTAACCAATAGGTTTCTCATCAGCTCGGGAGCAATTTCACGGCAGCAACATCTCTAGCTCAAGTTCGTCCCGTATTGGGATTCCGTCTATTCCAAACACAGGAATTTGTGGCTTTAATTTCCGTGAGATTTCGATCGCATCCCGGTGGAGTGAGGCTAATTTGAAGCCTCGTTTTTGGTAGAAACGCAGGGCGGGCAGGTTATCATTTGTGGTGATTAACCATAACCTCCGACAGCCACCCGCCACTGCCTCCTGGCGGACTGCCTCGATCAAGGCGCTGCCTATACCTCTCCCAACCACCAGGCTGTTGATCGTTAGTATCTCACATTGATGGCTCTCAATTCGATAAGTGATCAACCCGACAGCCAGATCCGCTTGACGAGCGATAAAGCCCGGATATTGGTCAACGGAGTATACTTGGCCACGTGAAACGGTCTCGACAGAGCCCCAGTGCTCTTCTAAAATAGATCGAATCCAGACGTGGTCTTGCAGGCTGATTGGTTGGATGTGAATAGGTTTAGGCATCGTCTGATTTTTCGTTGCACTTATGACTCTACTGCAAGAAGCCGTACATTAACATACAATAATTGGGCAGGAAGCCTGTTTTGGGCTTTGGCAACCGATGAGGAGTGTCGATAAAAAGTCAAAAGAAGAAGCGCTGGCCTTTTTGGCCGGGCAATTTGGCTCTTCTTTTGTGATTTTTGCGGTCTGTTCTGCCTTGGTTTTGGCATGCAGGTAGCGTTGGATGCGCCGCACGTTGGTCGTTGCGGCGGAGGCGATCGCCATGCAGGTCACCCTGAACTGCCCGCGTACCGGAAGTTTGCCTGCCGGGAAGGGATGTTTTAGCGAGCGGACGGTGGCTTCCACGGCAGCGCGTAAGTTGTGGCTGTCACCTCGGTGCGCCAGGTATGCTTTGCGGCGTTGGGCGGTGAGGATTTGTTTGGTGGTGAACGTCAACAGGTAACGAGGGTCACGCTTTTGCGGTTGGGTGCGGCAATGCCCGTCGAGTTGGAATGGACAAGAGGAGCAGATAGCCGGGTCGAAACGAGCCTGCCAGCCGGTGGTGCGCCCAGGGGTCACGGGAACCGTCTGACCCTGTGGACAGGTGAGTGTGGTAGGGTGGCCCCGCTCATCCTGCTGAAAGCTAAAGTCGGAGAGGCTGAATTGGTTGGAGTCGGTTTGAGCGCCGCGAATGGCGGTCTGAATGAGGGTGACGGTTTTCGCCTCCTGCAAGGCCTGGTCACTGGCTTCGCCGCCATAGCCGCCGTCGGTGATCATGGTTTCCACACCGGTGCGCTCTTGCAAGTTGGGCAGGGCTTCGGCCAGCAGCTGGCTGTCGTCCACGTTGTTGGGCGCAACCTGCACTTTGGTGATCAGTTGCAGTTCGTTGGTCGGATCACAGGTTTCGGTGAGGTTGGCAACATAGCCCTTATAATGACCTGTGCCTTTGGTGCGGTAAGTGGCTTCCAGGTCATCCACTGATTGCAAGCAGCCGGATGTGATCTCGTTATTTTCTTTGGGGCGCAGTCCGCTTGCCAGCACATGAAAGTTCTCTGCAAAGATGCGTTCCAGCACCTGGTAGGCGTTTTCGGCGGCGTAAGCGCTTTTCAATTCCTGCAAAAGTGTGTCAATGGTCTGGCCAATTTTCTGCAAGTGAGCTTGTACAGCTGCCTTGCCTTTGACCCGGTAGGTGTAATGCCCGGCGCTGTCTTGAGTGTACGGCCCAAAGATTTCTGCCAGGCGCACTTGGTCCGCTTCGTTCAGGATGCGTTGCACTCTCTGGAGAGCCTCCACCAGCAATTGCAGGCGGCTGGCGGAGACAATGTTGCTGGCAATTTGGGTCGAGTCCATGCGCTGCATGCCAGTGCGCACCTTTAAATCTACGATTTGGGCATCCGTGATTTGCTCGAAGGCTTTTTCCAGTAAATTGACGCCTTTCTCCGCATTGTATTGGCTCAGGCGTTCTCGAAAGTAGTACAGCGTGCGGATTTCAAAATCGCCATCGCCCAGACGGTCATAGCCCAATGCGTAGCGCACTTGCAGATTGTAGCAGTAGTTCTCGTACAACTCCTGGTCGCTCCAGCCAAAGCCCGCTTTCAGGGCTTCCAGCCCCACCAGGACGTTCACAGGCACATTCGGACGGGATGCCACTTCTGAATACAAGACCGCAAACGTCTCTTCGTCCATGCGGCAGAAGAATTCCCGGTAAAACGTGCTGGCCCATGATTTCTCCAGCCGTTTGCGCTGCTTTTCGGGCAGTTCGCTGGCAGCGCTGATGAGCGCAGGTTGTTGGTGTTTGGTGTTTTTTCTGAACATGGCCCTATTGTATTAAACTTTCCTCGTTTTGAGGAGGGGTAATTACCCTTTTTGCAGTGAAGTCACTTATGATTTGAAGTATATTATTCTGTTGGGCGGTCCCTGCCCAAACCATATAATAAACCTGCATTTTTCGACTGCTCCTATATTTAAAATTTATGGGTCATTGGGAAGTCCTGTGGGATTCTCCCCCACAGATTCCCAATCACTTAATTTATCCGCAGAAGCCGGGTTTGGTGTAAACTTAATAGTGGTGGAAATTGTTGATCTTATAAGTTAGGCACATCTACATCATTTTAGCGCACCTCTGATCAAGTGGGTACTCAAATCTGAAAAAATACCCGCAATATTTGAGTACTTTCAGATAAGCGCAAACATGCCATATTTTTGATCGATCAGTGCGGCTGGCACATGCTTGCTAATCAGGAGGAACTATGCAGCCGATCCTGAAGGTTAATCTCACAACCCGTTCGATTGAAATCTACACAATACCCCGTGATTGGGAAAAACAATTCTTGGGTGGCGCATCCCTGGCTGCAAGATTGCTCTACGATTCCTTAACCACCGAAGTGGATCCATTGTCACCTGAAGCAGATCTAATGTTCTTGAATGGCCCGCTCAGCGGCACAGTTGGCCCGGCTGTCGGGCGTTTTGTGGTCTGTGGAAGATCCCCTGCCACCGGGTTATGGGGTGAAGCAAATTGTGGTGGCTTTTGGGGGCCTGAACTGCGGATGACTGGCATTGACGGGGTTTGGATCACTGGGCAGGCCAGTGAGCCTGTATTTCTATGGATCCATGATCGGGATGCGAATGGAATTCAGGCTGAGATCCGCCCAGCTGCTCACTTGATGGGGCAGGATACCTATCAGATCCAGAAGGCGCTTGAATCTGAGCTGAATTCCGGAAAAGTAAGGGTGGTTTCGATTGGTATAGCCGGTGAGAACCGCCTGCCTTTTGCCCTGATCTTGTGTGACCACGGCCGGGTTGCGGGCAGAACTGGTATGGGAGCGGTCATGGGGGCTAAGAATTTAAAGGCGATTGCGGTCCGTGGGCATGGGCAGATACCGGTCGCCAGGCCAAAATTGTATCAACCGGTCCGTTCTGAAGCAAACCGGATGCTGCGGGCTGATTCGATGACCCAGGTGCTGCGCGAGCTGGGGACCTCCGGAGCGGCCGAATATTTTGATTACCTGGGCGAAATGCCCAAGCGCTATTTCAGTCTTGAGACATTTCCTGAGGATTTGCGAACCACTGGAGCTGGATTGAAGGAATTGATCCTTACTGGGGTCAGCACCTGCCATGCCTGTGTAATTGCTTGTGGGCGAGTTGTGGCACTTGATGATGGCGTCAAACGGAAGGGGCCGGAATATGAAACACTGGTTGGCTTCGGGCCAAACTTGATGTTGAATGATCCGGTGGTTGTCACCAGAGCTGGAGAATTGTGCGACCGATATGGGATGGATACCATCAGCATGAGCAACACAATTGGCCTGGCATTTCGTTTATATGAATTGGGTTTGATAACCGAACGGGATACAGGAGGGCTTAAGCTGGAATGGGGAAATCCGGAGCCCTTAGAGGATTTAATCATCCAGACAGCCCATCGCCAGGGCTTTGGGGCTTTTCTGGCTGAAGGCGCCCGAGGATTGGGAAAACGATTCGGCGCAGAAGAAGAGGCGGTCCATGTCAATGGGTTGGAGGTCGCTTATCACGACCCGCGCGGTGCATCTGGAATGGCGCTGGTTTATGCTACATCGCCGCGCGGCGCTTGCCATAACCAGTCGGATTATTTCCTGGTTGATGTTGGCCAGGTTGAGCCCAGCCTGGGGATGCAGTATTATCCTCGTCAGAGCAATGGTGAAAAAGCGGGCAATGTGGCGATTCACCAGAATTGGCGCACGCTATTTAACTCGCTGGTTTTGTGCTTATTCTCAAACATAGAACCGGAGACTGTGCTGCAGCTGATTCGGGGAGCCTGTGATGTGGACTGGTCGATGATTGAGATGCTCCAGGCTGGAGAGCGGGGCTGGAATCTTAAACGGGTGATCAATAACCGCCTGGGCCTGACCAGGGCGAATGATAAATTGCCAAAACCTTTGTTGATCCCATTTGCAGATGCAGCCCGCCATTCTGCAAATGCGGTACACGATTTCGAATCGATGCTGGACGCGTACTACCTCGCCCGCTGTTGGGATTTCAATACCGGTTACCCCACACCTGGCAAATTGTGTGAATTAGGATTGGAATTTGCGACCAAAGATTTGTGGGGGTCAGAATTAAACACTGAATGAATTACTAGATCTGTAAGCTTGAATTGACCTTACACGATTGTAAACCTTGTCTCCTTGTTGTTCTGATCGACAACAATTATAGTTAACCCGAATCCTGGACAAGAATTCCGATCTTCAGGATGCTGTACCTTGTCGGTCCGGCACTATTCTCGCCACGATCACATTCTGTACGTGGGAAACCCTTGGGGTGTAAATGATCGCTATAGTTGGTAAGCTTATGGCATAATCCTTGCATAATTTCTGTTGTGCCCAAACACCCAAAGGCAGCCGCGTGCTGGTAGTATGGCAAACGATCTATAATGAGTGACGAAACGATCCTAATCGTAGACGATAATCGACAGATTGCCAACTTTATCGCCCATAAAGTTGTGCCTGAGCTTGGCTATCAGTCGTTGGTTGCCTATAACGGAAAAACAGCTTACGAAATTATTAAATCAAGCCAGGTATCGTTGATGATCCTGGATTTACAGCTCCCAGATACAACCGGCCTTGAATTTCTGCGTCGCTTATCCAGCGAAGGGATATCTATCCCAACGATCCTTTCGACTGCCCATGGTTCTGAACAAATTGCGGCTGATGCTTTTCGGTTGGGTGTTGAAGATTACCTGCCAAAACCTGTCGAGTCAGAATTGCTGAATGAAGCGATTACCCGAGCGCTTTCGGAATCTCGGTTGCGGCGGGAGAAAGCGACCCTGACTACCCGGCTGCAAGAACAACTTTCCTGGCACAAAGTACTCTCCCGTGTGGGACAAAGTTTGACTTCTACCCTTGAAACGGATGAGGTTTTGCGTAGGATTGTGGACGCAGGCGTGCTGCTCACACAGGCAGATGAAGGCTTCCTGGCGATTTTGGATGAGGGTGGTAAATTATTCATGCGGGCGGTCAAGAATATTGATGCCGATCGGGTGAAAACCATGCGGCTACCCGTTCAGGACTCATTGCTGGGTAGAGTGATCCAGTCTGGCAAACCAGTCCGGACTTCTAAAAGCGGCGATAAACCCAGTCTAAAGGTAACAACTGGATACCTGGTCCATAGTTTGCTGCACATACCAATCTTTTCGAAAGGTGCTGTCATTGGGGTACTTTCGGTTGATAATCAATTCCGACGACGGCCGTTCACAGACCGGGATGAAATGATCCTTGCCTCCCTGGCAGATTATGCAGCTATTGCTCTGGAGAACGCCAATCTGTACCAGAACGCCCAACAAGAAATAACCCATCGACAGCAGGTCGAATTGGCACTCAGGGAGAGCGAAGAACGTTACGCCCTGGCGATGCGAGGAGCAAATGATGGCTTATGGGACTGGGATATGCGGACGAACGAAGTCTATTTTTCATCCCGTTGGAAATCAATGCTTGGTTACGGGGATGAAGATATCACTACCCGGTTAAGTGAATGGTTCAGCCGAGTTCACCCGGAAGATATTGAACGGCTTAAGCTTGATATTTCCGCCCATATCAAGGGTTTATCCCCGCACTTTGTGAATGAACATCGTATGATGCATAAAGATGGCGCTTACCGCTGGATGCTGAGCCGTGGGTTTGCAATCCGAAGTGCAGATGAATCGCCATACCGGATGGCTGGTTCGCTGACTGACACGACCGACCGGAAATATGCCGAAGAGAAACTGCTTCAGAACGCGTTCTACGATGGGTTGACCAAATTAGCCAACCGGGCGTTGTTTATGGAAAACCTGCGGTTCGCGGTTGAGCGCGCCAAAAGACGCCCTGAATACCAATTTGCAGTTTTATTCCTGGATTTGGACAGGTTTAAAAATATTAATGACAGTCTCGGACATATGATGGGGGATAAGCTATTAATCGAGATTGCCCGCCGGATCGAAGTTCGCCGTCGGGCAACCGATACTGTCGCTCGGCTGGGAGGAGATGAGTTCGTGATCTTGCTGGATGATGTCGGCAATCTCGCCTCAGTTACCGGCATTGCAAATGAGCTGCTTGTATCACTGGCTGAGCCTTACCGGCTGGGCAGCCACGATGTACAGATAACCACCAGCATTGGTGTCGTCCTTAGCGCTGCTGGTTATGAACGTTCCGAAGATGTGCTGCGAGATGCCGACATTGCGATGTATTCTGCCAAAGCCTCCGGTAGGGCCCGCTATGAAATCTTTGACCCGGTGATGCGCGAGCGAATTTTAGAACGGCTTGAATTGGAAGTCGAACTTCGGCGAGCGCTGGCTAATCAAGAGCTGCGAGTATATTACCAACCGATTGTTTCTTTGATAACCAAAAATATTATCGGGTTTGAAGCCTTAGTTCGTTGGCCACATGAGAAGTTGGGTTTTCTAACCCCAAGCCAATTTGTTCCACTGGCTGAAGATACTGGCCTGATCATTCCTCTGGACCGTTTTGTACTGAAAGAAGCCTGCCGCCAGATGGCTGAATGGCATCAACAACTACCCTTCGATCCACCTTTGACGATCAGTGTAAACCTTTCTGGAAAGCAAATTGTTCAGCCAGACCTGATAGCACACATCCAGCAGGTATTAACGGATACTGCTTTAGAGCCTCAATATTTGAAACTGGAAATTACCGAAAATGTGATCCTTGAAGACAATCGACTGACTCTAGAAGTTTTCAAGGAGCTGCAGAAATTGGGTGTCCAGGTGCAAATCGATGACTTCGGTGTGGGTTATTCTTCACTGAACTACTTATCACAATTCCCTATCAATGCATTAAAGATAGACCAGAGCTTCGTGGACCAAATGTTGAATGACAACAATCAGTTGGAAATTATCCAGGCGATTGTGACGCTTACCCATCGCCTGGGTGTAGGCGTCATTGCAGAGGGAATGGAAACCACTGGACAGATGGACACATTGAAGTCGATGGGTTGTGAATTTGGCCAGGGGTATTTAGTTTCAATGCCACTTGATAGAGATGCATCTCAAAAGATCCTTGAGCATCTGATCAATCACCCTAATGATATTATGAGCTGGAACGAAAGAAAGAGCAAATCAGAACCTTTATAGGTTGAAGTCCCTATCTACAGCCCCTCAATCATCCCTGAACACCTAAATGTTGTCGCTGTGGCTCGTTTTATTGGCGTATAACCAGATAGATTCGAGCCACAACTATGCTACTTTTAACTGCTTCCTCGTTCTCATCGATCTGCATCCTTCGTTCAGGTAATATTTCTCCGAGAAGTAGGCATCCTGAGTCGTGAACTTTACGACCGTGGAATTGCCGAGTGAACACTGCTTCCCATTGCGCCCCACGATAATTGCTGGCGTGGTAAACTTTTAATCGCATTATTGGGAACTTTTGTAATATCCGCAGCCAAACAACTGCGTTTTAATCATTGAGGAGAAATTGCCGAATGAAATTAGTATCCGTAGCTGAAATGGTGGCTGTTGAGCAGGAAGCCAATGCCAGCGGATTAGGTTACGACCAGATGATGGAAAATGCCGGTCGGGGCCTGGCTGAACAAATCCAATTAGAATTTGGCTCCGATTGGCAGCGGGGGGTGCTGGGTCTGGTAGGATCAGGCAACAACGGCGGCGACACACTTGTTGCTCTGACGGCTCTTGCTCAGCAGGGTTGGCCGGCATGTGCTTACCTTGTCAAAGAGCGTCCAGAAAATGATCCGCTCGTGAAGCGACTGCTCCAATCTGGTGTAAAAGTGATCCGCGTGGGTGCAGATCCAAATCTTAATGAACTGGGCAGTCTGGTGGCTCAATATGCGGTTGTGCTTGACGGCATCCTGGGTACTGGGATAAAACTACCCCTGCGGGGCAGGCTGGCGGAAGTTATGGCAGCCACCGGAGAATTCCTAAGTGGGCTAACAGAGCCTCCCTATATTGTGGCAGTCGATTGTCCATCTGGCGTGGACTGTGATAGCGGTGAGGCAGCGGCTGAGTGCTTACCGGCAGATCTGACGGTGACAATGGCGGCCGTAAAGCAGGGATTATTAAAATTTCCAGCCTACAATTTAGTAGGAAGATTAAAATTGGTCGGAATTGGCCTGCCTGAGGATGGCGAAGCCCTGGAAGCCTGGCGAGCGATCCGGACATGTGTAGCAGATCGTGATATGGTCCAAGATTTTTTGCCGGAGCGAACGCCGGATTCACACAAAGGCACTTTTGGGACTGCGATGGTTGTGGCGGGCTCTCTCAGTTTTACCGGCGCAGCTGCGCTGGCTGGTGAAGCAGCCTACCGCTGTGGTGCGGGGCTCGTAACCCTGGCAGTTCCGGCCCCTCTTCACACCGCTCTGGCGGGTCATCTGCCCGAAGTAACCTGGCTTCTGCTGCAAGAATCCCAGGGTGGGATAGGGTCTTCGGCAGCTGATGTGCTCTTCAACAATCTTGACAGAGTAACCGGGTTATTATTAGGCCCGGGTTTTGGGCTGCAGGATCCTACCGCAGAATTTATGAATCGATTTGTAGAAGGCTGCACCAGATTTTCTTCCCAGGGATCCAGCAGCATAGATTCTCCCGCACTGATTCTGGATGCCGATGGGTTAAAATTGTTGGCGCAGGTGCCTGATTGGCCCAGACGTTTGCCTGCCCCTGCAGTCCTAACCCCTCATCCGGGCGAAATGAGCTACCTCACAGGTCTATCTGTTGCCAATATCCAATCCGATCGGATGGGCATCGCTAAAAAATTCAGCCAGGAATGGGGGCATGTAGTCATTCTTAAAGGGGCTTTTACGGTTATCGCAGCTCCTGATGGGCGAGCCGTGGTGGTGCCCGTAGCGTCTTCGGCTTTGGCTCGAGCTGGAAGTGGGGATGTGCTTGCGGGACTGGTGGTTGGATTGCTGGCTCAGGGCTTGCCCGCTTTTGAAGCAGCAGTTGCTGCTGCCTGGATTCACGCACAGGCGGGTTTATTGGCAGCCGACCGATTTGGTAATACCGCCTCTGTATTGGCAGGGGATATCCTTCGTTCTGTCATTGATATCATTTCCGACTTGACCTGATAATAAATGAATAAGTATCCTTGGGAATCTCCGGGGTGGTATTCCAGATTTGGGGGTGTGGGCGTGCGCCGCACACTCTTACCCCCAAATCAGGGCCTCATCACAGGATTTCCCAAAGCACCCATGTTTTGGCTTGTCTAAGTCGGGTTTGTTTTGGTAGCTGGTCCATTTAGGTTGCGAAGACAACAAAAGGTCTGTTAATGTAAGCCGTGGCTTGCAAAACAGACCATTGTATTCGATATTCAGGCGAGATTAGTTGAATCGCCTCAAATATGTGACAATATTCTATACTAAAACAACGAATCTCTCTAGCATCAAGCTTCTGTAGATTTGCCGGTTTCTTTCTTGAGAGCACTATCTATCTTGGCTTTTTGTTCATCAACAACAATCTGGCCCCGTTCCTGAAGCTCGGTGGCTTTTTCCTTGGTCGTACGAGCAACTTCATCAGCCCGCTTACGAAGCTCGCTAACAGCCTCTTCTGCTTTCACGCGGGCGTCTTCTAAAGCTTGCTCGGCTCGATCGCGGGTTTCATCAGCAGTCTCAACGGCTTTATCTTTCAGCTCAATACTTTTTTCTTTGATCACCGTGCGGGTTTCTTCGCCGGATTGAGGGGCCATGAGCAGTGCAACTGCCGCGCCAACCAAGCCGCCAATGATGAAGCCGGCTAAAAAGTTTCCAAAGTCAGAATCTCGATCGGACATTTCTTTCACTCCTTCTGTGCGTATTTATTTTTTTGGACGTTTACGAGTCAGGCCGATTACTTTAAACACTTCAGCTAGGCCTGCCAGGTATTCATTCAACTTGATTACAGGTTCAGACAAATTATCACTTAAGAAAGCAGCAGTGCCTCGTAAGTTGCTAACTGTTTCATTGGTCGAATCAATGATTGGTTTGATCTCATTTTGCAGCAAGTTAATTAAACGGGCCAGCTGCACGATCAGAATGACGAGGGTAAACCCAATCAGTAGCGACTCAAACGCCATGAAAATGATGAAAATATCGCGTACTCTGCCGGTATCCGTACTGGGCTGAACTAGCCACCAAATTACAACGCCCAGGCCAATAACCAGCAGTACAATCGCCGCGATGACAGAGATCAGGGTTTTCTTCTGGCTTCCGGTTAGCTCATCCGATGCGCCTGAATCTTGCTGGTAATAAGGTGTGATTTCTTTGGGTGTGCTTTCAGTTTCCATAGAATTAATTTTATTATACCCCGGATTAATCTCTATTTAGATTGTATCATACCAGCTCAACGGAAATCTCTGGATAAAAGATCTGCGGTTAGTAGTGATCTGGGCATACGCCCTGAAAACTACTAACCGCAAACCAAATCTGAAGAAATTTATTGATCCCTGGTGCCGGAGATTACTATTTGCTAGGGAGCCAATGGAGGCGCTAACAGGTCAAACCAGGCTTTTAAGATCGCCTCAGCAGGCTTGCCATGAACCGAGGCAGATTTGTATTGAATAGCTGCAGGCGGATAATAACCACGGACGATGACACCATTCAACCAGTTTCGTTGGCTGACGGCAGTCAAGATGGCATCATATGCAGCCATCTGCCCGATCAGATCGACACCTACCGTGGGCTGATCGGGGAGTGTGGGGGACAGCTCAGCGGGTCGGGCGCATCCCTCTGTCGCACTAACGATGCAGCCGGTCGCACTGCCATAAGCAGACGGATAGCTTACTGCAATCAAGATCGGTTTGTCAAATAAGTAAAAAATTGGCAGGGCACCATTGTCGAGCAGACGCCCGGCTTCCAAGGCCATTTGGGAGGAGGTCGCGTCGGCTTCGGAAGCGAGTGGTTCATTGAATAGCAAGTAAATTGTATCGACAGCATCCATGAAGGCGGGCGCATCCGGAATGCTATCATATGGCAAAGCCCATTGCAGGGAGCCGTTGTACCTGCTGCGAACCTCGGCGATCAAATCCCGCCAGCGCTGTTCGGCGTCGGCTGGAACGCCAGAAGGGCTGCCATCCGTCAGCAGCCCGCCAGGTAGGGCAGGTGCAAGCCACTCACCCCCCAACACCAGTCCGGCTGATCCAATCCGGTTGGCCAGATCGGCATGGTGTAGAACGAACGTGCGGTACTGTTCGAACCAGACCAACCACCAACCGAAATCGCGCGGAGCAGTTTGCCACCACTCATCGGTTTCAATTCGGAAGCTGGGCTGGGGGAATAGGGCTGTTTGGATGCTTCGCAGTTCACTTTGTTGGGCAATCTCGACCAGGTCGTACCAGAGCGGGTCTTGCCCGGCAACTGGGGCCAGCAAAGGTTGGGTATTTCGAAGGTAGGTCCAGGTCGGCGCCAGGAACACAAACTGCGCCCCCGTGGCGCGCACGTCCTCCAATGCAAAGGGCATGCGGGCTAACCAGGATGGGTGGTAAGTTGCTTCAAACTCAATCCCGGCCCCAAAATGGGGGGCGGAATCCACGCGGCTGGTATCAATTTCAGGAATCTCCGCCTCGGTCCCCAGCCAGGCCCATGATTTGACCTCATCGACGAACTTCTGAGGTTCAGCGCTGATCGCTGCCAACCGTCCTGCCGCGAATGGGCCTTTGGTATCAATATCATCGGCAATACCGCATTGGCTGTTTCGGCAGTAGCGGTAATTGAGGTCTCCAGGCAGATTGAGCGGGCTATATAGAACATAAGCCCAGCGGGTCTCGCTCAGGCGCCACATGGGAATCGGTTCTGTCCAGCCGTAGACCGGTTTAAACTGGATTGTGATCTGGTCTTCTGGGGGTGTATTCGCCGGAACAGACACATCAAATGTCAGAGGGCCACGGCTGCTGGAACTCCAGGTGCTCACCTCATCTTCGATCAGAACATTTTCATCCGGTATGACGATGTGTCTCAATTGATAAGCGCCATCCGGATCGTGTTCTGCATTGAAGAACCCATCCCCAAGAGTGTATTTATAGTTTAAATATGCGCCAGCTGGCATCTCAATGGTTAATGTATAACGCCCATCTGGTAATGGCGTAAGCACCGGCATGCGGACCGATATCGTGCTGGCCCCTCCTGCCAGGTTTGCGAATGTATTTCCAAATTGCACAAGATTACCAGCTATCCTAACGGGAACGGCAGGTGGCGTGCCATCCGGCAGGGATACCACAAAGATCACATTGACTCTGGCAGCCTTGGTCAGACTGATTGGGGCCGGGGTTGTAGATTCGGCCGCAACCAATGCTCCTTGCTGGAAAGTGCGATAAGAGCCATCCAGCGTAAAAGCGACCAGGTTGTGCACACCTGGCGGCAGACCTTCTAAAAGGTAGCTGCCATCCGATGAGGTTAATGTCTGCTCGCCGCCGGCGGCAATTAGCACCTGAGGTACCCCTTCACCCGTCTCGTTATCCATAACTTTGCCGCTGATTCGCCCGGTAGATCCGATCATCTCAGTATCTGCCCAGCGGCTGATCACATCCTCAACTTTTCCAGGCCCTTCTACATGGTACATCCGGTAGCGCACAGGGCGATCATCGGATATATATTCCCCGACAGTCGCAATTTCGGCCTGTCTTTCATATCGATATTGGATAATTGAACCCAGGGGAAACGGCAAACTGATCGAATAGAATATTTGTCCGCTGTCTTCAGCCTCTCCAGGCTGCATGGGATGGGATTCGGCATTTAGCGAGAGGCCTGTAACCTCATCCAGTATAGTAAGGAAGATCAATTGATCCGGGGGCGAATTATCTGGCAGCTGGACCTGAAAGGTCATTTCAGTTTGAGGTGGAGGTGGTAGCGGAACTGGCGTGGATATTTCGCCCTCTGGGACTATCGAAACAACAGAATCCACTTCGGGATCGGGAAATATCAAAGCAGGCATATTGCAGCTTGTGGTTAAGCTGAGAATAAAAAATAGTAAGATTTGGATAACAAGGCGAACGGCGGGTCTTCTCATTGGAAACCTATAGCGATTCGGTAAGATGACAAGAAGTGCAAATCGGGCTTACTCGTGTATGCCCTGATCGATCAGTTGCAAGACTAGTTCCAGGTTCGGGATCTGGCTCACAGCTATTTTGCGCTGGGTGGAATCAATAAATTCTATAACCAGCTTGCCATTGCGCACATCGATCTGTTTGACCTGCTGCCAGGAGACTCTCTGACGCTGGAGACGCAGTCCATGTGCATGCTGGATAGCGATCAGACCAAAATACAGCCAGGCGCCGCTCCGGAATTCGGATTGTAATTTGGTCAATAGCCGTGGATACAGATTGGCCTTAATCCGAGCGATTAGCTCAGGAAAATCTCTGAGCGAACCAGGCAGCCCGATAGTTTTGCCCGATTTCAGAATTAATCTTGCCTGATAGGTGCTTCGAATTGACCGGCCAAAAAAATGTTCCTGAATGGTGCTGCTGGTAAGCCCTTGAAAATCGTCCCAACCAAAACTTCGTGTGCGCCTGATACCGGTCCTGATTGAGATTCCTTTTGGAAAGATATTCACAACTATCAAATTCAGGCTCAGACGGTACCAGCCCAGGATCAGAAATACGATCGCCGCAGAAACGCCCAGGTAATACCAGGAACGGCTCCAATACTCGGCCGCAACTGGGCCATACCTGGTGTAAGCATATTCTGCCCGCCATAGCCCATAGCCTATAGGTGCCAGGCAGGCGGCGATCCCTGGTATAAGCAAAAACAATACATCTCGAGCAGAAAACCGGCGGCTGTAATAACGAGCCTGAAGCGGTCCAAGCCGGTCTTGCTGCCGGGTATCCCGTGCG
This sequence comes from uncultured Chloroflexia bacterium, assembly GCA_963698715.1. Taxonomy (GTDB): domain Bacteria; phylum Chloroflexota; class Anaerolineae; order Anaerolineales; family UBA4823; genus CAWHJB01. Next base: position 109,386 of record CAVORW010000005.1, on the reverse strand, counting down.
GCTGAGGTGGGTCGTGTTTGGCTTGTGGCTGCCCGGGCTCGAGACGATTGGGTCGAAGAAGGTGTTTTATTCCGGGACAAAGTACACATCAGTCGGTTTAAGTTTGCTATTGCGAAGAAATTGAGCCTTTACAGGCATCCCGATCCAATCCAGGGTGGCTAGATCGGGATCGACGCCGAGTAACCTTGTCAACAGTAATGTGTTGACTCCTTCGAATTCAACCAGAGCCAGGACAAAGGGTGTTTCGGGCAGGAATTCCTCGGAACCGAAATGACATATAGTGAAGGCGTGTACCCTGGCAGCCCGCTGGGTGATGTCGATCCACTCGGTTTCTTGCCCTGAATACATATCATGACCGCGAGGAGTCGCATAGGTATAATTACTCTCAGGATCCGAATTGGCCAGCAGCCGTTTATTGCTCAGACCAGCAAACCAGGGACTATCCTGGGCGTAGGAATGTAAGTAGGTGATCTTGTATTCCTGCTCAATCTGAATTGGAGCGAGCTTCTTGAGAAACGCCAAAGCCTCTGGATCAGTATCGACTGGAAACGGAAGACCATGAACGATGAAACCGCCAAGGGTTTCAGGGCGTCGATCGGGAAGTTTAGACATAATCCACTCCTGTTACTCATCTCACTGTTGCACTGGGTATGCCAGAATTCTGGCCTGGGTCACTCATTAAATCTTAACTGTGTAGACTTTGAAAGCTAAACGGGCAAGAAGTGTGCTCGGGGGCGGTCCTCAACGCTCACTTTTTTGCTTAGTTTCTTTCGAGAATTGTGACAGTCACATAAGTGCCGGTGCCAGCATGGCTGTGGATAGCACCCCGCCGGGCTTGATTGACTTGAAGCGTATGGTCATTGAAGTGTTTATGGATACTCCCTTGAATCTGCCAGATGGCAAACACCGCTTGCATCAAACCAGTCGCGCCAACCGGATGACCGCAGGCGATCAATCCACCGGATGGATTCACAGGGCAGGCAGTTTTTTCCGGCAAATTTAAGCCATAATCGATATTCGGCAGGAATGTTTTCCCGGATAAGGCAAATGGCCCACCTTCTCCGTAGCGGCACAATCCAAGGTCCTCATACGTCTGGATCTCGCTGGATGTGTAGGCATCGTGCAGCTCGATGAAATCCAGTTCTTGTACAGGAGATTGGATTCCGGCCATACGGTAGGCCATATTTCCGGCGCTTCTCCCAGCCCGGAAAGAATGCACACCCGGATATCGCGTCCCATGATCCCACAATTTCCGATAGTAGGCGCGTGTTTCATCAGAACTGCGTTCTAATTCGGTTGCATACTGATCCATAAACGAATCGTAGTCCAGATGAGGGCGATCCGCCATCCGCATGGCATCGGTGCCGCGGCCAATGCCGCTGATCTTCACAAGCGGACGGGCAATGACCGCTCCGGCGTCTTCGAGTTTTTTTAGCCCTTCCTCGGAGACCAGGATTGCAGTAGCTGCCCCGTCCGACATGACGCAAATATCCAGGCGCGTCAAGGGCCAGGCAACCATTGGCGAACGGCGGACATCCGCAATCGTATAGCGGTTTCGTTTTTGAGCATAGGGGTTATAGTAAGCGTTGAGATGGTTTTTTACACTGACGGCCGCCATTTGTTCGACCGTTGTACCAAACTCCTTCATGTGGCGGGTAACCATCATCGCATAATACCCCGAGTAAAAGCCGCCAACCGGATAGTCGAAGGAGACATCCGATGCCAGTGCAATGAACTCGTTGCCTTTCCAAGTCTCGACATGGCTCATCGTCTCGAAGCCGTAAGCCAGGCAGATATCCATATGCCCGCTGGCGACCGATTTCCAGGCTTCCTGGAAGCACAGTCCTCCGGTAGCCCCTCCGCCTTCGACTCTGTGGCTGGGTTTAGGGACCAGCCCCAGATAATCTTGGGCCATAATGCCTGCCATTAACTGGCGAGAAAAGTGATCCGAAAAGTACGACGCAACCGAGCCGTCCACAAGGCGCGTAAATGTTTGAAAGTCAAGCCCGATGTCAGCGATAGCATAGTCATATGCTTCTTTAACGATTGCCTGAAAATTCTTGTCGGGTCGTGCCTTGATGAATTTAGAAACGCCCCCCGAGACGGCGAATACGGGTCTCATCAGATATTCTCCTTTCTTGATACGCGTCTAAAAAACTATTTGTGCGGCCTGTAGAGATTGCGGATAAGCCGCAATTCTAACCACGTCCAACTATTCACAAGGGCAGTTTTCCGGCAGCGCGGGCCCGATCGAGCATGCGCTCTGCCATCTTGACGATTGGCGCATCGATCATTCTGCCATCGATCGCAAAAGCTCCAAATCCCGCCGCTTGCTGCTGAGCAGCAGCCTCCATGATCTGCAACGCTTGTTCGATTTCGCGATCACTGGGGGTGAAGGCCTCCTGTACCGGCTTGACCTGATTTGGATGGATGACCTGTTTTCCCGCAAACCCCAGTGCAACGCCGGACAGAGCTTCTTGCTGCAGACCGGCAATATCCTTAAAATCAACATAGACTTGATCAATCGCTTGCAAACCGAAAGCTGCTGCGTGAGTGACCAATGCGCTGCGAGCGTAAAATACCTCCCATCCCTCCTTAGTTCGAACAGCGCCGATATCTCCCGCCAGATCCTCGGCACCGAAAATGATCGCCTGGAGCCGCTCGTCCTGACCTGCGATCTCAGCCAGCTTAATTATACCGAGAGCGCTCTCGACGATAACGATCAGACCAACCTCGTTTTTACTAAAACCAGCCCTCCCAATTTGCTCGCTCGCCCAGTGGACCTGTTCGCCATGCTCTACTTTCGGTATGACGATCCCGTCCGGTTTGTATTTTAACACTGCTTGAAGGTCGTCCTGTTCCATCCCGGACCCGATACTGTTGATCCGTACCAGGCGCTCTGAACGGCCGAAATCTAGTTCTTGCAGCGCTTGAGCGATCACCTGGCGAGCTTGTGCTTTTCTATTGATGGCAACCCCATCCTCCATGTCCATACAAATGCAATCCACATCCAGGCTGATAGCTTTTTGTATTTTATGCCTGTCATTGCCGGGCATATAGAGCAGGGCTCGTCGGGCGCGCATGCAACCTCCTTGGCGAATATTTTATTGGTGTTTATTAAAAAACATCAGGTGCAAGCACCCGATTGGATTGAGATGAACCGGATCAGGTACTCACCGGACGCTTAAAAAACATTGCTGTTCGTTCGAAGACAATGACGATCGTACCATCCTGCTTGCGACCGGTGTGTTTGATTCGAACAATGCCGCAGTCGGACCGTGAACGTGAGTCGCGCTTTTCCAGGATTTCACTCTCAACGTAAATGGTATCGCCATGGAAAACTGGATTGGGATGTTCGACACGGTCATAACCAAGATTGGCAAGTATCGTTCCCTCACTGAGTTCGGGTACGCTTAAACCGACTACCAATCCTAAGGTGAAAATGCCGTTAACAATCCGCTGCCCGAAAGTGGTTTTAGTGGCGAAATCCTCATTAAGATGCAAGGGCTGAGTGTTCATAGTTAATGCACAAAATAGCACATTGTCCATCTCTGTAATGGTCCGGCCCTGGGTGTGGCGCAGTTTTTCCCCGATAATCAGATCTTCAAAGTATTTGCCTGGCATTGTTCACCTTCAGAGTAGTTTTCTCGGTAATCTCCCACCTTACAAGCTCATCTTATTTTTAAGCAATTGCGTCAAAGAACCACAAAGGAAGCCAGGCGAGGATTCTTGATCACAGAGCATATATCTGTTCAATCCGGGTCTTCCATTTCTATCAAGGGTTGGTCTCGCTGAACCGTTTGGCCTTTTTCAACCAGGATTTTTTTTATTCTGCCGGTATAGGGCGCTTGAATGCGGATCTCCATTTTCATCGCTTCCAGCATGAGCAAAACCTGCCCCTTCTGCACGGATTCATCATCAAAGGCTCGGACCTCCAGGACCTGGGCGGGCATTGGGGAGCGTATCTGGCGGCTGGCAGGCAATTCTCCGGGTTTTAATGAACGCTTGGGCGATGGTTTTTCTAATAGATGGGTACATCCATCCAGGGATACCCATTTTCGGTCGCCATCATTTGCCCAATATATTGTTAAAGGGCGACCTGCGAAAAGCAGATCCAGCTGTCCAGGCTGAGAATCAAGCAATTCTAATTCGTACACCTGTCCATCCAGGGAGGCTTGATAGACATCTCCTCGCCGTTCAATGGAGATATCATAGATTGATCCACTGGATTGGTAACGATACCGCATCGTTATTCTCCCACTCGATATTCATTGGCATTAACCCATGGGCTGTAAGGATCTTTGTGCTTTCCGGTAAGATCCGTGCGAAAGTTGTTTTGAGGCTGGCCTGAATGCTGGAAGGTGGTTAGTGCGGCTGCTACCAGCACCTCCGGTGGTAAACCGCATTGTGGCGGATGCCAGTTATCAAATCGTTCTTCAATCCAGGTGGTATACACTCTGCTGGCCTGGTAATCGGGTTCTGAGAGCACGTCTTGCAAAAATTGCCAGTTGGTTCGGATACCCAGCAGGACCGTCTCTCGCAGGGCATTCTGCATGCGTGTGATCGCAGCCTGGCGTGTTTCTGCGTAGGCAATGAGTTTTGCAATCAGGGGATCATAATGGATCGTCATCTCATCACCGCTGGTCACACCGGTATCAACCCGAATCCCAGGCCCCTGCGGCTGGATGAATCGTAAAAGTGGTCCGGTAGCTGGAAGAAACCCATTCTCAGGATCTTCAGCATACAGGCGGCATTCGATGGCATGTCCGCGCTGGCTGATCTCAGATTGTGAGAAAGATAAGCGCTCTCCTTCTGCGATTTTAATTTGCCACTGAACCAGGTCCAACCCTGTAACAAGTTCTGTAATAGGATGTTCAACCTGCAGCCGGGTGTTCATTTCAAGGAAATAGAAGCTCAGGGTATCAGGATCAACAATAAATTCAATCGTACCAGCATTCTGATAATTGACAGCCTGGGCCGCGGCGACGGCCGCGGTGCTCATTTGCTGACGTAATCCGATTGCTTTGGCTGCCGGACTGTCCAGCAGGGCTGAAGGAGTTTCCTCAATGATTTTCTGGTGGCGGCGCTGCAGCGAGCATTCTCGCTCGAACAGGTGGATCGTATGGCCATATGAGTCAGCCAATATTTGAAATTCAATATGCCGGGCAAATGGAATATAGCGTTCGAGGATAACCCGCTGATCATCGAATGCCTTTAGTGCCTCTCGCTGCGCGGACGCGATTGATTCAGCCAGATCGGCCGGGTGGTGAACCACGCGCATACCTTTTCCGCCACCACCTGCGACGGCCTTTACAAGCAGAGGGTACCCGACCTCCTGTGCAGCAGACTGCAAGCTGTCCAGGTCGTCCTTTCCCTGATAACCGGGCACAACTGGTATGCCTGCTTTTTGCATGCGCTGGCGCGCTTGTGCTTTATCGCCCATGCCCCGAAGAGCGTCTGGGGATGGTCCGATAAAAGTGAGTCCAGCTTCTGTTACTGCCTGTGCAAAAAGGGGGTTTTCTGCCAAAAAACCGTAACCGGGATGGATTGCATGTGCGCCGGTTCTGCGGGCTGCTTCAAGAATGCGGTCAATTGCTAGATACGATAAGTTGGCCGCCGGCGGGCCCAGATTGACTGCTTCATCCGACATACGAACATGCAAAGCGCGCCGGTCAGCCTCAGAATAAACAGCTACACTCTGTATCCCCAGCTCGCGGCAAGCTCTGATCACGCGAACAGCAATTTCTCCTCGATTTGCAACCAGAATTTTTTGAAACAACCGCATCTCCTGAATAGTTTGACGATGTCATATTAGACAGGAATTCCCGAATTTTGAGCAATCACGGAATCCTGCAGATCGTATTCTCTCGAAATGTTTACATCCGGAATACCCCAAAGCCACCTGCCTGGCTGGGTGAATTGAGGACAACAGATAACGCTAGGCTGAGTATCTGGCGGGTTTCCGCTGGATCGATAATGCCGTCATCCCACAGGCGGGCTGTGGAATAGTATGGGTTGCCTTCTTTTTCATACTTATCCAGAATGGGCTGCATAAACGCCTGGGCTTCCTCAGCATTCAGGAGGGGCTTACCCTCTCTTTCCAGCTGATCCTGCTTAATCGTCAGCAGGACATTTGCCGCCTGTTCGCCGCCCATCACACTGATTCTTGCATTGGGCCACATCCACAGAAACCGTGGTTCATAAGCGCGGCCAGCCATGCCATAATTGCCGGCCCCAAATGATCCGCCGATGATCAAAGTTAGCTTGGGAACCCGAGTATTCGCAACGGCATGCACCATTTTGGCTCCATCTTTGGCAATGCCCCCAGCCTCATATTCCTTCCCAATCATAAAACCGGTGATATTCTGGAGAAAAAGCAGTGGAATTCCACGCTGATCGCACAGTTCGATAAAGTGAGTACCCTTTAAAGCACTCTGACTGAAAAGTACTCCATTGTTGCCCAGGATGCCAACTGGATAGCCGTGGATCTGGGCAAAACCAGTTACTAAAGTTGTGCCATAGCGAGCTTTAAATTCACGAAATTCACTCCCATCCACCAGCCGGGCGATGATTTCCCGCACGTCATAAACTTCTCGGAAACTGCGGGGTAGAATCCCATAAATTTCTTCAGCCGAAAACCTCGGGTCCTGGGGCGGTAGTATATCGAGATGCTCCAGCCAGCTAGACGCCCGGCTGGAGCGGGTGCGCGGCAGGCTCGCTATGATGCCCCGGCATAATTCTAGCGCATGTTCATCATCTTGGGCATAATGATCAGCCACCCCGGACAGGCGGGTATGCACATCCGCCCCGCCCAGATCCTCAGCGCTGACATCTTCACCTGTGGCAGCTTTGACTAGCGGCGGCCCCCCCAGAAAGATCGTGCCAGTCCCTTTAACGATGATAGTTTCATCGCTCATGGCAGGCAGATAGGCGCCGCCAGCAGTGCAAGAACCCATAACGACCGATATTTGGGGAATGCCTTTTGCGCTCATCCGAGCCTGGTTGTAAAAAATCCGGCCAAAATGACCTTCATCCGGGAAGACCTCGTCTTGCAGTGGCAAATAGGCGCCCCCGGAATCAACCAAGTAAATACAAGGCAAGAAGTTTTGTTCAGCAATCTCCTGGGCCCGCAAGTGCTTTCGTACGGTGAGTGGAAAATAAGAGCCGCCCTTCACGGTCGCATCATTAGCGATCACCATCACTTCCCGATCTGCGACCCGGCCGATGCCAGTCACAATCCCTGCCCCGGGAGCTTGATGATTGTACATTCCCCACGCAGCCAGAGGGGAAAGTTCCAGGAAAGGGGAACCTGGATCTAACAGCAGATCGACTCGTATGCGGACAAATAACTTGCCCTGGGCTTCGTGACGCTGCTGGTATTTCTGCCCGCCACCTTGACGAATTTTCGCAATTCGCTTGCGCAGTTCCGCAGCCAGCTCGCGATGGTATTTTGCATTGGCTAGAAAATGGGGATCAGTTTGCTCGGTTGATGAGGTCAGTACTTCCATCGTATCCTTTAGTTAATCCCCTATCCCCGGATTGAGTTGTCAAGTCGGGATTCAGGTGCGTTTGCGCTGCGCAATCATTGCCAGTCCGATGCTTAAGAAGTAAAGCACAATCATGGGACCCATCACCAGAGCCATATTGACTGGGTCAACCGTGGGGGTGATGGCTGCCGATATCAATGCAATAATCACGATTGCCAGCCGCCATTGGTTGTATAGCATCTGAGCATTGACCATGCCCAGGCTGGCGAGCAGATAAATCACCAGTGGAAACTCAAATGCTACTCCCAGCCAAAACATTAGACCTGTAATGAATTTAATATAGGAAGAAGGTCTCGGAATGGTAGTGATGCCTGCAAAGTTGAGCAGGAAGGGGAGTGCGGCCGGCATCATTACATAGTAGGCAAATGCCATCCCACCCAGGAAGAATAGCGTTGCAATCGGTATGGCCAGCAGACTGAAGAGGCGCGACCGGCGAGAAATGCCTGGAGCGATGAACATCCACAACTCCAGGGCAATGTATGGGAAGGCCAAGGCAAATCCCCCCAGCAACGCGACCCGCATCACAGTTCCAAGAGGTTCGGTGACATCAATAGCGGTCAAACTTTGCAGTCCGCCTTCCAGCGGAGAGGATAGAAAAGAGAGGATGGGTTGGATAAAAGTGAAAGCGACAACCGTGGTGATTACCAGGAAAACCAGGGCGCGGAATAAATGCTTGCGTAAGGCATTGAGGTGTTCAAGAATGCCCAGCGGATTTTCGATGGTCTTGGCAAAGGCATCGGGCAAGGGAGCGTCTTCAGGTTCTTCCAAAAAGAAGACCTTCATATTGGTGAAAATGCCCGCTATCCAGCGATAAATAATGCGGAAAATCCAAAAAACAAACCGGAAGGGAGCAGTGATGATGCGCAGGAAGGCGCGGAAGTTTTTGCGCATAGATTATTTTGTTTCCGTACTGTCAGGTTTTTCTTTTGATTCGATTGGGGGAGGTTCGATTGTCTGGGTATCCGCAGCAGGCGGTTTTTCTGGAGTATCGATTGTCAGGGGAGGGGTGGTCCAATCGGAGAGACCGCTGGATATCTCTTTTTCCATCTTCGCTTTTTCTTTTTTCAAATCATCGAAGTTCAACTCTTTTCGAATCTGGCCAGCATCTGGCAACTGGTCTTTTAAATCTTCCAGCCCGGCTTCACGCATCAGTCTATTGGGCAAATAGCGAAGATCGCGCGAAGTTTGCTGGACCGTGCGCCAGGTTGGAGAAGTTACAATCTTACGTAGATACCGGCCGATGGTGCGCCCGGCTTTGACCATATCGTTCGGGCCTAAAACGATCAGGGCGATAAGCAAAATGAAAACGAGTTCGAGGGGACCGATGCCTAGAATTTCCATAATTCACTATTTTGTTATTCGCTCTGATCGCCGCTAATACGGTTCAGAGCCTGCTGGATTTCATTTTGACGATTTGCAAGGCTGCCCAAAACACCATTTACAAACCTTGGGGCGCTATCCGAGCCATATACTTTTGCCAGTTCGACTGCTTCGTTAATCGCCACTTTCAACGGAGTTTTCCCATAAACCGCAAACTCCCACAGCGCAATTCGCAGGATATTGCGGTCAATGATCGCCACCTGGTCAAGAGGCCATTCCGGGGCATGTTCCGCTATAAACTCATCTAATCGTGCAACCATTGGCAGCACGCCAACCACAATTGCCTGTGAGAATTCGGCCAGGATGCCATCTATACCTTCCGCCTCCAGACGTTCCTTGAGGGCACTTCCAGGGGCGTGGCTTACAACATCAACTTCGTAAAGTACTTGCAGGGCTACACTGCGTGCCCTGGTGCGAGGTTTCATAAAGGGTCAGACCTCAGTCTCCAACGGATAATCGATATCTTCAATATGGATATTTACACGGCCGACTTGCATACCAACCATATCGGAGATTGAACGAGCCACTCGATGCTGGACCAGCCGGCTTACTTCGCGAATATTGACATCACTTTCAAGAATAATATGAAGGTCAGCATAAACCGTATCATCGTCTCGAATATCGATCCGGACCCCTTCCCCCAGGCCTCGTTTGAAGAGACGATTTACACCCCCGGGAACAGGGCTCATCCGGCTTACCCCTGGAACATCCAGGGTGGTCAGGCGGGCGATTGTGAGCAGAACCTCAGGCGCGATCGTAGTTTTACCGGTTTTGGGATATTCTTCTGTCTGAACATCTTGTTCGAGTGCTTTCTTTTTCCTTGCCATGGTCCCTCCCAAACTCATGCTACATCATTACCATACCACCATCAACGCTGATGACCTGTCCGGTGATGTAGGATGCTTTTTCCGAGGCTAAAAATGCAACTGCATAAGCAACTTCTTCTGGTGTGCCCATCCGGCCCATCGGAGTAGATTTCAGGATTGTCTCGATCAATTCTTCTGGTAAATCGTTCGTCAAGGCGGTTGGGATAAATCCTGGAGCAACCACATTCACAGTGATCTGACGTGAAGCAACCTCGCGGGCCAGTGCTTTGGTAAAACCGATCATACCGGCCTTTGAGGAAGAGTAGTTCGTCTGCCCAGCCTGTCCTGCCAGCCCGGATACGGATGAAACATTGACGATTCTGCCATACCTTTGCTTCATCATTGGCCGTATGACGGCTTTGCTGCAGTTGAATGTACCTTTAAGATTGATGTTAATAACTTCATCCCAATCGGCTTCGCTGATCCGAACGATCAGATTGTCACGCGTGATACCGGCATTATTAACCAGGACATCGATCCTGCCAAAAGCCGCCAGCACCTGCTCGATCATATGTTTAGCGCTGGCACTATCTGCCACATCTACCTGAACTGCGATCACGCGTTGCCCGCTGGCAGCGCTGATCTCTTCTGCGACCTGAGTGGATAAAGCCAGGTCGCGAGCAGCTATAGCCACCTGAGAGCCGCCGGTTGCAAGTGTTTCTGCAATTGCACGTCCGATCCCCCGATTTGCACCCGTCACAACTGCAAATTTTCCATCAAACCGCATAATTTCGTCCTCCGTCATATGTTTTTCGGACTGGCAGCGAAAGCTTTCAGGTCGGTTTCACTATGTCTTCGGTTGAGTTTCTTTCTATTCAACCGCTCAGCTGGTAAATACTATCAGTGTTTACTCGGGTGAAACGTTGCTCATTATACCGCGATTGCGTCTGCCTGCACCTGAACGTCCATAGCGGTCTTCAGGAATTACTTGGGCAGATCCACAGAACTAGGACAAACTCGCACAGATTCCCAAAGGTCCTTCACAGGGTTTACTGGAAATACCGTTTAACCGGCAGGTGCACTTATCATCCCAACCCCCGAGAATCCCTTAGAGCCGTTCTCGGAGGCTCGTTGGGCATCTCTGGGGTATAGGTTTAAATGTGGTGCTTTTTGCGGGCTCCAACCCGCAAAAAGCACCACATATTCCTTCCCACCACAGTATTTCCCAAAGATTCTCCCCGAAGGTGCGCTTTTATGTCGTAGATTTTATTAGGATATTGGGTTGGGTTTTGAGGACTTTAAACCACTGAGAGAAACCTACATTTTCAGCCTGTCGCCAGTTTCTCGAAATCGGATGGCTCCCCAAGGGAGATTGCAGTTGCCTGACGATTGATCCGCTTCAACAGACCCGTCAGCACCGTACCGCTGCCCATTTCAAAGAAAGTATCGATCCCTTCGTCAAGCATTCCCTGGATAGATTCTGTCCAACGCACCCTTGAATAGAGCTGGGCCTGTAAATCTGTCCGGATGTCTTTAGCAGTCGTCAAAGGTCTGGCGGTTACATTTCCGACCAGTGCTATCTGCGGATTCTGGATAGGGGAAGATTGGACAGCGTGGTTGAATTCTGCCTGGGCGCTGGACATTAATGGTGAATGGGCGGCGATGCTGACGGCTAATTGCATAGCCCGGCGGGCACCGGCCTGCTGAGCAAACTCGACTGCTCGCAGCAAAGCCGGAATAGCCCCTGAGATGACAACTTGCCCGGGGCAGTTATCGTTGGCAACCTGGACGATTTCATCCGGTTGAGAGGCCTGGGAGCATAAATTGTCCAGAGTGGGAATATCTAACCCGATAATTGCTGCCATACCTCCGGGTGAGAGAATTCCGGCCTGCTTCATCAACTCGCCGCGTCTTCGGACAAGATGGAGGGCCTCGAGATAAGGCAGAGCGCCAGACGCGACCAGAGCGCTCAGCTCTCCCATCGAGTGACCGGCGACAAATGCCGGAATGAAATCAGGGTAGATTTGCCTAAAAACCTGCAAAATGGCAACGGAGTGGACCAGAAGAGCAGGCTGGGTGTTGATAGTATCATCCAGGTCTTCTTGTGGGCCTTCCCACGCGAGAGTCGATAGGCTGAAGCCAAGAAATTCATCTGCCTGTTTAAAGACTTGGCGGGCGGCTGGATAGATCTCTGCCAGCGCGTGTCCCATTCCAAGAGCCTGCGATCCCTGTCCGGGAAATAAGAAGGCGGTTTTTTGGGGATACGGGAGCATGAAACTTTCTCCGTTAAATGCAACCGGGCCGTGAATTTCACGGCCCGTGGGAGTTTATTTCTCTTCGACGTTGATTACTTCCCGGCCTTTGTAATGGCCGCAGTTTGTACAAACATTATGGGGCAGGCGCATTTCACCGCAATTGCTGCATTGGACCAGATTGCGAGCTTTCAGCGCATCATGGGCGCGGCGGCGATCGCGGCGGCCCGACGTGTGTTTCCTTTTTGGTTGTGGGGGCATGATCTTACTCCTGTTTAAATTTGATCAAAACGTCCTGACGGCACTGACGCCCGGAAATTTTTCTCGATAGGTGGCCCGCAAACTCTGTTCTCTGGAGGTTAAGGACCACTTTGATGCGCTGACAACTGGGTCAGGACTGCATTTTATACTATTAGAACTTACGCAATAAAGACGGGGTGGGGTATTTCCGCACAACTGCGTAGCTGCTAACCAATCAAAACAATGCCTGCCCCAAGGGCAGGTAGTAGAAGGATTATACGAGTATGGCGGATGGATGTCAAGTTAAAATGGAAAGAGGGTGGGCCCCTGCTTTATCCATACTTTCAATTTCTATTGATAGGATTGCAGGTATACTGGAAGGACGGACAGCTAATATTTGATGGCATTGTTTTAAGGTTGGGGGATGTCGAGAACTTCAAAGACCCAGGTGCCATCCTGATGATATAGTGTTTGAAAACCAGTCGAGGCCTCCAAACCTGCAGGGGATATAGCACCTCCGCGGGCGCCGGTGTACACATAATCGATACCCTGCTCCAGCAAGAAAGCTCTTAAGCCATCTGGATTTACGCCTAAATCGATAGCCTGGCGGCTGAGATCTGAGATCGATCCGACCTTTTCTGATTGATTACCCAGCCCGTAAAGCGCAGGTGGGGGCAAAGTCGGACGGCCTGCCAGAGGGGCAATCCAGTAGCCGCCATCATTCCCAGCGTAGAGCCCATAACCCCAAGCAAAGGGATTGATTAGAATGGGTTTATCCGGGGGCAGATGATCTTCGATCCATATCAATGCTGCCCGATCAGCCTCCCGAAATAAAAAGGTTGCCGGATTAAGAATAGGCATTAATGCCATTCCGGCATAGAAAGCGATGATTAATCCAACGACGCTGACCAGACCGAGTATGATGACCCACAAGTTGCGGGGGACAATTTCATCACAGCGGGCGAGCAGCCAACCCGGCAGAAAACCAGCTGCGGCTGCGATCGGCAGAAACAGGCTGATCTCAACAGAAATATTGTTTACAAATCCGCCCCCAGGTAGGCCTAGTAACGCAGGATTTGCCATCAAGATCATCAAACCCAGCCATAAACCGAAGATCCAGGGGAAACGTTTTCTTAGAATTAGACCCGCAAGAAGACCAGCCCCGGCTACATACAGCGAGTAGAGACCCCAGGCGCTGGTCAGGAATCCCCAGCTGAAATCACTGAAGGCTTCAATCGGCAAGCCTGTCCACCCCAGCTTGGGTAAGATACTTCTAGCGATCGCTGGCAGCCATGGAAGAGTCAGCCCGGCCGCAGCAAGAGTGACCAGGCTAAGCTTGCTTATATCCTTTAGAATCTGTTTTATGATTGCAGGCTGCCGGAAATATTCCAGGCTGCGGATGATTTGCCAGGCAATCAATAACAAGGCCATAAAAGCAGCTACCCGATAATGGATCAGGAACAATCCCCCACATGCCAACCCGGCTAATAAGTATAGGGGCAACTGTTTTCGTCGAGAGTCTTGGGCTGCCTGCTCACTCAGTGCTGCTTGAATCAGAAAAAAAGCTGCTGGTAAAACCAGCAAACTGGCCAGCTGCGGATACCGTCCCCAGCTGGTTAAGTAAGCGGGCATCGGTGAGAGCAGCCCAGAGATCAGGGCTGCAAATACTCCGGCTTTTCGGTTTTCAGTAAAGGTGGTTGTAAAAAGATAAACCGCAAAGATGCTCAAGGCATTGATGACTTGTCCATAAACTAACATTGCCCGGTCCAGCTCCAGGCCGGACAGCCAGGTGAAGATTGCCAGAGCGCTATGAAATCCGGTATGGTAGTTGGCAGCTTCGATATCCAGGAATGGGGCGTAATTTTGGGGCAGTTGGCCTTGGTTGAGGATCAATCGCGCGATCATGCCATGATGAACTGAGTCAACCCAGGGGGGAGCGGCCAAATCGCGGACCATAGCCATGCGCACCCACAGGCTTAAGAAAAAGATGACTACCAGCGCCCAGTTATGCCATAGTTTTGCAGCCGATGAAGCAGTCACAGCGTATTCTGAACGCTGCCGCCAGCCTCTCCAGACTGCTAACAGCAGCAGCGATCCCATGATGATGGAAATCGAAATCTGACTAAAACGTATACCCATCCATGAAGTCCAGACGAAAACCACAGCAATCACGGCCAAACTCAGGCCGACTTCCAGCGCAACCCGTTCTCCCCAGTCGTGTCGCTGATCAATATTAAAGGCATTCATAACCAGCCAGCCTGGCAGCCATAAGGTTAATATCAGTGGAATGATCAGCCAGAGATCGAGCAGCCCACGCTGAAGATCATCAAGAACGGCCCGCAATTGATACGTATAGCTCAGGCGAAAGCTCAGATCCCCTGGCAGCCTCTGTTGATCCTGATCCAGGCTGCCGCGCGGATAGGCATCTTCATCACGTCCAAAAACCTGCACCGGGAAATCTGTGGCAACGAGCCTCAGGTAATAACTCTGTTCAGGCGGATCGCCGAAATCGGGTATAGAAATTGCGACCGGAAAGTGATTTGATATAGCAGACGCACTGAGAGCGACGCTGACCAACGGCGTGCTTTCCCCTTGTGAATGATAGAGCTCGGCCGTTAAATTGCCGGGTTGATCCGCTTCCCCCGTCTCAAGCCTAAGCCAGAGTTGAATGGTTTTTAAAGGCGTTCGGCGGGCCACGAAAGTCTGGCCAATAGGGTGCCCAGGCCGCACAACCCCTACTACCTGTGCTCGAAAGTCTTGCGAAGCTTCCGGATCATCCAGCTGGACACATCCCCCTGCAAGTAAGGTCAGGCCAAAAACAAAGGATATAGTCAATCGCCTTAAGTACACTGAGCGGTCTGGGTGGTAAAAACCGCCCAGACCGCTCAGTGCAACCAACCAGCAGTTGAAATTAATGGCTTTCAATTTGAGCAACGTTTGATTCAGCCAATGGGAATGTATCAATCTGGCGGGGCGTTTCATAATAGACGAATCAGATTATTTGAGCCGGTTCCGGTTTTACTGAGCGTTTGCCGGCAGGCTCAGTTTTTATGGTTTTTCTCACCAACCTGCATCCGCAAATAAGTCTCGATAAATTCATCTAAATCGCCGTTCAAAACACTTTGAACATTACCTGATTCATAATCAGTGCGGTGGTCTTTGACCAGCTGGTAAGGATGCAGCACATAGGAGCGGATCTGGCTGCCCCATTCAGCCTTGGTATATTCACCGCGAAGCTCGGCAATCTGTTCT
Organism: uncultured Chloroflexia bacterium; assembly: GCA_963698715.1. GTDB lineage: Bacteria > Chloroflexota > Anaerolineae > Anaerolineales > UBA4823 > CAWHJB01. Next base: position 93,909 of record CAVORW010000005.1, on the reverse strand, counting down.
TCCTGTTCCTGTTGTTTGATCTCAAGCAGACGGGCTCGCAGCACTCGCATGGCATTTTCGCGATTCTGAGCCTGCGAACGCTCGTTCTGACAGGTCACTACCAATCCAGTTGGAAGATGTGTGATGCGGATGGCAGTATCGTTCTTTTGAACATTCTGCCCCCCCGCACCTGCTGACCGATAAGTGTCAATTCGCAAATCACTCGGGTTGATCTCGACTGCGGTTTCATCCTCAACCTGGGGTAGAACTTCCACCAAAACGAATGAGGTATGGCGGCGGTGAGAGGCATCAAACGGCGATAATCGCACCAATCGGTGGACACCTTTTTCTGGGCGCAGATAACCGTATGCATATCGCCCATTTACGGCAATCGTAACGCTTTTGATCCCAGCTTCTTCACCTTCTGAAGTGTCCAAAATATCCGTCTGGAAACCGCGAGTTTCCGCCCAACGCAAGTACATGCGTTCCAGCATGGCGGCCCAATCTTGCGAATCGGTTCCCCCGGCTCCAGCGTGGATCGCCAGCAGAGCATCCCCCTTATCATATTCACCTGCGAGCATGGCATGGAATTCACGACGCGTGATCTCACTCTCCACGATGGTTGCTTCTCGCTCCAATTCGGAGCGAAGACTTTCATCTTCCATGCGTGCCAGTTCAAGGGCATCATGAGTGCGCTGGCGAAGTGATTGCCAGCTCTCAACTTCGTCTCTCAAACTAGAGAGTTTCTTCATGACCCGCTGAGCATTTTCCGAATCATCCCAAAGTTCCGGGTCTTCAGACTGTTTTTCGATATTTATCAGGTCAGCTTCCTTGGAAGCAAAGTCAAAGACGCACCAGTAGATTTAGGATTTGTTCTTCACTTTCTTGCAAACGGTCGATTAGGTCTTGCATTCCAATTTTCTCCATTCTATTTCTAATTAAGCTGCTCAGGCCAGCATGTGTGTACTGAGTTGCGGGCTTGAATTCTTCCTAATTGTTTCCCATAATCCCGGCAATAAAGGCGTCTGGATCAAAAGGCTGCAGGTCATCGGATTTTTCGCCTAAACCAGCATACAGGATCGGCAGACCGAGTTCGCGTTGGATGGCAAAGGTCATTCCACCTCTTGCCGAAGAATCGAGTTTTGCCAGGATAATGCCGGTCACATTGACCGCTTCTTTAAAAGCCCTGGCTTGCTGAAGAGCATTTTGCCCCGTGGTTGCATCCATCACCAGCCAGACAGCATGAGGTGCCCCAGGCATCGCCTTGCCGACGACCCGATAAACCTTCTTGAGCTCTTCCATCAGGTTAAAACGAGTATGCAGCCTGCCTGCAGTGTCGATCAATACGATGTCGGCGTGCCGACTGATCCCAGCCTGAACAGAGTCGTAAGCTACCGCGCCAGCATCTCCGCCCGGCTGCCCGGCAATAACCGGGAGATCCAGCCGGTCAGCCCAGACCTGAAGTTGATCTACGGCTGCGGCGCGGAAGGTGTCTGCGGCACCCAGTATGACACGCTTGCCTTCTTGGGCATAACGTTTCCCAAGCTTGGCAATGCTGGTTGTTTTCCCCGAACCATTTACCCCCACAATTAAAATAATCGTGGGTTTCGTCGAAAAATCAAGCTGAGGCGGATTGTCTAATCTGGCGCGTAGTTCAGCCTGCAAAGCATCGAACAACTGGCTGGAGCGGGTCAGGCCTTGTGTGTACACCCGGTCCTGAACGGATTGGACCACTTCTAAAGTTGTTTCAATTCCAAGATCGGCCTGGACGAGTAAACCTTCCAGTTCATCCCAGGTCTCAGCGGTAATTTGAGTCGCCCCCAGGAAGGTGGCGATTTGGCCGAAAGTTGCTCTGCTGGTCTTTGCCAGCCCGTGTTTCCATTTATTAAGAAAGGTACTCATGGCGCGCTATTATATCATGGGGTCATTCAGTCAGTCCGAACAAGGTGCAGGAGGGGTACTCAAGTGTTGTAGAAAAATTATTTTGGTGTTCGGTTTGTGCGGCGCCAGCCGCACAAACCGAACACCAAATCTACAAACTTTGAGTGCTCCCGTGCAGGGTCTATTGGATTCTCTGGGCTATGGGTGTAAATGTGGTGGTGTTGGGCGAACGCTGCTCGAAAAATAATTCTTAACCCGTCTGAAACTTTAATCTGCCAATGCTATAATCGGGTTATGACCTCACCACTTTCACACCTCGATGAAACAGGCCGTGCCCGCATGGTGGATATCGGCCAAAAAACGGATAGCGAACGGATGGCTGTCGCCAAAGGCGAAGTGCACATGCGCTCGGACACCCTGGCATTGATCCAGGGTGGCGAATTAAAAAAAGGTGATGTGCTTACCATCGCCCAACTAGCGGGAGTCATGGCTGCCAAACGAACTTCCGAGTTGATCCCACTTTGCCATCCTCTGCCATTGACACAGGTGATCGTCGATCTCACACTCGATCCTGACCTGCCTGGAGTGCGAATCACAGCAACTGCTCGCACAGTGGGCAAGACCGGTGTGGAGATGGAAGCCCTGACTGCGGTCTCCGTGGCTGCCCTGACGATTTATGACATGGCTAAGGCAGCCGAAAAAACAATGCGGATTCAAAACATCCGTCTGGTTGAGAAGCATGGCGGACAAAGCGGTGATATATTCAACGAATAATCGTAATTTCTCAGGTCATTGGAATTATATATCTCCACAATTTGGTGAATAATGCGCTCTAGAAAAGCACAATCCCTCAGAATTGTCTGACCCTTTGAACGACGGGATGTCAACGTTGTTCCAAAAGATGTCTATAAAGTGAGCCTATGAATTCAATCGAGGTATTATTATTTGCGTCGTTAAAAGAAAGAGCCGGGGTGAGTTCAATCACCCTTGAGCTCCCCGATGATGCCAGGGTCCAGGACTTGAAACTTCTGCTGGCCGAAATGTATCCCAGTCTGGCACCGGCGCTTGATTCAGCTTTGGTTTCCTTGAACAAAGAATTTGCGTTTGATGATGATCTTATCCCGATAAGCGCCGAGGCAGCCTTGTTTCCACCGGTCAGTGGTGGATCTGATTTTCCAACCATTTTCAGGATCACAGAAGAGGCACTGGATCTCGACGACCTGGTTGCTCAAATTACCCTGCCAACCACCGGAGCTGCTTGCGTGTTCACCGGAATGGTACGTGGATTAACAAGCAGGGAAAACCCCCACGAGACAATATACCTTGAATATGAGGCCTACAGGCCGATGGCTGAAGCTAAAATGAAACAAGTTGCAGAGGAAATCCGTTCTCGTTGGTCGAGTGTGGAAGGGATAGCGATTGTTCAGCGCATCGGTCGACTGGATCCTGGTACACCTACGGTCTTGATTGCCTGTACAGCTGCACACAGGGATACCGGCGTTTTTGAGGCCGCTCGATTTGGGATTGACCGATTAAAAGAAATTGTGCCGGTCTGGAAAAAGAGGTTGGACCCGATGGGCACAGCTGGGTTGAAGGGCATTACCAGCCCCATTCCAAGGATTGATTTCTTAATGGGTGAATGGATTTGCACCAATTGCAAGCAATCCTTTCCGGATGAAGGGGTACCATACCGCTGCCCAACTTGCGGCGGTGTATATGATTTTGCCACTCCCATCAGCTTCGATCCAGATCAGGTTTCACCTATGGGGTTGGTGGATCAGGGAATATGGCGCTACAGGCATACTTTCAAACTACCGGATACCGCCCCTAATGTATATTTAGGCGAGGGTACCACCCCCCTGGTTTGGGGTGATGCATTTGGCCGCATGGTCGCTTTCAAGCTCGAAACGCTGAATCCAACCGGTTCTTATAAAGATCGCGGTTCTGCAGTATTAGTAAGCTTCCTGTTGGCTCGAAATGTGCGCGAGGCGGTGGAAGATTCATCTGGCAATGCAGGCGCTAGTTTTGCAGCGTATGCAGCTAAAGCTGGAATCAGATCCCGAATTTATATACCAGATTATGCTGCTGGGCCAAAGCGTATTCAAATTGAGCTAGCCGGAGCTGAAGTGATCCGAATCCTGGGTCCACGCTCCAATGCAGCTGATGCAGTTCGTAGAACCGCTGAGCAGGGCTCTGTATATGCGAGTCACGCTTACCTTCCGCAAGGATTGGCGGGCTATGCAACGATCGCCTACGAATTGGTTGAACAGATGGAAACGCCCCCTGCCACCATTCTAGTGCCTGCTGGACAGGGCAATCTATTGCTTGCTATTGGGCGGGGTTTTCAAGCCTTACAGTCGGCTGGTGTGATTCAACAGATTCCGCACCTGATCGGTGTACAAGCCAGAGCTTGTGCTCCGCTCTGGGCCGTGTTCAACTATGGAATGGCAGGTTATGGTTGGGTCACGGAGGGAGAGACCCTGGCGGAGGGGGTGCGGATAAAAAATCCCGTACGCGGTGATGCAGTCATGCAGATTGTAGCAGATAGCCAGGGTCAATTTGTCGTTGTCGATGAGGAAGAAATCCTGGCCGGACGCGACTACCTTTCCCGCCAGGGGTTATATGTAGAGCCAACTGCGGCTATCGTCTGGAGCGCGCTCCGGCAGGTGGCTGATGACGCTCCGGACCCGATTGCGGTTGTTCTTACTGGCTCAGGCCTGAAATCGGCTAAAGCCTGAACGCAAATCCTCTAAAAGATGGAAGCGTGAGGCGAGCTGCTGAGTGGTCTTATCGCAAGTCACTTAAGATATAAGAGATTTTGTGGTGTTCGGTTTGGGCGGCTGCACCGCCCAAACCGAACACCACACATCCTTCTTTTGTTTGCATAGAATTTAATGAAAAAACCTCTTAGTGGATGAACCCTGAACTGGATGTGAAGTTAACCTTCGAGGAGGTGAACATGGACGACAAAGTTGTAATAACAGGAATGGGAACTGTCAATCCCCTTGGGTTATCGGTGGCGGAATCCTGGAATAACGTAATTAACGGCATCTCAGGGGTCGGTCTGATCACCCAGTTCGATGCCAGCAATTTTATGGTGAAGATTGCGGCTGAGGTAAAGCATTTTAAGCCAGAAGACTACATGCCGGCCCGTGAAGCCCGTCGGAGGGACCGTTTTGAACAGTTCGCTACGGCTGCGGCCCAAGAAGCGGTCAAACAAGCGGGATTGGAGATCGCTGAAGAACAGGCGGGAAGAGTAGCAGTGATCGTTTCATCGGCAATCGGCGGAATAACCTCGCTTGAGGATGGGATTGAGACTCTTTTGAAAGATAGCCCTCGGCGCATCAGCCCCTTCTTAATTCCGATGTTGATGTCAAATGGCGCTTCAGGTTTAATTGGTATAGATTTCGGGTTTAAGGGTCCGTGTTTATCTATCGCTTCGGCCTGCGCTTCAGGAGCGGATGGGATTGGTATAGCCTGGTTGATGCTCCGAACAGGTATTACGGATGTTGCCATTGCAGGCGGCAGTGAGGCAACGGTGTCAGAGGTGGGTGTTGCCGCGTTTGACCGGGTTGGCGCAATGTCACGCAAGAACGATGCATATGATACGACACCCCAACCTTTTGACCGTAATCGAGATGGTTTGGTTATGGGGGAGGGCGCTGCAGTTTTGGTTTTAGAGCGGGAGCAGGACGCTATCGCTAGGGGAGCCACTATTTTGGCTGAGCTGGCTGGACACGCTTCTACCTCTGATGCGTTCCATATAACTGCGCCGTCCGAAGATGGCCTTGGAGGCGCTCAGGCAATGCGCCTGGCGATGAAAGCAGCCAACGTAAATCCAGAAGATATCAGCTACATCAACGCCCACGGCACAGCTACTCCGTTGAATGATCTTGCCGAAACGCGGGCGATTAAAGCGGCTTTCGGTGATTTGGCGTATAATATACCCGTATCGTCAACAAAATCAATGACCGGACATATGATGGGTGCTACGGGAGCCTTGGAAGCCATTTTCTGTGTTCAGGCGGTGCGCGAAGATATTGTTCCTCCCACGATCCATTACCAGGAGCCTGATCCGGAATGTGATCTGGATATTGTCCCAAATGAGGCTCGCCATATACCTGTCGAGGTTGCTTTGAGCAATGCCTTCGGGTTTGGTGGGCATAATGCGGTCTTGGTCATCCGGAAATATGCCTGATAGAATGACAGTTTGGGATTTTCCGGAGAACACAAAGACCTAAACATATCATTCTTTTAGAGGCGCCGAATTTATTCCAGGCGTTGAAAAAACCACGGTCTGGTGAACTAATGGATCGCCAGATACTCGACATTGTGGGGTATCTGGCGCTCCCTGAGTTCCAGGAGGAATTCCAATGGAACCGTATAACCAGGGAGACCTGGGGGTTGAAACACCCCAGGAATATGCTCGCCGCCTCAATCTGCCGTTCACAGACAGCCGGTTGTTAGGCCGAGCGCTTACTCACCGCTCCTACCTCAATGAAAATCCTGAAGCTCTTGAAGATAACGAACGCCTCGAATTCCTTGGTGATGCTGTATTGGATTTCCTGGTCGGAGCCTGGCTTTATAACCATTTTCCGGAGATGCAGGAAGGAGAGCTGACGCGCCTGCGGTCTGCGCTTGTCCGGACCGAGCAGTTAGGCTTATTCGCCAGCCAGACAGGCTTGGGACCGGTAATGCGTCTTGGGAAAGGCGAAGACGACAGCGGTGGAAGGGAGAGACCTGCTCTATTGTGTGCCACCTTTGAAGCCCTCGTAGGTGCTTTGTATTTGGACGCCGGGATTCAAGCTGTGCGGGAATTTATTGAGCCTCTGCTAGAACAAGCGACGAGTCATATTCTGGCTGCCCATAAGGAGCAGGATCCGAAAAGCGTATTGCAGGAATGGGTTCAAGGCCAGGGTTATGGGCCGCCTATTTATCGCACTTTGGCAGCTATTGGGCCAGAACACGCTAAAATCTTCGAGGTTGAAGTGCTCGTTAATGGAAAATCGATGGGCCGAGGCAGCGGGCACAGCAAGCAGGCTGCTACTAAAGTGGCAGCCCGAAGCGCATTACTTTCTCTTGGCCTGGATTAACTTTTATGCAGCGACATTTAAAATCATTAGAACTTCAGGGGTATAAAACTTTTGCCAGCAAAACAATATTTGAATTTGCTGACATGGTAACAGCAATTGTCGGGCCCAATGGCAGCGGCAAGTCAAATATTGCCGATAGTATGCGCTGGGTCTTGGGGGAACAGTCTTATTCCCTGCTCCGTGGCCGAAAAACCGAAGATATGATTTTTGCCGGGTCTGAGAATCGGCCGAGAGCTGGAATGGCCTCTGCAACGATTACATTTGATAATCAAGATGGCTGGCTTCCAATTGACTTCAGTGAAGTTGCTATCACTCGCCGGGCATATCGGGATGGTCAGAATGAATATCTGATCAACGGACAACGAGTTCGTCTGCGGGATGTTTCTGAATTGCTGGCCCAATCCGGATTGGCTGAGCGGACTTATACGATCATTGGCCAGGGATTGGTCGATGCAGCACTGGCTTTGAAAGCAGAGGAAAGGCGGCGATTGTTTGAAGAAGCTGCCGGGATTGGACTTCATCGTTCTCGCCGAGAAGAGGCTCTCAAGCGGTTAGAGACAACACATCGAAACATGGAGCGAATTCAGGATATTCTGGCTGAGCTTCAGCCGCGTCTGCGCAGCCTGGAACGCCAGGCCCGTAGAGCCCAAGAATACGGCCAGGTGATGGATGACCTGCGAGTTCTCTTACGCGAGTGGTATGGGTATCACTGGCATAGGTCCCAAAAGGAATTGAAAGAAGCCCGTGAACTGGCCCAAACCCAAGAAGAAGCTCTTGATGTTGCCCGCCAAAAACAGGAAGTTTTAAACGGTCAACTCGCCGGTCTGCGAGAACGCATCCAAGCGCTGCGAGCCAGTTTGAACTCCTGGCATCGCCAATCGGCACAATTGCATACCCGCCGGGAAACCATGAGCAGGGATCTGGCTGTTGCTGATGAGCGGATACGCTCAATCAAAGAACAAACGCAAAATGTCACCAGCGAACTTTCTCGCATTCAAGAAGAAGTAGGGTTGTATCAGGAGAGGGCTCAGATCTCTGAACAAGAAGTTGTTCGCCTGCAAGCTGAATTGTCAGATGCCCGGGTGCAGGTTGACAACGCCCAGCACAATTTAAACAGCCGACTGGCAGAGCGTGGCGCGGTTGAAAAAAATCTTCAGGCTGCTCGGCAAAAAAATTCTGCTTTACTCAATCGCCAGGGCCAACTCCAAGCCCGCTTGACTGAGCGTCATAATCAGACTGAACGCAATCAGAAAGCGCTCGAAGCTGCAAATGAAAGTGTTCAAAAAGTTGAGCTGGAATTGCGAATTGCCAGAGATAAACTGCAAGCTGTCCAAACCAAACAAGAACAGGCGAGAGCTGGTCGCCAGCTGGTAGAGAACGAGTTACAGAACCATCGAGAAAAGCTGGCAGAAGCCGATGCGAGCCGTATCTCTCTCATTGAACAACGGAATACCCTCATTGCCGATCAGGCCAGGATGAAGGCTCAGCTCGAAGTTCTGGAGCAGGCTGAGGCGGCTTTAACAGGATATGCAGGTGGGACGCGCTTACTGCTGGAAGCTGCCCGTAACGCCCGCCTGGAAGGGGCAGATGGTGCGTTCAGCAGCCGCCTGGATGTTCCCGCAGCGCTGGAAACAGCGATTGTAGCCGTACTTGGTGAATACCTGGACGCAGTCTTGCTTTTGGACAAACCTGACCTGGCCTTGGATCTGTTGAGCAGCGAATCTGCCCGGGGAGTGCTTTTACCCGTCAGGACTTTGAAACCGCAGCGACCGGTCAGCATTTCACAAAATATAGATGGATTGATTGGAATTGCCGCCGATCTCGTTAAAGTCGCTCCGGAATACCGGCCTGTAGTTGACTTATTATTAGGCCAGGTGTTGGTGGTTAAGGATCGACAGGCGGCCCGCCAGGTTTTAGATGTCGTCCATAATGAACCAGCTGCCGATCAGATGCGAGCCGTTACCCTGAAGGGGGAAGTTTTCATGGCCTCCGGTCCGGTTCTGGCTGGCAGCAGCGGAGGTAGTGAACAAAGTGTGCTAAGTCGTCGACGGCAGCAGCGCGAATTGCATGCTGAGATCAGCCGAACACGCGATTCAATTGATGTGGCTTCAAAGAGCATTTCGGAAATAAGTGAAAGGTTCAAAAAGCTCCAGGCACAAGAAAGTCAACTGGTAGAGACTCTGCTCGCCAAACGCAGATTGGAGGAAGCCACCACACAGGATTTGAACCAGTCTCGCTTAGCCTACGATCAAGCGGTACGCCAGGCAAGCTGGCAACAAGACCAGCATAAACGTCTTGAGATCGAGATTGAGCGTGGGTTGACTCAAGCAGCCGAATTGGCGGCAGAAGCGGCGGAACTTGACAAGGAAATTGATAATAGTCGGGCCTTATTGCGAGAACACAGTTCCGCATTATTTGAGTTATCTGTGGATGAATACCAAACTCAGCTTTCTCATTGGAGAACTCAGGCTGCAGTCGCAGAACGTGCCCTGTCTGATGGAAAAGCCCGTTTGCAGGACCGGCAAGGCGCACTCGAAAGTGCTTCGCAGCGTTCCCGCGCATTGCAAGCCAGGATCATCGAACTGCAGCATTCATTGGAAGAGTTGGGGATTGAAAAAGTCGAAAGCCGTCAATCCGAAGCTGGCATCGCCGAAGAGATTGCGGCGATTCGGAGCTTGATTGATCCGGCAGAAGCGGAATTGGCTGATCTCGAAGACCAGCAGACCAGTCAGCAAAAATCTGAGGCTGCGGCTCGTCACAGCCTGAGTCAGGCGGAACATTACCATGCTCAGGCACGGATAAACCTGGCTCGTCGGCAAGAATCGCTAGAAACGTTGCGGCGAAGAATAGAAGATGATTTCGGTTTGGTCGCATTCGAATATGCTGAAGATGTCTCTGGTCCGACGCCTCTGCCATTGGAGGGCATGGTCGAGCAGCTACCACGGGTCAGGCAGCTTGCACCCGAGATAGAAGAGAATATAAAGCGCCAGCGGGCCCAGTTGCGCAGAATGGGAGCCATAAATCCGGAGGCGCAGACTGAGTATGTAGAAGTCAAGGACCGATTTCAGTTCCTGACCGGACAGGTCGCTGACTTGCAGAAAGCCGAGCGCGACGTGCATGAAGTGATCGATGAGCTGGATGCGATCATGGAGCGCGAGTTCGTCCGAACTTTCGATGCTGTTGCCGGCGAGTTTAAACAGATTTTCACCCGCTTATTTGGGGGAGGATCGGCTCGTCTTGTCCTTACAAATCCGGGTGAGTTGACGGATACGGGCATTGATATAGAAGCTCGTCTGCCAGGACGCAGAACTCAGGGTCTGTCGCTGCTATCAGGTGGCGAGCGCAGCCTGACGGCAACGGCATTGGTGTTCTCGCTCCTGAAAATTTCGCCTACCCCATTTTGCGTATTGGACGAGGTCGATGCAATGCTTGACGAGGCCAACGTTGGGCGTTTTCGTGAACTGCTGCGTGAGCTCAGCCAGAATACCCAGTTCGTTGTGGTAACCCACAACCGCAACACTGTCCAGGCTGCTGATGTGATCTACGGTGTGACCATGGGCCGGGATACCGCCAGCCAGGTATTAAGTCTTAAGTTGGACGAGGTCAGTAAATTGGTTGAATAGTTGCCCAGCAATATATAAGAAACCGGGCCCGGTATTTACCGGGCCCGGCTTTTCTTCAGGGCTAATCACATTGATTGTCCGAAGTTCGTCTCGCGGTGCGCAACTTATGGAAGCGGCACTGGTGTGGCAAGTGGGCTCAGGCTCTGCTGGATAAAAGCCTCAATCTGTGGATCCAGGGTTGGGATGTTTGAGACTCTTTCGCGGAAGAAATCTTGTATCTCCACGTCTGAGTTATCGCGTTGGGCAGTCAGCCAGTCTCTGAACTCAGTTTGCCGCGCTTGCTGGTATTGGCTCTCGGGAAGGGGTTGAGTCCTGCGTCCGAGCAGCTGGATGATGTGGTATCCGAACTGGGTTTGAATAGGATCGCTGATTTGGCCGATCTCATCCAATGCAAAAGCAGCCAGTTCGAATTCCGGCACCATTTGGCCGGTACCAAACCAGCCCAAACTCCCACCGTTATCTTTATTACTGGTGTCGATTGAATACTCACTGGCCAGGTCTGTCCAATCCTCGCCGGCCTGTAGTTTAGCTTCCACTTCATGGGCCGTTTCTAAATCTTCAACAAGAATATGGCGCGCCCAGATCTGTTCTTCTTCACTGGAGATTTCCACATCTGCGAGCACAACATCCAAGACCTTCTCGCGGTATAGCTGTGATTCGATCACATAGCGGAGATCAGCCTCGGAAATATCATACGCTGCTTGGAAGTTATCAATCGTCTCTTGATATAACGATTGATACCCTTCCTGGGTGTACTCAGTCGGCGTGGGCGAAGGAATAGCTGTAGCCGTGGGAGTCAGAACTTCGGTGGGAGCCAAGGTCGGCTCAGTGGTTGGCGTCGAAGTAGCTGTTTCTGTTATAACCATTGTGGCGGTTGGTGGGACTAAAGTCATTTGAAGCGCTGAGAGAGTCGCGCTCGGCACAGGCTCTCGGGTAGACGTTGGTGTAGGCGTTCCCTCCGGATAGAAGCCAAAAGCCTCCTCGAATGCCTTTTCAACTTCAGCCTCGCTTACAGTAATACCAAGTCGGTCAGCTTCCTGGCGGATCAATACATTATTGATCATTTCATCCAGCACTTGCTGTGCTACTGTGCCAGAACTCAACTGGATTTGGATTTGCTGCAGCTGGTTTACAAAGGTGGAAAGATTGGTCGTGTCACTGCCAAACAGCTGTGCAAATTGAAATGTGCTGTTGGCCTGCTGGACCAGGGTATATCGATAATACCGGCTTTGAGCCTGAAAATCTTTGGTCTGGATTCTATCACCATTGACAGTTGCAACCGGCTGGAGGGCTTTTAATACGGTTTCGTTTAGAATACCATAGGCGACAATGCCCAACACTGCTACCAGCACAACAACCGACGCGATAATCAGATTGCGTCGTTCCAGTCGTTCGCGTTCCAGTCGGGCCAGATGTTTCTTGGTCGGGCCTATATTCTGTCTGGGGTTTTTAGCCATGAGATACCTCTGCGCAAAGGCGGGGCATAGGGTTCAGTGTCCGCTATGCCCCGCGCTTGGTCATGAAAGATAATGGGAATTAGCGCAGGACCTCCCCAGCGAAGGGGAGTAAAGCCAGATGGCGGGCGCGTTTGATGGCGCGAGCCAGGGCGCGCTGATGTTTGGCGCAGGTGCCAGTCTGCCGGCGAGGGCGGATTTTGCCATCATCGGTAATGTAACGCCGGAGAACATCTACCAGTTTGTAGTCGATCACGGCATTTTTATCTGTGCAAAATTGGCACTCACGCGGCCGGGAAAAGAAACGCCGTGGCCCGCCGCGAGAATCGGAAAATGATTGGTTGCTCACAAGATTACTCCTCGTGATCGCAGTCGGCGATCTCGATAAACGATTTAGAATGGAAATTCATCTTCCGCTTCGACGTCTTCTTCTTCATCATCAATGCTGCCTGACCCGCTTTCACGGCGGTCATCGAGCATGATCATCTCATTGGCGACGATTTCGGTTGATGAATGCTTGTTGCCATCTAGGTCTTCCCAATGGCGGGTCTGCAAGCGTCCTTCTATGTATACTAACCGGCCTTTAGAAAGGTGTTGTTTGCAAATCTCTGCCAGGTTGCTCCAGGCGACAACGTTAAACCATTCGGTTTCGGTGCGTCGCCCGCCTTCAGACGTGTTCCAGGTGCGGCTGGTTGCCACACTGAACGTTGTTACTGGCCTGCCAGATGGTGTATATCGCATCTCGGGATCTCTTCCGAGACGCCCGATAATCAGCACTTTGTTAAGACCTCGGCTCATAATTGCCTCCTGGGGGAGACCGAAAGAATGTTGCAGTCTATTTCGCGACAACTGAGAAACGCAGAACGGGTTCAAGTAAGCGCAAGTTGCGTTCCAGTTCCACACCGAAGGTCGGTTTCATCTTGGTTTCAAACAAGACGTACTGTCCTTCGTTCAGTTTACGGATGGGATACGCGAGACGGCGTTTTCCCCAAACGTCCACTTTCGCGATCTCGCCACCATCACCAGTGATCCAGGATTTAATCCGCTCAACAACGTCATTAAATGCTGTTTCATCGAGTTCTGGATGGACAATGAAGATCAATTCATATTCACGCATGGGAATACCTCCTTTCCTTGGGATTTGCCCCGAACCCTTTGCTGTAGGCAAGGCTGGAGCGGAAAGTAAGCCACGCATGGCGTGGCTTATGCTTTAGTCTAACACAAAGCCTACTATTTGCAAAGGGGACATTTCTACTTTGCATTGACAGGGGACATTTCTACTTTGCATTGACAGGGAACATTTCTACTTTGCATTGTCCCAAAACCCTGATGCTCTTGACGTCTGCCGCGTCGGACATTATGATGAAGAACATTCGAGAAGCGTGGGTTTATTTCTCGAGCAGGTTTGGATCAGGAGTAAATGTGGATCATCCTTCCTATGACAAGATAGATGCCGAGCAGTTGCGTCTGGCGATGAGGCAGTGGACGACCGGCGTAACTGTGGTTACGTCAATGTTGAATGAAGTTCAGCATGGCATGACAGTCAGTTCATTCACCTCAGTCTCATTAGTACCTCCGATGGTGCTCGTCTCGCTCGAGCGCGACGTTTTGACTCATCAACTGGTCAGGCAATCCGGAATCTTTGGCGTGAGCATCTTGGCAGAAGGGCATGAAGAAATATCTAACCGGTTTGCTGGGCGTGATCCGGAGCTGGATGATCGTTTTCAGGGACTAGAATTATTCACCCTGCAGACTGGTGCGCCACTCTTGGCAGAAAGCCGGGCCAATTTTGACTGCGAAGTTGTCAATCAGTACGAGGCCGGGAGCCATTCACTCTTTATTGGCCTGGTAGTCGCAGTGCGGCTGGGCGCTTCTGGCAAACCTTTGGTTTATTACGATCGTCATTACCGCCAATTGAAGGATAAGGGTCTTTAGGCAGTCCTTTTGTGTATCTGCTCATTTCAATAGATTGAAAAAGGAATAATTATTTCGGCTGCCTTGAAAATAGAGTAAATTTTCATCCCTCCGGGTGGACTCTGTCCATGATCACTCTTTTTGAATTGCTGTGAGGTGGCTTCAGAACCTGGAGTACAACCCCAGGAAATTTCCTAAAGATCCAGATATTTGATTGGTGGAGGTTGCAGACAGGCATTACTGGCGGGGAATACTCATGGATGACCGATTGACGACGGAAGAACGCGCCATTTTATTACAAATTGCTCGGCAAGCTTTGATTGCTGCAGTGCAGGGCCATCCTCACCCAATTTTAGATCTCACTTCTCTGTCGGAGCGCTTGTGCCAGGATGGCGCCTCGTTTGTAACCCTTACTAAGGCCGGGGATCTGCGAGGCTGCATCGGTACTTTAGAAGCAACGTTACCGCTGGCGATGGATGTGCAGGAGCATGCCGTTGGCGCAGCTCAACATGATTATCGGTTTCCGCCCGTTCAAGCAGAAGAGTTGGATGAGATCGAGATCGAAATCTCCCGTTTAACTGCCCCAGCCCAGTTGAAATATCGCGACCCTGAGGACCTTTTAAGCCAGCTGCGTCCCGGCATCGATGGTGTGGTCTTGCGAGATGGTCGTTACCGGGCGACATTTCTTCCCCAGGTTTGGGAGAAAATTCCCGACCCGGCCCAGTTTTTGAACAGCCTGTGCGATAAGATGGGCGCCCATTACGAGCTTTGGCGCCAAAAGAAGATTCAGGTATTAACCTATCAGGTTGAGGAATTTCGAGAATTTAAAGATTAAGTTGGCCTGCAAAAAACTAAATGGTATTTTCGCTAAATCCATTGCAAAAAAAGAAGGATGTGTGGTGTTCGGTTTGGGCGGTGAAGCCGCCCAAACCGAACACCACAATATCTACTTTATTCTAAAGTGACTTGCCGAAAAGACCACTAAATGAGAATATAAATCTGACGAAAAATGAACGGCATGATACTTATTCTTGTTCAGTTTATACCTGGGTATATTGCTCTACATTCAAAACGAATAGGGTTGCCCTCTTAAAACCCGGATTTATCGGTGGCTCGGCACTATCTTTTATGACCTGGATCGCATCGTCCACTTTCTCATCTGCAGTTCCGATCATCAACGTGCTTGAGCCGCGTCTTAAGAAGCCACCAGTGGATGATACGCGCGTAACTCGAAAGCCATGGTCTATTAATGCCTTGGAAACAGGTTCATTATCACTGTCCCGTATGATTGCGATGATCAATTTCATTAAATTTCCTCGTAGCGTTCGACCTCAAAGGTGAAGATCGTAGCACCCCCAACGCTGATGGGTGTTTGTGTTGGTGGATGAAAGGGAGCGCCTTCGAACGGAGTGGCGATATATTCAACTCTGCGGCGGCAAGCTTTGCTCAGGATCTGGACAGCAGTAGGCTCGAAACCTTCGGGTAAGCCGATCAGGAGGGTGACATTCCGCCGTCCAAGGAAACCGCCGCTGCTTGACATTCGGGTCACGGAAAGCCCGGCTTCATTCAATGAGCTGATGGCTTTTTCGACATCCTGGATTTGGATGACAGCAGTCATTAATATTTTTACCGAATAAGTGTTGACAGAATTCAGCATCACAAACTCTCCCCAACGTACTCCATCGCCCGTCAATTCCATATCAATTCCGCGTACCAGTTGAGAATAGATTTCTTCGGATATTATCCCGTCTTTCAACAGCCCGATCAAAGCGCTCCTCTGGGCTCTCAATCCTTCTCTCCGGGCCGTATCTAATTCCTCGGCCTCGACAGACGGATCGGCTTCCAGGACTTCTTTGACCTCCATTGCCAGAGTTGTTGCATGCTGTTCAAGCAGGGGAGAAACTAAATCCCAGGTGTGATGAGAAAACAAGCCCTCTTCGTGCATTTTCTTGAGATGGTCGTAAGATGCACGCGCAGCCACAGCGCGTGCATGCCGTCTTTCATACTCCTCTTTCATCTCGCTCCGTTTTACCAGGTTGATACGACGCACGAACTGTGGCATGCTGCCGCCCTGCACAACGATGGTAAACAGCACTACGCCAAACACCATCGGTTGCAATTGCTTTCCTACGTCCAGGGGCAGGCTGAGGGCCAGAGCCAGAGAGATTGCACCTCTTAAGCCACCCCACAGGAGCACGTGGCTCCACCTCCAGGGTATGCCCCGGTTGATAAGGGTCAACCCATAAATAACTACTGCCCTGGCGAGCAGCACAGCCAGGGTCGCCAGTAGAATGAGCTGCCAGCCGGATAAAAGCTCGTCTAGCCTCATTTCTAGACCGATCAAAAGGAACAGAAAGGAGTTTGAGAGAAAAGCAGCTAGCTCCCAGAAATTGGTAACGACAATTCTGGTAGTCGGTGACATTCCCCGTGGACCGATATTCCCGTTCACTAATCCAGCTGCTACTACAGCCAGCACACCGCTTACATGAAGCTGTTCAGCCGTCATGTAAGCGCCGAAAGCCAGCACAGTGGTCAGGGTGGTTTCAATCAAGTGATCATCAATTTGGATGATCATCTGGGACGCCAGCCAGCCTAAAAATAAACCGACAACCAAACCGCCCCCGGCGACCCGCACAAACTCGGTCAGCTGGGTCAACATGAAATTACCCCCGGTAGTTCCCTGCGTGGAAAAAACAATCGTTTCCATCAAGGCAAAAATAACAATTGCCGTGCCGTCGTTGAAGAGGCTTTCGCCTTCCATCAACACCTGCAAGCGTTTGGGAACCCCCAGCGATCGGAATAATGCAACCACCGATACCGGATCTGTGGCAGACATCATGGCTCCAAATACCAATGCCAGAGGCAGTGATATCTCAAACCCGGTTAGGTCGGCTCCCAATGAGACGATACCGCCAACCAGAATTGTGGTCAAGATGACGCCTGGAACCGCTAGAGCCAGGATTAATCCCAGGTCTCGGCGTAAATCATCCCAGCTAAGATGGAATGCAGCCTCAAAAATGAGTGGTGTCACCAAAAGGCCAAGAATAATTTGAGGGGTGATCGTCTCTCGGACAACTGGCCCCAGATCGACGATGAATGCTGGCAGATTGACAATCTGAGATTGGTTGATCAGGCCCAATCCTAATCCCATTAATACCAATCCAACGGTGTACGGCAAACGCAAGCGACGCGTAACCAGACCTACCAGCGTGGCAATAAAAAGCAGAAGGATTGCAATCTCTAAAATGTGGCTGTTGGTCATTTATATATGCTGCATATCAAGCGAAACGATCCGAGGTTTAGGATCTTCAATAGTTACGGTCTGTCCATCAGGGAACACAACAGTGGTTTTATCCTTTTGGCAAAGAACTGTCAATCCACGATATTTTATCGTAACTGGCCAGGGAAAGGGATTAAATCCATCCAACCCAACCCGAAAGGGTGAAAGGACCCGGACTCCCAATACTTTAATAAACAAGCTGATCGGCGCAACCCCGGTGAAAGCGTTGCGCTCACCGGACCCGCTTCCTTCATCAGCATGATAGTAGCGTCGAAAGGAGCGGCCTTGTTTAAGAGCCTGAACTGTGACTTGCATATTACGAGAAACCAGCTCGGCTGCCAGGTCCCGATATCCGTAGCGGAGCAGGGCTTCACCAACCAGATCATTCCAGAATAAATTAATGCTGTTGCAGACCTGGGCATCGGGGATAGCAGGAGCAGGCATGCAGGCGGGTATTCCAAACGGCCGCCAAAACTTTTTGGTGGCTGTGATGGTCTTTTTGACCAGGCGATTAGCCCTTTTCTTGGAGGGAATGCCAGCCCATAAAGGCAGCAGGAGAGATTGATTGAGGCAGTTATAACTGGTTGTGTGGACATCTACCTTATCACCGGGCTCCAGCCCCAGAATTTCCAGGCGTTCGACCGTTGAATACACCCGTTCGCCTGTCAACCTGCCTCGCTGTAGATGCCATTTGAAACGATTCTCGTCTATTTGTTCCACCCTGCGATGGCCGCTTGCACTGGTTCCGTGGATAAATATCTGGGGATGCCTTCCACTGGCGCTATCGCTCTCGATATGAACCAGCAGCCGGACCGGCTCCTCAAAATTCTGGTTGATGGCTATTTCACCAGGACCTTCCCGCTCGCCCAGCCATTCTCCTTCGGGAGTTAAGTGGGTATCACGGTCCCAATCGTGGTAGGAAGAATCTGCCTCATTCCAAGAAGCCTCGACCGCACTGGCGAGATGTTCAGCGAGCGATTGTAATGAGGGTATCACTTCCTTGCGGTCCACGATCTCAGCCATGCGGATTAAAGCCATACATTCCCGGAAAAGAAATCCACACAATGCTGGGCTTTCCGTATACTCTATATCTATCCCTTGCGACCAATCATGCCAATGTGAAAATATTGGGTGGTCTTCCGAGCCGGATTGCATTGGATGGTCCCATTCTGGGACGCCATCCTGATCGCGATCATGTTTTGGTAAAAACCAAGCCTGGGCAAATTTCAACAAGCCTGGAAATACCTGCCGAATAAATTCCTGGTTCTCGGTTGTTTCGAAGATTTTAAGAGCCAGGCTGGCAAGAACCGGGGTTGCCATTAAGTGGCTCGATTGCCCACCCAGGCCCGGTTTCCAATCAATTGTGCCATCTTCCGCCTGTACGGCTAGAAAATTTAACAAGATGCCTTCCGCAAGTTTAGAGGAGGACGGCAGGAGCATTTCACACAAATACCAGGCTTCCAAAGGGCTCTGACCATTCCATAAATGGGAATAATCACTGCCATCGCCCCGGATTGAATAGCCCTGATCAGGCAATCGATTCAATACGAAGGAAGGGTAGGGCAGATTCTGGTCTGGTCCGATCAAGCTGGAGAAGGCAACTTTTTGTGCCAATCCCAATGCTACATCCCAATCCGGTTCTCCGGTATAGATTTCAAGCACACCTCCGTTGACCAGTTCAATCCGGGCTATTTCAGCATCCCAGTTTCTGGCAGCTGTCTGGCGGGCAACCTGGAAAGAATCTTGCACGCTGTTAAGGGCTGCGTGCACCCAAGCCAGGGAGACAGTCTCACCAGGTAAGATCTCGATAGTCTGGCTCAGCGCTGGGTAAGAACCCGTTTCTGCCCGAGAACCACCCGTGAGGAAAATCACTGGGAATATATTCCCAGTTGATCCAGATAGAATAGGGGCAGCCTGAAATTCGAGCGAAGCCATCCTTTCTCCCTCGGTTGGGGTCAGCTGCCCGATCAGTTCTACCTGGATTTGCCGGCTTTGGCCCTGCTTGTTATGTAGTTGGAATCTTCCCGCCAAACAATTCGATGCGGGAACCCAATACTCAGCTGTAACGTCTAGATCTGGAAATGGAAAAAAGTTCAGGCAAATATAGTTAGGAAATATCTTCGTTACAGTGGGCTGAATGTCAAAGTCTGCGGGATCTGAAGACGCCCGTATACCTTCCTGAAATCGAGGAAAAATCCGGAAGGCTCGGGCTCGTAAACCGAAGGTTGTTTGAATGGCAACTGCAGGGGGTGCACCCTCTAAAAGGGAAAGCTCCCAGATTTGATCGTCTGTGTAGCTGGTAGGACCCAAACGTGCATCTGCTGCAATCACCAGGGTCAGAGGGTCGCCAGTTTTGAGGTTCCACTCACGCATATCTAAATTGTATGGTATCTTGCCTTGGAGGTCAAAGGTTTTTGCAGGTGAATTTTGTCGGTCCTTAGGAAATCAACTTAAAATGATTCTAGATTTGGGAGTGTGAGCGTACGAACGCACTTAAACTCATTTCTACAGGAGACAATTTGCCGAGACAACCAATAAACGCCTGTAGCAAGGTATCGGGTTGAGCGATTGTTGGGTGGATGCCGTAAAAAAGCTTTCAAGGCGCACAGTATTTTGGTGGAATTCCAAGTCCCCCAATAAGGAGGTGCTTGGTGGTGTTTTATGCTAGAATGGAGCAAATCGGAGTACCTACTCCTAGCAACTCGATGACCTTACCTGTCATCTGTGAGAGGAAAAAGCATGAGCCCATTGCCAACATCACCCCGCGGGATGTATTTTGAAGAATTTGAGCCAGGCCAGAAAATTACAACAGCTGGCAGGACAATAACTGAGAGCGATATCGTTACATTTGCGGGATTCTCCGGTGACTATAATCAAATTCACACTGATGCTGTATACAGCCAATCTTCACCAGCGGGTCAGAGGGTGGCACATGGGTTACTGGTCCTGTCGATCGCTTCCGGTTTGACCGTTCAGACAGGATTAATGGAAGGCACAGTAGTTTTTTTCCGCGAAATCAACGAATGGAAATTTATTAAACCGGTATTTATCGGGGACACGATCCATGTTGATATCGAAGTGCTGGAGACCAAAGAATTGCGCCGGACAGGCACTGGTCTGGTCACGATACAATTGGATGTTCGAAATCAGCAGGCAGAAGTAGTCATGAAAGGCGCATGGAAGGCCATTTTTGCTACCCGCCCTTCGGTCGCATGACAACCTTCAGTTCTTGCCGAAAAATCAAGCAGAGTTTTAGTTATTGTACCGAGAGCCTCACACATCATTTGCTACTAGAATACTATTCTCGGAGAGAACCTGAGAAAAATCTGAGTTGTTCTAGAGTTTGACACAATTATAGGGAACTTATGTCTAATTCACCGACCAATCCGCCAGAAGAAGATCCGCGCGAGCGTTTTCGGCGCTTATCATCCGAATCGGAAGAAGAACAAGATCCGCAGGAATCGACCGAAGAAGCCAACCGGCACCCTACCGGGGATCCTGAAATGACCGGTGGATGGTTTGGGCAGGATTCGACAGATCAAAAAGCTGAGCGCTCCCATCCGACAGGTGAGCCGGAAGCGACTGGTGGTTGGTACACGCAGGGAGAAGAGCCAGACCAGGACCTTGGAGCGACGGTACCTGCCCAGCCGACGAATGAAATTAAACCGGAAGATACTGAACCAGTTAAACTGGGCAAATCGGATTTGCCACAACCATCGCCTCCACCACCTTACCAGGGGCGCACCCCACCTCGCGGCCTTCCAGCCGTCGATCAATATGGTTTTCCACTTCCCCGCCGGGTCGATGAGATTGATGTCCATGCCACCCGTGTATCCCCAGCTGCATACCGTTCAACACCCCGTCGGCCAACTGCTGGCCGCCCGGGCGGCCCGCCAACTCAACCTCAAACAGCTGAAAGGCAATATTATGCCCCTCCTCCTCCACCTCCCAGTCGAAAGCGCCCGGTAGACTACCGAAAAGGCCTGGGATGTTTTGTGCGAGGCTTAATTGCCACGATTTTTGTGTTGGTTGTGGTTGGATTATGTGGATTGTCTTTTGTGTTGCTTCAGTATTACCGGATAGCCTCTGATCTGCCCGACATCAACGATTTACGTACGCGAGCATCTCAATTTGAAACAACCCGTATTCTCGATCGTAATGGCAATATCCTCTATGAGATTCTCGACCCAAACGCTGGACGCCGGACCTATGTTCCACTGGAAAAAATCTCACCTTATCTCGTAGCGGCCACAATTGCCACCGAAGATGGAGAATTTTACAATCATCCCGGGTTTAATGTGTTCGCCATCGTACGGGCTTTTTGGCAGAATTACCAGAGCGGTGAGACTGTATCGGGTGCCTCTACCATCACCCAACAGCTTGCCCGCACACTACTTTTCACACCGGAAGAAAGGACTGAGCAATCGTATTCACGCAAGATCAGGGAGGCGGTTCTGGCAGCGGAGATCACCCGCCGGTATTCCAAAGACGAAATTCTGGAGCTGTACTTGAATGAGGTTTACTTTGGGAATCTGGCTTATGGTGTGGAAGCAGCCTCAGAAACATATTTTGGTGTTAAAGCAGATCAATTGACCTTAGGACAGGCTTCCCTGCTTGGGGGGCTTATCCAGGCACCGTCTGTCTATGATGTTTATACGCGTCCCGACCTGGTTTTCAGCCGGCAAGAAGACGTTTTGGTACTAATGTATCAGGCAAGTCAGAGGCAGGGTTGTATCTATGTCAGCAATAGTCCGCAGCGTATATGTATCGATCCAGTCATGGTTATTCAGGCCGCCAATGAGGCCAAGAACTTTGAGTTTAAATCTCCGGACATCCAGATACGCTATCCTCATTGGGTAGACTATATTCGTTATTTGCTGGAATCACAATATGACCCCCAAACGATTTATAGATCTGGGTTCAGCGTTTACACTACTCTGGACCCCGGATTACAGGATCTGGCTCAGCGCCTGGTAGCTGAGCAGGTTGCAGGGTTGGCGGACAAACGCGCGACCGGCGGCGCTCTGGTAGCTATGCGGCCCGCGACGGGCGAAATTCTGGCCATGGTCGGGTCCCCCGATTTTTACAATGATGCGACCTCGGGCCAGGTCAATATGGCCATCAATCCGCGCCAGCCGGGCTCATCCATTAAACCCCTGAC
Source organism: uncultured Chloroflexia bacterium (assembly GCA_963698715.1). GTDB lineage: Bacteria > Chloroflexota > Anaerolineae > Anaerolineales > UBA4823 > CAWHJB01. The sequence goes on along the minus strand of CAVORW010000005.1, from coordinate 71,524 downwards.
GTATACAGCAGCCTTTGAAAAAGGCTGGACACCCGCAACTTTGATCTGGGACGTGCCGTCTGAGTTTCCTCCTTCCGGGCGGCCGGAAGACCCCAGTCCGCCTTATAAGCCTGTAAATTATGATGGGCGATTTCACGGGCCTGTAACCCTTCGATCGGCCCTGGCAAATTCCTATAATGTTCCTGCTGTCAAAGCGCTGGACTTCATCCATATCTATGACAACCCTGACTTGCCGGGCGAAGACGGATTTATCTCATTTGCCCGCCGGATGGGAATAACCACCTTAAACCGGGAAGACTATGGTCTCTCTCTGACACTTGGCGGGGGAGATGTCTCCCTGTTGGAGCTTACAGGGGCGTATAGCATATTTGCGAATAACGGCCGCCGCGTCCCTCCGGTAGCAATTTCCCGGATCCTAAATTTTCAAGGCGAGACCGTGTATGAGTATAACCGGCCTGTTGGCGAGCAAGTCATTCGCGCTGAGCACGCCTATTTAATTTCTTCTATACTGTCAGATAATCAGGCTCGTACACCAGCCTTTGGCCCGAATTCAATCCTTAACCTGCCATTTCAGACAGCCTCCAAAACTGGGACCACCAACGATTTTCGGGATAATTGGACTCTCGGGTACACCCCGGACCTGGCGGTAGGTGTATGGGTCGGAAATGCAGACTTTACCCCCATGCAGGATACCAGCGGCCTAACAGGTGCTGCACCCATCTGGGCGCAGTTCATGCAAACAGCAATTCAACAGGTAACAGGTGGCAATCCATCACCATTCTCGCGGCCTGCGGGTATTGCTGAGTATGCCATTTGTTCGGTTTCAGGCACACTACCTTCGCAGTGGTGCCCCAATCAGCGTACCGAAATTTTCGCTGCTGACCAACCTCCCCTGCCGCAAGAGGAAGATCTCTGGCAAAGAGTTCAGCTGGATACCTGGACGGGGTTAATAGCCTCGGGTGCTTGTTCGGATTTTGCTGACGAGAGGTTTGTCCTGAACGTAGTTGATTCCTGGGCCAGGAAGTGGGTCAGAAGGGATTCGCAGGGGCAGGCTTGGCTGGAAGCCAATGGTTTCCCCAAGGAGATTTCTTTTACGCCACCCAGAGAGTGCCGTGCGGATGATCCGCGTCCCAAGCTGGAAATAACTTCGCTCCGCGCCGGTGATACCATCAGAACGAGCCCGATCTCGATCAGTGGAATCGCTTTTGCCACCCAATGGTTCGATTACTGGCGCTTAGATTATGGGCGCGGGGAAGATCCAGTCGATTGGAAAACACTCGAACAAAAGGGACAGCCGATTGCTAATTCAGATGTCCTCACGATCTGGAATTTGGAAGAATTAATCCAGGACAATTATAGTGGGCCGATTACATTGCGCTTGTATCTTCACAGTTCGGAAGACACCCATGCAGAAATAAAAATGACGGTGAATCTGGCTGTTCCAACCCCTACACCTACTCCGACGCCGACGTTTACAGAAACCCCGACGCCCACCCTTACGCCGACCATAACCCTGACGCCAACGGTAATGCCTACATTTACGCCAACCTCAACTGAGATCCCAACCAGCGTGCCTTCTCCAACAGGAACCCCCACGCTGACACCAGAAATTATCGTGCCGAATGTTTTGCCTTGAGTTTGGCTAAAGCAGCTGCATCTGAGGGTCCTGATTGCTTAAGGGATCCAGCAAGAGTTGATCTAGAAAACTGCTAGGATCAATCTGGCTGTGCTCAGCTAAACGACGGATATGGCGAAATTTGACGAAATACCAATTGTTCTCCAGCCGTTGATTCAAATGGGGGTTGTTTTTTCGTTTGTAGTCAATTAGACCAGCGCGCCCACCAGGGCAGACAATAATTGCCTGATGGTCATCTGGCAGGCGGTGGGTGAGTACTTTGCTGAGCAGGGCTGAGGCAATCACGTAATATGCAAATCTAACATCTCCAGAGGGGTCTCGCCATTCCAGGATGAATTGCCCCATCGGCAGCGGATTGGTATCTCCAGTTACCTGAAACCCGGCTCGTTCACCAAGCTGAGAGATCAAATTTTTCATCATTGCCAGATCGTCTCTCCGGAATGCAGGCGCATCTTGATCTCGCATCTGCCAGTGACCACTTTCAGGTGGTTGTTGTTCTCCATAAGATTCCAGGCATGCGCGCACAGCAGATGGTTCGGGGGTTTCCAAGGCGGGAAATTCAACACAGATAGCCCGGTCAATATCAGAATCTTGAATCCCGGGTTGGTTTTGCAGCATTTGAACGATTCTGATTTCCAGGCGGTCAGCCAATGGTAATGCACATTCCTGATCCTCACGCAGCCAGAAATAGCCTACTTCAGGAGAGTGTTCGCTTCCGCCGTAACGTAAAAACCCATTCTGAAAAGTAAATAATTTTTGTAAAGGGCCATGCAGCTGGCTGTAGGCATCTGCCGGGGCCAGGCCGGCAATCTTAGCAGATTCAGGTGAGGCTAAGATTGCTTGTACCGCTGTCGAATGAATATGCAAGTACCGACTGGGTTCTCCGCGCTGTCGAAGCAGCTTTTGGGCAGCCTGAATTGCAGTCTGCTGCAGTTGTTTGTTAAGAAAGGGCTGTTCCAATTGATTTAACAGAGGCCGTTGACCCGCGATGGCAATCGTTTTCCAGGTGATTTGGACTTCATCAGCTTCATCTCTCAGGCTGATGTTTTGAAGTGACAGGCCCGACATCCGGGCGGAGATTGCTGCCGCGGAAATCAAACCGGGTTCAGCTTCTCCAGAAATTGCCCAGATTTGGGTACCGGAATTGAGTTGAGCTGTCAGGCTGGATAGTGCGGCATGCAAGGCAGTAGTGTGCCAGGCCCAATCATATCGTCTGCGGCGTAAGACGCTCTTAAAAGCCGCGGCTGAGTCCCGGCCCCATAACCAGCCTGCCCATAGAGCGGATAGGGTCCAGTAGGCTTGATTTGGCCTGGGTAGGGCAGCCAGCACCGCATGGATGTTGATTTCCCCCAGTGATTCGCTAAGGGTTTTCAGTCGGCCTTCATACAGACAGATGCCGCCGCTGGCAGGCGGCTGGTCGGGCCAGATGCACAAGGGGACAGGTTTGAGGGAAGAGCCCTCGGTACCGGACCACTGCTTTACTGCATCCTCCAGGGCTAACCAAACATTTTTCTCTCTAAACCGAGATGGGGTCGTAAGCTGGCGTGGGCGAGCCCGAGCCTGAGGGTAGGGCCACAGGTTATTTGCCTGATCGCAGGCCGATAATACCAATGCTTCAAGATGGCGCTGGCGGTCTGCCCAATCCGACCGGGCATCTAAAGCTGCTGGAGATGGGGCTATCTGGTCAAGTTTATTAATTAATGTGAATAGGGCGTAAACGGCCCGGGGGAGATACACATCCAAAGCCTCTTCGGCATGGGTTCTGTCGGGATCGTTGAGTGGCGCTACTCGCTCAAGAGCTCGCGACCAGTGCAGTCCTTTGGAAGTATACTGGGCAGCCCGTTGTGCATCTTCTTGAGTAGCCGGATGCTCTCCAGTATCTCCGCAATGTGGGCAGGTATAGTATCTCCCAAACGGGGTTGGGGCATCGCGTTCCCACAGGAAAGCATCTGCTTCAATTTCTCGTCCGCATTGGGCACAAAGTGTCAAATAAAGCGATCGGATGTGGGGTTCAAGACGCTGGGTACCTTTTGTCGAGGCAGCCAACGCCGCCAGAGAAGCTCGCAGATCTGCCTCGCCAGGTGGATCGGCGGCTAATTCGAGCAAGAAACGTGCAACCGGATTGTTGGCGGCCACCAACACCCGATAACCCGCCCGGGCAGCTTCGATGACCGCAGCCGGTGAAGCGCCGAAAGGTTCCAGTATCCAATCTCCTGGGGCAGCATATAGCTCCAACCAGGCAGTTATTGCGCCGGCTTGGATCAGGGGTAAAAAACGGCCGAATGGGCCGAGTGTCTCGGGTGATCTGCCGGGTATGAAAGCGATGGGATCGGGCATCGTTTGCCTCCCACCCAAATTATAATCGTTCTGGAATGCAATAGTTCTGTGGTCTCAGGGTAATCCAGTGGTTAGCGCACAATATTCTCGCCAACGGTGTGAAGTAGAGCCAAATTCGTAGGGCGGACAGCATGGACCGGAAAGCCACAGATCAGCACAATTTGTTGACCGATTTGAATGGGTGTGGTTGCAAGCATTTTATTTTCAACAGCTGCCAGCATATCCTCAATCGTATCGACCTGGGGGACCAGTTGAGCTACGACCCCCCAATATAGACTTAAGCGATGGTAGGTGTCAGGTTCTGGGGTAAACGCCAGGATGGGAACCTCCGGGCGTGTCTTAGACATCATTCTGGCAGTGCGACCGCTTTTCGTGAAGACAGCTATAGCGGAGACGTTTCGGTCGTGGGCCAGCTCTCGGGCTGCCTGGGTCATAAAATATGTATCATCGCTATCGATATCCTTCGAGACGACTGTTCGGCATTTACCCCACTCAGCCATGTGGCTTTCGGCTTTACATATGATCGCATTCATGATCTCAACCGCCTGAATGGGGTATTTCCCTGCTGCCGTTTCGCCGGAAAGCATCACTGCGTCGGTGCCATCAAAAATCGCATTGGCAACATCGGAGGCTTCTGCGCGAGTAGGGCGAGGGTTATTGATCATTGAGTCGAGCATCTGGGTTGCTGTTATCACAACTTTGCCATGCTGGTTCGCAGTTTCAATAATCCTCTTTTGGGCGATGGGAACACTTTCCGCCGGCATTTCGACTCCCAGATCGCCCCGGGCGACCATTACACCATCTGAAATTTCTACAATTTCATCAAGATTATCCAACGCCTCCGGTCTCTCAAGTTTCGCAATTACCGGAAGCGCTTTTTTATCTACGGATAGGCGGCTGATAGCCTGTTTTACCATGGTGATGTCTTTGGGGCTGCGGACAAAGGAGATTGCCACCGCATCAATCCCAAGTTTGATCCCAAAAGCAAGATCATCGAGGTCTTTTTCTGTCAGGCTGGGGATATCCAGGTGCGCTCCGGGCAAATTGACGCCTTTATGAGGCTTTAAAATGCCGCCCAGTACAACATGGGTCTCCACCTGGTCTTCTTCGATTTGGGTGACAACCAGTTCCAGGTTCCCATCATCCAACAGAATCCTGCCCCCTGTTCTGACACTGCGCGGCAGATCGTGGAAATCTACTGATACGATTTTATCGTTGCCCAGTATCTTTTTCGTAGTTAAGACAAATTTCTGACCCGGTTTCAACTCTGTTTTTCCGCCATCCAGTTCGCCGGTTCTTATTTTCGGCCCCTGCAGATCCTGGACGATCGTGATTGGTTTTTGAAGTCTTTTGGAAGTTTCGCGAAGCCGTTCGTAAACGGTTGCATGGTCATCATGCTGGCCATGCGAAAAATTTAAGCGAGCAACATTCATACCGGCCTGAATCAGGTGGCCGATCATTGCTTCATCCTGACTGGCTGGCCCGATTGTGGCAACTATCTTGGCGAATCTTGGGATCAGGTTGGTTCGAACCATGCTTACCTCCAGATATTTTGGCGGGTCGTTGAAATCTGGACAAATAATTTTGTGGCCACGGATATAATTTCTACTCGAATAATCGCTGGTGGGCGGCGTGTACGACTCGCCCGCGCCACCCACCGTCAAAAGTAAACCCGCAAAGGTTGTAAAATAGCGATTTATAGATAATTAAGCGATTTGGCCTCGCTCATTAGTTTTTCGTGAAACATTGGGTGTGCGATGTTTATCAAAGACTGGGCCCGCTGACGGATAGTCTTTCCATAAAGATCGGCAACTCCATATTCAGTCACTACGTAGCGTACATGGTTGCGCGTGGTGACTACGCCGGCTCCATGGTTCAACATCGTCACAATTCTGCTAATGACCTCTCCATTCTTCAAGGTAGTCGTACTGGGCAGGGCGATGATGGGGACACCACCTTTTGAGCGTGCTGCGCCATAAATAAAGTCTAATTGTCCACCTACCCCGCTGTACAACTTCGGCCCAATGCTATCGGCACAGACTTGTCCGGTCAGATCGACTTCTATGGCTGAGTTGATTGCAACCTGGCGGTTGTTTTGGGCAATCACAAATGGATCATTCACGTATTCTGTGGGATGCAGTTCGATCAGAGGGTTATCATCCACCCAGCGATAGAGCCGTTTGCTGCCCAGTATAAACCCGGCTGTTATTTTTCCGGTATGGATATTCTTCTGCGCGTTCGTCACTACGCCAGCTTCAACCAGGTCGATTACACCATCCGAGAATAGTTCCGTGTGGATTCCCAGATCTTTCTTATCAAAAAGATATTTGAGCACTGCGTCTGGGATTGCGCCAATCCCCATCTGAATGGTCGCTCCATCGGGTATCAACTCGGCAATGTACCCAGCCATTCGCTCGGTATCTGGATCTATCTGCGATTCGCTCATCAGCATTTCGGGCAGTTCGTAATCCACCGGTACGATATGATGCAACCGGCTGACATGGATAAATGAATCTCCAAGGGTGCGGGGCATCTGCTGGTTGACTTCTGCAATGATTTTTTTGGCCGACTCGGCTGGCGATTTGGTTAAACCTACCTCAATACCCAGGCTGCAAAAGCCGTGTTCATCCGGGGGGGAGCAATGTATCAAAGCTACATCGATGGGCAGGATTTTGTTTTTGAAAAGCAGCGTGAACTCGGATAACAGCACAGGTGTAAAATCAGCCCGCCCCTCGTGAACTGCTTTGCGCACATTGGCGCTAATGAACATTGTGTTAACCCGCAGGTGGCCCTCAAGATGGGGATCGACATAATCCGCCGGTCCAATACTCAATGCCTGGCAGATTTCGACATTTTTCAGTTGGGGTGCATATTCAACCAGGGCTGCCAAAGTTTTTTGCGGTACCGAACAGTTTCCAGTCAGAAATAACCGCTGGTTATCCTGGATGTTTTTAACAGCTTCTTCCGGAGTAGCAACGCGCGAAAGATAAAGTTTGTTATAGTCCATGGGTTACTCCATCAAGCCCATCTGCGATAGCCGGGAAACATTGCGAAGCTGGCCTTTGTACGTTGCAACGCCATGTTCGACTGCCGGATTATTCGCAATGGCTTGATCGATCCCACTGTTTGCCATTTCCAGTATGAATGGGAAAGCAGCATTGAGGAACGCATGGGTTGAAGTGCGGGCAACGATCCCGGGAATATTGGGGACACAGTAGTGAATTGTGCCCTCGTCTAAGAATGTTGGATGTTCGTGTGTGGTGGGACGTGAGGTTTCCACACATCCGCCTTCATCGATACTGAGGTCCATAATCAAAGAACGCGGTTTCATTGCCCGGACAATATCACGGGAGACAACGATGGGTGGGCGTTCGCCTAGCACTAGCACTGCTGCTACGACGACATCGGCGTATGCACATGCGCGGGCAATATTAATCTGATTGGAGATCATGGTGACGATACCGGGATTATGATCAAAAATTCTCTGAAGCGCCATGATGTCGGTATCTAGCACGGTGACATGGGCACCCATCCCAATAAACGCTTCAGCAGCGCAGCGTCCCACGATCCCAGCCCCAATAATAACGACTTCTGCAGGCGGCACGCCGGCCACACCGCCTAGCAGGATCCCTTTACCACCAGCGTTGTTCTGCAATAGACGGGATGCTATCTGGGCGGTCATGCGTCCGCCGATCTGGCTAAGCGGGCGTCGCACAGGAACTGTACCATCTGCCAATTGTATTTGTTCAAGCGCAATGGCAGTTATTTGATTCTCGAGCAGGTGATCGAGTTTGTCCTGCCGGGCAGAACCTAAGTGCAGCAACCCTGCTAACGCTGAGCCGGGGCGGAGCCATTCCAACTCTTCTTTTATTGGGCGGGCTACTTTAAGCAGCATATCAGCGCGCCCAAAAACTTCGTGGGGTGTATAAACAATCCGTCCACCGGATTGCTGATATTCCTGGTCGCTAAAACCCGCCCCGAGACCAGCATCATGTTCAATGTAGCATGTATGGCCATTTTCAACCAACATGCTCACCCCTGCCGGTGACATACCAACTCGATACTCAAACGAGCGTCGCTCTTTTGGAATGCCAATATTCATATTTCACCTCAGAAGATCTCCAGTCGTATGGTTTGACCTTAAGAAACTGGACGTTTATTCCAATCCAGTTTCCACATATTTAGCTTATATTTGCAATTATTCAGAATTTCTCAAAGCCACTTATTACTCCATCGTTAGAACTGTGCGAATTCTTGGTATCGCCCAATCCAACGTCTCACGATCGATAATCAATGGTGGAGCGAAGCGGATTACATTCTGGTGGGTTTCTTTTGCAAGAATACCCTGCTCTTTCAGTGCTTCTGCAAAGCGTCGGGCACCTTGGGCTTCTGGTTTAAGTTCAACACCGATCAACAATCCCTTGCCTCGCACTTCTTTAACGTGCCGGCTTGGTATTTCGGCCAGCTGGTCTACAAAGTATTCACCCATTTCAGCCGCATTTTCAATCAACTTCTCATCGACAATCACTCTTAGCGCTGCTCTGGCAATGGCAGCGCCCAGTGGGTTGCCGCCAAATGTTGAACCATGCTCGCCAGGATGGATCAATCCCATAATCGGCTTGTCGGCCAGGACGGCCGAAACAGGATAGAATCCACCTGAGAGAGCCTTTCCCAGGATGACCATATCCGGGCGAACATGATCGTGATCACAGGCAAGTAAGCGCCCGGTTCTTCCAAGGCCAGTTTGGATTTCGTCAGCGATCAATAATACGCTATTTTGTGAGCTTATCTGGCGAAGTTTTTCTATGTAGCCCGCAGGCGGAACAATCACGCCTGCTTCACCTTGAATCGGCTCAAACAGGATGGCAGCAGTGTTAGGAGTGATCGCCTTTGCAACTGCTTCAGCATTTCCATAGGGCACAGGGATAAAACCGGGTGTAAATGGACCAAAATCTTCCTTGTATAATGGTTCGCTGGAAAATGAGATGATTGTAACTGTCCGCCCGTGAAAGTTGCTATTACATACGATAATTTCTGCCTGATGGCGCGGCACACCTTTGACCTGATAAGCCCATTTGCGTGCCAGCTTAATCGCCGTTTCAACCGCTTCAGCACCGCTGTTCATGGGCAAAGCCATCTCATACCCTGTCAAATTATTAAGCTCTTGATAAAGTAAGGGGAGTTGATCATTCCGAAAAGCGCGCGAAATCAGGGTTAGCCGGGCGGCCTGTTCTTGTAGAGCAGCTAATATTTTCGGGTGCACATGTCCCTGATTAAGTGCAGAGTATGCACTCAAGCAATCCAGGTAGCGATTACCTTCGACATCCTCCACCCAAACACCATCTCCCCTGGTAATAACGACATCCAGCGGGTGATAATTGTTGGCGCCATATTTTTCTTCAAGCTCGATGTACTGGCTGGATTTCATATCAAGCTACCCTTAACAATCGGGCCAGAATTGCCTTTTGCGCGTGCAGGCGATTATGGGCTTGTGGAAAGAGCTTAGAATGTGGACCATCGGCGACAGCGTCGGTGATTTCTTGTCCGCGATGAGCTGGCAGGCAGTGCATGACAATGACATCTTTCGCAGCTTCCGCTACCAGAGCTTCATTCACCTGATAGGGTGGAAACACCTGTTCGCGCTTTCTCGCTTCCTCTTCCTGGCCCATACTCGTCCATGTATCGGTATAAATTACATTGGCCCCAGCAACTGCCTCGTGCGGATCACGCAGCAAATGGATCGTTGAACCGCTTTCTGCAGCAAATTTTTCGCCAATGACAAGTGCTTTCGCGGCGAGATCGTATCCCTCTGGGCTGGCTAGCGTGAAATTCGCCCCGAGTTTAGCGCAGACATGCAGAAGCGAAACGGCAACATTATTGCCATCGCCGATAAATGTGACATTCAACCCTTTCAGGCTGCCAAATTTTTCGTAGATTGTGAGCGCATCTGCCATCCCCTGGCAAGGGTGGTTATAATCGCTCAAGCCATTAATCACCGGGATATCTGACCAACGAGCAAGCTCAAGCACGTGCTCATGTTCAAAAACCCGGGCCATCAGTACCTCAACATATCCCGAAAGCACTCGGGCAACATCGGCAATTGATTCGCGCTTACCGAGTCCAATTTCTGCCGGGGACAGGTATAATGCATCCCCCGCCATATGCCGCATAGCCATATCAAACGAGATGCGGGTTCGCAAACTTGGTTTTTGAAAGATCATTGCCAAAACTTTGCCTTTGAAAAGTGGTGGATTCCCGCCCGAGTTCCACTCAATTTTCAAACGCACAGCCAGATCAAGCAAATCCTGGATCTCTTGCGATGTATAGTCGGCGATCGCGAGAAAATCTTTCATGCTGTTATACTCCTGAGATTTCAATGATTTAAGTTGGATTGATTCACACACTTTGCTCCATGCAGTATAACATAGCTGGAGGGAGGGAAGCAGTGGTTGTTAGAGGGGGGTATAACGCAAAAGTATCGGGGGAATGGAATAGCTGAAACCTGCGACCGGGAGTAAACTTAGGGAGTAAATCAAATCAGCCGAATGAGGAAGAAAAACGATGACACGCAGAATATCAAGAACCCGACGCCGAGCAGCCTTTTTAGAAGCTGCCGGCCAGAAGTACGATCAACTGGAGGGCTGGTATGACGAACACCCGGAAGCCAGCTTTGGGGAGATCGAGGCCGAAGTACGGAAACGGCGGCGGGAGTTGATGGGAACCGAGATTGAGATCTTGGTGAACGGTCGCGACACCGGTTTCCAGGTGGAAGCACCGCAATGTCCGAAATGTGGGTGTAGGCTAGAATTTGAAGGCTATCGGAAGTGGTCGGTGCATGGACTGGAAGGCGATGCGGTTTTGGAACGGGCTTATTACGTCTGTCCGGAGTGTGCGGGGGAGACGCTTTTTCCCCCTGGATCGCAAGCTGAAGCTGCGCAGCGACCATTGGAGTGAAGGAGCGGCTCGGGTAGCTGTTCGGCAAGGGTTGCAAGCCAAGTCGTTTGATCTGGCTGCGGTAGCCTACACGGAAGCCGTGGGAGGGGCGATGTCGCCCGATAGCCTGGGTCGGGTCACGGTGGGATGGGGGCAAGCCGTGGAAGCTAAACGAGTAGGGGAAGCGCAGGCAGTGTTTACGGACAAAGCGGACGCAGGGGATGTGGCCTCACCTGCAGGGCAAGCTCCGGTCTCAGGTCAGGCCAACCTTTCGACGGATGGGGGCATGATCCTGCTGCGGGAAGAAGGTTGGAAGGAAGTCAAGCTGAGTGTGATTTCTGAAGTCCGACTGGAAACCAGAGCAAAAACGGGTGGTATGACTTCCGAAGGGCCGCAGCCGGTGTTGCAGCGACATAGTTACCAAGCGGGCTTGTGGGATGCCGATGAGATGGGCCAACATCAGTACCTGGAAGGCTTGCGGCGGCAGTTGGGAGCTTGTCCACGCCTGAGTTCGGTTAATGATGGCGCACCCTGGATCGAACGGATCACCACGACCAATTACCCCCAAGCCGTGCAAATCGTGGATTGGTCGCATGCCAATGAACGCCTGTGGAAAGTGGCTAAGGCCGCTTTCGGGGAAGGCACGCCCCAAACCCGCCAATGGGCCGAAACGTGCCTGGATCAGTTGTGGCATGGCCGCGTCGAAGATGTCGTGCTCAGCTTGCAGGCCTTGGACTGGAATGCAATCGCTTGCTCTGCCGACATTCGCAATTCTCCGGGCTATTTCGAGATCCGCCAGCCCAAAATGGAGTATGCCCGTTTCCGCCTGGAAGGTTATCCCATTGGAAGCGGAACCGTGGAAAGCGGCATCAATACGGTCGTCCATCATCGTATGAAGCGCCAAGGACGCGGTTGGAAACGCGAGAATGGGCAAGCCATGTTAGCCGCTTTGAGCGAATTGCACAGCCAACGTTTTGAAGTTACCTGGCAGGCCATCCTTGAATGCCAAAACTAATCTTGCCGATAGTTTTGCGTTATACCCGTTAGAAGAGGGTGTACTCAAATGTTGCAGAAAAATAATTATGGTGTTCGGTTTGTGCGGCGTCAGCCGCACAAACCGAACACCAAATCTACAAACTTTGAGTGCTCCACTGTTAGAACGAGTGCCGATATGTAATTGATGTGGCTCGTATTTTATAGGAGTGTAGCTCCAATAAAATACGAACTTTGAAAATATAATTGAATATGTTATCCCTTAAGAGGCTCAACCTGATATCCGATGCTATAATCGGTAAGCTGTGAATAAAAGCGGTGAAATGATTGACGAAAACAAACTTCTATTATCTCTTATCCGTTCATAGCTGCGGAATTGATCAAGGCATAATCGGTGTGCGTGGGAGAGTGTTTCTCCGCGCGCACCCTTTTTCCCCGCAATTTCTGTCTTGGGCCTGCAGAAGCAGATCGAATTATCCCATAGACATGGAGAAACGATGGAAGATTATCCGAAGAGTATAGTTGTTCAGCTAGATCGGACCATCAAGCTAGCAGGCGCTCGCTGGGCTGTTTGGGTGCAGATGGATGGATCGAATTGGGTAGTCCTTCTCGATGCAGGTTTAAGTAAACTGCGCTGCAGGGAAATTAAGAGCCATCTATGGCTTCCAGGTAATAAAGCCTGGATAGCTGGTGGGCTGAGCAGCGGTCGGGTTCGCAGCCGTCAGGTAAACAACACTGCCACCTCCCTGGGGTGCGATCGGATCTTTCTATTTCCGAATTCTGAAGCTCAAACAGCAATAATTGTTGGAGGGGAGCACCTATCGAGAGAGAGTCGGGAATTTTTCAAGATACTGGTATTAATGGATCCTTCCCAAAAATTCAACTCAGCGGGAGCTGAATTCGATGAAAATCTAATTTGGCCCAAGGATTTCAGTCTGGGGGCAGCCAATGATCTTGAAAAGGTTTTTCAATGGATCATCCAGGTGATGAGCAAATCCCTTCCAATTGCTGCTGGTTATCTGGCAATTCGGATGGGTGATATTTTTCGGATCGAAGCGCAATGGAATTATGATCCGGCCGTGCTTGGCAGCCGAATCCCAATTCTTTCTGCTCGGGAGTTGCGTTTACTGCAAGCCACTATGCAAGGCATCATTTCCAGTGGGCCTGCACATTTCCCAGGGTTTGTCAGGGCTGGAGAACTACCATTCTTAGCCGGCTCGTTTATAACCCTTCCAGTCCTGGTTGGACAGCGGTTGATCGGTGTTATGGTTCTTGCCTCAGCAAGTCCGCAAGGATTAAATGAAAAAGATCGGCATCGAGCCGCCTGGATTTTAGAACGCCTATCCCACGCGATTGAAAGTGCGATAGTTTTTGCAGATCTCGCTTGCTATTTGCAGCAATATGTCTTGTTAAGCGAACTGGTATCTGCGGCAACGGTTGAAACTGAACCTGCCCAGATTGCGCTTCGCCTGGTTCACCGACTTTCGCGCGCCTTCCGCATGGAACAGGTGGTCATTCTTCTGATGGAACCTGGGAGTAAGGTTTTGAAGAAATTTGGTGATAATCTTGATCCCACTCCGCTGGGTATCCCAATTCCTGAGAGCATATTGGGGTATGTTGTGGAAAGTGGCGTGCCGTATCGAACTGGAGACATCAAGAAGGCACCCCGTTTTTATACCAGGGAGCGTAATATTCAGTCTCTCCTGGCTGCTCCGCTGAAATACCGGGGCGGAATTATCGGTGTTATTGCGATTGAAAGTCTGAAGAACGATGCTTTCACAACTCAGGATGAGCAATCATTGGTTATGATCGCCAGCCAACTGGCGGGCATTATCGAGCAGGTGCGCTTAAAGCAGGAGGCCGCCGATCGGCCCCCAGGCCTTTGACAACGTCGCGGCTCCGCTCTGACGGTCAGATACTGGGAATCGTGCTGCTATTCAAATCTCAGGATCAGTGTCACTCAAAGGAAAAGTAGGTACGGCAGGCGGGTTCAGCCAGTTTAACCAGCCGCTCTGCTGTAATTTACGCGGGCTCGTTTTTTCCAAGCCCACCAGGAGTAAACTGCTCATCAAAAGGATGGCTCCGACCCATTGCAAAGAACTGAGCCTTTCATGCAAAATCACGTAGGCGAAAAGGACTGTTACCAACAATTCGCTGAGACCCAGCAGAGCGGTTTGCATGCCTCCCAAATGTTTTACTCCTAAAAACAGCGTAATCCTGGAAAAGAATGTGACCAATGTAAGCCCGACCAAAGGCCCCCAGGCAGCATGGTTCAATGCCAAAAGGGATGGATTGTCCGAGAATAAAAATACCGGCACCACAACCGCGCTCATTGAAAGTAAAGTGTAAAGGGTTACCGTCGGGGCTGGCATATCATACAAGACGCGTTGGTTAATTGGCAGGTGTAGGGCGTACAGGGCCGAGGCGATTAACATTTCCCCAAAACCAATTAAATCGATCTGCTGATGGTTATTTTGGGTAAGAAAAAAAACTGCTGGAAGTGATAACCCAATCCGAATCAGTGTAAGCCGACTCGGTGATTGGCGGTCAAGGGATAGCCACAGGACAAGGAAGAGCGGATAGAGCGAATAGATCAATTGGCCTACACCCGCATCGATCCTGCCAAGCGAATTGTAATAAAATAGGGATCCGATCCCATTGATCCAACCTGCCAGTAAACATCCCAGCAGCCCGGCTGGATAGATGTAAAGGTATCTGCGGTAAAAGATCGCCATGATCCCCAACAGCAAAAGGGCTGCAGCCAGCGTCCGGATAGCAACAACAGCCATGGGTGACAGGCCAAATAAAATGGCCTGCCTCCCGAAGACCGGAGCCATTCCCAAAAATAGCGCCGAAATTAATGCTGCGTTGATCCCTTTCGACCGCTGGTTCATGTGATAGCCTTATCTCGCAATCAAATTACTTTACCAAAGACCGAACTTCATCAAGCAATTCATCGTTCATAAACTCCCCTTTTTGCATCAGGGAATGGATTTGCCCTTCCAAACGTTTCTTCTCTTCGGGGGTTAATTCTTTGGCGGTAACCACGATAACGGGGATTGAAGCAGTCTCGGGATTTGCTTTCAATTTATCCAAAACTGCAAACCCATCCAACTCCGGCATCATTAAATCCAGGATGATCAGATCGGGCAGCTCGCGTTGGGCGAGTTCTATCCCTTCTTGCCCGTTACTGGCTTCGAACAGGGTGTAATTACCCTGTGATTGCAAGATGCGGCGTATCAGCCGGCGGGCATGCTCGGTATCGTCAACGATGGCTACCCGCGGATAGCGGTCTTCGGTCACCCGGCTAAGGGCTGCCAGTAAGCCTTCTTGGGGCGTATCCGCTCGAGCCTGAGATGGCAGAACAACATTACGAGACCAGCCCTCGCCCAATACGGTTCGTTCTACTGCGATTGTATGACCGGTACAATTGACAACCACAGTATCACTCGGTTTAATCACGCCGGCCCGTACCAATTTAATCAAGCCGGCAAAAGCTACAGCTGAGGCTGGTTCAACCGAAATCCCTTCCATTTTGGCTAAAATATGAATCGTTCTAAATGTCTCTTCATCACTGACGCTGTCAAACACCCCTCCAGTGCCGGCTGCACCTGTTGGCATGGGGAAAATCTGACTGGCAGCGAGCATACCATTCCGCAGCAGCGAATAAGTCCTGCCTGGATCCCCGGTTGATAAGGTCGCAATATGGGTCCGGGGCGAATGAATTGGCTCGGCAACTTCCAAATTCTGCCGCCAAGCATGCGCCATTGGCGCGCAGCCTTCGGTTTGAATGGAGGCCATAGCAGGTAGACGGTTTGACAGACCCATTTGCTGAAGTTCTAAAAATCCCTTTTGCACGCCCAGAGGCCCCAACCCACCGCTCACAGATTGGAAATACCAGTCTGGCACCCGCCAGGTTGTGGCAGAGCCTGCTGATGGGCTGCCATTCCCAGGGATGCCCGTTACGGCTTTGCCATGCCCAGGGTCGAGCTGATGGGTCAGCTGTTCAGCGATCTCAAAGGCGATTGTTTTCATCGCCTCAACAGCCGGTATTGAACGAGACCCGCTTTCCAAATGCAGGTTGCGCTGGCGCGCAAATTCGGCAGCAACATGTTTGGCCTGATCGTACGAACCGGTCACTTTCACGACCTGAGTGCCATAGATTGCAACTTCTCGCATCTTTTCAGCTGGGACCAGGCTGGTGAGAAAAGCCCATAATTTTATACCAGCCCGGACTGCATAAGCAGAAAATGAGATTGCAACATTGCCAGTTGAGGCTAGCACAACCTCGGTAATTCCTGCTTCTTTTAGCGCGGCAATAGATACTGCAGCCTGGCGATCTTTGAAGGACGAAGTTGGCCCCTGCCTTTCATCTTTGATAAAGATATTTGGACATCCCAACATCATCCCGAGGTTTGGCGCATGGATTAAGGGCGTATATCCCTCACCCATCGATAGCGAAGGGTTAAATGCTTGGATTGGTAAAAGTTCCAGGTAGCGCCATAAGTGGCTGGGACGCTCTTTAATTAATGCTGGCAGAATCTTACCCAGGCTTGTATAGTCGTAGCGCGCCTGACGCCACTGGCTACTACATGCCTCACAATGTGTCGTGCCGGGTTGATAAGTGCTCAGGTGCCCGCAGTCCAGGCAGACAACTTCCGGTAATGGTGACAATCAATCCTCCAAATTTTAAAAAGGGTCATGCCACATGAATTCACTCAGTGGTCGGTCAGTATGAGTTTGATGGATGTTTGTGGGCGTACATCGCCCACAAACATCCATCAAAAACTGCTTGACCGAGTACTCAGAGCATCCATGGGCAGGAACTGGCAGCAGCACGGATTATCTGGGCAACCCCTATTTTCCAAAATTGATGCATGCGCTTTTAACTCACAGAAGAAGGCTGTTTGAAGTAGCCCTTAGCTGCATGCAATGCTCAATACAGGCGAACAGTTCTGCGCTCTGGATTGGCATTTTAAGGAGCATTTCTGGAGAAAAATAGGCCAGCTGGCTGCGCAGATCTTTGTCCAGGTCCGTTTCTGTCAGAATCAGGATTGGTATGGCTCTAAATCTTGGATCGTTATTCAGCGTTTCCAATAATGTAAAGCAGCCGATATCAGCCTCGGCTGTATCTGGCCCTTGGATCTTGCGAAACTCGGCTGTGAGCAGCAGCACGTCTGGCAGTCTGAGCTCGAGCGCCTTCAGCGTTTGTGCTATGCCGATAGTTTGCCTGATCTGGAAGGGGGAAGTATTGTCAAACAGGTTGACAATTTTAGATAAATTATTTTGATCGTCAGCGACAACGAGTATTGCGGGCTTATTCTCGTTCTTGTTCAAGAATTCCAATGCCTGCACCAGATCTTCTTCGAGTACAGGTTTTGTCACATATGCTTTTGCGCCCAATTCTTGCCACTGAGACTGGTTCTCTAGAATACTGCACATAATCACCGGAATAGAGGCTGTGGCTGGGTTTGCCTGCAAATCTTTCAACACCTGCCAGCCATCTCGACCGGGCATCATCACATCCAGTAAGATCGCGTAGGGTTCTACTTCCTGGGCGCGCAGTACGGCATCCGTCGGGTCGCTGAGGGCCAGCACCCGGTAGCCATGCGGGGCAAGATAGCGCTCGTATAACTGAATCAATTGTCGCTCATCGTCAATGGCCAGTACGACTCGCGTATCTTCCGTTTCCCAGAGTTCGGGCTCAGGCGGAGAAATCGGTAGTGTAAAGTAGAAAGTGCTGCCCTTACCGGCCTCGCTTTCGAGACCGATTCTGCCGTTGTGCATCTCAACCAGGTGCCTGCAGATGGATAAACCTAATCCAGTTCCCCCAGTTTTTCGGGTTAGTGATGCATCGACCTGAGAGAAAGGCTGAAAGAGGCGCGCCTGATCTTCTGGCGCGATGCCTGGCCCGGTATCGGTAACTTTTAGCAGAACTTCTGGGCACCCCTTTGGGCCGATGTGTGGGTGTGCCGAAATTGTGATTGAGCCCTGTTCGGTAAATTTGGCCGCATTAGAAAATAAATTAATCAGGATTTGCCGGATTTTGGTGGGATCTGCTCGCACCAAAGGCAGGTCTGTTGAGAGCTCTTTGGCCAGTTTAATGGGTTTATCTTTGACCAGACCAATGACTGTGGACATAACGCTATGAATCAGGTCGCTGAGATTTACTTGTTCCTCAAAAGCCAGCTCCAGCTTACCGGCCTCGATCTTTGAAAGGTCCAGAACATCGTTAATCAGGTTTAGTAAGTGCTGGCCCGAGTTATAAATGGCGGTCAGATCCTGTTCCTGGACTTCATTGACCGGTCCATCGATGCCTTTCAGGATAACTCGTGAGAAACCGATGATTGAGTTGAGGGGTGTCCGAAGTTCGTGGCTCATATTCGCCAAGAATTGACTCTTCAGGCGATCGACTTCGCGCATTTCTTCAACGGCTTTTTGGGATAATTCGTACGCTCTGGCGTTTTCGATTGCGGCTCCAACCTGCTGGCCGATTGCCTGAATTAATGACAGCTTTTCACTCGCGTTTGATTCGGGCAGCCGCCCAAAAATGCAGATCGTACCCATTATCTGACCTTTTGATACCAGGGGCGCACCCAGGTAGGATCGTAAGCCAAGATCTAGCAGGCTGCTAACATCCATGGGCGCTGTAACCGCCATATCTTTTAAGGTCAAGGTCTGCCCTGAGCGATAGACGAGATCACATAAAGTACCCTCCATACCAAATTCGGAAAGTTTTTGATATAGAACTTCGGGTAAGTTCTTTTGCACCGCCAGGTATAGCTTGTTTTTTTCCGGATCAAACAGGCTGATTAAACCCACCTCGAAATCAACCGTTTCCAAAGCCTGCGATAATACGTCCTGCAGCATTTCATTAAGTTCGAGCGAGCGGCTTGCAGCGGCTATAACATCATTGATAGCTGCCAGCTCCTCATTGCGAAGACGGGTTTCTTCCAACAGGTGTAAGTTTTGAATGGCAACCGCTGACTGGCCGATCAGGGTCATCATGCGCCGAATTTCTGAGCTGGAGAAGCGTATTTCCCGTTGATAGACTGCCAGGATATGACCGAGCCAGTTACCAGAAACTACCAGTGGGGCTAAGAGCACACTCCTGGCTTGATATATTTTCTGTAATCGAATCCGGTCGTCCTCACATAATCTGGCATCCATGGCAATATCTGAAATGATGGTGGGGACATCTGCCTCAAACAACTCAGGGTTGGAAGCCAGATCATTTGGGGTAAGCGGAAGCCGTTGCAGCTCGATGTCTAAGCTGTTGCTCCAATCTGCGATCGGCAAGCGCCACATAATCTTGCCTGAGGTTTGTCGCTCCAGCAGGTTAATCGATATTTCTTGGGCATCCTGCCCCAGGATCGAATATTGGCGTAAAATGTCGAGAATCTGTCCATAATTCTCTGTTGCATTTAATTCGGCGCTGGCTTGATACAGGGTCTCCATTTCTGCAAGTGCAAGTTCTGTTTGATCAAAGAGCTGCGCATTTTGGATAGCCGTTGCAGCCTGCAGGACGATCGTTTCTGCCAGGCGGATTTCTTCAGGCTGGTATTTTCGTCCCGGCTCAGTAGAATCCAGACAGACGATTCCACTCACCTGATTGGAGCCGATCAGCGGAAGAATCATCATCGCTTCGATTGTGCGCTGTTTGATAATGGTTTGTAAAGGTGCTACGTCCGGATTATTTTGCGGGTCATCCACCAGTTGCGTTTGGCGAGATTGGATCACATTTTGGATCGCACGATTATCGCTGATTGAGATTTCCGCGCCCTTGACATCAAAGGTATTTGGATCAGGCGAATAAGTTGTCAAAATCTTGAACACCTGGTGTTCGCTGTCCAGCAACGCAATCCCAGACATGACATTGAGTGCTTTGCCCAGTTCTGAAGCGACTATTTCCAGGCTAAGATGCAGATCCAGCGTGCCTGCCACTGCGGTTACGATCCGGTTTACCAGCGCAAGTTCTTCGCTGCGCTTTTGGGCCTCTTTGGCTCGCAGTTCCGCCAGCTGAATACTGCCCAGGTTTTGGACAGCGACAGCGGCTTGTCGAGACAAGGACATCAACCGTCGAATTTCGGCTTCTTCGAATTTTGTTGGTACTCCATAGACGCCGTTGATAAATCCAATCCAATTCCCGGCAACGACCAGGGGAACGAAAATAGTGCTTGCAGCCTGAAAATAACCCGTGTATAAGGATCGGATGGCTTCATCCAGCCGTGGATCGCTCTCGACATTCTCGACGACAGTGGCTTCTGTGGCTGACAGGAGCTGAGTAGCGGAAGGAAATGCCTTGAGTGGGTATTCGTTGCTTAAAATTTCTTCCGGCAAACTCGTCCAGTTTGCAACTACCCGGTTGCTTTCCGGGACATCGTTTTTTAACCATGGACGATTAAATAGCACCAGGCTGAGTAGTTTATCTGCGTTTCCAGCAATTGTATGGGTTTGAAGGGTAGCCAGAATCTGGGCGTAATCTTGAGCGGCATTTAATTCTGCACTGGCCTGATAAAGCACGGCAGTTTCCGACAGGGCGAGTTGGGTTTGCTCGAATAGACGGGCATTTTCAAGAGCTAGAGAAAGCTGATCGGCAACTTGCTCAACCAGCAACCTTTCATTATCGCTCCAGGCCCTGTATGGATCTTCATCTAAGAACTCCAAAAGCAGGTTGGCGTTACAATCTTCAAAGAGGCTGGACAATGCCAGCACAGCCGGTTCATCCAGCTGGTAATACGGGGTTACAGAGCGCTTTTGGATCCGGTTTTTCTGCCCGGCGGGCGAAAAGGATGCATGCTGAGGCGCTACTTTAGGCTCTTCCTTTTGATATCCAGTAGACCGGGCAGGTCGATAGGTTGGCCAACTAGGAGCTGCAATTGGGGGCTCGGATAAATCGGTTGGAGATTGTGTGAGATCGGGTTGGAGGGTATCCACCACCGATGGGTTTACCGGTGCCGGTTCGGGAGGCTCCACCCAGGCCGCCTGCTCCATTTCTGCTGACACTGATGATTGTTCAGAGTCAGATCCGGATTTCAGGCGCATAAATCCTCGCCAGCCCAGTATCGTATCGTATGGTATCTGGGCGGTATCCGGGCTGAGACTCTGCTCGTTCCAGGGAATAGGGAATATTTCAGCGCTGACATTTACCGTGTGTTGATTGGTGGTATGGTATATCAGATCGATCGTAATCGGATATATTCCGATCCGCAGGGCCTTCCGCAAAGCCTGATTAGAAGCGGCATCCAGGGCGAAACTGGTCAAGCTCTTGCCTAGAACTTCCTCAGCCGGCAGGCCCAAGATAGCCGCAACTTCATTGCCACAACTAATATACTGTCCCTGTGAATCACATTCCCAGGCCCACCCGGTTGGAATCAAATCACGGCTGGATGCTTCCAGCGGCACTTGACGGGTCAGATCTTCAAATAAACTCTGGATCCGGTTGTTGAGTTGTTTCTTGGACATACTGTATGAGCTCCTCAGCCAGAGCGCTGTATTGCAGCGTGCTGCGGGTGGTCGTACGATAATGGGTAATCGGCAAGCCGGCGACTGCGCTTTCACGCAACTTCGTGTCCAGCTGGATCACTGTCTGAAACACACCTTCCCCAAATGTATTGAATATCTGTTCGCTCAGTTCGCAATGGATCCGGTTGCGGCGGTCTTGCATGGTAATAAGGATCCGGTAAACCAGGTTAGGATTGTGCTGGGCACGGACTTTGCGGGTTGCCGCCATCATGGAACGCAGAGCATGAGCTGAAAAGAATTCTGGCTGGGTGGGTATGATGAGCATGTTGGCCGCATTCAAGGCGTTCAATGTAACTGCACCCATGGAGGGCGGACAATCCAAAAGAATATAGTCATACGCTTGACGGCCATTCAAACTGTCCCGCAGGATGCATTCATACTGATTCCTGATCGGTAGAAAGCGTTCAGCCAGGTCCATCTCTGGATTCGCAGGTACCAGATCAATTCCTTCTATACCGCTAGAGCGCGAAACACTGTAGATATCTGCAGAATTAAGGAGCACGTCCGCTATAGATCCGTGTGATCCGTTGGGATTATTACCTAACGCCAGGGTCAGGTTAGCCTGGGCATCTAAATCGACCAGAAGCACTTCCTGTCCCATTTTTGCCAGCGCGCCACCCAGCGAGACGACCGTGGTAGTCTTGGCAACTCCCCCTTTTTGATTTGCTATTGCCAGGATAGTTGTCATTGGGTTACCTTTCTCGTTATTTGTGCCCATTGGTTTCAATTGGATCGGCTGGATCGTTCTGTGCTGGCGGCTTGGATTGCATGACTGATTGTGGTTGTTTGGCTTGCAAAGCCTGGCGTAGTTCCTGGACGGCGGTCTGCAGGATGACCTGGGGATTGTTGGATGCCCGCACTTTAGAGATTATTTCTCCTGCCAGGCGCTCTCGCTCAGCCCTGGTTTGGGTTTCCTCATAGAGCCGGGCGCTTTCCAGCGCCAGATAGAGCTGGTCTGCCAGTGCTTCCACAAAGGCTTTTTCTTCAGCCGACCATCTTTCAGTCTCTGGTTTGCTAAGGCGGATCACGCCGGTGACCTGCTCCTGGAATTTGATTGGTACTGCCAAAGTTTCATCTTCGACCTGTACAGTTTGTTTCGTGATACCGGCTTCGATCATTTCCGATGACCATTCACCGCGCACGGGCTGGACAATTTCCCGATCATCTACCTTGTAGCCCAATCTTGGGCGTTCCTTTATGACCTGTGTCCAGGCTTCGCGATTCAGTTCGCGGTATGCCCGCCGTGACGTTTCCAGGGCAGCTTGAGTTTCGGAGAACAACCGGGCATTGTCAATTGCGATGCTGACTTGATCAGCAACTAGCTGCAAGGTGGCGATATCTTCTTCGTCAAAAGCTGATTCCTGGATGCTTTGTACATCAAGAGCACCCAGCAACTTGCCGCCAACCACAAGCGGTAAAGCCATCTCGGAGCGAGTTTCGGGCAGGTCCGGGTTGTTGAAGTAAACGGCATTTTTCCCAACGTCCAGAGCAATCATCGGGCGGCGGGTACCAGTTACATAACCAACAATACCTTTTTCGCCGACTTCAAGCTTATGGCTGCGTTCCAACATCCGCTGCCCCCCAATACTGTTGGCGGCTCTTAAGATAGCAAATTTTTGGGCCTCGTCCAGTAAGAAGATGCCGGCATGATAGTAACCAAAACGCTCGGAAATTAAACGAGTGACCAGGGTAAGCAGTTGATCCAAATCGCGAATTGAAGTTACAGCTTTGCCAATCTCGGCGGCTGCCTCCATTTGACGGGTTCGGCGCGCCATCTCTGTTGTGCGCTCAGCAACCCGTACCTCCAATGAAGTTCGAATTGTCTGCAGCTCTCGATTTGCATCGGCCAGAGTCCGCTCATTACGGCGTACCTGGTCCAGAGTTTGCTTAATGTTATTCAAGCTGATACGAGTAATTAGAGCCACCAGGGCTAGCATACCGATACTCAATAGTAATTGTTGTAAAGAATTGGAATTAAAAATTGACTGGGGCAGCAGATTTCTGGTTGCCAGAGTGTATAGCGCAGTGCTGGTCAGGGTATTCAGGAGCCAGAAGAGTGCGGCGTAGCGTCCCCCCAACAATAGCCCGGGTATAAAAATCGTCAGTATCAGAAGCGGATAGACCGGACTGGACAAACCACCTTGTAAAAGTATGGACAGTTGGAGGATTCCCCAAATACCCAAAGAAAATATCAGGCTGCTGCTGAAAATCTTGCCTCGCCTAATCAAAATGAAACAGACAACTTCAAGCAGCAATAAGCTGGCTGGCAACAACAGGGTGGCGTCAAACCGCTGGTTAATCGCCCAATACACACCTGCCGCAGTTATCGTGACCAATATCGATCCAATTAAGATCCAATATAATAGGCGGGCAGGTAGATTCTTTTCTTCGTTATCAAATATCGGGGGAGTCAGTAGACCTTTGGAATGAGCGGCCATCATGCTTCCTCTGGTGTAAAGTCGGTGCCGATCCGAATTTCGACCTGGGCGAGGTTAAGCCTGCGCTGCATCTCGACAACCGCAGTTTGCAGTACA
Organism: uncultured Chloroflexia bacterium; assembly: GCA_963698715.1. Classification (GTDB taxonomy): domain Bacteria; phylum Chloroflexota; class Anaerolineae; order Anaerolineales; family UBA4823; genus CAWHJB01. Next base: position 47,566 of record CAVORW010000005.1, on the reverse strand, counting down.
GTATCAATGTTCAAAGTCTCACGAACACGAGTGGTCACTTCGCCCAACAATTGTTCCTGGCGAGCCTGGCGCTGTGTTTCTTGATATAAACGGGCTGACTCCATTGCCTGGCTGATGCGGCTGCTGGCTGCTTCCAACAGCGCGACTTCATCTGATGAAAACCCATTTTCGCCGGGCCAGACATCCAGGCTGCCGATAAACGTGTCTCGCACTTGCAATGGGATACTGATCGGTTGGTGGGCATTTGCTGAATATTTTTCAGCCCAATTACCGTTGCCAGGAGTATGCTTTAACGCAGTTTCACGGGCATGTAGGGGGTGCAAATTGCCTCGCTCATAGAGATAGCCGACCGTACTGGAAGTCTCCCGAATGTCACGCCAGGCCCGGTCGCTATACTGACTGTAGAGGTGCTCTAGCTCTTCCAGGTTCATTTGAACTTCCTGTAAAAGCCGGGTGTTTTCAATCGCCACGGCAAGCTGGTCGGCCAGAACTTGCAAGATCGTGACATCGTCTTCATCAAAGGCATCCGCAATTCGGCTCTGCACGTCTAGCGCACCAATAACTCTCTCGCCTACTCGTAAAGGCAGCGCCATTTCCGATTGTGTCTCAGGCAAGAGCGGGTTGTTGTAATAATTGGGATCTGCGCTGACATCCAGGGCAATTCGCGCCTGGCCTTTGCCGGTTGCGTAACCGACGATACCTGTTTCTCCCGCCTTCAACTTATGACCACGATCCAACATCGCCTGCCCTGCCTCACCAGTTGCAGCTTTTAATACCGCATATTCATTGGCTTCGTCCATCATAAAGATACCGGCGTGATAAAAACCAAAACGATCACGGATTAACTGGACGGCGTTTCGAAGTAATTGGTCGAGGTCGGCGCCTTCAGCAGCTGCAGCAACCTGGGTGGCATCACGAGCAACTTCAGCTGCCACTTGAACCTGCAGGGAGCGCCTCTCGAGTTCTACAGTACGCTCCTGCACGCGCACTTCAAGTTGTTGGAAGTTTTGTTTGAGCTGTGCCGCCATGCTGTTCAAAGCATGCCCTAGCAGACCAATTTCATCGCGGCTGTTATACTCAACCCGAGTGCCCCATTCGCCGCTGCCGATGCGCTGGGCGGTATCAGCCAGCTCTCGGATTGGATTGACAAACCGGTTGGTCGCAATCAATCCAATCAATAAAACAATTACAAAAATTGTCAGACTTACTGGAAGGATCCGCTGAAGCAGGAGTAAGCGGGTCGTCAGATCCATCTCAGTTCGCATGGCATAAACAGCCTCTAAAACATCCTGTTCTTCCACAACGCTGCCGATGCTCCAGCCGGCACTCGGTAATGGCGCGAACGCAACAAAAAGCTTGCGGCTGCCAATCGAGATTTGCTCGAGTCCCGTCTCACCTGCTTGCATCGCCAGTAGAAGTGGTCTAAAGCCATTCTCGCTTTCCAGCAGATTGGGGCTGATATTGTCCGGATCGGGTTCGGTCTCAAGAATATCGCGGTACCCTTGTTCTGGCAGTGCGATGGCTTGCCCGTTGTTCTCTAATAGGAAAGAATATCCAGTTCGCAGAAACCGGGTTTCTTCGATGCTGGCTTTAATACCGGTCAGGGTGACGTCGAATCCTATAACCCCTAAAAGCTCCTGCCTCTGGTTGTAAACCGGGGTTGCAGCGGTCGTCACCAGCCCCAGACCAGTTGCATCCACATAAACCGGCGTCCACCAGCTAGAGCGCTGCGGATTATTTTCTGGAAGACTGCCGCTGAACCAGATGCGCTCCGATGCTTTAAAGTCTGGTGGTAATACCTGTCCCAAATTAACGTTCGGATAGTAACGGACCATGTCGCGCGGTGTAGCAAAATATATCGCTTCAATATTCGGCGTATTTTTGAAGAACGTCTCAAAGTTGAAGTCCAGATAAGCGCTGAGTTCAAGATCCTTTCCTAGTTGATCATCAACCACAGTCGTATTGGGTATGAAAGCGCTGGATGGATCGTCCTCCCCATTGCTGTATTGGCCATCCTCCAAATAGGTCATGCGATCTTCTGTTAGCCAATATCCGCCATTGCTGTAAGCTTCAGGATGATCGTAGATCGCAGCCATATAGGCGGCCAAATTTTGGCTGGCCTTGACGACTTCACCTAAGATTTGATCGTTTTTTGTGGCGTTGCCGTTGGTGAGCTGAACCAGATAATCTTCAGCTTGAGTCACCAGGGCCTCGCTGCTAATCCGCTGGGCGCTTTGGCCCTGGCTCCGGGTCGTACTGATCGCAATGACCGTGATGGACAAGACTGCAGCAGCCGAGATGCCTAGCAGCAAGAACAGCAGCTGGAACTTAATCGAGCGGGTTGGCTTAAAGGGTTTTGAATCCATCATATCTGTCAATTCCCTGAAGGGACTAGCAAGTCTTCAGCTGTTTCGGCTTCAAGAGCTTGGGCTTCTGGCTGCAAGCTGATTTGTACGCGGGCAGCATCGAGCGCAAGGCCGATTTCTTTAACAGCGATTTTCATCACGCTGTCGAGGTCCAAGGATTTTTGCATGCTGGCTGCAATTTTGCCGACCAGCTGCTCATGCTGGGCATTGCGTTGCACGGTTTCTAAAAGGCGGACATTTTCTAGAGCTTGTGCTGCCTGGTAGGCAACACCATTTATTAAGTTGCGCTCCTCCGGGCTGATTTCCTTATGATCGGTCTCTAATCTCAAGTTTCCAATGACTGCGCCTCGGATAGAAAGCGGCACTTCAACGATTTGGCCAGGCTCAGACTGGTCCGAGCCCGGGTTGGCGTCAAAAGTGTAGTGCAGATCCGTTGGTCGATAGGGAAGGTCGGACCAGGCCTGCATGATATTATGACGATCCAGGGATTGAATTTCTTCAAGGTTGGCCTGGACCTCACTGAACAGGCGCGCATTTTCAATGGCTGTTCCCAGACTGTCGGCTATGCCCTGCAGTACAGTGATGTCGTCCTGATCGAACGCGCCTGGTCTGGATGACTGGATTGTCAGAGCACCAAGGACGCGCTCACCTGTCAGAATGGGTAGGGCCAATTCAGAGCGAGTTTGCGGTAAGTAAGGATTATCAAAGCGGACTGCTTCCTGGCCAACATCGAGAGCAATTCTGGCTTTGCGATTAGCCACAGTCCAGCCAATCATCGATTGGCTGCCTGCGCTTAATTTATGTCCGGCGGCCAGCATCAATTCGCCGGCTTCTCCCGTTCCGGCTCTTAGAATTGCATATTCTCCGTCCTGATCCATCAGGAAAACACCTGCGTAATAAAGATCGAATCTGGCACGGATCAGTTCAACGACCTGGTTGATCAGAGTATCGGTATCCGTCAATGTGCTGATCGAGCGACTGATTTCGGCCGCCGTTCGAATCTGGATAATTCGGCGTTCCAGGTCAACTGTATGAACCTGCACCTGGACCTCGAGGTCGCTTTGGCGGGCCTCAACCTGGCTGGAAAGCTCTCTCTCGTGGGTGATGCTTTGTTCCAGGCCGGATGTCAAACCAGAATGTGACTCGATCACGATCAAGCCCAGCAGGAGGGCGATTGAGCCGGCCGTAATCCACGAGACGGGATCACTGGAGTTTGCTAATAATTCGATTGCGGGCATCGCCAGGATGCCGCTGGACATTCCCCATCCAACTGCTGCAAGCGTGATTGTGCTCAGGATAAGGGACCAAATGCCGGCTCGATATCCGTAAAGGATACTTGCCAGCAATGGTACGCCCAGCAGAAAAAAGCGGCCCGTTCCACTTAAACCGTAAACCAGCAGGCTTATAATTCCGAAACCATACATCACCAACAACAGTCCAGCTGCCTTGATATTGTATGGTATCTGTCTAAAGAGACTGCTGATTAGCAGCCATAGATATGCGCCGCTGGCGCCGATGGCCAGCAACGGCAGATCTCTGTTGTAAGCTAAAACAAGGGCCCCCACATAAGCCAGTGAGCCAACCCATAAAATACTGCGTAGAATCTTATCGAGAATTGTCGCTCTGAGACGATTCAAAATCCCGGATTGCAGCAAGTCCTGATTAAGAACATCCTGACGGTTCCCTAATTCGTTCAGGTTACTCAGCGTCATTGGATACCTCCAGGCTGCCGCTCAGCTGACCCTGAGGGTTAATCATTCCTTTGCCTTTGGTGGAATGATGCCCATTGCCAGCATTTTTTTGCCCCTTATCTTGTAGCTTGGATAATTCAATATCTGGCCGGATGGTAATTTCTGTTTTGTTTATTCCGAGGGCAACACTTAATTCTCGAGCGGTGGTTTCCAAAATTGAATGCATATTGGCAGACCGACGGATCTTATTGGTGATTTCATATAACAGTGTTTCATGTTTCACTCGCTGGCGAGATTCTTCCAGCAAGCGGGCATTTCGGATCACCGCTGCCACCTGGAGCGCCAAGGTCGTAATTAAGCGCATGTCTTCTTCGCTAAATCGATCTTCTTGTTCCAAGTCCTGCACCACAATCGCCCCAATCGTCTCGCCAGCAACAATTAATGGCGCACCCAACCAGGACTTAGCAATGTTGCCCGTAATCGTCTCAACACCCATTTCAAGCGCGCGATTGGCCAAATCGCGAGTGATCATTGTTGGCTGGCGATTTCGAATGATCATAGAAATAAGGTTATTACCTAATGAGAAGGCTGGATAACTGATCTTCTCATTTCCTTGATAAGCATATGGGATCTGAACCAGCTGATTTGTGCTATCGTATAGCGCAATATGAAAGCCAACGTCTCCCATCACCTGGGAAACTTGTTTATGAATGACACTAAACAAAGCATCCAGATCAGTTTCTACCGAAATTGCCTGGCTCAAAGAGTTGATGTTCTGGAGTTCATTAAAACGCTGGCGAACATCTGCCAGGGCCTGAACTTTTTCTAAGGCAGTTGTAACTAATTCGGCCAGGTTCGTATAAGGTTGCAGGCTCGTATAAGAGAATCGCTGGGTGGAGTTTTCGCTGCCGGCCTGGATGCCTAGAATCAGCAAAGTTACCAGCTGGCCGTCGCGTTTAACTGGCAGGAGGGCAATCAATGAGCACCCAATCTGGCGGGGTAGCGCAATCAGACCAGATGGGAGTGAAGTTGCAGAAGTCCTTTCACTGATAATTATTGGGGCAGAAGAGTCGATCCGGGCATCCAGTACAGCTGGTGGCATCTGCAGCCATTCAGGGAAGAGAGATGAACCATCTGGATTAGACCCAGACAGAGGGATTACCCTGAAGCCGGTTCGAGCGGAAATAAGAAACGCTGCAATATAGGGTGTTTTCTGCAGAGTTTGCAAGGTTAGATTGAATATTTGTGACTCAGAGTTTGCCTGGGCAATCTGGTGACTGACCTGGTAAAGCAGACTGGTTTCCTGCAGGTTCACCTGGGTCGCTTCGAGAAGATAATAATTTTGCAATGCTGGGGCGATTTGGTTGGCAACTGTTTGCAGTTCGGATATGCGTTCTTCGTTCAGCGCATCTACTTGTGAAGCCCGCACCTCCAGAATACCTAACACTCGCGCGCCAATTAAAATAGGGATACCGGCCTCAATCCGAGCTTCAGGCAATTTCTTTGATCTCTCATCCAAGGCAGCCCCGCCAATCGCGAGTAAATTGACCTTAGACCGGCCCGATCTGGCGACCCAACCAATTAAAGTCATCGCATCGACCTTTATCCGATCGGCTCGCATCGCTTCCCGGACTGTAGGTGGTGCGATCATTTTGCGCAGATTGGTAAATTCGCCGGTGTCATCGATCAAATAGACTGCGATGTAAGGGAGGTTGAACCGATTGGCGATAAGTTCGCAGGTCTTGCTGAGCAGTTCGTCAAGATTAATCGTTGAGATCGCAATGTGAGAGATTTCGGCCGATGTTTGTATCTGGCGGGTACGCTCTTCTACTTTGGCTTCTAGGGATTGATAATACCCCGTTAGATCATCAGCCATCTGGTTAAATGAGTACGAAAGCAGGCCCAGTTCATCCTGGCGATTCACCGGTACTCTTTCTTCCCAATCACCTTCTGAAAATTTTTGGACAGCTTTGGATAAATTAAGCAGAGGCCTGATCAATTGCTGGTTGACTATCCACAAAATAATGATCGCCAGTGCAGCAGTGGTGGCAAAAATTAATAGGCCAAAGAAGACCAGCGAGTTTAATTGCCGGTAGACATCTTCCTGAGGAATTTCAGCCACCCATCCAATATCTAACCCCGGGACCCAGCTAGCAGCCGCGATCACTGGTACGTCTTGAAACGAGACAAACTGCTGGACGCCCTGATGATTGGGATTGGCGAACATACTGCTTATTATTGTGCGCTGGGTTTCGTTTGGTTCGACAGGAATCAAGCGGTAAAGAGCATTGGCGAACGGATTAACGCTCACGTAATCGCCCTGATTGGTAACAAAATAGTGGCGGGTAGTAAAAGATGTCGCCCTTTCGACCATGTCCCGAATTGTATTTGGCTCAGAAACACCGACCAGGGTTGCGACCTGTTCTCCTTGTTCGTTTTCGATGGGTACCATCGTCAGAAATATCAGTGTATTTCGATAATAGGGAGCCTGATTGTAGACTGACAAGAATTCATGTTGGGTGGAGAAATAATCAGCCGGAATGCCCGCCAGATACTGACCTTCCCATTCAGCCTGGGTTGCGACATGAACAAGACCATCCGGGCGAGCGATAAAAAATTGGTTGAATATGGTCCGGACTTTGTTTACTGCCCGTAATTGGGAGAAGAGGTCTTCGCGGGAAGCCAGAAAGGCTTCATCTTGACGATCGGCAATTGCAAGAACCGTAGAGATATCTGTGGCTGTTTCGGGATCTGGGAGCATACGGTCCAGTAGCAGGCGACCGGTGTTGATCTCAGCCACGATTTTATGACTTCTGATCGGTTGAAATTGAGGCCAGCTGGGAATAAACCTGTTGTTGGAGCAGATCGCGGGCACGTAAATATCCCAGCGAACCCATAATCATTAAAGGTCCGAGCGACAGCATGAGCAGAGTCAACAAGGTGGTGCGAGCCAGGCGACCACGGAATTGACGTGCTGTGGAGGTGCTGACCGAAGACATGAAGATTTCTCCTTAAACGCAAATATCCGTTCAGGAGATTATCAATCTAGATTGTTTGATTGAGAGGGGTTTCTAACAGAATTGTAATTCGATTTTGCAGTTTGTTTATGGGTTGTTATTTTGTGTGTAACCAGATCAATGCAATGTGAATTGTCTATCTCCTTCAATGATTCCCCAAGTATGAGCTACCGGTATTCCCAAACCGGCTCACCGGATAAGATCCGGCGGATTTGATCAGGAAAACGATCTGGATCAAGGGGTTTGCCTAAGAAACCATCAAAGGCGGCTGTTTGAGCTTTGAGCATCTCTTCCCGGCTGGCCTCAGCTGTGACTGCAACAACCAGAGTGTTTTTAAGGTTGGCTGATGAGCGTATCTTCCTAAGGGCCCCATAGCCATCTTCATATGGAAGCCGGATATCCATCAGGATCAAATCCAGGCGGGGTAGGGTATCGGCATATTCAACCACTTCATAACCCGAGGTTTTCCACTCGCAGTGGATACCCATATAACCTAGCATCCGGGCGATCAGGACGAAATTAGCTACATTGTCCTCAACAACTAAAACTGTTGCATCCTGAGGGATTTGAGAGCGTCGTAAGGGTCCGGTGTCTTTTCTCATTGGTTTGGTTTCCCCCGAGCTACCAGCCATGCTGCCGGAGGTGTTGGGAAGTTCTGCCACGATTTACCTCGCTACTAAGAAACGCTTGATTTGGTTGGGTAGTTCGTCGACATCGATTGGTTTCTGGATGTATCCATCACAACCCGCCTCCAGCGTTCGTTCTCGATCACCCTTCATTACATTGGCAGTCAGCGCGATGATAGGGACCTGTGAAAATCGGTTCATGGCTTTAAATTGGGTGGTCAGAGTATAACCATCGATATCCGGCATGTTGATATCCATCAGAACCAGATCAGGTTCTTCGTTTTGGACAACATCAATTGCATGGGTAGCATTCGATGCTTCCAGGACACGATATCCCTCCGCTTGCAAGATGCGGCGTACCAGCATACGGTTCTCGGGGTTGTCTTCCACATAAAGAATGGTAGCAGTCTGATCCATGAATGACTTCTCCACATCCAGGTACCAGGGCATGAACGGATACGCTAATTATAATCTCAGTTCCGGAAAGTACTCATGTTGTAATTAGCACTTTCGAATTTGTCAGTTTATGAACAGGCAAAGCCTGCTTCCCAGCAGGGTCCTTGGGAATTACTGTGTTGAAGATGCACACGCACCCCCCCATAAATCTGGGATGATCCCCCAGAGCCCCCCATCGAGCCCTCCCAACATGCATCACTATGGGACGAACTGTTCCAATATATTGACGCTTAGGTGTTTAAATAAAAAAGCAAGGCCCTCGGCCTTGCCAGATAAAGCGGGTAATGGGACTCGAACCCATGACATTTTGCTTGGGAAGCAAACGTTCTACCACTGAACTATACCCGCATGATACCTTTCCTGTGGGCTTATTCTAATCGCACTTAGCTCTTTTTGCAAGCAGGCTGCGAGCATAGCGCGTTTTTCTGTGATGATTATATTGCCCCATTACCTGTAATAATTGTAGGTATTGAGGCCAACAGAATGGAAAAATCTTTCCAGATCGAGTAGTGCTCGATATATTCAAGTTCTAAGCGCAGACGGTCATCCATATCGAGATAACCGCGACCGTTGATTTGCATAGGGCCTGTCATGCCCGGCTTAACCTGCAATCGCTGTCGCTGCTGGTCGTTGTATAAAGCGACGATCCACAGCTCTTCAGGTCGCGGGCCAACCAGGCTCATATCCCCAATAAACACATTCCAAAATTGCGGGATCTCATCTAAGCTCCAGCGGCGCAAATAACGGCCAACTCTGGTTATCCTGGGATCATTACAAATCTTAAAGACCGGACCATGCAAGAAATTATCTTTTAACACTTGATGAACCTGCTTATCAGCTCCAATTATCATCGTTCGTAGTTTCAGCATTTTGAAAGGCTTGCCATTTTCGCCGGCCCGCACTTGAACGAAGAACACTGGACCGGCAGAATCCAGCTTAATGGCAATCGCAGCAATGAGTAAAATGGGGGCGGAAATGATCAGCCCAACCAGGGAACCGAAGGTATCCAGAATCCGCTTCAGGAACACCCATTCCATTGAGAGCCCTCGCCGATGGAATGGTCGTTTGGCAGGAGGAAACAGAAATCCTACGAAAAGACCTCCACCGAGGGCGGCAGCTCGAATGATCATCAAGGGAATAGAGAATAGCCCGGCAATCAAATCACGCTTGAGGATAAAGCCCATAAAGGGCAGGCTGATAAGGATAAATAGGCTGGATGCGAGCAAAGCGAACCAGGTCGCAGCAGGAACCAAACTGCTAGCTGCCAGCATGAGAATCCCGAATGCCAGGCTGACAATTTGCAATCTTTGGGATGGCGATGTGTGGGAATCATTAAATGTCTTTTGGGGGAGCCAGCGTAGCATATACGCTTTCCAATACCCAATCCCAGTTTTTCTAAAAACATACTCCCTAATATTATTGTCATGCTTATGATAAACAATTGCCTCAGGCTCAAATACGAGCAAGTAGCCCTTGGTCGCCAGACGAAAAGATAATTCCTGGTCTTCGACCGATGGTGTACTGAAGCTGATTTCAAAGCCCCCATTTTTTAAAAATACATCCCGCTGGTAAGCCGCGGAATACGTGTCAATAAAATCTATCGATGGTTGCTCCGCCATGCGCTGGTATTTGTATTCGTACTCCAGCTGAACAAAACGCGCCATAATCGATTTCTGACTGGAACGGTAAGCCCCTTTAACGCCGACGACTTTAGGGTTATTAAAAGGCGCGGTTAACTTTTCAAGCCAATCAGGCGCAGGGACACAATCACTGTCCGTGAAGACTAAGATCTCACCACGCGCAGCGTAGGAGCCAGCATTTCGGGCGGCTGCAGGGCCGCCATGTTTCACTGGTAGGTATCGAATCTCGGAATAATTTTCTATTAACCTGGCTGTATCGTCGGTAGATCCATCATCGACGATTAGAATTTCATAGTCATCCCGTTTGAGTGTTTGGTTTATTACTCCATCTAAACACTGAACAATTGTTTTTTGCGAGTTGTAGACTGGAATAATGATTGAGTATTTAGGATTGCCTTGCATTTAATCCTCTACGAAACAGGCCCATCATTTTTGATTCTTCAGGTATTTCTTTGGTTAGGCCATCACTGGATTTCCCAAAGAGACTCATTTTCCCGGCAGGGATGGACGAAATAGATAGCGGGCGAAGGTTCGCCCTGCTTTAAAAATCCGCACCGATTCTTTGGGTGTTGTGATGATTTGGTTGATTTTTTTAATGATATACCTGGGGCGTAAGTAAAAAGTTCGCCGGGCTTGATCACACCATTCGACGACCTCTTCTGGAGGTAAGCCCGGCTGTGTCACAATTGTGCGGTGTAACCCATCATCGGTTAGCCATTCAGTATAGTTTTGGGTAGTCAGATATCCACGCTCTGCAGCCCAGTCGTATGCTTCTGTACCTGGGTAGACCATGATGGGGAAGAACTGGGCAGTATCTGGATCTAAATCACAGGCCAGCTGGAGGGTTTTTTCCAGGCTCTCGTGGGTCTCGCCCGGATTCCCGCCCATAAAGCAGCCATGGACCAGCACACCTGCCTTGCGAGCCGCGGATCGGAATTCGAAGAACTGCTCGACCGTGATTTTTTTCTTAATCGCGTCCAGGATCTCCTGATCTCCGCTTTCAAAGCCAACACAAACCAGTCGCAAACCGGCCTGTTTGAGATGAAACAGGGTATCGTAGCTGATATCTGCTCTTGAGTTGGCTGTGAATGGTAGTTTGTTGCCACGCTTGACCAGTTCTTTGGAGAGTGCAACCGACCGCCTCTGATCCACGGTCAACGTATCATCCTCTATGAAAACTTCTTTCACCTGGGGCAATTCGCGTTCGATGAACTCAAATTCATCGGCAACATTTTGAACACTTCGCCGCCGGTAGCCATGCCCGGTGATCGTTTGCGGCCAGACGCAGTAGGTACAGTGGTAAGGGCAGCCTCTTCCCGTGATGATTGCCACTTCTGGAAAGCGAGTGATAGAGTAAAAATAGTTCTCTATAGTCAGGTGGCGTTTGTATACATCGCTGACGAATGGGAGTTCATCAAGATCTTTAATCAGCGGCCGCGGTGAATTTTCCACAATGCTGCCATCCGGAGTTCGATAACTGATTCCCAGGATGGAACTCAGTTCTCCGCCTCCATCAAGAAAGCGAGCGACATCTCGAACTGTATAATCGTACTCGCTCTGGGCAACTGCATCTCCTACAGGATCCATCTCGAGAGTTTGCCTTGGAAGGGCAGTTGCGTGCGGCCCAACGAATAAGACGAATATACCTGGCAGCTTACTCTTAATCGCTTTGGCAATCTCGATGTCATTATGGATGCTGGGTGTGGTTGTATCAATTACAACCAGGCTAGGTTGTAAGTCATCCACCAACTCCAGGACATGCTCGAGCGTGTCGTTATTGGCGGGCGCGTCTACTAGCTTGGCATTGAATCCATCTTGTTCCAGTACTCCGGTCGCATAAGCCAGCCAGATAGGGTAATACATAACCCCACTTTTAATCACAGCGGGGCTGCGCTGTGACCTGGAAAATTTTGGGTGAAATGGTGCATTGAGCAATAATACATTCATCACATGGCTCCAATCTGTACCTACATAAATACCAGTATATTATTATTGGTTTTATTTCCCACAATTATTAGAGGTAAAAGGACTCATGCCATGGCGCATCAAGTTTAACCAAATGAAAATACCATGTAGTGAGTCCAGTAAACTTATCATACCATAACTGATTAATTCGGCTACCCAAACAAGGCCCCCCCGAATGGCTGGTCATAATTCCCGGTAAGCGTACGATCCGCCCCAAAGGAAACGATATCTACCAACAGCATGGGAAATTATACCTCATACACCAACTCAGACCTCCAAATCGTGGCCTTTTTAGGTGTACAAATATCTGTAGATTTGTTTGTAGTGCAAGCTGATAAGCTGCCACACCCTGATTCCAATGGCGTTATCTTTAGCTCTGCACCAGGTTAATATATAAGTTCTCAATCTTGTCTACCATCAAGGATAGGGTATATGCAGAAACCAGCTGCTCTCGCCCACGCTTACCAAGCTCTGCTCTTTGCGCAGGATCTTTCAAAAGCTCGATCACATTTTCGGACCAGGTTGTGACCGAGCCAGGTGGCACAACCCGGCCTCCAGGTCCAGACTCGATTAAATCATGAATACCATTAACCTCGGTCGCAACGAAGGGTTTTGAGCAAGCCATTGCTTCCAGAAGTGAGTAAGGCAAACCCTCCCAACGCGAAGTCAGAGTTACCAGGTCGGCTAGCTGTAATAAGGAAGCTGCATTTTCTACCCGGCCTGTAAGGTGAAAGTTTGCATTCAGGTTGTATTCATGGACCTTATCCAGCACGGCTCGATGAAGCGGTCCCTCTCCGACCATTACAAAGTGTGCGCCGGGAAGTTCGCGTAAAACCAAAGAAGCCCCTTCCACAAAGGCGAGCGGGTCTTTCTGGGCGGTCAAACGGCCGAGTTGCATCACAATCATACGACCCTCTGGTACACCGATAAGCGCTTGCAGTTGTGCGCGTGTGCGATGGTCTGGAGGGCGCTGGATATCGATGCCATTGGGGATTGAAATAACTTTGGCGGTTGGAATTCCCCAACTGACCAATCTATCTCGATCCTGATGATTGACAGAAATAATTTTATTTGTGACTCTCGCCAAAACTCGTTCAGCCAGTTCATACAGGTTTTGAAGGCTCACACGCCAGATATCAATGGTTTGGGGTGTATAAACGATTCGCCTGGCCCCAGCCAGCCTGGCTATCAGCCGCCCAGTAATCCCGGCTTCCTGGCTGTGGATATGAACGATGTCAAAATTATCTCTCCGGACCAACTTTGTTAGTCCGGAAACCGCGGCGGGTTTCCAAATCAACTTTCGTAGCGGTAGAGGAATGGTGCGAGCGCCAGTTTGTGAGAATGAGGCGATTACACTGATTAAGTAATCTGGTAAAACTACACTGACTGCATGACCGCGCCGGATCAGTTCACGAGTTAATGAAAGCACGTGGGTTGTCTGGCCGGAAGGCAGCGGTTCGTAGTAGATTTGAAGGATCCTAAGCATGGCTTGAGTGGGGAGGAGATGCCTCAGGAATTGCGCAGCCAGCGCCGAAGTGCGGCTGGCTGGATGCTCCGGGAAGCCAAATTCTTGCGACGCTTTGAAAGTGCCCTCGGCAGGGCTTTCGCCAGATCTAATATGCCCAAAAGGGTTTTGGGAGCAGTAAATGCTGCATAGATCAGGCGGGGAATTTCGGCTGCCAGGATGACGGGCATGTCTAATAGGAATGTGATTGGGTCATCGTTCTTGATGGTCATCAGATAACGATTGCGAAGCGCCAGGCGCGGCCCCTGGGATACTTTTACTTTGGCTTTTGTAAGCGTATCGCCGCCACCCCGCCGGTGGTCACCGATCGCTTCTGGCGCAAAAACACAGCGCCAACCATGGATTTGAGCCCGCCAGGATAAATCGGCATCCTCATAATAAGCAAAGAAATCATCATCAAAATATTGGTCATCGATGGCCAGGTCAGTCAGCATTTTGCGCCTATAAAGCGCCGCCGCACCGCAAGCGCCAAAAATATCGGTATGCTGATCATACTGGCCCTGATCGATTTCTCCCTGGCCGCGATCATAGGGCCGCCGTGCCCGGTTGATAAACAAGCCGGTCGAATCGATCCGGTCAGGCTGGTCGGACATCCTGAGTTTTGGCGCGACAATCCCAATTTGATCGTCTCGAAGCAACGCCTGCACTAATGCATCGATGAACCCCGGATGAACGGTCACATCTGGGTTTAGTGAAAGGAGCAGTTGGCTGGTTGTTATCCGGATTGCATGGTTGAAAGCAGCTGCAAAGCCGCGATTATCCGGAAAAGCTACCAGGCGGACATCCGGATGATTGCGTTCGAGCCAGCCGACTGAACCATCGGACGAACCATTGTCAACGACTACAATCTCGAGCTCCTGGTATCCCTGCAACTTAAGTGCAATCAGGCAGCTATCTAAGAATGGTCGGTGGTTCCAGTTGATGATGATGACTGAAACCGGAACATCATCCATTATTTCTCCTTATCGAAACGATGATATCAATTTAGGACTTGTCATTTAAAGTAGGGCAGGGTGCATTTGGGGGGCACAACCCACCCCAATACACCTATTATTCCCTGGAAATGCGTAACTTCTAAGAGCATAAATGATGCTTACGAATTGCGTCTGACCCTTATCATGCCTGGCGCCAGAAGTACGCCTACATAAATCAAACTGCCAACTGTACCCGAGATCACCAGCACAAAGATCGGTGTGAGCACCAGTTGTCTTGCGAGAATTAAGCTGACTGCTATCGAAGCTGCTGAACAAGCCATGATCGGCCAGGCGAAGTCCCGCCACCAGGAGACTTCGGGGAATTTTCCCAGGCTGCGCCAGGTCAGCCAGCTCAACACAAGCAGTTGGATAGTCAATCCTCCTACTGCAGAGACTGCCAGCCCAATGTAACCCCACCGCATGCTGAAAAGCAGGTTGAAGATAACCCGGACCAGGGTCTGCAGCCCATTTACCTGCAAAACCAGAGGCGCTCTTTTTTGGGCGTAAATTACGCGCCACAAAGGCTGGCAAAGGGCGTCCGCCAACACTGCCAGGCCATACCAGATTAGTGTCGGTGTAACCGCCTGAGTAGCTGCCTGGTCGAATGCACCTCTGGCAAACAGAAATTCTACCAGAGGTTGGCGCAAGATGATAAGGCCTGCACTGGCTGGCAGGGCGATCATCCAGATCGACTTAAGTGCCCTGGTTAAACTGAGTCTGGCCTCCAGCAGGTCGCCGCGCCCAATTTCTTCAGCCAGCTGGGGAAATAGAACGGTGGAGACCGGCAAACTGCTTAATTGGCCCACTGCCAGGGCCAGATGCAGCCCATAACTCAGGGCAGCCGCACTGCCTGCCCCCAAAGAGGTTGCCATGGCTCGGTCGATAAATAATATCAGATGATGGGCAGCATAACCAGCCGCAAACCAGGCAGTCAGGCTGGCCAATTGCCCACTATCCTTTAGCGATTGGCTCACTTCCACAGCTGCTCGCCGGGCTGCGGGCCCTGGCCTGTACCACCAGACTACCGGGATCTGCAGTACCAGCGCGGCAGCCGCCCCAAGTGTAACACCCAGGGCGGCGCGTTCATATATCGAATATGCAGGTAAAAATAGGAGCGTCAGAATAAAGGTAACATTATATATCGCTGTCAAGAAAGCCGGGCGGAGAAATCGGCGGTAAACCTGGAAGGCAGTGGAAGCATAGGTTGCCAGTCCCATAAAACTTAACGCTGGCAACATCAGTCGGACTCCCCTGACTGCCAACCTGCGCTCTTCGGGTGTAAACCCGGGCGATAGCCAACGGATATACAACGGTGCAGCCAGCATTGCCAATGCAGTGATGAGAACCAAAACACCCAACAGAATTGCAGCGGTGCGCATTCCGAACTGCCAGGCGGCAGCTTCACCTTCATTTTGGCGCAGACTGGCAAAGATCGGCAAAAATGCTGGCGAGAGAACGATTGGTAGAGCGATGAAAACAAATTCCGGCACCGCAAAGGCTACCAGAAACGTATCCATGACTCGGCTGGCGCCGAACTGATCAGCCAGAACTGCCTGGCGCAAAAAGCCTGTCAGGGTGGCAGCCGCGAAACCGGCCATCAGGATCAGTGTGGCTCGGAGATTTTCCCTGGGCATAGCGCTCGCATAGTCTCTTTATGGGCCGAGGGGCGCAACAATTCTTGGATTGCCCCATCCGGCCCAGTCGAATTGATTATCGCCGGCTGGGCCGGCCCGTTGTTTCGAATTGGATCTGGACCGTCTGACCGGCAAACTGCGTTAAATCTACCGAAAACGGGTGCCACTTGCGGTCAGTCGGGTTATTCTTGGGATCGATCGTTTGAGAAAAAACAACCTGCTCCTCTCGATCTGTGATCACCTTGACGAGAAATTCGACCCCATCTCCAGACTGGTTCCAACTATCCGGCAGCATCCCAATCGAAAAATCTAACCAGAGCATCTCATCACGTTCAAGCTCGGGCAACTTAAAGTTCATAGGCTGCTGCTGTTACAGGGTGCATAAAGATAGAGAATTTGCGCACCCCATTGATCTCATACATTCCATTTTTGAGATACCCTTCAGCGACATTCTCTGACAGGCTGGCAGACGCCAGGCTGGAGGCAAAGTCAAAGACCAGATCAGGATCAAGCTGATCACTCAACCGGCGCGCCAGTTCAAAATGAACGCCGGCCTGAGTGAAATCGCCTGATTTCAGATAGAAATTTCCGAGTGCAAGCTGAGCATCGTCCCAGCCGGGGGCAATCCGACCCGCCTCTTCAAGATTGTGTAAGCCATTCTCCCCACCGGATACAGCAAATTCCATATCAGCAACCAATAATAACGGCAACGGCTCCCATGGATCCACTGCCAAAGCCTGTCCAAACTCAAGCTTGGCATTTTCCAGTTTATCTATGGCTTGGTATGCCTGTCCAAGATTGGTATAAGCAGATCCAAGCTCAGGGGCAATCCTGGCCGCTTCCACGAACCAGTATATCGCCTGATCTACTTGACTTCTTTCCATCGCAGCCATGCCTAAAATGATCGAAAAAAGATAAGGGTTTTCAGTTTCGGGAATCAACCGCGCCAATGTATCAAATTCGATGTCGGTCTTTGCCAGACATAAAGCGCCTTTATGAACATCACCATTATACGGATCATAATTGAGGCGAATTAGATTTGCTACACCGCGAATGCAATTCTGATTAGCCTTTCTGGCTTCCCCATACAACAATTGCATCTCAGATAAATCCAGATAATCTTGTGGATTCCCTTGAAAGTTTGCTAATTGTTCTTGTAGTATAAACTCCCTGCTATTTAGAACTCAATCTAGCCAAATCTCGAGATAATTGGAAAAAATCAGTTGTAAGTAGGTTATAACGAAATGGCTTAAAGAGTTCATTCTTAACAGTATCGGAAAAGAATTTTTGCGCATCTTCCAAGCGCCCTGCATCCATCAAAATATGGATGTACTGGGAACGGGTTAAAAAATCACCCGGTGAGACGTTCAGAGCTGCTTGGAGTTCACCGATAGCGCAATCTAAACAATTCGAGCTTTGTTTCAAAGAAGCCTGGGAACGTAAACCATAAACGCTGTTTGGGAATTCGGCGATGTATTGCTAAATCGCACTGTTTACCCAGTTATCTAACCCAGCCAGACGAGAAAATTCGATCAAGCTGGCCAATCGAACAGGTGACTTTTTTTCTGATGCCAATGCATTGTATTCGCCCAATCCCTGGTCCAATATTTCTTTAAGTACATATGGCTTAATTAGGCGATCTGGATAGGCCAGATTACGTTCATCCAGGTTTGTTGAACCCAGTCTAATCATTAATAATTTGTCAAGCTCATCGCCATTCTCTAAATAAAATTGATTTAAGCCAAGAGTCAGCTTATTATTTGCATCGGGGGCCCAAACCCAAACATTAGTATTTAGCAGTGTAGGATTCAAACTAATCGAATTTAGAAAATATTCAAAGGCTTCACCAGGCGATCCTTTATAAACGGAAAAAAGTGCTAAGTTTTCCCAGATGCTTGCATCCCAACCTGCTTTTGGGTCAACCTCTACAGCTTTTTTTAAGTTTTGCTCAGCCAAAGCGAAATCACCCATATACCAATTCAGTAAACCCACAGTCGTCAGGTAATTGGATTGATTGGGACTATAGTGGACAGCTTGCTGATAAGCCTTCAAGGCAGCAGGGTAATCACCCAGGTTGACCTGTGTTACCCCGATGTCTGCCCAATTTTTAGCGTTTAATGGATCCAGAGATATGGATCTTTGGAAGTTTAACAAGGCCGAACCAAAACGCCGCTGCTGAAAAGCCAGGTAACCCTGTGTGTAATAATAACTACGGACCGCTGGAATAATTACTAGAAAGCCCGCTAACAGCCCGATAATGACCAGTTCCTTAAATGAAGCAGTCTTCACACCAGGCGCTTGATCGGACTGAACGGGTTTGATGTCTTTTTCGCTCGCCATAAGAAGACCCAGCAATACCCACACATTGCCACCAGCAAAGAGCGGCATTGCGCGTAGGACATCCAGCATACCCCATGCTATAGCTCCAATGATACCTAATATCGCTGCGCGCCGTAAATCTCCCACATCCTTGTTTAGTCCGGGTGGTGGAATAAACCCTCTTAGTAGTATAACAATTATCATTCCCATAAAGGGCAGAAAGCCAATTAATCCAGTCCCAGACAGAACCTCCAGAAATAGCTGGTGTGAGTGATAAGTCAAATAGTCATTGGTTATTTCAATCACAAAGATTGGATCAGATAACGTGATCAAGGAGGTCGCCGAAAACTCTATCTGGTCTCCATACGGAGTAAACTGAGCTGAATAACCTAATCCGCCTCCTGAAATCGGCGCGTCGAGAAACGAAAGCAGCGCGGCTTTCCAGTGAATAAGACGACCATTGAAGGAAGTAGCATTAATTGTTGAGGCAAAATGAAACAAGAGGATGAGACTTATCCCAACTAAGACAATTCCTAGAACAAAAACTATGAGCACGCGTGTTTTCTTTTGATACCAGGATTGGATCCTAAGACGATATTTCAACCCTAAGGAAATTCCTAAGAACACAAATAATTCCGCCAGGTAAGTAAAAACACCTTCCCAGGAATGACTTTGAAAAAGCACCAATAGGGATAATAGCGCGAATCCCAGGGCTGCCAGATTACTAATTCGAGTAGTAATGAGCTTTTTATCCTTTTCCAGGTACGGATGTGTACCCATGATCAGCCAGACACCTAAGGGGAGAACGATCATGATCGATCGCGCCACTAAGTTCGCACCCCCAAAGTCTGTTGGGTGATAGCGTGCCGTTAGTGCATAGGGAAAACCATATAGATAACTATTGAATACCAAACTGGCAATCGCGAAAAACAATTCAACCAATCCAGCAGCAAAGAGAACCAACCAACCTACAAATTTCCACTCCCATGCTTGTTCAATCCCCAAAGCCAGAAAAATTGCTAACAAGAAAGTGATCGCCATACGCAGCCAGTAATCAATGCTCTCGCCAGGTGCAGGGGATAAACTAACCGATATCCCGGACAGAATAAGAAATGTGATGATCCAAAATGAAATATCTCGTACTTTAATTAAAAGTTTGTGCTTAATGCTGAATCTAGACACATCTCCTGTTGAGGTAATCATGCCAGGTCGATTCAGGATCAGGTACACAAGAGCAACCAATGCCATCGAAAATACCGGGCCAAACACAGGCCCTGTTTCCGGTGTTACGAATGTCCTCAAGTAAAGCGTTGAGTTTGCCAGGATTGCCCCGCTCATCGCCCCCCAATAAATACCCTTTTCACCAAGGCGAGACAATAACAATCCCAGAAGAAACGCATACCCAATGGCAAGCCCATAATAAAACCATTCCGCTTCTGGAATCCTGAAAAATGCTGGGGTTGAGTTTGGCAAACGACCTGCCGCAACAACATGCGCAGTTAATGCGATGAATTGAGCTGTCAACCCGGCGACAAGAAATACATAAGAAGGCTGCCTGATCCAGCTGAAGCTTGACTTACAAGCGATACGGAATAATAACTGGCTGATCAACAAGCCTAGGAGAACAAATATGGCAGCAAATACCGCTGGCTGCCGGTTATATGTCGACCAGGCTGTTATTGAGCCAGCAACAATCAGGCTCAATCCGGTGATTAGGTAGATCGTTTTGTGGGGAGTGGGCATAATAATTAGGAGTTACGCAGTTGAGAAGGAGCATGCTAAACTTGGAGCATGAACCCACCCAAATGTGATGAAATGGATTACATCAACTTTCTGATTGCGGCGCAACGAGTGTTTAGCAGCGTTGAAGCCTCGCAAACCCATCCGGCAGAAGAGCAAGCGCCAGCGCATGACGCCTACACGCGTCTGCTGAAGCGCTTGCCGCCGGATAGCCAGGCGCTGTGGCAAGAAGTCAAGCAGCTGGTGAGACCTGAAAAGCGGTGTGCTGGTCATCGATGACAGCACGCTGGACAAACCGTATGCTGTCGCAGATGGCGCTGGTTACTCGACATTGGTCTGGCAAGCATCATGGCGTGGTGCAAGGTATCAACTTGATCTCGCTGGTTTGGACGGATCGTGAATGTCGGCTGCCGTGTGATTTTCGACTTTACAACAAGGCTGAGGATGGTTTGAGCAAGAATGATCACTTTCAACAGATGATTGCAACAGGCCGAACGAACGCGGATTTGAGCCGGAGTTGGTGGCGTTTGATAGTTGGTATAGTGGATTGCCCAACCTGAAGCTGCTGCGCAGCCTGAAATGGCATTGGCTGACGCAACTCAAGAGCAATCGGGAAGTCAGTATTGACCGCAGCGGCAACCGTGCCATCCGCGAGATCTTCATTCCCATCCAGGGATGTTTGGTGCATCTCAAAGGCTATGGCTGGATCAAAGTGTTTCGGACAGTCGGCACAAACGGCGACGCGGAATACTGGGCAACCAGCCGTCTGGATATGACCATTGAACAAGCTGCTTTCTATGCCCTGGATGCCTGGCAGGTTGAAGTCTATCATCGTGGTCTCAAACAATTCACCGGCGTTGAACGTGGCTCAGTATCGGCTCGAAGTCTCGCAGCGCAATCACATTGGTTTGGCGATCCGAGCATTTGTCCGTCTTGGAAGCTCATCGGCTTCGCACCGGGTATCTCCTGGTTTGAAGCCAAGACAGGCATTATTCGCTCTGCTATGCGTTTGTATCTGGCTCATCCGACCATTACTCTCGGTTCAACTGCGTAAGTCCTAATAATATTATTTTTTCACACGCTCTTATTGATCTGTGATCTAGAAGGTTACCATTCTTAGTTCTCCCCATCCTGCTCATATACAGCTACCGTCTCGTCAAGCAAAACTGGATTACTCCAGCCACCCCAATCAAAATCATAATTGTCCACTGGTCCTGGTAAGGCTTCAAAGATGATTTCAACCGATTGACCACCAAACTTAGACAAATCTACTTCCTGATCAAACCATTTTCTGTCTTCCGGATTGTTTTTGGGGTCGATTGTTTTATGGTACACCCTATACAAGGTGTTGGGTGCAGTTAAATTTCTCACGTAAATATTGTATTCCACTCCATCACCTTTATCAGGTGACCACACTTCCTCAGATAAGCCCAGGCCAAATTGCATGATGGGGTTAGGTGGCAAAGTAAGGGTATAATTTACCCTTGAAGATGGGTGTTGATACAGAATATCGCGCAATTCATTGTTGATCGAAAGTGTATTTTTATTTGCCTTACCAAATTCAGGGTTCGTCAGCTCTGCCTCGGCATCTGGTAAATGATCCAAAAACTGGTAGTAAACGTCTGGCTCAATGCGCGGCTCGCCCCAACCAGCCCAATCGTAGCGATCATCGTTATTCGGCCCGGGTGAAGTTACGAAGATCAGGGAAATTTTCTGTCCAACCCACTCCGAAAGATTCACCTCATAATCCAGCCAGTCGCGATCGCTTGCCAGGTTTTTCGGATCGATATATGCACTGAATATATTCCTGACACCACGACCCGCATCGACATTTACACTGAATTGAACTCCATCACCCATACCGATCTGCCAGGAGGCTGGCGCAAGGGCAATACTGAAGGCAAGCCTGGCTCCAGCAGGGACAAGCACATCAAATGCGGCCTGAGAGGGTGGATGCATATAGAGCGTTCGCTGGCGGTCCCCTTTGATTGTGATCACGCCAGAGGTAATCTGATCACAATTCTCACAGCCTACTATTGAGTCAGCCTCAAATAACTTAACGAAATCAATGCTTATATACGGGGTAGGCTCATTGACTAACTCTTCCCAGTTAGCAGTAGTGTTCCTGGTTATGATTACGATGCTCAAGCGACCAATGATCACAGCGCTAACCAAAATACCAAGAATAACAATCCACCGGAATACATTTAAAACCCGAATCGATGAAGGCTCTTGGTCAGTCTCGGTCTGGAAAAAAGAATTAGCAAATAATGCTGAAAATAGAGAAATAACGACAATTGATCCAATTGTAAGCAATTGCATTTCTGGATATTGGATATAAACAGAATCCAAATAATTGTTTGCCAATGTATTGCTTACGATATATATCACTCCACCAATAAATATGCTGGTTAATACAGAAAGGAGGAGCCTTGATTTCATGAAATTAATAATTCCTCCTTACGGCTAATTCCGATGGCCTTCATTTCATTTATTGCCCTGAATGCAAATAAGGCCATACAGAACCATATGGTAATAGCTCCGATAAGGTACCCTGTCTCCAATCGGGTAAGTATATCGCCTGACATCAAGAAAATGATCAGAGTCATAACGATACCTCCAGACAACCATCCTATAACCACATTTGTCACCTTCTTAAAAGCTAATAAGAATTGGATAAAAGCAGCAACCAGCATAATTACACCAGTAGCAAGCAGTAATACATTTAACCCAATAAGATCGTAAGTGAATTCGGGATAAATTATCCGAAACGCCAACGGACTCAGCAAACTTACACCGACCATGGAGATTAATAACAACGGAATGAACAATTGATAGCTCTTAACAATGTAGTATCTAATCCCACGCCAGTCTCCCAACACAATTAATCGGCTCATATTGGGTAGCAGATTGATTGATAGCGCTTCTGATAATTGTAAAGGCAGACGCGATATCATCACTGCGATTAAAAATAAACCTGCTTTTTCATTCGCCGATTCTCCACCCAAAAGTTTGATAAAACTTGGACCGGTGTTATAAAAATATGTACTGAATCCAAACATTGCCATTGTAGGAAGGATATATTCGCCTAATTGCCTAAAATTCAATATCCCTTGCAGGTCGTATTCTTCGCCCTTGAGCTCTCTCCAAGATTTTTGATACCAAATAAGAATTATGAGCAGGTTCGTTATCGAGGCAAAGAGGATGCTTAATCCCGCTCCTATCAATCCTAGCCGCATAACACCAACCAACAAAAGCAAATAGATTATCCGTAAGAAATTTTGACTTACAATGAGTGTTCCAAAGTAGCCAATATCGCGCGTTCCACGCATGACACCTTTCAGGCTGATTTCAATACTATAAAAAATTCCGCAAGCAACAAATAAATAAAAGAATTCCGGGACCTCTGGAAACAAGCCTTTAATAATTGTATTTTTAAAAACCATAGCTATAATGATAAAAATGATCAGGGTTGAAATCTGCCAAATCAATATCCTTTGAATCACAACAAATGAATTTTTTCCATTGGCTTCATTTTCGGAAAGAAATTTGGATAATGTAAATTCGAATGTTTGACCAAGAAACAAGGAGACGAAAACAACCGAAGAATACAAAACGCTTACTAAACCATAGTGATCAGGCTTGAGAAACCTGGCTGCAATCATCTGGAAACCAAAAATAAATAACGTGGTCAACGTGTAACTGAAAGCCATATAGATTGTGCCAGACCTTACACTCCATGCGCCTTTTTTATTGTGGATAATTTTCATAATTGGTTTTCCAGCGTTCGCTATAAACATTTACCAAAATCACATGGGTGCATCTCCCAAACTGTGAGCACAAATAATCGGATCACCCTGCCAGGGGAAGGGCAGAGAAACTCAGTTGATCAGGGATAGGATGCAATCGATGAGCATGTTCCTGGCAAGCTATGGCGGGCGAAGTGGTCGAAGTATGACCCACGGTGACCGTTTTCCGAAAGTCGGAGCGCAGCAATTCCCAAGCTGGCTGCCAACGGTTGCTTTGGATCAGGCTGCGCAAGGTCAAGATCGCGATTGCTTCAGGCGCTGAGTGACCAAGGTCTTACAGGAGGCTTCGATCACCCCACTGGCAATCGGCAGACACTGGCGCACATATTCGGCGTAGCGCATACGTTGGCGTTGGTTACGGAAATAGGTCAATTGCACCTCCAAGCGTTTCTGCGTGCGGCCCTTGGCTCGTCCGCGGTGATACTTCAACATGCGAATGACGCGGTCCACGCCCTGATCGTCTTCCTTGAGCAGCGTTTCAGCCGCTCAAACTCGGCTTTACTGCGGGGCGTGCTCTCTCCCCAGGCGGCATCACAGCCTGCCTTCAGGTGGTCACAGGCATGGTAGAAATCCACAATTTCGATGCTCGGTTCGGCCGGCTCCCCGCAAGCTCGGTCCACTTCCGTAAGCAAACTCCAATTCGGTTCTGCTCCATCGGCCAACAGCACCCGCTTCAAATCCGGTTGCACGGCCAAGATACTGGCGGTTTCCGTCTCAAATTGCTGCTGCAGGATCGCCTTCCTCCGTTCTGGCATGCGCCCATAGCGGATCGTTTGCAGTCGTTCGCCTTCGGCATCATACAGCACCACGGTCCCACAACCGGCTTCACGCTGCCCAGCCGGACCACTGGCGTGTCACCTGTCGCTCGTCGTGTTTCATACGCACCGTCACACCGTCCACCGGGGTATAACGCAAAAGTATCGGGGGAATGGAATAGCTGAAACCTGCGACCGGGAGTAAACTTAGGGAGTAAATCAAATCAGCCGAATGAGGAAGAAAAACGATGACACGCAGAATATCAAGAACCCGACGCCGAGCAGCCTTTTTAGAAGCTGCCGGCCAGAAGTACGATCAACTGGAGGGCCGGTATGACGAACACCCGGAAGCCAGCTTTGGGGAGATCGAGGCCGAAGTACGGAAACGGCGGCGGGAGTTGATGGGAACCGAGATTGAGATCTTGGTGAACGGTCGCGACACCGGTTTCCAGGTGGAAGCACCGCAATGTCCGAAATGTGGGTGTAGGCTAGAATTTGAAGGCTATCGGAAGTGGTCGGTGCATGGACTGGAAGGCGATGCGGTTTTGGAACGGGCTTATTACGTCTGTCCGGAGTGTGCGGGGGAGACGCTTTTTCCCCCTGGATCGCAAGCTGAAGCTGCGCAGCGACCATTGGAGTGAAGGAGCGGCTCGGGTAGCTGTTCGGCAAGGGTTGCAAGCCAAGTCGTTTGATCTGGCTGCGGTAGCCTACACGGAAGCCGTGGAGGGGCGATGTCGCCCGATAGCCTGGGTCGGGTCACGGTGGGATGGGGGCAAGCCGTGGAAGCTAAACGAGTAGGGGAAGCGCAGGCAGTGTTTACGGACAAAGCGGACGCAGGGGATGTGGCCTCACCTGCAGGGCAAGCTCCGGTCTCAGGTCAGGCCAACCTTTCGACGGATGGGGGCATGATCCTGCTGCGGGAAGAAGGTTGGAAGGAAGTCAAGCTGAGTGTGATTTCTGAAGTCCGACTGGAAACCAGAGCAAAAACGGGTGGTATGACTTCCGAAGGGCCGCAGCCGGTGTTGCAGCGACATAGTTACCAAGCGGGCTTGTGGGATGCCGATGAGATGGGCCAACATCAGTACCTGGAAGGCTTGCGGCGGCAGTTGGGAGCTTGTCCACGCCTGAGTTCGGTTAACGATGGCGCACCCTGGATCGAACGGATCACCACGACCAATTACCCCCAAGCCGTGCAAATCGTGGATTGGTCGCATGCCAATGAACGCCTGTGGAAAGTGGCTAAGGCCGCTTTCGGGGAAGGCACGCCCCAAACCCGCCAATGGGCCGAAACGTGCCTGGATCAGTTGTGGCATGGCCGTGTCGAAGATGTCGTGCTCAGCTTGCAGGCCTTGGACTGGAATGCAATCGCTTGCTCTGCCGACATTCGCAATTCTCCGGGCTATTTCGAGATCCGCCAGCCCAAAATGGAGTATGCCCGTTTCCGCCTGGAAGGTTATCCCATTGGAAGCGGAACCGTGGAAAGCGGCATCAATACGGTCGTCCATCATCGTATGAAGCGCCAAGGACGCGGTTGGAAACGCGAGAATGGGCAAGCCATGTTAGCCGCTTTGAGCGAATTGCACAGCCAACGTTTTGAAGTTACCTGGCAGGCCATCCTTGAATGCCAAAACTAATCTTGCCGATAGTTTTGCGTTATACCCCGTCCACCGAGATGGCGATCACCCTCGCTTCGGGCGGAACACTCTCCCCAGTCCGCAAGGCTGGCTCCCACTCCTGACTATGGACTTCCCAATGGGCCGACAGTTCTTTGGGCAGCCGGTCCAGACTGGGTCGGCTAGGTCGCATCCCGCCCAGCTCCGCAAACAGGGCTTCGCTGTCGCCGGGGGTCAAATGCGCCATCGCAAACGCCGCGTGCCGAGCGGCACGCGATGTCCAGTAGCCCCCGATGATCCCGGCGCACAACTTCAAGGGACAGATGCTCCTGCTCCCGCGTCCAGCTGGCCGATACAGATGCCGCTCGATCTTGAGCGAACCCGCCGCCGACAAATAGGTTTCAGAGGCAGTCAACGCCTGGCGGTAACTGACCCCACCCACCTTAATCTGCTCAGCCTCGACATCATAGCGAGCCCGTTCTGCGCTCAACAATTCACATTCCAGGTCATGATCCGTTCACGCAGTTCGTGCTCAAAGCGTTCAAAGTCTGGTGGGCTGGTTTCCCAGCCCGTGCGCCATTCCAGGACAAATAGTCTCAACCTCTGCAGGGCAGACCTTTGCAAAGCGGGATTCTTACGGCAAAATTCCATCGTAACCTCCGTGTCGAGTGGAATCTAGGTGTAGATCCCAACTTTGCGTGGAGGTTCTACTTTTGTCAAGTCAATTTAGCTCAAACGTTCTCACAGTTCCAGAGATGCACCCAAATCACATTATCAGTAGCTCATTAGATCAATTTCACGATGGGTTATTGAGCACTCTTACGTTTACCAAAATTCCTGTTAGTATAATCTTGCCAGGCCTCTTTGATTACACTTAAGGTTTGCCAAATATTATTTCCTTCTTGGGTACTCTTAAGTATATGGATAGCAATGTAAACAGGTAACAATAAAGATAAAACTATCCAGTGGTACCAACAACCATGTTTACGCAACAATAGCAACCGATTGCGAAAGAAATAATAAGTATAAGAAAAACCCCTTCCCCCAATCGTACGACCAGATTTATGAAAAATTCGTGTTTCAGGGGTTAATATGATCTGGTAACCTGCTTGATTCACTCTTAGACAATAATCGATTTCTTCCCAGTACAAATAAAATTGGTCATCCAGGCCTCCAATTGCTTCATATACACCCCTTTTAACTAAAAATGCACAGCCATGCACAGCATCTGAGCGGACAATTTTTGGATCGGCTATTTTAATCGGGCGGGCTCTACCCATAAAAAGGTTTATGCGAACGCCTGCGTTCTGGATAATCTCTGGATCCGCGTAATCATAAACAATTGGAGCTGTTATACCAGCACAATTATATTTTTCAGCGGTTTCAACGATTACATTCAGGAAATCAGGATCGCGGATCACTGTATCATTATTAAGAATTAAGCAGTAATCAGCATCCAATTCAGAGCACGCGTATGAAAGTCCTGTATTACAACCTCCCGTATAACCCAGGTTTTCGATATTGCGCAGAACAATAACCTCATCAAAATTTTCTTTGACCAGAGTCCCAGAATCATCTGTTGAACCATTATCAATAACCAGGATTTTATATTGCTTATAATTCAATATCCTTAAAGACTGCAAACATTCTCGGGTATCCGGGAAATTATTCCACACGACTATGATGATCGCAACGCGCTTTAATGTACTCAAGGATTAGATTCGCCTATAGAAGTTTGATAAACCCGGTCATCTGGTAAATTTATAACTAACACCCCAGGCCCAATTTTATCGACAACAGGTAAATATTCGTAGTCATGGTAGATATCAGGGTTATATTCTTCGAGAATGAATATTGTCATTTTGGTTTGTTCAAAGACCTTATTTTTATTTAGGATATCAAACCATCTCTGGCTGGAATTCGAAAACGCAATTTCATAATTTAACTCGGGAAGTCCGTTCTCCTCTAGCGGCGTTTGTTTGCCTTCTAATAAATAATCCAAAGTTCCGAAATAGATGTAGGTATTCAAGAGACCTTTATCAGCTATCTTTGCCTTGATAATACGCAGCCACAGATCACTGTATGTTTCAGCTGAAGAGCCAATATCTTCAACTATAAATACATATGGTGCAGATGCATCATATGTATTTATGTATTTATTTACATAATCAATTTTTGAATATCCAGCAATCTGGATACCTGGTATGGTTATTAGTAAGGAAGTATTTAAAATAATATTTACAGCAAGTAAAAAACCCATCGATATAATAATCAAAATTCTTGTTGCAAAAATCTTAAAGTTCAGTGCGTTTAACGATAGAAAATCCTTGGATAATATTTGATAGAAACCAAGTGGTACCACTATAAAAATTGGTGACATTATCAAAAATCTACTATTAAGAAAACTGATTGGTTGCAAGACAATTCCAAAGATAATACAGATAGTAGACCATGCAAATACAACCCGCAAACTTCGGTTGTTTTCTCGGTATATATTATTCCAAGCAATATAGATATAACCCAACAAGATCCATGGAAAATTTACAGCCAAGTTATATCTTTTGATTATCCAAGAGAATGAAGGATCACGACCTTCTCCAAGCTCAGCATGGGTTCGAAGACCAAATCCTAGTGAATTTATAAAATCCATTAATCCAGGAAACCAAATAAAAAAAACAATTAGTCCACTCACTAATGGGACTCGGATGGCCTTCCATAAATGTTTTGCTAAATCCTTTTGCTCACCTTTAAAGTATGAATCATATAGTTCCATAATATTTACGTGAAAAATTGTAATAAAAAAAATACTAGATAAAGTTAAATGCGAAATTCCCGTTAACACTAAAAACAAAACTTGAAACATCTCAAATAACCAGATATTCTTACCATATGACTTAGCCAAACAAATAATAAACAAAATCCCAAAGAAGGTGACAGTTATGTTATCGAATAGATTGGAAATCATCCATGGTGAGAGCACCCAAGCACAAGTAAACAACACTGTAGACAGTGCAAACAGCAGATTTTTATAAATAGTGTATGCGAAATAACCCGATGTGAAACTAATGAGAACCATCATCAATGATGGCAAGAGTCTTATTAGATCGAAATAATTTAACCCTGTAATACGATGTAATGTAGCAGCTAATATAGGAAAAGTTACTTGGTACCCGCCATTGTTTTGGGCATGCACAGAAATACCATGGGAGTCAACTAAACGGGCTCGGAGTAAATGTGTCGGTGTATCCCAACCAATAATATCGGATCGTAAGAAAACTGGGGTTATAAAAACCGAAAAAATTAGAACGGCAATTGCGATCTTCAACAACAAAATTTGCACCTTGGTAAGGTGTAAACCTGGTGAATTGCTTACTGAAGGAGATAAGCTTTTGACCTTTTGATACTTGATCTGGTATCTTTGGGCAATAACATGACTCAATGGCAGCAGAATCACTCCGCCCGAAAAGGCTAGGAACATTTTTAATAGTCTAGACGCCCCACCCCCTTCCGGGAGCAATTTAAGCATTCCATACAGAAATACGATACCAGATATCAATAGCCCCAAACTCAGCATTCCACTTTTCGGCAAGTCTTTAATAAATACTTTCCACAAATAAATAGAGAGACAAAAAGTCCAAACAATTGCAAACCAAGGAATCTTTCCAGACATTTCTGGAATCAGCATCGTTTGAACAATTAAAAAAATGTTGATGATCAGGTACCCTATCAAGAGAACAAAAGGCCAATTTGGATAATTTTTTAATAATTTCAACATGAACTACTCTCGGCAAGAATATTAGAAGGGTCAACCAGGATCAGATTGTTATTGAAAGCTCAGGTGGTAATCCAGATGATATTCCAGATCTCTGGTTCTCTCCCCGATAACTTTAGCAGGAACGCCCCCCACAATTGTATAAGGAGCAACGTCGCTGGTGACCAGGGCATTGGCGGCCACCACCGCCCCTTTACCAATCCTTACATTTGGCAGGATAGTTGCCCTGCTAGATATCCAGACATAATCCTCGATTATCACAGGCCCGCCACGCGAACTCAAAAGTAGGACTTTGTGGATCATGTTGCAACGTCCAGATCCAGACACCCATTGATAATACAACATCATTTCCAATCGTGATTCCCTGGCGGCCGTCAAAGAAACCGTCATTACCAATGTTGCAGTGATTGCCAATCGAAATACCAGATGGATAAAAAAATCTGGCCCGCCATGCAAATGCAGTATGTTTGCCAATCGTCATCCCCATCAGGCGGTAAACAAACAACCTGAAAGCATGCCAGGGCACATAACCTATCAGGGTAGCAATATATAATTCCAATCCATATCCCCAGCGGAGGATTTTCCAGGCTTGTAAATATAAGAAACGGGCTAATGGGGTTTTGCTATCAGCTCTATTCTGAAATTTTGACTTGAAATCTAAATGCTGCATAGTAAAGATTACCTTCAGCCATCAGTTGCGAGTGGTGGTTACTTGTTTCCAGGTTGCGCTGTAATTCCCGGTTGCAAATTTAAATAAACCAACCAGTATAATCCACTCCATCAAGAAAAATGCGATGATTGGTTTGAGATACTTACTTCGCCGATAGAATTTAAGAAAACCTAGAAGCAATAAACCTGCACCGGATGCCACAAGTAATGAACTTGGCCCTAAATACAACAACACCAGCCCTATGCCGCTACCGATCATGAGCAAGAACACAAAGGGATTCAAATAAAAATGCAACAATCTGGCCGGGAGGATAAACAGCCCATAATTCTTGAACTTAGGATTAAAGAGCAATCTCCGGAACCGGACCATTTGGTTAACACTGCCTGTTACCGACTTTCTCTTAATCGTGAACGTCTCGGCATATGTTGTTGGGCGCTTCTCTGCATAACGAGCTTCTTCATCGATTACCACCCGATACCCCGCTTCCCTGATTCTGAAGGCAATGTGAGCATCATCAATAATGACATCGGGCGATATCGTTGGGATAATCGACTTGCGAAATGCAGTTAATTCCCCTGATAACCAGGTAGTTGAATCTACTTGCAACTCAAGGCGACGCAGCCATTTTCGATAATTAAAAACCACCCACTCAGTATCTTGCTGGTAGTTGGCATTCTCCGGATCAGCTTTAACGAAATTCCCGCTCACCGCGCCAACCGTTGGATCAGCAAAGTTTCTTACGACCAATCGAATCGTTATCTGGCCAAAACAAAGCGGGGCTATCCGTCAGAATAATAATTTCACCGCTGGCCACTGAAAGGCCTAAATTTATCGCAGAAACTTTCCCTCGCCGCTGGTCTTCGGTAACCAACCGGATCGAATAATCCGGATATTGCTCGCTCATAGATTTGACAATATCTTTTGTCCCATCCGGAGAGTTCGAATCCGCCACGATAATCTCCATGTTTTCATGCGGGTAGTCCGCAGTGAATAAATTGAGGATGCGCCTTTCAATTGTTTTAGATTCATTATAGGTGCATATGATTACTGAGACGGCTGGTTTGATATCCCCCCGTTTATGCCTGTTTTCTTTAATCCTATCGATCATCCAAAGGGCTAGTGGATAACCCAGAAACATCCATGCAAAAGTAAACCCAGACACAAAAAAAATACTCCATAAAATAGTCCTAATCATGGCTAGGCTTTTGCTCGGAGATTGTGGGGTGGGGATTAATCGCAGAGATAGAAACGTAAACCGACAACAAACCCTTTAAAAAATTAAACGGCCAAAACAATAATTGCTCTACATCGAAGCGTGACCGAATAAAACTTAATGTGCGCCGCCAGTTATAATCCAGATGATCCGAATTCCATTTAGGACCATGCTTCTCTCCATAAGAAAAACTGGCTAAGGCTTCTGAAAATGAGATCCGGTCTTGGCGCGACCAATTGATCAGCCGGAAAAAGGTTTGCTTTATAAAAAAAGAGGCCCCTACCTCAATAGGAAGACCGGCGACAAAAACCCCATCTTGTTTGAGGAGCCGTTTAATCTCATTAAATGGATCAGGGATATCTGGTAGGTGCTCAAAAATACTTGCGCCTGTAACGGCGGAGAATGTATCGGACTTAAATGGCAAATGATTTACATCTGCTAATACAAAGTGGGCGGGATGCTTGCCCTCATATTCACAGAGCTGCTTGGCCATCTTCAAATATTCTAAATCAATATCAACACCGATCGCCATCTCGTAGGTATCCAATAGTGACATAGTCACCAGGCCAACAAAACAACCAACATCCAGGGCGATTCCTTGGCCATTTTTTGTACTTGTCGATATCAAATGGCTCATTACATTATCCAGACGTTTGTAAAAATAATGCCGGACCAACGGAAATGCCGCGTAATAATAGGGTATATGTTTCCCTTTATAGAACGGGTGCCCAGGTACAATCGGTTTAAGCCTATGAACTTTAGCCAATCGATTACTCCTTAATGTTGTTCCACAAGTTTCTCGTACAAATTTCCCGTTCAATTCTCCATGTTTGTTGAAAGTTAACTGCCAAAAAAAGAAAACGGTTTTCTAGAACAGGTTAATCTAACCATTATTCTACCGAGTCACCAATTGGTCTTTTACTGCAACGAGCTGTTCATCTGGCTGGATAAGTTCTTCACTCACGCTAGATATATCCTGACTGTTTTCACTGAATGCATAATGAACCTGTGAAATTTGTTCGGAAATGAGACCCAAAAAAAACATCAAGACACTGGAGATCATTAATACAATCGAGGCTGGAGGCAATTTTGGCCCAGCCAGCATTACTGTTACTCCATACCAGATAAAGCCCAACGCGGCAACGAAGAGACTGGCAGGCACAAATATCTTTAATGGTGAATAGAGGGTAGCAATCTTGAAAATGATTAATAAAAAGCGAGCACCATCACGGAGCAGCTTGATTTTGCTCTTTCCGACCCTGGGAGCAGTTCGGATCGGTATATATTTCACACAATGTCCGGCTCGAAAAACTGCCATGGTCAATGTTGTCGGATAGGAAAATGTATTAGGCAACAGATATAAAAATTGGCGGGCCAGATCTGTGTGAATTGCGCGCAAACCAGATGTCAAATCTGGTATCTTAAATGAACAAATGTAAGATGCCAGGGTATTATAAATCGCATTCGCCACACCCCGATACCAGGCGGATTGGGAGTCTTTTGTGCGCGCCCCAACCACCATACCATTTTGGTCGATATACTCCAGAAGTCGGGGGATATCTTCAGGGTCATGCTGTCCGTCGCCGTCCATCATCACGATCACATCACCCTTTGCATTGCGAATACCCGTTTTAATTGCAGCTCCATTCCCCAGATTGTAGTGATGGCGAATGACCCTGGCCCCTGCTTGCAAAGCATTCAAACCTGTTTGATCATGCGATCCATCATCAACAACGATTATTTCATAGGCATAATCATATGCCTGCATAGAATTCATGAATGTCCCGAACAACAATTCCTATGACTTCTTGTTCGTTCATCGCTGGGATAATAATAGAAACAAGTTCCATGTAGATAACCTCATTTTGGCCAAAACTTTTCATTACCGATCATATGATCTTGGACAGCAACTACATTCTAATGGATTACGATATTATATTTTAATTGATTACCGGACACTTTAAAATGACGACTGCCATCTGGGGTACACTATGTTTTTTCCCGCCAAGGAAGAACAGGAGTGAACCCATGAGTGACAATCGTCGAGTCTATCGTACCATTAGAACGGCTTTGAAGCAAATGTATCCGACCGAACCGAAAGGGAATACAGGACGCATGCTGACCACCTTGGTAGCCTTGGTCAGTGGGATCGTGCAGGGCAAGAGCTGCCAGTTGCCGACGATAGCTCGCAAAGCGCCCGACCATGCCAAAACCGACAGCCGGATCAAGCGGTACAGTCGCTGGGTCCAGAATGAGCGGATCGCCCACGAAAGATATTACCTGCCGTTTGTGCGTGAACTGCTGGACCGGGAAATCTTCCATTCGCCGGTTGAGGCTCGCCAGGCAGTATTTGCCTTTATTGAAGGATGGTACAATCTTCATCGGCTGCACTCAGCCCTTGGCTATACCTCACCCGTCCAGTTCGAAAGGTCCCATACCCATCATGTAGGTTTGCCAAGTCCTCACCTATCCACTAAAGCGGCTCTTACGCAATTTTCGTGCTTCTCGGACAATATGACCGGTTTCATAAGAAAAAGCCTAAGATGGTGGAATGACATGTATCAATTTCCCCATCTCATTTCCTGGGTTGAAAATCACAGAAGTTCACAAGCAGGAAGACCAAGTTGAAATCATCGCCGTCTCCACACAAATACAGGCCGTGTGTCCAAATTGTGGAAGATGTTCCACAAGCGTACACAGTTATTATAAAAGATCGCCCGCAGACTTTCCGATATCCGCATACCGAGTTCGCTTGCATCTGACAGTGAAACGCTTTCGCTGTCAGACCGAGGCTTGTTCTCGGGCAACCTTTGTGGAAGGTTTTCCCCACCTGCTTGAGAAGTATGCTCGCCGTACCGTTCGTCTGCATCAGGCTCAGGAAGACATTGCCTTTGCATTGGGTGGACAAGCAGGCAGTCGCCTGGCCTGCAAGCTTCACATGCCAGTCAGCGGGGACACCTTGCTGCGGATGATCCGGGGTGCACCTACCCAACTTTCTGAAGAAGCAGAGATCATCGGGGTAGATGATTGGGCGAAACGTCGCGGGCGAGTATATGGCACTATTCTGGTAGATCTGGAACGCCACCGAGTGATCGATCTGCTAACGGATCGGACGGCAGAGACTCTGGCTCAATGGTTGCGCTCCCATCCTGATGTGAAAATTGTCGCCCGGGATCGCTCAATGGAGTACGCTCGGGGTATCTCGGAAGGTGCGCCTCAGGCGATCCAGGTGGCAGATCGCTGGCACTTGTTGGTCAACCTGCGAGAAGCCCTGCAAAGATTGCTGGATCGCATTCGCCCCGAATTAGACATACTGGTACCTGCCAGCACCTCACCAAAACAGGATGAAATCCCCGTTTTCAGGCATCGTTCTCGCTCTAAAGAGACAGAAATCGCCCGTCAGGCTCGACAGCAGCAGCGCCAGGCGCTTCATGCAGAAATCCATCGCCTGCGCAACAAAGGATTCCCCCTCCGGACTATCGCCCATCGTTTGGGCAAGAGTCCCACCACGATCTACAAATACCTGGCTATGCCAGAATTCCCCCAAAAGATTGCTCGCAAACGAATGTCTAGCATCCTCGATCCGTATCGTGATTATCTCGGTCAGTGCTGGCAAAAGGGCTGTCGAAATGCACGCCAGCTGTGGCGTGAAATCCGGAAGCGAGGTTATCCCGGCACCTACCGACAGGTGTCCCGTTGGGCTTATGAACGGCGCAAATCCCCTGCTCCAACCACCCCGAGAAAGCACCTGGAAGAGAACCCTCAGGGTCAACTTGAACTCAGTGCGGTCAGACCACATGCAGAAAAGCAACGATTGCCGGTTGCCCGCCGCCTGGTCTGGTTGTTTCTCCATCCGATTGAGAAGCTGGATAAGGAAGAAGTGGAATTACGTCAACATTTGATGAACCACTCCGTGCTGATGCAAGGATGTGGACTGGTTTATGACTTCCAGCGGATGGTACGGTTGCGTGATCCACAGAAGTTCGCAGATTGGTTGCAGGCCTGTGAGACATCCAAAATACCTGAGTTTGTCAATCTGGCACTCGGAATGAAGAAAGATATTGAAGCGATCCAAGCGGCTTTATCTTCACCATGGAGTAATGGACAAACCGAAGGACAGGTCAATCGACTGAAATTGCTCAAGAGGCAAATGTATGGCCGTGCAAATTTTGACTTGCTGACCTCTCGCTTCCTTCACCCACCATGAGTGAGCACGAAAATTGCGTAAGAGCCGCTTTAGTGGATAGGTGAGGACTTGGCAAACCTACATGATGGGTATGGGACCTTTCGAACTGGACGGGTGAGGTATAGCCAAGGGCTGAGTGCAGCCGATGAAGATTGTACCATCCTTCAATAAAGGCAAACACTGCCTGGCGAGCCTCAACCGGCGAATGGAAGATTTCCCGGTCCAGCAGTTCACACTCCAATGTGGCAAAGAAACTCTCGCACATTGCGTTATCGAAACAGTCGCCGACCGAACCCATGGAGGGACGTACGCCAGCTTCTCGGCAACGCTTCCCAAAAGCCAGCGAGGTGTACTGGCTGCCTTGATCGGAGTGGTGAATAACATCCTGCGGACGGCGTTGCCAGATCGCCATAGCCAGCGCATCCAGTACCAGCTCGGTGCGCAGATGGGTGGCCATTGCCCAACCAATCACTCTGCGGCTCCAGGCGTCGATCACCACCGCCAGATACAGCCAGCCGGTCCAGGTGGAGACATAGGTAATGTCAGCGACCCAGAGTTCATCAGGACCATTGGCGCCGAAGTCGCGCTCGACCAGGTCGGGTGCCGGACGGGCATTCGCCTGTCGCTGGGTAGTGTTATATCGTTTACGCCGACTAACGCCTTGCAATCCAGCCGCTCGCATCAGTCGAGCTACCCGTTTGCGGCCCACATGCATTCCTGCCCTCGCCAGAGCGGCGTGGATCCGGGGTGCGCCATAGGTGCCTTTGGAGCGGATGTGGATCTGTTTGATCTGTTGGGTCAAGGCTTCGTCTTCCTGCGCCCGCCTGGACTGCGGCCGCTTCAACCACGCATAGTAGCCACTGGTGGAGACTTCCAGAACACGGCACATCGTGGTAATCGGATACTGCTCCTGGTGCGCTTTCACGAACTCGAAGACTTGGGTGGTACTGAGCCGGTCTCCCGAGCAGTGCTCTTCACTGCCGCGACCCAGGCGGTTGCTTTTGCCAGGATCTCCCGCTCCAGGCGCAACTGCTTGTTCTCACGCCGTAAGCGAGCCAGTTCCTGCTTCTCGTCTGTCGTCAGGCCATCCGAGCGTTGACCTTCATCGATCTCCGCCTGTTTGACCCAATTCCGGATGCTCTCGGCGGTAGGTTCGAACTCGCGGGCCAGTTCATTCGGCGTGCGACCTGCTCGAACCAGTTCTACCATCTGCCGGCGAAATTCCGGTGGATATGGTGTGTGACTTCTTGGCATTTTGTGCTCCTTTCTGCCAAGCATACCATTGTCCACTTTACCGGCTCTTACGCAGCAATTTTCGTGCTCACTCATGGTGGGTGAAGGAAGCGAGAGGTCAGCAAGTCAAAATTTGCACGGCCATACATTTGCCTCTTGAGCAATTTCAGTCGATTGACCTGTCCTTCGGTTTGTCCATTACTCCATGGTGAAGATAAAGCCGCTTGCACGATCGCTTCAATATCTTTCTTCATTCCGAGTGCCAGATTGACAAACTCAGGTATTTTGGATGTCTCACAGGCCTGCAGACCAATTCCGAACTTCTGTGGATCACGCAACCGTACCATCCGCTGGAAGTCATAAACCAGTCCACATCCTTGCATCAGCACGGAGTGGTTCATCAAATGTTGACGTAATTCCACTTCTTCCTTATCCAGCTTCTCAATCGGATGGAGAAACAACCGGACACAGGCGGACGGGCAACCGGCAATCGTTGCTTTCTGCATGTGGTACCTAACCGCGCTGAGTTCCAAGTTGACCCTGAGGGTTCTCTTAGGTGTGGGCTTTCTCGGGGTGGTTGGAGCAGGGGATTTGCGCAGTTATAAGCCGAACGGGACACCTGTCGGTAGGTGCCGGGATAACCTAATTTCCGGATTTCACGCCACAGCTGGCGTGCATTTCGACAGCCCTTTTGCCAGCGCTGACCGAGATAATCACGATACGGATCGAGGATGCTAGACATTCGTTTGCGAGCGAATCTTTTGGGGAATTCTGGCATAGCCAGGTATTTGTAGATCGTGGTGGGAACTCTCCCAAACGATGGGCGATAGTGCGGAGGGGAAATCCTTTGTTGCGCAGGCGATGGATTTCTGCATGAAGCGCCTGGCGCTGCTGCTGTCGAGCCTGACGGGCGATTTCTGTCTCTTTAGAGCGAGACGATACTGAAAACGGGGATTTCATCCTGTTTTGGTGAGGTGCTGGCAGGTACCGTATGTCTAATTGGGGCGAATGCGATCCAGCTTTGCAGGCTTCTCGCAGGTTGACCAACAAGTGCCAGCGATCTGCCACCTGGATCGCCTGAGGCGCACCTTCCGAGATACCCCGAGCGTACTCCATTGAGCGATCCCGGGCGACAATTTTCACATCAGGATGGGAGCGCAACCATTGAGCCAGAATTCTCTGCCCCGTCCGATCCGTTAGCAGATCGATCACTCGGTGGCGTTCCAGATCTACCAGAATAGTGCCATATACTCGCCCGCAACGTTTCGCCCAATCATCTACCCCAATGATCTCTGCTTCTTCAGAAAGTTGGGTAGGTGCACCCCGGATCATCCGCAGCAGGAGGTCTCCCCGCTGACTGGCATGTGAAGCTTCAGGGCCAGGCGACTGCCTGCTTGTCCACCCAATGCAAAGGCAATGTCTTCCTGAGCCTGATGCAGACGAACGGTACGGCGAGTACTTCTCAAGCAGGTGGGGAAAACCTTCCACAAAGGTTGCCGAACAAGACCTCGGTCTGACAGCGGAAAAGCGTTTCACTGTCAGATGCAAGCGAACTCGGTATGCGGATATCGGAAAGTCTGCGGGCGATCTTTTATAATAACTGTGTACGCTTGTGGAACATATTCCACAATTTGGACACACGGCCTGTATTTGTGTGGAGACGGCGATGATTTCAACTTGGTCTTCCTGCTTGTGAACTTCTGTGATTTTCAACCCAGGAAATGAGATGGGGAAATTGATACATGTCATTCCACCATCTTAGGCTTTTTCTTATGAAACCGGTCATATTGTCCGAGAAGACCAAAATTGCGTAAGAGCCACTATACCGGGTCAACTCCAGCGTCGCAGGCAACGTC
Source organism: uncultured Chloroflexia bacterium (assembly GCA_963698715.1). Taxonomy (GTDB): domain Bacteria; phylum Chloroflexota; class Anaerolineae; order Anaerolineales; family UBA4823; genus CAWHJB01. The sequence continues at coordinate 8,506 of CAVORW010000005.1, read as the reverse complement.
CTACTCGCCAAGCCGAAACCGAGCGCTGGAAGGCCCACCGAGACCAACGGCGACAAACGCTCGCCCAACGGGATCAGGAAGATGAACACTGGCGACAGCAGCGCCTTGACCTGCGAGAACGGATGGAGCTGGCCCCGATCATCACCGCTTGGATCGCCATCCTGGTGATCACCGACAATTGCACCCGGCAGTGCCTGGGGCTGCCATTGTTTGTGGCCGGTTCGGCGGTCACTGCCGAAATGATCGTCGCGGCTCTGCGGTCCCTCCTGCCCCCCGAACTGCAATTTCTGATCTCGGATCGGGGTGTACATTTCACCGCTCAGGTGTTCCAGCAACTGGCCCGCAATGAGCAGTTCATTCATGTGGTCATTGCTCGTCATCGCCCGCAGTCGAATGGGATCGCCGAGCGCTTTGTGCGCACTTTGAAGGAATGGTTGGCCTCCCATGCCTGGGAAAATGACCAGAAACTGCTTGCACTCTTGGAGCAATTCCGACCCGAATTCAACGATCGACCTCACCAGGGAATTGGTATTCCTGGCCTGTCACCCAATGAGTTCGCCAATCGCATTTGGCTCATGTAGTTGGTAATGTTCAAGCTACTATTGATGAATACAATTAAACGCAAAAACCTGCCTTTCGGCAGGTCTGGGTGGGAGAAAAGCGGCGTTTTGATAGGCTTAAATGCCTACAAAACGTATCTATAGTGAGCGTGGCAGGACTCGAACCTGCAACCAATGGCTTAAAAGGCCACTGATTAATAAACATTATACTCACAAATCCTAGATACCCGTATATATAGGGGTGAAATCCCCTTGATGTCTTGACGCTGCACGATTATACTTTGGTAATCGTGCAGCGATCATTTAATCCTATGGGAGTAGCAAATGACCAAACAGCCCCGCCACCGTCCGAGACGAGTATTTGAAAACGCCGAGCGCCTGATCGTTGAGTGCGACCTGAGCGAATGTCCTCATTGTGGACAAGCCCTCAAAGCGCGCAACACCTGGCACATGCGCAAGACGGTCCAGACCCTGAAAGGGCCGGTCATTGTGGGCGGCAAAACCCGGGAATGTGCCAATCCAGACTTGCAGCCATAGCGGCAAACATTACTATGCCAGCCGGGTGCTGATGATCAGTCTACCGAAGAGCACCTATGGCCTGGATGTCTTGGCCTATATCGGCTGGCAGCATGAACATGAACACAAGCAGTTGGTCGAGATCCAACGGGAGCTCAATCAGCGTGGGATCCTGATCAATGAGCGCAACACGGGCAAGCTCTACCGTCAGTTTCTGGCTTTTCTGGGGGAGATGAGCGCAGTGACGAAGCAGAAGTTGGAGACCACCTCAGCTGAACACGGCGGGTTGATCTGGGCGATCGATGCCCTGCAGCCCGAAGGGGATGGCATTTTGTTGTATGTCCTGTATGAGGTACTCAGCAGCACCCCGGTGGCAGCCATCCAACTCAGCCAACCGACCGCCAAAGCCCTGATCGATTGGCTGAGACCCTACCAGGCCTTACCTTATCCGGTACTGGCTACGCTCTCGGATGGAGAGAAGGCGATCATCGAGGCCTTACAAACCTGCTGGCCGGAAGCACCCCATCAACGCTGCCAGGCGCATTTCTTGAATAACCTGGTGGAACCGGTGTTGGATTACGATGTAGACTTGCGCGAGAGGATGCGTGAGGATATGGGCGGCTTACCCAAAGCACCCGCCAACCCCAAAGGTCCAACCGACCCGGATGGTCCCCCTTTTTAGCGGCTCAATTTCGGACCGCGATTCGAGATGCGCTTTACCGCAGCAGTCGCAAACCGTTCCACTGGGGTGGGTTGCAAGGCTACCAACAATTGGAGACGCTGGCCACAGGACTGCAAGCATTGTGCAGCGCCGAGCCCCAAAACGAGTATTGGCAGCAGCTAGCTCAGCAGGTGGAACGTACCCTGGAAAAGAACCGCCCCCTGGCGAACCAGCTGCTAGAAACCCATGATTGGTTGACCAAAATCGCAGCCTGTCTGCGCTATCCCCCACGTAACTATCCGGACCAGCCAGTCACTGGACAGCAGGTCGCCCAAGAAATGGACCAGCTGCTTGAAAGGTTCCAGCCAGATCGCAAACGCCAACGACCGCAGAGTGTCCTGCGCAGTCGCTTGCAGGTTCTGTGGCGCAGCTATGGGGAGCATCTGCTGCCTTGTTATGATATCCCCGGCCTGCCGCCCGACAATCTGCAATTGGAGGCATTCTTCAACCAGGTCAGGCGTCACCAACGGCGCATCAGTGGGCGTAAGTCCACTCGAGATCTCAACCGCTTCGGGCATTACCAGGTGCTCTTCACGGCCGAAAGTGAAGACGAGTTGCTCGAGCACTTGCGCCAGGTCCCGTTGAGGCCTATCAGGCTCACCGCCAACAGCTGCAAATGGCCGAAAAACCCAGGCAATTCTTGCTCCGTTTACACCGGGATCCAGAAGGTACCGTGCAAAAATTAGTCAGCAGCTACCTGAACCCTCCAAGCGAGCAATTGGAAGGCTCATGCAGCGTTTAGACAGCAAGGGCCAACTACCCCCATATTTAGCCTATTAAACGCAAATACCGCCAGATCTGGCGGTATTTTAGGCGCCCGCGGCGCGACTCGAACACGCGACCCCTTGCTCCGCAAGCTCCTGCTCGAGTATTCCAATCTCTCCAATACGCCAGATAAGGCCATATACAGCTATTCTCTGGGGGCGACCGCCAAATCTGGGGGTCATTTTTCTCTAATCTGACCAGCCAGTCCAATAAATCCTGTGTGGTGGGTACACTGGAGGTATAGCTATATCTCCAAAGGAACCGTCCATATCCATGGTGGCCTCCCTTTTAGCGCCAGAAAATAAATCCTCAGAGTCATTGCAAATACAAAAATCCTGTTCACCAAAGCCTGCTCTATAGTGGTTGTAGTTTTACTCGGAATAATAGCTGGCATTGTATGGAGATGTGAATCGAACGGCAATGGGCGTGCGTCCCGCGTGGGGGTAGCAGAATGACCCTTTGTGACCCAGTCAGGCATCCTTTCTTAAAACCCAACTGGCCGAGAAAATGAGTAGAATATCTTCGAATGTTCTCTAGAACTTAATTTTGGAAGGCATGTTGACCGAAACGGTCAAGATTGAAGCCTCTCCACCCTTCATAGATTTCTGGGGCATTATGTGCTATAATTTAAGTCGATTGACTTATAAATCAAATGACTGAAAGAAGGCATTCGGTGATCCCAAACTTCTATCCCCTCTATATGCGTGAACTCTTCACCAATCGCACGCGTGAATTGGATTTTCTGCAAAGCTTGGTCGAAGACTTGCTGGCTGGCAGACCGCGCCGCCTGGCAATATGGGGTCTGCGGCGGATTGGCAAAACCCTGGTCATCCAGGAACAAATCGCCCGGCTCCACGATCAAGGAGAAGTGCATCCGGTTTACATGGACTTCGAAGATATCTGCACTTCGCCGGAGTTATTTGCCCAGCGTTATATTGGACTGATCACGTTCTGGGCGTTGGAAAATGATATGGAAGATGTGGATGGTTACCTGACGGTGGAAAGGCTTCTGGAAACAGTGGCTGGTCGTTCAGCAGTCGCTTCGCAGACGGCCGGGTCGCTCTTGCGAGAACTATCCCGCACAAAACCGGACCAAGCGCTGTTACTCAAACTGGCCTTTGAGTACTCAGAGAAGCTGGCTCAAGAATTGAATAAAAAGCTGGTATTGTTCCTGGATGAATTTACCGAGATCAGCACCCTGAGTCACTACCCTCAAATACGTGAGCCACTGAAGCACTTCCGAGCCGCGTTGACGGGGCAAACCAATGTAGCTTATGTGGTTGCCGGTTCAGCCATGACGGCCATGATGAAACTTTTCCAATCCCCTGAAGCGCCACTTTTCTTGCAATTTGAGACTCTGGCCCTGGAACCATTTGGCCGGCAAGACGCTGAAGTGCTGATGCATAAACTGGGCAGCGAATATCCGCCGGAGGTGTATGCAGAAGTATACCGATATACGGCGGGGTTCCCGTTCTATATCACGGCGCTGATGCAGCGTTTAGACCGTCTGCAGCAGGGCGGAGAGACGATCATCGCAGACTCAGTACGCTATGCCTTTCTACTAGAAACACTCTGGCGTGGTGGCCAAATTTACAATTATTGCCGGTATGTCTACGACCTTTCGCTGCAGCGCGCTCGAGGCTACGGCATGCTCAAAGCGATCTTGCAATTTCTAGCCGAGGAGCAAGGTTTTACTCTTTCAGAGATCGCCCGCGCCCTGCGAAAATCGCCCAGTGCCGTGCGTGAGTATCTGCGCTGGTTGAGCGAAGTGGATCTGGTAGAAGAGCGAGACCGTATCTACCAGTTTCGGGATGCGGTTTTGCGTTTTTGGGTCGCCTACACAAGCAAGGGTATCGAAATAGATGCCTTTCCGCAGCGTGAAGATCTGGCTAGTCTGGTTGCTGATCTGGAAGAACGCTTCCAGCGCGCGGCCAGTGAATTAGGCCGGGCCAAGGAAGCAGAAGTGCGCGAGATGATGCGACGCTTTTCCGGCCAGGCAGTACCTGGCGCCTTATTGGGTCAAGAAGGTGAATTGGCGCTTCCATTGGTGCGTTCAGTGGGTGGGTATCGCTCCCCTGATGGACAGGTTGAGCTGGATGCGCTGGCGGAATTAGAGCCAGATCCGTTACGCCCTCAAGGGGGGCGCTTGGCAGTATCGATTAAATGGCGCAGTAAGCGCGCCGGGCGCAAAGAACTGGAACAGTTAGCCCAACATGCTGCAAACCTGGGGGCGCTGGGATGGATGATCGCTCGTGATGGTTTCACGCCCGATGCGCTAAAATATGCGAGCCAGGCCGGCATATTGACCTCATCCGGCGAAGATTTGGTTCAGCTTGCTAAATTGCTCAAGTGAGCTACCCAGCGCTAGAAGCGAATGGGTAGCTCACAAGTATTTGCATCATCAATTGCTGATCGCAGGCGCTTTGCCAATCTGTTCGCTGGAATTGACTTGCTGCAAAATAAAGTCGGCCATATCTGCCCGACTGATCCGAGCTCCCATGCCTTTGCCAACCATGCCTACCTTCACGTGGCCCAGCTTAGGATCGTCGGTCAGCATGGGTGCTCGCACCACCGTCCACTCTAATCCGCTGGAACGCACCAGGTCGACCGTTTTCAACATATCCATGTAAACGTTCTTCGCCGTTGCTTTTAATAGAACATTCATCAACCGATTGAATAGTTTAGGTGAATCTTCGGGATCGCCAACGCCCGCTCCAGCCGAGATGATAATCCGTTTTACCCCGTGTTGTTTCATCGCTGCCAGGATAAGCTCCATGCCCTGGCTGACCTCGAAGGTTGGCTCATTACTGGTTGGGCCCAATACACTGATCACCGCTCCGGCTCCCCTGATCACCTGATCTAAACAGACTGGATCTGTGATGTTACCCTCAATCACCATGAGTGGGTCGTTTTGAAAGCGACTGAATGTATCGAATTTCTCGGGGTTGCGCGCCAGAGCCGCCACCTGATAACCTGCTTTGATTGCCTGCCGGACCAGGTGCTGCCCGGTGCGGCCTGTTCCACCAAAAATTGCCAGTTTCATCGTGTTTTCCTTTTTAGGACTTGTGTAAAAACAACTTCCGTTTCATAGAGGCCAAGAGAGAAGAACGGTTAGAATAGAGCAATAATAGCCGATTGCCTCGGAGCGACCCATGCCGATCTCAGAAATTCATGTCTGTCAGTGTATGCATTGTCAAGGATCAGGAGAACATCCTGATAAGAAGGTTCACAAGCAGATCAATTTGCTGGTGAGCCGGTTGGATGAACAACAGCGGCGCTGGTTTGTGGCGGTGGAAGCGAACCGGTATGGCTATGGTGGCGTCCGTTTACTTTCACAGATCACCGGGATGGATGAGAAGACGATCCAACGCGGGCAGCAGGAGATGGAACAAGGCCTGATCGAGCGCCCAACGGAGCAGGTACGCTCTGCGGGTGGAGGACGTCCTCGGGTCGAAAAAAAGACCCGGCGATAGAAAACGCACTGCAAGAGATCATTGCTCCTGAAACGGCTGGCAGTCCGATGAGCGATCAGAAGTGGGTGCGCAGCAGCTTGCGCCATTTGAGTGAAAGGCTGAAAACGAGCGGGCATCTGGCCTGCCCCAAAACCGTGGTGCGCTTATTGAAGCAGGCTGACTATTCGCTCAAGGCCAATCACAAGCGGCTGGCTGGCTCGCAGCACCCGGATCGCAACACGCAGTTTGAGTACATTGAGACGCAAAAACAGCTCTTTTTGAGCCACGGCTGGCCAGTAATCAGCGTAGATGCCAAGAAAAAAGAGCTGATCGGCGATTTCAAGAATGCTGGACGGGGTTGGTGCCGGACAGCCGAAGCAGTCAACGACCACGATTTTGAATCAGAAGCCATTGGCAAAGCAGTTCCCTACGGCATCTATGACTTGGCCCACAATTGCGGCTATGTGTACGTCAGTCAGTCCGCCGACACGGCCGAATTTGCCGTCGATATGATAGCCCGCTGGTGGCAAGCCTTTGGACAGTACGATTTTCCCCATGCGCCGGCCCTCTTGACGCTCTGCGATGGCGGCGGCAGTAATGGGTGGCGTTCGCGATTGTGGAAGCTGCAACTCCAGGAGCAGTTGGCTGACCGGCTAAATCTGGAAGTGAGGGTCTGCCATTATCCGAAAAACACCTCGAAATGGAACCCGATCGAACATCGCTTGTTCGGCCCGATCAGTCTCAATTGGGCAGGTAAACCATTACGGACCCTGGAGACTTTGCTGGCTTACATTCGCGGTACCACCACACGAACTGGGCTGCAGGTAGCCGCCTTCCCAGTGGATCAGGTGTATGTGCGCGGCATCAAAGTGGAAGATGAGGTAATCCAGGGCCTGAACCTGGAACGGCACTCTACCTGCCCCAACTGGAACTACACGATTCGACCCCGCTCTGTGCCAGGTTGTGCCTGAGATCGGTTATTAAAAGTGCGGAAGTTATTTTTACACTACTCCTTAGAAATTATCCGCCTGATAATCCCCTCGCTTTGAAGCGGGGGATACAGACGGCGGAATCTGTTGCGTTAATAGAACAGAAGAGCTGTAATGTGGGTAGCACTTTAACAAAAGCACAGATAGCCGGTTGTGCCGACGAGACCTTCGGCGCGTAAAATCTATGAGCTAGTACACGTTGGCATAAATGCACCTGTGATTATGCCGCCAGGGCCTTGCCCTTGTAAGTCCACTTGAAAGGTTTCGCCATAGTGCGGTTGAAATACTCGATGAAAGCCAACACTTTGGCTTTCAAATCAGATGCAGAAGAGAAGTCACCTCTCTTGAGCAATTTTCGAACCAGGATGCTAAACCAGATCTCGATTTGGTTCATCCAGGAAGCATGTTTGGGAGTGTAATGAAAAACAATCCGGTGAGATGGATCACACAAAAAGGCAGCGCGTGTTTGCATCGATTTCAGGATGCCGCTTTTGCCTTTGACGCCCAGGTCAATGTCTACGTCTGATTCATCAGCCACATAACGCACCAAGGATTCTGACTGATGTGTGTTGAGGTTGTCCACCACAAAATGCCACTTGGCGATAGACAGAGAGCTTTCCACCGTTTCGCGAATGTGCCTGGCGAAATCCTCTTCGGTGCGTGTGCTGCCTGCGGATACCTTCCCGATCTGCCCGGTGCAGACATTGAAATTCATGATAAACGAGGCCGTTCCATGCCGAATGTACTCGAATTCCCTGCGTTCGACTTTGCCTGGAGCCATTGGCAAGCCTGGATGTTTGCGTTCCAACGCCTGAACGCCAGTCATTTCGTCCGTGCTCATCACGGCTTCGCCTTTTTTTGCCAATTCTGGAGCCTGGTGATACAACTCATTGATGTCTTTAACCTTCTCATCGAACCGTTTATCCTTTTCTTTGTCCGGCGTCAGCCAGTAACGGATCAGGTGCGGCTTGAGACCCCTTTTTTGAGCAGCCGGGATGCATGGCGCGGGGAAATGCTTGCCAAAATCCCGCGCTGTACAATCTCATCAGCGATTTCTCTCCCTGTCCATTGGCTGATTGGCCTGCCGGACTTTTCCGGCTTCGCAAGCCATCTTCTCAATCTGGCAGATTTGGTCGGCTGTGATTTGTGCTGGCGCCCCTGGCCGCGGCAAGTCCTCCAGCCGCTCCTCGATACTCAACTCGTCTAACCCGATGGGCTCTAGATCTAACCACCGCCTCCGCCATAGTCGGGTCATATCCAGTGAAACACCGAGTGCTTTCGCAATTTCCGGTGTGTTTTTGCCTGTTGCTGCCAATAAAACTATTCGCCCACGAAGCACTTTCTGGTGCTCTGCCGTCCGACGGCTCACCAACCTTTCCAATCCTTCTTTCTCAGCTTCTGTCAGTTTGATTTTGGGAGGTTTTGGCCCTGGCATAATCCGTTCCTTGTTTTTAGATTTGCCCTATCTTACCATATCCCTGGCTGTAATTCAGCCCTGATGTA
>CAVORW010000004.1:62500-851384 GCA_963698715.1 uncultured Chloroflexia bacterium | reverse complement strand
TGTCTGGCAGCGAGATGATCCGTCAATTATGGGCACTATAATCTTCCCTATCTTCCTTCGGGCATCACCGACGATCAGCCCTGGCGTTTTCGTCAGTGGACCAATCATGGCACGAGTTGGATCGACGATCTGAGTGAAGGCCAGGTCTACAACCTGTCATTCGATCATTACGAAACGATTACTTCAACGGTTCATACTTCGTTCTCTGGTTGTCTGGATTTGCAGATCAACTGGACACGTCTATTTACAGAAACGGCTATCAATTTCGAGGGAGACGAAACCTATAGAAATAGGGTAAAGACCAGTTACACCTACACTCCAACGGTCCCGACGGATCCACAATACGGCAACATAACCCGCATACTGAAATCGTCGTGTCTGGATGAGAGACAGTTCTCGGGTATAGAGAATGATTGTAACATCGACCAGTGGTCGGATTACCGGCTGACGATCAATGGTTATTACCCGGAGAACACAGACGAAGTCTACCTGGTTGGATTACCGGCTTTCACCAACCAATATGAATGCCCATCGGGTCTATATAACGGCGCCTGTTCGTCCAATTATCAAAGCTATCCACCTGCGAACTTGTTAAACCACTCTAAATGGTACATCTATGACGGAAATGTCAACTATTACGACCGCCCTTCGGCCGGCGAATTGACGGGCGAAAGAACTTTCCTGTACTGGGGTAATCCGGTATCGTTCCAGGACCCCATGTACGCCGACGTAGAGTATACGCTTGATGACTGGGGAAATACGATTTCGGTAAAGAATTTCACAAAATTCCCGAGTGGGATTTTCAACGACAGGGGAAGCGAACGAATGGCTTTATGGCTACAATTCCACATACCACACATACCTGATCTCCGAAACGGATCCGGAAGACAACCAGACGACGTATTCGTATGATTACGACTTTGGGCTACCGATTTCCCAAAAATGGCCCGAACGGATCGAGCACGGAAATTACGGCCACATACGATGAGTTCGGTCAACTCGACAAGATCGTCAAGCCCGGCGACGACATAAATTTGCCGACCATGGATTTCGGCTATCAATTGTTGGGGACCATCTACAAAACCCAGGCTTGGCAGAAAATCGAGGGTAGCGAATATTATAAGGTCAACAAGTACTACAACGGATTGGGTCAATTAATCCAAACGCAGGTAGTGGCTGCAGAGATAGACGGTCAGGTCAAAGATGTACGGGTGGATTACTATTACGATGGTTACGGGCAGGTAATACGACAGTCCGTACCCTATGCCACATCAACGGGTTCTGATTATATTGCTGATAGCACCCCTTAGAACCGGGTACCGATAGCTTGTACGATATCTTGGGTCGGCCCATCTCGGTCACTCCCCCGGATCAAAATTCAACCGAATATACTTATGAGGATTTATCTTCTCAGGTAAAAGATGCAAATGAGAATGTAACAGACAATAGTTACGATGTTTGGGGCCGCACGATCAAGGTTGATCCGCCAGCGGGTGCCCTCGGTAACTTACACTTATGACACACTCGATCAACTGAAGCAGGTCAATAACGGAGGTGCCATAACAACATTGGCATATGATTTTGCCGGCCGCAAGTTGACCATGAACGATCCGGATATGGGCATTTGGACCTATGCCTACGACGCCTTGAATTTAATTCGCCAGACGGACGCCAAAGGACAGCGAATTTGTTTTTACTACGACGGATTGAACCGGTTGACCGGCAAGCATTACCGCAGCAACGATAGCTGTCCCACGACCGACCCGACTTTGGATGTGGCCTATACCTACGATGGCGGGGAAAATGGTATTGGCTACCGAACTTCGATGGATGACGCCTCCGGATCGACTGACTGGGGATATGATGACCGCGGACGGATGGTGATCGAAACCAAGGTCATAACCGGTACCGTTGAAGGGACTTATGTAACTCAGTGGCAGTACAACGCAGCTGACCAGATTAAAGCAATGATCTACCCTGGCAATAGTGATGGTGATTATCGGGGAGCAAGTCGACTTTTATTATCACTCCCAGAATGTGGTTGACAGCGTCGTTGGTTTTGCCGCTTATGTGAGTGAAACCATTTATGATGCAGGAGGGCGAATTTCATCACGAGAGTTGGGAACAGATCTGGTATCCACCTATAATTATTTTCCCCTGGAATCTACAGGGTGGAAGGCTTCAGTTCATAAAGGCTGGCACACAAACAAATCCAACCTCGTTGCATTATTTTGAGTACGACTATGATCCGGTCGGCAATATCGACTGGATAAAAGATTATAAGTCTGGCTTGCCTCAGATCCAAACTTTCGAGTTTGATAATCTCAACCGGCTAATCAATGCGAGCGCATCGGGTGGGATCAATGGCTTGGGCGATTACCCTGCTAAATCATACGAATACAACTCGCCCATTGGGAATATGACTAAAAAGGCAGGGCTGAATTATAGTTACGAAAATCATGAAGATGAAACAGTGCCTCATGCGGTTAAATTAGTTATAGGAAATTCGCCCAGCAATAAAACGATCACTATACGAGCCAGAGGTACAGTTGCTGCGCAGGTTTATCCAATTATGGTGTTGTACGTTAACGATTTATGGATTGAATCTTGGTCTGTGAATAGCGGAAGTTATACAAATTATTCTACGGCTGTACAATTAACAGGCAAAGATAAAATTGAAGTAGTGTTTACCAATGATTATTCTGCTGGAGGCGAAGATCGAAACTTATATATAGATTATGTCATTGTCGATGGAATAACAGTCCAGGCAGAAGAAGAGCACAACGCACTCATCGATAAAGGAGCTGGTTCCCAGGCCTTTGATGGGGTGAATATGGTGGTCGGCCAAGAAGCGCTTTACTGGAATGCGGCTCTACAATTCGTGGTCGGGGAAGGCGCGTTCGCGGGTTTGTATGACGGCAATGGTAACTTGACCAGCCGCTCGGTGGATGGGGCAGGTTATCTTCTGAACTACAACTCGGAGAACCGACTAACAAGTGTATCCGGTGCAGCTTTCACTAGCTTCGAATATGATGGCGATGGGAACAGGGTTATTACCGCTGAAGAAGATGGAACAACAGTTTATATCGGAAACTATCTGGAAGTTTTTGAGCCTGCAAATCCCCAACCAACGCCGGACCCATTACCGACTCCGGCTGCTCTAACATATAGCGGTAAGGCAGAAAATGTTTCAGGCGATGGAATAGCCAATGTAACCATCTCCTTGCAAAAGGAAGATGTCTGTACCGGGGTCAATGGGTACTTAAATGGTCGGGGCAATAGCACTTATACGCAAGTGTCAGGTACTCTGAAAGTATATACTTATCAGGGAACATTTGTTCAAACATACTCTGGCACTTTACTGAGGAATGTACTCTATTTTAACTCTCTTTCATTACCGGCAGGTAGCTATCAAGGATATGTGACGGCGCTTACGTGGACAGGAAAGAAATATGTAACAAGATACTCCACTGTACAATCATTCGCGGTTAAGTTCAGGAGAAACGTCTTCTCATACCTGGGTCGTGGAGTCGCTTATCGAACCGTCTGTAGGATCCGTACAGCCCCTACCCTATGAGGATACTTTCGCAACCAGAACCACTGTCGCCAACTCAACATCGATTTTAAACGGCGATTATAGGCTGAACTATCCGGGTGCAACATGCGATGCATCATGCAGTTGTTCATACTTCATTGATTTAAATGATGATAATGGGTACGAGGCGATCTCTGCTAGCGCCCTCACCGGGAATTGTCATCGACCCGATGGAGATAAAATATACTTGGCGAACGTCGGGAAGTTACCCAGATAACACCTTCACGCTGGATAAAGTAACAGATTCAACCTATGGTCAAACATGGCGCCTTTATTATTATGCGGGCGCCTCGAGGGTCGCCATGCGTGTGGAAGGCGATCCAGCTCGTTCGAATAATGGCTTATACTACCTGTTTAGCGATCATCTGGGAAGTACCAGCATTACAGAAAAGCTAAATACGGACGGATCTTTGTCCAAATTCTCTGAAACACGTTATAAAGCCTGGGGCGAAATTCGTTATTCCTCTGGAGCTATGCCGACCGATTTCACCTATACAGGCCAACGAAGTGAAATGGACAGCATCGGGCTGATGTATTACGGAGCGAGGTGGTATGATCCTTATATTACCCAATTCTCCCAACCTGATTCCATTATACCCGATCCCTATAATCCACTCGATTGGAATCGCTACGCCTACGCCCGGTCAAATCCCGTCCGCTTCACCGATCCGACAGGACATCGGGTTGACGATGGTTGCACAAATGAAGGTTGCAATCTAACCCAAGAGATCATCAATCAAAATGCGCAAAATGAAGCGCTCTGGCTGGCCAAGAATGAGGCATTGAAATGCCAGGCAGGCAATACTGTCCATTGCCCGGCAAGCACAACGGAAATAGCTGGTTTCGTTGTTACCGGTCTTGCTACTTTGGGGCTTGCTCCTGAATTACCTGTCTTAATAGATTCATTCGGCTGGCAGTTGGCAAATTTATGCTCACAAAGTTCGATATGTTGGGGTATCGTTGGGGCTGGAAGCGCACAAGCGCTCAATGAGTCTAGTGAAGTTACTGAAACTATTTACCGCAACGCGTCAGGTACAGCAGACAGTCTTACTCCAAGGCCGGGGATAGATGACGTACCTGGTGGTGGGTTATCTTTTGGAATGGATTAGAATATTTAAAACCTGGGAAATATGTAGCAATTGATCCAAATAAATTGAACAATCTCACCGCGATTTTAGATAACACGCCTCCTGGTCATGTTAATGTCGCTCCTGGAACACTTGCACAGCTCCAAGAGTGGGCTGCCACACGAGGCACAGGTGTAACTCATACATTCACTCAGGATCTTATAAATGCGATAATAAGTGGAAAGAGGTAAGTGTTTATATGGACGAACTTTGAGTTCTAATCCAAGAGATACTCAAGAGATATGTTGGGGCTGTTGGTAAAGATTTGCAGATTTCCATAAAGGATGTTTATCCAGGAGCAGTAATACGCTCTGGCTCCTGGGCAAATCAGAACATCATTACCGCATATGTATCTTTTTCAACCACTAATATTCCTTCTGAAGACAGTATTGATTTTATGCTTCAACTTACACTCTTGGGAACTGATGCTAAATTTCAGGCAGATATTTCAAGATCAAATGGTGAATTGATTGCTGATATAACTAATGAATTCATTAAATTTAATTCCCACGATAATTTCCTCTCCCAAGTTGAAAGTCATAGTTTAAAGGCCAGTGAAGCATTCTCAGCCAAGTTCCACGAACTTGATTCCTGGATAAATTAAAATTTGTGTATCGCTTTTTCGAACGTTACAGGGCAAAAGAAGAGGGCAGAGAATGACGGTTATTCTCTGCCCTGTCGACGGCCGTTCCGCGTGGCGCTCGGGTCGCTAGTCAGCGTTGCCCTATCCTCCCGCAAACAGCCTGATTTTACCAGGGAGCCGCTCCGGCGGGAGGTAGGTTTATCGCTTTTAGGGGACCATCGACAGGGCAGAAGAACGGGCAGTATTGGGAGATGGCTATTCGGTATCAAGGTCCGGTCGTGCAAACATAGCCGTTAGGCCAACACCAACGGTGGAGCCAGTTCGCCGGGCAGGTTCAAGGACAGCGCCTGTTTGGATTTCGCGGCAATCTCCAACCGTTCATCCTGGCACAGCTCGGGCAGGGCTAACAGATCGATCCAGGTCAGGATCTGGGCTTGTTCAGGCACCTTAACAACTTCATCTTCTTTTGTTTCTAGCTTCCGGCTGTGGAACCGGGACGATCTCCATGCGCTGCTCCACTCGGTCCATAGCGGTGAAATAATCCTACGCCACCGTCTGGTCGTGGGCGCGGGCGTAGATCATGGTGGTGTTGAGCTTCTTATGACCCAGAAATGCCTGAATGGACGTGATCCGGCAGCCAGCGTTCAAGAGCTGGGTGGCGCAAGTATGACGGAACCGATGCGGATACACCTTCACGCCCACCCTCTCGCCACGCTTTTCAACCGCGAGCGAATCAGATCCGGCTTAATGGCGCGTTGCGATACAAAAAGACCTGATCGCCACTGCCCCTCGCCCCGCACCGCCAAGTACGCCTGCAGCGGAAACAGTAGGCTCGCAGTCAAATAGACCGTGCGGTCTTTTCTGCCCCTTCCCGTCCCGCACGCTGAGCCCCTGCCGCCGACGCCAGGTCTTCCAGGCGCAATTCCTCCGCCCTCGCCCAGCCGCATGCCACCCTGCCAGAGCAGATAAAACGCCGCCCGCACGAGCAAAGCCTGGCGGCGCTGGCTAACGTTCTGCGGGCCGTCTGCACATTGCGTTGATCTCCTCCCGCAATTTCCTCACCTGCTCGTCGGTCAGATACTTCGGCAGCATCTCCGGCTGTTCCTGACGGGGACGCGCAACAGCGACTTCGGCACCCTGTAGCCTTCTTCCTGCAAAAACAGCAGGAAAGAATGCAGGCGGCGGAGCTGGGCATTGACGCTGGCGATGGAATAGCCCGGCCTCCAGGCTCTTGTCCACCAAGTCCAGGATGTGCGGGCGTTTCAAGTCCGCCAGGCGCTGGACGCCGCACGCCTGGCACAGGAAGCGCCAGAGTTGGGTGTACTTGCTCCAGAAGCCACGCAGGTTCACATCCAGGTCGGCGCGCTGGTCGCCAGTTCTTCTGCTGCAGGCGTTGGTAGCGTTCCAGCTCCGAGACCAGCCGCGGCAGCCCCTGGGTGTGTGCGCCTATGTCGAAGGGCTTGATCCGGCTGGGTTCTCCCAGCCCACGCTCCAGGCGCAGGAAGCGCCCGGAACTTCTCCAGCCCATTGCGGCACGAAATCCAGCCAGTCCGAGCCGACGCCCTTGGCTCGCGCATATTCCATGGCCCGCTCGAAGTCGCTTTCCAGGTCGATTTGCTCGTGGGGGACGGGGTTCAGCCCGACGTGGCCCGCCATAGGCAGGTAGATGGTCTGGGTAGCGTGTTCGGCCGTCCGGCCTCCCCAGCAGCCATGCCTGGTACTGCTCCAGCAGGCGGACGTTTTCAGGCGGCCACTGGCTGGTGGGGCAGGGCCGCGGCGCTCGGGGGGCAGTTTCTTATCCCGGCAGAAGCGCAGGGTCTGGTCGTAGCGGCCGGCGACGGTAGTGGCCTGGCGGGGCGGCATGTCAGTTACCTCCGGGAGGCCCCAGCCTTCCAGTTTCTGACAGGCGGTAAAATAATCCGCCTGGACCTGCTGATCGTTGGCCTGCACATAGACCTGGGTGGTCTCGATCCAGCGATGCCCCATGAGCTTCTGGATGCTGGTGACCGGCATATCGGCATTGAGCAGATCGTTCAACGAGTGTCTCAGCCGGTGGCAGGTCAGGTTGAATCCAGCCTGCTCCCGGTAGCGCACCAGGCGCATGTGGATGGCATGAGTGGATAGCCCCCGCATCTGATAGCTGAGGAACACGTACTCGCAGACGGCCGCCGGGCGCACGGCCAGGTAGGCCCGCAAGATGCGCTCGGCCTGGGCGACAGATACACCGCCCCTGGCGGGAGCCTTTGCCCTGCGCCACCAGGCGCGGGTAGTCTTCCTCCAGGTACAGGTCCGAGAGCTGCAGATGGGCGACTTCGCCGATCCGCAGGCCGCAGCGCAGCATGAGCGTGAAGATGGCCAGGTCGCGGGGGTCTGCGATCACGGCGAAGAACTGGCGCAGTTCCGGCTCCTGCACCGGGCGCGGCAGCCTTTGGGGTTCGCGCAGGTGATGTCGGCGGGGGTACACCGGGCAGGCCAGTTCGTCGTCCTCCGGCATGAGGAACGCGTACAGCGAAGCGATGGAGGCCAACCGGCGATTGATGGTGGACGGCTTGAAGCCCTTTTCGAGTTGTTGGCTGAGGAACCGGTCGATGTCGCGGAAAGTGATCTCATTTGCCGGGCGGTCACCAACCAATTCCAGAAAGAAGTTGAGGTCGCAGCGATAATCCTGCCAGGTATGGGCGTTTGGGCTGCGCCTGCGGACCCAATTGACGAACCGCTCGATTTCGGATAGCATAACAAAACCTCCTGTGGAGCAGAAATTCGGATGGGAGATCCTGATTCTACTCCCAGGAGGTGTGCCTCACCTGCTGGGGGGACCGAGGCTGGGTAATATAAGTGACTTTATCTTAACCGCTGGACCAGCCCGGATTCCATTATACCTGATCCATATGATCCAATCGCATTTGATCGTTACGCTTATTCGCGAAATAATCCGGTCCGATACGTCGATCCCTCAGGCCATGACTGGTGGGATGTTACTGGCCAATTTGCTACCGGATTCGTCAACGAGTTCCTTCTGAGAAACGTGGGGTGGATAACTCCAAATGGGCAGCGTAATTTATCTGTACAAGCATCGGAATCAAGCGCAAGTCTAATTGGAAGAATAGCTGCCGATGCAGCCACGATTGTATTAGGAGTCGATAATGTTGCAGCGGGGACAACAATAGCGACAGGCGGTACAGTTGTGGCTTGTGGGGCAACGTTATGCCTTGGTGCTGGAGCCACCGTTGCCGGAGGGGTTGCTGTAGCTGCTGTGGGGGCAAGCCAGATAAGTCAAGGAGCAATTGGTTTAGGGGGAAATTTAGCGATGTTGGCAGGGTCAGGAGGAGGTCAAAATAGTTCTGGCGGATTATTTGCATCCAATAACATCCCTACACAATCACATTTTTGGGATCGTTTGAGCGAATATGGTTGGACTGAAGACCAAGCGTTCAAAGTATATCAGAATGGTAAAAAATATACCAATCAATATGGACAGAATGTTAGGTGGGATCCGAAGAGTGGATTAACATTAATTATCGATCCTGATGATGGACGTGTGATCACGCCTGAATGGAACCCAAAACCGATGAGGAACTGGGAACAAGGCTGGTTCGATCCGAAATAATTTCAACTATAAGTGGAGTGGGAAATATTTCTTGGAGAACAATATGAATGATATTCAAGTCAAATTATTGCGTCCTACAGAATATGGTCGCCTTTATTACAGGCGCAACCCTGAAATAGAACCATTTGTTCTGTTCTTGCATAACAATTTTAGCATTAAGAGAAACTACAGTATTAATATCGACAGTGCGATAATCTTGGATATAAACGAAAACCAAATCCTACAGGGAGCCGAATTTATTATTCACCGAAAAGTATGGTTAAATGATCCAAGATTAGAGCCTCCTCCCAAAAAAGTCGTTGCAGACATTGAAATAATCAATTTGTCGGATCGTAATGAATTGTTGGAAGCCCCTGTTCGAGCAATCACTGATGGTGCAAACCATTATGTTTTCTTTAGTTGGGGATCAGAAAATAATGATAAAAAGTGGGTGTCTTTATCGGATAAGTGTTATGCATTAATTTCTGGCACAGTCTTAACGGGTTTTTTTATATTTCTCGTTTCTAATAACGAGGATTGATCAGGTCCGTCAGATAATAAACAACGAGCAAAGAACAGCCTTCGCTACCATCTGCCCCGTCAATAGTCGAGCCTGGGCGCTCGGGTCGGTCTCCACCGTTGCCCTATCCTCCCAGCGCTCAAGCGCGATTCTATCATGCCCAGGAGATAAAATTCAGGCCAGGCACATTACAAACCGGATAATTTAAATCAGGCATTTTCTGAGTTCACCAAAACCGGAGAAACCGGCGGCGGGATCCATTCGCTGGCTGCCAGGATGCCCACTTGGTTCTCCTGAACAAGCACCGGCTCGCTCAACAGCCCGCGAATTTGAAACACAATCTCCAATCTGCCCTCCAGGCTCAATTCCGGCTCGGCCAACTGCTCTGCCAGGTCAAGGAGTTGTTCCCGCTCCCCTTCCTGGAGCGGCTGGCTGTGCGGCTCAGGCTCGGAGGCCAGTTCCAGGCGCAGCTCGATGCGGCTCATGGCCGCAAAATAATCGGCTTCCACGGTTTTGTCGTGAGCGCGGGCGTAAATCATGGTCGAGTTGAGCTTCTTGTGGCCCAGGAATTTCTGGATACTGGTCACTGGGCAGCCCGCATTGAGCAATTGGGTGGCAGCGGTGTGGCGCAGCCGGTGGGCATGCACCTTCACCCCGGCCCGCTCCCCGGCAGCCTTGAGCCGCCCGTGGATCAGGTCCTTGCTGATCGCCTGGTTGCGGTACAGGAAAACGTGGTCGCTGGGACCCACCCCGCGCACCGCCAGGTAAGCGGAGAGGGCCTGCACGGCCGTATCGGTCAGATACACCGTGCGGTCTTTCAGGCCCTTGCCGTTCCGCACGCTCAGTTTGCGCCCTTTCAGGTCCAGGTCTTCCAGGCGCAGCTCCTGCACTTCGCCCTTGCGCAAGGCGCACTGCCACAGCAGGTAAAAGATGGCCCGCGTCAGGAGAGCGTCCCGTTTCTGGTAAGGGTGCTGGGCGCTGGCGACCTGGCCCTCGAAATCGTCCCGCAAGGCTCGGACCTGCTCGTCGGTCAGGTATTGGGGCAGCCGCTCGGGTTGTTTCAGGTTGTGGACCCGCAGCAGCGCCTGGGGCACGGCAAATTCCTGCTCCTGCAGGAAGACCAAGAAGCATTGAAACCCGCGCAGGTCGGCGTTGATGGTGGTCACGGCTTTGCCCAACTCCAGACGGTGTCCGGCGTAGTCGTGCAGGTACCTGCGGCGTACGTCCGAGAGTTCTTTGACCCCGTGCTGCTCGCACAGGAAGCGCCAGACCCGCAAATGTCCGCTCCAGAAACGGCGAATGTTCTCATCCAGGCGGGCAGGCCGCCAGTTGCGCTGGCAGACCTGCTGGTAGCGTTCCAGCTCCGCCGACAGCCAGGCGGGCAGCCCGTCCGTGTGCGGGGCGGGTTCGTAAGGCCTGGCTTTGACTTCCACCTGGCCGCGGGTGTGCAGCAGAAAGCGCCGGAACTTGGCCAGAGCATTGCAATTCATGTCGTACCACTCTGCGCTCAACTGCTTGGCCTGGATGTATTCCAGAGCCGGCTGCAGATCGGTCTCCAAGTTTATCTGAGGATGGGGTTTCAGGTTCAAGCCCAAGACATGGCCGGCGGCCGGGATGTACAAGGTGCAAATCACGTGCTGGCTCGATCCACCGCTGGCCAGATACTCCGCATATTGCACCAACAAGGCGACGTTTTCCGGCGGCCACTCCCGGGTTGGCTTCGGGCGGGGAGCTTCAGGCGGTAGATGTTTGTCACGCGCATAGTGCAACGACTGGTCATAACGCTCTGCCGGATGGTCAACTCGCCTGGGAGGGCTCATTGAACACCTTCCTGCTGAAGTCTTGCTTTGTTGGACCGTCCACCCCTCCTGGACCGTCCAGCCTTCAATCCTTTCGCAAGCGGCGTAGTAGTCCGCCTGGACCTGCTGGTCGTTGGCCTGGACGTAGATCTGGGTGGTCTCCAGCCAGCGGTGGCCTAGAAGCTGCTGGATGCTGGTGACCGGCGTCGCCGGCCGAGAGAAGATCGTTGGCGAACGAATGGCGCAGGCGATGGGCGGTGAGCTGGACCTCGGCCTGCTCCCGGTAACGCATCAGGCGCTTGTGGATGGCGGTGGTGGACAGGCCGTCTCCCTGGTAGCTGAGGAAGACGTAGTCGCTGGCCGCCGTTGGGCGGGTCCGCAGGTAGGCCCGCAAGCTGCGCTCGGCCTGGGGCGACAGGTACACCGCCCGCTCGCGCGAGCCCTTGCCGTGGACCACCAGGCGCGGGGCTGGCTCGCCCAGGAACAGATCGTTCAGGCGCAGGTTGGCCACTTCCGAGATGCGCAGGCCGCACCTTAACATGAGAATGAACATGGCCCGATCGCGCAATCCAGTGGGCATATCCACCTCGATGACGGCGAAAAAGCGATCCAGAGCGTCCTCCTGCACCGGGCGCGGCAGGCGCTGCGGCTCGCGCAGAAAGTGGCGGCGGGGCAGCACCGGGCAGA
This sequence comes from uncultured Chloroflexia bacterium, assembly GCA_963698715.1. Taxonomy (GTDB): domain Bacteria; phylum Chloroflexota; class Anaerolineae; order Anaerolineales; family UBA4823; genus CAWHJB01. The sequence continues at coordinate 839,487 of CAVORW010000004.1, read as the reverse complement.
CCAGGGTCGTATCTTCGTCCGCCAGGTAAGTGTAGAAAGCCAGGATGGCCGCCAGGCGGCGGTTGACCGTAGCTGGCTTGAAGCCGCGGCTCACCTGGCTGCTGACGAACCGGTCCACATCCCGGAAGGTGATCTCGCCCGGCGGGCGCTCGCCGACCAGCGCCAGAAACTGGTGCAGGTCGTATGAATAATCGCGCCAGGTGCGGGCGGCAGCATTGCGACGCCGGACCCAGTTGACGAACGCCTCGATTTCGGATAGCATGGGGGTACCTCCTGTGGGTTAGAATTTTGGACTGGTATCCTCATTCTACTCTCAGGAGGCTTGTGGTTAACCAAAAAACCAGACCTGCCTGGAGGGTCTGGTTAAGATAAGTGTTCTTATATTACCCAATTCTCCCAACCTGATAGCATTATACCCGATCCCTATAACCCTCTCGACTGGAATCGCTACGCTTATGCCCGATCGAATCCCGTCCGCTTCACGGATCCGACAGGCCATATGATTAGTGATGGATGTAATATCGGAGAATGTGGTGGCAACAATTCAGATTTAAGTGATCCAGAGCAAGCTGCGGGTTTTCTTTATCATTATCTGCGATATTATGGTATCGATATCAGCGTTCCATCAAAACCGCCTGAACCCCAAAGTTATTCTGAATGGTGGACGGAGTGGTACCTTCCTAGGATGGGTGATTATTTTATTGACGATGTTGCAACGATCGCACAAACCGTTGCAGACCCACTCAACTTGGGCTTAGATGCGTATGAAAATTGGAGAGGAATTCCTCTACCTAAGTATTATGGCTTTGGAGTTGATTTTTTTGTAAAATTGGCTCAAGATGCTCCCAATGATAATCTGACCTATGGCCAACGAATGACCTGCCCCCCAAAAACTAATCCAAGAAATGAGTTAGGATTAGAGCCAAAAGGAGGCAGGAAGAATGGCAAGGAAACAATTCACAGCAGAACAGATCATCACCAAACTACGAGAAGCCGAAGTACTCTTGAGTCAAGGGATGACCGTGATCGAGGCGGCAAGGAAACTGGAAATCAGCGAGCAGACCTACTATCGCTGGCGCAAGGAATATGGGGGACTGAACACGACCCAGGCCAAGAAACTGAAAGAACTGGAAAAAGAAAATGCACAGCTGAAGAAATCTGGTAGCAGATCTGTCACTGGATAATGCGATCCTGAAGGAGGTGCTCTCAAAAAAGTAATCAGCCCGGACAGGCGTAGAGAAGCAGTCCAGCAAGTGCAAGACGTGCTGGATGTTTCAGAGCGACGAGCCTGCCGGGTGATTGGACAACCCCGAGCTACTCAGCGGTATGAAAGACAACAAGCGGATGACGAAGATCAGTTGCTGAGCGCACGATTGTGGCTCTGGCCAGCAAGTATGGTCGCTATGGGTATCGTCGGGTGACGGCTTTGCTGCAGGCAAGAAGGTTGGCAGGTCAATCACAAACGGGTCGAGCGGATCTGGCGCCAAGAAGGGCTGAAAGTGCCCGCAAAAGCAGCCCAAACGAGGTCGATTGTGGCTCAATGATGGTTCAACTCTGCGGCTGCAAGCCTGAATTTGCCAAACATGTCTGGAGTTATGATTTCATGGAAGATCGTACCCACAATGGCATCAAGTTTCCGCATCCTCAATATCATCGATGAATACACCCGAGAGTGTCTGCTTGCAATGCGGGTCGGACGAGCCTGACCCACCAGGATGTGATCTGAGGTGCTGACCGATCTATTCTGTGAGCGTGGTGTGCCGGTCCATCTCCGTTCAGACAATGGTTCAGAGTTCACCGCCAAGCGGGTGCGGGCCTGGCTGAACCGGCTGACGGTCAAACCGCTCTTCATCGAACCTGGCAGTCCCTGGGAGAATGGCTATATCGAGTCGTTCAACGGCAAGATGAGAGATGAGCTCCTGGATAGAGAAATATTCTATTCACTGAAGGAGGCAGAAATACTGATCGAACAGTGGCGAATTGAGTACAATACTGTTCGACCACACAGTGCTTTGGGATATCGCCCCCCGGCACCCAAGGCTGTTATTGAACTTTCTCCCCAATTTCAACTACTTGAACTATCATTGTGAGTGGTACATATTCTTGGGGGCAGGTCAAACGGATACAGCTATGGAAATGATATTGACACGGCCCTTCCGAACGATTTTGTAACAACTGGAGGGTTTGTTGGGTTAGATGTGACATACCTCGCTCAATTTGGCCAGTTTATGGCAGTAATGGCTTCTCATCACGAAGCAAATGAAGGTCTATACTATTCATATTCATCTGATGGAGTTTCGTGGACCCCTTCAACAAAAGATGCTCAATATTTATTACCACTAAATAGCACCCGTGGGGCGGTTCATAATATTGGTTTTCAAAGGAATCAATATGGACTGGTAGAAGGGTCATCCTTCTTGGTGTATTATGGCGCAGGATTGCCTTATCACAGTCAAGCCCATACATGGGATATCGATGCCAATCGTATTTATTTGTTATATAATGGTGGAGATTTTAATAATGATGGCAAGGTCGATATTTACACTTTATACCGAGGACCAACAGGGACTCAAACAACTGAAGCCCACATTCTAAATGGAGCAAACCAATACCAATCTTTTCTATACGAAACCGGCACCGCCCTTGCCGAAACAGGAGCAAGTGCGGATTGGATGTTTCTCAAAGGGGATTACAATTTAGACGGGAAATCTGATATTTATGCTATCAGAAAGGCCAATACGGGAACCGGAACGACTGAGGTCCATATTCTAAATGGAAATGGAAACTTCCAGAGCTGGTTATTACAAACGGGGACTGCGTTAGCCCAGACCGGAACGGATGGTCAGTGGATGTTCGCTTTAGGTGATTATAATCAAGATGGCAGACTGGATATTTTCTGTATCAATAAAATGGGATCTTCCTCAAAAACGAGGTTTTCTGTATTGAATGGGGCTAACAATTTCCAAAGTTTCTTAATTAATGATAGCCAAACAATATTAGGCCAAACTGGTACGGATGCAAGATGGTTTTTCCTCGCCGGCGATTATAACAACGATCAAAAAACGGATTTGTATGCGATTGACCGTGGCAGTAGCGGGTATACAAAAGTATATGTGCTAAATGGAACCAATAACTTTACCTCTTATTTGTTACAGAAGACAACCACTCTTTCCGTACCCGGAACAACACCAAGTACTATGTTTACACTCGACGATTATAATGTAGATGGGAAACTAGATCTATATTCTATAAAGAAAATTGGTACCGCAAGTGGCAAAGCAGAGGTAACTATTCTCAATGGTACTGATAACTTTACAACCTATTTGCTAACAAACAAACCGATTAACGTTCTTGGCGTGGCTGCAAACTGGGCTTGTTATTTTGTACCCTAGTAGGCTTCAATCTGATCAGACGATAAGCATGGATTCGCCGAATTGGTTTTAATGTAGGCAGCAGAATAATTTTAAAGAGAAGCCCGTTTGTCAGGAGGTCATGCCTCATTAACAATTTCAGCCAAGATTTGTGGTAGCCTCGAACTATGAGATAGAAGCGCTTGAAAGAATTTCTCCAAGCGCTTCTACCTTGATTCTTTACATAACCCTTTAGTGATATTTTTGGTACGACCCTGACTTGTCATCTAAAAATAAAGATACCCTTTGGAGTACATAAGTTATCGTACCAAAATTGAAAATGAAGTAGCATCATGGGATTATATTTCAAATCATTTAGCAAGCAAAGGTCGTTATATTTCATAATCCTGGTCAATAGCTAATGAGTTCAGTGGTTCGTAAATTATTAATAAAGTTATTATAACCAGTGAAGCTAAGGATGCTATTACACTGACCGCAAAGTGGCTTGGGAGAAATGATAAACGAATATTATGATCTCCGGCAGGAACAATCAATGCCTGCAAGATATTGTCTGCCGACATGATTGTTGTATCTATTCCATCAATTTGAGCTCGCCAACCTGGGTAATTATTCTGTGTGATTAACAATAAAGCCGATTTATCGTCTTGGGCTGAAATACTTACTTGGAGTTCTAAAGTATTGTAGGTTTGTTTTAATATATTTATGTCTCCTGTTGCATTGGAATCGACCTCCATAGAAGGGGCAGTAAATAATAGAACTTCGCTTGAGGGGTCGAAAGTGCTATCGGACAATATTTCTATTTGTCTGTTTATATCTTTTTCCACTTGGTAATTACCAAAGACCCCGGCTAATGGTAAGACATATTGGTTTCTATAAATAACCATATCCGGGCCTGAATATACCTGGAGCCAGATATCCTGGTTAGATGAACGAGCATTAGGGGACAACTCCGGTATTGGTTTTTCTGATAGTAAAAAAGCTACTCTCAAGATTTGGAAGATCGGCGAACTAAGTGATTCGGCATTTTCGAAGCCAAACATCTGATTATACATTACAGTATTTTCAAAACGAGAAGATTCTATGGCACCCACTAGTTGGCTGTAGCGCTTAACAGTAAAAGAATCATATGCATCTATGTCTTCCAAACCATACACTATGCCAATATTAGGTGATAAAGGTGATCCCAGAAAACCGCTCTTGTAGCGCGCAATCCTGCCTATTTGATGCTGCTCTTGGAGGTACTCAATCGATGGAGTAGATCTAAAACTCTGCGATACATCTACAACAGGAAGATAACCACGGCTTAGGTGAAGCATATCCATAGAGATCAATAATAACGGTGCTAGATATATCAAAACCCTAAGCCAGCCTCTTTCTATTCTGGAGGCAACGAGCAAGCATAGAATAGAAATGCCGGCAAAGATGGAGATAGCAAAAGCAAAACGGAACGGCTCTAGTTGGGGAATATAGGAAATATTTAAGATGCGTACTAATAGGTTCACAAGATGCTTAGTGTTCCAGAAAAGAATAGTTCCGACAAGCACTGCTCCTGAACCAATCACAATCAATAACTTCCGCCTCCACCCTTGGGCTATAAGAATGGCCTCTACTCCAATCGCGACCACAACTGAGGCAGCGAAAGTCCAAATAGCATAAATTCGTACGACGGTTCGAAAGATGGTATAACCTGGCACAAATTGCATGAAGAGGTTTATGCTACCTCCATATACTAAATTTATAGAAATAACTGCTATCAGAGGAAAAAACGCTAAATCTTTACGTTCCTTCCAACGTGGAAACAACAGCGCTATAACTATGAGCCCCAAGCCTAATAATCCTATGTAGCCAGTAAATTCAACGAAATTTCCGACGCCACGATAGCTATTTGCGTCTCCTAGTAATTCCGGGATGAAGAGGGTAGTTATGTAACTCTTCGGTATTGCCATTTCCATTAAGGAGCCTATTGGTGTAGGTCCACGCGTGATTGAAGTAGATAATTCCAGTGTGGGTAGAAGTTGGATTGCCGTAACAACTAGACCCAAGGTAGTTCCAATTCCAATTTTGATCACGCGCCAAAACCGTTCTTTGAGTGGCAGAGAGATTGTAATCAGACGCCAGAGTACGAAAAAAGTGATTGTTAAGTAGCTATAGTAAATAAACTGGATGTGCCCGCTGAGGAAAATCAACGCCACAACAAGGGCAAGCCAACCGACATTGCGCCATTTACCATCAACTATTGTAATTTCTGCCAGCAAAACAGCCCATGGTAGCCAGGTAAGAGTGGCTGTAATCGGCAGCCATGGTAACCACATTGTCAGGTAACCTGAATACATCCAAGTCAGCGCGCCAAGTAACCCACTAAGAGGGTGAAGTCCAAATCTCCGGATTAATAAGAACATCCCGAATCCGGAAATGAATTTATGGAAGATTCCAAAAACTGTAAAACCAGGATCGACAGGCAGAACCAGGAAAATCAAGTTTAGGGGGTAAAAAACCCCACTCATGTGGTTTGCCAGAAATGGCGCCCCCCCGGATGAGTACGGATTCCAAAACGGAATTTCCCCGGAAAGCCAAGCATTGCGGTAGAGCACGTGCCATGGCGCGAACTGTAAAATTACATCCCCCATCATGACATTTTTATAGTCAATCGGTCCTTGCGACGTCCATGGTTGAATATGAGACATAAGATCATAAGGGATCATCGTTTTGTCAAAACGTAAATATGGAAGGAAATAAACCAGTGAAAATATTAGGATTATTATTACTGCACTCTGGTTTGGGTGAAAGCTAAATATGTGGACTTTATCGATGATGTCTCGTTTCTTCATTTAGCTAAGACTTCCTTATTCATATATCTAATTAATTACACACATTGCTTGAATATAATCCAGATACACAAAGTTTCCGAGTAACTAATAGAAACGATTTATTCTCGGACTATCAAAACTGTTGTGACCCAGCTTCGGCCAATCTTTTTGCTCCAGAGATCACCTTTGCGAATAAGAAGCGAGAAATGTCCTTAGGATAGCCCGCCCATCTCGGCAGCCTCATTCAAAGAGATTAACTCATCCAGCCTGGCTGGTAATCGCTGCTCCCTTTTTTACTGCCGGGCATCAGGTGTCAGTGACTTATTGAATTTTTAGTGTTCAGTAGCATTCCTCAAATCCGTTTCCATCGCCTTCGTTGGAACACCGACATTATACTATGCGGATTGTTTGTTTCTATTTGAGATGACTTTGAAAAACTGGAACTTGCTATCTATACGGTTTTTTTGCTAAGTTATGAGCAATTATTGATCGCTCATGACACCGGAAAGAAATAAACTTCCCGACTGGGCTCGCAGGGAGCGTGAAGGCGACCTAGATTGGATTCGGGAAAATTTGGACAGCTTTTGGCCGCTTGCAAGAAATATTTTCCATGATGTCGGGCGCGGAGTTATAGTCGTCGACACCACACAACAACCTGATGGTGGGGGACACCCCTTCGGTTATCTCACTCAAGAAAACGTGGAGAAGTCAGGTGAAGAAGACACGATCAGAATAATGAATACTTACGATCCAGAAGAAGAATTCGTGCTGCTGATGATCAAGACTAAAGACCGCACCAGCACGTACAGAGTTCGCCCGCTTGTTCCCGGGCAAGATAGAACTGATAATGAAAGGCGAGGGTCAACCTTATCTTGACAATCGGCCAAAAACGGCTAGAATATACATAACATGCAAAACGTACAGAATGTAAAGATGAAAAATGAAAGGATAACGGACATGGAAAAAGAGCTAGGTGTTACCAAGGCCAGGGAAATGTTCGGCGACCTGGTTGATCAAGTCCAGTACCAGGGCGATTTTTACATCATCAGCCGGCATGGAAAGCCCGCCGCTGCGGTCGTTCCGATTGAAATCTATGAGAATTGGAAAGCGCAAAGGACCGAGTTCTTCGATACGATCAGGAAAATACAGGAGCGGGTAGACCTCTCCGCTGAAGAAGCCGAAAAATTGGCCGCTGAATCTGTCGCCGCGGTTCGCCGGATAATCCAGTAGCTTCCATGATCATCGTTTTAGATAACAATGTCATCATCAGCGCTTTGCTATCTAAGAAGGGTTCCCCGGCACGGATCGTTCGCCGCTGGGAGGCTGGAGAGTTCGATCTTTTGACATCTCCACCACTTCTAGATGAACTCAGACGGGCACTGGCGTATGAGCGCGTGCAGAAGTATATGAAGCTCTCCGAGGAGGAAATTGCGACATTCATCCGGCGTTTCCGGACCATTGCTGTGGGCGTGGACCCGCAGGTGTCTTTGGAAGTCATCGAGAAAGACCCTGACGACAACCGCCTGCTTGAATGCGCGGTGGCCGGTAGAGCATCGTTTATCGTTTCAGGGGACGAACACCTCCTGGAGCTCAAAGAATTTCAAGGGATTGTTATCTTGTCGCCGGCCGGTTTTATCACGATGCTAGAAATAGAGGCGAAGAATAAGGGTAAATGATATACTCGATTGTCGATGGGGGAGAGGGAGACAGGAAAAGAAGCGATCGGTAGGGGGGAACTCTTTTATTGAGCCATCCCGGGCGAGATCGGATTTTCTCCGGATATGGCTTGACAATCGAGGAGGGGAAAAGCGACTATCTTGCGGGACTATTGATGGTAGATCGCCCTCATCCGGTGGATCCAAAATGGCTTAACATGGTTGAGGATGTTTTCGGCGAATATCAATTGGTGCCGATGACCGCGACGGGGGAGCAGGGGATTGTTTGCCGGATGCGGATCGATCCAGATAACCTTGTGCACCTTCGGCAACTGCCAGCTGGTAGAGGGTCGGCAATTACTAGAGCTTTAGGTCCTTTATTGGACGAGCTCCCAAAACCATATTTTGCCCTTAAATGGAATGAAGATAGACAAGCCTGGGTGAGTGAAATTCCCTTGAAGACCGAGCTTCCGCAAGGAGTTCGCGATGTTTTTAAGAACACAGGCTACGGCAGCTTGGCTCTCGAAACCGATATGGGCGTCGTTCACGTCTGTCATGCAGCCGACCCCGACATCGAAGGTTTTGCAGATAAATCCGTCATCAGTAGGTGGCAGCTTATAAAAATGCCGTCTGCTCCACTCGTTCGATTGACGTTGACGATCCTTGATAGACCTGAGGAACCCTATCGGTTTGAATCATTCCTGAACGTAGCCGAGAAGGACCAATTTGACATCCTCGTACGGCTGGCAAATCAGAGACGACTTTATCTTTCATTTTATGGGGATGATTTGAACTACCGATACACCAAGATCCTCGAGCACGACGAGCAGCAGTGGCAGCTTATCAATGATTTAACTACCGAGGCTTTGGATCACCTATCCAAGATTCCCCCCGAGAAAAGAAACTACGATCGGGCGAAAGGTGATTTTATGCGTCGTTTTGTTTGATGGGGGATCGATCTCCAAGACGATTTAATATGTTCGCACAATCCACCTTTTACGACGGATGATTAGCCTCAACTTTTCCATATCTGCATCTAGAACAGATGGTTTGAACCTGACTTAACGTGTCATAAGGCCTATAGTACTGATAAATCAGATAAAACGTTTTAAGACTTTTGAACGATGAGTGCAGAATGTGGGGTAAGGGATTAAAAACGAGAGATAGACAATAATGGAGACCAATTGTCAATGGGTTCTGGAAAAGATGGTTGGAGGTTTCGATAACCAGCAAGTGCCAAAATCATATATCCATAAAAACGACTCAGGAAAATCATATCGTTTATTGCGCCCTCCAGTTTTTCGGCTGAATATTCCCCACTCTCGGTGAATAACCAATCAGGGTGAGCATTTCGATCGCGGAGGCGTTTATGTACCTCTTTTACATCATTTGTAATTTTCTTCCATTTTCTACCAATTTGTACATCATCTGATAAATAAGTTTCGCGAAATTGCTTCAGATATTTAGCTATACTAAAATCATCCGTTCTTTTGTTTTTGATTGGATCGAATGGTTGATTATATAGATGTCTTAAAGCAGCCTCAAGTATTGTTGCTAGGAGGAGTTCTTTTGCTGCATGTGATTTTTGCAGGGCTGCCTCGGCGAGCTGTTGAAATATTCTTCGGGATATATTGCTCTCTATGCTATTGCTTACCAAAAAATTCGCTAGGTGAACAATAACCTCTTTGTCTAAAACGTTATAGTCAAGCGGTCTAAGCTCAACACCAAGTGAAGTGGGTTTATTCACCATCCTCATTTCTTCATACACATATCTTCCTCGATATACTTCTTGGTGAAGTAATTGTAAGGAATCACCTGCTGAAATTGAGATAGCATCCATTAATGCCCTTGAATATCGCCAAGAATGCCCTTTTTTCCATACTGATTTTGGAAGAGACCAATGTAACTTAAGGTGCTTTTTATCGTCCATTAGACCTCTTATTTCTTGACCGAATGAATCCTTATAACAAATCCCGGAACGAGTAAGATGCTCGTAAGGTCTTCCATCGCCTATAGTCGTTTCTCGAGTAACACTATCGGGGAATAAAAGATCTTTATTTGTCAGGTACAGGGCTGAACCTAACCACATTGTTGAAGATAGCTCTTTGCTTATAGGGTTCTTAAAAACAACTCGGTTTACATTCTGGGAAAAACGCCAGCTTACAAGCAGTCCCATAGCATTAACATATGCTCTCGGAATAAAAGCGAACCGGCCATCGTCTAATTTCATCCGTATGATTATTGTTTTGTCAATTGAAATAGTTTTAAACACCTTTATTCCCGAGAATGGTTTATTTCGGACCATCTGGGCAGCAATATGAAATCCAGTGTTTGGATTCCAACTCATCACACCACTTCCATTGTGGCGACAACCATCAAGATCAAACCAAATCTTATTTAGAAAATACTCGTGTTCATCAAAATAGTTATCCACTATATCACCTATTCACTTTTGACCTTGAATAATTAGGAATTGATGATAATAAACAAATCTCTCCAGTTGAAATCATAAAAACAAGATCGTAATGCAGCCCAATAATACTATATGTTCCAATTTAGATAGTGTCCTAGTTTTGCTTATATTTTGTGGCCTGGGCTGGCTCTACATGATCAAGCCTCGGTGGAAAATGTTATGGCGTGAGAAACGAAGGATATGAATTTGTTATAAAAGGGCACGTCTCAAACTCGACTAGCTACTCAAGAGCTGTCGAGCTTTTAAAAGCATAAGTGTTTATCGCCATTAATATGAGTGGCTCTTGTTTAGGCGATTAACTTTTCTTCCTGGCTTCTCGAAGAATCCATTTGATTTCCGATGCCTTTATATGCTCGTAAACCGCCGTCCACATTACAAACATAGCTAAGGTGCCCACCCCTAACAATTGCAGAAGAGCTGCAAATACCAAAAAGTAAATTGCTGTCAAACGGTGACGAGACTCTTCTGAAGCAACAATAAGTTGTTCATTACGGTTTCCTTTTAATACCTGTACTCTAGCATTCCACGATGAAAACCTTTGTTTGGAACGCATTGCCCATTGGGAAGATAATTTCGAAAGTAATCCGTCTATTCCCTTAGCCAGATAATGTGAAACAAGATTTATTAGGATGCTGACGAAGATTGCAGAAAACCACCAAACAGGGGACGATAGAATTTTATTGATTTCATCCATAATGGGACATTCTCCTCTAAAATGAGCTATGGAAGCTTCACTTATTATGAAAGCTAAGATTGCTGAAAATTGAGTCAACCAAGAAATTATTTGGTTTGACAGCTAACAAGAAAGCCATCAGTGTTTTATTATAATTAACCCAAGGTATCAACTTGGGTTATTTAAGAACTATGGAGTATTTCAGGCATTGGAGCTGAAATGAAATATAAAGAAACACTCGTCCTAGAATCCGAAGTCCCAATAAATCCGGAATTTCTGATAGTTTTATCTAACAGTCTTCGTAATATAAATATTGAGACTAGTTTATTAAATGTCGATTTTTATTGTCTTGAACAATGTCAGAAGATGTTGTTGGAGAGAGGGTCGAGTTATATATTGTCTCTTGTCATGCTAAGGGAAGCGGTTCTTCCTAAAATGCAAGTTTTCGATGATAGAGACTTGTTAGTGAGAACTTTGAGTGGTCAACTCAGTAACCTAAACCCATCTAAGAACTTGATAATTGTAGATCCTTATTTTTTCCCAACCAGATTGACTCATAAAGCCTATTATTTGGCACTAATCAGCGAGATATTTAGTCCTATAATCCCTAAGATAGACGACATAAGATTTATCACGGGAATTAATTTTGACAAGTCGTTATTCCAAGCTATAAAGGCAGTTATTCTTGATTTAAACCATGATATTACTATCAAAGTGATGACCACAGACGATTTCCACGATCGAATGTGGATTGTAGATGAGACGAAGGGTATGTTTATCGGAACTTCTCTGAATGGTATTGGCAGGAAATATGCCTTAACTGACTACATAGAAGATGAGGATGTGACAGAAATTCTGGATGCACTTGGGAAATTAAGCCTACTCTGAAAGTATCCAAACAATGAGTAGTATAAATTTTACAACAGGGATTAGCCTCACTACTTTCTCCTTTTAAGTTCACAAGTTTAGAAACCAGCGTTTCTGGATCAGCTTGAGGTAGAAGGTGACCTGATCTATGCATGAGATTTGTGGATATAAACACCCTGTTAGTGTTCCTTGGTACAGTCTAACCAGGCAAAGAACGTTCAGAGCGCCTTTTAAAAGCTAGATTAGGCTGCCAACTATCATCCTTATGAGAAACAGTGATTGAAAACAACACTTTCTGAGCGACATCTTCAACAATTATTTCGGTCGAGATACGGCATTCCGCTGACCAAGATTGATGAACGTCATGGGCAAAGCGGGCAGACTCCAGATTTTGAGTACATCAGGGATAATAACAAAGTCTTTGTCTGCGAACTAAAGGAATTCAGAATCTTTTTACCGTCAGAAGAACGGGGCTGGAAAGTAGTTCATCATCTAGATGGCTCAATAGAAGCAACAAGAAAGAGCAATGCAATTAATCGTATTGGGAAAAATATCGCCGAGGCGCATAAGCAGCTCCAAAGATACTCTGAACCTAAGATTTTACTATTTTTAAATTATGAGGGTGGTTTGGACGTGGGTGACTTGGAAGACGTCATCAGAGGATATTCTGTTTTGTTTGCTGATGGAGATAGGACTTACATCGACATATCTCCGAGGCGCGTGAGCGAAGGCAAAATCAGGAGTATCAAATACAAGATCGATCTGTATATTTGGATTGACGCAGCCAGCACGCGAGCCTTTGTAGAAGAAGATCAAATCTATTTCAGAAGTGTAACTCCAGAAGGCCGTAGAATTGCACAAGAATACTTTGGTATTCGTACAGAATAGATAATCTGGGATTTTTTGTAGGACCAAAAGAATTAGAATGAAACCGAGGAAATTGTGAACCAAAGTAAAAAGAAAAGGGAGAGAACCATTCTTTCGATGGTATATAAAGATACAGAGCTTATTGAAGTGGTTGAGTTTGAAAGCCCTGACTTTAATGTGAGAAAAAACATTACCGATGGGTATTTTGGAGTGGAGGTCACTGAGTTTTATTATTCACAGGCGCACGCCCGCCTTGATAACATTCCGGGATATTTGGGTGAAATTTTAGATGAAGGGAAATACCGACATAAAAGGGATAAAAAAGAACTGGACGTTGTTGACCTGAAAATAATATCTGAAGGTAAGCCGGACCAAATAGTAAGAGGGATTTTCCAAGAACTCCCTCCAGTTTCAGCTTACGTTGACATCGTTAGTGGGATTATTAAATTTAAGGACAATAAATTTCCCGATTACGAAGTGGGTTTGTCCCACGTAAACCTTATCATCTTTGACACCGAAAATAGACTTCATGATGTCCCCATTAGTGAGTTCTATAGATATTTCTTCACTCAGGATTTTAGAACTACTATCGGTGGTTCTAAATTTAGGGAAATATACTTTATAACCAAGATGGATAATCGTTGGATATATCTACCCATCAAGATGCTATTTTTGTTATCTGAGTTATATCTATTTGACGGTGTCCTTCGGAAGAGTTACGACGATGTGCCCATCAAGTCACACAGAGACAAACTGCTTTTATTTTCCGAATACCTTGTTTTTACAGGTATAGAGCGAGTGTTTTTAAGTCTCGATGACGGTGGTACGGAAGTTATCTGGGATAATAATGGAGTATATGTTACCGAAATTGGCGAAGTGAATTTGAGGGAATATCGAGATTTTCCGATACCTATTGACGCAGGCGAAGCTTCATATAAAGAGGATAATTCACTTATAAACGGTCGTTTTCTTTCCAGAGTTCGATGAATTTTTACAGAACAACACATTTGTAACGGAACTATGTTTTAATATCGATGGCATGGAGAATATATTACAAGAAATGCGATCTTAAATAGTCTCAAGTATTGACAAGTGGTCTTAAATTTGAAAGAATTGATTAGAGGTGATTAGATGGAACAAAAGCAAGAAATATTTACACCCGAGCAAGCGGCAAGCTACCTCCAAGTGGACAAGGAGACCATCTACAGATACATTCGGCAGGGAAAACTGGTCGCATCCAAACTTGGGCGCACATATCGCATACCAAGAGGAAGTATAGATCTGCTCCTTTGGGCTACAAGGACGAGGGATGATATTAGCCTGAGAGAATATACCGGCAGAGAGGTTGCCGAGTTTATAAAAGCAGACGAACTTGATGAGGAAGCCCAAGAGGTTGCTAAACCTTTCTTATCAGCTGGCTAATGGTAATCGACCGAAATACACTCCTCTTTTTTGATTCGTCGTGCTTAATAGCCGCAGCCGGATCACCGTCAGGTGGCTCCGGCTTTTTGTTGTCGCTTTGTGCTAGGGGTTATTTAAATGCAGTCGTTTCCAAACTTGTGCTTTTGGAAGCGCAGAAAAATATCCAGTCAAAACTTGGAACAAGGAAATAAAAAGGTTGTACAACCTACTTGCCCTTGTCCCCTTCTCGCTGGCGTCATTACCAGACAATGAAGAGTTTACCAGGTTAGAAATGCTGGTGAACAAAAAAGATGTGCATGTTGTTGGCTCAACTTTAGAAGTTCAAGCATCGTGTCTTCTTACCCTTGATAAGGGTCTCGTTTTAGAAGTGAATAAGGCCTGTCTCGGTATCCAGGCATTTTCCCCTGGAGAGTTTATAAAATCAATACTCCCTAATCATGTAGACTATCCGTCTGCTTAAAACTAAGGCAGACTTCAAAGTCGCAGAATTACATAGTTACTCGTACGAACTAATAAAACCTTAAAGGTTAGCTATCGCCATCAGCAAATGGGCGGGTTATACTATCCATGATTTTAGGACACCTATTCTATGAGTACCCATTTTATCTTTCCCAAACCACGCGACTGGAATACCTTGGAAGATATCGTCGCTGACGTTTTTTCCAGACAGTACCATAACTATAATTTTCAACGATATGGTAGAAATGGTCAGCGACAATTTGGAGTTGATATCGCCGGACCAATTGAAAAGGGCTTAATCGGAATTCAGTGTAAACATCATCCCAATGGAAATATTTCCACTACCGAAATTGACGAGGAAGTGAAATTATCTGATGGCTTTTCGCCAAGATTGAGTGAATTTATAATAGCAACCAGCGCAGAGAGGGACACAACCGCTCATAATCATGTGTTAAAGCTTTCTCTGGAGAGGGAAAAACAAGGGGACTATCCTGTTGGCATTAAATTCTGGGATGATATTTATAATTGGCTCGTAGAATATCCTGACTTGGTATACAAGCACTTCACGAAATACTTTTCTATCCGCGACCTCGAAAATATTTTTATGCCAGGCGTTTTGGAGAAAAATAGATATACTGTACAATGGCCGGCGACCCTTACTGAATTAGAGGCAAACACTAACATAACGATTGGTGAAATAGATAAAGTTGGCTCTTATAAACTTGCTCTTGGCTTGACTTCTTTTCGGGATGTATCTTTTGATGGGCTTGCGGACCTGGAAATACAGTTAGCAGACCTGTATTCCGAGAATGGGAAGCCGGAAGATAACTATGTAAAGGCTAGCGAGATTCTCAAGAGCGCTAAAGCACTTTGGAGTTACCCCGCATTAGTGGATAGGTGAGGACTTGGCGAACCTACATGATGGGTATGGGACCTTTCGAACTGGACGGGTGAGGTATAGCCAAGGGCTGAGTGCAGCCGATGAAGATTGTACCATCCTTCAATAAAGGCAAAGACTGCCTGGCGAGCCTCAACCGGCGAATGGAAGATTTCCCGGTCCAGCAGTTCACACTCCAATGTGGCAAAGAAACTCTCGCACATAGCGTTATCGAAACAGTCGCCGACCGAACCCATGGATGGGCGGACGCCAGCTTCTCGGCAGCGCTTCCCAAAAGCCAGCGAGGTGTACTGGCTGCCTTGATCGGAGTGGTGAATAACATCCTGCGGACGGCGTTGCCAGATCGCCATAGCCAGCGCATCCAGTACCAGCTCGGTGCGCAGATGGGTGGCCATTGCCCAACCAACCACTCTGCGGCTCCAGGCGTCGATCACCACCGCCAGATATAGCCAGCCGGTCCAGGTGGAGACATAGGTTATGTCGGCGACCCAGAGTTCATCAGGACCGTTGGCGACGAAGTTGCGCTCGACCAGGTCGGGTGCCGGACGGGCATTCGTCTGTCGCTGGGTAGTGTTGTATCGTTTACGCCGGCTAACGCCTTGCAATCCAGCCGCTCGCATCAGCCGAGCTACCCGTTTGCGGCCCACATGCGTTCCTGCCCTCGCCAGAGCGGCGTGGATCCGGGGTGCGCCATAGGTGCCTTTGGAGCGGGTGTGGATCTGTTGGATCTGTTGGGTCAAGGCTTCGTCTTCCTGCGCCCGCCTGGACTGCGGCCGCTTCAACCACGCATAGTAGCCACTGGTGGAGACTTCCAGCACACGGCACATCGTGGTGATCGGGTACTGCTCCTGGTGCGCTTTCACGAACTCGAAGACCTGTCTGGTATCGAGCCGGCCTCCCGTGCGAACCAGGCGGTTGCTTTTGCCAGAATCTCCCGCTCCAGGCGCAGCTGCTTATTCTCGCGCCGTAAGCGAGCCAGTTCCAGCTTCTCATCTGTCGTCAGGCCATCTGAGCGTTGACCTTCATCGATCTCCGCTTGTTTGACCCAATTCCGGATGCTTTCGGCAGTAGGCTCGAATTCTTGAGCTAATTCATTCGGCGTACGACCTGCTCGAACCAGCTCTACCATCTGCTGACGAAATTCCGGCGGATAGGGTTGATGACTTCTTGGCATTTTGTGCTCCTTTCCTGCCAAGCTTACCATTGTCCATCATACCGGGTCAACTCCAGTCCCCACTGAACGCTTGTCGGCCGCGGACGGGATGGTCAAGTACAAGGAACAAATCAACGTAGAGCAAACCATTGACTTCATCAAAAGCCCAGTGCAAATCCGCCCGATGTGGCTGCACTCGCCGAAACGTCTGGCTGGTCTGACCTTGCTGATCATGATCGCGGTCCTGGTCGCTGCTTTGCTCGAATATCAAGTCCGTCGTCATATCGCTCAAACCGGAGAATTGGTAAAAGGTTTGATACCCGAAAACCGTGATAACCCATACCCAACTGCCCAAAAGATGCTCCGAGCTTTTCGAAGCTATACCTTGGTGATCGTTCATCATCCGGACGGTCCTGAAGAAATCCATTATCCCAAATTGCGCCCTGTTCAGCAGCAAATCTGGGATATCATGCAGCTCTCGTTGCAGTCTGCCCCAACCCTGAATTCAGGGTAGCGGAAAATAAGTATCTAGTGATCGAATGCTGTTGTTGGTGGAAGGAGCTGGAATGGTTACGAAGGTATTCACCCAGAGCGGTAATAAATGCCGTGTGACTTTTCTTGTACCGCCGGATATCCGAGCGCGGACTGCAAGCCTGTGTGCCGACTTCAATGGCTGGTCTACTAGATCACACCCCATGGACCGCCACCCGGATGGGAGCTTTTCCCTGACTGTTGAGCTTGAGTCGGGCAAGGATTATTGCTTCCGGTACTTTGTTGATGGTTATTGCTGGTTTAACGATGAAGCGGCAGATGGCTATGTAAATAATCAATTTGATAATTTGGAATCAGTCATATGTCTGAATCATAGTCAAACACAATCCTCCCGAAATGGATTTTTTTTAGAAACCTGCGTCCTCGCAGGGTAGCGAAGTCCTTTGAGATAGATTACATTAGAAATCTAGATTAACATTTTGGCAAATTACATGCAAGCAATTAACCGCAATTGTCCTCTTTGCAACCGTCCTGAGCTTATCGAATCATTATCTCAAGCGTGGTGGCTTGACCCAGAAGTCGTTCAGTACCTGATAAAGCAAAACCCGACCTGGCGATTGAGTGATGGCGCCTGTCCAGCCTGCTTGCAGGAGGCTCTGCTGCATGTGCTCCTCTCACAAGGGGATGCAATGCTGCATCAGCAGATACAGCACCTTTGGCCATTGGATGTACGTGCGGCATTTGGAGCAATCCCAACCCCTCTCCGCATGCATGCGGACCCTCGCTTCACGGGGAGGGATGTTACGCTGGCTATTGTCGACGAGGGCTTCTACCCTCATGCAGATCTCGTGCAGCCATCGAATTGGATTCGCGTTTGGATCGATGCAACTGCTGATCCTGTGAAGGCTTTGTATTTTGACCGCCAGACTCTTCCGACCTGGCCTGAGTGGGATACCGTCCACAATCGCCAGTGGCATGGCACGATGACCAGCGCGGTGGCAGCCGGCAGTGGAAGGATGAGTCATGGGCTTTATCGCGGCATTGCCAGCGAAGCCGATCTTGTATTAATCCAGGTGGAGAATAACACCCCAAACATCACCGACCAGGCAATTGTGCGCGCTTTAACGTGGATTGCAGATAATTCCCAGAAGCTCGACATCCGTATTGTTAATTTATCCATTGGGGCAGAGGAAACTGGCCCGGCGAAGGAACATCCAGTAAATCAAGCTGTACGCCGGTTGGTGACCCAGGGTGTGGTTGTAGTTGCTGCCGCAGGCAACGATGGGGTTCGAGAACTGATTCCCCCAGCATCCGCCCTTGAAGCAATTACGGTGGGTGGGTTGGATGATCACAGTTTGTTTTCGCATCATGCTCATACCCTGTGGCACAGCAACTATGGCGTCACGCAAGATGTCGCGCTCAAACCCGAGCTTGTAGCTCCCAGCATCTGGGTGGCAGCGCCGGTTTTACCGGGCAGCCGGGTTGAACGAGAGGCTCGGTCATTATTTGAGCAGCGCCATCGCGGAGCCAATGCTGGAAAGGTTGAAGAGCGTATCCAAGAACTTAAGTTAATCACTCCTCATTACCAGCACGTTGATGGCACCAGCTTCGCTGCGCCAGCAGTATCAGGCGTAGTTGCCTGTATGCTAGAGGCCAATCCGAACTTAAGCCCCACAGCCATTCGCCTATTACTCCAGGCAAGCGCTGAGTTGGTACCCGGCGCGGATCGAGAGCGCCAGGGTGCGGGGGTGGTCTCTGCCGGGCGGGCAGTGGCAATGGCGCTTGAGCACCAACACGGCAACTGGCTTAATGCCCCCCAGTTGCCGTATATCACCAAAAAGGGTATTACTTTTGTGCTGCACGATCATGATGCAAGCCGTGTACAGCTGGCAGGGAGCTGGGACAATTGGACCAATCCTGTAGAATTGAAAGAGACAGAGAGGGGAGTTTGGCACACCACCCTCAAGCGACCTAAACTAGGCCGATATATGTATAAGTTTATTTTGGACGGGGACCGCTGGTTAGATGATCCCTCCAACCCTCGCAAGGTGTGGGATGGCTTCCGCGGCTTTAACAGCGTACTATGCGTTGGTAACAATCAGTCAGATGCGACCTTTACCCGAGGCAATCAGTAAGAAAAAATTCAGCCAAATTGTCAAGATCAGCAGTTCGCAGCAAGATCAAGGATTTTGTTAAACAGAGATACTGCTGCACAGCTTGCGGCCGGTTCGAAAACTAGCAAAGGAGAAATTAACTATGTCTAAGTTCACGCGTTTTCACATCATGTTTCCTAAATTGATTGTAGCTGGTTTATTAATTGCCAGCCTGTTTGCGGTGGCAGCACCAAGCATTGCCCAAGCCGGTGGGCCTCCGGTCAGGGAAGAATACTTCATCTGTCCGACCGTCAATACACATAATCCGAACGGCATGTGGGTGGTCGGCGCGCATGGCGCTTATTATGTCATCATCCCGACGCAAGGTGGGGTGAATGCTGGAAGCCGCGTGTTCTTAACCGTGCCGGTTTCCGTGCCTGACCTGGCTCAAGTGCCGGCAGGTTGGGGTCTTTACAAAGACCTGCCTACCTTCCCGAACTTTGAGGGCATGACTGTGCTGCTGGCTGAGGGCATCGATACCTGGCTGGGTAGTCCGGCTGGATGGGAAGAGTTTGATGTGGCTATGGTCACCAACAATGGCGATGGAACTTACACAGTCCACAACATGGGACCGATGATGGATCCTGTTGATAAGGGCAGTGTCACCATCGCACAGCCAATCCCTCTGGCCAGTGCAGCAGTGTGGTAAAGAAATCAGACCATCTGCCTATTCCGCCTTCAGGAATGTATCATCTGATCCATTTATAAACTAACCCTATTGAACCGAACCCGCGCACCCTGGCAGAGCACCGTAGATGAGCGATCAGTGCTCTGCCAGGGTGATTTAGAAAGCAATCGGGCTGTATAGCAATGAATTCAATCAAAGAATATTATCTGGCCGGTGATATCGGCGGCACCAAAACGGCTTTGGCTCTGTTTTCAAAAGAAAATGGGCCTTTCCAGCCGATTGTCAGGGAGATATTTCCCAGCCAGGGCTTTTTATCTCTGGATGAGATCGTAGAAATATACCTTGCCAGGCATGCTGTACGCATCAGTGGCGCCAGCTTTGGCGTTGCCGGTCCGGTCAAGGATGGGCGCGCCGAGGTCACCAACCTTCCCTGGGTCATCGATGCGCGCCAGTTGAGCGCTCTCGTCCATCATGCGCCGGTCAGGCTGCTCAATGACCTGTCGGCAATCGCGCATGCTGTCCCCTACCTCACCCCTGAAGATTTGTATACTATCGTGCAGGGTGAAGAAAATGCGCACAATGCCATGGGAGTTATCGCCCCCGGAACCGGTTTGGGAGAGGCCTTTCTCACCTGGAATGGAACCCGCTATGATACTCATTCATCCGAGGGAGGGCATGCCAGTTTTGCGCCTACTACTCAGGCTGAGCTTGAATTGTTGGCGTATCTTCTGCCCAGATTGGGCCATGTGAGCAATGAGCAGGTTTGCTCTGGGAAAGCAATCCCTAATTTATATGGATTTTTCCGCGATGTACGTGAGACTGCAGAGCCGGGTTGGCTGCAGGAGGCGCTGGCGTCTGCAACGGATCCGACGCGGGTGATCCTTCAGGCTGCCGTGGAAGACAAAGCGGATATCTGTATGCAGACACTCAATCTCTTCCTGGATATTTTGGCCAGCGAGGCAGGCAATCTGGCGTTAAAAGTACTGGCAAGCGGCGGGATCTATATCGGCGGCGGAATTCCTCCCCGCATCCTATCAAAGTTAGATCGGGAACGCTTCGGTAGAGCTTTCACCGGCAAAGGTCGCTTTCGCGATTTCCTTTCAAAAATCCCGGTTCATATAATCATCAAGCCGGATATCGCTTTATTCGGGGCTGCCTGCCACGGATTGGAACAGTATGAAGTTGCTCGGCAAGGATAAATGAAATGGTAGATGAGCAGTTTCCTAACATGAACATATATCCAGATGTAGAATCGTTGGGCCGCGCCGCGGCCGAATTGTTAAGTCAAGTGGCGGGCGAGGCCATACAGAAAAGAAAGCGACTTCTGGTTGCACTCTCCGGCGGGAGCACACCCAGACGTATGTTTCAAATTCTCGCACAACCACCATTCTCACATAGTTTAAACTGGAAAAAAATACATTTTTTCTGGTGTGATAAGCGCCTTGTCCCGCCCGATCACCCGGAAAGTAATTTTGGTCAGGCGGTCGAAATCTTATTTTCACAGGTAGATATCCCTGATGAGAACCTGCACCGAATTCGAGGCGAAGATCCGCCTACCCAGGCTGTTGAAGAATATCAGAAAGAATTGGCGAGCTTCTGTGAAGGCGACCTGAAATGGCCGCGCTTTGATCTGGCCTTCTTAGGGCTGGGAGCAGACGGGCATACTGCCTCGTTGTTTCCGGGTGCGATCACTCCAGAAGAGGAATTATCTCCAATCCAGGCAGTCACAGCCGACTATCAGGGGCGCCCTGCCGGAAGAGTTACGCTCACGCCGCTGGCGCTCAACAGCGCCCGTAATCTTGTTTTCCTGGTCACCGGAAGGGATAAGGCGCATGCGGTATACCAGACTCTATACGGTCCCCGGGACCTGGATAAATGGCCGGCGCAGCGCATCATGCCGGTTGCTGGAAAGGTCTTATGGATGCTGGATAAAGAGGCGGCTTCAGGGTGAAGATGTACATATGGCGGAGCTACTTCGCGATCGTTTCGTCTATAGGCAGCCATCCATCGGCCCGCAACCTCCTTTTCATGCGCAGGCGGGCGTCATGAATCATCCTAAAGTAGTCGCAAAGCTCCATGCCCAGGTAGCGGGCTACTTCCTCTTTAGGCATGCGTAACATCACCATTGAGCGGATGGCCAAACGCTGAGTTCTCGGTGAGTTCGTCATGCATAATCTGGTGGAAACGGTGCAAGGGTTTATCTTGCGCCAGTTTATCGTACATGCCAGGAGGAGGTTCGGTAAAGCTTGTTCGGAAGAGACAACCTGCCATTGCTGCAGGCGTAGTTCTAAAAGCGCCTGGCGTACCGCGTGTTTATGCACCCAGGTGGTAAATGCACTTTTCCCATTATAGTCGCCCAGGTGTTCATGCACGCGGATAAGTGTTTTTTGAGCCACCTTATCTGCCAGGGTTTTGTAATCTGGGCTGTCTGGCGGAATTTTTCCACCGATGGCATGTGGAAGGCCATCCAAAATTATTGCGCGCAAATCTGCCAGCGCCTGAGATCGTCGTTCACCGATGCACTGTAAATCATCCAGCCATTCAGCGTGTGTGCGTTGAGCCATAAGACAATTATATATTAAAAGCCGGGGTCTTCTCAGAAATGAACCTGGGCTGCCTAGAAAACATAGCTAATTTTCATACCTGCGGGTGGGCTGTGCCCGTGACCGCTGTTTAGGAATTTCTGTTATAGGTCCCAGATTTGGGGGTATCACCCCAGGAATTCCCAGAGACCCTGAACCTGGCTCTTCAGGAATTACGGGGGCAACCCTCCAATTTGAGTAAAAACTATAAATGCCAGATGCGGAGACTGATTTGGGGTAAGGAATGAAATAGTTATGTTATCCATATTGAGGACGGATCAATCCAATCTATTCATGCGATCAGTGATAAACATTCTACCGAAGTAGCTACTCTGCACAAGGCAGGATAAACGACATGTTGAATTACATGACCCTGCCGGACAGACCCTGATAGAAAAGGTGACAATTGAAGATGAGGCGTATTGAATTCGGCCGCAATGTCTGCGGCAGCTTACTCGAAGCAGAAAAGAAAGAATGGCTGGTAACCAACGGGACAGGCAGTTATGCTTCCGGCACGATCGCCACTACCCTTACCAGACGCTACCATGGATACCTGGTAGCCGCTCTCCAGCCTCCCCTGGGCCGGACGGTGCTGGTCTCTAAACTGGATGAGACAGTGCTATATGCTGGCGAGCGATACGATCTGTTTGCCAATCGCTGGGTTGATGGATCTATCAGCCCGGACGGTTACCGGCATATCGAACGTTTTTATCTCGAAAAGACCACCCCGGTTTGGGTGTATGCCTTTTCTGATGCACTGCTTGAAAAACGCATCTGGATGCAGCCCGGAGAGAATACAACTTATATCCAATACCGATTCTTGCGTGGTTCGTCCCAAATCGATCTCAATGCCAGAGCTATGGTTAATTATCGCGATTACCACGGCTCTACCCAAGGTGATTGGCCGATGCGAATCGACCAGGTCAAAAATGGTTTGAAGATCACCGCCTTCGAGGGGGCTGTTCCATTCTATCTATTGAACCCGACAGGCCAGATAATGCCAGATCCTGAATGGTACTATCGCTTTGCGTTGAAGCTGGAGCAGTATCGCGGTTTCGATGGATTGGAGGATATTCTCTCTGTTGGAAATTTCCGAATGAGCATATCCCCGGGTGAATCGGCCCTATTCGTCCTCAGCACGATAGCCAAACCGATTCTGGATGCAGACCAGGCCTGGCAGCTAAGAACGACTGCAGACGAGGCCATCTTATCCAGTGCGGATGAGCTGCCTGAAGAAATTCGGTTCCTGGCTTTAGCTGCGGACCAATTTATTGTCGACCGCCCCTCTTCCCAGGACCCTGAAGGGAAGTCGGTGATTGCAGGTTACCCCTGGTTTGGTGATTGGGGGCGGGACACCATGATAGCACTGCCGGGATTGACTCTGTCAACTGGGCGACCCGAAATCGCCAGGAAAATACTGAGAACGTTCTCGCACTTTGTCGATCAAGGTATGCTGCCCAATCGTTTTCCTGATGCCGGAGAAAGGCCGGAATACAACACTGTTGATGCCACACTCTGGTATTTTGAGGCGCTACGCGCCTACCTGGCGGCAACCGGAGATCTGGAATTAATTACTGAATTATTCCCGGTCTTGGAAAGCATCATCGGCTGGCATGAGCGTGGCACGCTCTACCAGATCAAAATGGATCCCAAGGATGGGTTGCTTTATGCAGGTGAAGCCGGAGTCCAGCTCACCTGGATGGACGCCAAGGCTGGGGACTGGGTGGTGACCCCCCGCATCGGTAAGCCGGTTGAAATTAATGCCCTATGGTACAACGCTTTATCCAATATGGCTCTGTTTGCAGACAAACTCGGAAAACCGGTCGAACGCTATGTACTGTTGGCCGACCAGGTGCGGGCCAGCTTCCAACGATTCTGGTATGCTGAGGGTAATTATTGTTATGACGTTATCGATGGGCCAGGACATCCAGATCTCAGTTTGCGGCCTAATCAAATCCTGGCCGTTTCACTATCTCACTGCCCATTGAATGTTGACCAGCAAAAGGCTGTTGTAGATACATCAGCCAGATACCTGCTGGCCTCTTTTGGCCTGCGCAGTTTAGCCCCGTTCGACCCTGCATTCCAGGGCCATTACGGGGGTGACTTTATCCAGCGAGATGGCGCCTATCATCAGGGCACGGTTTGGGCCTGGTTGATCGGGCCGTTTGTGCGGGCGCATTTGCACGTCTACCGCGACCCAGAGGTTGCCCGTTCTTTCCTCGCACCACTTATGGATCATCTTGGAGACCATGGGCTCGGATCTATCAGCGAAATTTTCGATGGAGAGCCTCCATTTTCGGCGCGTGGCTGCATCGCCCAGGCTTGGAGTGTTGCCGAAGTGATCCGCATCTGGGAAGAAATATCAAACCTGGAAGAACGGGGGCAAACTGCGTAAGAAAACCGGCCATACATGTTGTCTACCATAGCGTGCAAGAATATCTTTAAATCCAAATCAAAATTAGATCATCGAAAGAACCTTATTATGAGCCAAACCGAACTTGACATTCAATCCATCAAAACCATTCGCTTCCTGGCAGCCGATATCGTCCAAAAAGCCGGTTCCGGTCACCCGGGCACGCCCATGGGCGCGGCAGCCATCGCCTATACCCTGTGGGATCGATTCCTCAGGCACAATCCTACCAATCCTGGTTGGGTGAACCGTGATCGCTTCATCCTCTCACCCGGGCATGCTTCGGCCTTGCTGTACTCGCTGCTTTACCTGACCGGTTATGACCTGCCGCTGGAAGAGTTGAAGCGTTTTCGCCAATGGGAAAGTAAAACCCCCGGTCACCCGGAATTTGGCCTCACCCCCGGCGTAGAAATGACCACCGGGCCTTTGGGTCAGGGCTTTGCGCACGGCGTGGGCATGGCAATCGCCGAGCGCTGGCTGGCCGGTCACTACAACCAGCCTGAAAACGCCATTATTGACCATTACACCTACGCCATCGTCTCCGATGGCGACCTGCAGGAAGGGGTCTCCGCCGAAGCAGCTTCACTGGCAGGCAAGCTTAAATTGGGTAAATTGATTTACCTGTACGATGACAATGGCATCCAGATTGAAGGCAGCACCCAAATCGCTTTTGATGAGGATGTCGCTCGCCGCTTTGAGGCTTATCATTGGCAAGTCATCGGTCCTGTGGATGGCAACGACCCTGAAGTGATTGATGCCGCGATTTCGCGCCGCTCAGGCAGAATCAGAAAAACCAAGCCTGATCATCTGCCGGACGAACATCGGCTATGGAGCACCAACTAAACAGGATAGCGCTTCTGCTCACGGTGAACCCCTGGGAGAAGCCGAGCTCCTGGCAGCCAAACAAGCCCAGGATTGGCTAACCGAACCCTTTTATATCCCCGAGAACGTGCTGGCTTACATGCGCCGGGCTGTTGAGCGCGGCAAATTGGCCGAAAGAAACTGGGAGCGCAGGTGGCATGTCTGGCGTGAGGCTAACCTCATTCTGGCAAGTGATTTTGAAAGCGCAATGCGCGGCGACCTGCCTGAAGGTTGGGACGCAGGATTAAGCGAACTATTCGGAGCAGAGCAAAAACCTGTCGCCACCCGTGAGGCATCTGGACAGGTGCTGAATGCCCTTATCCAGCGTATTCATGCCCTCACCGGCGGTTCTGCTGACCTGGCGCCCTCCACCAAAACCATTCTTAAGGGGTACGGCAATTTTGGTTTTGACGAATACAGCGGGCACAATTTACACTTTGGTGTCCGGGAGCATGCCATGGGCAGTATCGTCAATGGGATGGCCCTCCACGGCGGCGTGATCCCATATTCGGCGACTTTCCTGGTCTTTTCGGATTACATGCGCCCGCCGGTCCGCCTGGCAGCCTTAATGGGGCTGCGAGTGATTTTTATTTTTACCCATGATTCCATTGGCCTGGGCGAGGATGGTCCTACTCACCAGCCGGTAGAGCACCTGCTGGCGTTGCGAGCCATACCCAATTTGACGGTAATCCGCCCTGCAGACGCAACCGAAACGGTTGATGCCTGGCGCGTGGCACTCACCAATCGAACTGGACCGACAGCATTGATCCTCTCCCGGCAGAACCTGCTGGCCCTGGATCGAAACAGCCTGGCGTCCACCAGCAGCTTGTTGCAGGGTGGTTATGTGCTGTGGGAATCACAGCCCAAACCGGAACTCATCTTGATCGGTACAGGTTCTGAAGTACAGATTGCGTTGGCAGCCGGGAAGGAGCTGGCTAATGCAGGAATTGCAATCAGAGTCGTTTCGCTGCCAAGCTGGGAGTTGTTTGATCAGCAGCCTGTTGAATACCGCCAGGCTGTGCTGCCCTCAAAAGTACGCGCCCGGGTCGCTGTGGAAGCAGCCGGCAGTTTGGGGTGGGAGCGTTATGTCGGTTTGGATGGGGTCGTCATCGGATTGGATCACTATGGCGCTTCGGCTCCTGCTGAGATACTCTACGAAAAGTTCGGAATTACTGTCGAACAGACGATCTTAAAAGCCAGGGGCTTGTTAGCCAGATAGGAGTACTTCATGAAAGTAATTGCAAGAAACGCTCAAAATGTGCAGGTTGAAATCACTACAGGATCCCATTCACTGCTGGCGGATGAACCGCTCGGCATCGGCGACGATGCGGGCCCAGATCCCTACGCGCTGCTCTTAAGTGCCCTCGGAGCCTGCAAGGTGATGACTGTTATGATGTATGCTCGACGAAAGGGTTGGCTGTTAGAGAATGTTGAAGTCGGCCTGGAAACTTATAAGATCCATGCCAAAGACTGTGAAGATTGCGAGAGCAATCCAAATGCCAGAGTGGATATTATCGATGTTGAATTGAAATTCGATGGTGATCTCTCATCTGAACAGGTTCAGCGTTTGGAAGAGATTTCCAAGCGCTGTCCGGTGCACCGCACATTAACCGGGGAAATAAAAATTCGAACGAAAGTTGGGAATGAAGCATGACTGATAAAAATAATACGATCATCGCTGTCCAGGCTTTGGGACAGTCGATCTGGTACGACAATATTCGCCGAGCCATGTTGGACTCTGGCGAGCTTCAACGCCTGGTAGAAAATGGGATCATGGGCGTAACCTCAAATCCCACCATTTTCGAGAAGGCCATCGCCGGCAGCCAGGATTATGACCAGGCTTTGTTAAGCCTGGCGGATCAAGAATTATCTTCCGATGCAATCTTTGAAATTCTGGCAATCGATGACATCCGCGCAGCTGCAGATATCCTGCGTCCTGTTTATGAACGCACAAGCGGCCAAGACGGCTACGTCAGTCTGGAAGTTCGCCCAACCCTGGCGCATGACATCCAGGGGACGATCGAGGAAGCTCGTAAATTGTTCGCAGCATTGGATCGACCCAATGTCATGATTAAAGTCCCTGCTTCCGGTGAGGGTATCCAGGCTGTGGAGCTACTGACCGCCGAGGGTATTAATATCAATGTCACCCTGATATTCTCTGTCCAGCAGTACGAGGCTGTGGCAGAGGCTTACCTGTCCGGGTTAGAAAAGCGCGCTGCAGCCGGTTTTGCAATCAACACGATAGCTTCAGTAGCCTCTTTCTTCATTTCCCGCATCGATGCTGTGGTTGATGCTCAGCTAGAAAATGCCGGGAATCAAACCCTGCTCGGAAAAATTGCTATCGCCAACGCCAAAGTGGCTTATGCTCGTTTCCATGAGATTTTCAATGGGGAGCGCTGGACGCGGCTGGTTGAACTTGGGGCCCGCGTACAGCGGCCTCTGTGGGCCAGCACGGGCACCAAAGACCCAGCTTATCCCGATACCACCTACGTCGACTCCTTGATCGGCTCCAATACCGTCAACACCGTTCCTCCGGCGACGCTCCAGGCTTTCAAAGACCATGGTCGTGTCGCCTCCACGCTTGAGATTGGCCTTCAGGAGGCCAAAGCCTATTTGAACCAGCTGCCTGCTTTTCAGATTGACCTGGACGGAGTTTCCCGGAAACTGCTCGATGACGGTGTGCAGGCTTTCATGAAATCGTACCAGGCTTTGCTTCAGAGTATCGAAGAGAAACAAGCCCGGTTGGCAGAAGGTACAAAGTTATTTCGCGCTCATTTGGGGGCTTACCAGGCACAGGTGGATACAGCCATGCAGGAGCTGCGGCGCGATCGTATTATGGCCCGCATCTGGGATCACGATTTTACCGTGTGGGATTCTGAGCCGGAAGAAATCACGAACCGTTTGGGTTGGCTGCACAGCCCGGAACGAATGCCGGCTGCCATCCCCGAGCTTAAGGCTCTGGCGGAGGATTTAAAAGCAGAAGGCTATACACAGGTATTGCTGCTCGGGATGGGTGGTTCCAGCCTGGCGCCAGAGATGTTTCGTAAAACCTTTGGGGTCAGGGAAGGATTCCTGGATCTGGCAGTCTTGGATAGCACCGATGCCGACGCGGTAGCCGCTTGGGCAAACCGGTTGGATCCGGCGCGCACTGTGTTCATCGTCTCTACCAAATCCGGCGGAACGGTCGAAACCTTCTCGTTTTTCAAATATTTCTATAACCGAACTGTAGACGTTGTCGGCAGGCAGCAGGCTGGCAGGCATTTTATTGCCATCACAGACCCGGACAGTAAACTGGCAGAAACCGCTGATGAATATGGGTTCCGGGCCACTTTTATCAATGATCCGCATATCGGTGGGCGTTACTCGGCGCTGTCCTACTTCGGGTTAGTTCCGGCTGCCTTAATCGGCGTGGATCTGGACGTGCTTTTGGATCGAGCTCAGGTGGCAGCCTGTAACTGCGATGGCAGCAACTGCCCGTACCTGGGAGACAACCTTGGGGGCCAGCTGGGTGCTATCCTGGGCGAACTGGCCAAAGCTGGCCGGGACAAACTGACCCTTGTCATTTCCCCGGCTGTGGCGAGTTTTGCGGATTGGGTAGAGCAGTTGGTTGCTGAAAGCACAGGAAAAATCGGCAAGGGTATCGTCCCTGTTGTTGATGAGATACTTGGTACTCCAGAGGTTTATAGGGATGATCGTTTGTTTGTATATCTGCGGCTGAAATCTGACACAACCCATGACGAAGCAGTGCAGGTTTTGGAACAGGCAGGGCATCCGGGAGTTCTCGATCGAATTGACCGATGTGTACGATCTGGGGGCTCAAATCTTCCTGTGGGAAATGGCAACTGCGGTCGCCGGGCAGCGCCTGGATATCCCCCCGTTCAACCAACCCGACGTGGAAGCCGCCAAAATCCTGGCTCGCCAGATGGTTGCAGCTTATCAGTCCAAGGGAACTCTTCCCGAAACAGATCCGGATCTTCAGGATGGGAAAATAGCCCTCTACTATGACAGAGATGACTTGCCTTCAGCTAACACGCCTGGTGAAAGCCTGCGTTCTTTCCTGCAGCTTGCCCAGGCAGGTTCTTATGTTGCCATTCAGGCTTATGTCAGGCCAACTGTTGAGACGGATCGCTTGCTGGCTTTGCTCCGTGCCCACATCCGTGAGGAAACCCGGCTGGCAACCACGGTTGGGTATGGACCCAGGTTCTTGCATTCGACCGGTCAGTTGCACAAAGGCGATGCCGGGCGGGGATTGTTCATTCAATTCACTTCCGAACCTGTACAGGATGTAGCTATCCCCGATGTGGGCGGCTCCGATTCTTCCAGCATCAGCTTTGGGGTACTGAAACTGGCCCAGGCATTAGGAGATCGCCAGGCGTTATTGGACAAAGGTCGACGGGTAATCAGATTCCATCTCGGCACGGATGCACAGGTAGGGCTCGAGCAGTTGTTGGAGCAGTTTGCATGAGCCTGGAATACTGGTTCATGTTTCCGGTATCGGTCTTGATCGCCACGATTGCCATGGCTTCAGGGGTAGAGGGAGCAACCTTTTTTGCTCCCTTTTTTCTCCTGGCTCTGCGGTTGCCGGCTGATGTCGCCATCGGCACAGGCTTGATCACGGAAGTCTTCGGTTTCGCCAGTGGGCTATTTGCGTATACCCGCAAACGCTTGATCGATTATTCTCTGGGATTGAATTTGCTTATTGTTACAATTCCCGCCGCCATCCTGGGCACCTGGGCATCTTCCCGGATTGCACCGGATATTTTAAAAGCAATCCTGGGAGCAGGCTTAGCTGTGGTCGGCATCAGTTTTCTCAGGGCTCTCAGTCATAAACAAGTCATTATGCTGGATGATGAAATCCAGGCAAGTGTGCCCCAATTGGGAAACACAACCCGGTTGGTTGCCGCAAATGGTGAAGAAATCGAATATAAAGTCTGTAACCGGCCGGAAGGGATGGCAATCTCCGGCGTCGGCGCGTTGTTCATGGGGCTGGTTTCTACCGGATTAGGCGAAATGAACGGCTACTTTCTATTGCAGCGCTGCCGGGTGCCCAGCAAAGTTGCCGTGGCTACCAGCGTATTTGTGGTTGCGATCACCGCCTTGGTCGCCGCTTCCGGTCACCTGGCAGGCTTCCTGCAGAGCGGTGGTGATGCCCTTGCCACGGTTTTCAGCCTATGTATGTTTACAGTCCCAGGAGTTATTATTGGCGGGCAATTAGGCTCGCACGCAGCTTCCAGAATCCCGCAGCGCACGCTGGAGAGCGGCCTTGGAATTATATTCATCCTGGTTGCTGTTCTGACTCTTGGACAGGTGATTTTATGATTCGCGCTATGATTTTTGACCTGGATGGTACACTGGTACAGACGGAAAAGCTAAAAGCTTTATCCTACGCCAAAGCCGTGGTCGAGCTGTGTCCGCACGAAGTTCATGAAGCAGAAGTGATCGAAGCCTTCAAAGATGTAGTTGGCCTTTCCCGTAAAGAAGTAGCCGAGCGGCTTATCGTGCGTTTCAGTCTTGAGGAAAGCTTACAAAGCAGGATGAACAACCTGGGCGTGGATACGCTCTGGCAGACGTTTATCCAGGTGCGATTGCATTACTACGAGAAGATATTGGCTGATCCTGATATTTTGCGTAATAACCAGTGGCCACACAATATAGCGCTTCTCCAGTCAGCCCGGGATGCGAAGTGCAAGCTGGGTTTAGCCACCATGTCCTATTGCGAACAGGTTCAGCGTGTGTTGAAGATCCTTGATCTGGAAGGGGTATTTGACTTTGTCGCCAGCCGGGATGATGTTGAGCACGGCAAGCCCGATCCCGAAATCTATAACCTGGTGGCTGCGGTGCTGGATGTACCATCAGAAGAATGTCTGGTCATTGAAGACTCTCCCAGTGGAGTCAAAGCTGCTCTGGTCGCCGGGATGTCGGTAATCGCAGTCACAACCCCCTTCACCCGCCATGCTTTCCGCGCGAATCAGCTCCTGGATGAGCGCTGGATCGTCGATGATCCAGCTTCGTTGCCCCAGGTTTTGAATACCCTGTTAGCAGAGCACAACCCTACCAAACACGGATAAATAGATAATCTTCTATGCAAAAAGGTGATACCGCACCAGATTTTATGCTTCACACTTTAGAAGGGCAGCCTGTTTCCTTGTATCAGAGTCTGCTAGACCATAGCAGCGTTTTATTGATTTTTCTACGCCATCTCGGTTGACTGCCCTGCCGCGAGCATGTGGCACAGTTGTGCCAGCACCAGAGTGAGCTCGATCAGATGAACACGCGCGTCTTGATCATCACCTTCGGATCCTTGCTGGGTGCGCAGACTTGGCTTGAGGAAACCTGTTCTCCTTTTCGACTGCTTTTGGACCCTGAGAGGAGAGTCTACCAGGCATACGGTCTGGAGCGTTCGCTATTACGGTCATGGAATTTACACACGATATGGACTTATGTAAAGCTCTTGGTTGCGGGTCGTAAGTGGCGCGGCATCCAAGGCGACTCAGCGCAATTAGGCGGTGATTTCATCATCTCTTCCCAGGGAAAAATCCACCTGGCTTATCACAGCTATGATCCGGCCGACCGCCCATCTGTGCAGGATCTTCTTGCCATTTTGCGATCGATTCATTCGTCTTGAAGAACTGTCAGGCAGTACCATAGGTTAGCTCTCTTGAGGAATAACTTGCCTGATAAGAGGGATTCTTTTGGAATTGATAGAATTCCGGGGTAATTAAATGAGCCAGGATGGTGTCTATATCCTGGAGTTCAACATGCCTGATCACCCTTATGTTACCCTGAATGTCGCCACGACTGCTGATGGAAAAACCGACACCATTGCCCGAAAAGGCGCGGCTATTTCTTCCAAATATGATATGGAAAGAATGGATCGCTTACGTGCCCAAAACGATGCCGTCATGGTCGGAGGGCATACGCTGCTGGGGGACGATCCCCGCCTCACTGTCAAGTCGGACTTTCTGAGAGCAGAACGTCTCAGTCTGGGTCTGGAAGAGAACCCTATCAAGGTTGGTGTGGTCACAAATGCCGCGATACAAGATGGCAGCCGCTTCCTCACGGTTGGGAATGCGCGCAAGATCATTTTTACAACCACCCAAACGGATGCAGCTCAAATTGATTGGCTGAAAAAACAGGATGTGCAGGTTTTTGTTACTGATAGGCCTCGGGTTGGCCTCGACTCTGCACTGCAGCAACTCAAGCAATTGGGAGTGGAAAGGCTCCTAGTCGAAGGTGGTGGCACTTTGAACGAGGATTTGCTGAAGCACAATCTTGTGGATGAGATTAATGTATATATCGCTCCATTGATCTTCGGTGGAGCAGGTGCGCCTACCTTCGTAAGTGGAACCGGCTTTGAACGCGAAAATGCCAGACAATTAACACTGACAGCAGTTGATCAACATAGTGATGGCGGCATACTGTTACGCTATCTCGTTGGAAATAAAAATAGGAACCAATAGCAACAACCAAGGAGTATTACCATGTCTCTCACCCCTCTGCAAATTCAAGAACTCTTAGATGAAAATCGCTCCCACGAGTGCGATGGTTTCGGCAAAGAGCACGTCTGCGTGCGGATTGCTTCCATCGCTGAGCTGCCTTCCCGCTTTGGCAAGTTTCAAGTGGTCGCCTTCTACAACAACCGCGATGGCAAAGAGCACGCTGCATTCGTGCACGGCGATATCGCCGGCGCCGAAAACGTTCCGGTGCGCATGCATTCCGAATGTCTCACCGGCGACGCCATTGGCTCACTGCGCTGTGACTGCCGCGACCAGCTGGAAACCGCCCTGCAAACGATCGGACAAATGGAGAACGGCATCCTGATTTACCTGCGCCAGGAGGGGCGTGGGATCGGATTGATCAATAAAATCCGCGCTTATGGCCTGCAAGATTCTGGCTATGATACCGTGGAAGCCAACCTGGCCTTGGGATTCCTGGACGATGAGCGCGATTATAGCGTTGCTGCACACATGCTTATGTCGCTCAAGGTAAAATCCGTGCGCTTACTGACCAACAATCCCAAGAAAATCAATGACCTGGCTGCTTACGGCGTCAAGCTTGGTGAACGGATTCCATTGATCATACCGCCCAATCCCTACAACGAGTTTTATTTGAAAACCAAAGCCACGAAGTCGGGGCATATGCTGAACATCGGGGGAGAGGTTCGTTTCCCGGAGCAGATCGATCACCCGGTTGTGGAGGGGATGACGCTCGAACAAATCGGAGCTTTGCACCAGGGCGAGGTGGGGCTCAATGGCAGCTAAGACGATGGGACTTAATGAACGAGTGGTTGTGATTACCGGTGCAACCGGTGGGCTGGGGCGCGTGGTTGCGCAAAGTCTGGCAGAAGTAGGAGCGCGACTGGTACTGGTCAGCTCGAGTGAAGAAAAGCTCGAAGCATTGGAGAACGAGCTGAATCTGGCTGAGGAGCGGACGCTTTCCTTCGCCGTAGACTTGAGTCAGCCGCAAGCCGGACAAAGCGTTCTGGATGCAGCGGTAGCGCGATTTGGCCGCGCCGACATCCTCTTGCACCTCGTCGGGGGCTGGATTGGGGGTAAACCGGTGCCGGAAGTCACAGGAGAGGAAGTCTTCGCAATGTTGCACCAGCATCTGTGGACAACCTTTTACTTGGCGCAGGTATTTGGCCCTTACCTGGCAGCCAATGGTTGGGGACGCATGATTGTTGTGTCTTCTCCAAGCGCTGCCGCGCCTCCGGCAAAGAGTGCGCCCTATGCAATTGCTAAATCTGCTCAAGAGGCTTTGATGCTCACCCTCGCTGAGGAATACAAAGGCACAGGTGTGACGGCCAATGTGCTTCGTGTCCGCACCATCGATGTCAAGTACGAGCGTGACATTCAGCCATCGCCCAAAACCGTCTCATGGACAACCCCGGAAGAAATCGCGGCTGCTATCCAATATTTATGCTCCGACGAGGCTGGCGTGATCAATGGGGCGCGGATTCCACTTTACGGCAGTCCGTAGCGTGAGTTTGCTAAAGTAACCTAAGCGCATGCTATCTACCCCGATCATTTTTCGCGCCTTTCTCAGCTTGTTGGTTTTCGCGGGTGGCTGCACTTCTGTGCCAGCCAATCTTTCCACCCTAACTCAAGAAGCGGGGGTTGCTCCAACGCTCACCCCTCCCCCGGATCCTACCTGGACACTACCGGCACCTGTGATTGAAACTGACCCCGAACAAGGCTCGGGTTCTGAGATTGCCATCACCAACCAGCGCCTGGATGGTAATCGCCTCGTAACGGGATCCGGTGGAATGCCCACACAGCCGATCGATATCCCGTTGTTGGGCAAACCGCTTTGGATCGTCGCCGCACCCGTGTCATCTGGCAGCGTCTGGGCAGCGGCGCTGGAGGATGGGCAGGTGCAGGCATTCCAGGTGGTTGGAGATAGGGTTTCGGAAATAACCCTCAATTTCTCCAGGCTACCTGCCGGCATGCCGCCGGTGCTCCAGGTTGCCGGAGAGCGGATCGCGCTGATTTCCCCTGCTCTCGTTGCATCTGCCTCGACAAACCCAATCGTCCTGGAAGATGGCGCTCAGGCATACATCGATGCGGATGGGCAGCTGCGCTTGATCCGGCTGGAGGTGGCGCATACGCTGGCAGTGGATGCTTTGCCAGACGCCCGCATCCTGTCGGATGGCGAGGGTCGCCTGCTGTTCCTTTCCACCCCGACCTCAGAATATCCGCACGGCGTACTGGGCGACGAGTTCGAAGCTAAAACGATTACGCTGGTAAACGCCAGCGATGCCCCGCATATTATGCGTGTTATCCAGATCGATCCAGGTGATGTCATCGAAGGAATTGCCCCGCTCTGGGTGGATCTGGATGGCGATGGAGAGCGTGAAATCATCGTCACCCAGAGCAACGCCCGTTCTGGCGCACGCATCGTCGTCTACCGTGAAGATGGCAGCCTGTTTGCCACCGGCGAGTCACTCGGTCAGGGATTTCGCTGGCGGCACCAACTGGCTGTTGGCCAATTTATTGAAGGCGGGCCTCTGGAAATCGCGGTCATTCGTACACCGCACATTGGCGGCGTCATAGAAATTTATGCAGTCGAACAGGATCGCCTGGTGATTCGAGCAGAGCTGAGCGGCTACAGCTCGCACCAGATCGGCTCGCGCAACCTGGATGGCGCCCTGGCGGCAGATTTTGATGGCGATGGGCAGATTGAGATCGTTGTGCCGGATCAATCCCAGACCGTTTTAGCTGGCATCCAATCAATCAATCATGAATTAGAAATCGTTTGGGAAGCACCGGTAGGTGGGCGGCTGAGCACCAATTTGGCTGCAGTTATGCTGTCCGATGGCAGATTGGCGCTGGCGGTTGGACAGGAGGCTAATACACTAAGAATTTGGATGCCAAAGTAGACGTCCATTTTAAGATGCAGGTAATAATAACGGTCCTGACCATGTCTATATACTCGGACACTGGAGATCGAATGATTGTCACTCTCGATCCCAAAATTTGAACTTATTGAGAATTGGAGCTTTAACAATGGAAATTGCAATGGTAGGGTTAGGAAAGATGGGCGCCAATATGGCAACTCGCCTGTTGCGCGGCGGACATCGGGTGGTGGGTTTTGATAGTAACAAGGCCGCTATCCAATCGCTCGAAAATGACGGCGCCCAGGGAGCTTATACCCTGGCAGAAATTACTGCTAAATTAGCGGCCCCGCGCTCTGTTTGGGTGATGGTGCCTTCAGGCGACATCACCGAGCAAACGATCTTACGACTGGCAGAGCTGCTTTCACCTGGCGACACAATCATCGATGGCGGAAATTCAAACTACAAAGATACCCAGCGTCGTGCCCAAATTCTTCATGCTAAAGGCCTGGAATTTATCGACGTCGGTACATCGGGTGGTATCTGGGGGCTGGCTGAAGGTTACAGCATGATGATTGGAGGGAACAACGAGGTGGTTGAACGCCACCGGGCAATATTTGAGACATTGGCCCCGGCACCCCATCAAGGTTGGGGCTACGTCGGCCCACATGGCGCCGGGCATTATGTGAAGATGATCCACAATGGGATTGAATATGGATTGATGCAGGCCTATGCAGAAGGCTTTGAAATTCTGAAAGCCAAGCAAGAATTTGGCCTGGACCTGCACCAGGTTGCTGAGATCTGGCGATATGGCAGCGTCGTGCGCTCGTGGTTGTTGGACTTGACTTCCAACGCCCTGGCAGAAGATCAGGATTTGAAAGATATCAAAGCCTGGGTGGCGGATTCGGGTGAGGGCCGCTGGACAGTATTCGAAGCAGTCGATTTGGATGTGGCTGCCCCGGTAATTACGCTGTCATTACAGCGCCGGCTCCGCTCCCGCAGCGAGGCGCCTTTCTCGGATCGCCTGCTGGCAGCCATGCGCAATCAATTTGGCGGGCATGCAGTTAAGAAAGCATAGCCTTCCCTTTGGATAGGGCAATCACTTTGGAGATCGAATGAGTTGACTGGATTCGCCACCGTTTCCTGTTTTATTCTGGAGAAAACGGCCTGTCTCTCCGTTTATGGTGAGGCGGGCCAGGATTGCATTAGTATGAATAAAGAAAGCCACCCCGGCGGAAGAATTAGTTCTATTCTCTCACGAGAAAGGAAAATAGCCGGTATCGCCTGGATCTTTGTCATTGCCGGTTATTGGTGGTACACCCGCGCCAATAACCTTTCTTCTATTGAGATGATGAGAGGCGTCATCACCTTCTTAGCCGGCAACCCGCTTGGGTTCTTTCTTTACGTACTCTTATACATGATCCGTCCTTTGTTCTTATTTCCGGCGACATTCGTGACCATGGCAGCCGGATACCTCTATGGGCCTGCGACAGGGATCGCGTACGCTATCATCGCCAGCAATCTTTCTTCTCTGGTCGCCTATTTGATTGGGCGCTACTTTGGAAGCGCACTATTAGGCCGGTTCGGCAAACTCGACCTGGTCAACCGCTACGCGCAACGATTACGCCAGAACAGTTTCGAGACCGCATTGACCATGCGCTTCTTGTTTCTGCCATACGATCTGGTGAGCTACTTTTCCGGTTTCCTAAATATCAGCTGGCGCGGCTTCTTGCTGGCAACCATCCTGGGCAGTATTCCCGGCACGATCTCGTTTGGCCTGATCGGTGCCGCGCTCGAAGGAGATTTCGCCGCTCCAGCGGAAGCGATCAATCTCAATCTGCTGATCGTCTCAGCTGTGATGTTCGCCTTGAGTATTGCCCTCTCGCGTTGGTTTAGAACTCGGGAGATAAGGACATTAAATTGATGAGAAATTTGATTCAAAGCAATAACAAACCAGCACCACTGTTTACGCTGAACAATGTAGAAGGTAAGCCGGTTTCCCTGGATACGAGTTTGCGCGATCACCGTTTTACCCTGCTTGTCTTCCTGCGCCACCTGGGTTGAATACCCTGTCGGGAGCATGTGGCACAGTTGTGCCATCACAAGGAAGAATTTAGCCAATTGGATACGCGTGTCCTGATTATTTCATTTGGCACCCTGCCTGCGGTGCAGGCTTGGCTCAAAGAAACCTGCACGACGTTTGATGTGTTGCTGGATCGCCAGCGGGAAGTGTACCGTGCCTATGGACTGGAGCGCTCTTTTTGGCGCTCACGAAATCTAAAAACAATCTGGAAGGTTGCCACGCATAGGCTCACCGGTCGTCCATCCTATGACTCACATGGGGATGATACAACGCAACTGGGCGGAGACTTCATTGTCGATCAGAACGGCATCTTGCAGATGGCCTACCGCAGCAATACCCCGACGGATCGCCCCACAGCGCAGTACTTGTTAGGATATCTGCGGCAAATACTGGTAGAGGAGATTGAATAATTGACTGAGAAAATTATGGTTTATGACGTTGCCATTATTGGTTCTGGCATGGGTGGCTCTACCCTGGCTGCTATTCTGGAGCGCCAGGGATTGTCCGTAATTGTTTTCGAAGCGGGCGTCCATCCGAAATTCGCAGTGGGAGAATCTACAATCCTGGAGACATCCGAGTCAATGCGCGCCCTGGCGCAGTTCTATGATGTGCCGGAACTTGCCTATTTCAGCTCGGAGAATTACTTCGACTACGCCGGTACATCCCACGGGGTTAAACGCCATTTCGGTTTCGTGCATCACCTTCCTGGCCAGGAGCCAGATCCGAACCATGCCTTGCAGGCAATTATCCCCAAGCAGCCTTATGGTCATGAACTCCATCTCTATCGCCAGGATACCGATTACTACCTGACCTCGGTTGCCGTCTCCTATGGTGCAACCGTATTACAGGGAACGCCCGTTGCCGTGGTTCAAATCCAGCCGGATTATGTAGAAATAACTACCCAAAAGGGACAGACCTATCGCGCCAATTACATCGTAGACGCTGGCGGTTTTCGATCGTTAGTTGCCGAGCAGTTCGATCTGCGTGATTTCAACTTACAAACTCATACCCGCGGTATGTTTACCCACATGGTGGATGTCCCCTGCTTCAACGATGTTCATATTTCACAGCAGGAATATGGCGTTCCATTCCGCTGGTCTGAAGGCACACTTCATCACATTTTTCGTGGGGGATGGTTGTGGGTGATCCCGTTTAACAACCATGCTGGCTCTACCAACCCC
This sequence comes from uncultured Chloroflexia bacterium, assembly GCA_963698715.1. Classification (GTDB taxonomy): domain Bacteria; phylum Chloroflexota; class Anaerolineae; order Anaerolineales; family UBA4823; genus CAWHJB01. The sequence continues at coordinate 800,119 of CAVORW010000004.1, read as the reverse complement.
TTGTGCAGTGTGGGCTTGCTGCTCGACCCGCGCCTCTACCCTCCTCAGAACGATCTCAGCCCTGAGGCGGAGTTCTATCAGTTTATCGAGCAGTTTCCTGCCATCCGCGAGCAGTTCAAAAATGCCAAAGCCGTGCGCGGCTGGGTGCGCGCCGACCGGCTCCAGTATTCCTCCAGCCATGTCGTTGGAGATCGTTTCGCCCTGCTTGGTCACGCAGCCGGCTTCATCGATCCTCTCTATTCCAAAGGGCTATATGTCACCCATATGAGCGTCATGCTCCTGGCGGATTTGCTGATCGAAGCGAAAAAAACCGGTGATTATTCCGCTTCAGCCTTTGCCTCCGTAGAAAAAACCACCCTCGAATATATCCGGATGCACGACCGCCTGACGGCCAATTCCGTCAAATCCTGGTCGCATCCTAAATTGTGGCGGGTGTACTCCATCCAGTGGCTGCTGGGAGCTTACCTTGAATATTTGATGCTCAGCATCACTCGCATGCGCGCCCGGGACCGCGCTGAGTACATTGAACTCCTGAAGAACAATCGCCTGGCAGGTGGCGGGTTTGATGAATTCTTCCAGATCCAGGAAATTATTGACGGACTGTTTGAGCAGGTCAATCCTGACGATGAGCAGGATGTGGAGCGAGTTGTGGCTGAGGCATACGCCTTGTTTACATCTTTCCCCTGGTTACCAAAACCTTTCCAGGCCGTCCTGAATGGAAAGAACCACCTGCCCCGCAACAAGATCCGCCTGAACCTGCTTAACAAAGAAGATGGTTTTATGGGCAGCGGCGCTTACCGCCAACATTTCTTCGGGAATATGACGCTCATCAATTTACTGCGCCAGGGCGGGAAGGATCAAATTCGATATTCTCGTTTCGCTCTGAAATGGCTGCGCAGGGCAAATAGCCGGCTTTCCTGGCAATCAAACAGTATTCCAGATATAAAAAGGTTGAAAGAAAATGAATAAGTTGCGTTTCAGTATTTTACTATTCTTTGCTCTGATGCTCGGAGCTTGTGCACCTGCTGCATCGAACAGCCAGACGATCACATCTGGGGTTTCATTTAGCCCCATTGAAGAGATCATCGAGCAACCATTACAGGTAACAAATTTCGAAAATGATGGCAGCGCCAGGCTGCCAATTCAAACCAAGATCCCTGTTGCCTGTACGATCGTTTATGGCAAAACCCCCCAATTTGGGTCGTTGAGTTTGGACCAGGACATGGCAGGCGGAGCGCACACCGACCATAGCCCACTGCTGGTAGGGCTTGAGCCTGAGACAAGCTACTACTTTCGCGTACAGGGAGTGGACGCCTCAGGTATGGTTTATCTTTCCGATGTGATGACCTTCACCACCCCGCCGGAAGAAACCTCAGTCATAGAAAATCTGGCTTCCCCCGTGCTTGGCGCAGAGATTATCGGATACAGCAGCGCCTTTGGCGACGCCGCTCCTTCTGCCAATTGGGGCATCGCCAATGCGTTTGACGATAATCCCAACACCGTCTGGTCGAGCGCCGGGGATGGCAACGCTGCCTGGGTGGAAATAAAACTTGCCCAACCCGCCCGCGTGACGGCCGTTTCCTTTCATAGCCGCTCTATGGCGGATGGCAGCGCGATCACCCAGGCTTTCACCGTGACGACCGAGACTGGACAAGTCTTAGGGCCTTTCAGCCTGCCCGACGCCAGCCAGCCTTATCAATTTGAGGTTGCTTTCGAAGCCCAAACCCTGAAACTTGAGCTGATGGACACAACCGGCGGCAACACCGGGGCAGTTGATATTGCTGTGTATGGAGAATTTCTCAAGTAGCGCCTTCATAAACCATGAATACACTTCCCACCCATCTCGTGATTAATGCTGCACTCGGGAAAAAATTTGGTTCAAAATCGAAATTCGCCAGATCTGCTTTTCTTTGGGGTTCAGTCGCGCCCGATATTCCTCTGGCGTTACTGACATTGGGCTTTCTCTTTTACAACTGGTATTTTGCTGTTCAGCCTGTATCGGGAATGATGAACAGCGCCTTCGACGACCTGTACTTCAATAACCCCTGGTGGGTTGCCAGCCATAATTTCCTGCACTCGCCCACTGCCCTGGTCTTCTACGCAATCCTGCTCTGGCGCTATCTTGACAGGCCCAATACACGCGGGCACTGGGGGCTATGGTTTGTGTTCGGCGCTATGGTGCATTCTGTGATCGACATCCTCACACACCACAACGACGGTCCGCTATTGTTCTGGCCATTCAATTGGCATCTCCGGTTTCTCAGCCCCATCAGTTACTGGGACAGGGCGCATTTTGGGGGACAGTTTGTGGTGTTCGAACTTTTGTTGAATGTGATACTGTTAGGTTATTTGCTCATCCCAAAATTGAAGAGCCGCTGGCCTCGGCGCTTGGCAACTGATAAAGAATAGAATTTGACCGCGCTCAGGTCGGTAATATGGTTGCTCCGGTGCCAGGGTTGGATATTTTAGCTATTTCTACGGGTTGCGAAATTACCCTTGACATTCCAGTGACTGGAAGGTTTATACTTGCCTCTGCTGACAAGGAGGCCCGTTATGAAAATCCAGGAGCTGGCGCAACAAACCGGCGTTCCTGCCAAGACCATCCGCTATTACGAGCATATCGGCGTACTGCCGCCGCCAGCTCGCCAGCCGAATGGTTATCGCCAATATTCGCAAGTTGATGTGAACCGGCTGAGACTGGTTGCGGGAGCCCGCCGGTTGGATTTACCGCTTGCTGAAATCAGCGAGATCCTGGATATGCGCGACCGTGGCGAGGCGCCCTGTAAGACGCTTTTGGAGCGCTTATCGACCAAAGCGGACGAGATTGCCGCGCGGATCCAGGCCTTGCAGAGCCTGGAAAAAGAACTGCATGAGCTTTATGCCCTCGGTCTGACCTTTCCATTGGATGACGTGGAGGGCAAAGCCTGCGTATGCCACCTGGTCAGCGAACAATCATAGCTGGATGAAATGAGATCGGAGGAATGATGGCTGAAAACAAACCTCTTGAATTTGACATTCAGGGTATGACCTGTGATTCCTGCGCCTTGCACGTTGAAAAGGCTTTAAAGAGTGTGCCGGGTGTCCAAACTGCGGCAGTTCCCGGCTGGCAATCCGGCCAGGCGACCGTCACCATTGATGGGGAAATCGACAGCCAGACATTGGAAACAGCCGTGAAGCGGGCTGGCTACCGGGCGAATCTCAAGGATCACCGTCCAGAAGATGAGGAGGTAGCTGTGCCTGCCAGCGGTGGGCATGGGGAGACGCAATTCGATTTGATGGTTATCGGCGGTGGGGCGGCCGGCTTCGCGGCCGCCATTAAAGGGGCTGAACTTAGCTATCGCGTTGCGTTGGTGGAAGCGGGCACGCTTGGCGGCACGTGCGTCAACGTGGGCTGCATTCCTTCAAAGACGCTGATGCGTGCCTTAGAACAGTCCCACCAGGCCGCCCAACACCGTTTTGAAGGAGTGGAGACCATGGCGGGTAGTTTGAACTGGCCGTTGGTGATCGATCAGAAAGACAAGCTGGTGGAGCAAATGCGGCAGTCCAAATATCTCGATGTGCTGGCTGCTTATCCGGAGATCACCTACATCCAGGGACGCGCTCGCCTGACCGGCGGTAACGGGGTTGATATCGAGGGGGTATCCTACACGCCCGGAAAGATCGTGATTGCTACCGGCGCGCAACCCTGGGCGCCGCCCATTCCTGGTCTGGTCGAAGCTGGTTACCTGACCAGCACCACTGCAATGGAGTTCAAGGAACTCCCTAAATCCATGATCGTTTTGGGCGCCAACACAGTCGGCTTGGAGTTAGCCCAGACATTCGCACTCGCCGGGGTCAACATCACATTGCTCGAACTTATGCCTTCCATCGCGCCATTCGAGGAGCCGGAAATCAGCGCAGCGCTCGCGGATTACCTGAAATCCGAAGGGCTGCAAATGATTACCGGCTTTCAGACCCTAAAAGTAGAGCGCAGGGATAGTCTTTACTTCCTGACCGGAAAAGTGAATGAAAAGGAATTTACCCTGAATGCGGAACAGCTTCTGGTGGCAACCGGCCGGCGCCCAAATACGGGCGGGATGGGTCTCGAACAAGCCGGTGTGCACCTGGGAAAACAAGGGGAGATCCTGGTGGATGATACGCTCAAAACCGAAAATCCATTCATCTATGCTGCCGGGGATGTGACCGGAAGGGATATGTTCGTTTATGTGGCTGCCTATGGCGGCGGCTTGGCTGCGGAAAACGCCCTGACCGCTTCAGGAAAATCCTATGAGACCAGCTACATCCCGCGCCTCACCTTCACCGACCCGCAAATCGCCAGCGCCGGATTGACGGAAAGAGAAGCGCGCCAGCAGGGATTTGATGTGCAGATCAGCAGCTTACCGATGAGTTATGTGCCGCGTGCCCTGGCAGCCCGCGATACGCGCGGGCTGGTCAAATTGGTGGTTAATCCCGCCAATGATCAGATCCTGGGCGCCCATGTCCTGGCACCCGAAGCGGGCGAGATGATCCAGGTCGCAGTGCTGGCCATCCGTTTTGGGATTACCGCCCAGCACCTGCGCGAGACCATGTTCCCCTACCTGACCAACGCCGAGGCATTGAAACTGGCTGTATTGGGGCTGGAGAAGGACGTCAGCCTTTTGAGCTGCTGCGCTGGATGATCCACCTCGCTTTATAAATGGGTGAGTTTCCCTGTTGATATCACCATAGCGTTCAGGTGCAGTCTTTAATCCCGCCGCAACTCACATCTCGGGAAGAGGGATTTGTCTGGTGCGCAAATAACGGGTGACGGCCTTTTTTACAATCTCGGAAAAAGTAGGATAGGCGAAGATCGTTTCCGCAATGCTTTGGATCGGCAGTCTCTGTTTGATCGCATAGGTAAGGAATTGCACCCACTCGCCGGCATGCGCCCCGATGGCGTCTGCGCCCAGCAGGACATCGTTTTGATCCATAACCAGCTTCAAGAAGCCGGCGGTCTCGCTCTCAGTGATAAAACGGTCCACAGATCCTGTATTTACCCTTGAAATGTTGACCTCCCCATATCTCTCCCTGGCGTCAGCTTCGGAAAGCCCAACGTGAGCAACCTCGGGCTCCATGAAAATCGTCCAGGGAACCACAGAGAGATCGTTCAGGCGGTGATTGCCCGCCAGAATGTTATCGATGCAGATCTCCGCCTGGTAAGAGGCGACATGCGTGAATTTGGCCGGCGTGGTCACGTCGCCGCAAGCGTAGATATTGGGGGCGGTTGTTTGTAAATATTCGTTGGTCGTGATACCTGCTTCTGTGTAGGCCACTCCAGCGCGTTCCAAATGCAGACCAGCCAGGTTTGGTGCGCGCCCCAAGGCAGCAAACACGCGTTCAGTGAACAGATCGTGGTATTCATCCCCTTGCCGAACGGTTACTTTGATTTTGTCTGGCGCCATTTGCTGGCAGTTGACGACCTCAGAATCCGTCAAGATGCGGATCCCCTCGTTCTGCAACACTTCTGTCGCCAAAGCGCCAGCCTCCTCAGCTGCGACCTTGATGATGCGCGAGTTGCGCTCGATGATCGTCACCTGGGTGCCAAAGCGCGCCAGACTCTGCCCGAGTTCAACCGATATAACACCTCCTCCGAGGAACAGGATTGATTTTGGCTGTTGGCGCAGATCCCAAAAGTTTTCGTTGGTCAGCGCGTCCAGGGCGCCTTCATGGGGGGCCATGCGGGGTGAAGAGCCGGTAGAAATGACGGTGTACTCAGCCCGGATCACATCATCCCCGACCTGGATTTCGTGCTGGTCTAAAAATTTCGCCCCAGAGGGGTGAATGTAAACGTCAATACCAAGCTCTTGAAAGTGCTCAGGTTGTTCGTTCTGGTAAATGCTTTGCACGACTTCGTTGACGTGCTCCATAACCCGGGAAAATTCAAATAGCGCCACTGGGGCCACTTTGGGTAATCCATGAGTTTCAGCTTGCTGCATGGCGTGGTAAAGCCGGGCACTGCTGATGAAGGTTTTACTGGGTACACACCCGGAATGGGTGCATTCGCCCCCGATCTTATTCTTCTCCAGCATGGCAACACGCAAGCCTCGCCGGTTAGCGGTCAATGCGGCTACCAATCCCCCCGACCCTGCGCCGATCACTGCGATGTCATATTGTTTCATGTATATGTTCCTTTAAGAATTGTGTATGCATCAATATACGCCAGCCAAGGGCATCAAATGTGCTTGTCTGCTCAGGCTGGCAAATATGTCGGGCGGCTGTATCAACCGCCTGTTGAATGATTGAGTCAGTGTGAGCTAATCCTGCATAAAGATAATCCTTTTGGAAAACCCCCGTGGTGCGAGTAAGCAGCTCGCTTCCAAAGTGAATCGCGCTTTCTAGCACACCATCGATTCCAAACAGCGTTTCGAAATCACTGCCCAGGGTCGCCCGGTAAGAGCTAAGAAAACTGTCCAATAGCTGCCTGACAACGATTGCTGCATAACCGCTCACCGCGCGGTGGCTGTGCATCCACAAATGGGCAGCCAGATGGCCAATATCCTGGGATGGGCGTCCATAATGCGCCAATTCCCAATCGATAATCCGCAGTCCCGATCCTGTTACCAGGATAGAAGGCGGCCATAAATCGCCCATGATGAGGGTCAGGCCGGGTTCCTGTAATTTCTCTCCGTATGTCATAGCTCGGCGTCCAATTTCATTGGCGTCCGGTATACTCGCGTTTTGGGCGTATTGTTGTATGTTTTTATATTGGAATTCGAGACGAGTGCGCTGGATGGCGCTGTTATTAAACTGCTGCGCCAGGTCAGATCGATATGTGCTTGCGCGATGCAGTTTTCCAATAAATTGTCCTATGGCTTCGCCCATTACTTCGGCCTCTGTATCTGAGTGTGAACCTGAGCGTAGCCAGGCGCCCAGATCAGGCCAGTCGTCCAGATCTTCCATCGCAAGGAAATGTTGATCTTCATCAACTAAATACAAGTAAGGAGCACGCACCTTTGCCTCGCCTACACCTGCCAGGGCATCACCTGGCTCGAAAGCGGTCAAAGCTTTCGCTTCAATCGAGCTTCGCTGCGGGTCGAGCTCGACATCGGGGATCGAGGCAATGAAGGGCGGGCTCCACTTGATGATCATCGAGCGTGGGTTCGAATGGCTGTCGCCCGTAACACGCCAGACATAATTCAACAGGCCTCCGGATAGCGATTGAGCCTTGCCCTGGATTCGAAAATCTGGCAGGCGCTGGGACAGGATATCGAGGATGCTATTGGGCAATTCCTTCGTAAGTCTGCGAGAGGTGGTCATAGTTCACACCTTGTACCACTGTTAAGGGGAACATCCATTATGCTCTTACCTTGGGTGGCGATTTGCTGGTAGCTCCGGTTGAAATAGAGCAGCGGTTCGACAGGGTCTTCCGAATTGATGCAGATGTCTACAACCTGGCCAAAAAAGAGCGTATGCGTGGCAATCTGATAGGTCTCGTATACTCTGCAATCCAGGAAAGCCAAACCTCCGACGATGAATGGCATGCCCGAAACGAGGCGCTGGGTCTCGATGCCGTCAAACCGGTTTTGATAGTCTCCATTCGATCCAGCGAACTGCTCGGCGATAGCTTGCTGGTGTGAAGCCAGGATCGTCACGCCAAAGATCCCCGCCTGAGATACCATGGCGCGGGTACGTGAAGCCCGATCCATCGCTACCATCACCAACGGGGGTTCGAGCGAGACAGCAGTGAACGAGTTCACCGTCATACCGTGCTCGTTATCCTGATAACGGGAGGTAACCACGGCAACGCCGGTTGCCCAACGCCGCATACTTTCCCGAAGCGCCTGGCCTGTCATTTCTGTACCTCGAATAATTGCTCTTCAGGAAAATGTACAAATACATCAGCATTGTTTGGGAACATCAGTGCTGGCATCGGCATGCGGGCGCGTATTGGGCGATCACCTACTGCCACCTGGTATTCGATGTATTCGCCTCGAAAGACGCAGTCGATTATTTTTCCTGGTAAAGTGTTTGCACCGCAATCGGTTTGAACGCGGATATGCTCGGGGCGGATGGCGTAAGTGGTGGGGCTGGATTTCGTCCCATTGCAGGGCGTCTTTAGGATGCCATGCGCCGTTTCTAACCAACCTGCCGCTTGTTTCCCGGTAAAAAAGGTGGAAACGCCCATGAACTGTGCTGCAGAGATGGTCGGGGGGTGATGGAAAAGTTTCTCTGGGCGGTCGATGGCAACGATTTCTCCATTCAGCAGCAGCGCTAGGCGGTCGGACATGGCCATGGCTTCACCCAGGTCGTGCGTTACCAGGATAGTGGTGATGCCCAGTTCGCGCTGGATATTGCGAATGGCCTCCTGCAAGTTTATCCGCACCGCGGAATCCAGGCTGCTCAAGGGTTCATCCAGCAACAGCAATTTGGGGTTGGTGACCAGGGCGCGCGCCAGCGCCACGCGCTGCTGCTCGCCGCCCGAAAGCTGCCCCGGCTTACGGTTTTCTATGCCGGGCAGGCCGATCAGGCGCAGCATGCGTCCCACTTCCGCCTGGATTTTCTCAGATGTTGCCCCCTGTACCTTCAGCCCAAAGCCGATGTTGTCAGCCACACTCAAAAACGGGAAGAGATAGGATTTCTGGAACATGAACACCGCCCCGCGCTTGTTGGGAGGCGTGTTCATGATGGAAACGCCGTCAAACTGGATGTCGCCCGTATCCGGGCGCTCGATACCGGTGATCAGTTTAAGCAAGGTGGATTTACCGGAGCCGGAAGGTCCTAATAAGGCTACCATTTCCCCATCCTCAACAAACAAGGTGAAATCATTGAGGGTTGGAGTGGGCTGTCCATTATAGGTTTTTGTTAGGGAAATTAGATTTACTTTAGCCATCAGTATTGCTCACGTAGTTCGCTGCCTTGTTGGTTGAGTTGCCTGGCTGTAGCAGCGATCACCAGGACAGGCGGTGCAAGAAAGATCAAGGAGATGGCCGCAATGGTGACCGGATTTCCGCCGGAGGCAGCCGAGAAGAGCAGGATTGGCAATGTGATGATGCGACCGGAGCCGATCAGCAGGGTCAGCAGATATTGGCTCCAGGAGATCAAAAACGCAAACAAGGTGGCTACAATCACGCTTGGGGCCATCAGCCGCAGTGTGACGGTGAGAAACGTGCGCGCCGGGCTCGCCCCGAGCACCAGAGATTGCAGCTCGTAATTTTCATCATAGCGCGCATACGCTCCCGCCAGGGTGAAAATTACATACGGCAGCGTCGGGATAAGATGCGCCAGGACCACACCTTTCATTGAGCCTGCCAGGCCAATTTGCAGGAAGAGGATGTTCAGTCCCATGCCAATCGCCAGCGGCGGCACAATCGTGGGCAGGAACAGCGCCAACCAGGCAATCTGTCGCCCTCGGAATTGGCGCAAGCCGAGCACACGCGCTGCCGGAAAGCCGATGACCAGCGCTAAGAGACTGACGATTACCGCGATCATCAAGCTGTCGCCTAGTCCGCTGAGCAAGCGGGGATCATTAACCACGCGTACAAATGCATCTGTTGTCCAGTCAGCCGGAAAAGGCTGCGGAAAAAACCAGCGGGTAGAAAAGGCATACACTACAAACAGCATCAGCGGGGCGATAAGGAGCAGGTAAAGGATAACTCGCAGGATATATCTTGGAAGGCGGCTCATTTTTGCTCACCCTTCTTCAGGCTGATCGCTGCCACAATTAATACGATCAAAGTAATCACCAGACTGATCGCCATCCCATCGGCGCGTGAGCGCAAATCAGGATCGTTAAAAAAACGCAGCGCCAGCACCGGCAGCATGCGAGGGTAACTCACCCCCAGCAATGCCGGGACTTCATAGCTGCTAAAGACAAAGGCGAAAACCAGCAGCGCACCTGAAAGAAGCGCCGGTGTGACCATCGGTAAGGTTACATACCGCAACCTCTGCCAACGGCTGGCTCCCAGATTTTCTGCCACTAGATCGTAGCCCGCCGGTTGGGCCTGCAGGACCGCCAGCAGAATCAAAACTAAAAAAGGAATTTCTTTACTGACGTAATGTAGAATTATGCCAATTCCGTAGCGATCGCGCATCAGCACCGGGAACCCTGCTGGAGACTGGATCAGGCCCAGATTTGCCGCCCAGCGCGCCAGCAGACCGCTTTGCGAGAGGAAAAGCATCAGCGCCATCGCCCACACCAGGTGTGGGAAAGCCAGATTCCAGTTGAGCGCCAGCGTATCTAGGTTGCCGCTTCCGTTGCGCCGTTCAGATAACCAGACCGTAATCAGCAGCGTCACCGCAGCTGATATCGCTGTGGATGCCAGGCTGATCCACAGCGAAAAAACCAGGGAACCCCAAAACTCCCGTCCTGCTAACCCCTGTCCTGTTAACAGGTTTTGGTAGGCATCCAGGCTTATGGAGTCTTGCCCGATCACTGACATCAATCCCAGGCTTTGCGCTACGCCATAAGCAAGGCTCGCCCCCAGCAAGACCACTACGATGATCAAGGCTGGGGCGAGCGAGATCCAGGGGGAGAAGATGAGCTTATCGCGCATAGCGTCTAGAGATGTAAGTCCTACTTGGCTTGCAAGACGTTCTCAGACCAGCCCTGTTCGACCAGGTTCTGGTATTCCGCGGCGGTGTCACCGACCAGCGCTTTCGCCAGGTCAGAAGCGGGTGTGGCAGCTTCGCCCAATTTGCTGGCGGCGTCCTGAAGTCTGGTAACCTGTGCTGGATCGCTAACGCGATTTACATCAATGGCGTAACCGAGGCCAAAGCCGTTCTCCGGCAAGATCTGGGCTGCCTGAAATTCAGGCTCCAGCAATAGGTTCGCGAGGACGAGTGCTGCGGCTTTGTGGGGTGCATTGGACGGGATAGCCACGTAGTTGAAATCGCCGATCATGTAGTTGCCAAACACAAAGGCGCGTGCGGTTTGAGGTAACGTGTCGTTGGCAATGCCAGTGCCAGCGCCGGTGATATCGTTAGTCATGGAGAAATCCACTTCGTTGTTGGCAAACAGGTTTTTCAGCTCGGACTCATCTTTAGGGTAGGTTTCCCCGTTGCGCCACAGGCAGGGTTCCAGCTCATTGAGATACTTCCACAATTCAGGCGCCCATTGATCCCAGGCTGCCTGGTCGAATTTCTGCCACTGCTCAGCCCCGCCGCTGATCTCATACAGCGCGCCCTTGACAAAACGCGTGCCCAGAAAACCGCCCGGCCCCGGAGCAATGTAGGTGAAACGACCAGGATGGGCGCAGGCCCAGGTTTTTAGGTCAGCGTAGGAGCGTGGTAGTTCGTCTGCACTCATCCGCGCTGAGTCATAGATAAACTGGAACTGCGCCGAGGACCACGGGCTTTCCTGGTCCTCCACCGGGTTGCCGAAATCGAGATAGATGGCGGGGTTTTCCCAATTGACATACTGGCTGTTCGGCAGTTTCTGCGCCCAGTCTGGATAAAGCAAATCTGCCTGTTTGAGGCTGAAGAAGTTCTCGCCATTAATCCAGATCAAGTCCACCGCGCCTGGGTCGGCGCCAGCCTGCTTCTCGCTCAGCACCTGATTGACGGCATCCACAGTGTCCGCCAAGGGCACACGATTGAGGGTGATGCCAAAGCGTTCCTGCAGCGACTTGCCGTAGAAATTATCCACAAAGGCATTGATGCTGTCTGAGCCGCCCCAGAGATACCAGTTGACCGTCTGCCCGCGCGCAGTTGCCAGAACGCTGTCCCAATTGTTGAGATCGAACTCGCCTGGAACTGTCTGGTTAGAGGATGCAGCCGGCGGCTCGGTGTTTTCTGGTTGCGGGACGGTTGTTGCGCTGGGAGCGCAAGCTGCAAGAAGCAGTGCAAAAAAAACAAAGATAAATACAAATCGTTTCATTATCATTTCTCCAAAAAATTAGGGTCGCGCAAAACGATAGCGCAAATAGGCACCAATTTCGCCTTTCAAATTGGTCAAAGTCTCACGCATGAAGAAGTCTGCAATCTTCAAGATGCCGCTCGAATAGGTTGGATAGGGATATACCAGCCGGTAGATCTTGTACAACGAGATCTTCTGGCTCATGACCAGGGTGAAAAACGAGATCATCTCGGAGGCGCGCGGCCCGACGATGGTGGCATGCAGGATCTGCCCGGTCAGACGTACGGCGTCCACGATGATAAAACCGTTCTCTACACTATCCGTGTAACCGCGATCGGTGTGCGTCTTGAAATCCACCCGGATGCGTTTGATTGCCTTGGGATGGCAGCGCTTGGAAAGCTGCTCAGGTGTCAATCCGACCGTCGCAACTTCTGGATCGCTGAAGGTGGCGTTGGGGAAGAGCGGCTCTTTTTTAGCGAGCGGTAGGAGCGGAAAGGCGATCCGTTGGCTGACCCGCCGTCCCTGGGCATTGGCAGAATGGGTGAAGGCGGAGGTCGGGGTGACATCGCCGATGGCATACACGCCCTTGACGTTGGTCTCCCCGAAGGAGTTGACCAGCACACCCAGGCGGGGGTCAACGGCGATCCCCGCTTTCTCCAGATCCAGCTTGTCCAGGTTGCGCACCCGTCCGATGGCGATGAGCACTTTATCCACATCGTGCAGAGTGATTTCCATCTCGCCCTGCTGCAGGGTGAGCGTGCGCGTAGTTTCATCAAAGCATTTGGCAGCAGCGTTGTAGTAGGTACTGATCCGGCGCCTCTCCAGCTCTGCCTGGATGGCTGCGGCGGCTTCAGGGATGGCGGTAATCAGCGGGCGTGAGTCAAGCGCAAACATGCTGACGCGGGTGCCCAGTTTCTGGAAGGCAAACGCCATTTCCAGTGCTATTACGCCTGCCCCAACAATCACCAGGTGTTTGGGTGACTTGGTCAGATCAAACAGGCTCTCATTGGTCAGGGCGCGCTCCGCCGGCAGACCGGGGATATCCAGCCAGCGCGGGCGCGCCCCGGTAGCGATCACGATATTGTCCGCGGTCAGTTGGCGGGCGGTTCCATTAAGATTCACTTCTAAAGCATGGGGACCTGTGAACTTCGCCATGCCGCGAATAAAGGTCAGGTTCTCGGTATGCTGTACCTCTTCTGTTTCCTTGTCACGCAGCGCATCGCGTTTGCGGATCACCTCTTGTAGCACCACATCCGGGTTCGTGCCTGGCTTAAAATTGCGTGCAAGATGGATCAGCGTTTTGGAAGGCACACAGCCCACATTGGTGCAGTCACCGCCAACATGACTGCCCTCAATGAGCGCCACATGGCGTCCTAAAGTTGAAAGTCCAATAGCAACGGTCATACCACCGGAGCCAGCGCCAATCACAATGGTTGAAAAATGTTCAGCAGAATTGCTGTTTTGCACCGTCATTTAGAAATTCCTTCACGTTTTTTGAAGATACGTCCGAGCAGAATGCTCACGATGAATATCGCAATTGAGAAGCCCAGGGTGACTGGGTTCAATCTTGGAATAGAGCCATCGAAGTGTTCAATGGAAGCCCCGAATCCGATAAAGGCCAGTGTGCCCGGGATCGATCCCAGCGCGGTTGCCAAAATGAACGGCCAGTAGCGGATGCGCAGGAAGCCGGCCAGGTAGCTGACAGCATCGTAGGGCAGAAAAATGAAGCGCATGATCATTACGGTCTCGAAGCTGTTCTCGCGCATACGCCGGGCGTATCGTTGCAGCAAATTATCCGAGCCATCATCCTTAAACAAACCTTCTCCAAAATAGCGACCGACGAAGAAGGCGAGGGTCGAAGAGATGTTGCTGGCGATGACGGTGTACAGGACACCCAGCAGTGGGCCAAAGACAAATCCGCCTGCCAGGGTCAGTAGCGTGGATGGAAAGAGGATTAGTGGGCGAACGGCATACGCCAGGATATAGATCAGCGGTCCCCACAGGCTGCTGGCGAAAAAATCGAGCAGCGCCTGCACCGCCTCAAACGGCGAAAGCTGGTTTGATCTGGCGTACCACTGGTATCCCAGGATCAGCACCGCCCAAAAGGTAAGTGCCGTCAGTTTCGCAGTATTCTGCTTCAGCCAGGATTTTTGGCTGGATGAAGTCGTCATTTCCAATTGGATTTTCCTTTGGTTTTCAAAGCCAGGCTCAAAGCCTGTTCAGGATTTTAGATTCCGGATTGCCCAGGCGACTCTTTGGATCGAGGTTAGAACGACCAATCCTGCCATCAGGCTGAACAACCCAGTCAGCCAATGAGGAAAGAGTAAAAAGAGAGAATAGAATATAAAAGTTTCCAACCCCTCGATCAGACCTCTTGGGATAGTGACTGTGGTCAACTCGCCGCGTGCCTTTGCTCCCTGGCAGCGTTTCTCTAATAAAGAAGAGAGAACCATCCAGGTGGCGCTGTTGATGTAAAAACTGGCAAACAGCACTGCCAGCGCCAGAGGAACACCTGGCAGATCCGAACCCAGGACCAATCCTAACGGGATCGCGGCGTAGACTACCATATCCAGAACAAGGTCCAGATAACCACCCAGATCACTTTGTTTGCCATTGATCCGTGCCAGCGTACCATCCAAACCATCCAGTAGACGGTTCGCCCCCCACAACCCAAGAGCCAGACCATATTGCTGCCCCGCTGCCGCGACACCAGATGCGACCCCAACCAGACAGGCTGCCACAGTGATGGCGGTGGGTGATACCCCAGGCAAGGCTTTTGCCACAGGCTCCATAATTCTTTCTTTTGGCATGCGTAATACGTCGTCAATCATTGCTCGGCTATCCTCCTATACATAGAAACGTTGAGGCGGTTATTTCTTACTTGTTAGAACGGGGTCTGTTTTATCTTTGCGTCCAATTCAGGTAAGAATGTGTCGATTCAATACGTCATGATAGATGTTGGCTATGCATCAGTGGATTGACTCGGGCATGAGTTCATCATACAGGCATAATATGTAAATTACTCGTAACTAACTTGACAATGTCAAATTCGAAGATTATTACCGATTTTGGGTGTGCGTGGCGGGCGAAAGCCCGCCACGCACACCCAAAATCGGACATAACTTTTCTTAATGTGACATTGTCGAACTAATCAGCCTTTGCTTGGAGTTTGTGATATTTCTTGCTCAAGCCTGAGCAGATACAATCACTCATCAATAAGGATCCAATATGAATTCAACCTCAATCGTTATTTTTGGCGCATCGGGAGATTTGAGCTTGCGGAAACTGATCCCCGGTCTTTTCAGCCTGTATCGCAAAGGGCGCTTGCCAGAGGAATTTAATATCCTGGGGTTCTCTTCTTCGCAAATGAATGACGAGGAGTTTCGAGCGAAATTGCAGCAAGGTGTAGAGAAATTTGGTGAAGGGGCTTTCGAGCGCAATCAGTGGCAAGATTTTGAAAAGCATTTGTACTACCAACCTGGTAGTTTCACCTCGCTGGATGATTTTCAACTGCTTGCTGCCAGGCTTATTGATATCGAGGCTGGTCCGGCAAACCGATTGTTCTATCTGGCAACACCGCCGCGATTCTTCTCGGAAATCGTAAACCAACTGGGAAAGCTAGGGCTGGCTGCGGAAACGGATGGCTGGCGCAGGGTTGTGATCGAAAAGCCCTTCGGAACCGATGCCAAAACTGCCCGAGAGCTGAATGTTCAATTACATCAGGTGCTGGACGAAAATCAGATTTACCGGATCGATCATTACCTGGGCAAAGAGACCGTTCAAAATATCCTGACCTTCCGTTTCGCCAATTCGCTTTACGAACCGTTATGGAACCGGAATTTCATCGATCACGTACAGATCACCGTGGCGGAGAAAGTGGATGTCGGCACCCGGGCTGGATTCTATGATGGTGTGGGCGCACTGCGGGATATGTTCCAAAACCACATCTTCCAATTGCTTTCATTAATCACCATGGAACCACCTGCTTCCTACCAGGCCCATGATCTGAGGGAGGAGAAGGTAAAGGCATTGCGCGCCGTCCGTCCCCTTTCCCGCCAGGAGGTAGAGCAGGCAGCAGTGCGAGGGCAGTACCAGGGCTATCAATCCTTCCCTGGGGTTGCGCCGGATTCAAACACTGAGACTTTTGCCGCCTTGCGCCTGTTTGTGGATAACCCGCGCTGGCAAGGCGTCCCGTTTTACCTGCGCTCGGGCAAAGCTATTGCAGAGAAGTCGACCGAAATCATCATTCAATTCAAATCGCCCGGCGCATCTGCAGGATTGAGCGCAGGGATCGGATCCATGGAGCCAAACATTTTGTCGTTCTGCCTGCAGCCGGATGAAGGTTTTCACCAGCGTTTTGATATCAAAGTCCCCGACACCCTGGACGAGAGCCGTCCGGTAGAAATGGCTTTCCATTATCGGGATGTCTTTGGTGAATTGGCTATTCCGGAGGCGTATGAGCGGTTACTGTTAGATGCCTTAAATGGAGACGCGTCATTATTTACCCGTGGCGATAGGTCCGAGCTGGCCTGGGAACTGCTTGATCCAATCTTGAAAGCCTGGAAAGGACCAGGTGGACCTCCTTTGTACAGCTACAAACCCGGCACTTGGGGCCCGGATGCTGCCGGCCAACTATTGGCAAGAGATGGGCGTAACTGGATCAGAGTTTGTGGTATGCATGCTAATCCGATCGTCCCAACCGCTGTGCTTTGACAGGTTGATTTGATTGATTGCGAACCAAAATCAGAGCCAAATGATCCACATCCGATGCATTTTGTCAGGTGTGGATTTTTCTTAACGGGTAATGAATCGACTGGATAAGTCGTCTGAGTGTTAGTTGAATGTTGTCAAAGCCCACCTGATGCCTTTTCTGAGGTTCCAAAAAGATGGTGATCCGTTCTCTCCTCGAAATCTTCATTCACTCTTCATCCTCTGGGAAAGATATCACCTTGAATTGTGATGAATGCTTCCTCGTGATGGAATATTTTGTGGAACTCGCTTTGGATGGATTTACCCTGGACGAAATAAGAAAGCCGCTCCTCAAGCATATCAAACACTGCCCGGATTGCCGAGATCATCATTTAGGACGGCTAAGAGAAATGGAAGAGCAGTGGGTACAAGGTCCTGACGGCCAGAAACCAGTCTGAGCACATATTAACGGTACAGATAAATTTTCGGAGGCATCTATGAGACCCATATTCATCGTGGGGATGATCCTGATAACAGGCTTACTCCTGTCAGCCTGCGCCTCGGCAACTGGAACAAACCCATCTTCTCAGCAAGAAGGATCAGTTGTAGAGCAGCTTGAGACGGCTATCCCCTTCGGTAACGAATTTATTCCACAGACTGAATCGCCTGGCGAGATTCGGGAGACGACCACACCTGCAAACCCCGAAGCCACGCCAACCCAACAATCTCCATCCACTCTCTTGCCGGAGGAATCCCCACCGCGCGGAGCTGCTTCGGAATTTTCCACTGATTTCAGCAAACATACTGTTCCGTATGCTGAAATTCTGTCGGGTGGCCCACCTAAAGACGGCATCCCGGCAGTGGACGAGCCGGTTTTTGTCGATGTAAACGACGCCGATACCTGGCTGAAACCAGTCGAACCGGTGATCCTGATCGAAGTTGCTGAGGAAGCGCGTGCCTATCCTCTGCAAATCTTGATCTGGCACGAAATCGTCAATGACACCGTAAACGGCCTGCCCCTGGTAGTGACCTTTTGCCCTTTATGCAATACCGCTATCGCCTTTGAGCGCACATTCGAGGGGCAAGTATTGGATTTCGGCACCACCGGCAGGTTGCGCTACAGCAACCTGATCATGTACGACCGGCAGACAGAAACCTGGTGGCAGCAAGCGAATGGCGAGGCGATTGCGGGAGAATATACAGGTGCCCAGCTCGAGTTCTTTCCCGCACTGATCATCGCGTGGCAGGAATTTAAGGCCGCTCACCCAGATGGATTGGTGCTCTCGCGCCAGACGGGATTTAGTCGTTCCTATGGTCAAAATCCTTATGCCGGTTACGATGATGTCAATAACCCGCCATTCTTGTACGACGGTCCACAGACGCCGGGTGTGTTGCCGCCGGTGGCCCGGGTTCTGACTGTGGACTTAAATGGTGAAGCCGTGGCCTATCCTTATGAAATATTGGAGGATATTCAAGTCGTAAACGATACAGTGGGAGGCCAGCCTATCACCATATTTTGGGCGGCAGGAACTGCCTCAGCATTAGACAGTGGCACCATTGCCAGTGGTCGTGATGTGGGCACTGCGGCTGCCTACTCCAGGGAGTTGGATGGGCTTGAGTTGAATTTTAATTTATCCAACGGAAAAATTGTGGACCAGGCAACTGGCAGTGAGTGGAACGTGCTCGGAGCGGCAGTTGCTGGCGAGTTGGCGGGCACACAGCTTTCGCCGGTAGTATCGATTAACCACTTCTGGTTTTCGTGGGCTGCGTTCAAACCGGAAACGCGTGTTTATAGCCCCTGATTGGAACCCGTTGGCAACTGGCTATTTTTTTATCGGGAGCAAGTGAAAGTTATAGAAAATAAAGTATGGTGTGCGCTTTGAGTTCGCGTACCCTGGCCAAAGCGCACACCACATCTATTGATCGGATTGGATTTGTTCCAGGAGATCCATCGCCCGATCAAGGAATGAGGAGGCCTCGATTTTCTCGAAAATCCTGATTGCCTCAATACAGTCCGACAGGGCAGCCTGTAATTGTCCAAGCTCATAATATGCAAACGCTTTTAATAATAGTTGTTCACCAAGGAGTTGAATATTAGCTACTTCGCGGGCAATCTCAACGGCTCGATCCGCCAATTCTTTGGACTGATCCAGATCACCGATCTCTGCCCTGGCAATACTAAGGCTTCCCAGCAAGCGGGCTTCGGTTGGGCGATCTCTGACAGCTCGTGCTAACTCCAGCGCTTTTTCGTAATTTTCCACTGCCTGAGTGAAATCCCCAGAATCTAACCATGCATCTCCGAATTGAGCCAATAGAGCTAAAACCCTCCCAGGGTTATCTTCTTCTGGATGGATAGCTAACGCTTGTTGGATATAAGCAATCGAGAGAGCAGAGTCGCCACTAAATTTGGCAATGGCGCTTAAGTTGTGCAAACAATCTACTTGCGCGCTGCTGTCTGCGAGGGTTGTCGCCAGGTGAAGAGCTGTCTGGTATTGGGCCAGGGCCGAATCAAACTCTTCCAGCTTTGCATAAACTTTACCTAGCAACCGGTGAACTTCTAGCTGTGGTTTCAGGCTGCCTTTCTCCTCGGCGACCTGGAGCGCATCTTCGAGAGCGGCTAAGGCGCTTTCGGGATTTTTTCGTTCTATTTCCAGTTCAGCAATTTGAATCATGGCTGCATAGATCAACGGTGTGTTGTTGATGCGTTGGGCGATTGTATACGACTTCCTTAACGACCGGAGTGCCTGACCGTAATTGCCGATATGTCTGAGTGCAATACCCTGGTTTCCTAGATGGCGCGCTTCAGCTTCAGGGTCATCCAACTGTTGGGCAATTTTAACCGCTTCATTAAAATAAGTCAGACCCTCAAGAGTGTTATGTTGCATTAACAGCGCACGTCCCAATGCTCCTAAGGCAACGTTCAGTCCAGGAAAATCCTCATTGGCGCGAGCTAAATCAACGCGTTCTTTAAGATAAACTATTGGTTCTTCTTCTGGAAGATTGGGTTTGGGTTCTAAGATTTCATCCATGTCGAATTTTATACCGGAAATCCAGTTGAACGATATATGTTCATAGCTTTACTTACCAATAACGCTTCCACTTTCGAAAGCCTGTTTACTAACGCCAGCCCTTTCGCTGAGCCAAGCACCATCAACGCCGTACTTAACGCATCCGCATCCATCGCTGTGGGGGCGATCACCGTTGCGCTGGCTAACTCAGCAGGGGAATTCAGGGTGCGAGGATCCAGGATATGATGCAAACTGAAATCGGCTGTGAAACTGTTCAGGTAATCGCCAGATGTCGCTACGGCCAGATCCTTGACTGGAACCGCGGAAATTGTACCAGGTTGGCGATCTTCTCGTGGAGATAAGATTCCAATTTTCCAGGGCTTTCCATCAAAGCGAGAGCCCTGAGCCACTAGATCACCACCGGCTTCGACCAGGATATTTTCGAAGCCCATTATACGTAACATAGAGACACCGCCGTCTACCACCCGGCCCTTGGCCAGCCCGTCAAGGGTGACTGCCATTCCCATTTGGCCCAGCCGGACCCGTTTGCCAGTAATGGCTATCTGGCGAAAATCGACCAATCTGCGCAGTTCGTGGGTCACAATCTTACCAGTAGAATAAGCATCCAGGACAGGTTTAATCGTGACGTCAAACGATCCTTCCGTCAACTCACCGATTTCGAGGGCTCTGCTCAGGACCTCGACGAGTTCGGCTGGAGCTTCCAGCATAAATCCTTGCTTATTGAGCTGTCCCAAAGCGCTCGTTTGCCTGCGATGATCGAGGATCTTGATCAGGCGTTCCATTTCTGCAAAAGTAGCCTGTAGAGCTGTCTGCCCTGAATAAAAATCGTCCGCGATGATGGTCAGATTGATGATCGTGCCCATTAAAGATCTTGTTTCCTGAATGGTCGATCCAGCTTCCATTTCAAGCCATTGACGTGACAGAGAAGCACCGAGCCCAATAGAAATACCACAAGCGGCAACGATTTTCAGGAAACCTCGCCGGCTAATCGGCCGGTAAGCTGATAAATTTGAGTCCGCCATTGATTATGATCCTTCTGGAAACAAATTGAGGCAGATTGGAAGCATCCCAACATCTCCGGCATCTTCATACGGTGTAGGAGTAATGGTTGGTGTGCCATGTTTATGGCGAATATCCGGTTGAGACGGAGTCGTGTTGGGCGCTTCGGTTGTCAAACCTCCTGAGGTTGGTGACGGTACTGGAGTTGAGCGTACAAAGCTCTGATTATCAGGCTTTTCAATCAAGTTATCCGCCCATACCAGGAGGATTAGAACTACATTGAAGGCGACGAAAACCATAAGGAGCGATTGTTTTAGCCTTCCGCGGCGTGTTTCTGCCATTTTTGCCATACCTCTCTGATTCGCCGGCGGCTTTCAGCAATGAAATCGACGACTGGGGCTAAAGGACATAGATAACTACAGAACGGGCGGTAGATGATCAGGCTGGCGAGGACGATCCCCAGCAAAAAAATCCACTGAACCGTAGTACCGCGCAGGTCAAAAAGGGTTGCGAATGGCTCGTACCCTGAGACGCCAGGACGGCGCAGAGCTAGGCCCAACAGAATCGCGGCCAGCGCCAGCCCACGTTGCAACCAGGTCAGGATTGCGCTCCAACGACGCGGGCGATAGGATTTGGCTCCCGAAATGGTCGCCAGACACTCCTGGAAAGCCCCAAACGGGCAAAACCATGAGCAATACGGATTTTTCGCATCGACCGAGGTCACGAAAAGAATACCCCCTAACAGCAAATACCAGTACAAATTGTTGTGCCAATCCGGCCAAAAACCGCTCAACAAGGATACAACCTGGGCGATGGTAAATGGCATAGTATAGATAAAACCCAACACGACCATCCCGACCAGCATCGTTCCCCAGCGCATGCGCCGTTTCCCGGTAGGATTACGTAGTTTGTGGCCAAAGTAGCCGGCAGCGAAGAGCAAGATCAAAGTAACTTCAGGGATACCGAACTTAATCGGCCGCTTTTCGACTGGCAAGGTCTGGTTCAGTCCCTCTTGAGCCAGGGTCCGGATGGCCTGCCGGGCCGAGGCAGCGATACCTTCCGCGCTGAAAGTTGCGCCGCTGACAGCGTCCAGATCTTCTCCGACGATAAAACCCTGGTTGAAATCCTTCTGTCCGAATTGTTGAACAAAACCTTCGCGCTCCAGCAGGCGAAAGAACCCAGGAGTTTCGCGTTGTTGCACGATTTTGACTCCCGTGATCTCCCCTTCTGGATTCATGCCAACCAGCAGCGAGATCGGACCGCCGTATCCTGAAGACTCGCCCAACGCAGCATAACCAACAATTTGTCCTCCATCTTCGCTCAAGCCAACGAATATTTTGCCTTTGATCTCCACTTTGGCTGCGTCAGGAATAACCTCCTGAACGAGTGGAGCGACTTCTGTGCCGGATGTAAGATATCCGTAGATCCAGGCAGCCCCAATCAGAAGTAAGGTAGCATACACCAGCCAAAGGCTGCCTCTGGCTTTTGATCGCGATGCTGGTCTGTTTTGGGTAGCAGGCGTCATCGTTTCTCGATCTCGTTCACTGTGTTGATCCAGAAATCTTGGTATCCATTAGCCAGCTCGAAAAATGTATCTGGTCCTTTACTTTACAGTGTAGAGAGGAAGGGGAAAGGCCCTTCCTCTCTACACGCTGAAAATATCTTCCCCCGAACAAGGGACTATTTAGCCAGACGCCCCCGCCGAACAAACCAGACAATTACACCAGCCAGAAACAGGACGAAGAAGCTCATCCAGAATATTGTTGCGGCGCGTGGCTCCAGCTCCTGGCTGCTGGCAATCGCATTCTGAGCAATAAAGACTTCGGTCACAAACCAGACAGCCCAAAGCACCCACTCATACCAGGGACGCTTGACGATATTGATCGAATGAATATTGTCCATCGTATTTACTCCTTCACGACTGTGGTTGTATCAATTCCAAGCTCAGGCAGGTCCAGATCCCACCAGTCGGCGTTGCTCTTCTGAGCGCCGTAACCAAAAGCATCGTCCATGCTGCGGAAAAATGTATCAAGGAAGGGCGCCTTCGCCGTACCTAACTTGACCCATTCATGGACCCAGGCCTTATCCTTCTTGGCGAAGGGGCAGACTGCGAAGCAAATGCCACAGTTCGTGCCGGTGAATTCTTTCTGGCCTTTACGGCACTTGAGCGAATCTTCAAAGTAGGCCTTGTGGCCGGGGTTGTTCCAGCCGCCCTTTACCTCCCAGGATGGCTCTGTGTCGTAGCTGAGCGCTCCGGATGGGCATGCTTCAGCGCATTTCTTACAATGCCGGCAGAACTCCATAATGCCTGCATCGATCGGCTTGTCTACAGCCAATGGCAGATCGGTGAGCAGCTTGAAGACGCGTACCATCGGACCGAATTCAGGCGTGACGAGGCGGTTCAGCCGGGAAAGCTCCCCGAGCCCAGCCAGTACACCAAAGGCGGGGGCAATCCCCAAGGCATTCGTAGTGGATTCGCCCAGGCCCATATATCCCAGTCCGCGCAAGAACTCCTGAGTTGAGGTCTGGATCTGGCGGCCGCGCATATATGTCAAGCCAGTAGTTTGAGAACCTAACACAGTCGGAGCGCGTTAAAGTCTCTTCCGACATTTGTACGGTATAAACGATCACCCATTTCGCCTTGTTCGGTATGATGCGTTGAGTTTCCGTTTCCGCTGGCTCATCTACGTCGGCAAAAACCAGTTCGTGACCATCGGGATCGATCGAGTAGATCAATTTGCGGGTATTCTCGTTCAACTCCACAAAGCCGACCTGCGAGGCTCCAATGTGGCGCATGGCTGCCCGCACCATCTTGGCGGCTTCTTCCGGAGTGCCGGTCCATTTAGGCACACCCCATTCTTCCGGTGTTGTGGCCCTCTGTGGTCCCAGGAAGCTGATGTCTCTCATAACATCATTGGCAGCATCCAGAGCCTGGTCCCGCAGGGAATATCCCGGCACGCTGTCCTCGACGCCTTTCTGTAACAGATCAGCGCCCATCTTATTGTAGCGGTCGGCTTCTTCTTGTCCAGCATAGCCTACGAACCCGCCACCCCGCATCGTTCCTTTTCCCAACTCCGGGATATAGCGCTCATTGTAGCGCTCCATCTTGGCCCAGTCGATTTCAGTCGTAGGTTCGTCAACAGTCCGGACCCACCAGGGTCGTTCAGGCCGCCCGGCTGGATCGCTAAATTCGCCGGTAGCTGCCTTGGCCGTTATTGTGCCGGTTTTCAGCACCGAAGCGGCCATGGCTGCTCCAGCGCCCAGGCCGGCCATCCGGAAAAAGTCGCGCCGGCTGATCGCTTTCTTTTGATTCGCATCACTCATGGGCTTTTCTCCTATCAAAAATGGATCGCGTAATTTTTCACTAATTTCTTTATATCCATTTTACAGTACTGCGGGCTGAGCGCTATCAGGAAAAATATGATTTCCGGTCAGAACTAACCTGATTTTTTGTAAGGTTTTTCTCCGATTCCGTGTAAGGATTTTCCCGACAAAGCCAATAAAAAAGGACTGGTCAATTCTTGACCAGTCCCTTGAAAGTCTCCGGAAACTGCAGTTATTCATCGTTTGTTTTATATTCATCCAAAATACCCGCGCGTAGAGCAAAACGGATCAAATCGGATCGGTGTTCCAAACCCAGTTTCTCCATCCCCCTCTGCCGGTAAGTTTCAACTGTTTTGGGACTGAGTAAGAGCTGGTCGGCGATTTCCCTGCTGATATAACCCTGGGCAGATAGCTTGAGCACATCTCGTTCCCGGTCCGAGAGTTGATTATATTGATCAGCTTCAGTAGTAGTGTTGGTAAGCGACTCCATAAGCACGGTTGCCACCTTGGGATGCAGATAACTTTCCCCGGCCTGGATCGTCCGGATCGCTTGCATAAGGCTGATATGAGCGGTAGATTTCGGAATGTAACCATCACAGCCGGCGTCAATTGCCTGCAGTACAAATTCCCGCTCCGTGTGCATGGATAATACTAAGATGCGAACACCAATATTGAGCTTGCGGATCTCGCGGATAGCTTCCAGACCGCTCATATCTGGTAAGCCCAGATCCATAACCACAATATCTGGAACGTGCTTTTCAACTAAGCGAATTGCGTCCTTACCATTTCCTGCTTCTGCGATCACACGCAAGTCAGGCTCACTTTCCAGCAATGCGCGCAATCCTTCGCGCAGGATTTGATGGTCATCGACAAGTATTATTCGTATGGATGTTTCGGTCATCCTTGCACCTGAGTGTCTACTAATGGTATTCTCACTTGTATGGAAGTGCCTGCACCGGGAGCTGAAAAAACAGCCAGGGATCCACCCAGCATCTCTGCCCTCTCCTGGATGCTGATCAGGCCTAAATGAGGCGTATCTTTTTGGTGGATAATATCATCCGGATCAAATCCCTTACCATCGTCTTCAATCCGTAAACAGATTCCGAGCGGGGTGTGAAGGAGTTCGATTTCTACCTGTTTGGCTTCTGCATGCCTGATCACGTTCGTCAGGCTCTCTTGCGCTATTCGGTAAAATGCAGTTTCCACTTCGGAAGGCAGAATGCAATCCATGGTTAAAATCGTCTTCACTTCCAACCCGGCCTTACTGGCCATATCTTCCACCAGATTCTCGAGCGCCCGCGCCAGGCCAAAATCTTCGAGTGTTGCCGGGCGCAAAGCGTAGGAGAGTTCGCGCACTTGCTCGATGCTATCTGCAACCAATTCCTGCATCGTTATCAAATCGTCTTGCATTTTACCTCGGGGGGTAATTTTTTCCATAGTCTTCAAACGCACAAGAAGCATGGTCAAGATCTGCCCGGCGCCATCATGGAGCTCCCGGGCCAGGCGTTTGCGTTCATCTTCTTGAGTCCGGACAAGGGAGGCCAGCAATGCCCTCCGGGCGGCCTCTTTTTCAACCAGGCGGGCGTGCAACCAGGCATTGGCGACAATTTCGGAAGCCTGGGCTCCAATTGCTGTGAGTAGTTCTAAATCTTCCTCCTGGGGCAAATAGCTTTTCTCGCAGAGCAAATTGATCACCCCAAGCACCTGGCCGTGTGCTTGTAATGGGATGCTGATATGCGTATAAGACCCATTGAGGGATGGGATACTATTGTCCAGGCGCCCACACTGTATACGAACTGTGGACTCGGAGCCCAATTCCCCTGAGATGAGATCTTTCTGGCAGCTGCACGGACCGGCGCCGCTGTCTGATTGGAGGAGCTTGATCAGGTCATCGGTTAGATTGCTTTGATGGGCTAAATAGAAGCGATTGTTTTCGCCTTCGCTCAAATAGACCCAGCCTTTGTCAAGCTTCATCACTTCCAGAGTCCCTTGCAAGATCGCCCCAAGCACTTCTGAAAGCTCTAACTCCCGGCCGGCCGCCATCGCAACTTGGTTCATCGCTTCAAGACGTTGGTTAGCTTTCGATAGCTTTTCCTGGCTGGTGACCAACTCATCAATCATGGCGTTTACAGAGCGAGCGACTTCCCCGATTTCATCTTTGGCCCATACTTTAGCCCTGGATTCGAGCTTACCGCTGCTTACTTGTTGGGCTGTCTCGTGCAGGTCCAGGAGAGGCCTGGTGAGCAAATAAGTCAGGATAAATGCAAAGAAGATGCTCGCTAAGGCGGCTAGAATTGTTACTAGGATCACGCTGCGGCTGCCGGCTTGCATGGCAGCCTGTACTCTTTGATCGGTTAGTATGTAGGAAAGCCAGTCGGAGAATCCCGTCGTGATCCAATAGTTGAGCGTAAATCCGAGGATCAAAACTGGAAGCATAATGATCCCAGCAATCTTGATTCGGACTGGAACGGAAAATATCAGATCATAGATTTTATGAAATAGTACTTTAATTTTTCTCATTCTGGTTATCCAATTTGTCCTGGATGTGCGATGGCAATAATATCGATTATAAGCGAAAGGTTTTGAGAACGATTGAAATTGATGACAAAATGGGGCGATGCCTCGAGCCGAATCCAATCAGCATCACCGGCAAGTATAAATAAATTGCCAGATCGCGTTTTTGGACGATCTCTTTTGAGGTCGATAGTATCTGGCCTTGGATATTTATTGTTTAGTGGCGTACGATGACAACTTTGACATTTGGGAAGTTATAGAATTATTGAGTACCGGTGTCGAAATCCTGCTCCCAATGTCCCACAATTTCTTGACAACGGCTGCGGAGCAAGTAAAATGAAAGTACCGCATTTAAAAGTTGAGATCGCCCAGCTGGAACTGAGCGATCTCGGGCGTGGTAAGCATGGTTACATGCCACACACTGTAGCGTAAGTTCCCGTTCCTTCACATCCGTTTTTGAACAGATCGAGAGCCGGGGGTCACTTTACGTTCAGCGGAAAGGGTGGGATTCGAACCCACAGTGGGCTTTCTTTAATAAACAATTATCAATAATGAGCCAAAGTACCATTCATACGAGATCGGTAAAATCCCCAAATAAGAATCGAAATTCCTATCAAACAATAAAAAACCGAGTGAATACTTAATTGAGCTAATCCATTCAATTGGGCATGCTGAGAAGAATTCACTCCTGCTACAATAGCCTCCCGCATTAGCGATATCCCCCATGTGAGCGGCAGGCTATACTTCGCGACCTGAAATACCCAATCCAATGACTCCAACCCCACAAGCGCCCCGGTCATAAAAATCATCAGGCTGAATAGGATCCCTACGATGGCCTCGCTGCGTTTAAAGACCAGCGCCAACCCGGCCAGGGAAAAGCCCAAACCATAAGCTCCGACCAGGCTGATCAGGAACAAGATGATTAACGTTGGCCCAGCCGGCAGGGGTGCGATGAAGAAGGCCGCCAAAATCGCAGCCAGCAAGCCCTTAGCTCCAGCGCCGATCAAATAAGCTAGGCTTCGCAGAGCCAGCAGGCCAGCCAGCGGGAACGGGACTAGACAAACCTGCTCAAGTGTTCCAGTCTGGGCCTCATCGGTGATCGTGTGAGGCAGCTCGCTCATGCAATCGCTGGCTACCGCCCAGGTCAGCCAACCCACCAACACCAGAAGCCGATCTTCCTGTCCATAATCCCCGCCTCTTATCCCGTTCAAGATAACCAAGGCGGCGATGAACACCAGAAAAGTGTATAGGAACCAGGACAAACTATCCCCGGGGCTTGACCATTGGATCAGGAAATATCGCTTGATTTCGGCGCGTAGGATCGTCCACATAATCAACTCAATAATGCGCCAGAACACCCTGCTGGCGGGCACGGTTCTGGCCCCAAGTGAAGAGAATAACGCCCAAAATAAGATAAATGCCAGTATTGACCAGCAGACCGAGCCAAATCCCGTTCTGCCAATGCTCGGATAAAGTCGCGCCATCGAGAATATTGGCGCGCAGGGCTCTGATCCCCCAGGTCAGCGGGAGCAATTTGGCAAACCCGTCCAGCAGAGGGTTTGTGATTGGCGCCAGGGCTCCGGTGAAAAACACGAGCATTTGCCAGAGCAGGTGCAGCCCGCCGCCAATGCGTTTGTAAACCAGGGTCAGGCCTGCCAGCGCAAACCCCAGGCCGCAGGCTCCCAGCAGGGTCAGGACAAATAATGCTGCGGTCAAAATAGAGACGGATTGGAATAAGCCCAGGAGCGCTGCCAGTAGGAAGGCCATGATCAAGCCCCGAATGGTATGGTTGACGATGATCCCCAGGCTACGACTGGCGAAAACCAACCCAGGCGCCAAACTAGACAGGAAGAGCTGCTCCAGGGTGCCGGTCCGGGCTTCGTCGGAGGCGATACGGGCGATGTCTTGCAGCACACTGGCACAGATCTTCCAGGTGGTATAGCCAATCAAAGTGCTCATCACTCCAACTTGGCCGTATTCTGGTGAAGCAGCCCGAAAAACTGCGCTCAGCAGCAGGAAACCCAGCACATAGAGTAGCAGGTCAGCGGCATACTCCAGCCAGTAAGAATTGGCCAGACGTAAGGTGCGTCTGAATTCAGCCCCGAGTATGGCAACGGTCATCCGGTAGCTCCTCCCGGCTGGGAAGTAAGCTGGACGAAGGCTTCCTCCAGCGTGGCGGCGCGCCGCCCGGCCTGCAGGATCGTCAGGCCCGCCGCATCCAGCTCACTTTGCAGGCGCAGGAACTCTTTCTGCGAGCCGCTGTCCATCCAGGACAGAATTGTCTTTTCTCCTTCGATAGTTTCAGTCAGGCCCGGAAATTCTACTTTCAACCGTTTTAGAGTATCGGGCTGGACGTTCGATGCAAGTTGAATTTCCATTGTCTCATGCTGACCGCCGAATCTGGAGATCACTTCTTGGGTAGACCCTTCGGCAATGCATCTGCCTTTGTCTATTAAGAAGATGCGGATACTCAAACGCTCTGCAAGAGACATCTGGTGGGTAGTCAGGACCACGGTTTTGCCCTGCTGATCGACAAATTGCCGGATGACCTTTTCGATGGTTCGCGCCGCTTGAACGTCCAGACCCAGGGTCGGCTCGTCGAGCAGCAAAATATCCGGGTCGTGTAGGATCGCGGTTGCCAGAGCAACCTTTTGCTGCATACCACGCGATAGATAACGCACTTCTTCATCCGCCCGATCCGCCAGCTCAACCAGCGCCAGTACTTCATCGACTCGTCGGGAACGGGATATTCCCTTCAGGCCGCGCAATGCTCCGAAATATTCCAGGTTGGCGCGAGCCGAGAGCCGCCAATATACGTTACGCGAGCCTTCCAGAATTGCCCCAGCGTGTCGCAAGGCTTTATTACGGTCCTTTGACATATCATAACCGGCCAGCTGTATCGAACCACTGCTGGGCAGCACGAGCCCCAGGATCATCTTGATTGTGGTCGTTTTGCCAGCTCCATTCGGTCCCAATAGGCCAAATATTGTCCCTGGAGCGATCTGAAAGCTAATGCCATCAACCGCGTTAGGACGATCCGGGTTGTAGGATTTCACCAGGTTTTTGATGCTAATCGCTGGTTGACCTAAGTCGCTCAAAGAGTTGCCTCAAGCTCAATACTCGTACCTTCTCCGGGTAACGAACTGATGATCAACCGAGCATCAATCATCGCTGCCCGTTCATGCATAAGCACCAACCCAAAGTGGGTGTGATTCAGTTGCCTGTCGGACTGGATCCAGGGTGAACCGTTTCCGTTATCACTCACTCTCAACCGGATGGTCTTGTGACGGTCTTGCTCTAAACTGACCGCGATATGGTTGGCGCAGGCATGCTTGACCGCGTTATTGAGTGCTTCCTGGGCTATTCGAAAAAACGCAGTGGCCTTCTCATCGTTCAACTCCACAGTTGTATTGAAATTTGTTGCCCAGGTAATGGCAGTCTTTGGACCTGCTATTTTGCGCATATCTTCAACCAATCCCTGAAGCCCAAGAGAAATGCCATTATCGAGTAGAGGTGGCCGCTGGTTTTTGATCGACCGGCGTAAATTTTGAATGGTCTCTTCCAAATTATTTACCAGCTCAGGGTTGGTTGCATCTTTATGCAAGCCTTGCTTAATGAAAAACAAATCCTGGAGCACCGTATCGTGCAGATCGCTCGCCAGGCGCTTGCGCTCTTCTTCTGCCAAACGCACCAGCTGTTGGGCTAGCCGGCGTTGTTTCTCAAACAGCAACACGTTGACGAGCGCCAGAACGCCTTGTTCGGCCACTGTGGCGATGATGCTCAAGTCCTGATCGCTGTACACATCACCCGCAACGCGCTGACCCAGGATGAGAATTCCTTGCAGCTCATCCTTGAAAATCAACGGAGCAAAAACCTGTACCGTCTTGAGCTGTTCCCAATCGGGGTTTGGCTGGGATCCAATCAAACTCCACAAATAACTCGCTCTCATTGGGGCATGGCTGCTCATCAGCTCGCGACAGAGATCATCATCCATAGTGCAGGTTACCGGGCTTTCGGACTTTTCGGGGATTAGCCGATCCCCATCAGCCAACAGTATCTCTGCCTGCCGGATACCCATTTGCCGGGGTAATTCTGCAGTTAACAGCTCGATAAACTGGTTACGATCCAGGGTTTGCGCCAGCTGTCTGGACATGCTGGAGGTGACCGTCCAATAATCGTAATGACTTCCGTACAGGACCCGATCAACGCGCTCCTGAACTGACTTCGCCAATGAAGTAAAAGGCAAGGCGATCAGAGTAGCGACCAGCCCACCGTAGATTGGGATCTGGGTCGGGAGATCAAACACCACTACAATTAGCCCGAAAATCAGGATAGAGGTGACCAGGATCAGTTGAATCAGGATGAACCACACCACGATCCGGTTGATGAAAAAATCGACCCTCAATAACTTGCGTTGGAAGATTACGTAAGCATAAGCCAGCGGCAACAAGATAAGGAATAAGATCGTTGTGGAGCCTGGTAAGTATTCATCGTTGAAAAGAATGTAAGGCAACAGTGTCAATATGAAAAATGGGCCGATCCCCAATACCATGCCCCAGATAATAATGCCCGTCTGACGGCGAATTTCAGGTTCGTGTGCCTGGATGTGAGTTACAACCAACAGCAGCACAGCAAATGCCCACGCAAACATAAATAATATAAAGACATAATCACGCAGTGAAAGCCCAAAGATTTGTGCGAGCAGCAATCCCTGAGGCTTGAGCACCCAATCTTCGACGACCACCAACAAGGAGAGCCCGCTTGCTAGAGCAAATAAAAGGCGGATAACCGTTTTTCGGTGACGAGGAAAACGGTTTGTTGGAAAAGTCAGGTGCGCAGCGACAATGATCGGAGCAAGCAAACTTAGAAGCACCTTTTGGATGGTATTAGCCCCCCAGAAACTGTTCCAACCACTGGCTCCGCCTACGGCAGCAGTCAGGCCAGCGGTGACAAAGCCCAGGCTGAGCAATCGGGCGCGCATGTCATCAGCTGGGGCGAACAGAGCCAAAACCAACCCGATAGCCCACAAACCGATCGATAAAAACTGAATACCGAGATAGGTCGTCAGGAGCGGTAAATTGTGGGAATAATCGCCGATGATGATGGATCGAGTGATCTGCTCAGTTCCTCTTTTGAAGACATAGCTGACTGTATCTCCAGCCTGAATGCCCGATCTGTAGCGTGGTTCGGAAAGCAGTGGGTTGATGGGTTTTCCATCGATAGCCAGGATTTGATCACCGACTAGGATACCTGCCCTATCACTCGGTCCGCCTGGAACCACCTCATAGATCTCGCCTAGCGGAGCTTCCTGATAAACACCCATGCCATCATAGGGGCGGAAGATATAGAGAAAAGAATTGAACAGTAGAATGGCACACAGGATGATTATCGAGAGGAAGACTTGTCCCTTGGGATGAGTCGCCAGACGCAGAATATGGGGATAATCTGTGGGTTGGGAAATCATAACTGATTGGAATTAGATTCTGTTAATCGACGCAATTCAAGAGTTCAGCGTCCTGGGTTGTAGGAGCAGCTCCAAGATAGTAACCAGGCTATCTTTAGCTTGAGAAGGGTCGAGTATTTCCAGGCTCGACAGCGCGCGCCGTTTCCACTCTTCTAAAATATCGCCGATGACTTCGGGGATGCTTGCATCATCTTGTCTTGGTTCCATCTCGCCGAGAATCGATTGTAAGAGTATCGGGAGCGTACTCGTTTTCCGCGAATCCTTTGCGTCGATCATGATATCGCGGCAATCATCGATAACCTGGCGGATGACACCCACTGCAATGCCATACTGGCCCAACGCTTCAATCAATTTGTCAGAGTCAGTCCCCGCCGCGGCCGCGCCAGCTAAGCCGGCATAATAGATACTGCCAGATTTTTGGATCGCGGTCATCCAATAGGTCTGGAGCAAGTCCATCGGCTGAGATTCATCCTCCTTGCGGGTCAGGTCTGACAATTGGCCTCGGGATGAGTCCAGCCCAGAACGAGCAAAGATCGAGATAATCTTCTGGGTTTTCTCTTGGCCAGGTGAATGTTCATTGAGAATCTGGAAGGCGGAAAAAATAAAAGCTAAAGCGTATATGGTTGCAACATCGGGCCTCACTGGATGGGCATAATGGAGTAGATCACCATCCTGGACATCATCGATCAGGTTGGCAGCATGGCGCAGGCTCGTCCAGGCTGCCGCGACCGGTACTGCATCGTCGGCTTTTCCGCCAACAGCCTGATATGCAAGAATAGGGAGGGCATGCATCCACAATTCGTCAACCGCCAACAAATCGGACAAAGTCTGCCGGCAATCAGACCAATCCAGGAACGTTTGAGCAGAGGCTAGAAAAGCAATAACCTTCTGTGAGGAACCGGCAAAGCTGGTGGCGTCCACGGAATTGGCCCCGGAGACCTGCTGTTTCAAGTCAAAGAATAGGCGTCGTTGCTGCCTCATCAATTTACTTGTCTGAGGCAGGCGGAAAGACAGAGGGCAAGTTTGCGGCTACGAGTAAACCTGCCCTGGAATACGTTCGATTAAACCGCCCAGAAATGGTTTACCAGACAGTTTTGCGGAAGGCATCGGGACTATCTCCAGAGCCAAAGGAGATTGCCAAAATAGCGGCGATAAGGATGTGGATAAGAGATTTGGGAGCTTTGATTTTTGCCTGGGGCATCTGCAGGCGCTTCTTGCAGAATTCCGTGATCTCATTGGCCATTTGTTGATAGTCGTTCTTACGCATCATCGGACACCTCCGGAAATGGGAAGAAAAACACCAAGTGGACTATCTGTATTTTAATGTGTTTTGGCGAAAATCGTGAGGGACGTATGTCCCGTTCAACGGCAGTCTTATGTCCCACACTTTTTATTCAGGCGGTAACAATTCTAGCTCTCGGGCTTTATTGATGGCTGCGATGCGCACATTGATCGATTCATTCTCGCGCAGTTCAAGTTTTGTGTAGATCATAGAAAGAACGTTGCGGACTCGTTTCTCGGACACGTTCATCGCCTGGGCAATACTGGCATTGGAATGCCCTTGGGAAGCCAGTCTTAATACTACCAGTTCCTGTTGGGTAAGTAAGCCGCCACTTTTCGGGGTAGTGAACAGCATTTCGATGACATCATCAGAGTAAAAGCGTTTCCCCTGATAAACTCTTTCTACTCCCTTTGGCAAGGCCAGTGACAGGTTGTCATTCTTCAACACATAGCCCTGTGCGCCTGCATCAACAATCTGGCGGATATAAATTTCATCATCATAGCCAGTTAACACCAGGATGCGTAAATTGGGATAATCTTGCAGGATGGATCGCACCGCAGTAATCGGCTCGAAGTTTCCCGTGGACATGCCCAAATCCAGGATGACCACATCTGGTGATAGCTCGCGTACCAGGCGGGGTAGTTCTGATCCGTGAGTCGCTGTTCCGACCACTTGTATCTGAGGTTGATTCGCGAACACATCTTCAATCGCTTTCAACATCAGTGGGTGATCTTCAATGATAACGATGCGAATTAACATATCAAAGTCCCTCCAGATATATGCGAGTTATAAGGTGATTATACTCCTAAATTTTGGTTCTTGACTATGAAGAATATTTGTGCTATAAATTGGGCAACAATTCAATACATTCGTTAGATAGATCCGTCGCACGTTTGCAGCATTCCCGCTGGATGTGCGGCGTTTTCTGTTTAATGCCACCTGATCAAGCTATGTTTTGCGAAGGATTGCGACAGCCACTGCTCGGTAGAAACATGATTTTGTCCAGAACAAAAGCTAAGACCGGAAGTGAAGCCACCAGGAGGTCAAAATGGAAGAGATATTTACCATTCCCGAAGTTGCCAGTTACCTTAAGATATCGAAGAGTAAGGTATATTCTTTAGTTCAAACCGGTGAAATACCTCACCTGAAGATCGGCCGAAATGTCAGGATAAGGGAAACAGAATTGAAGCAATGGATTGAAAAATACCTCACTACATCTCAGTATTAGAATGCTGCTGTCAACATTGTAATCCCCAAATTTTTTATCACAGAACAACAGAAATCAATCAACAATGTTTCTGAGGGCTCATATAATTCATTTTTCTGAGCTAATAAGAACACGCATGTTGATCCGTGACACTAGCAATTCTTTAGAACAGCCCTTCTCCCATTGTTATCCTAAACTGTCCTCGCGTTTGCTTCCGATCATTTTTCTTCCCAAAAAGATCTTTTTTCCCGTAGGTATACTTTAGGTATACCAAGTTGAATGAAAAACCCCCACACCGCCAGATATGGGGGTTGAACTTGGCGTTTACCGCCATATATAGGCGCCCGCGGCGCGAACTCGAACACGCGACCCCTTGCTCCGCAAGCAAGTGCTCTAATCCACTGAGCTACGCGGGCGAACTTGTTACGCTCCATTGGGTCAGGAGCGAAGCAATTTTACCACTTTCCACCGGTTTGGCAAGTGCTGTTTTTCGAGCGTACGCTCGAAAAACAGCACTGCCGTTTGTGTCTTTCAAAGAACTTTCTAATGATCCGGCTAGTTCAGCTCTGGCTTCTGCGCAGGTACCACTTGAATATCTCGATGCCGATCAATACGATCGTGCTGGCGGCCAGGCTGATGAGCAGATCAGCGAATGAGAGCGAAATGGTGTTGAAAATGATCTGCAACGCCGGCACATAGACTACAGCCAACTGCAAGACCAGGGTCAGTAAAACTGCTCCCAGCAGTGCTCGATTGGATAACAAGCCAATTTTGAAAAGCGATTCGCGCTGCGAGCGAGTCGCCAGGGCATTGCCCATCTGGGAAAGTGTCAAGGTGGTGAAAACCATGGTCTGCCAGGCTGGGTTTCCAACGCTCCAGGCCCACAGGCCAACGCCAACCGAAGTCAGGCCCATCAACAGCCCAACCCAGAGAATATCGCGCGCCATGCCGCGCCCAAAAATGGACTCTTTTGGAGAGATAGGCGGGCGCTGCATCGCGTTGCGTTCGGTCGGCTCGACAGTCAGGGCCAGGCCGGGCAAACCATCCGTAACCAGATTCACCCACAGGATCTGCAATGGAAGCAGCGGCAGGGGCATGCCCAGGAAAGGCGCAATCAGCATCACCCAGATCTCGCCTGCGTTGGAGGTCATGGTGTACTTGACGAATTTGCGAATATTGTCGTAAATACGGCGGCCTTCTTCGACTGCGGCGACTATGGTGGCATAGTTGTCGTTCAGCAGAACCATATCGGCGGCCTCTTTCGAGACATCGGTGCCGGTGATCCCCATGGCGACCCCGATATCCGCTCGCTTGAGTGCCGGGGCATCGTTGACGCCATCGCCTGTCATGGCGACGATCTGGCCTTTGTCTTGCAGGGCCTGTACGATCTTGAGCTTATGCTCTGGCGAGACGCGGGCGTATACGGATATATCGCCGACCACTTCCTCCAGTTCTTCTACCGAGATTCTGGCAAGTTCTTGCCCTGTCATCACCTTTCTATCAGTCGTAATCCCAAGATCCTGGGCGATATGCAGGGCGGTCAGGGGGTGATCGCCCGTGATCATGATCGGGCGGATGCCTGCCGAACGGGTAGTGCTGACGGCGGCTTTGACTTCCGGGCGAGCTGGGTCGATCATTCCCACCAGGCCAACGAAGATCAAATCCTGTTCCAGGGATTCGGAATCTGGCTCCGGATTGTCCAGCCAGTGGTAAGCGACCCCCAAAACACGCATCCCATTTTGGGCCATTTGGTCGTTGGCAGCCTGGATGCGCTGTAGCCAGGCAGGGGAAACGTCTTCGACGTGGTCGTCCACCCACACCTGCTGGCTGATCTCCAGCAAGCCATCGACCGAACCCTTGGTGAACGCCAGGTACTTGCCCGTTCGCGTTGGGGTTAAACTATTCAATCCGCTTCCGGCGGGTCCGCCGTTCAGCGAGTGGACGGTCGTCATGCGTTTGCGTTCGGAGTCAAAAGGCAGCTCACCAACTCGCGGCAGGCTTTGTTCCAGCTCTGCTTTCCACAAACCAGCCTGGGCAGCTGCAATGATCAGAGCCCCCTCAGTCGGGTCGCCAACGGTAGTGAAGCCGCCATGTTCTTCGTCCGGTTCCAACAGGGCATCGTTGCACAGCGCCCCGCCGGTCAGCAGGATGGAAACTCCCGAGTGCCGAAACAATTCCGGTTTCTGGGCTTCCTGGGCTTTAATCGTGGGGCTGAATTCTCGCAAATGCTCTTTGAGGTCCAGCCGGTTGCCAGCCACATCCAATACCGTGACGGTCATCTTGTTTTCGGTCAGGGTGCCGGTTTTGTCTGAGCAAATCACGGTCACGGAGCCGAGGGTTTCGACCGCGGGCAGCTTGCGTATCAGCGCCTGGCGTGTCAGCATGCGCTGAGCTCCCAGAGCCAGGGCAATTGTGACAACGGCTGGCAGGCCTTCTGGGACGGCCGCGACAGCCATACTGATGGCAGTCATGAACATCAGACGGATTGGCTCGCCGCGCAGCACGCCCAGGATGAAGACGACCGCAACAATTACCAGGGCTGCCAGAGCCAGCCCCTTACCGAGCTGGTCCAGCCGGCGCTGGAGAGGGGTCTGTTCCTGCTCCACAGATTGCAGCATTTCGGCGATATGGCCCAACTGGGTGTTCATCCCGGTATCGGTCACCACCGCCAGGCCGCGCCCATAAGTAATCGCTGTGCCCATAAATAACGAGTTGCGCCGGTCGCCAATCGGCAAATCAGCCGCTTTGAGCGCGGCTGGATTTTTCTCCACCGGCTCTGATTCTCCGGTCAGAACGGCTTCTTGAGCCCGTAAATTGGCTGACTCGACCAGGCGCAGGTCTGCCGGCACGGCGTTGCCCGCTTCTAACAGGACGATATCCCCAGGCACCAGGGTAGTTGCAGAAATTTCTTTGACATGACCCCCTCGTTTTACCCGGACATGGGGAACAGCCATTTTTTTAAGAGCGGCCATTGCCTTTTCGGCCCGATATTCCTGAGTAAAGCCGAGAGCGGCGTTGAGCACCACAATAACCAGGATTGCAATGGCATCGATCGTTTCATGCAAAGCCAGGGAGATTACCGCCGAGATAATCAAGATTACCACCATGATCCCGGTCAGTTGCTCCCATAGAATTTTCCAGGGGTTCTTTACGCCTCGATCAATCAGCTCATTTAAACCATGTTCATCCAGCCGTTGTTTGGCTTCGTCGTTGCTTAATCCCTGTTCGGGATTCGTTTTCAATTTATCTAAAATCGCTGGAATATCCAGCACGTACCAGTTTTCCATTATTATCCTCTGCAGTTTATGTGGCAGTAGATTAAAAAACCACCACAAACGGGTTTGTGGCGGTCTCGCTGGTCGCTATTTAGCGCACAAACCGCCGGGAGAAATATCTCCGTCTTGACGGCGGTTCGTCCTGCAAGGGCAGGTAGCTACTCCCCAACCAGCGTTAAGTGTACTCGCAGCAATTTTGATTGTCAAGACAGAACCGCTCATGTTCTACGGCTTTAATAAGCAAGGTTTTGGGTGTGTGTGTACATTAGCGAAGCCAATTCACACACACCCAAATATTTTCTCCTACCGGTATTGGATCACACGCCCATTGATATCAATTACGTGGTTGGGATCTATCCCAATTTGGGCCATTCGAATGCGCCGCTGCAAGGCTTCAAGCGCCTGGATGGCCTGCTGGTAATTCTTGGTCCCCTGGCGACACTGCCGGATTAATAATTCCCGGTCATTGTCCTGCTGATCCAGGAGCTTGCGAATCTCCTCGGAGGCCGGCTGGTTGCTCTGGTGGGCTTGCCACTGCACTTGCCATAGCTGGCTCAGGCGGTCCAGCTCAGCCTCAAGGGCTTCAACGCGTTCCTGTTCCTGGACGATTCGCTCTGCAACCTGACGGGTTTTCTCGGCTACCGTCTGGTAGCGGGCCGACAGGCCGCCGAGTTGGGCTACCAGAGTGATTGCCTTGACTTTATGCCCCTTGAGGGCTTTCCATTGAGCCTCGATCAAGTCGAATTCAGCCAGCTCAGTGCTGATCGAAAGCGATGCCGGCGGCCAGGAACGCTGCTCGCGCATGGCGCTGGGGATATTGTCAAACAGCTCCCGGGCATATTGCCTGTACTGAGCGGCGTCATGGTAACTATCCAGCACCGGTGATTCCACATCTTCCAAAGCCCGGATCGCCGCCATGCAAGTTTGCCACTGATCGCTGCGCCGTTTGAGCTCTAAAAGCAGATCGTCGCGCGGGTAAACCTGGTCGATGGCCGGCGACTGCCTGATCGACGCCTGCAGCCGCTGGGTATCCGCCACAATCGGGTCTTCCAGATCGGCGATCGCCTGCAATGCATTCAGTTTTCCAGTCAGAGCCAGTTTTAAGGCTTCGATTTCTTTTGCCAGGCGCGCAGCCCAGAGATTGCCATTTTGGGTGATACGGTCCAGCAAGGCGGCAATTGAACGGGCTTTTTTGTCCAGCGGGCCGCGCTCGTGCTGGGCGAGTTCGGCCGTCAGCTGATCGATCTGGCGCTGGGAACGAGAAAGTTCCTGAGTGGCCAAGCTCGCCAGGAAGGTGTTGCTGCGTGCCAGTAAGTTAATCTGAGCCAGGGCCGCTCTGGCGCTTTCAAGATTTTGTTCCGCGTCGCGCTCAATCTGCTGGATTTGTTCCAGGCGATTGTGGACATTATTTACCCGAGCTCGCAGCTCTTGAACCCGGCTGGATAGCTGGCGAGTCTCGTCCAGCCGCAGAGCCAGGTCGGCTTCAGGGATGGGGGTCTTGGGGTCGCCGACAAGTTTGCGCAGGCTTTGGGAGAGGCTTTGCAATTCATTGGGTAAAGTTGCAACGCCATCAGCGCGGGCCCAATTGCCAGGGTCGTACCCTTTGATACGGCCCAGCATGGATTGAATGCTTTGGACCCAGGTCATGCCCTGGCTGAGCTCAGGGCTTTCCAGCAGCTTGATCAACTCGGCGTGTCGGACAGCCAGCTGCTGGCAACTAGCTGCCAGATCTTTATGGCTTGTGTTGAGCTGGCTAGCAGTGGCCAGGTCCTGCTCTAATTGTTGGGGCTGGCGCGTTTTTTGGGCAGGGCCGATCACGCCGGCGTTGCGGCTAATCTTTGTCAGGGCATCCCGGCTGGCTCCCCAGGCTATTGGGTGGACGGAACTGGTACCCAGGGCGGCAAATTGATCAGATAATATGCTTAACCCATCCCCTAAATCTAATAGGATCTGGTTCAGGGCATTGTAATGCTGGCGCGGATTTTTTAACTGGCGGTAGTTGTCACTGGCAGCCTGTTGAACTTTCGAGGCCTCTTCTGCGACAGCTGGCATGCTTTCAATCTCGAGTCGTGAGAGAGTTGCCTGCAAATTTTGGGCAATGATTTTGAGCTGGCTAACCTGAGTTTGAATGGGAGCCAGGTCCAAACCCTCGGGCGGTTTTTCTAGGAGCGGGTCCAACCGGTCGAGCTCCTGGCGCATTTGGGCCACTTTGCTGGTTGTGTCTGTGTATTGAACCTCCCAATGGCCGATTCGGCGGAGCATCGCTTCCAATTTTGGGCCTGAATCGTTCAGGATGGCGTGGGCGTGAGCGGTGGTTTGCGAGTTGGATTTTTCCAGGACATCCTGCTGGTCAGCTTGATAAAAATAAACCGGTATTTGATTGAGAAGAGCCTGAAGCTCGGTTTGATGCTGCAAGAGGGCATCCAGACTGTCGCCATGAACTTTGTTGTTGCGAAACTCATCGATTTTGCTAGTGAGCTGCCGTTGAAGCTCTCTGACCTGGCGGGCCTGTAAGGCTATATCCCAGGGCAGTCCCACAAGCTTTTTAAGGGAATTATGCGCGGCTGATATCAGAGGCTGGAGGCCGGCAAGGTTTCTCTTTTGGGTTGTGGTGACTTGCTGGATCTTGAACCACAAGAAAGGCGCGCCGAGGATCGCATTCCAGCGGGAGACAGCTGAGAAACGGGTGCTCTCCTGAATGCTCACCTGCTGCTTTTCCAGGATTTGGAGCTGTTGGTCTAAATGAATTAGCTGCTCCTCCAATTCCACAACCTGTGGGCCAAAAGGCTCAGGGTCTTCGGGCGAGTAGCCCAGACTCGCCAGGTCTAGCTCGCGCCGTAAGGACTGGTAACGGCGCAGTTCTGACCGGATCAGTTTTAGATCATGTTGGGTGTTTTTTTGCCAGTAGCGAACCAGCAGGAATAGCGCTAGTACGCTGACAAGTAAAACGAGCAGGATGATCCAGACAGCAGATTGGAGAAGATACAGATCGCCAGGGTTCATCAAGCCAACTCGCTTTAAAAGTCGTGTCTCTGAGAGGGTCTTTTGCCTTCAGGAAGGTTTTCGGGTGTTAGGTTGGATGCGGCGTTCCCCGCATCCAACCTAACACCCAATCATCGCGGTTGTGTGGATCCCCCACCATTATACTAGAGCGGCTTCCATCAATTTCTGAATGCGCTCGATCATGCTGGCGGGGTCAGGGTGCAGCCCCTCGATCAGTAAGGCGTTTTCATAAATCTGTTCGATGAAGATGGAACCCAATGGGCTGTCATCCGGCATCTGGCTCAGGCCAATCAGAATGGGGTGGCGCGGGTTCAACTCCAGAACCTTTTTGGGCACCTCGAAGTCACGGTTCAGCATGCGATAAACCCGCTGCATCTCTTGTCCCATGGAGCCCTCGGGGTCAACCAGACGGGCTGGCGACCCACTCAGGCGGTCGGTCGTGCGCACATCGCTGACCCGCTCAGCCAACTGCTGTTTAAACCGCTCCATCAAAGAAGCGCTCACAGCTTCCGGCAGGGTAGTTTCTTCTTGCTCGAGCTCGGTCTGGTCAGATTCGGGCAGCTCCAGGTCCGCGCTGGCGACGTTCGCCAAAGTTTTTTCCTTATATTGGGTCAAACGCACCAGCATGAAGGCATCTACGGGATCAGTCAACAGCAATACTTCATAGTTATGCCGCTTCACCACGTCCAGATGCGGGCTTTGCAGCACGGAGTGCTGATCGTTGCCCATCAGGTAATAAATATTCTTCTGGTCTGGCTGCATGCGTTCAACATATTCATCGAGGGCAGTCCAGCTATCGGTGTGTTGATTTGTCCGGAAGCGCAGCAGCGGGTATAGCATTTCGGGGTCATTTTGCTCGATGGCGATGCCTTGTTTGATGTGGCGGTCGTAGGCTTTCCAGAAGCTGGCGTACTTCCCCGGATCATCCAGGGCCAGCTTTTTAAGGGTATCGATCACTTTCGATGTAACCAGTTTCTTCAACTGGCCCATAATCCGGTTGGATTGGACCGATTCGCGCGACACATTGAGCGGCAGGTCTTCCGAGTCAACTACGCCCTGTACGAAGCCCAGGTATTCCGGAAGCAGAGCTTTGTTGTACTCCTGGATCAATACTTTGCGAGCGAAGAGTTTAAGTCCGTCTTCCTTGCGCAAAGAAAACATGCTTCGTTCGGGGTCGTTGGGAATGTAAAGCAGCGCATACATTTGGACTGGCGCATCAACCACCATATGGGCATTGGCAAGTGGGGGTGTAAAGTCCAAGGTCAGCTGTTGGTAAAAATCCTGATAGGATTTTTCTTCCACCTCGCGTGGTGACTGGCGCCAGAGGGCGGTTTGCCGGTTGGTCTGCTCTTCATCCTGGCCGACATAGATCGGGAAGGGAATAAAATCCGAGTGCCGGCGTACAATCTCTTTCAAGCGATTTTCGGTGAGAAATTCTTCCGCTTCCTGCTTCAGTTTGATGGTGACCGTGGTGCCGCGGCTGGTTTTTTCAGCTGGCTCGAGGGTGAAAGTGTCGGCGCCAGTGGAATGCCAGCCTGCCGCTTCAGCCTCAGTCTGGAACGAACGAGATGTGACCTGGATCCATTCGGCGACCATAAAAGCCGAGTAAAAACCGACCCCGAATTGGCCGATCAGGTCGGACGGTTTTTGCCCTGATTCTTTAATGGCCTTCATAAAGCTGCGGGCCCCTGAGTGAGCTATGGTTCCCAGGTTTTCGGCCAGCTCTTCGGCAGTCATGCCGACGCCAGTATCACTGATGGTGAGGGTATGGGCCTCGGGGTCCGGAACGATCCGGATGGACAGCGCGGCGTCCGGGTCGAGCACTTCCCGATTGGTCAGGATCTCAAAGTCCATTCGCGTGAGAGCATCGGAAGCATTCGAAATCAACTCGCGCAAGAAAATCTCTCTTTCGGTGTACAACGAGTGAATCAGAATGTCTAAAAGCTGGCGGGTTTCGGCTTTAAAGGCAATAGGCTGCGACTCTATGGGTTGGGTAGTCTGGGGGTTACTGCTCATAGCATCTTCCTTATCATTAATAGGTTGTTTTGGCACGGCTAGGCTTTACCTCCAGGCCATACCGGGAAATTTCAGCAGGGGGTAAGCCCTTGCCCTATTTTATATACCGCATGCGTGTAAGAATCGCGTAAGAAAGCAGCCGTTCAGTCCAATTCCCAGGGCGGCGTGCCGCTGCCGCCGGCCCCTGCCAGGGAGGCCTGAATCGGTTGGCTCAACTCAGGTAATACGTCTGCAACCGCGCTGAGCAGACCAAAGCAGCCGGCGATCATCATGTCGCCGAACGGGACGGCAAAATGGGGCCGCAGGCTGGAGAAGCGCATGAGATTGCGCCGGGGCCCAGTGACCGCCACCCCAAAATCGCCCAGATCAAGATTCAAAGGGTTTAAATCATATACCAATGCGCCGTGGCCATGGTCCCCAAATACCTGGGCATGGGTCAGGCTGCCGTTAGCTAAGTGTCGCAGCAGGTTTTCTAATTTGGGGAGGTCGATCAAGCCGGTGTGGTGCTCAAAGACGCCTTCAATGCCCTGCGCGCCGAGCCGGAAAGCCAGGGTGTGGAAATTTCCCACGTTGGCGATCAGATTGCGCTCACGGGCGGCGACCTGATCGTCATAAGTGGCCCCCAGCACGGCTGCCGGGGCCGTGTCCATGATGACCATCGGCAAGCCATCCAGCAGCGGGCTGGGGGTGTGGTTAGCCGAATCGGCCGCAGCCTGCAGGCGGGTCATAATTGGCGGGATCTGGTCGGAACGATATGCAAAGGCGCTCAGGCGATTCTGTTGGCGAATGCGATCATCCAGGTAATCAAATCGAAACTGGCGGTCGGAAACATCGGGCGGTGCATCGCCGTGATCGAATACGGCGATGGCAACGGCTGCCAGGTGGTCGAGTGAGACCCCGAACTGACCCAGCGCCCGGCTGATCGCATCAAAGTCAAAATCACGCAGCACCAGCCTGTGGACAGAAGCAGGTAAGCGAGCGGCCTCGTCCTGGCTGACAACCTGAATCCCGGAAGCCCGGACCATATCCAGATCGTCGTTGAAAGTGCGAGCCGCTTCCGGTGTCGCAAAAACCGGCAGGCCGGCCTTGGCGTGATCTTCGGCTGCCCAGGCGCAAGGGCCACCGCCCATGATTAAGCCAGTCAACAGCAGCGGTTCGCCGCGCCGGGTGGCCTCCTGGATCTGGCGGCGAACGATCATGGTTGGGGAGGGCACAATTAGCTTTAAGCCGTTCTCCAGGTCTACCCGCGAGTCGTAAAGGAAGATATCCTGCGTGCCGGTACCCACGTCTACGGTTAAAATTTGCATCAGAATCCCTCTAAGGAACTGTCACTGCGAGCGGCCGTACAATACACGGCTAGGTGCAGCAGTCTATTTGTGATAAAAACCGACATGGTTGGAGCTATACTCCTGGATACCCTCGTATTATAGCCCATGGAACCTGTCAGGAAATGGGCTGGTTGCTCGGATCGTAACTCCTCCATAAATCACCACCACAGTATTTTCCAGAGAGGCAAGGAATCGCGCTGGTATGGTCCGTCTCAGTTAAGGTATACTCGGGGGCAATATACATCAAAACCAACGCTGGACAACCGAGGCGAACGATGACTCTGGACTCTGAAAAGAAACGTTGGGGAGAGGAAACCCTTAACCCCACCCTCAAGCGCTTCGCGGAACGAAAAAGCGCATTCAACACCCTTTCCGGCATCCCGCTGCCGCGCCTGCCGCTGCCGGAAGATCCTGATCCCAATTACATGGAAAAATTAGGTTTTCCGGGCGAGTACCCTTTCACGCGCGGGGTCCAGCCCACCATGTATCGCGGCCGGTTTTGGACCATGCGGCAGTATGCTGGCTATGCCACCGCCGAAGAATCCAACCGCCGCTACCGCTACCTGCTCGAACAGGGACAGACGGGCCTGTCAGTGGCCTTCGATTTGCCGACTCAGATCGGTTATGACGCCGACGATCCGATCGCAGC
Source organism: uncultured Chloroflexia bacterium (assembly GCA_963698715.1). Classification (GTDB taxonomy): domain Bacteria; phylum Chloroflexota; class Anaerolineae; order Anaerolineales; family UBA4823; genus CAWHJB01. Next base: position 755,528 of record CAVORW010000004.1, on the reverse strand, counting down.
CGGCGAGGTCGGTAAAGTAGGCGTTTCGATCTCCTCCCGAGACGATATGGCAACTCTGTTCCGGGAGATCCCGCTCGATAAGGTCTCGACCAGCATGACGATCAACGCGCCGGCCTCGATCTTGCTGGCCATGTACATCGCTGTAGGTAAACAGCAGGGTGTAGAGCCTGATCGCCTGCGGGGAACGATCCAGAACGATATTCTCAAAGAGTATATTGCCCGAGGTACCTATATCTTTCCGCCGGGGCCTTCAATGCGCCTGATCACCGATGTGTTCAGCTACTGCCAGGCCGAGGTGCCACGCTGGAACACGATCAGCATTTCTGGCTATCACATTCGCGAAGCGGGCTCCACGGCCGACCAGGAAGTGGCCTTCACCCTGGCGGATGGCATCGCCTACGTGGAAGCGGCTATCAAAGCCGGACTGGACGTGGACAGTTTTGCCAGCCAGCTATCTTTCTTTTTCAACGCCCACAACAACTTTCTGGAAGAGGTGGCCAAGTTTCGGGCTGCCCGCCGGATGTGGGCTCGCATCATGCGCGAGCGCTTTGGGGCTAAAGATCCGCGCTCGTGGATGCTGCGTTTTCACACCCAGACGGCCGGCTCGACCCTGACGGCCCAGCAGCCGGAGAACAATGTCATCCGGGTTGCCATCCAAGCCCTGGCAGCCGTGATGGGCGGCACCCAGTCGCTGCATACCAACAGCATGGACGAGGCTCTGTGGCTGCCGACTGAAAAAGCCGTTCGGGTAGCGCTGCGCACCCAGCAGGTCATTGCTTATGAGTCGGGCGTGGCTGACAGCGTCGACCCGCTGGCAGGTTCCTATTTAATTGAAGGCCTGACGGATGAGATCGAGAAGCGGGCTCAGGTATATCTTGATCGGATCCATGAGATGGGCGGGGCCCTCAAAGCGATTGAAGAAGGCTACATCCAGGCGGAGATCCAGGAGGCAGCTTATCGCTTCCAGCAAGCTGTCGAACGGGGCGAAGAGATCGTGGTGGGCGTTAATGCCTTCCCGATCGATGAGCGGATGGAGCTTGAACGCTTGAAGGTAGATCCGGCAATCGAACAAGCTCAGCGCACTCAGCTGGCAGATTTGCGCCTCCGCCGGGATGCGGCGCGGACCAACGAACTGCTGGGCTGGTTGGATACAGCTGCCCGAAGCACGGAAAATCTTATGCCGGTTTTTATCGCCTGTGTGGAAAACGATATCACGCTGGGAGAAATCTGCCACCTGCTGCGCGGTCTGTGGGGTGAGTACCAATCACCGACCTGGCTGTAGAGTTTCGTGTGGGACTTTCAAGTATTGGCCATTGTATTTATACGAGCCTGTGCAGGTCCGATTTTTCTAAAGTGGAGGCAGTATGCCTGTTGTAAAGAAAATCAACCACATTGCTATTCTGGTCGATGATTTGGATGCCACCATCAATTTCTGGCAGGATGCCCTGGGTTTAAAGCTGACTCACACGCAGGATGTGCCCGGCGAGCAGGCGATTATTGCTTTTCTCCCGACCGGAGAGAGCGAGATCGAGCTGGTCAAGCCAACTACGGAGGATTCCGGATTGGCCCGCTACCTGGATAAGCGCGGGCCGGGCATGCACCATATTTGCCTCGAAGTGGACGACATTGCTGGCATGTTGGCCCAGCTAAAAGGGAAGGGCATTCAGATGATCAATGACGAGCCGAAGATCGGATCTGATGGGCGTAAATATGCATTTGTGCATCCGAAAAGCGCTCATGGCGTGATGGTTGAATTATATGAGCTGAATTCTGACTGACGGGGGCGCCAGATGGAAAATATTTCGCCAAGACAGAATCATTTTTTGAGCCACGGGTGGCTGGGAATAGGGCTGATCACGATCTTCTGGCCCCTGAACTGGGCGCTGACCGGACCGCGCACCCATTGGGGTTTTTTTCCACTCTGGTTAGGTTACTGCTTGACCGTGGATGCCCTGGTTTACATGCGCAAGGGGACCTCGCTGTACACCCGTAGCTGGCAAAAATACATCGGACTGTTCGTGGTTTCGGCCCCAGTTTGGTGGCTGTTCGAGGCGATCAACTGGCGCTTGCAGAATTGGGAATATACTGGCTCTGAGCTTTTTCATCCTTTTGAGTTCTTTGTCTGGGCGACCTTTAGTTTTACGACTGTGATTCCGGCCGTCTTCGGAACTGCAGAGTTGGTAAGCACGTTTGGATTCCTTCAACGCCTAGGTCGCGGGCCGGTGATACGCCCCGATCTGCGTACCACCCGCCTGTTCTTTTTAGCCGGGTGGATCATGTTTGCCCTGATGTGGGCCTGGCCCAAACTGTTCTTCCCTTTTTGCTGGATTTCGATTTATTTTATTCTTGAACCGATTAATATCTGGTTGGGCAACCGGTCTCTGGCAGAAAACACCCGCAATGGAAACTGGCGCCCGATTCTGGCCCTGTGGATTGGAGTGTTGATCACTGCCTTTTTCTGGGAAATGTGGAATTACTTCGCCTTTCCTAAATGGATCTATCACATTCCATGGGCAAATTGCTGCCATATCTTTGAGATGCCGTTATTGGGATATGGCGGTTACTTGCCATTTGCCCTAGAACTGTATGCCACATATCACCTGCTTGCTGGAATTTTGGGGCAAAAGCAAAGCAAGTATGTGCAGATAGAGGTGGATTGAGTCTAAAAGATCAGTCGGTTTGTTCGTCAGCGAATTTTCCGCCGCTGATCTGGCGATCCATTAATTTGCGATCTTTATCGAAGGTTAATTCAACCTCGATTCTTTGAAAGCAGTGACCCTCTCCGATGAGAAGTTTGCGGGCGAAGTAGGTCGGACTCCCATCTTCTCCGTAATTGATGCTCAGATCGTTGCGCAAATCGATGCGGCTGCGAATTAGCTCACCACAGCGATTACATTTTACGCTCACCCACTGCACCCATTGGTCGCTATCCATCCGGGGGTTGAAAAGTTTGCCCAATTTTTTGAAAAATCCCATGGCTGTTTCCGTCCTTTCGCTAGCTCCGGTATCAGGTTGTTGAGCCCTTGGATTGTATTTTTTTGTTTCGATGCCTTAAACTGCCTGACACTTATGATTATAGATGATAACTGGCTACCAGATGGGATAATAGCAAACAAGCGTTTATTGGCGTGCTAACCCATATTAATTATTTTTTAAACTAGAGCGGTTTCGTATTGGTATAATAACAGTTTGTGTATGTATTCTATTTGGGAGAGTCCCGGACACCAGGTTAAGGTTGCTCGAGATGGCAAGGCTCTTTCAAGAATGCTATTTGGGTGTGAGAAAAACGGCTCTGCCGTTTTTCTCACACCCAGCAACTCATTTTCTAGGTGGAAATTTCCAAGATTTTCGAATTTGGGAAAGCCTTACGCGAGATGGAAGCATTAATCTTAATAATAAAACATATGTGCTATAATTGAGCTGGTTTATTTCTATGACCCCAGGTTTACATCAAAAAGGTTTGGCATGACTCAAAACGTAATTCGTGTTGTTGGTGCGCGTGAGCATAATTTAAAAAATATCACCGTCGAAATCCCGCGCGACAGGCTGGTTGTAATCACCGGGCTTTCGGGTTCAGGCAAATCTTCGTTGGCGTTCGATACGATCTTTGCTGAGGGCCAGCGGCGTTATGTGGAATCGCTGTCAGCTTATGCCCGCCAGTTTCTTGGGAGAATGGATAAGCCGGATGTCGATTATATCGACGGGCTTTCTCCGGCAGTGTCGATCGATCAAAAAGGGGCGTCGCATAACCCGCGTTCGACCGTGGGCACAGTCACAGAAATTTATGATTATTTGCGGTTATTGTTCTCCCGGGCGGGTATCCCACATTGCCCGGTATGCGGACGGGAGGTTACTCGCCAGTCGGCGCAGGAAGTTGTCGATGCGGTCAGTGCCTTGCCGGAGGGCTCGCGGCTGCTGCTGCTCGCTCCGCTGGTGCGGGGCCGTAAAGGGACACATCAAGCTGTGCTGGATGAAATCCGGAAATCTGGCTTTGTGCGGGCCAGAGTGGATGGTCAGGTTTACGAGCTGGATGACGATGTGCAAATGGATCGCTACAAGATCCATGATATCGAAGCTGTCGTCGATCGCTTGGTCATTCAGCAGAGCGAAAACCCGGATGATGATCAAATCTTTCGCTCCAGGCTGACCGACTCGGTCGAAACCGCCTTAAAGTTTGGGGATGGATATCTGATCGTTCAGGATTTGACCAACCCTCAGGAGAGCCGGGATTTGTATTACTCGGAACACCTGGCCTGTCCCGAGCACGGGGTCAGCCTGCCGGAGATCGAACCGCGCACTTTCTCTTTCAATACCCCACATGGCGCTTGCTCGGATTGCCAGGGCCTGGGGGGACGGCTGGAAATCGATCCGGCCTTGTTGATTCCAGATCCAGATATGGCTTTGAACGAGGGTGCAATTGTAGTCTCTGAGTGGAGCGGCCCGCGCGATGAGGGCGGGTATTACTGGCAAACTCTCGAAGCGGCCGCACATGATTATGATATTGATCTGGATGCCCCGGTGCGCAGCATTTCCCAGGAAAAAATGGACATTATCCTGTATGGCACCAAGGGGAAAGAAGTGACTGTCCATTACCAGAATCGCAATGGGCGCAAGGCTACCTTTCGGACACCCTTTGAAGGGGTGATTGGCAATCTCGAACGACGTTTTAATGAAACCAACTCAGAATATATGCGCGATAAAATCGCCGAATATATGAACGAACGGGTTTGTGGCACTTGTGGGGGAGCCCGGCTGCGCCCCGAAGCACTGGCGGTCACGGTGGATGACAAGAATATTATTGAAGTGACCGATTGGCCGGTGATGCGCGCCCTGGATTGGGCCCTGCGCCTGGGTGCTGAAAACACGCCGCTCACAACCCGCCAGCAAATTATCGCTGAACGCATTCTGAAAGAGATTCAAGCCCGGCTGGGTTTTCTGGTGGATGTCGGGCTGGATTACCTGACACTGCGGCGTTCAGCGGCCTCGCTATCAGGTGGAGAAGCACAACGGATTCGCCTGGCTACCCAGATTGGATCGCGGTTGATGGGTGTTCTATACGTGTTGGACGAGCCCTCCATCGGGCTGCACCCGCGCGACAATACCCGTCTGCTGCGCACCCTGAAAGGATTGCGCGATCTGGGCAACACGGTCCTGATTGTTGAACATGATAGCGAGACCATTCTGGAAGCAGATTGGGTTCTTGACCTGGGCCCTGGCGCTGGTGAACATGGCGGGGAGGTTGTAGCCGAAGGAAAGGTCGATGAGATCCTGGCTCACCCGAAATCGCTGACCGGAGCTTATCTGTCGGGACGGATGCGCGTCCCTATCCCTGAAAAACGGCGGAATGGGAACGGAAAATCATTGAGAGTGATCGGGGCACGCGAAAACAACCTGAAAAATGTTGATGTGCAAATTCCGCTTGGCCGATTTGTGTGCATCACAGGTGTGTCCGGTTCAGGCAAGTCAACCTTGATGGTTGAAATTTTATACAAAGCCCTGGCGCGTCACTTGCATGGCTCACATGCCCTTCCCGGCGAGCATGATCGGATTGAAGGGATGGAGAACATCGACAAGATCATTAATATCGATCAGTCCCCCATTGGCCGGACCCCACGTTCCAACCCGGGCACCTATACTGGCTTATTCGATCACATCCGCTCGTTATATGCCGATTTACCTGAAAGCAAAGTTCGAGGTTATAAGCCTGGACGGTTCTCCTTCAATGTGCATGGTGGGCGCTGTGAGGCTTGCCAGGGCCAGGGCCAACTGCGAATCGAAATGCAGTTCTTGCCAGATGTCTACGTGCCTTGCGATGTCTGTCACGGGGCGCGTTTCAACCGTGAAACGCTGCAGGTCCGTTTCAAGGGATTAAGTATTGCCGATGTGCTCGATATGACGGTGGATGAGGCGCTGGAGATCTTTGCGGCCTTCCCGGCAATGCTGAACCGTCTGCAAACGCTGCAGGATGTCGGGTTGGGGTATATTCGGGTCGGGCAGCCCGCTCCAACTCTGTCCGGCGGTGAGGCTCAGCGTGTAAAATTGGCCCGCGAGCTCTCCAAGCGGCCTACCGGTAAAACCATTTATGTTTTGGATGAACCTTCTGTCGGACTGCATGCTGCCGATGTGCATAAATTAATCGAAGTTTTACAACGTCTGGTTGAGACTGGCAACAGCGTGCTGATCATTGAGCACAACCTTGATATCATCAAGGTTGCTGATTACATCATCGACCTGGGGCCGGAGGGTGGCGACCTCGGTGGATATGTGATCGCTGTTGGAAGACCGGAGGAAATTTGTGACGTTCCAAACTCTTATACCGGGCAGTTCCTCAAACCCTATGTGTGCGTTGATAAGGCGGATCCAGCGCTGGTTGCATCAACTTCCTGAGCCGCCTCGCGGCTGTAAATAGAAAGTCTCATCTCCCGCCAGAAGACCGCTCAGCGGGGCGGCCTCCAAAGCCAGTATCCGGCTGTTGGCAAAGTAACCGAATTCGAACTCGGTGGGATCACCAACCTTTTTGCCAGGGATGGGCATCAGGCGGGCCGTCAGCGGTTTTCCAAGTCGCTGAGAGATGGCAGCCAGGTCCAGCAGGACAGCTGCCAGCTGGTCTGGCGAAGTATCTCCCGGCAAAGGCACAGTATCCAAACCGGTGCCGCAAACCGTTGAATAAAGCAACAAATCCCGAATCGTCAGAGTGCCTTCAGTAGCGCGCTCTGCCAGGGCAGCATCTTCCAGTACTGGCAGCATCAGCCCATTGAAACCGGCCCGAGGCAGATGGGCGCGGTCGAGGGCGTCGGCCAGAAAGGCTGCTGCAGCCACGCCACCATGCAGACCAACCGCCGCCAGACCAAGCCTCTCCAGGGCTGTTCCCAGTGAGAGTTCTTTTTTCGGGAAAGGCGCCGGCGTTAAATCAATTCCCCCAAAAGCCAGCTTGTGAATTTCACTGATTTTTTGAGCTACCTGGGCCAGGAGGCTGGCGTGGTTCTCAATCTGCTCGATAAATCCCTGGCGAGCCTGCTCCAGCGAATTCGCTTTGCTGAAGGCTTCGACTGCCAGATCGGCCGCCTCGCAGGCCAGCCCAAATGAGGGTGCATCCCCGCCATGGTAGGCAGCCGGGAAGAATGGCGCGCCTGGCGGAACGTTGCCCAGGGCCGCGAAGAAAAGGTTTCCAAATCCATCCGGCGTGATGGTAGCCGCGTGCTGGATAACGTGAGCGCAGGCCCGTACGGCCGGCAGGCTGATCCCACCGCCGGAAGTGGTTAACATTCCCGCCATAAAAACCTAACTCGTTTTAGCTAATACCGGTGGAATCAGGGCGTAACTTTCGATTTGGTCGGGTAAAGCTGGTCCAAGGGAAATGTAGTCGTAACCGGCTGCCCTACCTGCATATTCCAGATTTTGGGCCAGATCAAGCAAAGCATTAACATGAAGGCGGGGCAGCAGTCTGGGGAAAGGAACAGTCGCCAATCTGGCAGTTTGAACTTCATACCCCGCCGCCTCAAAGGCGGGCCGGGCCGTCATCAGGAATTCACCAGCCTGCTTCAACGCGATGTCTGGTGTCGGGCTGTTTGGATTAAGGAAATAGGTGATCGATCGTATTTTCACCGGAGGTATAAGCCCCTCTGCCGAACGATTTCAAACAACAGGATTGCCGAAGCAATGGCAGCATTTAATGATTCAGCCTTACCGGGCATCGGTATATGCACCAGTTCGTCTGCCAGCAAGCGGGCCTTTTCTCCAGCTCCCTCGGCCTCACCACCTATTATCAGCGCCAGAGGGCTGTGTAGATCGGCCTGGGTATAGGTTGTCCCAGAACCTGCCACGGCTACCACCACTCTCAGGTTCACAGATCGTAGTTTGCTGTAGATTTCATCCCAGCTGAGCAAAAAGATCGGCAGGCGAAAATGAGCCCCCATTGCAGCCCGGACAACCTTGGGCGCATAGACATCAACCGTGCCGGGAGGTAGAAGCACTGTCCCGACACCGGCTGCTTCAGCCGTGCGCAGCATGGCGCCCAGATTACCCGGGTCACGAACCTCGTCCGGAATGAATACAAAATTCAGGGGCTCTGGGATAGGTAAACTGCGCTGCGGCAAGACTGCCAGAATACCCTGGGGAGACTGAGTATCGCTGGCCGAGCGCATGACTTGCTCGGAGACCTGTTCCAGATCCGCACCCTGATCGGCCAAACTATCCAGGAGGGACTGACCGCGTTCGCTCAGGTCAGCAGTATATAAAACAAGCTTCGCAGGCCAACCAGCCGCCAGTGCCTCCTCGCATAACCGCACACCCTCGGTAATCAACAATTGTTCTTCCCGGCGAGCGCGGCTTTGAGACTGGAGCTTGCGAACCAACTGGATTTTTGGATTGCGGATAGAAGTAATCATGATAGACCAGTATCAGGCTCAAGCAACACACCGGTGGATAGATGCCGGTCGTACAACCTGATGCTCAAGATCAAGGAAGGGTCAACCCATTGGATGGCGCATTCTGTGCCCGCCAATCAGGTGCAGGTGCAGGTGCAGGACTTCCTGTCCGCCGTCTTTCCCAGTGTTGATGATCAGCCTATAACCCAATTCCTGGATGCCTTGCTCTTCGGCTAGCTGGCGGGCAGTCAGAAACAGCCGTCCGACCAGCAGCTCATCAGTCTTGATCAGTTCATTCACTGAGCCAATATGCCAATTCGGTACGATCAAGATATGAGTCGGCGCTACCGGGTTAATATCCCGAAAGGCAGTCACCTGGTCGTCTTGATATAACCGGCTGCTGGGAATATCACCGGCGATGATCTTGCAGAAGATGCAATCTGTCATCCATCCCTCCTTGATAACTGAAACCTGGCTCTATTTTACCCTGCAACCCCTGCGAGCTAAATCCAGCCAGGCGCACGGGGACAATCTGATTCCAGAGCTGGCGGGGCGCCTGAGCCGAGACGCGCAAATAATTGTCGGTCAAACCGCTCATGTGCCAATCGTGCGGTCCGAGCTTAGTTGCACTTTCCCAGAGAACCGGGAGCACCTGCCCAATGAAGCTTGATTGATAAGCATGGCTGGCAGCAGCCAAGACTGACCGCATCTGAGCATTACGCGCTTTACGTATGGCGACCGGCACCTGAGCGGGCATCCGGGCGGCAGCTGTCCCATCTCGGGCAGAGTACGTGAACACATGCCCGCCAGCAAATTGGAGCGCCTCAACAAACGACCGGCTCTCTATAAATTCGCTCTCGGTTTCACCTGGAAATCCGGTGATCACATCGGTCGTAATGGCTACCCCCGGGATAGCTGTCCTGGCTGCCTGCACCAGAGCAGCAAAAAACTCGGGCGTGGTTTTACGGGCCATTCTTCGCAGGACGTTAGCGCTGCCAGATTGTAAGGGCAGATGCAGATGCCGGCAAAGCCGTTTGTCCAGCCAGAGATCGAAAAAATGCTCGTCCAGATCCCAGGGTTCTAAAGAAGACAGGCGCAGCCGCGGTGTGTCTGTTTGATCCAAGATCGCCAGGATAAGATCCCGCAGGCAGAGTTCGGAATTAAGATCGTGACCCCAGGAACCGAGATGGACACCTGTGAGGACGATCTCTTTGGCGGCCTCCTTGCCGGCCTCCGGTGCGATGTCGCCTTCGGTCATCAAAGCAGCCCGGATATCTGTCAAAATGCTTTCGATCGAGCGGCTGCGCCCCTGCCCACGCGCCACAGTTGTTATGCAGAAGGTACAGCGGTTGTCACAGCCATCCTGAACCTTAATAAATGCGCGCGTCCGTAGCCGCGCTCCAGGAATAATTTCACGTTCTACCGGTTCGAGCTCAAACTTCTCGAGAGGAGTATTTAAAAGGGTTGGAACCAGCAGGTCTTTTTGGTTATTGGGAATGACCTGGCTGACTCCCGCCAAGGCGGCTGCCTGACCAGGGTTTAAGGTAGACCAGCAGCCAGTCACCACAACCGCTTTGGAGCCAGCCCGGCTGGATTGGCGGATTTTTTGGCGCGAATCGGAAGCGGCAGCCGCAGTCACAGCACAGGTGTTGACAATCGATAGGTCGGCCTGCTGTGGGCTGGGGACAAGTGTGTGCCCGGCAGCTCGAAACTGGCGGGCATATTGTTCGATCTCTGCCTGATTTAAGCGGCAGCCAACTGTATCCAGGTATATTTTCATTACATTATCTTATCCCGAACCACTGGGAGAGCCCAAAAATGGATATCTGTGAGAGGCAGCGGCGCGGGATTGTGATACGGTTTTGTGAGGTGCACTTGCAAAACCGTATCTTTTCATAAATCTCTATGGTTGGGTCACGCTAAAATTATCGAAATGGATGTCTGTACCTTGGATATCGAAGGATCCTGCAATCAGGCCAACATCGCCGCTGCTGAATTCCGAGTCTTGAACTTCAGCAAGCATTTCGCCATTAACATACAGGCTTAGCGAACTGCCAACACACTCGGCCCGGATTGTGTTCGTGGTTTCCCCTTGCTGGATGGCTTCACTGGGTTGCATGGCATCCGTGCCGATCAGTTCTTGACCCGCATCGGAGACTTTGCCGATCCCATAATAGCCATCACTGCTGATTACGAAGAAGTAAAAATTTGAGATGTCCACCGAGCGGCAAATGACACCAAAGTCATTGTCGTCTGGCCCGCCAACTTTGATCGCCTCAACCTGCACGCTCACATCCGTAAATTCCAGGCCTGGGTTAGCCCAGATATCTGTTCCGGCTTCATTCACGTAAATGCGGTACAAGCCATCAACGTAATCTGTTACGCCGGTGTCTGTCGTCACCCGATCCCAACCGCTAGATGTATCAGAAAAATCATCTTGAAACAGTAAATTGCTGGGCTGTTCAGGGGGAGTTTCACCTCCTCCAGTTGCTGTCTGACAAGCCAAGGACGCCAGGATTAGGATTGCTAATATGATAAAAAATCTGTGATCGGATTTCATAATTACTCCAGTATATGTATGTGGTTTTATTTCCAATTTGCTGTCCTTTGAAAAGGGGATGGATTATTTTGAGTTAGACCTTTTCCGTATTTTGCACAGTTTCACCCCCTGATATGGCGATAGTTGATCTGAAATATAACGCCAGGAGTGGAAAAGGACAAACTTCACACACCAAAATATCTCATTTTCTTAAGTGGCTTGCTGAAAACACCACTAAGGCTTGAATTTGCCAAATAGGACAGCAATAGACAGCTATTTTAACATAGGATTAGCATAGAAAGTTACGTATCTTGAGTGGGAGCACGTATGTTTTGTAGATAGTTATGCCCACATCATTTGGAAATTATCTTTGGAGGTTAGCTATCAGGTTGGATTATTTCCTTACTTATGGAAAGTATTTATTGATCAATCGTTGGGCTTGTTCGGCTGTCGGACTATCCGGGGCCAGTTCTTTGACTTGGTTTAATTGCTCGTGGGCCAGGGCCATTCTACCTTGGAGCAGGTAAACCTGACCCAAATGCAAATGGGCTGGAGCGAAAAAGGGATCATTTTCCAGTGCCCTGGTGATAAATCGTTCGGCGTTGATCTGATCATCCAGCTTGATCAATACCTGCCCCATGCTATCGAGCGCTTCTGGATCGTCGGGAGCTAATATGACTGCCTGACGAGCTGCAGGCAGAGCAATTTCTTCGATATAGTATTCATACTTTAATGAGAATGCCACCAGAAAGTTAAGATAGGATGGATCATTTGGGGCAAGCTGACTGGCTTTCCGGTAGGCGTTCAGTGCGGCATTCAAATCGCCTAGAGTAGCCAGAACCTCTCCAAGCTCCACCTGTAAGATAGGATTCTCAGGTTCGATTTCGACGGCCGTCTGCAGGCTGGCAAGGGCCTGATCGTACCTGTCCTGGCGACGCCAATACATCCCCATGAATAGATAAGCTGCAATAGAAGTTGGATCGAGTTCGATAGCCCTTTTTAATTCCAGCAGCCCGGTTTCGGGCGGCAGAACTTCGTTGCCTGCAGACCCCAACCCATCTACGGAATGCTGGCGAGCCTCTCCTAAGTACGCCCAGGCTTCTGCATAATTTGGGCTATCCAGGGTGGCCTGGCGAAACGCCTCCTCTGCAAATTTCCATTCATCCAAAGAAGCCAGGGCGCGTCCGGCGGCCATCAAACTGTAAGCGCGTGATTCGGCCAACCTGGCTGAGGTGATGCCTCGCTGTAGGATTCGAGCACGGCTGCCAAAGGTTTCGTCAAGTTCCACTGCCCTGGCCAGGTGGGCGAGCGCGCTTTCGGGATCCTGTGTAGCCGTGATCAATCCCAGTCGGTAATGGATGGCTGCATCCCCAGGGAGAAGGCTGATCAGGTTGTGTAAATTAGATATTGCAGCCGGATATTCCTTCAGGGTCAAGTGGGCCTCTGTCAGGCGCTGATGGAGCGGCACCGCCGGTCCACCGACCTGGAGAGAAGCCCGCCAGCTGGCGATCGCTGGCTCTGTGTCGGTTGTCTGGGCGTATGCATCTCCCAGGCTCAATAGATCTTCTGCCGTTTGACTGGCTGGTGGAATGCGGAGCAGATACGCGATCGCGCGATCTGGTTGGCCACCCTGCAGGGCATATTGGCCTGCAAGACTCCATAGATCCGATCGTTCAGGCAGCTTTTCAGCAGCCCGAGCCAAGTGCTCGGAGGCAGCAAGGTGTGCGCCTGCATCCAGAGCGCGTTGAGCCTGTTCGAGCTCGCGGCTTGCATCGTGAGGAAGCGCCGATAGTCCTAGTATGGAGATCAGTACCAAAACCAGGATCAAGCCTGGTAGATGTTTACCGGGCGAGTAGTTCATGCCGATGATTATATCCGAGGCAGTTCAGTTCTCTATAATCTGGTTGTGAAAAAACTGAAAACCACCACAGTTCCTCCCAACCATAGAGACACTCAAAGAAGGTTCTCCGGGAATCTCTGGAGTGGTACCCTCAGAACAGTATTTCCCAATGACTCTCAAAGAACCCAATTTATCCTCCAAAAAGCCCGGCTATAATTGGGAGGCAGGATTGCAAAAACATCACCGCTGGATGGGAGGAACAGATATGAACTTTGCTCTTACAGAGGAACAACGGATGGTGCAGCAGATGGTGCGTGAGTTTGCACAACGTGAAGTAGCACCAGTGATTAAGGAAAACGACCGAGCGCAGGAAATGGCCCCATTCGTCTTGGCTCGCATGGCAGAACTCGGTATTTTGGGCATCTGCCTACCGGTTCGCTATGGTGGGCAGGGCATGGACTATATCTCCCTGGGGCTGGCATGCGAAGAGTTGGAAGCTGTCGACACCACGCTGCGTGTGGTGATGTCTGTCCATGTTGGATTGAACAGTCTGGGCCTGCTGCAATGGGCGAATGAAGACCAGATGCAGCGATTTTTGATACCCCAGGCGCGGGGCGAGAAGATTGCCTGTTTTGGCCTGACCGAATCGGGGGCTGGGTCCGACGTAGCCGCAATCAGCAGTACAGCTCGTAGAGAAGGTGATGACTATGTGCTGAACGGCGAGAAGATGTGGATATCCCTGGCGACGAAGGCTGATCATGTGCTGTGGGTCGCGCGTACTAACCCCGAAACACCTGATCCGCACGACGGGCTATCGGCATTCCTGGTGGAACTGCATCAGCCGGGAGTAAAGGCAGGTGACATCCATGGCAAGCTTGGGGTACGAGCGGGCTCAACCGGCTGGATCTCATTTCAAGATGTGCGCGTGCCTGGGGATCAGCGAATTGGCCTGGAAGGGGAGGGATTTAAAATAGCCATGAGCTGCCTGGATAATGGTCGTTACACCGTAGCTGCAGGGGCTGCCGGATTAATCCGGGCCAGCCTGGAGGCTAGTGTTCGCTATGCAAACGATCGAAAAACCTTTGGGCGTGAGATCGGCAGGCACCAGCTCGTACAGCAGAAAATTGCCCATATGGTACAATTCTATGACGCAGCGCGTCTACTTTATCTGCGTGCCGGGTGGATGAAAAACAAAGGCTTGCGCAATTCTCGTGAAACTTCGCTGGCAAAATGGTTCGCAACGGACGCATCTTTTCAGGCAGCTTCTGAAGCGATTCAGGTGCATGGGGCTTATGGCTATAGCGATGAATATGATGTAGAACGCTATTTGCGGAATGCCAAAGGAGCTATCATTTATGAGGGCACCAGCGAAATCCACCAGTTAATCCAGGCTGGATATGCTTTGGGGTATCGCGAGGATCCTGAGCTGCGCCGTGAACTGCCAGCCTACGATGAAGAGTTCTGGCAAAGCGAAGCAGCCCTGTGAGTTCTTACGATGTGGGGAGCATGATAAGCCGGGCAGGTAACATGTCTTTCGAAGGTATGTGATACCGTTTCCCATTTCACGATAATCAATTTCTAAAGGAGGACGCCTTGAAAATCGTAGTCTGTGTCAAACAAGTACCCGATTCGGCCGCCAAAGTGGCTGTTGAATCGGGTGAGGTGACCTGGGGGGAAGCACCTCTGGTCATTAATCCCTGGGATGAGTATGCAGTCGAGGCCGCTCTGACTCAGAAAGAAGCCCTGGGCGGCGATGTAACCGTCATCAGTGTTGGGAATGAGAACGCCAAAGATGCCCTAAAACATGCACTTGCGATGGGCTGCAGCGAAGCCATCCTGATCTCTGACCCGGCTCTGGCGGGATCTGACAGCCAGGCAGTTGCGAAGGTTTTGGCTGCGGCTATTGAGAAGGTCGACGGGGTGGACCTGGCATTCTTTGGCAAGCAAGCAATCGATGGCGATATTGGCATGACGCATATCCAAACTGCGCGCTCCCTGGGCTGGCCTTCCCTTACCCTCGTGTCGACCATCCGCAAAGTGGAGGCGGGCAGAATTGAAGTAGAACGATCGATTGAAGAGGGCCGACAGGTTGTCAATGCCGGCTTACCAGCAGTAGTCAGCGTGATCAAAGATATCGGTGAGCCGCGCTACCCATCCTTTATGGGGATTCGTAAAGCTTCCAGGGCCAATATTCCGGTATGGTCGTTAGCAGATGTGGGCATCTCTGCTCCGGCATCTGTGGTTCGCTGGCCTGAAGTGATGAACCCACCTACCCAGGAGGTCGCCACGGAGATCATCACTGGGGATTCTCCCAAAGAAAAAGCTGAAAAACTTGTTGATAAGCTGTTGGCGGAGAAGGTGCTGTGATGAGCAACAAAATATGGGTTTACATCGATCATTTTGAAGGCAAAGCCCTACCAGTTTCCTGGGAAGGAATTGGAGCGGCCAAAGAATTGTTCACCTCCCTGGGAGAAGGCGTGACGGCAGTAATCCTCGGACAGGGTCTCGAACAGCTGGTCCAGGAAGCTTATCAGGCCGGGGCTGATGAAGTCCTGGTGGGTGATGATCCCGGTCTGGCGGATTATCGCCCGGAACCCTTTTCATCCGTGTTGTCCAGGCAGGCCAAGGAAAGCCAGCCGCAAGTCCTGCTATTTCCGACCACCAGCCGCGGCCGAGAACTGGCGGCGATGGCGGCGATTGACTTGTCAACAGGCGTCATGCCGGAAGCCATTGCTCTGGAGATGGATGGCGATACAGTCGTAGTTACTCGCCCGGTGTATGCCGGCAAACTACTTTCTAAAGCACGCTGCGAAACGCGCCCGCAGATCATCACCCTGCGAGTGAGAGCATTTGCGGCTCCTGAAAAAGATGTTGCTCGCAGCGGCACCCCAATCCGAATGGATACCTCCGGCATAGACGGCCTCGTAAAAAGCCAGGTTGAAGGCTATGTGCCGGCTGATGGCGGCGTTAGCCTGACTGAAGCTGCGGTGATCGTGTCGGGTGGGCGCGGAGTAGCCAATAATCCTTCCCTTACCCCGCCTGCCGGGATGGACGAAAAAGAAGCTGAGATCTGGAAAGCCCGGCAGGGTTTTCAACTGGTCAGCGGCCTGGCACAAGTCTTAGGTGGGGCGGTTGGCGCCAGTCGAGCCGCAGTGGACGCCGGCTATATTCCTTATGCGCACCAGGTCGGCCAAACGGGGAAAGTTGTTTCACCCGATTTGTATATTGCTGCTGGTATATCCGGCGCAATTCAACACCTGGCAGGAATGCGTTCCAGTAAAACCATTGTGGCTGTCAATAAAGATCCAGACGCTCCGATCTTTAAACTGGCCCGGTTTGGTGTGGTGGGAGATCTGCATGAAATCCTGCCCCACCTGACGGAAACCCTGCGCCTGCGGCTGGGCAAATAAGTTTAGAAGGCTTGGTTGTGTCGGATATTTGGGGAAAATCGCCGAATATCCGACACAACCATTTAATTCTAGAGCGAGTACCACTAATCCAAATACACAGAATTTATGATTGGACTACTCGGGACTCTCAGTCCGGGCAGGAAGGTTTCATTCGGACGTCGGCTGCCGAATGAAACATGATTCTGATTTGCCCCCCACGCTTCAATGAAATCATAATTTTTTCGGCTGCCAGCATAAATTTCATATAAAAAAATCCCAAACAGGTGCATCGTGCGCTCGCAGGGCGTTTTTCGATCACTTGACAGGCATAACGATGCGTGATAAGTTTGATTTTTAGTTAAGCACCTCAGTACCTCGGGGACATCCGCAGTTAGAGTAGGATTTGGTGAGTTTGGGCGGGCAGCGCCCGCCCAAACTCACCAAATTTCCCTGGAACTGTGTAGCTTTTAAATTATTTATAAGACGGAGAAATATTGTATGACCGAGCGTATCATTGGAACTGTTAAGTGGTTTAATAATATCAAAGGTTATGGCTTCCTGGGCCGTGAGGATGGAGAAGACGTTTTCGTCCATTTTTCTTCGATCCAGAGTGATGGCTATCGCCGGTTGGAAAAAGGACAGCAGGTTGAATTTTCGATTGAAGAAAGCCCCAAAGGATTACAAGCCGCTATGGTAGTGCCTAAATAACCCTTATAGGGATCATAAAATATCCGAAAAATGGTTGGGTATGTGATGCGTGCGGTTTGCACGCGCAACATACCACTTATTTTCAATAAAAAATAAACCATGCACCCCGAAGCAGAAGTCGGGGTGCATGGTTTATTGTCACCTGGGCAAAAATATGTAAGCAGATTGCTAAGCCTGGGCTTTGGCAGCTTTACGCGACCTCTCCTTGACAATTTCAATGATGGCAGGCAGAACCGAAATCAATATTATCACCAAGACTACCACAGTAAAATTATCCTTGACAAAGGGCAAATTGCCAAAGAAATAACCTCCCAGCGTAAAGATCGCAACCCAACTGATTCCTCCGATCACGTTATAAGCAATGAAATGACCATAACTCATCTTGCCAACCCCAGCCACAAAGGGCGCAAACGTTCGTACAATAGGAACGTAGCGGGCCAGGATGATCGTTTTACCGCCATGCCGCTCGTAAAATTCCTGCGTAAGTTCCAGGTATTCCTTTTTTAGAAAGCGAATATTCCCGCTAAAAGCTCGCTCACCAATATAGTGACCAATCCAATAGTTGACTGTGTCGCCAACGATGGCAGCGATACACAACAGCACAAATAGCAGCACAATGTTCAATGGGGATCCCAATGCAGGTGATGCGAAGGTCCCAGCCGCGAACAGCAGCGAATCGCCAGGCAAAAAAGGTGTCACGACCAACCCGGTTTCCATAAAGACGATGAGAAAAAGCAGCAGGTAAGTCCAGGTGCCGTACGATTGGATTACCGCGCTTAAGTGCTCATCCAGGTGTAAGAATAAATCGATAAAAGTTGCCAGCAAGTCCATATTTTCTCCATCTTGAGGGGCCGCAAGCGGGTCTGAAAGCCCTCAGGGCTTAATCATTCTATTTTTGTCTGATCTGTTTACGCAGCAAGCGGCATTATAGCACGCTTTGCATTACCTGCTTCCCAACTTGCAAATTTGGATGCACAAAAGGCCATGAGTTGTTGTCGGGATATCTTATTTTTGTGCCCACAGCTTGTTCTGTGCCCATACCGCTTCTAAATTCCTTGCTCTCATAAATATGGGAGGGTCAAAGCCAGTCTTGTGTGCGGGGTGGTTGACTTTAAGATGGCGTTTTTGGGCTGTCCAGATAAGAATCGCTGGCTTGGGGATCATTATCAGGGAAACTGGTTCGGTCAATGGGTGCTGGGTGGGTCGTTATAGCTAAACGATGGTTCGCCCATAACAAAACGGCAAAGCTGGCAATCGTGAGCAGGCCTAGACCAACACTGATATTTTCATTCAACCACTGAAGGAATAGAGTCTGGAATTGATCAGCAGCGCCATCCGCAAAAGCGCCCAGAGATGCGAGCAGGCTTAGGCCGTTCCAACTAGCGTGTATCAAGACAGCCAGCAAATAAACTGCACCCAGACGAAGATAACGTTTTTCCCGCCAGGCCAGAACCAGTGCCCAGCCAGTTAGGGCGGAGGTTAAGATGTGAACCGCGGCAGTTCCAATCCGGGCTACCACAAGATAAAGCCAATCGTCGGTTGAGCTGCTCAATGCCAGACTTTCGAACAGGGCGTAGCCAGCTCCGCTCAACGCGCCGGCGGCAAATCCGGCAGCGGGGGTTAGATTGCGACCAGCCAGCAGCCAGACGCCAATCGGTTTGAGGGTCTCTTCAATCAGGGGCACGAGCCCGGCTCCAAAAGCCAGGATTGCAAAGATAATGCCGGGCCGGTTCATATAAGGCCCAAGAATGTTCAGCGCGTCCTGCGGGGAAGTTTGCAACCCGCTTAAGTTACGGCTGAGACGCATCCACTCGTTCAGCAGGTCTGGTTGGGTACTGACCATCAGGACTGCAATCAGCACGAAGCCAACTAGAGCCAGGGTCTCTAACACCAGAATCAAAGCCGGTCCCAAGATAAGACCGCTGACAAATACGCCCCAGCGGCGCTGGAGGGAACCCATCGGCAGTCTGCGTAGAGCCAGGTAAGCAATCCACCAGACCGGCAGCCCGATTGCCAATACGTGTGCGACAGGTAGAATCAGCCGGCCGAGACCGTTTTGGTTGGCTGACCAGTTGCCCACCAGTAAGATCAATGGAAGCAGAAAGATCAACAATGTTGGGCGAAACAGGCCTAATTGTAGACTGCTTTTTATCGGACGACCGGCCAGGCGCAGCCCCGAAAAAACCAGGGAAGGTAACACCAAGACACCGGATAGAATCAGACCAGCGGTCAGTAAGTAGGAAGAAAGGGAGGCTTCAGAGGCTTCGATCAAGCCGATCAGCCCTAAACCAACTGCACCTCCCCACAGGGCGAACAAGGCTAATACACTGCAAACAAATTGCAGGATCGAAGGCCAGTGCAGCGGCTCTTGAGCATGCATCGTAATTGGGGCGTCATCTGGCCCGGGGGATGGGGTAGGTCTCATCATAGACTGAACCAGTAAACGGCTTGCCGACCACCAGGCGTACTACTTCTCTTCAATCGTCACCGATAGGAGGGCATCACCGGTTGGGAGATTGAGATCAGATTGATCCGGGTTGCGAGGGGTCAGCTGTTTGACGACGTCCATCCCCTCGACTACCTGGCCGAAAATCGTGTAGTCGCCATCCAGGTTGGGCGTTGGCGCCAGCGTGATGAAGAATTGGGATCCATTTGAGCCTGGCCCGGCATTTGCCATAGCAAGCAAACCGGCTCGGTCGAATTTCAGATCGGGTGATATTTCATTGTCGAACGCATAGCCGGGGCTTCCAAAGCCAGTTCCGGTAGGATCACCGGATTGCGCGATGTAATCAGTCAGGACTCGGTGAAAGGTAATATTGTCAAACCAGCCATCGCGCGCCAGAAACACAAAATTATTCACCGCCAATGGGGCATCTTCAGTAAATAATTCGACCACAATTTCACCCCTGGCTGTTTCCAGTGTGGCAATGTACTGTTTGCTGCGATCAATTTCAAATGGCGGGCAGCCGGAGTACTGTCGTTCTTCCAACAACATCAGTTTGATGATGGCGGAGATGTTGCTGTAACTGAGCGGCCCGTTGTAATAATTGCCGTTGAACAGGATCATAGGCGTGCCGGGGAAGCCAACCGTAGACCCGTGGCTCCAGGCGTCTTCAGCCAGCTTGACCAGGTCATCGCTCTCAAAATCCGCCTGAAACTGATCGATGTCCAGATCCAACTCATTGGCTTGCTCAATCACCCAGGTTATAAATTGATCGGGGGTAAACGTTTCCCATTCGTTCTGGGTTGTGAACAGCAAATTGTGCATTTCCCAGAATTTCCCCTGAATACCCGCAGCTTCGGAGGCCTGGGTCCCCAGAGCGGCTTTATCATGTATGCTAACCAATGGAAAATGACGATAAACAATGCGCAAATCTTTTGGGAAATCCTTTTGCAGCTGTTCGAGAACCGGTTCGAGCTCGCTGCAGAAAGGGCATTGGAAATCACTGTATTCCGTGATGGTGACATACGCATCCTTTGGCCCTTTTGCCCAATCGTCCTCGCTAACCGGAGGAAAAATCGATTGCTGGGTTGGCCCAGGGGTTGGTTGTAGGCTGATCACGTTGCAGCCAGGTCCCAGGGACTGCGCCACAGGCGTCTCCTGGCTTGGTTCGTCGGTTGGGGGCGCAGTGGTAGCTGTGGGTGCCAGCGTGGCACTTGGGATTGTGGGTGTCTCAGTCACAATTGGCTGGCTGCCTGTACAGGCAGCCAGAAGTAGAGCCAGAAGGCTGGCAATAAAGAATATTTTCCTGACCATTATGGATCATCTCTCCATTAATTTTAGGGCTAACCAGCCTGACAATATCGCGTTATTCACGAGAGTGGGATTGCCTACCGTAATATCGTTGTCAAATTGGATACAAATGTGTTTCATTTTACCAGCGAATCTTGCCAGGTTTGTTAGCCTTGAATTAGGGTCATTGGCAATTGCTGGGACTCTCCCGCAGAGATTCCGGAGAACCTTAAATTAGGGTCTCTGGGAAATCCTGTGATGAGGATACCACCCCAGGAATACTCAATACTTCTGGATAGATTATTACCCTTGAGGATCGTAGGCGGTCGCCTGATAGAGCTGTTCCACTGACCACATCCAGGAAATACGGGTCAGAAAGTCTGCCAGGGAAGTGCTCTGGGCACGCAGCTGGCGGACAGCTGCCCCAACCGGATCTGTTCCGGCTGCGCCCCCGCCAGGCTGATCGGCGTATGCGCCGTAAAAAGCAAAATAAGCCTGATTAAGTTTGCGGATGCGATATCCGTTTTCCCAGAAAATCGCCCGGCGGGCCTCCATGTAGGCCTCGGCCTCCTGGATTTTGCCTTCCGCCAGCAGCTCGTCCACCCGAACGCGGGTGATGCGCATCTCGGCATTGTAATTAAAAGCGGGCGGCTCGACCGGCGTCAGCGGAGCAGCAGGCTGGGTGGCGGTGGGAGGCGGCGGGACAAGCTCAGGATAATACCTCTCCAGGATAGCCTGGCTGATTTCCTTGCCGGCAATCGAGGCGGTGGTTTCATTCATGGTGCGCAATTCAGGAGATGTAAGATAATTAAGCCCCAACGGGCGTAAGGTGAGATAGTTGTGGATCCACTCATGGGCGACGACTTCTATATAGCCATTGAGATAACTGGTTTGATAGACCATGGTGGGGTAGAGCCCAACTCCCCCGATTTTTACTACCAATGACGATACATTAATCGCAGTATCTACCTGATACTCCAGAGCCGCCTGCTGGTCGATGGTTAGGTCAGGTTTAAGGGAGATATCATCTTCCTGGCGGATTACATCGCGCGGCGATACGATCAAAGCCAGGGGCAATGGTGTGCTGTGAAATAGTACGGGTGGGACAGGTTGGCCGCCCAAGGTCAGGCCCAGTTGTGCGGCAATTGCACTGATCTGGCCCTGCAGGATCGATTCGGCCAGCGGGCCTGCGCTTTCACGCCGGGCGTATAAACCTTGAAGATGGGCTCGCAGCTCACTGGAGGCCGCAAAAGGATCATCAACTGCTGGGTCAGCGTAGATATCGTTCAATTGAGCCTCAGCTTTTTGAATATCGGCTACCAGTTCCATATACTCCAGCATCATCTGGCCGCGAGCAGCGTTGGATAGATAATCTCCACTCCCCAATGCGGTTTGCTGGAATTTCACTCCCAGGGCGTTGATCGTCCAACCTACATAATCGAACTCAATCTGGCGAGTGAACGCCCGGACCCGTTCAGTTTGGTCGCCAGGAGGCACAATGCTACCGCCCAGTAAGGCCGTAAGGATGGCCATTAAGATTAGGTTTCGAGTAGAACGGCGAAGGGTGGTTAACATCGCTGGGATTTTACCATGCCAGGAAGAGCCTAAGGCTTATTATCTTTCTGAAGGTGCATTTCAATCCTGGTGGAAAAAGGATTGGGTGTTATTGACACTGCCATGCGCTGCCAATAACACCCAATCATTCATCCATATAGGGGCTTATGCTGTAACTACCCCAAGTTGAAATACACTCACGGGATTAGCTGATCAGCCAACGTGCTATAATCAATTTACTGAAGGTTTGGGCTATATCCTGAAATTTTAGGGATCAGGATGGCCACAAACAACTTACCCCCTAATACTGAGAGGATACAAAAAGGCACTGAATGAATTTTTTAATCACTGGTGCGGCCGGATTTATCGGTTCGAATCTGGCAAATTATCTGGTTCGAGAAGGCCATCAGGTCCGGGGACTGGATGATCTCTCGGCAGGCAATCCGCAATCGCTTTCTCCGGATATCCTCTTTACTCGGGGCGATGTCAATGATCGTCCCAAGTTGTGGACTTTGCTGCAAGAAGTGGATTGCGTCTATCATCTGGCGGCGCGAGTGGCTGTGCCCGAATCAGTGCTTTACCCGCGCGAGTATAACGCTACCAATGTCGGCGGAACAGTTAGCCTGATGGAAGCCATGCGCGATGTCGGCGTTCACCGAGTTGTATTTGTCTCGTCGGGGGCAGTGTATGGGGATCAGGGAACTCAGCCTCTCAAAGAAACAGCCTTTCCTAACCCGCGTTCTCCTTATGCCGTCTCTAAGCTGGCAGCTGAATATTATGTGCGCACCATCGGTGATCTGTGGGGGATTGAGAGCGTAAGCCTGCGCGTGTTTAATGCCTATGGCCCCGGACAGCATTTGCCACCCTCGCATCCACCGGTAATTCCAAATTTTTTACGCCAGGCGATGCGCGGGGGGACCCTGGTTATGCACGGAGATGGTAATCAAACCCGCGATTATGTATATGTGGATGACGTGGTCACTGCCTTGATAGCCGCTGCTACGGCGCCTGGAATTAACCAGATGGTCATTAATATCGGCAGCGGGCAAGAGACCAGCATCCGGGGTCTTGTCAGGATGGTCACGGCTGTGACTGGAGCAAAAATAGAAGTGATTAACAATCCACGTACTTCACCAGGCGTGTCACGGATGTGCGCAGATCTCAGCCTGGCTCGTGATAAACTGGGTTACCAGCCTCGTTTTTCACTTGAGGAGGGGCTGCGCCTGACGATAGAGCGCGATCCGCGCTACCGCCGAGAACCGCCGACCAGGCCGATCCAGCGTTCTTAAGGACCAGGCATTGCCCTGGCCAGAGACAGGCTGGGGACTTAGTTGTTTGGTTGCCAAATTCCCCACTCCAGAGATTCCCAAAGCACCCTTACCAAGAAAACCATTCCGCATGGAAAATAATGAGGGACTAAATGGTCTTTTCGGCAAGTCACATAAGAAAAAAGAGAAATGTGGTGTTCGGTTTGGGCGGTGCAGCCGCCCAAACCGAACACCACATATCCTTCTTATGTTTGCAAAGAATTTAGCGAAAGAACCACTAAAAATGGAGGTCGCATTATGGCTGTTACTGTAATCGTTGGTGCACAATGGGGGGATGAAGCGAAAGGAAAAATAACAGACCTGCTCTCCGGTCAGGCCGAAATCGTGGCCCGTTTCAATGGTGGGGATAATGCTGGGCATACTGTGGTCAACAAATATGGAACCTTCAAGGTTCGATTAACGCCCAATGGGTTTTCCAGCCCAGATACAGTCTGTATCATAGGCCCAGGGGTTGTGCTCAATTTGGAGACGCTGATCAGCGAGCTTGAATTTATCGAAAGCCAGGGTATCGATCTGCGCTCCCGATATTGGATTTCACCACGCTGCCATCTCGTGATGCCATATCACCCACTTTTGGAGGGGATTTACGAAAATGCAAAAGGTGACGCCCGCACCGGCACAACCCGGCGTGGAATGGGCCCGGTGTATGCTGATAAGGTCAGTTATAACGGTATACGCTTAGTTGATCTGGCGGATGAAAAAATCTTTACCGAAAAGCTGAGAATTCAGCTGGCGGTGAAAAATCCAATCCTTGAGGCTTTTGGTATTGAGCCGCTCGAAGCAAAGGCCATTATTGCTGAAAAAATGGACCAATATGCCAAAATTCGGCCGATGGTCCGCGAGCACTTTGGGATGTTGCAGGAAGCGCTCGCACAGGATAAGGAAATCGTTCTTGAGGGTGCTCAGGCTGCCTTGCTAGATAATACTTGGGGCACTTACCCGTACTGCACGGCCTCTACTACCCTGGCTGGCGGGGTAAGTGCCGGGCTGGGAATTGCACCAGCTTTATGCCAGCGGGTGATTGGAATTGCCAAAGCCTACACGACTCGGGTTGGGATGGGTCCGATCCCAACCGAATTGTTTGACGAAGACGGGAAAACTTTGCTCGAGCAAGGCCATGAATATGGCACGGTGACAGGGCGGCCGCGGCGCTGTGGTTGGTTCGATGCTGATCTGGTCCGCTTCACAAGCCAGTTGAATGGTTTCACCGAACTTGCATTAACCAAGCTGGATGTTTTAGATAGTTTGCCTGCGGTTAAAATTTGCGTCGGATATCACACTCCCGAACGTGGCCCGGATCAGGATCTCGCCCATTACTGGCAGGGGGACGCCCATTGGCTGCAAAGTTGCCAGCCGGTTTACCAGGAGCTGCCAGGCTGGATGCAGTCGACAACTGCTATCCGGTATTTTCAGCAGCTTCCTGCTCAGGCGCAAGACTATGTAAGGAAGATCGAACAGCTGGTCGGCGTCCCGGTGACGATTCTCTCAGTCGGTCCAGAAAGGGATCAAGTCATCCTGGTGCCGCCCGCCTGAGCATTTCACCAAAGCCAGATTAATCTCAGCTATCTTGCTGCCTGGGCCGGAAAACATGCACGTCAAGCCGCATGAGCGCGGACCTCTTTCGCCAGCTGCCTGGCCCGCACAGGGGCATCGCCGACATGCTGGCTGGCGTTCATCAAGGCCGTCAATTCGGATGCTGACAGAACGTCAAGCAGCTCAGAATCTTGAGTGATATACTTCACCAGGGGGTTGGATTTACCCGCCTGTAACTCCCCCCAGGCTGCCATTGCGTGAACACGCAATCGTTCGTGGAGTGCCTGGCGATCCGCGCCGGCTTTGCTGGCTGCCATCAAGACCCTCTCGCTGGCAGCAAACGGGCCGTAGAGATCCAGGTTATGTCTCAACGCACCTTCATCCACTTGAAGACCAGTGATAATCTTTTTGGCGACCAGCAGAAGTTCATCCATGATCAGGAAAGCCTCCGGCAGCAGGCTCCTGCGGTTGGCAGAATCGTCCAGGGTGCGCTCCAGCAGGGAATTAGCAGCGTTATCCCAGGCCAATCGTGGCATCTGCGCCAGGGAGCGGGCCAGGGAGTCGATTTTCTCGGCCTGGATCGGGTTGCGTTTAAAAGGCATTGCCGAAGAGCCGACCTGTTTTTTGCCAAAGGGTTCGCTGAGCTCTCCAAAGGACGGGCTTTGTAAAATACGCAAATCGAATGCAAATTTGTATAACGAGCCAGCGCATCCCGCCAGCGCAGCAATAACCTGGTAATCTTGCTTGCGCGGGTATACCTGCGTGCTGACCGGGAAAAATTCCAGTTTCAATATTCCAGACAGGCGCTCGTCGAATTCAGGCAGCTTTTCAACGCCCAATAATTCGGCGTAAGATGCGCTGGTCCCAACTGCGCCCTTAAAGCCCTTGCCTCGCAGACTGGCCCGGATTGCGGAAAGCGCTTGCCAATCTGTCAGCAGATCCTGAGCGTATTGGGCCAGGCGATATCCAAGGGTAGACGGCTCTGCTGGCTGGAGATGGGTAAAGGCCATCAGCGGCAGGTCAGCCCAGGCATCGATTTTTTTTGCCAGATCGAGCAGGATTGGCTGCAGTCTTTCCAGAATCAAATCCAGAGAGCTCCGGATCCGAAGCACATCGGCATTGTCCTCGATATCCATGGAGGTTGCCCCCAGGTGCAACCCGCCGCCTCCGATCGGAGCCTGTTCGGCGAAGGCCTGCAATTCAGCCATCAGATCATGATGTATCTCGGCTTCAATAGCCAGGGCCCGGGAAACATCAATCTGTTGCATGTGTGCCTTCAAATCGTTGACTTGCTCGGAGCGGAGCACGCCAAACTGAGCCTCAACCTCTGCCAGCGCCACCCATAGGAGCCGCCATAAACGCCGTTTGTTCACCTCGCTCCAGATAATTTGCATCTCGGGACTGCCATATCGCCATGTAAATGGTGATAAATAAGTGTCAAAATCGAAAGGCATTTTCCCGTCCTTTTTGCCCGAGCCTGAGCAGATAAAAAGTGCGTTCTGAATTATCCGGATGGTTTATTGCCTGACATTATAGTCTTCTCGGTTGGGCACAGCAAGCACCTCCAGTATTTTCGGGCGATATTTTCAAGAAAAGGAGCCGGATTGAAGCAAGTTCAGTTAAAATGAGCGCTGGCATTGGCGCAGACTGACGGTTGGGTGCTTTTTGGAAGAGCGATATTAAGTGAGGATGTAGATAACTATGCCGAAAGCAATTCTTTCTGTGTATGATAAAACCGGTCTGGTCGATTTTGGGCGCGGATTGCTTGAACTGGGCTGGGAGCTGATCGCCTCTGGCGGTACAGCCCGGCTTTTGAGCGAAAACGGGTTGGCGGTCACTGAAGTGGCGGAGTATACCGGATCGCCAGAAATCCTCCAGGGGCGTGTCAAAACACTTCACCCGGCAATCCACGCTGGTTTGCTGGCTCGCAATAACCCGAAGGATCTGGACCAGTTGAAGGAACTCAATTGGTCGCTTATCGATCTGGTTGCCGTGAATCTTTACCCGTTCGAGAAGACGATCCAAAAGCCTGATAAAAATCTGCAAGACGCGATTGAAAATATCGACATTGGGGGTGTTGCCTTGATGCGGGCAGCCGCGAAAAATTTCGAGCGGGTTGCCCTGGTTTGTGACCCGCAAGATTACCAAAGTGTGCTCGAACAACTTAAAAAGAATTCCTTATCCCTCGAGATTCACCGAGCACTGGCTGTGAAAGGTTTTTTGTTAACTGCCCACTATGACTCGGCGATTTCAGCTTATTTGCAAGATCAGCCTACACCTCTGGATCTGAGGCTCTACCCGGTGAGCACATTGCGTTACGGCGAAAACCCCCATCAAGCAGCCACTCTCTATAATTACCGACCTGATTCTGGCCCGCTGGGGGGGCAGCTGCTTCAAGGGAAAGCTTTATCTTACAACAATTTGCTCGATCTGGATGCAGCCTGGCGGGCAGCCGTATCTTTTGATCGCCCAACGGTTTGTATTGTCAAGCACCTATCCCCCTGCGGGATAGCCTCTGCCGACACACTAGGTGATGCTTTTGCCCCTGCGCTGGCCTCGGATCCAGTTTCGGCTTTCGGCGGGGTTGTTGCAGTTAACCGGCTTTTCGATGCAAATATTGCTGGTGGATTGGGCAATTTGTTTTTAGAGTGTATTGCTGCCCCAGGTTTCAGCGCAGAATCTTTGGAAATCCTGAACAGCCGTAAAAATTTGCGGCTGGTTGCTATGCCGGATACGAGGGTTGAACCATTGTTTGAGTACCGGTCAGTCAACCAGGGTATGCTGAGCCAATCTGTGGATTTGGGCGATCCCCCCGGAACTCCGGACTGGAAAGTTGTAACTCAGCGCGCTCCGGAAGCGGCTGAATGGGAAAGTCTGCGCTTCGCCTGGAAAGCCTGCCAGCATGTTAAATCCAATGCAATCGTCCTGGTTCAAGGACAGGGGACGGTCGGCATTGGTGGTGGGCAGCCAAATCGGGTAGACTGTGTGCGTATAGCTGTTCAGCGCGCCGGCGATAGATCAAAAGGAGCGGTAATGGCTTCAGACGCATTCTTTCCCTTCCCAGATTCAGTGGAAGAGGCAGCCCGGGCTGGTATTGCCGCGATTGTTGAGCCGGGAGGCTCTGTCCGAGATTCCGAATCAATCGCCGCAGCAAATTTATATGGGATTGCAATGGTGTTTACTGGTGTCCGCCATTTTCGGCACTAACCCTGTTCATTAAGCATGATGTGTAAAGCGAGCAAAAAGATGTGTTTACCCGAAGGGATTTCACTGAGAACGATAAAACCGGCCAAAAAGTGAATGAAAGTGAATGAAAATTTGATTCTGCTGCGTGATTTCTACGACCGCTCAGCGCTGCAAGTGGCGCGTGAACTCCTGGGTATGCGGCTGGTACGCTACGACCAGGAACAACGAATTGCCGGCATCATTATTGAAACAGAAGCTTACCGGGGTGAAGATGATCTGGGTTGCCATTGTAAGGCCGGGCGTACGGCACGTACCCAGGTGATGTATGGACCGCCTGGCCATGCCTATGTCTACTTTACTTATGGTATGCATTGGATGCTCAATTTTGTAGTTGAACGAGAAGACTATCCTGCCGCTGTTTTGATTCGCTCCATTCTGCCGGTGGAAGGCTTGGGATTAATTGCTGCCCGGCGCAGTTCCCAACCTGCCCGACGTTGGACTGATGGTCCGGGGAAAATCTGCCAGGCCTTGGGGATCGACAAATTGTTTAATGGTGTAGATATCTGCGAGCCAACCAGCAAACTTTGGGTAGAAGCCGGCCGACCAATTTCTAATGTCAGCGTTACTACTGGCCCTAGAGTGGGGTTATACAATGTGCCTGAACCATGGAAAAGTAAACCCTGGCGATTTTTGGCTGCAGTTTCCGCCTTGGATGAGGCTGCGGGGTAGGTGTGACAAACTGTCGCCCCGCTATCTTTTGGATGTTAGGTTAAATTGGAGGATCTACCATGAGCTTGCTTAGTGGAAAAACTGCCCTGGTATTTGGGGTTGCAAATGAACGTTCTATCGCTTGGGGAATAACCAAAGCCTTTCACGATCATGGAGCAACGCTCGGGTTGAGCTATGCTGGGCAAGCCCTTGAGCGTCGAGTTCGCCCATTGGCGGAATCCATTGGCTGTACTTTTGTCGAATCCTGTGACGTTGCTTCCGACGAGCAAATAAAGCAGGTTGCGGCACGGGCAGCGGAATCCTTCGGGGAAATCGACATTTTGGTACACGCGATAGCCTTTGCGAACCGGGATGAACTAACCGGCCCGTACTATAACACTAGCCGGGCTGGATTTCATCTGGCGATGGATATTAGCGTTTATTCCTTCACTGCTTTGGCCAAAGCATTCCAGCCCATGCTGCGTCCCGGTGGAGCTATGATCACGCTGACTTATTATGGTGCTGAAAAAGTGTCGCCCAATTACAATGTTATGGGTGTGGCGAAAGCGGCTTTAGAAGCTTCAGTGCGCTACCTGGCTTATGATTTTGGTAAACATCAGGTCCGGGTAAACGCCATTTCGGCTGGCCCTATCAGGACCCTGGCGGCAGCCGGTGTTTCGGGGTTTAAATCAATGTACCGGCAGTTTGCAGAAATTGCGCCTTTGCATGAGAATGTAACCAGTGAGGATGTGGGCGGGGCGGCGGTTTTCTTATGTTCTGATTTAGCGGCCAAAATTACCGGTGAAGTGCTTTTTGTTGATTCGGGTTACAATATTCTGGGAATTCCTGAGGCGGTTGAGTAGCTTAGCGTAAGTTTCTAAGCCGGGTGTGAATAATTGAGGAGACGATATGTTTCGTAGGCGAGCTGAGCCGGCCCCTCAGCCTGAGCAGCCGGCCCCCACTGAACGGATTACTTCAGTGCTCGGAACCGGGGTTATTTGGAATGGCGATTTGAGCGGCAGCGGTGGGGTACGCATCGAGGGCGCTTTTGAAGGGGATATTGCGCTACGCGGGCTGCTGGTGGTTGGCGAAACAGGGCGGGTTACCTGCGAGACCCTGCGAGCGAATGTTGTGATTGTAGCTGGAGCAGTGCGCGGGGATATCACTGCGGAAAAAGTCGAGATTCGTGCAACCGGGCGAGTATGGGGTAATGTGGTGACAGCCGCCTTTGCAACCGAAGAGGGCGCTTTTCTGCGTGGCCAGATACGAATGGAAGATCAGGTGGATGTTGAAGTACGTCCAGCCGCTGACAGGCCAATACAGCCAGCTGCAGAAACGGCAGACTTAAATATGGCGGATGCAGCCCAAACGACCGAAACCTGAAATTTTAATCGGAACTTGCTTACCGCCTTGGAATCGCTTGGCGGGCAAGCCGGTCGACGCGCTCGTTTTCTGGATGGCCAGCATGCCCTCGCACCCAATACCAATTGATCTGGTGCTCCATAATAGCCTGATCCAGCGCTTGCCATAGATCCACATTAGCCAGGCTACCTGCTTTCCGGCGCCAATTTCGCCGACGCCAACCAGGCAGCCATTCGGTGATGCCCCGTTTTAAATATTCTGAATCCGTATAAAAGTCAATCTGGCAAGGTCGTTTGAGCGCTTTCAATGCCGCAACTGCAGCAGAGAGCTCCATACGATTGTTCGTGGTTTGGCGCTCTACCCCAGTCAGTGTTTTTTCTTGATCTTTAAACTTAAGTAAAGCAGCCCACCCCCCAGGTCCGGGGTTGGGGGAACAGGCGCCATCGGTGTAGATCGCTACGTGAGGAAATTCAGCTGCATGGGAGGTCATCGATTGTGTAATTCCTTTGCAGTATTGTCGAGGAGCTCGATCAGCATGGGTACCTGATCGATGGTGAAGTAGTAACGGAAAAGCTGCGTGGCTGCATCTGCTACTGCCCAACGCACATTCAGCCACGAGCGAACTGCCGGCTCCGCTCGGGCGTATTGAATTGCATCGACTGCAGCCTGCCATTGGGGCGAGAGGGGCTTGGTTTCCATCAATTGCTGTGCATCGCCTCGCAGGGGCAGCGAGGAGGTCGCGCCTGTCAGACGAATCTGATTTTCAGGCTCAGACAGCCAGCGAATAAACAACCAGGCAGCCAATTCTCTCTCAGGAGAAGATTTCAATACACTGAAGGACGGTCCATAAACGTCTACTACCGGCGCACCCTGATTAGACGGGTATGGAATCAGCGTCCAGCGGTCCCGGTTGGGCGTCTGGCTGAAAGTGTAAAATTGTTCAGGAACATCTAGCAGGCTGCCGGAAGCAAACAGACCACGGCGAAAAGCAAAATCAGTGTCTGGCAGCTGGTCTTCAGGCAGCCAAGCGCAGCCGCGATCGAACAGATCTCTCAAAAAATGAAAAGTGTTTTGAACGGATTGGGTATCGAATTGGTAGCCGCCGTCTGAAGGGACGACAACATCACCGCCAAACCCACCAATCCAGGCCAGCATCACGCTATAGTCTATGCTCAAGATATAACCACCGGTTCCATCATTGTCCAGATCATCGTCTTGCCGGTTTGCATCGGCGGCTGCACAGGCTTGTTGCCGAAACTGGGTTGGCGTGCTGGGCGCTGTGTCGTAACCCAGCTCCTTGGCCCAGGTCTGATTGTAAAAGAGATACTGGCCAGTCCGCATGGCGGGTATCCCCAGGCGTTTTCCTGCCACCACATCGGAGTCCCAGAAGGGTCTCAAGAAATCCTCGCTGGCTGGCCCCATTCCCCAAATGGGATCATTCACATATGGATTTAGATCGACAACCTGGTCATTTGCATCCCAATCAAGCGTCTGATAGACATAACCAACAGCAATATCCGGCTGTTCGGGCGTGTTGAGAGCTGCAAGGACGCTGGCGTATTGCTCATCAAAGGTCCCCGTATAGCGGCTGTTGACCCGGATGCCCCATTCATTCTGAGCGTTGAAATCTGCAACCAGGGCTTGAAGTACCGAGCCTGGTATTTCGTTCCAGACATGCCAAAAAGTAACTGAGATGCCGTCCAATTCCTGGGAGTCGATCCCCAATGTGCTGGCAGGGGTGGGTGCGGAGGTTGGCGCGTGGGTTGGCGTCGTGACAGTTTTCTGAGCGGGTGTAGGTATGACGGTTCCGGCTGGCGCTGTAGATGTGCTATCGGGAGCAGGCACATTTGCCTGGCAAGCTGCCAGGATAAGTACCAGCCAGATCAGTCCTAAGCACAACGATTGGCGGTGGTTAATTTTATTATGCAAAGAAAGCAGCAACTTATTTCTCCCGATATTTCGGTCAGGTCGGTTCGTACGCAGCGATTATGGCTGAGCTGTGAGCTGAGACCTGTAAGCGTTTCCCAAGTTTATCATCTACAACATTTAAGTGCACGCATTAGTGGTTCTTTCGCTAAGTTCTTTGCAAACACAAGCTCTTTTTTCTTAAGTGACGTGCCGAAAAGACCATTTAGCGCACTTTTTATGGCCTGATATTTCACACTTTGAGTTTTTTGTTTTATAATGAGTTGGGATAACCTCTAGCATTTTCATTGGACCAATTCTCTTGGATCATCAGGCATTAAGCTTACTGTGATTTTGGATGCTTTGGGCCGCGAACGACGGGGAGGTATGTATTGACAACTACATCAATGCCTCAATCAAGTCTCGGACAGCCAAAGCGCAGGCAGAGGCGCTGGATCGATATAAAAGAACACATTACCGGGTACTTATTTATCCTGCCGGCCTTCCTTATCATCACGATATTTGGTTTTTTCCCGATTGGCTACGCTTTTTACATGAGCACCTATAGCTGGCGGGTTCGAAAAGGCTCCTTTATTGGTATTGAAAATTATCATAAAGCCCTGGGGGATTGGATGGGCGTTCTGATTTTTTTGGTCGGGTTTGCACTTTTATTTATAGCCTATCTTGTCTGGAACAGCGCTTTGCGTTCTCAGGATGATCGATCCTTGGTAATCAGGCTGCTGGCAGCTTTGATACTGATTGGATCGGGCCTGGTTATACCGGTAGGCTGGCAAAGAATGATGGAGGCTGGTGATACGAGTTTTCTAGATTCTTTGCCCATCACATTTTTCTATGCCCTGGGTACGGTCCCGGCCGAATTGCTCTTTGCTTTAATCCTGGCTTATATCTTGTTTCAGAAGATAAAAGGCCAGGAGTTTTTCCGAATGCTGTACTTCTTACCCTATATTACGCCGGTTGTGGCAGCTGCGGTGGTCTTCCGAACTATTTTTAGCCCACGCGAGACTTCCCTGTCGAATATTGTCCTTTCCTGGTTGAATATTGAACCCCAGAAGTGGTTGTTCGAACCGCGTCCGATCAACGAAATTATTTTAAAACTCCAGGATCTCGAGGGATTTCTGGCGGGCCCGAGTATGGCGCTGGTCTCGGTTATCTTCTTCGGGATCTGGACGTATGTTGGATACAACACGGTGATTTTCCTGGCGGGATTGGGCTCGATCCCAGGGGAGCTGTATGAAGCAGCCGAGATCGATGGCGCCGGGAAATGGCAGTTATTCCGCTATATCACGGTCCCTTTGCTCTCACCAGTGACCTTCTACCTGGCCCTGATTGCCTTCATTGGCACATTTAAAGCTTTCAACCATATCTATGTGATGCGGGTGCCATCGGCTCAAGGCACGGTGGATGTTGCCAGCGTGACGATTTTTGATACATTTTATAAAGCCAATCAATATGGTTATGCAGCAGCCCAGGCGATTATCCTGTTCTTTATTATCCTTGCGCTGACTTTTGCCCAGAATAAGATCTTTGGCGATAAGGTGTTCTATGGCTGATACCTTCCAAATCGAAGATCAAATTCAAGAGCGAAGTGCGTCCCTTTCTAAGGCCAGCCCAGCTCCGGTTATATTCCGCCCTGCGCGCCTTTTGATGTATTTGCTTTTGATTCTGGGCGCTGTCTTGGCTGTAGTTCCGTTCTTCTGGATGGTATCCACTTCGCTGATGAGTTTGGGCGAAACCATTAACCGCCAGTGGCTGCCCAAATCTCCCCAATTTGCCAATTATATTGAAGCCTGGACCGAGGCCAGATTTGCCCGTTACTTTTTAAACAGTGTGGTTGTAACCGGGACGACGATCGCTGGTTTGCTGACCACTTCGATCCTGGCTGGATATGCTTTTGGCCGGATTAAATTTTTTGGGCGCGACCTGCTATTTGCGCTGTTGCTCAGTACGATGATGATCCCCGAATCAATCACCATGATCCCCAATTTTTTGATGATCCGAGGCGATATTTTACCTTTACCGGGCGGTTCCTGGTTGAATTCTTTACAGGCGCTAACCGTGCCTTTCATGGCAAACGCCTTCAGTATTTTCCTGTTACGGCAGTTCTTTGTTAAGATCCCGGACGAATTATGGGATGCGGCTCGGATAGATGGATCCGGCCATCTCCGCTTCTTGATCCAGATTGTGCTCCCGATCAGCAAAGCACCGATCCTGACCGTGCTGATCTTTGCCTTTATTGGTTCTTGGAATGCGTTTCTCTGGCCACTGCTGGTGACAACCCGCGAAACCTGGCGGCCGCTGATGGTTGGACTGTGGACATTCGTAAGCGAAGCCGGCCCGGAAACGAACTTATTGATGGCAGGGGCTGTCATTACAGTGATTCCGATTTTAATCATTTACTTCTTGACTCAAAAGCAATTTACTGAGGGCATCGCCACGACCGGCTTGAAGGGGTAATATAAAGTCCAGGCCAGAGTTGTCAAGGTCAAACGCTATCTCAGAGACCGTAAAAAGGAGGCTGATCATCGAACTGTGACCAAATAGAAGAAGAGAAGGCAGTTGAAAATAAAATATCTTACACACAAATTTCGTTTAATCTTAATGGAGGAGAAAGACCAGATGAATAAAAAAACTTGGTCTACCATATTTGCACTACTGATGACTTTAGCAATGGTACTGTCGGCCTGCGCCCCGGCTACGCCGGAACCGCCCGCTGAAGCCACGACACCGCCAGAAGCGCCGGCGGCTCAAGAAACTGAAGCTCCGGCTGCGCCGACTGATCCCTGGGCAGACGTTGATCCTTCCGGGCAGACAGTCATTTTCTGGCACCAGCACACGCGTGATCGTGAGACAGCCCTTCAAGAAATTGTTGCCGACTTCAATGCCAGCAACGAATATGGTATCACGGTCGTAGCTGAATATCAGGGTGGATACAGTGACATCTTCAACAAAATGTTGGGTGTGCTGAATACGCCGGATGCCCCACACCTGGTGGTTGCTTACCAGAACCAGGCGGCAACATATCAGCTAGTTGATGGCCTGGTGGATATGACCAGCATGGTGAACAGCCCCAAATGGGGGCTGAGCGAAGCAGATCAAGCCGATTTCTTCCCGGGCTTTTTCACTCAGGACGTATTCCCCACCTACGGCAACGCTCGCCTTGGATGGCCCCCCAACCGCTCTATGGAAGTGCTGTATTACAATGCCGACTGGCTGGCTGAGCTCGGCTATGACGGACCCCCAACCACCCCCGAAGAGTTTAAGGAAATGGCTTGCAAAGCCGCAGAGCAGCCCTTCTCAGGAGCAGTTGTAGAAGGCAGCATTGGGTATGAATTAAGTGTTGATGCTTCCCGTTTTGCCAGCTTCACGTTTGCTTTTGGCGGCGATATTTTCGATTACAACACCAGTGAATATACCTACGATAGTGATGCCGCCGTCGCCGCCATGACCTTCCTGCAAGGCATGTTCAATGATGGCTGCGCCAGCATCGTGACCGAAAGCTATGGGGACCAGACTGACTTCGGAACCGGCAAGCTGCTCTTTGCAGTTGGCTCCAGCTCTGGCTTGCCCTTTTACCGCTCCGCCGTTGAGGCGGGTGGCGCTAACTTTGAGTGGAGCGTGGCAGCTATCCCGCATACCACTGCAGAACCTGTCATGAATATTTACGGCGCCAGCGTCAGCATGCCTGTCAGCACGCCCGAAGCCGAACTGGCTTCCTGGCTGTTCCTCAAATACTATACCGACCCTGATGTTCAGGCTCGCTGGGCGGAAGTCTCCCAATACTTCCCGGTGCGTGAGAGCGTAGCAAATGGTCTGGCAGATTACTTCGCATCCGACCCTGCTTACAAGACTGCCTTTGACATGCTGAAGTACGGCTACTATGAGCCGCCTGTGCCTGGATACGACTTTGTGCGCGTCAAAGTTGGTGAAGCGATGGCTGCCATTGCCAATGGCGATGATGTCGCCAGCACCCTGGCTGCCCTGGATGTTGAATCGGATGATATTCTATCTGAGCAAATGACCTCGCCGCTGCCCACCCCTGTACCGACTGAGCCGCCTGCGCCTACGGCTGTCCCGATCGGTACTACCGAAAACCCGATCAAGGTGCTCTTCGTCCCATCGGTTGATTCGCAGGTGATCACTACCGGTGGTGAAGTCATGGCTGCTGCCCTCAAAGAGGCCACCGGCCTGGAGTTCGAGGTCAGTGTCCCGACCTCCTACGCTGCCACCATCGAAGAGATGTGCGCCTCGCCCACCGATACGATGGGCTTCATCCCTGGCCTGGGTTATGTCCTGGCTAACCAGCTATGTGGCGTGGATGTGGCTTTCAAGGCTGTGCGCTTCGGTTGGGACGTTTACTGGGCGCAGATCATAGTGCCCTCTGACAGCGAGGCCAAAACCCTGGCCGACCTGGATGGTTTGAAATGGGCTTACCCTGATCCAGGGTCAACCTCCGGCTACTTGGCCATCCTGCCGATGCTGGCTGAGGCCGGCATTTCGGCTGGCGAGACGCTGGAAGCCGGTGGCCATACCGGCGTTGTCCGTGCGATCTATAATGGCGAAGCCGATTTCGGCAGTGTTTTCTTCTCCCCGCCGCTTAAGCCTGAAGGCGAGCCCGCCTGGGCTGTTGGCGATGATCCCGAAATCCCGGCCGACCTGATCCCATCGTGCGCGCCCAATGATGACGGCAGCCGACTGATGTGTGACGGCTGGCGTGTTCTGGATGCTCGAGCAGGCCTGCGACAGGAAGCTCCTGACATTGTCCAGAAAGTTCGCATCCTGACGATCTCGCCTGAGATCCCGAATGACACGCTGTCCTTCGGACCGGAATTCCCGGCTGATTTGCGCGAGCAAATCTCCGCCGCGCTGGTTGCGTTCGCGCAAACCGACGCCTGGAACGCTTCAATCGGCAGCCAGGATTTCTATGGCTGGACAGGCATTAACCCTGCCATAGACGAAGAATACGACGTCGTCCGCCAAATGGTTGAACTGGCTGGCCTGACCCTGGAAGGCCTGGGCGAATAGCAGCTACCGAATTTACAAATATATGTCCCAGCGGTTTCCGCTGGGACATATCCTTTAACGGATATAGCTCCATCCTTGCCTGTGTTCAGGTAATGGCATAGGCGCATCAGACTGGATCCAAATGGAGGTATTATGCCAGATATCAGCCATGAACTGCTGCCAGTGATTCGATCTCATCGCTTACCCGGCTTAGACCTTGGACCGGAATGGATCTATCCGAACTACCAGGGGCGCTCTATCCTGAATATACCTG
Source organism: uncultured Chloroflexia bacterium (assembly GCA_963698715.1). GTDB lineage: Bacteria > Chloroflexota > Anaerolineae > Anaerolineales > UBA4823 > CAWHJB01. The sequence goes on along the minus strand of CAVORW010000004.1, from coordinate 718,081 downwards.
CCAGCATCTGCCGGTTGTTCGGCCTGCCAGAAATTGGCGCCCCGGCCCTGGATGATCGTTATCTGGCGGCAGCTCACGCTACTAACCAGCCGGAGATCCGTAAGGTGATGGTCATTTTGATGGATGCGCTATCGCTGCATCACCTGCAGGAGTGGATTGCGAAGGGCCTGGCCCCGCTGTGGAGCAGCCTGGTTGAAACGGGCATCCTGGCCCCGCTAACCTCCATTGTGCCCAGCACAACCTCAGCAGCCCTGACCAGTTTGTGGACCGGTCAGAGCCCCGCCGTCCATGGCATCACTGGTTACGAGATGTGGGTAAAAGAATATGGAATGGTGGTAAACACCATCTTGCACAACCCGGCTTCCTACCGGGATGGGGTCGGCAGCCTTACCAGTGCCGGATTCACCCCGCGCGATTTTCTGGCGCTCCCCACGTTAGGGGTTCACCTGGCGAACTATGGCGTTCAAAGTTTCGCCCGCCAGCACTTTTCGATTGTGGATTCGGGCCTATCCCAGATGTTTTTTAAGGATGTGCATACACGCGGTGTGGTGAATGCGACCGATCTGTGGATCAGCCTGCGCGAATTGTTTGAAGCACAAGCTCAGGAGCGGTTCTACAGCTGGGTCTATTGGGGGGAGGTGGACACCTTCTCGCACCGTTATGGACCGGATGACGAACGCCCGGCTGCTGAGTTTGCCAGCTTTAGCGCGGCTTTCCAGCGGCTCTTCCTGGATCGGCTCAGCCCACAGGCCCGTCAAGGTACACTCTTGATCTTAACTGGCGATCACGGCCAAATCACCACACCCGTCAATCCCCATTATGATCTTAACAATCATCCCAATCTAACCCGCCGTTTACATATCCTTCCAAGCGGCGAGAATCGGTTGGCTTATCTCTTTATCCGTCCTGGACAGACTGAAGCCGTGCGGGAATACCTGAATCGTACCTGGCCTAACCAGTTTGTGGTGTTGGAGAGTGTTTATGCCGCTGAAGCTGGACTATTTGGCCCAGGCGAGCCACATCACGATCTATTGAACAGGATCGGTGACTATATCGTCCTCAGCCGGGGAGACGCTTATTTGTGGTGGGGAAATAAGGCTAATCGCATGATGGGCAGGCATGGTGGATTGCACTCGAGCGAGATGTTGGTGCCGTTTCTGGCGGCTCGTTTGTGAGCTTGCTCGAATCTGCCTGAGTACAGGCACGAAAAAGGTGCGATTGTCGGTGTATGCCGGCAATCGCACCTTTTTGTTATCCTCTGACACACCGAAACCGTCAGGGCAGATAATCCCAGGGATTAACCTTCCCACCCGCGTACATCATCTCGTAATGCAGGTGCGAGCCCGTAGAATTGCCCGTGCTGCCGATTGCCCCGACCATAGAGCCCTGGAACACAGATTGCCCGCATCCGACAGTTAAGGCACTCAGGTGAGCATAGAGCGTCTGCCAGCTATTGCCATGGTTAATGACGACCACATTGCCGTAGCCCCAATTATTCCAGCCGGCATAAACCACAACGCCATTATCGGCTGCGTAAACTGGATCGCCGGTTTCACCATCGATATCGATTCCGCGATGGTTGGCGCTGGGGTTGTAGTCGAAACCGGAGAGATAATGCCTGTTTGCTGGCCAGATGAAAGCGCCAATGCCGATGGCTCCATCTGCAACCGAACTGCAGGCGCCCGGCCCTAGTACGCTGGCAACTGTGGGATTATCGCGCGGGATTTCCGGCGCGCTCCAACTGACAAACTCGCGGGTGCCTCCCGGAATTACCAGCCAGGTACCTGGTTCAATATTCGGTTGTGACCAATCGCCAATCGTATCGGGATTCAGGTGGTTGCCAGAGAAGTTGATGATTTCTTCTGGGTCAACACCGAAGAATTTTGCGACACCGTTCAAACCATCTCCGGCTGACCATTTATGATAAGTTCCATTGATGGGCAAAATATTTAACTCCTGGCCTGGCTGTAAATTATGGGGATTATCACCTAAAACAAACTGGTTACCCCATAGGATTGTTTCAGGTTTCAGGCCAAACTTCTCGGCGATGCCAAATAGAGTATCCCCTGATTTGACCGTATATTTTGCTACCTCAAGCCTCTGTAGAGAAGGAACATCTGTGTGCAGGCGCGCTAAACGTGTCACTCCCCTGACAGGAACCAGGTCAAATTTGAATTCTGGCAATATTGGCGCGATTTCAGTCGGTGAAGGGGCTGTCATCTCAGCTGCCAGAACTGCTTCTTGGGCAGGTTGCAGCACTTGAGCGCGAGTGTATAGTTCGCGCATCCCCCAGGCCACGATTAATATTAGAGCAATCAGCAGGATATTGGTACCCAGGCGGACAGTGATTTCTGCTAAACCAGCCTGAGAGAGCTGTTCCCATATAACCAGAAACCGGGCTCTCTCACCAGGGTTTGACTCGGGAGAGTTAATCACTGGGCTTGTGAGCTGATCCGGGGCTTTCTTCTGAGTAGAGGCACTCTCTTCAACAGGAAAGTCGTTGAGAAAGTCAGTTTTAGGCATTCTTAAAGTATCTCCGGGCGCATCATAACATCGCCACCCTAATTCGTCAACTTACATCTGCAATAGGGTAATCGCATTAGGATTTTTTGGCTCGACCGAAGACCCATTTTTGTGCATTGAAGGCCCTTCGGCAGGCTCTGGGAACACTCCGGGATAGCAAATTATCGCCCCGAAGAAGCTTCTATGACCTAAGTTAGTGCCAAGTCCCGGTTAGAATGGGCAAAAACGATTGTGAATATTTCAAATGCGATTACCCTAACATCTGCAAAGGGGAGCAAGCAAGTTTACGGGTTGGCTACACTTTCGATGGCTGCCTGAGAAGCCACTTGAGGGTCACTTTGTTCTTTTAGAACTGCTACGACAGCTTGCTGCACAGGTGGACCCAGACTGGTAATCAAGTCGGTGGATGGGATGATGCGCGCCGAGATGGCAACCCGGTTAACCAACGCTTGCAGCGAAGTATCGGCCCAGGCGCGCATGGCACTTGGTTGTGGGGGAATAGTTCCAGCGGCCTGGCTCCATTGGGCTAAAAATATACTATCTGTCAAGTATTCGGCCAACTCAGCCCCCAGACTCTGACGGTCGGCATGCGGGGTAGAAAGCGCCCAAACCCAGCCATTTGCCAGGGTGTATGGTTCGCCATTCTCAGTAGGCAGAGGGGCGATGGCTGTGTCTGCCAGCCTGCTGGACAGATAGCGTGATGACCAGGATATGACCAGGTCCGTTTCTCCGCTCTCAAACGCCTGCCAGGCTTGCTCGTCAGTCTGATATTGTGTAATCCAATACGGCATCACGCCATTCTGTTCTGCCTGATGATAAAACTCCAATACTCTAGTGAGGGGATCGTTCTCCAGTGTTGGACGGCCCTGCTCGTCAAACAGTGCCCCATCGATGGATTGATACAAACCCAGTGTAAAGATGCTTTGGGGATCGGAAGCGGAAAACGCCAGCGGGGTTTCCATCGTCAGCGTGGTTGTCCAGTCTGGGGGTGGTGTGCCGATTACAGCTGGCCGGTACACCAGAACCTGCGCATCCCCTGCGATCGGCAGACCAAATGTGCTGTTTTGCAAATGAGCCAGCTGACGGGCGAAGTCAAACCAATCGGGATTCTCCAGGGCATTGGTAAGCCCGTCGAATGGATGCAGTAAGCCTTTTAGGGCAGCAGTTTCGAGCATCGGGCGCGGCAAGGCAACCAGATCGGGTAGGGCCACTGGCGCTGCTGCGCTGGCCGTGGTAAGAGAGTCCAGCAAGCCTCCGGGGCCTTCAAGGGCTTTTATGCGTACTTCGGTGCGGATTCCCGGCCGGCGGCGCGAAAATTCTTCCAACCGGGCTCGGAATAGTTCGGCGGCTGGCGTACCCGCTTCAGGGTCAAATTCTGGGGGTAACCACAAAAGCAGTACAATTGGGCTGGGAGAGGTGCCAGAACCCGGCGTGTTTTCCTCCGCAGGGGCTGTTTCAACTGGAGCCGTACCTTCTATTACAGTTGGCGTCGGAGCAGCGGGAGAACCACCGGGAGTGGTTGTGATGGGTGTTGACACGATCTGTTCCTGCGTGCCGAACGGCGGCGGTAGGCTTGAACAGGCTGACAGCAGGATGAGCAGCAACCCAATGATCAGACTTGGATATTTCATAGATAAAAGTACCTTCCGGCCAGGCGAATCAGTCACTATTCACCCAATTCGATTGGTTGGCTGAGCAGCGCAACCAAGAGTTTAACCGCATTTTCTACATCTCGGAGATCCACCATCTCGGAAGGTGTATGAATGTAGCGGCATGGAATTGAGAGACAGCCAGCTGGGACGCCAGCCCGTGAGAGCTGGATAGCACGGGCATCTGTGCCGCCACGCTCTAATACTTCCATCTGATAGGGTATTCGGGCTTTCTCGGCCGTTTTTACCATCCAAGCTACCACTCTTGGGTCGGATAAATTTCCCTGGTCGCGCACTTTGATTGCTGGCCCACGCCCCAGGCGGACTTCCATTTTTAGCCCTTTGGGTGTGTCACCAGTAGAGGTCACATCTACGGCTAATCCCAGGTCGGGCTCTATTCCAAAGGCAGCAGTTGTGGCTCCGCGGGTACCAACTTCTTCCTGAACGGAAAAGACAAAATATACTTGATGAGCCAGTTCGCCTTTGGTTTCGGAAATCTGTCGCAGTGTTTCGATCAAAATTGCAACACTGATCCGATCATCCATGGCTTTGGCTACCAGGCGCTGTCCCAAGCTGCTGAAAGGACGTTCAAAAACTGCCACATCTCCAACGCTTACCTGGGAGTTTTCTCGCGAAGAACAGCCTATATCAATAAAGAGCTGGCTCATGGAGGGCGTTTTACCAGGATCAAGGCGCTCAGCACCGATTACGCCTGCTGCGCCATTCAGGAATTTGACCCGGCCTCCCAGGCAAGTTAAAGGTGAAACTCCACCGATGGGTAAAAATCGGATATAACCAGCTTCATCGATATGGGTAGCCATGAGCCCAATCTCATCCATGTGGGCCGCCAGCATAATCCTCTTTGATCCTGGGGTAGGACTGCCTTTAGCTGCTATCAGGTTACCAAGCTGATCAACTCGAATTTCGTCACAGAATGGCTCGATTTCTTCCCGAATTACTTTCCGAATCTTGGTCTCAAATCCCGAGGGGCCTGCGGTCTCAACCAGCTTTTGGATTAGGTTTTTCATTCCATACTCCTGACAACTTTGTAGCTACTTTGAAGTAGATCGAGATTGGTGTTCACCATTCCTCCGGCAAGCTATTCCAGCGGCTGAAGAATATCTGGCGTAAGATTAGCCAAGGCGGCATACACCAACGCCAGCGTATTTTGCCAGTCAGATAATCGGGAAATGCTGGCGGTAGTATGGGTGTATCGGGCTGGTACGGAAATGGAAATACTGGGTATTCCAGACCTTTGTTTATGGATCGTTCCTGCGTCAGTCCCGCCGCCGCCCGGTTGCCTGAATTGATAGGGGATTTTCAGTCGTTCGGCTATCTCGCTGATATGCCGGATCAGGCGCGGGTCTGAAAAGACCATCCGGTCTGCCAGATAGATCGCCGGACCGCCATCCAGGCGGGTGTTGTAGTGTTGGTTTTCGCCATCTTCAGAGGGGTCCCAGGCAGGCAGATCGTTTGCCGGCGTGGCATCCAGGACGATGGCCAACTGGGGATCCAGTGCATAAGCTGCAACTGTTGCACCGCGCAGGCCGATTTCTTCCTGGACGGTGAAGGCAGCCAGCAAATCGATATTGGGCGGTGAATGTTTTATCAGCTCGATCAGGCTGGCTACCCCCAGGCGATCATCCAGTGCCTTGGCTCGTATGCTGGGCCCCATTTTGCTGAAGGCGGTGGCAAAGGTTGCTCGGTCGCCAATTTTGGCTTTGCCACCATTGCCAGGGCCTAGATCAATTCGCAAACTGTCGATTGTTATGTTGTGTTTGCGCTCCTCAGCAGTGGTCAGATGGATAGGTTTCGCTCCGATTACTCCCGGCACACGGTCTTTTCCGACCACGACCGGTTTACCTGCCAGCTGGCGTTCGTCTATCCCACCAACCACTTCGAAGCGAAAGATACCGTCATCTTCATCATTGGTCAGCATAAAACCGACTTCGTCCATATGGGCTGCTACCATGATACGCATGCGGTTTGGCGAACGGCCCTGACGGCTGATCAGAACATTCCCAAGATGATCCGTTGTGATCTTAATTTCAGTATTGAGTTCAGGATTTTTTTTGATATGCTCCCGGATTTGATCAAGCACAATCGTGCGAACCTCGGATTCGTCCCCAGATACAGCGCAGGCGTTACATAGACGTTCAAGCAGCTTCAGTTGAGCACTGCCTATCTTTGGCGGGAGGTAAAACGAGTTTTCGTGACTTTCTGTCATTCTGCTATCTCCAGGGTCCATTAAGAGAGCGTAAATTGTTTAGCTGTCAGAAATGAGCGGCTGTCAGGCATCCCAGATGAGCTTTTCCATGAAAGTAGCATCCAGGTTGGCCGCAAATTCAGCCAGCAAACGGCCTGCGCGCTGAATATCTTTCAAAGAGACCATTTCAACCGGGGTGTGCATGTAGCGCAGTGGAATACTGATCACCATCGTTGGGACGCCTTCAGCTGCGACCTGCATTGCAATGGCATCTGTCCCTGAATTGCGCGGCATGACCTCCATCTTGTATGGGATTTCGAGGCGTTCGGCAAGCTCTTTGAAAACCTTAAACAGGGCCGGATGGATGTTAGGACCCCATCCTAGAGTAATCCCTTTACCAATCGGAAAAGTTTTATGCCCAGGGCTACCGGGGCTGGCGCCAAAGGTCATATCGATGGCTACAGCCAGTGTCGGTCGCAGTCCAAATGCGGAAGTTGCCGCTCCGCCAAGGGTTTCTTCTTCTTGGGTAGTGGCTACCGCCCATACATCCCAGGCCAACGTACGCTTTTGAAGCGATTCCAGGCAGAAAGTGACCGCCGCTACAGAAGCGCGGTTATCCAGTGAATGGCCGACCAGGATATCGCTGCTCAAATCCAGAGGCGGTTGAGCGAACGAGACAAGATTCCCAACTCGAACCAGCCGCGTTACCTGGCGGGGGTTCAATCCGACATCAATCAATAAATGGTTCAGCGGTACTGGGGAGTTTGCATATTCTGCAGGCATCTGGTGGGGTGGGGGTTGAACAATCATGCCAGGCAGGTCTTGGTGTCCATGCACGGTAACGATTTGTCCTGGTAAGACACGCGGGTCAATCCCACCAATTTGGGTCGCGCGAAGAAAACCATCGGTGATGCCTGTGACCATCATGCCAATCGCATCCATGTGGGCAGCTAAAAGCAGGCTGTTGCGGGGTTCATCTTCTGTACCCAATCTTAATGCTTGCAAACTGCCCAGGCGGCTGACATTGATCTGGTCGCATAATGGCTGCCATTCAGCTTCGATTAGTTTGCGAATTGGGGCCTCATGGCCCGAGAGACCAGGCGCTGAGATAAGGGTTTTTAGGAAAGGTTGGAGTTCTGACATGTTTTATTTAGGAAAATAGTTTGGCATCGCACGCATTCCTGGTCATCTTGAGGATGGGTTGCCTGCAGCAACTGAATTAAGGTTCATCAGGTGGTTTCTGTGTTACGGTAGGGGTGTGTGTGCTGGTGCCGGGGTTGATTGTGATGACCACAGAAGTTGGGCTGGGCGTCACTGGGGTTGGGCTGGGTGTCACTGGGGTGACCGTCGGCGTAATGCTGGGTGTCACCGGCGTGTTCGAAACGGTGGGGGTTGGGGTGATGGTGCTGGTTGGGGTCGTTGTAGACGTAGCGGTCTGTGTAGCTGTTGTCGTAACGCTCGATGTCATTGTTCCAGTCGGAGTTTGGGTAGCCGTTGCTGAAGGTGTCTGAGGTGTTTGAGATGGGATCAGGGTTGATGTGGCTGTGGGTGTAAGTGTAGCGGTTGCTGTCAGGGTTGGTGTGCGGGTGGGCAGGCTAGCAATTCGACGCGCCTGTGAGACCATGAAGACCCCAGCGCAGTAGCATGGCAAGGTTGCCAGGATGATTGCGATAAGAATAAAACGGATACGATAACGTGCATCGGGAGTAATGTTCATCGGTTAGCAGTCAGCTGATTTGCGAATAGTCTTCAGGTGAATTACACTCTATCGAGGTTTAGATGATAACACCAGGCGACAGTGGGCGCAAGTAGGGGACTCATCAAGTATTGCCATGAATGTCCGTAGCGCGAGATATTTATGGTAAAAATGGGCTTATGAATAAGTGGATCTACCTTTCACCGCACCTGGACGATGTGGCGATTTCTTGTGGTGGGTTGGTCTGGGAACAGGTTCAGGCAGGGAAGCCAGTTGAAATCTGGACGATCTGTGCAGGAGACCCACCGGCTGGCCCGCTATCCCATTTTGCCCTGTCGCTGCATGACCGTTGGCGAATCGATCGGGAGGTCGTTGCACTCCGGAGAGAAGAAGATCAGCAGGCTTGCCTGGAAATTGATGCCACATATCGCCATTTTACGATCCCGGATTGTATCTATCGCACAGACGCAGATGGTAACCACCTTTATACAGGCGAAAAGATGCTATTTGGCGCGCTACAAACTCCAGATCTTCAGCTGGTTGATACAGTTCGACAGTCCCTTTCCATGCTCCTCTCAGAAGATGACAGGCTGGTTTCGCCGCTGGCAATTGGAAATCATGTTGATCATCAATTAACCAGGGCGGCGGCAGAAGCGTTAGGACGCCAGCTCTGGTACTATGCGGATTATCCTTATGCTCAGGAGCGGCTGGAGGAGATTAACAGGCTGGCTTCGGTTGGCTGGAAGAAGAAGGTTTTCCCAATATCTGGGATGGGTCTGGAGGCCTGGATAAAGTCCGTGATGGTTTACCGGTCGCAAATTAGCTCCTTCTGGTTGGGGATGAATGAGCTCCGAGCAGCGCTGGAAAACTATCGGGAGCAAATGGGTGGGGTGCGTCTATGGCAACCGCCACCACATCTCTTCCCCGACGCAGAAATTCCCAAAGAGCGATCATGGACATAGCCCACCTGGAGGAATGAATTTGCATTCTTATCAAGAATAGCCCATCGAATGAACTTGCGTTTCATAATAATCTATGCTAAAATATCCGCGCGGCGGCAGAGGGCTACCCCTCAGAACGCCGTTCGCTTTTCAAATATGGGTGCTTTGATTAAAATCGCTCCCCTTGGAGTGGTTTTGTTTTATGGAGTTGCTCAGGCAAAGGCGTAAGTGCCCCCAACGCTGACCCACATTTCGCTGTCTTGAACAGGCTGGGCAATTTTGTGGAGTGATCGTTTGAAATAAATTCGTGGGGTTTTACACTTGTTTCCATTGAAATGGATTGAATTTCAAACTGCCCCCAATATCAGTTAGTCAGGAAAATAAAATGCCGCCTTCATTCTTAACCCGTCCGGGCTACGAAAAATTGCTAGACGAACTGGAATACCTTCGTACCACCAAGCGCCAGGAGGTTGCTAACCGCCTGCATGAAGCTATGGAGGGTGGTGAATTAATCGAAGATGCTGAATATGAAGCTGCAAAAAATGAACAAGCTTTTGTGGAAGGTCGTATCCAGGAACTTGAGATGCTCCTAGCAAATGCCCGCGTTGTTGATGAAACCGGGAAAAAGGATGTTGTTCAGATTGCAGCCAAAGTGTCCATTCAGGAAGATGACAACGATCCTGAGAATTATATTATCGTCGGTCCAGCTGAAGCCAATCCGCGCGAAGGTCGCATCTCGAATGAATCTCCGCTCGGAAGGGCGTTGATGGATCATCGAGCCGGCGATACGGTTAAAGTCGATGCACCTGGCGGTTCATTTGTCGTCCGCATTTTGAAGGTTGAGTAAAACTGGGGCAAATTGACTCGCCCCGCGCATGGTACCCTTGCGCGGGGCTTTTTTTATAACCTGAGCCGAGAGGTACTCGCAATGGTCGAAAAATATTCAAATCTAGAGCAGATCCGGTTGGAAAAGGTCGAAAAATTGCACTCGCAGGGGATTGACCCTTATCCTACCCAGGCAGAACGCACCCATACCAGCCGGCAGGCGATCGAGGCTTTTGAAGCCGGCGAGAAAACAGAAGACCCGCCCCCGGTAATGGTAACCCTGGTCGGAAGGCTGCGTTCCTTGCGCCCGATGGGGAAGATCACTTTTGCACATATCGAGGATGGGTTTGGTCGGGTACAGCTCTTCTTACGGGCCAATGATATGGGTCAGGAAAAGCTCGACCTGTTTAACCGAACCTTCGACCTGGGCGATTTCATTCAGGCCAGCGGCGAAATGTTTCGGACGCGCACTGGCGAGGTGACGCTGCGTGTCAGTGAATATCACATTTTGAGTAAAGCGATCACACCGCTGCCCGCCGCTAAAGATCAAGTTGTAGATGGCGAAGTGGTGCGTTATGCTACCCTGGCAGATCCTGAAACCCGTTACCGGCAGCGCTATGCAGACCTGGCGGTCAATGAAGATGTGCGCGCGATCTTCCAGACTCGAGCGGCCATTGTACGGACGCTGAGGGAGTTTCTGGATTCGCATGATTTCCTGGAAGTCGAAACACCAGTCCTGCAGCCAATCTATGGAGGCGCAGCCGCCAAGCCTTTTATTACCCATCACAATCAGCTTAAACAAGACTTATATTTACGCATCTCTTTTGAACTGTATTTGAAACGCTTGCTGGTGGGGGGGATTGAGCGTGTATATGAGATTGGGCGCGATTTCCGCAACGAGGGTGTAGATCGAACCCACAACCCCGAATTCACCCAGCTAGAGTTTTACATGGCTTATGCCGATTACGAAAAAGTTATGAAGTTCACTGAGGATATGCTGGTCTATACCGCAGACCGGGTACTGGGTACTCGCAGCCTGACCTATCAGGGTAAAACACTCAGCTTTGAACCACCCTGGCAGCGGATTGAGCTGAACGAAGGTTTGCTGGAAATGACCGGGATTGATATCGATCAGCACCCAACCACAGAGAGTCTGGCGAGTGTAATGCGTGCTCGCGATATCCCGGTTGACCCCAAAGCGCCGCGTGGTAAACTGATCGAATCTTTGCTCAGCGATTACCTTGAACCGAATTTGCTCCAGCCGACTTTCATCTACAATTATCCCCGCGATATATCACCGCTGGCAAAAAGCAAGCCGGGCACCCCTCACATTGTAGAGAGGTTTGAAGGCTTTATCGCCGGTATGGAGCTGTGCAACGCTTTTACTGAGCTTAATGATCCAGTGGATCAGGAAGCTCGTTTCCTTGAGATGGGCCGAGACTACACCAGCGAGGATGAAGAGCGTCACCCTATGGATGAAGATTATTTGCGCGCCATGCGCTATGGCATGCCGCCTAACGGTGGCTTTGGAATGGGCATCGATCGCTTGACGATGCTGTTTACCGACAGTGCCAATATCCGGGAAGTGATTTTGTTCCCGCATCTGCGCAAAGCTGAAGAATAAGGCTGATAGGGTTCAGACATGCGGTTTCATTGCCTGCCTGAACCACAATATCACGGCTTTCACGACAAAGGATTTTGGGTGTCCCAAACATTTTCTCCTGCCGGTGATGAAAGACATGTCGGCTGCGAATCGGTTAATGGCCTGATTACAATATCAATAAAGCTTGACAGTTATTCCAGCTGGGGTATAATCCGATCAATTAATTCAACAATAACCAGCGTGGAGACCAAGTAGTCGCTACTCTTTCAGAGAGCTGCCGGCCGGTGTGAGGCAGCAGACCCTGGCGGCGAAATCCCCTCCACCGGCTCATATTGGGCCAGTTGCCCCTGGAGGGACAGGCAATCAACCTGTCGTAAAGAGGATCGGGTTCGCCCGTTAACGCGTTGTCGAGGCCGTTCACCTGATGGGTGGGCAGGCAAAAGCAGGTGGCACCACGAGCGCCCCCCTCGTCCTGCATGGACCGGGGGGTATTTTATTCCTTGAAGTCTGTAGTTTAACGGGCTTCAAACCAAACGCTGGAGGTGCTGAAATGTTAGATATTAGTTTGATTCGTGATGAGCCGGAACTTGTCCGCCAGGCGCTGCGCGACCGGCAGATGGACCCTGGCCCGGTTGATCAGATCCTGGATCTGGACGAACGCCGCCGCACCCAGATTGTGGAAGTGGAAGCTTTGAAAGCAGAACGCAACGTGGTTTCTAAAGAAATCGGTCGCATGAAAGATAAGGCCGAACGGGAAGCCAAAATTGAATCCATGCGGTCGGTCGGTGACCGGATCAGTGGATTGGATGAAGCTCTGCGAGTGATCGAAAGTCAATTGTTTGAAATCTTGGCTTTAATCCCAAATATTCCCGACGTCCGGACTCCATATGGCAAAGATGAACACGAGAATGTTGTACTGCGACCCATAGGCCAGCTGCCCGAATTCGACTTCGAGCCGAAGCCGCACTGGGATCTTGGCCCCGATCTGGGAATTATCGACTTTGAGCAGGGAGTCAAGATCACAGGCTCGCGCTTTTATGTCTTGAGTGGTGCCGGGGCACGCTTGCAGCGTGCTTTAATTGCTTTTATGCTGGACCTGCACACTCGCCAGGGATACACCGAAAAATATCCGCCTTTTATGGTTAAGGGAGCGACCCTGTTCGCGGCCGGGCAGCTGCCAAAATTTGCCGATAACCTGTATAAGGATCATGAAGAGGATCTGTGGATGGTGCCTACGGCGGAGGTGCCGCTGACGGGTATTCATATGGACGACATTATCGAAGAGGCCGATTTGCCGTATTGTTACACGGCATATACCCCCTGCTTCCGGCGTGAGAAGATGAGCGCTGGGCGAGATGTGCGTGGTATCAAGCGCGGTCACCAATTCGACAAAGTAGAGATGTATATGTATACACTTCCAGACGAGTCGCCTGCAGCATTCGAGAAAATGGTCGCGGATGCCGAAGAGACATGCCAGCTGCTGGGCTTTCCTTACCGAATTGTGCAGCTGTGTACAGGAGACCTCGGTTTTGGTTCAAGCATCACCTATGATATCGAGGTCTGGGCGGCTGGCTGTGGAGAGTGGCTCGAGGTGTCGTCGGTCTCGAATGTTACCGATTTTCAGGCTCGCAGAGCAAATGTCCGCTACAGACCTACAGACGGCGGGCGCGTCCGCCATGTGCATACCCTGAATGGTTCGGGGCTTGGAATGCCGCGCACTTTTAATCTCAATTTTGGAAAATAACCAGCAGGCCGATGGTTCTGTTATAGTACCGGAGGTTTTGCGCCCCTGGATGGGCGGGATCGAGGTCATCCGTTCAGGCGATTGATTAGCTGCCCAGCGTGTGTGCCGGCAATAAGTTTAGCTCATTTCATCCCTGGCGGTTGATCTCAAGGTATTTCCCCCCATATCTGGGGGTTAGCCCTTGACCCACGGGGTAGAGCGAAACTTTGGGCATATCCTCTGCCTTTTTTGATAGACACTCAACCAATTGGTGAATTCTTAGGAGGCGACTATCTTGCCTGACTGGTTAAATATATCCATCTTTGGCCTGACGCAGATTTTTATGCTGGCCGGCCTGTTTGGCCTGCTCATCCCGATTTTCCCAGGGCTGGTGGTGATGTGGCTGGCGGCGTTAGGCTATGGGCTCGCCAGTGGGTTCAGCACCACGGGCATTGTCATTTTCGTGGTAATGACCCTTTTGATGATCGGCGGCACCCTGGTCGATAATCTGTTCATGGGTGCAGGTGCCCGCAAAGGAGGCGCCTCCTGGCCTACGATTGGCGTAGCACTGGCAGCCGGGATAATCGGCACTCTGATATTCCCTCCCTTGGGCGGGATCATTGCTGCCCCGACCGCAGTGCTGCTGTTGGAATATAACCGGGTGCGGGATTGGCAGAAAGCCAGGCAGGCCTTGCGTGGCCTGGCAACGGGCTGGGGCTTATCTTTCGTTGTGCGCTTCGGTATCGGGGTGGTTTTAATGGTCTTGTGGTGGTTTTGGGCCTGGCTGGCATGATATTTGCCGGAAACCCTATTAGAAATTATGGATTGAAAAATGTCATCCCAATCCCCATTCGATCCAGACCTTCGCTGGCCCAATATTCCAGCAACGCGGAATCATCATCCAGAGCGTAAAACAAGGCGGAGATTGCCCGCGGGTCGCCGATCAGGGCCAGAGCTTTGGCCGCCAGCAGACGAGCGCGCGGTTGCCCGTCCGCCAATATAGACAGGAGCGGCTCTACCGCAGGTTCTTGAACTGCGATCAGAGCGTCGGCCGCAAGGCCAGCGATCAGACTATCGGACGAGTCCAGGAGATCGATAAGGGCTGCTACTGCCCGGGTATCTGGCTGCTGGCGAAGGCCGAGTGCTGCGCACTGGCGCACGCTTAGCTCTGGGTCTTGCAGCCCTTCGATTAGAATCTCTGGTACTTGTGGATCGGAAAGTTCGGCCAGTGTTCGCAAAGCCCACCAGCGCTGATCAGGCAGTGGGCTGTTCGCCAGCTGGCTCAGCGCATCCAATGCAGCTGGTCCAAGACGGGCCAGCTCGGCGGCAGCCGATTCCGCCCGCTCATCGTTGCCCCCAGTCAGCTGCGCCAGTAAGTGTTCAATTTCAGTCATGATTACGCCGTGGGATTATGAATCGCTCCCTTTGGATACCGGGAAAAAATTTTAATCGCCAGGAGGCGGCACGGGCAGATCCCCAACTTCGACATTGACCCATTTATCCCCCTCATCGATCAGCATAACCGGGATGTCCTCCCGGATCGGGTATTTTCGCCCGCAGTCCTGGCACACCAGCCAGGATTCTTTAATAAAATCGAGCAGGCCGTCTTTATCCCGCACGCAGGCCGGGCAACGTAAAATTTCCAGCAAGTCTTGGCTGACCATGGTTTGCTCCTGAGATTGGTTCTTGGGATTTGATGCTTGTACTTGTATTGGGCCCATTTTACCACCGATGGCTGGGACGGGTCCCTGGGACATAGCAGGGTCTACCACCCCAGAGAGCTCCGAGGCGTTTCAATCTCCGTTCCCGATATTTTCCAGCTTGGTGCCTGGGCCATATTCGTAGACATCCGCCCAGGGTAAATAATGGGTATTGAACGTGTCGGTGAAGTACACCTGGCCATCCCGCATCACCGTGCGAGTAACCGATACATCCGCTCCGGCCACACCCCAGTCAACCTGTTTAACTTCATTTTTAGCCAGATCAGGGTTTTCCTGATATACCGGCTCGGGTGGATCGACGATGTTCTGAAGGCCGGTTGAATCCCATTCCACCGTGCGTCCATCGGAGGTTGAGTAGAATTTCCAGGTCAGACTGCGGGCGGCGGCATTGACATAGGTTTCCATTAACAACCAATTAGGCGTGTCGTTGACAAACTTGAAATCCACAACCGGAACATAGACGGTAGCATCCAGGCCAGCCAGGCCGGTATTGATCTGGTTGGCAGCGTTTAATTCGTAGTAATACACCCGGTAGGCATGCGGATGGCGTTCGGTGACTGGGAAACCACCGAGGAATGCTGTTCGGAACAGGGTTGTGCTGACCTGGCAGACACCACCGCCCACGCCCTTGATCGTCCGATTGCCATAGATGATCAGGGCTTCAGCGTAACCATTGTCCAGACTTACATCGCCTAAAACATCGGCCATCGAGAAAGTTGCGCCGGGCGCGACCATCAAGCCGTGGAAACGGCTGGAGGCTGTCTCAATATTTTGGATGCGCGATCCGCTCGATCCATAGAAATAAGATGTGTGTGAGCTGACCAGCTCAGCGATACCCAATTTGGCGCCTGTAGCGTTATCCGCAACTGCCGGTTGTGTGTACTGCATGCTGAGCTGGAGTTTATGCTGGCCTTTCGCTAAACCATCGTTAAGCGCCCCGATGGTCGCTTCCACATCCAGACTGCGACCAATGATGGCTGGTTGGAGTGGATCAAGCTGGCGAGTATCATCGTTGAAGATAAACCGAGCATTCTGCGGGCTGCGGGCCAGGCGCGGCGTCAGACTTTCCAGGAAGGCTTTCAGGCTGTCGGGATTGAGCCCAACTTGATAGTGCGCACCATCTACTGCTTCAACTCGCTCGATGCTCAACATAGCCGCCAGCTGGTCCTGCTTGAAGGTCCAGGGGCCAGGATCGCCCTCGGCAGTATCAGGCAACTCCAGTACCAGGGGAGCGCTCAGAATCTTGCGCGCAATTTCGGCCTGTTGGGTGGCGTCAAGAATGGCTGGCGTGGATTCGTTAATAACCACAGTCAGGATGCCATCCGTCAGACTGCGCAGCTGAATCTCAAGAGGCGCCAGGGTGGCATCAATGTCAAGAGTTCGTCCCACCTGGCCGGGTTTGACCACCACATCTGTGCCGCTGACCTCCAATGTGGCTTCGAAAGCCGGGCGGTCGATCTGAGAGGCTATGCCGGCTGCAAAACCTCTGGCGATCTTCTCGTCGTAAATCAGTAATGCTGGTAAATCGGTGCCAAAATACCAGGCATCAAACTGATCCCCCAAACGCGAGATAATATTGCTGCTGCGGCCAAGGGCATATGCAGCCTGAACGCTGGTGTTGGGGTCAAAATATAGCCCGACGTCGACGGGGCGTGCCACCCAGACTTTAGCGCCATCCTGGAAGACAATTTTTCCGGTTGTCGGGTAAATCAGGTGGGCAGCCAGTCGAGCGACAGCTTCTTCTGGCTTGAGTCCAGAGATACCCACCCCGGCTACTGAGATGCCGGGATAAATCTTCCCGGCATATACGATATCGTAGCCGATGACTGCTGCCATAAGAAATACGAAAAACAGTCCCATACCCAATGCCAATACCAGCATGGACTGTAAGATAAATGGCAGGGTCTGCCGGGTTGGTTGTTTGGTAACGGTGTAAGAACTCATAAATACCTTTAATAACAACAAACGAGTTAACTTGGTATCATCTCTATATCAGGAGAAGGCGTGCGATACGTGACCATTTGAGAAGTTTCGTTAATTGTACCAAATGATCTATGATTATCTGCTGACCCAGGTCAGGATAGGTGTGCTAAAAGTCTGTAAATTTTTTTTAGTTCGCAATTATTGGGTGCAACGCCCCCGAAAATTGCGAACTACAGCTACAAGATTTTAGTTCACCCCCAAATCTGGGGATCTACCCCACTCATCCCTGAAGACTGCCTGGCGAGGGTTGAGATGCGCAGACCGAGTAATAAAACTCTCGAATCATCTCATTGCGCTGACCTATCCAGCAGACGTATAATCGAGCTGGAAAGATCCCACCTGCCGTGTTTGTTCAGAAGTTGCAAGAACAACACCTGATTGAAGGAATCAACATTCATGAAAAAAATCCCCTCATCATCTGGGATGAGCACGCTTGTCAACCATGTCGGCGAGGGATTTGACCCTTCCCATGCTCATGTCAGTCCCATCTACCAAACCTCCTCTTTCATCTATCCAGATGTGCCAACCGGGGCCGCTATCAGCCAGGGCCGCGAGCCTGGTTACTACTACACCCGGGTAGCCAATCCAAACGCCTGGCAGTTAGCCCAAAAAATCGCGTATTTGGAGGGACTGGACTTGCTGCGCGCTCAGCCACTGATAGAGCCGGATGATGTGGTTGTTGGAAGGGTGTTGTCTTCTGGTATGGCAGCCATTACAGCCGCGGTCCTGGGCAAGGCGCGGGCTGGGGCGACGATTGTGGCCCAATCGGCGCTTTATGGGCATGCTTTTAATTTTTTGGGCGATATTGCTCCAACCCTGGGTATTAACCTGGTCTGGGTGGATGATCTTTCCCCAGCTGGCTGGCAGATCGCTCTGGAAGAGCATCCGGAGGCGACACTGGTCTATGCAGAGTCGCCGGTTAATCCTACTCTGCAACTGGTTGACCTGGTCTCCCTGGCTGAACTGGCGCATCAGTATGGAGCCTGGCTGCTGGTTGATAACACCTTCGCCAGCCCTTACTGCCAGCGACCGCTTTCCCTGGGAGCGGATATCGTGATCCACTCAACCACAAAATTCCTGTCAGGGCATGGGACTATCATTGGCGGGGCGGTTGTCAGCCGGCACCCCGATTATATCCGCCAGGAAGTACAGCGCATGATCGTTCTGCTTGGGGGAGCGCCCAGCCCGTTTGACTGCTGGTTAGCAGCCCAGGGGCTTAGGACACTTGAGCTGCGGATGCAGCGCCATTGTGAGAATGCCCTGGCAATTGCACGTTACCTGAATCGCCATCCCAGGATTTCCAAAGTTTACTACCCTGGCCTTGAAGATAGCCCCCAATTTGATCTGGCTCAGCGGCAGATGTTTGATTTTGGAGGCATGCTATCTTTCGAATTGAAAGGCGGTTTTCAGGCCGGAGTCAGGCTCATGGAAAGCGTCCAGGTTGCTACTCTGGCGGTCAGCCTGGGCAATGCCGATACATTGATCCAGCACCCCGCCAGTATGACCCAATCTGCCATGCCGCCAGAAGAACGCCTGCGCATGGGCGTCAGTGATGGCCTGGTGAGAATGTCGGTTGGGATCGAGAATCTGCAGGATTTGTTGGCTGACCTGGAGCGCAGCCTGGACGATGTATAACAGTTTTTTGAGAGAATTCCCACAAAGCCGCACTAAGTGGTATTCTCGGCAAGTCACTTAAGAAGAGAAGAGATTGTAGTGTTCAGTTTGGACGGTGTAGCCGTCCAAACCGAACACTACCCATCCTTCTTTTGTATGCAAAGGATTTAGCGCGAGAACCACTAAGGTCGATGCAGGTATGTTGCTGGCTGCGTGGGGAACCGGCTGGAGTGTTTGGGCGTTCTATTGTTAGGAGCGAACTTATGACTGCTAAAAACCGAAATTTCTGGCCTCGCCTGATTCCATTCCTGTTGTTAATCATCAGCCTGGCGTGCTCACTGCCCTC
The DNA here is from genome assembly GCA_963698715.1 of uncultured Chloroflexia bacterium. Classification (GTDB taxonomy): domain Bacteria; phylum Chloroflexota; class Anaerolineae; order Anaerolineales; family UBA4823; genus CAWHJB01. The sequence continues at coordinate 699,251 of CAVORW010000004.1, read as the reverse complement.
CATCGGGCGGCCTACTCCAACCCTGCCAGTGATCAGAGCTTCTGCCACACCCAACCCACCCACAGTAACACCTCAGGCGCCTCTGCCTCCCGGGTTGGTGGAAGCTGATCCAGCCCCGGGCGCCGAATTGTCTCTAAACAGTCGCATAACCCTGTACTTTAACCAACCGATGGATCGCAGCTCTGTCGAGGCTGCTTTGCAGCAACCACGGGTCGAAGGCGAGCTGACCTGGCAGGATGACTTAACCCTCACCTTCCAGCCGAATATCCCTCTTACGCCAGACAGCGAGCTGACTTTGCGGGTGGAAACATCTGCGCGTTCTCTTGAAGGGCAAACACTGCGTGAGCCGGTTGAGGTCAGCTACAAGGCAGTCGGTTTTTTGCAGATTGCCCAACAACTACCCGAATCGGGTACCGATGAGGTTGACCCCAGCTCAGCGGTGTTGGTTACCTTCAACCGGCCGGTAGTGCCGCTTGGTGTTGATTTCGGACAGCCTGCCTCCAGCGTTTACTTTGGCCCCCCCTTCCCAGGGTAAAGGTGAATGGTTAAACACCAGCACTTATGTTTTCTATCCTGATCCGGCTTTGGCTGGCGGCCAGAGCTATTCGGTGTTTGTGAACAATAACCTCAAAGGCACGCAGGGCAGCCCGCTTCAGGATATCCAGCCCTGGTCGTTCCGCACAGCCGCTCCCCGCCTGGTATCTGCTGAGCCAATTGCTGGAAACAGCTATGTTCCCCTGGACAGCCCGGTTGTGCTGCAGTTTAACCAACCAATTGATCCGCTCAGCGTCGAAGCCGGTTTGAAGCTATCAGCCGGGGGCAGCTCCCTTGCTGGGACATATGACTGGAACGAAGACTTTAGTGAGCTTACATTTACGCCTGACAACTTGCTGAGGCGCGGCACAATCTATCAAGTCAGTCTCGCCGGGCAGGTTGAAGCGCAGGGCGGGACACCCCTTGGAACGACCCTATCCCAGAGTTTCGAGACTGTGCAGGCCCTGGCAGTGGTAACAAGTGAGCCTGCCATGGGCGGCCTTTTACGCCCCGAGCAGGTGGTAAGCCTGACCTTCAACACATTATTGGATGAAACAACCATCCAATCCAGCCTGACGATCAGCCCCAGCATACCAAATCTAACCCATTGGTGGAGTCCAGAGGAACGCATTTTGCGGCTGAGGGGCGATTTTTCTGCCGGCACGGCGTATGTTTTGAGCCTGTCGGCTGCCCTTAGCGATCCTTGGGGCGGCCAGCTGGGTGGACAGGGTTACAACTTGATATTCACCACTGGCAACTTTACCCCGGCGCTTCTGGTCACAACCGGTCCAAACTCCCTGTTCCTCACCCCCCAGGATCTGGGCCTTAAGATCCAGGCAACCAATATTTTTAGCCTATCGCTTAGCCTGGGCAGCCTGTCCGTTCAGGATTTTATCCGTATGGCAGGGCCAGGTGGCTATGAGTTCTTAAACGATTTCCAGCCGGATGATGTGCGCACCTGGACCCAACCACTTGAGCTGGCGCCGAACCGCAGCCAGGTGGTCGACCTGTACCTATCACCGGATCGCAAGCCGCTGCTCCCCGGTTTGTATCATTTGCGGATAAACACCGGGCAGCAAGAATTGTATGGGGGGCCGTTCCTGCTGGTGGTCAGCAATATTCAGACCACATTTAAGATCAGCGCTACAGATGCCCTGGTTTGGGCGGTAGACCTGCGTCAAAATAGCCCGGTTGCACAGGCTGAGGTCCAAATATTTGACCAAAACGGCGCTTCTATCTCGGCTGGCCAAACTGATTCAGATGGCGTATATGCAGCTCCCATCCCGGTTCAAGATGATCCTTATACGGAACGCTTTGCGGTGTCGAGCCAGATCGGACAGGAAGATTTTGGCCTTGGGTTGACATCCTGGGATCAGGGAACCAGTCCCTGGGAATATGGGGTGCCGGTTGATCTGACCCCACCTCACCTCGATCTGTATCTTTACAGCGATCGGCCTATTTACCGGCCGGGCCAGACGATTTATTTCCGTGCCATTACCCGTCAGGCTTACAACGGTCGCTACACTCAGCCGGATCTGGGTGAACTGCCTTTGACCCTGTATGATGATTTGGGACAAGAACTGGAGACTTTTAGCCTATCGCTATCGGCTTATGGCAGTGGGCATGGCCAGTATGCTCTGCCTGAGAACGCCCGGCCCGGTTATTACAACCTGCGCAGCTCTGCCAGCGAATATGAATCATTGTTGATTCAGGTGGCCGAGTACCGCAAGCCAGAAATAAACCTTCAGGTCACAACCACAACAGGGCAGCTGCAATACGGTCAGATGCTGGTATCCAGCATCGAGGCCCGCTATTTCTTTGACGCACCTGCCAGCAATGCCGATTTACATTGGGCCCTTTATGCCAAGCCATCAGCTTTCCACCTGCCCGGTTACCAGGTGGGCAGCCAAAATATTGGGTGGCTTGAGCCTTTCCAACCGACCTACCTGGGTGGCTCACTGGGAATACTGCTGGATGAGGGCGATGCCCAGACCCGGCCGGATGGCACCTTTGAACTAGAACTGCCGGCCAACCTGGAGTATTTGGATTCATCTCTCTATGAGCCTCTGGATGCTTCAAAGCGGATGGGTTTCAGTTTGGAAGTGACCGTCCAAGATGAGTTTGGTTTGCCGGTGTCCGCCCGGGCTTCTATTGATGTAAATCCGGCGGAATTCTACATTGGGCTACGTCCAGACGCCTGGATTGGCCGGTCGGGAGACTCGACCGGCTTTGACGTGCAGTTAGTAGATTGGGAACAAGACCCGGCCGGACAACAAAGCCTGATAGCCCAATTCCAGAAAGTTGTGTGGGTCGCTCTGCCAGAAAAAGGTCGCTATGGAGAGACCCAGTACGAACCCAACTACACTCCGGTGGGGAGCACCGATTTCACTACCAGCCCGCAAGGACAGGCACGGCTGGCATTTGTACCACCAGAACCTGGCACCTATCTTCTGAGCGTCTCAGGAGCAGGTGCTCGCAGTGAAATCCTGCTGTGGGTGGGCGGCCCGGGCCAGGCTACCTGGCCTAATCTTTCCGACAACCGGCTGCAGTTAACTGCTGACAGGGATTCTTACGAGCCGGGTGAGAATGCAGAAATTTTTATCCCTAACCCATTTGGCGACCGAGCCCTGGCGCTGATCGGTATCGAGCGCGGGGTGGTCTTACGCCATCAAGTACAGCCGATTTAAGGAGCGGGCTTCAATCTGGAATTGCCACTTATCGCAGATGATGCGCCGAATGTGTATGTCTCAGTTACTCTGCTGGGCAGCAATTCGGATGGCAGTCCGGCGTATCGCCAGGGGTATGTAAACCTGGCAGTGCAGCCAAACGAGCAGCTGTTGCAGCTCAGCCTGACGCCCATTCCGTCACGGACAGGGCCTGGCGAACAGGTCACCCTGGAGGTGCTGGTTCGGGATCAGAACGGTAGCCCGGTAGAAGGTGAGTTCTCGGTGTCGGTGGTCGACCAGGCCGTGCTGGCTCTGGCGGATCCGAACGCTCCGGACATTGAGGATGCCTATTATGGCCAACAAGGGCTGGGTGTTCGAACGAGCCTGGCGCTGGCAGCTTATGTCCGCGCCCCTGAAGCTGCTGCGCCTGGTCAGGGTGGCGGTGGTGGTGGGGAGGCGTTGTCCGCCGTGGTGCGCGAGCGGTTCCCGGATACAGCCTACTGGCAGGCAGACTTGATGACCGATCCGGATGGGCGGGCACAGGTCAGCCTGGCGCTGCCCGATAGTTTGACCACCTGGCAGGTGGATTTGCGCGGCTTAACGGCTGACACCCGGGTTGGACAAGCAGCAAGCCAGATCATCACCACCAAAGAGCTGCTGGTTCGCCCGCAAACACCCCGTTTCCTGGTTGTGGGAGACCATGTGCTCCTCTCTGCTATCATCCAAAACAATACTGGAGAAGTTCGCCAGGTGGAGGTTAATTTGCTTGGAAGTGGGTTTAGCCTGGACGAGCCGGAATCTGCCAATCAGTCTCTGCAGGTTCCGGCCAACGGGCGCAGCGCAGTCAACTGGTGGGGTACAGCCCAGGATGTGCCGTCCGCTGACCTGGTTTTCGCAGTCCAGACGATTGACAGTGGCAGCCCCTTGATTGACGCCGCTCGTCCTGCGCAGGGTCCCCTGCCAATCCTGCATTACTCCACTCCCCAGGCCTTTCGCACTGCGGGTACGCTGGACGAGGGCGGTGAACACCTGGAACTGGTCAGCCTACCGCCGAGTCTGAGTTCGTCTGGAGCAGGTCTGAGTAGCGGCAGGTTGCAGGTTGAGCTTTCTCCATCCTTAGCATCAGCCATGCTGGATGGGTTCGAGGCACTAGAAGAGAGCCCTTATGAAAACAGCGAAGCTGTCCTATCACGCTTTCTGCCCAACCTGATAACTTACCGTGCGATGCAGACCTTTGGCGTGGAGGCTCAGGATTTACAAGCCCGCCTGGATCGTACACTTGTGGTCAGCCTGAGGCAATTGTATGCGCTTCAGAACCAGGATGGCGGCTGGGGCTGGGCGCCAGAGAGCGAAAGTGACCCCGCGATCAGCGCCTATATCCTGTTTGGTTTGACGCTGACCCAGGATGCAGGCATCCCAATAAAAGCCGGTGTGATCCAGGAAGCAATTAATTATTTGCTGGCTGTTATTCCGTCGAGTGATAACCTGGCAGCCTCCAATGCTGAGATTTGGCAGTTTGATCAACTGGCATTTGGACAGTTTGCCTTGGCTCAAGCTGGTGTTGGGCAAGCCAGCGAAATGGAGGCGATTTTTGTCCGCCGTGATCAGCTCAGCCCGTGGGCTCAGGCTCTAGTGGCTGTTGGCCTGGAGCGCCTGAATCCGGGCAGCGAACAGGCCAGGGTTTTGATCTCGGACCTGCAATCCAGTGCAATCCGCTCTGCCAGCGGTGCTCACTGGGATACAGGTGAGCGGAGTGATCGCAATCTGGTCAGTATGCTTAGCAGCAGCGGTATGGTGGTGTACGCGCTGGCCCAGCGCGACCCTGGTTCAGCCTTGCTGGCCGATGCAGTCCGTTACTTGATGGCTCATCGGCAGGTAGAGCAGGGTTGGGGCTCGACCTATGCCTCCGCCTGGACGCTGCTGGCCTTGACAGAGGTGGTGAAGGGCACCGGGGAACTTGGTGGTGATTTTGACTTCGAAGCAAGAGTGAATGGCGCCCCCCTGGTCAGTGGGCAGGCCGGTGGAGTCAATCAGCTGGTTCCCGCTGCAGCCAGCCTGCCAGTGGAAAGCCTCAGGCCGAACGCTCCTAACGCTCTGACGATCCAGCGCAACCCGGGTCAGGGACGACTTTATTACACGGCCGGTCTGCAGATCAATCTGCCAGTCGAGCAGGCCGAATCATTGTCCCGAGGTTTGAGCATCACCCGCTCTTTCTACCCCGATAGCGGAGATTGTCCATCTGAAAATTGCGCTGCAATCGAACAGGCACAGTTGGGTGAGCGGGTCAGGGTGCGGGTCGTGCTGACTTTGCCCAGTGACATGGTATATCTGCAAGTGGAAGATCATTTCCCAGCGGGATCAGAAGTCCTGGATACCAGTTTGAAAACCAGCCAACAAGGCCAGGACTTGCTCCCAGAGTTCAGTCCAGGTCCGGTCGAACAAGTTCCCCTCTATGATGCGCGCAGCCCGCTGATAGATGGCTGGGGCTGGTGGCTCTTTAATGGTCCCCAGGTTTACGATGACCGGATAACCTGGAGTGCGGATTTTCTTCCAGCTGGAACATACGAGCTGATCTACACCCTGGTGCCGCTGCAGCCCGGCGAATACCGGGTACTGCCCGCCCGAGCCTGGGAAACGTATTTTCCAGAGGTCCAGGGTCAGAGTACCGGTGCTGTGTTTAGCATTGTGCCTTAGGGGCGCGTTGAAAGTCTTTAGATTATTTGTCGTTGGTGGAGTCTGCGACTTGCACGCTCCGCCAACCACAAAATATTTTCTCTTTGGATAAGTTCTTAAGTGGATTGGGATTGAATCGGCTGGCGGACAATCACCCGGCAGGGCGCTCCGGATGCGCCATTCAATCGCAGCGGCAGGGCAATGATCTCGCCGCCTGGGTGAACACGTGCGGCTTGTATTTCGTCCAAATCTTCAACCAGGTATTTTCCGGCCTCGGCCAATGCTTTGTGGAAATATAAAGGCTCTTGACCGAGGATCTCAATCTTGCAGGCAGCCACCCAAACCTGGCAAGGAAGGTCCAGCAGCGCCTGAAATGCTTCGAGAGCGATCTCTACCCGGTTTGTATTTGGCGCCGCCAGAAATAAGATCGGCTGGCAGGAGTAATCGTTTTGTGGGTCGAACCGCTCGTTCAGATTCAGCCAGGCATAGGAGCCTATCAAGGCGCCCGCAGATAGGTCCTCAAGTTCAACTCCTTCTGTTGCGAAATGGGCCGGTGCGTCGATATGGGTTCCGGTCTGGGTGCCCAAACTCAGTTGAGAAACTTTGTATCCCTGGCTGGCTACTGTACACCAGGTTTCAATCTGAAATGGGGGATCGGAATAACCGACATCGGAGTAGATCGGCAGGCCCTGATCCAATAATTTGGTCAGGTCGATCGTTTCGGTCGGGGCAGGCAATCCTGGTTGAATTTGCATCTAGGATATCCGCTTAATTTAATCTGTTAAGTACTTGAACGATTAAGTCAGGATCGCCAGTAAATTCGTGCCTGAGAGCCAGCTCTGTTTTTTCTTTTGTGAAGGCATTTTTATAGGATCGGGGTTGGATAAGTGCATCGAACATATCGGCAATCGCCAGGATTTGAACCATGCGGTTGATTGTTGAGTCGAGATCCCTTCTTAAATTAGATGCGGCGGGTGGTTGCCTTTGGTCGGACCCATTGCGAGGATACGGCTTCCTGTTGAATTCGTGATGGCGGACTACGATCTGTTTAACGATATCCGGTTTAAAGTCATCCAGCAACCGGAAACCCAGCCGCACATGTTCGCGCATGATTTGCTGTTCCAGTGCATCCAGATCGCTCGTTTTGGACAGTAAGTCTTTGGGAATCAAGGCCTTGCCGATATCATGCAGCAGACTGGCATAACCTAGATTTAGCAAAGCAGGAAAGTCCAGAGTATTTTCCAGGCCTAAATCTAAACTGAGCAAACACACACGCAGAGTGTGAAAGTATGTTTCTGGATGGTGATGCGTCAGGAATTCAAGATACTGGTTCAACCGATCGTCCTGGAGCAGTTGGGTGCGGAGTCCTATCGTTTCCTGGAAAACAACCTTTATTCTCACGAAAATCAGCTCCCAATAATCCACATTTTTAGGGCCGTGATCCAAATTCTCAACTAAACGGAACCATCCAGCGTAGAGTTTGGGTTTTCCGGAACCCTGGTTATATTTTCAAATAGATTATGCTCTCGTTTGCCTGAAGGCGGCGGATAGGCGCGCATAAAAAGATCTTTTTTCCCGGCCAGACGCATCGCCAGCCCCATCAAGCCGGTACCCATACCGACCCCACCCTGGCTGGCATGGCAGGCGGAGGCTTCTGCCTTTTGATCGGCGACATTTTTATAGTCGATCGCAGCGTGCACGGGGAAGTTGATATTGGCCAGTTCAGCGATATCTATGTCTTTATTGCGGCCCCAACGATGGGGGTCCTGGCCAAATAGCGGCAATAATCTTACTGCAATCTTAAGGAACCCACGCGGGATAGTATTGAAGTAGAGTTTTTGAGGCCGGTAGCCGTCAGGCCCTGCCAATGGATTTTCAATCGCCAGCTGGAATGCCTGAGCGGTAGCCTTGTGAATGGCGATGTGGTCTGGATGGCGATAGCCGCCGATTGGGTCAAAAGTCAGCACGACCTGGGGTTTCAATTCCTGGATATAGCTCAAAACGTGTTGGGTAACCTCTTCCAGCGAAGCAGCTGCCAGCGCTCTCGGGTGCTGGTTATCAGCTGATCCAGGCATCCCTGAGTCTCGGTAATCCAGGAAATAGACGCCTGCCAGCCCGAGTTTTTCGGCTGCGCAGCGCAGTTCGTGTTCGCGGCGTTCGGCAACCGAGTTGAACCCCCGCAGAAACTGTGGATCAACGTCGCCGACCTCTCCCCGAGTCGCACAGATCAAATAAACGGCTACGCCCTGACGTGCATAATGGGCCAGGGTTCCACCCATACCAAACGACTCGTCGTCTGGATGGGCAAGCACAGATAACATGGTTAATTTCTGGTTGGTGTTTTGATTCATAGAATCCTTAAAAGGCTAATGATGGGTCATTAGCAGCACGAAGTTGAACTCAAGGTAGTAGCCAGCGCAGCAATTCTGAGTGGCACCGGTTATTCTTATGGTCCGATTATACGACCCGAATTGTAGAGCCGCGTTCCGTTTTCTCAACTTCTATACGGGTGGGGAAGACATCTTTTAGCTCTTCGATATGGGTAATGACCAGGATCTTGGCAAAGTCGGGACGCACCATGTTTATGGCTTCAATCAAGCGCTGGCGCCCCTGGGCGTCCTGGCTGCCAAAACCCTCATCGATCACCAGGGTTTGCAGGCGTGCCCCAGCGCGTTGGGCCAATACCTCCGAAAGCGCCAGACGGATAGCGAAATTTACCCTGAAGGCCTCACCACCAGAAAACATTTCGTAATCGCGAATTCCAGCGCTATCGCTGATCTGGATATCCAGTGTTTCTTTTAAATCGTCCCGGCGTTTGTCTTTGTACGCTGCCTGGGTGACAAAGCGGACTGCCATATTGCCGGCGCTCAATCGATCCAGAATTTCATTGGCTTTGGTTTCGATCTCGGGTAAAGCCTGTTCGATCAGCAGGGCAGGCACACCATCTTTACCGAAGGCCCGCTCCAGCTGTCGGTATTGATTAATCCGGGTAGCTCGTTCTTCTCGCTCGGCAGACAATACTTTTCGGCGCTTTTTAAGATCTCCCAGGACCAGCACCTTCTGGCGAGCTGCTCCAACTTCAAGCCGCAGGCGGTTTTCCTGTTCTTGCAAATCGTGTAAAGCCCGTTCGGCGGCCAGCAAGTCAGGCGCCTGGGCCTCGGCGGCAGCCAAAGCCGCAGCAGTGCCCTGATATTCTAACCGTTGTTTTTGAGTCTCTTGGCGCTGAATCTTGATCTGGGACTCCAATTCTGCGATCTCGCGTTCAAGCGGCACCAGCGCGGCCTGAGCCTTCTCCAGCGCCCTGACATCAGCTTCGGACGCTCGTCCTGTGGTTTCCTGCTGGCGAGCGGCGTCATGGGATGCGGCATCGTAGCCGATCTCTTTCAGTTCCGCGTCAATTTCAGCCAGGAGCCTGTGGGCGTCAGGAGCGTAATCCTGGTGATCCAGGGACTGTTGTACTTCCTGCAGTCGCTTCTGGCTAGTTTGGTCCCAAACCTCCATCTGCTTCTGCCCCTGGTCAAGCCGGCTGGTCAGATCCGCCAATTCACGGGTGAGAGCCAGGCGCTCCTTCTCTGGCTTGGCCAGATTAGTTATTTCCAGCTTTAAGGATTTAACCTGACCATCGGATTCACGCAGTAAAGCCTGGTTAGCCCGGTAGCGGTCGCCCATATCTTTGCCCTGGTTTTGTAAACTTTCTACCAAGTTTTGACGATCTTCCGGACTGAGGGGCTGACCGCATAATGGGCAAACTGCACCTTCTAATTCAGACAATTGGTCTATGCGGTCTTTTAATTCATCCATCTCGGTGCGCAAACGGGGGTTTTCTGCCTGGGCCATCGCTTGCCGCTCCAGGGCTGCTTGCAGTTCGGAGTCTAACTCTACTCGTCTGGTCAGCGTGTTCTCAATAAACTCAAGTTTTTCCTGGGCTGTTGCAATCTGGACAGCCAAAAGCTCGATCTGTGGTCGGGTTGCCTCAATCCGGGTCTGTTCGGCCAGCAAGCCATCACGTTCTTGTTCCAGGCGAGCTCTGACGGTGTTGATCTGGTCGCGCGGCCCTTCGCGCCGTTTTTCATGTTTCCGAAATCTAGCTGCCACCGCCTCCCAGTTTTCAAGCTCAGTTTTGGAGGTCTGCCAGCTTTGATAGGCGGCCTGGATCTTTTCGGCCTGAGTGATGATCTCAGCTTGCTGCTGTTGTTCCCCACAGCGAGCCTCAGCTCGATTTTCCTGCTCCTGCAAACGTTTTTCAGAAGCCTCCAGCTGGCGGGCCAACGTGCTGACGAGTTTGTGCTGTTCTGCCAGGGCGGCTGCGATCTCGCGAATGGTTTGCAGGCCAGCCTCTTGTATCAGCCGTTCTTTATTCAATCGTTCCAGATCTTGTTCAAGATCTTTCAGGCGCGATTTCCGCTCTTTTTCCTCATCTAATTCGTTCGCAATTTCATGCAGCCTGCCATCCAGACTGGCAATTTCAGCCTCGACCAATTTGCGGCGTTCAGCTGCCCGCAGACGGTACACTTCCCAAATTTCCAGACCCAGGATACTGCCAAGGATGCGTTTGCGATCACCGGGGCGTTGTTGGGTAAATTGGTCGGCCTTGCCCTGTAGGAAAAAGGCGGCATTAACAAAAGTTTCATAATCCAGGCGCAAAGTATACTGGATGCGAGCTTCCGTTTCCCGCAGAGTTCGTTCGGTTAAAGGTTTCCAGAGTGCCTGTTCGTTTTCTGCCGGCCAGCGATCTCCGTTCCGCAATATATTAAATTCCAACATGGCGGTTTTATCGCGCGGTTTATTGCGCTCCACCCGGTAGACATTCCCCTCGTAGGTGAAGATCAAACTTACAACGGCTGCATCCGATTGGGCGTTGATCAATGAATCATCCCGTTTACGCGCCTGCCCAAACAGGACCCATGTAATTGCATCCAGCAACGAGGATTTACCCGCGCCGTTGGCGCCCGCAATACAGGCCAGCTCGAATCCAGTGAAATCAAGCTCGATTGGGTCACGGTAGGAGAGAAATCCAGAAATCGTGAGTTGGAGAGGAATCATTGATTTAAACCGGTGGATAACATATTGGTTAAATCCCGCAAACTGGAGATCCGGGAGCGGGTAGAGATCAAACCTTCTCAGAAGAAGGATCGAAAAGCGATTTGACAGCCAACAAGTGATTATAACAAACCCAGGAAGCATCAACAACATTTTTGAGCATAAGTGAGCTTTTTTGGGGTGTGATCATGGCAGCGCTCACCCCAAAATTCTGGGTTCAACCACAGACTTACCCAGAGCGTCCGCGTGAGCCGGTGAATTCGTAGTAAAATACTTGCTAATGTCCAATTCCAAATTCATGACTCTACTCGATCAAGCGAACCTGCCCTTACTGGCCGATGGAGCAATGGGAACGCTGCTCAATGCCCAGGGTGCCAGTTTTGAGAGTTGTCTTGATTCGCTTAATTTGACAGCTCCGGCTCGGGTGGCTGAAATCCACCGCGCCTATATTGAGGCCGGCGCTCAGATCATCCAATCGAATACTTATGGCGCCAACCGTTTCAAGCTGGCCGCGCATGGGTTAGCAAACCAGGTGGCTGAGATCAACCGGGCTGGAGTTGAGCTCGCGCAACGGGTAGTGATGGCCTCTTTCAAGACCGTTCTAATTGCAGGAGACGTCGGGCCACTGGGGGTGCGCCTGGCCCCCTATGGTCGCGTGCAGCCGGAGCAGGCCAGACAGGCGTTTGCCGAGCAGATCCGCGCGCTGGCCGAGGCGGGCGCCGATCTGATTATTATCGAAACGATTAGCGATCTGTATGAAATTCGAGAGGCCATCCTGGCAGCCCAGGATGTTTGCGACCTGCCGATTGTGGCATCCATGACCTTTACACGCGACGATCGCACTTTGTTAGGCGACACCCCTGCCAGAGTTGCTCTGACACTGCATGAAGCTGGAGCAGACCTGATCGGCGCAAATTGTTCTGGCGGGCCGGCCCAAATCTGGCGTATTTTGCGCCAGATGCGGTTAGCTGTCCCGGATGGTCGCTTTTCGGTTATGCCGAATGCCGGATGGCCCGAACAGGTCGGCGGGCGTGTCATGTATCCTGCCAACCACGATTACTTTGGCGAATATGCTCAGGCATTTTGCGAGGCCGGGGCAAGCCTGATTGGCGGATGCTGTGGAACGACACCGCAACATATTGCCGCTATGCGGGCTGCCCTGGATGCAGCTCCGGAGGGTTGTGATTTTGAGGGGATCAGTATTTCGCCCTCCGAACAAGATGAGAATCTGGCGTCTCCAGATCGCGGTTCACGTCTGGCCCAACGTTTTGAGAAGGGTGATTTCATTATCTCCGTGGAAATGGACCCCCCGCGGGGTCTTTCGGCGCATAAATTATTGGCTGGCGCCAGCATGCTGGCAGAGGCTGGCGCGGATGTGATCAATGTTGCCGACAGCCCGATGGCGCGTATGCGCATGAGCCCCTGGGCAGTATGCGAGCTGGTCCAGCGCCAGATCAATGTGGATACGACCCTGCATTTTCCCACCCGCGGCCGCAACCTGCTGCGCGTCCAGGGCGATTTACTGGCGGCCCATGCCCTCGGTATTCGCAATGTCTTTGTGGTGATGGGCGACCCGACCTCAATTGGGGATTACCCCGACGCGATGGACAATTATGATCTTGTGCCCTCAGGCTTGATTCAGTTAATTAAGCAGGGCTTCAACGCCGGGTTAGATCATGCAGGGGTGGATATCGGCCAACCCACAACATTTTTTGTGGGGTGCGCACTCAATTTGTGCCCATCAGATCGTGAAAGAGAAATAAAAAATTTGCGCCGCAAATTAAAGGCCGGTGCGGATTTTATACTGACTCAGCCTGTTTACGAACCACAACGAGCTATCGAATTGCTGAAATACTATGAAGACCGCTATGGGCCATTAGAGATCCCTATCCTGGTTGGGGTTCTGCCTCTCTACAGCGTTCGGCATGCCTCTTTTCTGCACAATGAGGTTCCTGGCATCAGCATACCAGACGAAATTCACGCTCATCTGCGGTCATCTGGCGAGCATGCCGCCCAAGAGGGTGTCCGGATCGCGTTGGGTCTGATCGAACAAATGCGAACTTTCGCCTCTGGCATTTATTTAATGCCAGCCTTTCATCGGTATGATCTGGCAGCAGACGTTATCGAAAACTGCCGGTAGACCTTCACTTTAGATAGCGGGCGTGCTTTAGGGAAAACCTGACGGATAGGTATAATACATAAAAGAACAAGGCAAAATTTGCGCGCGCAAATTTTGCCTTGTTCTTTAGTTGCTTATTAACCTATCCGAGGATTATTATCCTTGAAACCAATTTCTCAAATCGCCGGTGGGATTGGCTCGTTTGACGTGGGTGATTTTGGAGCAGGTTCAATTTTGGGGGTCCGGTTTCTGAGCGTGAAAAATGCGACCGCAGCCGGAATTACAATCAGCAGTAAACCAATACATACTCCAGCAATTCCTAATCCAATTGCTGCCCCCGGATCACTACTGCCGCCGATATCGATATCTGCTCCAGGGATAGATCCAGTAATGGCAAACATGGCTCCAAGACACAGACTGAATAATCCTGGGCAACCACAAAGCAATGCTGTTATTGCAGTTGCAACCAACCCAACGGTTCTTTTGTCGCTATCTTGCATGTCGTCATCCTCCTTGCATTAAAGTTGTTTGATAAGAATTTCTGTTTGTAAGTGAAAAGTTCAACTGCGTAAACGGGCGTCTAAATCCTGTTCCAGGCGGCGTATGACCCGCTGGCGTAGGTTGAGGACCTCCTTATCAGTCAGGGTGTGATCTGGCGCCTGGTAGGTCAGGCTGTAGGCCAGGCTCTTCAATCCGGGGCCGATCTGTTCGCCACGATAAACGTCGAACAGGCGGACATCGCGTAAAGTTGGACCGCCAGCCTTGCGGATGACATCCTCAACCTGTGCGCCGGGTATCGCCTCAGCGACAATTACCGCCAGGTCTTCTAGAGCAGGCGGGAAGGAGGCCACTGGCTCAATTGAGAATCGATCCTGGATTGCGTTCAGGATGGTTCCCAGGTAGCATTCGGCTGCCAGGAGCGGCGTTTCAGGTAATTCGTAATGATCTCGAACCAGTGGGTGCAGGACCCCCAGCATGCCAAGATGCTGTTCGTCCAGCAGGATGCGGGCGCATTTGCCAGGGTGGAAGCTAGGATGTTTGCTGGGTTCGTACCGGACCCCATCCAGATGCAGGGCGGAGAATAGCGCCTCGAGAATACCCTTCAGGTCATAATAGTCCATGATTCCAGGATCATCTCCCTGCCATGCGGGAAGGTCTCGGGTTCCAGTAAGGGCTATGACTAGCATAGGGACCTCATCTGGTAGAATGCCTTCTTCAGATGCCAGGAAAACCGGACCGATCTCAAATAAAGCCATCCGCTCACGCAAGCGAGCGTTTCGTTCCACAACTTCCAGCATACTTGCTAGCAGGCTGTGACGCAGTATGTCCCGGTCGCTGACAATTGGGTTGGCCAGGGTGATGTAGGCTTTATCGTCTGCTGGAAGATCTGGGGCAAACCGCCGGGCTTCCCGCTCCTGGGAGGTCAGACGGTAGGTAATCACTTCTTGAAGCCCTAACCCTACCAGCAAATCTCGGACGCGTTCTTCGCGTTCAAGATGGATATCACTGCGTTGAGGCGGCAACTCGGCCGATAGGCGTGTTTCCGGGATCCGGTCGTAGCCATAGATCCGGGCAACCTCTTCCATCAGGTCGGCTAAACCGTGGATACCGGTCTCGATATCCAGGCGGTGAGCGGGCGTGGTGGCTCGGATTGTTTGCCCATCCACTTCAACCTTGAATAATAGCCGGCTGAGAATTTCAGCAATTTGCTCCACAGAGAGCTCAATTCCAAGCCAGCGTTGGACATCCATGGGGGTGATCTCGACTGTGGGATCTTCAGGCGGCAGGGGATATTGATCTATCAGCCCTTTTGAGACAATCCCATCAGACCAGCGGCGCATTAATTCAAGGCAGCGGCTTACACCCTGCCTGGCAATGGCGGGATGGACACCGCGCGAGAATCGATAGGCAGCCTCTGATTGCAGGCGTTGAGCTGCGACAGTCTGGCGGATGTTGATAAAATTCCAGGCGGCTCCCTCCAGCAGGATATTGCGTGTCCCAGGGCCCACCTCGGACTCGGCGCCACCCATCACGCCTGCAATTGAGAGCGGTCCAGCCGTGTCGCAAACCAGGACAGTAAAATCGTTCAGGGGGCGGTCGACATCGTCCAGGGTTGTGATGCGCTCACCGGGCTTTGCCCGGCGGGTAATAATAGTGGGCGCCTGCCCGCCAGCTCTTTGGACCAGAACATCATAGTCAAATGCGTGCAGCGGTTCCCCGACTTCCAGCATCACATAATTGGTCGTATCAACGATATTGTTGATCGGGCGCATACCGGCCAGCCGCAGCCTGCGCTGAACCCAATAAGGGCTGGGGCGAATCTGCACGTTCTGGATCAGTCCTAAAACAAAACGGGGGTTGAGTTCAGGTTCGGTGATTTCGATGGCTGCTTGACCTTCGATCGAAGGGCCATCGGCTTTGAACGAGGTATCCAGTGTAGAAAATGGCTGACCGGTTAGAGCTGCTATTTCGCGCGCGACCCCCAGGATATTGGCATTTCGGGCGATATTAGGTGTGATGGCGATATCAAGCACCGCATCACCCATATAATCCGCCAGAGGCATACCTAAAGGGGCGTCATCATCGAGAATGATAATGCCCTCATGCTCATCTGAGATGCCTAATTCTTTCTCGGAGCAAACCATAGAATACGATTCAATGCCCCGAATTTTTGCTCTTTTCAGCGTGGTGAGTACTTGTCCGGGTTGGTGCCCATCGAAAATGCGGGCTCCCTCTTTCGCGTAGGCCACCTTGAGTGGTTTTTCCAGACGACCAGCGCCTTTGTACTCGAACAGATTGGGCGCGCCGGTCAGTACGGTTTGCTCTACTTGCCCATCATCGAGGCGGCACAGCACCAGCCGGTCGGCGTTGGGATGGGGCAACACTTCCAGAATGGCAGCAACAACAATTTTCTCACGATCCCACTCCATCCCGGTGGTCTTGGTTTCGCGTCTGTGTGCGGCTGCTTCGTTCATGGGCAGACCCACGTAATAGATTTCTTCAACTTCCAGACCAGCCATAGTCAGACGGTAAGCCAGATCCTCAATGGGCAGGCTGAGCTCAACATAATCTTTCACCCAGGATAACGGCACTTTCATTCCATGCACTCCTTGTTCAGGATCTTGAGGAACTTCTGCGATCAGGGCGAACCAGTACAGAAATTCCTAAAAAGCTAAAATTGTTCCAGGAAACGCAAATCGTTGCCCCAGAAGTAACGGATATCATCTATGTGGTGGCGTAGCATAGTAATGCGCTCAGCCCCCATCCCAAAGGCAAAGCCGGTGTATTTGCGCGGGTCGTAACCCCCATTGCGCAGAACAGCAGGATGGACCATTCCGCAGCCAAGGATTTCCAACCAACCAGTCCCCTTGCAGACTGCACACCCTGCGCCGCTGCACAGGAAGCATTCCACATCCATTTCAGCACTCGGTTCCGTGAACGGGAAATGCGAGGCTCGAAAGCGGGTTCTCACATTCTGACCAAACATTCGCCGGGCAAAATCACTCAGAGTCCCTTTGAGATCACCCATCGTGATATGCTCTTCAATGGCCAGGCCTTCTACCTGGTTGAACTGCATTTCATAGCGAGCGCTGACCTGTTCGTAGCGGTAGCACATCCCCGGCAGTATAACCCGGATTGGTTCGGGAGCGTATTCGTGCATCACATGGATTTGTCCAGGCGAGGTGTGGGTGCGCAGCAGTACGCCTGGGGACTTGGTATGAAACGTATCCCACATGTCGCGGGCCGGATGATGGGCCGGGATATTGAGCAGTTCGAAGTTGAATTCGTCGGTTTCAACCTCACGCGAACGGTATATCTGGAAACCCATATCGCCAAAAATACGATAAATTTGTCTTAAAGTCTGGGTAGCAGGATGCAGGCTGCCGCGACGGATTGACCGGCCCGGCAATGTGACGTCCAATTTTTCCATTTGCAAGGATCGTTCGAGCGCGACCTGGCGCAGTTGTTCGTTCTTTTCCGTATAAGCTCGCTCCAGGGTCTGTTTGACTTCATTCGCCCGGCGTCCGATAATCGGGCGTTCTTCTTTTGCCAGGCTGCCAAGTTTATCGAAGACCCTCATCAGGGCTGAACTGCGACCGAGATGGACGACCCTCCATTGCTGAAGTGCCTCTTCGTTCTGGATCAGGTTCAGGTCAGCCTGAGCCGATTGTTCGACCTTATGCAATTCTTCGAGCATTTTTCCTCCATAACATCTGTACCCTCGCGGCACTCCGATAACCTATCTGATCACTTGACCGGTTCGGGCGGAAATAAAAAAATCCCGCCCATTACAGGGACGGGATGCTTTCCCGCGGTACCACCCTCATTGACCGTATATATACGGCCCACTCGATCACCAACGGCCTGGCAGAACTGACTTACAGTCTACGAATGGCGATTGGTTCCTCCAATAACGCTGAGGCAGCGTCCCAAACTACTGTGTCAGGCCTTCTTGAGGCGTCGGATTTGGTTTCTACGCCTGACAGTTCCCCTGGGAAGCTCGAGAGGGAACTTCGGCCAGCTTCCACCGGGCCGGGGTTTCAGTCAATGCCCCAGGCCTCCCTGTCGGATTCGGTGAACGAATTTATCGTTGCACCTGGCCTACTTTCCTCCGTCATCGCTTTATGACGTTGGATCTAATTATCTCCAAAAACATACTTCTGTCAAGTCGCAAGCTTCAGTTGGGCGTATATTAGTTTTGGGATCATCTGCACCAGACTGCCACAATCTGGTTTCGGGCAGGCCATGCTAAATTGATCGCTTCCCTTCTGCTTTCACGATTGCCAGGCTTGCCAACTGGGCCACTAACAACAGAATATCCAGGTCGTTTTCTTTGAAAGGATCCCCCGAGCGGGTGTTGACTGCTTCAATTACGCCAATAATCCGTTCCTGGTCGAGCAGGGGTACGCAGATTAAGGAATTTGTTCTGAACCCTATCTTACGATCTACCAGGGGTGAAAATACCGGCTCTTGATATGTATCCGGAACCAGGCGAGGCTTATGATTGGCGACTACCCAGCCGGCAATGCCTTCGTGGTCAGGCATCCGATAGTTGAGCAGTCGGTCGCGGGCTGCCCCCTGGACTTCAACGAAAACCAGTTCATGAGCCTCCTCATCCAGCAGCTGGAGCGAACCATCCTGCGAGTCAACCGCATCCAGTGCGGATGATAGAATGCGGTTGATTAACGCAAAGACATTCGTCTGAACTGTTATAAAGTCAAGATTCTGTTGAAGCTCACTCAACGCTCTGATGGCTTGCCGCAAATGGGTAAGTTCAGTATGCAGATCCTGGTTCTCGCTCTTCAGGCGCAGGTTCTCTTGCTGCAACGCTCGTAGAGTTTCCGTATTAACAGTCATCAGCATCTCCTCACTTGAATTTATTATTTGCACAGCCACTCGAGGCATTTTGGGACCCCCGAGCCGCTCTACAATTAATACTTACTATCATTCCAGAACGACAGAGGTGGACTCAGCTTGTTGGTCTGGTTTACTCTTTGAGCCGGATTGCTCAGCCAGGAGCGCCTGCAAACGGGGATGATCCTGATAGACTCCGTGATACTCCGAAGGCAGCAAGGCCGCAATCCTGCACATGATTTCATCAGAGTTGCGTTGCAAGTTAGCGGCCCGTGTGCTCCGGTTGATTGGCTCCAATTTGAGTGGTTCGCCAAAAACGATTCGGATTTTAGGGCGGCGAAATTTCAGCAGTTCAGTGAGGGCCATTTGGGTCCCACAGATACCGACCGGAATGACTGGAACGTTGGCTTTATCTGCCAGATAAGCCACGCCCGTTTTAGCTTCCTGCAGCTTACCAGTTTGGCTTCGGGTACCTTCCGGCGCTATCCCCAAGACACCTCCAGCATTCAAATAATCTCGGGCGGCTTTCAAGGCTCGAATATCAGCCTCATCTCGATTAATCCAGATTCCGTTCACCTGGTTGACGATCCATCGAAAAAAAGGGCTGCTTTGATATTTGTCGGCGACCAGCGCACTTAGGCGCTCACGCTCGACTAAAGAGAATA
Organism: uncultured Chloroflexia bacterium; assembly: GCA_963698715.1. Taxonomy (GTDB): domain Bacteria; phylum Chloroflexota; class Anaerolineae; order Anaerolineales; family UBA4823; genus CAWHJB01. The sequence goes on along the minus strand of CAVORW010000004.1, from coordinate 680,199 downwards.
CCAGTGGAGCATCCAGCCGCCCGAGGTGGTTGACCGCCAGAATGTAGCTGCTATCAGCGGGAAGATTATCCAGCCCAACCACTTCCAGGTGGCTTAAGTGCTTAAAAAGAACGCGGACGATAGACCTGAGGGTAGTGCGCTGCATAGATGGTCTCTTTTCATGGCCTTACAATTTTATCGACCCTAATTGTAACTTCTATAATGAAATGCTACAATCTAGTGGTGCTGGGTCTTTGGGAAGTCCTGTTGTTGCACCCAAACTTGGGACAAATCACAGAAATTTCTGAAGAGCGACAGTGCAGGTTATAATCGGTCAACGTATGAACCGAATAATTAATCTATCAAAAATTTTACCCTGTTTTTGGGTATTCGCCTTTCTTACCATTTCGATCAGCGGGTGCAGCCGAGGAGATGGCATAACACCTGCAACGGATGCAGTAGTGAGTTCACCAGTGCCTACTGTAAGACCGGCGACTCTGACCCTGACTCCTTTCCAACCTTCCCTTACCCCGCTGCCCTTAGCAGCCGAGGTGAATGGAGAAGGCATACCCCTGGCAATTTTTCAGGCAGAGCTGGCGCGTTATCAGGCAGGGGTTGGTGGGGAGATCACAACTGAGATTGAGGCCCGGGTGTTGAACAATTTGATAGATGAAAGTTTACTGGCTCAGGCAGCTCGGGAAAATGGCTATCAAGTTGATGAAGCACTGTTGGATGAAAGAATAGCCCAACTGGGCGATCAGCAATCACTCGCGAATTGGATGTCTGAGAATGGCTACCGTGAAGCTGATTTTCGCCAGGCTCTGAAACAGGCTATTTCTGCCGCCTGGATGCGAGATCTGATTGTTGCAGAGGTGCCGGAAACAGCCGATCAAATCCATGCCCGCCAGATTTTGCTCGACAATCTGGAAGAAGCGCAGCAGGTACTCGACAGTTTGATACGTGGTGAAGATTTGGCTAAATTGGCGTCGCAGTACGACCCGGTAAATCAGGGCGATTTGGGTTGGTTCCCATTTGGGTATCTCACGGATTCCAGATTGGATGAAGCCTTGTTTAGCCTGGAGCCTGGCCAAATCACTGGTATCGTTGAGACAGCAGCAGGCTATCACATTCTTCAGGTGATAGGACGAGATGAGAATCACCCATTAACACCTGATGCTCACCGGGTTTTGCAAACCAGGGCGCTGCAAAGCTGGCTTGAGAAACGCCGCAGCCAGAGCGCAATCAACATACTGAAGCCATAATAGCAGTGATGCTGTTTACTCGGACAGGTTATCTGGTTGAAACCTGGACTCATCATAAGAAGGGGTTGTAAGATATGCCCCTAGGACACGAAGAGGAAACTATGGAAGATCTTGATTTTAGCGAACCGGTTGGCTATCGAACCCGCTCAGCTTCTGGCATAATTTGGAATATTTTGACAGTGCTGGTGATGCTCAGCGTGGTATGCCTGGCACTTGTGTTTCTCATGGTCTTTATCAACCCGAATTTAGGCCTGAATCCCTTCCCGCCGCCAACGATACCGGCAGCCTTACAATTTCCGACTGTGACCCCTACTCCCCGGGGCATTCTTCCACCAACCTGGACTCCAGAGCCAACCAACCCGCCCACAGAAACCCCTACGCCGAAACCATCAGCTACTCTGCCGCCATCCCCAACGTTCTTTTCGCTCGCATCCGGTGAAGGCATCACCGGGACCATTACAGTTGAGCCCACTGCTGGGGGTAAGCCGTTCGTATTAAAAGGCGATAAGTACGCTGCCATCGAAAATTTTGCCTATCCTGACGCAGGCTGCGATTGGATGGGTGTAGCCGGCCGAGTATTTGACCTGCGGGATTCGGTTATTAGCGGCCAACAAGTACAGCTGGGAGGTGTACTGGCAGGAGCTCCCGGCCCGGGCGACTTCAGCCTGACCCTGACCGGTCTGGCCACCAGTTATGGGGCAGGCTTCTATGAATTCCGCCTGGCAAACCGGCCCATTGAATCGAAAGGTACCCTATGGCTGCAGGTTCTGGATCAGCAAGGCTTGCCGATGTCTGACAAAGTTTATTTTGATACTTATGCAGAATGCGACAAAAATCTACTGCTAGTTGATTTTGAGCAGATCCGTTAACGCTCTCAAGATTTGACCAAGAAAGACAACGCCCCGGTATGTATCGCCGGGGCGTTGCCTTTGAATGGATCTGATATCGCTTTGATCTCGAAGCAGATATTCTCAACAAGGGGGCTTTTGGAAATCCTGTAATGCCCTCAAAAATTGAGGCATCCAAAAATCCGATAGCCAGTCTCGCTAAAAAATAATATCTGGAAAGATCTGGATTGTCCGCGCTCTTATCAGTTCAACAGCCTGATTGATGATCGCTTTGTTTTCTTCAACCTGGTGCCAGCGGCTGGCACCCGATGGGTGAGGTAGAGGGATAATCCAACGGCCGTCAAGCAGTTTTTCTGTGCCGATTATTTTGTTCAGCGGCATTGATTTATGGAAGAACAGTTCGATCGCCAGTCGACCGACCGGGATCAGGAGTTTTGGATCGACAAAAGCAATTTCAGCTTCCAGGAAAGGGCGGCAGAGAGCCTGTTCAGCCCGAGTGGGCACTCGATCGCCGCTCCCCCCAGCAGCCCGTCCCGGGTAACATTTGGTTACCGAAGTCATATATTGAGTGGATCGGAACCAGTCCTCCTGGATCCCTGCCTCGGCCAGCCATTGGAAAAGGCGCGTACCGCTGCCCGCATTAAAGGGCCGGCCAGCTTCTTTTTCTGTAATTCCGGGTGCCTGGCCAATAATCATGACCATTGCACTTTGATCCCCCGAGAATATGGCTCGCGGGTAGATTTCATAGCCTGCTTCCATGCACAGCCGGCAGTTCTGCATAGTCGATTGTGTTTCTTCCAGAGAACGGTAATAAATCTTTATCCCGCTCAATCCTGGCTCTCCCCGCTGATTTCCATCCAGGTTTGCTGCATTAACGTAGCATCCTCTTCCATCACTGGGCTTTCGCATAGGATTCGACCTCGGCAATTGAAATCCTTCAACGCTTTCAGTATGGCGCGCAGGTCGATATCCGCTTCTTCAATCGGGAGGTGTTTTTTTTCACCTTTATCGCCATATTCGATGCCAGACATGTGAATGTGCAGGGATTGAAGAGCTTCTGCTCCCAGATATTTGGCGTATGTCTCCAACACTTTAGCCCACTCTTCATAGGTGTTCAACGAACCGTCTCCTGGACGAGCGTGCAAGTGAGCGAAATCCAGGCAAGGCAGCACGTTGGAGATTTCTTTACTCATGGCGAGGGTATCTTCCAGAGAGCCCAGCATGGCAGATTTTCCCATCGTCTCCGGGCGCAGGGTGACCAGGTTGTCAGCGGCTTGCAGTTCATCCAGGCAGCCTTGCAGCCGCTGGATGGCCAGCGGTAGCACGAATTCTGCGGGCTGTTTGAAATAGGAGCCCGGGTGAAAAATGACATCGGTTGCACCTGCCAGATACCCATAATGAGCTGCATCCATCAGGCGTTGGCGTGACTTAGGCCACTCCTGCTTGTCTGCATTCAAGTTGATAAAATATGGTGCATGCACGCTAATCGCGATATTCTCTTGCTCCCCGGTGCTTTTTATATCTTTGCAAGTCTGTTCTGAAACACGGACGGACCGGACCCAACCTAATTCCAGCGCGCCCAATTTTAGCTCGCGCATGCGGATTATCGCGCCAACACTGCCGCCCGGTTTCTTGGGGGTTGATACAGGGGAACCGACAGTGCCAAATCGAAAAGATAAATCAGACATTTATACCTCAATCATGTTCCGGTGCTTGGAAGTAACTGCTGAGCCCAAGGTAGAAATAGAGCAAAATGGATGGGCAGTGGGCATACGGCTAGCATGCTCACTATTTATTAACGCCCTTAGTAGCTGGGTATCTGGATGCTGCGCCTATCCGCCTAATAAGCTTTGTAAACGCTGCCATAAGGGCGGGCCAAGGATTAGAAATCCGATCAGCGCCGCGCTGGCGGCAGCAATCAGGACGGCTGCTGCGCCAACGTCCTTGCCTACCCTGGCTAGATAATGCTGCTGAGGACTTGCCAGGTCAACCACCGCCTCCAGGGCTGTATTAATGAACTCGGCTGTCCAAACCATGGCGATTGCTACAACGATGGTCGCCCAGTCGCGGGCTGTTAATCCCAGCCAGATAGATACGATCACCACTGCAATGCTGACAAGAGCATGAATCCAGGCATTGCGCTGGGTGCGGATTACAAACCACCATCCCGAAAATGCATAGCGAAAAGATATAGCTCGAGATCGGATAAATGGGACCATAGTATGCCCGTTCTTGTACAAATCCAGTTTCAATAGGAAAGTGGCGCGGATGCAGGTAATCAGCGGCCGGCGATCAAGGGGGAGAAATCGATGAGCCTAGTTGCTCCAGGATCTCAGACTGAACAGCCCACATGGCCTGCTGCTCTTCCGGGTCAGCATGGTCGTAGCCAATTAAGTGCAGCACACCATGAACGACCAGCAACTCCAATTCGTCTTTAATGCTATGCCCGGCTGCCTGCGACTGGAGATTGGCGCGTTCGTAGGAAATAATCACGTCCCCCAGATAAGGTGCAGCGGAATCCGGATCTGTTTCGTCTGACGGGAAAGAGAGTACATCAGTTGGCTCGTCAATGTTCAGGAACTGGTTGTTAAGGTCCCGCAGACGCGCGTCATTGGAAAGGACCAGGCTCAATTCAGCCTCTGGCGCTATTTTGGCAAAAAGCAGGGTTTGCTGTGCCGCTCGTTCCAGCCAGGCAACAGCAGTGGTCTGGGGGTCATCTAGCTGTAAGCTGTCATCAATGTGAAAAAATATCATTACGTTCTCAAGATGTCGATGAGGCGTTATCAACCGGATTACCGAAAGGCGCGTCAGAGGTTTGCCGGGAAGCTTGGGGGGTTTCTCCACCCCTGCTGAGGGTTGGGATATCAGCTGCAGCGGGCATGGGCTGGGCTGTGGCCTTTTGTAATTTGGGGTATTGGACGCGGGGATGGTAAATACCACGTAAGGTAGCTACAAAAGACTCTTGAATACGGCTCAATTCCCGCAAGGTCAGGTCCGTGTCGTCCAATTGTCCGATCGCGATGCGAGTATCGACGACAGACTTGACGATACTTTTTAAAACCGCTTCGTCCGTTGGGCGTTCTGCTCGCACGCGCGCTTCACAGCCATCTGCCAGCATTAAGATCGCAGTCTCGCGTGATTGCGGGCGTGGCCCCGGGTAGCGAAAAGTTTCCATCTCTACCCGGTTTTCATCTCCGCCGGCCGCTTCGACCGCCTTGACATATTGGTAGCGGGTAATCATCGTTCCGTGATGTTCGAGCACAAAATCCCATATCCGGCGCGGCAAACGATATTTACGGGCCATCTCCAGGCCGTCCGTTACATGGCGGATAATTATGGCTGAACTTGTGAGTGGATCCAGCTCATCGTGTGGATTTTGATAGCCTGGAATTTGATTTTCAATGAAAAGGATCGGGTTTTCAGCCTTTCCCATGTCATGGTAAAGCGCGCCCACGCGAGTTAAAAGGGCATCTGCGCCGATCCGTTCAGCGGCTTGCTCCGCAAGGTTAGCCACCTGCAAACTATGCTGGTAGGTGCCTGGTGCTTCTCGCAGAATCAGCTGCAAAACGGGCTGGTCGGGCCGGGAAAGTTCGGTCAGCTGCATGGGGGTTGTCAACCCAAGAATCTGGGCCAGGAAGAACTGCAGCACTACCGCCAGGCTGGCAGAGGCCAGGCCGTTAAAAATAGCCGTGCCCACCAAAGTTGTAATGCCAACCAGATCGGAGGTGGGTTTTGGCAAATAAAAAGCGATGATCACCAGAGCTCCTGCCGCTGTAATGGTTCCCCCGGCCCAGAAGAAAGCAGTCATCCGGCGAGCGCGTCCAAGCGACAACACGCCAAACAGCCCGCCCATAATGTAATAAAGAGTCAGGTCCAGCTGATTGGGCAGGCCAAAGGCTACCAAAATAGCCAGGGGTAAAGACGAAAATAATGCCAGTTTGGTGTTGAATAAGGCTGCTACGATCAGGCCAAAAGTGGCAATAGGAAAGGCGTAGGGAATAACTGCCTGTCCTGGGATGGTCAAGCGAGCGCCGAAGAGGAAAACCAGGAATAGGACAGTTAGCAGGGTCAGGCTGCGGGAATCGTGCATCTGAGCGGTCTGCGATTGGCGCCTGAGGAAGAATACCATAAACACGGTCATGAGCACCGCTAGAACTGCCGAACTGGCTGGTTCTTCCCAGCTCTGTTGAGGCTGAGACAATCCAAACCGCTGTAGGGCTTCCAGATCTTCTTCGGTCAGGACCTGACCCCGCTGAACAACCTGCTCACCGATAATAAACGTGCGGGAAATAGGTTCGACGGCTGCCCGCGCAGTCTGCCGAGCGGCGTTCGTCAATTCTTCACTAAAGAGGCTGTTGGGGGCAACAAAGCCAGCGGCCAATTCAGCTACGATGTTGGCCTGTTCTTCTGGGAGCGATAGGCTGACAAGCGCTGGAACACCACTGCGGAAATCTTCAAGCCGGTCAGTGCGGATCGTGCTGCGCATCACCTGCTCCAGAACGACAATTGCTTCTTGCTGCACGACTTGCCAGCGCGAGTCGCTCAGGGTTAAGATTTTACTGGCAGTGTTCTGGCTCAGGTGTATATTCTCGAGCGCAGCCAGATCGGCCAGTTTCTCTATTTCGCTGCCGTAGGCATCCCCCCGGACACTGCTGATATAAGCCAGAGCAGCTCGCAGTCGTTCCAATTGCTGCCGGGCAACCCTGGTATCTGCCCGAGTATAGACCGGAGGAACCGATCGCTCGGCAGTGTCCCGGCGCTGTTCTGTGAGGACTTCGCTTTCATAAGTTATGGAAGCAGGCGCTAATACATCTTCTGGAGCAACCTGACCAGCCTGCAGAGAAGGCGATAGCAGGCGGTTTATAAGGGGCAACATCAAGGCAGCCGTCGTCAGAATCACAGTCATCACCAGTAAAATGGCCAGATATATTGAGCGGCGGCGTTTCTTTTGTATCGTTACTTCGGACATTGGCAAAACGAGCGGCATTACGAGAAAATTTAGCCGCTGGATCCTCCACTTACTGCAACAGCTTTCTGACAACCTGGCTGGCTTCACTGCCAGTCGCGCGACCTTTTAGCTGCGGCACCAGGACTTTCATAACCTGACCCATCTCGCGAGCAGATGTAGCGCCCACTTCTGCAATCGCTTTGCGAACCAGGATCTCTAATTCTTTCTGGGTAAAAGGAGCAGGTAGGAACTTATCCAGGATCGCGATCTCGGCGATGGCTTCTTCAATCAGATCAGGCCGGTTGGCCTGTTGGGATTCGGCAATCACCTCCTGGCGAGATTTTACTTCCTTCTGCAAAATCGCCATGATTGCTTCGTTATCCAGGGGGGCGCGTTTTTCAACTTCGGCCAGCTGGATCGACGCAAGCGCCATCCGCAGGGTGCTTTTGCGTCGATCGTCGCCGGTGCGCATAGCATCTCTTACGGAGTTTTTGAGTTCTTCTTTCAAATTCATAGATTTCATTATACCGCGATCAATTGAGAGACTATTCCTGATCTTCACGGGGTCTTTGGGGATCTGCGCCAGGAATTCCTAAACAGCGTCTTCACGGGCTCTCTGGGGAATCCTGTGGTGGGTTGGAATAGCCTAAAGGTCTTCTTCGGTACTTTGCATCACCTGGGCTGCCAGTTGGTTTAAAGCTTCTCGATCAGAAATTTCAGTGTGGCTGGCGCCCCAAAACTTATCCAGCAGTTCGAGCGGCGTCAGACTTCCAACTACCTGACCTTCTGGCAGGCGAATGCGGCTCTCCATCTGGGGACGCTTGACCAGGTGAAATTCAAAAGATTGGCTGGCGTGATCACGGAGGGCCGCTTCGTCGATCAATGCTTCCCATTCCCGAGGATATTCCAATACCAACCGGACAATCGCGCCTTTCAGTTCTTCAGCTCCGGGCAAAGCGTTTAACAGCTGGTCCGTGATCTGCTCCGGTTCCTCAAGCCGCACAAACCGGTCGACAAAAGGCCGGATATTTTCCAGCTTTCGCCACTCAACCACGGTTTTGCCACGCTCGATGTTGGCGATCACGAAAAATTTATCGTCTTTGGCTTCACCAAAATCCACCCGTTCAATCGATCCGGGATAAATCACGGGGGGATGATCGTAACCGAGAGGTTTATCCGAATTGGCATTCAAATTCTGGGGTTTGTGAATATGGCCGAGTGCGACATAATCCAGGCGTTGGTCCCGCACCATGGAACCGGACAGCACCAGATCTCCACCCAACATGACCGTCCGTTCGCCGCCATATTTAGCGCCTTGCACGGATGCGTGGGCAGTCAATATGACGGGCAGGGTTGGGTCAACAGCTTCCAGCCACTGGTTGACCAACTCTGTCAGGCGCTCCTCGAGCTCGCGGTATATCTGGGCTGGATCGCTGCCGCGAACCTCCAGATGGGCCATCAACCCGGAGCGCGAAATCCAGGGTAAGGCCAGAATCTGGATTGGCAGGTTCAAATCCTCCGGATGCAAAAATGTGGGCCGGTCGATCACGCGCACCCCTGGCACTTCCAGGGTATCAAAAGTTTCCAAGGCATGCGCCCGTCCCAGGGCCGGGGAGAGATCGTGATTGCCCACCAACAGAAGGGTCGGTACACCCGCCCGCGATAACCGCATGATCCGCCGGCCCCACTCGCGCTGGAAGGTTGGGGCCGGATTGCGATCCTTGTAGGCGTCGCCGGCAAATAAAACCAGGTCGACCTCTTCCGCTATCGCGGTGTCGACAATCGTATCCAACGATTTCAGGAAATCCATAACTCGAACCGGCAGTCCCGATTCTGGATCGTGGCGTCCGAAGTTAGCCATATCGATATGAGCGTCAGCAAAATGAAGCAGTTTTATCATAAGGTTTGGCCTCTTTGGGAAGCTTTTAGCAGTTCTTGATTCATGGGGCGGCATCCTGCCCTTGCTATATGGATTATCTATGCCCCAGCTTTCATGGCTCAACACCCAGCACTTGCAGCTGGTATAGTGTAGGTTCAAAGTCGGGATGGTATTTCAAACTGGTGCGAAAGTCGTCAATTGCGCCGGTAGAATCGCCCAGGGCCGCTTTTGCCATGGCCCGCCAGTAATAACTCTCTTCCAAAGCCGGTTGGTCCAGGGCCGCATTGATGGCTGTGTCTGCCAGACTGATGACATCATAATGCCGGCCTGTATAATAATAGGCAAAGTATGGGCCTGTTTGATACCACAGAACTCGGTATGGACGGATGCTTTTATCCTCGGGTAACTGATTATAGATGGCAAAGGCCTCATCGTAAGCTGCAGCCGCGCCGCCGTAATCCTGAAGCAGCATCAGGTTGGTGCCGCGGTTGTACCAGGCAAAGAACTGATCAACCCCGGTCAAGGCGTATATTTCCTGAGAAGCTACTGCCGCGGCTGTCTGGAGGTTCGCAATTTCATCCGCCTGAGCACCGAGGATGTCCATGACGTCTTGCTCTTTGTCGGGTGGATAGATCACCAGATAGGCATAGTTAAATGATCGCCAGCCTTGCAGAAATTCGTCGTAGGCAACCTCATAATCGGGTGTGAAATACGAGTCCTGGGTGATGAATACATCTCGGGCATCATCGTAGCCGGTAACAACCTCGTAGTGCCCCATCCAGCTAACCACGCCGGTAAAATCGCGGATATATGCGCCTTTTTCAACCAGTACCGGAAACCCGTGTGCCACAAAGCGTTTCAGTAAATTGAAATCGCCCCCCACCCGATTGACGACCTCATAATCTGTGTAAGATTGGACATAATCAGCCATTTCGTATGGCATCACATTCTTATCTTTATCATAAGGCTTGAGGATTTTGCCGGTATCCAGACGGTCACCCTCCCAACCCCAAAAGGAGAGCGCCATAGCCAGATTAGAGGGCGCGCAGTAATTCCACAATCCATGCTGGTCCATATAACGCACGCCGCTCAGGTTAAGGGCAGCCGGCAATGGTGTGGCAGTCAGCGTGGGCGGGGCAGACGGTTGGGGCGTGCTGGCTGGTTTGGTTGCCGTAGGTGTGCTGGTTGGTGATTGGGTCGGGGTCAAGCTGGGCAGATTGGAGCCAACGCTCAGGGGCGTGGTTTGAGGCTGGGTAATGAACTCGATCCGCTCTGGTGGTGAGAGGATGGACTTTACCCTGATCTGTACCTGTTCGATGCGCCAGGCCAGGCGTTCATGGATTGGGGGCAGGTTGTAGGCTGCTACAGAAATCAGGCACAGGATCGGAAGGGCTATAGCGAGCCTTAAAATTGTCTTTCTTTGCATCTTGCACCAATAATATTCCTTTGGAATTACCATAGAGGATCACCCGATTTGTGGGCCCGTGCAGACGCACACAGTCCATCCAAATCCGGGAACCCTCAGGCGATTCCCGATAGATCATCTTTCTTATGGGTATTCAATCCCGAGACGCATTAATTCTTGTCCAGCAGGGGTTGAGCCTGGATTAATGTCTACGGCTGTTTTGAAGTTGGAGATGGCTTTTTCCAGGTCGCCCTGGCTTTCGCGAGCCTTACCCATCCAGTATAGAGTCTCCTCCAGGATGGGTTTTCCAAGGAAAGAGAGCGTTTGGCTGCCCAGTTCGATGACATCCTGGTATCTTCCAGTGTAGTAGTACGCCGGATAAGGACCGGTCTGGTACCAGAGCATCCGCCAGGGCCGATCAGCCTCTGCAATTGAAGGGTACAGGATGAAGGCCTGATCATAAGCCTGGGCCGCGCTGCCGAAATCTTGCAAAGCCACCAGATTTGACCCCAGGTTGTACCAGGCAAAATACAGATCGCGCCCGGTTAACTCGCCGGTTTCCCGGCGGGCTTTTTGAGCAGCATACTGGAAATTGGCATCCGGATCAGCCTGTGGGCCAAGGATGTCAAACACCTCCGCCTGGCGCTCGGGTGGATAAATCACGAGGTAGAGATAGTTGAAATCTCGCCACCAGCTGCCATCCATATCACTGTAAGGAACTTTGACATTTACTCCAGGCCCGGTGTAGCTGTCGTAGGTTAAAACATCTGATTGGCATCATCATAGGAAGTGAACAGCACGTAATGCCCCATCCAGTCCTTTGGGCTGTGTTGTAAGCCCTTTTCGATAACAACCGGAAAACCGGCAGCCAGAAAACCCTTGATCGTCTCTAGATCACCGCCCACTCGAACGATCGCCTGTAAATCGGTCTGGGATTCGATATATGCCTTCATTTCGTCCGGGTTGACGTTTTTATCATCGACTTCCCGGAAATTGGGTCTCAGAAAAGCGCGGGTGTCTGTCTGGTCTCCCTCCCAGCCCCAGTAAGACAGCGCCATAGCCAGGGTTGTGGGGCCGCAGTTGTTCATCTGCTGCCAATCGTGACGAATACCACTTAAAGTTATGGCAGGTGGCAAGGGTGTGGGCGGCGATGTCGGCGTAGGACTGGGCTGCGGAGTAACTGTAGGTCCGGGCTGAGTGGGGGTATCACTGGGAAAAGGGCTGGACGTTGCGCTGGGCACCAGGGCTTGTAAAGTCGCCTGGACTATGGCATCTACCTGCTCTTGCGGTACAAATACTACCTGTTCAGGCGGATTTATGGTGTGCAGAACCCGCGTTCGAAGACTGTCTATCCGCCATGCCAGTCGTTCCCGGACCGGTGGGATTTGATAAAGCCCAACTGAAAGCAAACAAAACACAGGCAGCCCAACCAATAAAAGTGTCCAGTAGCGAAATTTCATAGCCGCATTATAACATCGCATAAACGCGTGTTGACTATCGTGTGGTTCTTTAGGAAATACTGTGGTGAGAAAGAATATGAGGTGCTTTTGCAGGCTCCTGCCTGCAAAAGCACCTCTTTTACACCCATACCCCAGGGATTCCCAAGGACCCTTTCGTGCGGGAGGCACGAAAATGATGTGAATTATATGTGTCGTAGTGCGGTCGTTATTTCCTCACGCACTGCTGGGTCCTGCTCATTTGTCAGGGCGCCTATTAGGGCTGTTCGAGCAGAAGGACCGCCAATTTGTCCCAGAGCCCAGGCCGCATGTTGGCGAACTAAGGGTTCAGTCTCATTCGATAGCGTCGCTGCAAGAGCCGGCACTGCCTTCGGACTACCTGAATTGCCAAGAGCTATGGCAATATTGCGCAGGTAGCCGCGGCGTTTGGCGCGTTTGATAGGGGTGCCTTTGTATTTCTGGTTGAAATCTTGGGGAGTGAGACCCAACTCGGTTGTCAATTCGGGTTGCTGAGCATTAGAACGGGCAGTGAAGACGGTGTCCTGAGCGGGCGCAGCAAATCGCTGGTTCCAGGGACAGACCTGCTGGCAAATATCGCAGCCAAATACCCAGTTTCCCAGCATGGGCCGCAAGTCTACAGGGATGGGGCCCTTCAGTTCTATGGTCAGGTATGATATACAGCGCCGCGAGTCGATTGTCCGGTCAGGCAAGATGCAGTTCGTTGGGCAGGCCTGCAGGCAACGAGTGCAGCTGCCACAATGGTCGGGCGTGAAAGGTAGGTCAGGGTCAAGATCGATCCCTAACAGGATTTCAGCCAGCAGGAAATATGAACCACGATGGGGGTGAATCAAGCAGGTGTTTTTTCCAATCCATCCCAGTCCGGCCCGTTGGGCCAGGTCGCGTTCGAGGATCGGGCCCGTATCGGTATAGTAGCGATTGGGAACCGGTCCCCCGGTTTGGACTTCGATGAAGGATACCAACGCCTGCAGGCGGGGCGGCAGCAGGTCGTGATAGTCTTCACTGCTCGCATATGCGGCAACCTGGCCGCGATCTGGCTCGAATAAATGTGACTGCGGAGGCGGATAGTGAATACCCAGCACCAGGATTGAGCGGCACTCAGGAAGTATCTGACGGGGATCGCCGCGCCTCAGGCGAGAGCGTTCCGTCGCCAAATAGGCCATTTCAGCCTGTTGGCCTGCCTTTAGCCAGTTTTCAAACGCCGCGAAATGGGGTGGCGGATCTGGACTTGTGATCCCGACCAGTTCGAAACCCAGACGGTGAGCCTCCTGTTTTATAGCTTTTGTAAGCGACATACCATTCTTTGTGGGGCTAAGTAAAACCTGGGCAAAATGGGTGTCCTTGGCGCCTCACGCCACCATGCACACCCATTTTGCCTGCTATTACGACCCAGGGTTTAGTATCTATCCGAGAAGTCGGAAGGCATGTGGTTGTTGTCGCATGCGCAGGACGTAACAACAACATATACCACTTTTCGGTTAGGCACTTAGATTTCCCAGTTGAACCCCTTGGAACAGCTTTTGGTGAGCTTCCGGGTTTATTGACAGTTCAGGGTAAAAGTGACAACATTGGAACTCAAATTGACAGGCGATGAAATTCGCATCACAGCCGTTCCGGTCAAACCGGCTGAGAATTCCAGCTGGTAAGGCAGAACAGTTGTGCCGGCATTCAGTGTAGCCGTAACCGGCGGAGGCAAGGTAACATCAAAGCCGGTTGCCACATCCAGTTTATAGGTAACACTGGTTGCCTGGTTCAGGGTGATCTGAGCGGTAAAGACGAAGGTATGTGGGCATGTGCCGGTAAAGTTAGCTTCATCAACGGTCAGGGATACTGCCGCTACGCCGCTGCCTGTTGATGAGGTGGCTGTGGCGGCCGGTGTAGAGGCCCCACCCGGGGTTGCGGTAACAGTTGCACTGCTGCTGGCTGTGCCGGTGACGTTGATATCTACGTACACAGGCGTATCAAACACCGCCCCGGAGGCATTACTCATTTTCCAATAGCCGATGTGCTGGCCGGCTGCAGCGGGGGCGGTCATGTTTACTGAAATGTCAACCGTCTTTCCGGGCGCCACTTCGGTCGTGAGCGGCACTTTTGCCGGTCCGCCCATTTGAGAGCCGGAGATATAAGTCAAAGCATATGCAGTTGTCCAGGTGGATGTCCCCGAGTTGACGATCCGCCAGGTCTTGACAAAGGTTGCACCTGGGGACAGGTTGGTCCCATCCGGGATAGTAACGTCAGCGACATAGTCGGCTTTATCCCCACCTGTTGATGCGGCGCCACTGGTTGCAGTGGCTGCGATCGTTGCAGCAGCCGTGGTAGCCTGGGGAGTGGCTGTGGCGGGTGCGGGTGTAGGTGTGTCGGTTGCCGGCAGGGGAGAGGGCGTGCTGGCAATAATTTCAGTCAGACGAGCGTTGGCTGTTTCCGCTGCAGCGGTCATCACCGCTTTGGGGTCTGTCGTTGGCGTGGTTTCTGGGGCAGGCGCTTTACAGCCCGCTGTCAGCAGGCTGATGGCCAGTAAAAATGCCCCAATGATTTGTATTTTTTTCAAGTCACTACCTCCATGTCGTACAGTTTTAGAAGCTCCGCAGTTCAGGGGAAAATGTGAGTATTTGGGCAGGCGCTGCTAAAACACCACATCCTCCCTCAACTGTGTGAGTCCTAAGTTTTTCAAGTATACCTGCTTTTTAGCTTGTAATTTCCAGGGCGCTGGCTCTAATGCATACGCTGAACTGAATTGCCAGAGTTGGGCGAGAGTGTGAAGGCGCAAACCAGTTGTTGGCGCACAAACAGTTCCCTAAATGGTGAATTTGTTTCATGTCTTGTTTGCAAGGGGGGATAATCCTCTGATGAGGTGCACAAACCTCAGGTTCGTATAGATCTCGCTGCAATCCCAGTTATATGTTTTGGTTGGCTAAAGGGAGTTCATGGTTGTACGAATGTCAGCAACCAGGATCCCCAGTAGCGTTCTCCCCCAGAATCTTCGCACTCGAAGGCCGTCAGATCAGGCACGCTCTGCCCGGCCCCTGCTAAACGCAGCGTATATGTTATCCCAACCGTGATCTCGATATCCGCATAGCCAATCCCAAGTTCCGGTTTTAACCCAGTATAAAACAATTGTTCACCCCCAGGCCAGGTAGCGATGGCTTCAACTCCAGGTACCTGAGAGCCGGCTGCATCCAGGGCAACAACCTGGATCAGGGGTCCGGCAAGCTCCGGTTCGCAAATTTTTTGCTGGTCTTGCAGGATATAGGGCGCCCCAGGTGTGGCGGTGGGAGTACGGGTAGGGAGTAGAGTGCCTGTTGCAGTTGGAGCAGGCGTTGGCGTAATGGTACGGGTTGGCAGCACCGGTATTGTAGGTGAGCTTGTGGTGGTCTCCTGCGCCAAAACCGAGCCATTCTGGGTTGGCGAGGCACTGACCGGATTAGTGACCGTTATTGTCAGTGTAAGCGTTGGGTTTTCGGTGGGTAGAGCTGGAGTGGTGGTGATGGAAGGTGGCTCCTCGGCAGGTGCACCGGTTGTTTGGCCAGCTAACGCTGGCTGGGAAGGGCCTTGTCCGATCGCCACAGCCAGCAATCCCAAGGCGCGCGCCTCATCCGACGAATTGCCATCCGCCAGTGTTTGTTGAGCCTGGGCAGCCAGGACCCTGTAAATATCTTCGTCTTGCAGCAAGGAAAGGCGGCCGCGCGCACGTACAAGATCGCCATTGGCGGCATATGCAGCCGCAATCAAGGCCCGATACTGGTCCTTGAAGTCGGGCCGCAGTGAAGCCGGTGAAGTGTTAATATACTGCACTGGTCGTACAATCCAAGAATAGGCAACTCCCAAGATTAAGCCCAATACGAATCCGGTTATAAGATACCAGGGACCGCGATTTTCTCTCATGAGCCAGTCGTCTCAATTTCAGGCATCATCAGTTGCAGGTCATCAGAGAGCGCTCGCATTAGCCGCAGGTCGTTGTCTGTATAACCATTCTGCTCGCCGAACAGGATTGCCTGCAGGGTAACCTCAGCCGGTGGTTTGCCCAGGATTGCCAGGCGCCGGATCGCCAGTTCTATGTCCCTATCCGCCTGATAGGTCTCAGCTACCATCAGCACATAATCGGTCTGATAGTCGATCCGTAGTGTATCCGGGGTGGTATCGACATATTTAACAGGATTCAGGACCCAGCCGTACAGCAGGCCTCCTGCAATACCGATGATCAAAACGAGAATAAAACGAGTCCAACGTGCCATATCAGACGTATTGTGCCACAGACCCCCTTACAGGACAAGAGGTAAAGCTGTGGTCACCAGGTGAACTCCCCCCCAGAGCTCCCCAAAGCGTGATCATGGACAGAGTCCAACCGGAGGAATGAAAATCTACCTCATATACAGTCAGACCCCAGCGATTCCCAATGAACCCCAAAATTGGGTCGGTCATGCAGACTAATGCAAGTTATAATAGCTACTAATCGCGTTCTTTTTGGCAGAATTTGATAATTTGCTGCTTGCTCGCAAGCCAAAAATCTTGTACAATCGTAATTGAGTCGCTGTTTGATCTGCACCGTCAATCCAGATACAATCCTTGCCAGGGAGGAAAACATCCATGGATATCATCAAGGTTTCAGGTACTTCCCGAACTTCTGCCGTGGCAGGCGCCATCGCGGGTGTTTTTCGAGAAAACAAGCACGCTGATGTGCAGGCGATCGGAGCTATCGCTGTTAATCAGGCCGTGAAAGCCCTGGCGCTCGCTAAAGGTTATCTGAAGGAAGACGGTTACAACATAATCTTCATTCCAGAATTTGTTGATGTCGAGATTGATGATAAGATTCGCACCGCCATCAGGTTTGTTGTCGAGGAGCGGTAACCATTCTCAACATAGTCATAATGAAATAATTGATCGATCCTGTACCTTAAAATGGGTGCAGCCAGTCCGTATTTACGCGCTGTGAGGAATTCCTGCCTCACAGCGTTTGATTGTCTGGAATGTTGTAGAAATAGCAGGTAATTTTGGCGGGCAGCACCATGCCTGCTCCTATGATGTAAGATTGCCAGCAGAGCTGCCGTGATGACCAAAGATGATTCTGTAGTTCAAGGTCCAAGATATTACTGCCAGAAAAAGCTGCTGGCTGGCAACCTGTTTGTAAACGCAGGTAAATTTAGGTATGCCAGCCTGCTATGGGGGCTTATTTGTTTGCTATGGGCGGGTCTGGTAGGCTGCCAGCCATCCATATCGAGTGGAAAAGCCACTGACGTCTCCACGATGACAAAGACTTCCACTGCAACTGCTGCGGCAGGGTCACCGAGTAGCACCATTCCTTCCTTGCCATCTGCATCGCCCAATCCTGCCCAGACAGAGACTGCCGAAGCAGCTGCCAAACCGGACCATCCGCCGACTCCCACACCGCTTGCCTGTTGGCGCGAAACCGGACCCGTTGAGACTGGCAGTTTACCCAGTGACTTACTGCCCTTGCCGCTCGACTTCACAGTACACCTCCCGCCCTGTTACTTAGAGCAGCCTGACCGGCGCTATCCAGTACTGTACTTAATCCACGGACAAAATTACAACCAGGATCAGTGGGAACGGTTGGGGGTTCCCGAGACAGCGAGAGACCTGCTGGCTGCTGATTTGATCGTTCCATTTATCCTGGTGCTGCCTCGAGACCGTTCGTGGAGTCAACCAAATGAAGATATGTTTGGCAAGGTGCTAGCAGAGGCGCTGGTGCCCTGGATTGACGAAGAATACCGTACTCTTCCAGATCGACAGTACCGGGCCATTGGCGGCTTATCGCGTGGTGCGGGCTGGGCGGTCCATCTGGGGTTATCGCGCTGGGATTTGTTTGGACGCATTGGTGCTCACAGCCTGCCAGTTTTTTGGACAGATACATATCATATCCGTAGCTGGTTGGATGCCATTCCCACCGAATCACTTCCTAAGATCTTTATGGATATTGGCGAAAAAGATCGCGCGCAAATCCTGAGATCAGCGCAATGGTTTGAGAACCTGCTGGCTGAGCGAAATATTCCGCATGAATGGTATCTTTTCCCGGGTTATCACGAAGAGGCTTACTGGCAGTCGCACACCAACCAGTATCTTCGCTGGTACGCCTCTGAGTGGTAGACGTTAAATCAGATATGGAAGTCAAATATCAAAGTATCACTGATACCCCGCTGGGACAATCAAGCTTATTGAATAAATCTGCATTGTTGCCTGCTGCGCCGCAGTGATTCTCGGGGGCGCATGCAAGCGATGTTATAATCGCTTGCATGCGCCTGACCCGTCAAGAAGTTGACCATATTGCCGAATTGGCCCGCCTGGAATTGAGCGAGCAAGAATTGGACCGCTTCCGCGAGCAGCTTTCCGCTATCCTGGATTATGCGGCCCGCTTACAGGATCTGGATACCTCCGAAATTCCGCCCACTTCTAGCGTTTTGCCGTCCAGAAGCGTTTTACGCAAGGATGAGCCGCGTCCTGGCCTATCGATACAAGAGCTCTTGATGAATGCCTCGGACAGCGAAGATAACCAATTCCGGGTGCCGCCTGTTCTGGAATAATTAATCCAATTCGGGCGCATGCTTAGCCGCAGATTGGCAGTCGCACACTTGTGACTCCGCTCTGCGGTTTGTCTGTGGTAGCATATGCGTAACCCCAATATAAGGCCTGTAGCATGTCCGACTTGATCGACCTGACATTATCCCAAATGATATCTGCCCTGCAGAGCGGGGACCTATCCAGTCGTGAATTGACAACCACATATCTAGCGCGGATTGAGCAGTTGGAGCCACAGCTGCGAGCATTTCTCACCCTCCGACCGGAAAGCGCGTTGGCACAGGCCGATATGGCCGACCAACGCCTGCGACAATTCCGCGAAGATTCGCAGCCTGATTATCCGCCCCTGTTGGGTGTGCCGGTTGCAGTCAAAGATGTGCTGTGTGTGGAAGGAATGCCCTGTACTTGCGGCTCTCGGATCCTGGAAGGCTTCATCCCGCCTTACAATGCTACGGCAGTTGCGCGGTTGCAGGCTGCCGGGGTTGTGATACTGGGAAAAACCAATACTGATGAGTTCGCGATGGGATCTTCAACGGAGAACTCGGCTTATGGCCCGACCCATAACCCGTGGAATTTATCCCATGTGCCCGGGGGGTCCAGTGGTGGCAGTGCCGCGGCCATTGCCGCCCGGCTGGCGCCGGTGGCGCTGGGTACAGATACAGGCGGTAGTGTCCGCCAGCCAGCTTCTTTTTGTGGTGTAACGGGCATCAAGCCGACCTACGGGCGGGTATCGCGGTATGGCCTGGTAGCCTACGGCTCATCACTGGATGTGGTGGGCGCGTTTGGGCGCAGCGCAGCCGATGTGGCAATTGTGTTTGAGCAAATAGCCGGTTACGATCCATTAGACGCAACTACGATGGATCTGCCGGTACCAACCATTGAGCTGGCTACCGGAGATGCACATATCGATGTGCGCGGCATCCGCATCGGTGTTCCGGCCGAGTATTTTATCGAAGGCATCCAACCTGAAGTTGAGCAGGCAGTACGCCAGGCGATCCAAGTGCTGGAAGATCTGGGAGCCTCCGTTCATTCAATCCATCTTCCCCATACTGAATATGCCCTGCCGGTCTATTATCTGATCGCACCCGCAGAAGCCTCCGCGAACCTGGCTCGTTTCGACGGGATTCGCTATGGACCGCGACTATCTGCTGATACGATGTGGGAGATCTTTCGTCGGACGCGCGGCGCAAAATTTGGGCCGGAGGTTAAACGCCGGATCATGTTAGGCACTTATGCTCTCTCCGCTGGTTATTACGAGGCCTATTATGGGCAGGCCCAAAAGGTCCGCACCTTGATCAAACAAGATTTTGAAACGGCGTTTGAGGAAGTAGATGTGATCGCGGCTCCTGTATCGCCAACGACTGCCTTTCGAATAGGAGAGCATACCGACGATCCATTGGCGATGTACCTGGAAGATGTGTTCACGCTGCCTGCCAACCTGGCGGGCGTACCGGGGCTTTCGTTCCCGGTCGGTTTTGATTCGAACGACTTGCCGATTGGGATGCAGTTTATGGGGCCGCAATTTCGCGAACAACTTTTGTTTAATATTGCCAATGCGTACCAGCTGGTAACCGATTGGCATTTACGCAAACCCGTCGTACCAGCCCGGGTGTAAGCGTCTACGGGCCAAGACAGGTATTAAAAATTGTATCAGTCTTGATCAAAAGCTCGATTGTAGTGAACGAAAGTTCGGGATTGTTCAAACTCAAATCCAGGAGCTTGCCTCTTTCCTGAATCTGGGGATATTGATCCCGTATTTACGCTCGTTAGTCAACTACCACCCGCTAAAGCGAGTGGCTTGTCACTGGAGTAGTGGAGTGCCCTAAGTACTAAACCGTTTCTCAACTCCGAGACATTCGCCGTTCTTCCGGGTTATGCGCTGTTGTACCCGGCGGCGTTTCGGCTGGTTGACTTCTCTTACGAGAGAGAGCGGGGTCGGCCCGCAGCAGCCCTGCTTGCAGGAATTTCTCGTACTTCCCGCAAACAACAGCGCAGTTTGTTAGAACAATTGTACTATAGAAAGGGGGTATCTACTCACCGGGTTGCAAAAGCCTGACAAAATTTGGTAAAATTCTCAGCCTATGATGCGAGAAGACCTGAAAGCCCTGACCAAAGAAGAGCTGATCGATCTGATCCTGAAACAAGCTGAGCAGCTTGCCAAACTTCAGGCGGACTTTGAAGCGTTGAAGCTGAAGTTCGAGCAGAACCAGAAGAAGCCGCCGACCACGTCGAAGAATTCTTCGCAGCCGCCCTCCAAGGATCAGAAGGGTAATCAGCCCAAAGGACGGCGCAAACGCCGGCATGGTCCACCGCAGGGGCATGAGAAACACGAGCGAAAGTTCGTAGCGCAAGCGGATGAAGTGGTCCATATGGTGCCGCAACAATGCTGCCACTGCCATGCAGATTTGAGCGGAGAGACGGGCCGGTTGGTCAAGGTCAATCAAATCACGGAACTGCCGGAAGCCAAAGCACAAGTGATTGAAGTACGGCAGTACGAAGTAGTTTGTCCGGATTGCGAGCAGGCCCAGGTACAAGCGCCGCCGTGTGGGTTGGAGATGCAGCGGACCTTCGGAGCCAGACTGGAAGCCACGGTGGGGTATTACCGCCAAGAGACGCACATGAGCTATGAACGCACCCAGAAAGCCCTGTTGGATCTGTTCGGGGTGGAGATCAGTCAGGGTGGGATCGACGAGATCATGAAACGAGCTGGGAAGCAAGCCATCCAGAAAGCCGCAGCCTTGCAAGTGGCCGTTCAACAGAGTGCCGTGATCCATTGTGATGAGACCAGCAGCCGGGTAGATGGGGACAACTGGTGGGAATGGGTGTTTTGCAGCGTCAACACCGTGCTGCATGTGATCCGTTTCAACCGGAGCGTGGATGTCATCAACGAAGTCATGGGCCAATCGCAAGCCGAGGTCTGGGTAAGTGATTGCTGGGGTCCTCAGTTGAAAGCCCCGGCTCATGAGCGACAACTCTGCCTGGCGCATCAATTGCGCAACCTGCAAGCCGTCGTGGATGAACATCCGCTCCTGTTCTGGCCCCAAGCCATGCAAGCCCTGTTTCGGGCTGCCTTCCATCTTCATCATCAACGCACTCATTTGCCTCCAGAACAATTCTCGACTGAAATCGTCCGCCTGGAACGGCTGTGTGACTGGCTGTTGCAGCGTTCGCTTTCACCACCCAAAGCCAAAACCTTGCAACGTCGCTACCAAAAATATCGCCAAGCTCTGTTCGTTTTCCTGTATCGCACGGACGTTGAGCCAACCAATAATGTGACCGAGCGCGCCTTACGCCCGTCGGTCATCCATCGCAAGGTCACGGGCGGTTTCCGCTCCGACTGGGGTGCGAAAACATACGCTGCCCTGGCTTCGGTGATTGATACGGCTGAACTCTCCGGCACACGAGCTTTCGACGCTATTCAGTCCCTTTTCGGTCCGCCCGCTCTTCCTATTCCCGCTGTTGGTGAGTAGTTTGACAATGTCACATTAACACAATTACCCGAAAATGGCATAAGATAATGGTATGGACAAAAAAAAGATGCGACAACTGAAGCCATCCAATGGGGCATACCCTTGGAGGAATTTGGCCAACTGGAAAAACGCCTTAGCGAATATTGTAGACGTTTTCACGCTTACCTGGAGACCCAAACCCGGGATATCAGCCAGTATGCGTTTGACTACGTAAGCGGCTTACTACGCATGGAAACCAAGCGCAATATCGCCAATATTGGCCGCAAGGCAGAAGTGTCCGGGCAGAACTTGCAACACTTTATCAGTAACTCGCCCTGGTCGGGTGCGGATCTCATCGAAGCGGTCCAGGCGGAGATCAAATCGCACCCAGCTTTTCAAGGCGCCATCTTGGTTTTGGATGAAAGTGCAGAAGAGAAGGCCGGTGGGGAGAGTGCGGGAGCGGGACGACAGCATAACGGTCGTTTGGGGAAGATTGAAATGAGCCAGGTGGGTGTATTTTTGTCCCTGGTCACACCAGTCGTCAACACCTGGATCGATGGGGAACTCTATCTCCCCGCCCGTTGGTTTGAAGCCGCCTATGCCGACAAGAGGAAGACGGTTGGGATTCCCGATCAACTCACCTTCAAGAAGAAGCCTGAGTTGGGCTGGCAGATGATCCAAAGAGTGCAGGCCGGGGAAATTCCCTTTGAGGCCGTGGTGATGGACGATTTATATGGACGGAACGAAGCGCTACGTCAACACTTGGATGCGGCCGGGATCGAATATTATGGCGATATTCCGGTCGATACCCAGGTCTATCTCGAACAGCCCACGGTGGTGTATCCGCTGACCAAGCAGGGGAAGCCTTCTAAGAACCCTAAGATCGAAGGAACCTCTCGTACGAAGTGTGAGCGTTACAGCCGGATCTGGAGTGGCAAACGATCCGTTTACGCCCGCATGAAAGAGGCTATCTCCAAGCGGATTTTGCGCGTACTCGGGTGTGGGTGATGTACGGCACCATCGCACGTCAGGAATGGCTGCTGGTTCGCAAAGATCCCAGCCAAGTCACTTACGCCTTGAGTAATGCCGCTGAAGATATTTCCCTGGAAAGCATGGCCTGGCGCAAAACGCATCGCTACTTGATCGAACGGAGCAACCAAGATGCCAAAGGCGAAATCGGTTGGGATGAATTCCAAGCTCGAAAATATCGAGCCTGGCAACATCAACTCGCTCTGACTATCCTGGCTGCTTGGTTCGTGGCAGAAACCCGCCTGGATTGGATGCAGCGTTTCAAGCAAGACCCGGCTCTACTGGCGAAATATGATGTGGATGTTTTGCCTCAGTTATTGGTTGGTAATGTGCGAGAATTACTTCGTGCAGCCATGCCGCTCCCCCAGCTTTCCCCGGAAGATTCGGCTCAGTTGGTGACGACTCACCTGATCAATCGAACTCGCTCCCGCAAATCCCGCCTGCGTTCAGCTAATGGGAAGCCGGATACTTAATGTGACATTGTCAAAGTAGATACGAAAGGAGATGTCGGCTTCCTCCACCCGCTAAAGCGAGTGGTTTCCGCCGACAAGAATGATGAAATTTTCCCTAGGAAAGGACGAATGTATGGCTACTGAATTGCCCAAATCCGCCCAGGAGTTTATGGATTGGCCCTGGTCGCAAATCGCGCCCCATTATCAAGCCCTGATTGAACGCCCAATTAGTTTGACGAACGTTGATGCATGGCTGGCAGACTGGACCCAATTAACCAATCTGGTGCAGGAAACTTTTACCAGGCTGCATGTCGCCACTGCAGTGGATACGACTAACCTGGAATCTGAACAACACTATCAGGCGTTTTTAGATCAGATCTATCCGCCCTCACGCCAGATGGAACAGAAGTTGAAAGAGAAACTGCTCGCAAGCGGCCTGGAACCGAGTGGATTTGATATTCCCCTTCGCAACCTGCGAGCCGAGGCCATGCTCTTTCGCCAGGAGAACCTGCCTTTGCTGAGCGAAGAGATCAAGCTCGGGATTGAATATGATAAAGTTGTTGGCGCTCAGACCGTTGAATGGGAAGGTGAGGATCTGACGATCTCTCAGCTCAAAACTATCTATCAAGATGCGGACCGCCAGCGCCGCGAACGAGCCTGGCGTATCTCAATGGAACGACAGCTCGCCGACCGGGAAGCGCTGAATGATTTATGGGGCCGTCTGTTGGGCTTGCGAACTCGTATCGCTGCTAACGCTGATTTGCCCAGCTATCGTGATTATATGTGGCGCAACCTGCTTCGCTTTGATTACACCCCGGAGGATTGCGAACATTTTCACGGGGCGATTGAAAATATAGTGGTTCCGGCTGCCCGCAAAATATATGAAAAGCGCCGCCAAAGCCTGGCAGTGGCTTCCTTACGGCCATGGGACCTGGATGTGGATGTCCAGGATCGGTCACCTCTTCGCCCATACCAGTCGATTGAAGATTTGGAAAACGGAATTGAAACCATCTTCGATCATGTCGATCCGCAGCTGGGTAAATATTTTGCTACCATGCGGACCGAGAACTTATTGGATCTGGACAATCGTAAGGGCAAAGCGCCTGGAGGATTCTGCACAGAGTTCTACGTTCAGCGACGGCCTTTCATATTTATGAATGCGGTTGGCGTGCATGATGATGTTCAGACCTTGCTGCACGAAGGTGGGCACGCGTTCCATGTCTTTGAATCCAGTAGCTTGCCGTATTACCAGCAGCTGCAGGTCAGCATGGAATTTGCTGAAGTGGCGTCTATGGGGATGGAACTGCTTGCGGCCCCATATCTGAGTAAAGAATATGGGGGGTTTTATACCAGCCAGGAAGCGGCCAGGGCTAGAATCGAGCATCTGGAAAGCGCCATCCTGTTCTGGCCATATATGGCGGTAGTTGATGCTTTCCAGCATTGGGTGTACCAAAATCCGGAAGAAGCATCGGATTCAGGCAGCTGTGATGCGGCCTGGTCCAGTTTGTGGAAACGTTTTATGCAGGGCGTGGATTGGAGCGGTCTGGAGCAGGAGATGGAAACTGGCTGGCACCGCAAGCTGCATATCTTCCAGGTCCCATTTTATTATGTGGAGTACGGCATGGCGCAGCTTGGTTCGATCCAGATCTGGCGAAATGCAACCTCGAACCAGCCCCAGGCTGTAACCGATTATCGTAAAGCGCTAGCCCTGGGTGGGACGGTTTCTCTGCCAAAGCTCTATTCTGTGGCTGGAGCAATGTTTGCCTTTGATGAGCAAACCTTAGGCCAGGCTGTTGATCTGGCAATGAAAACGATTGCAGAGCTGGAGCAAGTTTGATAAATTATCTCTGAAGGAACAGCCTTAATCGGAGTAAGTCCTATGTTTCACAATATCCCTGTGGCAGTCAAGCAGCGGATGGAAGTTTTAGAAGCCAGGGACCAGCACGATCGGGAGGATGGAACACCCCGCTTACAGAGACTGCGCCAGATTCCGCCAGAGACGGGAAAGTTTTTAGCATTACTGTGCGCTGGGGCACCTGACGGGGCTGTGCTGGAGATCGGAGCCAGCGCTGGATATTCCAGCTTGTGGCTGGCATTGGCCTGCCGCCAGCGCGGAGATCGCCTTGTGACATTTGAAATCCTGGCTAAGAAGATTGAGCTGGCGCGCCAGACCCTGATCGAGGCTCAGGTTGGGGACTTTGTAGAACTCGTGCATGCAGATGCCCGGATGCGTCTGCCCGAATTCCAACAGATCGCTTTTTGTTTTTTGGACGCGGAAAAGGACGTTTATCAGGAATGTTACGATCTGGTCGTGCCAAGGCTGGTGGCAGGTGGATTGTTTGTGGCGGATAATTTTTTCAGCCACCAAGAGCAGCTTCAATCGGTCAGGGATTACGCATTGGCGGACGCCCGGGTTGATGGACTTGTGGTTCCCATTGGGAAAGGATTATTGCTCTGTCGCAAACATTGATTTCAATCTTTCCCTGCTCAGCTCCTGGCAGTAATGACTAAAAAATGGGTATGCTTGGGGGCGTATGGCCTACGTACACCCGTTTCGCTTAAAACACGTTTGGTAGCCTGGAGGTCACGATGAAGTACAGTAATTTGGGAAAATCGGGTTTAAAGGTTTCGCGGATCTGCCTGGGTATGATGACGTATGGCACGCCGGAATGGCGGGACTGGGTATTGGATGAAGAACTCAGCCGGCCATTCATTCAGAAAGCAATAGAAGCCGGGATTAATTTTTTCGATACGGCGGATATGTATTCTCAGGGTATCAGCGAGGAAATTACTGGCCGCGCTCTGAGAGATTTTGCCCGGCGGGATGAAGTAGTTATCGCGACGAAAGTCTATTTTCCAACAGGTGATGGACCTAACCAGCGTGGGCTCTCCCGGGTCCATATTATGACAGCTGTTGATGCCAGCCTCAAGCGGCTGGGCACTGATTATGTGGACCTGTACCAGATTCATCGCTGGGATGAAACAACACCCATTGAGGAAACTATGGAGGCGCTGCATGATGTTGTCAAATCTGGGAAGGCGCGCTATATCGGCGCTTCGAGCATGTATGCCTGGCAGTTTGCTAAATCTCTTGGCCTGGTAGATTTGCGTGGCTGGACTCGTTTCGTATCGATGCAGAATCATTACAATCTCGTCTACCGGGAGGAGGAACGCGAGATGATCGCCCTTTGCCAGGCTGAAGGGATTGGCGTGATCCCCTGGAGCCCGCTGGCCCGCGGCTTCCTGGCAGGCAATCGCAGACGAGAAGAATTTGGCGATACTACTCGCGCAAAAACAGATGATTATGCCCAGCAGATGTATTATCGCGAAAATGATTTTCAAATTGTTGAGCGTGTGGTAGCGCTTGCTGAGCGGCTTGAAGTTGAGCCGGCCCAGGTCGCTTTGGCATGGCTGCTTTGCAAGCCTGGCGTGACAGCCCCAATTGTTGGCGCGAGTAAGATGTACCAGCTTGAACAGGCAATTGGCGCTCTGGAGATCGAGCTTTCCACAGATGATATACAGTATTTAGAAGAACTTTATCAACCTCACCCGGTTTTAGGACATTCGTAGACCCAGGTCTAGTGCAGGATGGAGAGAGCCATCTGTGGGGCAGTTTGGGTGGATTCAAGCGCTTAGCTGCCACACCCGGGTTTGCTCGACGAGCGATCTTACAGCCCTGCAAACATAATAATCCAGGAAAGGTATAATTACGCCAATCCACATGAAACTGTGGTGCAATTTCTGGCCCAAATCATAGCGAGCACGAAAGATCCAATATTCTAGCAGAGGGAATTAAACCGATATGGCTTATACATTAAAGGTCGTCATACCCATGGCGGGATTGGGCACTAGGCTGCGCCCGCATACATGGAGCAAACCTAAACAGCTCGTCAGTGTAGCTGGCAAGGCTGCCCTCGACCATGTTTTGGACACCCTTAATTCACTGCCTGAGGGCGTGGATGTTGAGTTGATTAATATTGTGGGTTATCTCGGAGAGCAAATCGAAACCTATATCCGGGATAATTACCCCAAGATGAAGTCGCATTTTGTTGTTCAGGAAAATCCGCGCGGGCAGTCTCATGCCATCTGGCTGGCGAAGGAATACCTGCGCGGTCCGATGATGGTTGTATTTGCAGACACTTTGATTGAGACCGATCTCTCATCCTTGCCGGAGGAGAATGCCCAGGCTGTTGTATGGGTGAAACCGGTCCCGGATCCGCGCCGATTTGGCGTTGCTGAGGTCGGCGAAAATAGCTGGGTAAAAAGATTGATAGAAAAACCTGATGATATGAGCAACAATCTGGCAGTAGTCGGGTTTTATTATTTCCAGGAGGCTGAAGGATTACTGGCAGCGATCGAAGAACAAATGCGTCGAGATATACAGTTGAAGGGCGAGTACTACCTGGCTGATGCCGTCAATATTATGCTGGAGCGCAACCTGAAGATGCGCACCCAGATTGTGGATATTTGGCTGGATGCAGGAACTCCGGAGGCGCTGTTGGAGACCAATCGCTACCTGCTTTCGAATGGCCTGGACAACAGCGCCGAGTCAGCCAGACGTGAAGGCCTGGTGATTATTCCACCGGTGTTTATCCATCCTACAGCGGAAGTGACTGATTCGATTATTGGTCCGAATGTCTCGCTGGGCGCCGGTTGTAAAGTGCGCAGTTCCATCATTCGCGATTCGATCCTGGAAGATGATGCCCATGCAACCGGGGTCATATTAGAGCAGTCGCTGGTAGGTCGCAGAGCCCAACTCTCCCGTCGGTTTGGAGTGGTAAATGCCGGCGATAATACAACCGTTGTGCTTTGACAACGCGTTGTGCTTTGACAATGCGTTGTGCTGGATAAACGCGATTCGGATATGACTGAATTGCTGGTCATCTGCCGATCGGATAGCAGCTATGCCGAACGGCCCATTGGATTAATCTGGAGTGGACAGCGCCTGGAAATCCAGGTTATTGTGGATCGCTGGCGGACACCGGAAGGCAAGGGGTTTCGGGTTGTGACCAGCGACGATCAGGTCTTTGAGCTTTTTTACAACGAGCAATGGATTGAATGGTCGATCCGGCAGCCCTGAAGGCAAGCCGAAAAAAGTGCCGACACCAGATAAGGAGAAATTGTGAACCAATCTTACCTCGCTCATCGAGTGGTTAACCTGAAGCCATCAGGTATTCGGAAATTCTTCGATATCGTTGCAACCATGAAGGATGTTATATCACTCGGAATTGGAGAACCGGACTTCGTGACCCCTGAACCCATCGTACAAGCCGGCATCCGCTCCCTGCAGGCCGGGCAAACTCATTACACATCGAACTTTGGGATATTTGAGCTGCGCCAGGCATTGTCCGAATATCTCCTGGGTGTGTATAAGATGAGCTACGCTCCCGCCACAGAATTTGTGGTTACAGTCGGTGTTTCGGAAGCTCTTTATCTGGCCATGACGGCGATATTAAATCCTGGCGAGGAAGTGATCATACCTACCCCTTGCTTTGTTTCTTATCAAGCGGAGGTTATTCTGGCAGGCGGTGTACCGATTGAGCTGCCGACCTATGTGGAAGACGGTTTTCTGCCGCGCCCGCATGATCTGGAAGCAGCGATTACCCCTCGCACCAAAGCGATTTTGATAGGTTACCCTAATAACCCCACTGGCGCCGTAGCCACGCAAGAAGCGCTGTTGGAAATCGCTCGCATAGCCGAGCGGCACGACCTGCTGGTTGTTTCGGATGAACTGTACGATCAGCTAGTTTATGGGGTGTCTCATGTCTGTTTCCCAAGTTTGCCGGGCATGAGGCAGCGCACGATTCTGCTGGGCGGTTTTTCGAAAAATTATGCGATGACGGGATGGAGAATTGGTTATGCGGCTGGTCCGGAAGAGTTGATCAAAGGCCTGGTGCGTATCCACCAATATACCATTATGTCCGCCCCAACGACAGCCCAGGCGGGTGCCATGGCTGCCTTAAAAATTGGCGCTCCCCATGTTGAGGAAATGCGCAACGAATACAATCGTCGCCGGAACCTGATCGTTTCGGGGTTGAATCAACTTGGCCTGCCGACCTTCGAGCCAAAGGGGGCCTTCTATGCCTTCCCAGCAATTAATGCGACAGGCATGGACGATGAAACCTTTGCTGAGAAATTATTATCTGAAGAGCGTGTGGCGGTTGTTCCAGGCTCGGCCTTTGGGCCAGGCGGTGAGGGGTATGTGCGCTGTTCTTATGCTACAGCTTACGAAAAGATCGAAGAAGCTTTGAGACGCATAGAACGATTTATGCACCGGCATGGTTGATATTCGGTTGGTTATTTGCTATGGAAGAAATTCAATATGAGGCCGTTATAGGCCTGGAAGTTCATGCTGAACTTGAGACGCAATCGAAGATGTTTTGTGGATGCCCGGTGGTCGATTCAACCGTCACCGCGCCAAATATTGCAGTTTGCCCAATTTGCGCTGGTATGCCCGGCATGCTGCCGGTGGTTAATAGCCGAGCTGTTGAGTACGCTTTGAGGGTGGCACTGGCACTTGAATGCGAAATCGCGCCATCCAGTATTTTTGCAAGGAAAAACTATTTCTACCCCGACTTGCCCAAAGGTTATCAGATCTCTCAATACGAGCAGCCCCTAGCAGTCAATGGACGCCTGACGATCTTGACATCTGAAGGCCGTCGTACGATTCGCATCCGGCGGGTCCATATGGAAGAAGATACCGGTAAGCTCACTCATGTGACTGTTCCGGCTGAAAATAGTGAGCCAGCTGAGTCTTACTCTCTGGTCGATTTAAACCGGGCGGGCGTGCCGCTGCTTGAAATTGTCTCCGAACCGGATCTGCATACTGCCGAAGAAGTGCGGGCTTATGCCAGCGCTCTACGCTCGCTGCTGCGATATCTGGGGGTGAATTCCGGCGATATGCAAAAAGGGGTTATGCGAATTGAACCCAATGTCTCAGTACGCCCAATCGGCAGTCAGACGTTCGGAACCCGCACGGAAATCAAAAATCTGAACAGTTTTCGAGCGCTGGAACGTTCCGTTGTGTATGAAATTGAGCGGCAGATCGCCGTCCTTCAGCAGGGGGGGAGGGTTGTACAGGAAACTCTGGGCTGGGACGAGAATCGCAATGAGACTGTCTCACAACGCAGCAAAGAGGACGCTCACGATTATCGCTATTTCCCTGAGCCAGATCTGCCGCCTCTGGTAGTCGAGCAGGATTGGGTCAACGCCATTCGCGACACACTGCCTGAGCTTCCAGCAGCCAGGTACGATCGTTTCCTCAGTCAATATCAATTAACCGAATATGACGCAGGTGTGCTGGTTGCTGAACCAGCCGTGGCAGATTTTTTCGAATCTGCTGTCGGAGCATTGGAACAAGCCAGCCCGAAAATGGTAGCCAATTGGGTCACCGGAGAAATTTTTGGGTTATTGAATCAGGCCGGCATTACAATAGAAAACAGCCTGGTCACACCCCGCAGCCTGGCGGATTTGCTCCAGTTGATCATTGGCGGTAAGATCAATCAGAGCACGGGTAAGGCTGTCTTGGTTGCAATGTTCGAGACGGGCCAGCCAGCTGCTGAGATTGTTCAAAAGCGCGGTCTGCAGCAAATTTCTGATTCAGCTCAGATCGAAGCAATTGTGCTCCAGGTGCTGACCCAAAATCCACGTCAAGTGCAGGAATATCTTGCAGGCAAGGAAAATTTATCACGCTGGTTGTTTGGTCAAGTGATGCGGGCTGCAGGCGGTCAGGCGAACCCCAGACTGGCCCAGGCGGAGCTGGATAGGCAGTTGTTGGCGCTGAAAGATATATCAGGTTGATGCTTTTCGTCACTTGACGCATTTCTGGACTTCTATTACCCTTAAGCCAGCAGGTATTCCAGAATAGCGCTCAACGCTAAGGCGTAAGCCATATTTGATCTGCACGTTAGATCAAATCAGGATCTGCTCTGCTGTGTGGCGCAATGACACCAAACCAGGAAAAAATCACTTCGTTACAAGCGGGCACCATACCGTGGTGCCCGCTTATATTTTAAGCCTCATTCAATGATTAGGAGATGATACGCATGGCTGAATTGATCAATGCATTTAAAATGGCTCAAAGCCAATTTGACCACGTGTCCGGGCAGTTAAACCTCGACCCCCAGGTGGCCGAAATGCTTCGCTGGCCAACTCGTGAATTCAAGTTCATGATACCGGTTCACATGGATGATGGATCGATCCGGGTATTTTTTGGATATCGAGTTCAGCACAACGACGCTCGTGGCCCATCGAAGGGCGGAATACGTTTCCATCCTTCGGAAACACTGGATACAGTCCGGGCCCTGGCAATGTGGATGACCTGGAAATGTGCGGTTGCGGATATCCCACTGGGTGGTGGTAAAGGTGGTGTGGCTGTTGATTTAGCTTCTTTGTCAGTCATTGAACAGGAGAAACTCTGCCGTGGGTGGATCGACCAGATTTGGCGCAATATTGGCCCGCGCCAGGACGTCCCGGCCCCAGATGTGGGCACCAATCCGCGCATGATGGGCTGGATGATGGATGAATATTCTAAACTGAGCGGCCAATATACCCCAGGTGTGATTACTGGCAAGCCTGTGGGAGGGGGTGGTTCACTCGGCCGCACTGAGGCAACCGGTTTTGGGGTCATCTACACTGTGCGAGAGGCTATGAAACACTTAAAAATGGATCCGACCCAGGCGGTTGCGGCCATTCAAGGGTTTGGCAATGTCTCACAATACGCGGCGATTGGTTTCATCGAGCTGCTGGGCGGCAAGGTGGCTTGCGTTTCCTACTGGGATCGTGAAGATCGAGCGCCTTATACAGTCAGCCACGCTAATGGCATCCAGCCGCGCTATTTGCAGTCGATTACGGATCCATACGGGACGATTGATAAAGATAAAGCTCGCCAGGCAGGTTACGTGATTGAAGACGGCGACGCCTGGATTGCCAAAGATGTTGACGTGCTGATCCCTGGCGCGCTGGAAGGACAAATTTCAGCCGAAACGGTAAACCGAGTCAGTGACCGGGTTCGGTTGGTGGCAGAAGGCGCAAACGGCCCTACCACGCCTGAAGCAGATGAAGTCTTCAAGCGCAACAATGTCTTCGTCATCCCCGACTTCCTGTGTAACGCCGGTGGGGTGACGGTTTCTTACTTTGAGGGCGTTCAAAACGATATGAATTATTATTGGACGCACAGCGAGGTTTTAGACCGGCTCGACACGAAAATTACTCAAGCCTTCAACAGCGTGGTTCGGATGGCAGAGAGTGAAAAGGTGTTCATGCGCGACGCTGCATACATGGTTGCGATTGGGCAGGTGGTGAAAGCTATGGAGCTGCGCGGCTGGCTGTAAGCCGCCCGGTAACGTGCATACCGATTGATTTACCCGCAGCCCGGCAGAATATTCGCCGGGCTGCGCTTGCAAACATGGCACAAATACTATACAATCTAGGCATCACAACTTGATTGCCTGGTCTTACTCGAATCTACCTGAACTAGGAGCTGAAATCTAAATGCCCCTGACAGCCGATACCATGCGAGCCATCCTGTTTATTTGTCTGCTCGGTATGGCCCTTCTGGCCGCCCTGTTTTTACGCAGGCGCAGTCTGTCTTTTCAGGAATACTTAGGCTGGGGGCTATTAATTGTCCTCGTGCCGCTCCTGGGACCTTTCCTGGTTTTGTTGGCTGCTCCAGGTCAATCGCCATCTCGGCCCTAGAGCCGCCAAGTAATTCGCCGGTAATAGTGCGCTCGCAAGGCTGGTTGCAGTTTGGCGAATTATTTTCAGGCCCCAACCACGAGAAATTAACCATATTTTAGTTCGACACCCAAAGCTTATCCTAGATAAAGCCTGGTTTTCAGGCCCAAAGTTAGCATGCTCACGGACGGTTTAGATCTATGATGCGAAGATTAAAAGATTTTCGTCCCGAGTTTTTGAGGCAGGATCGCTTTCTATTAGCAATTCTTGTGGCCATTGGATTGCTGGTAATCACAAGTCTGGTGTTGTTCTTCATGCGGCAAGCCTCTGGAGGCTATTTGCCGGAAGACACTCCCCAGGCTGTCGTCCACAATTACATTCTGGCCATGAATCAGGGAGACCTTGAAAAAGCTTATGGATACCTGGTGGAAGCCAGTGATAAGCCAGACTATGAGCGCTTCAGGCTGGCAATTCTCACCCGTTCAGAGAATTTATTTCAGGTTTCATTGCAGTTAGGGGAGGCGCGCCAGAGTGGTGAGGCAGCCTCAGTGAGCCTGACGGTGATCCACTCCAGCGGTAATCCTTTTCAGGGGGTGTGGGAGGAGACCAGCCAGGCAGTTTTAGTCCGGAGTGATGCGGGGGAATGGAAGATCCAGAGCCTACCCTATCCTTTCTGGGATATGGACTGGTATGGCACTTCTCCTAGCCCGGTGCGCTGAAGATTTTTGGAGCGCTAGATGAAAACAATTCGACGGATCTATCTCTATGCGGTCGCCTTTGTCAGCCTGGAGACAGTGTTGTGGGGGGTGATCAATCTGGCACGCTCGATGGCTGCCGGACGGACAGCTGCTGGCAACACCTCCCAGCTGGCTGGCGCCCTCTCGCTAATTCTGGTTGGGGTGCCGGTTTTTCTCCTGCATTGGTGGTTTGCCCAACGATTGGCACTACAAGAGGTTGATGAGCGCGCTGCCCGAACTCGGACTATTTTTTTATACGGAAGTGTTCTGGCAGCTGGTGTACCGGTCGTCCAAAATGTACTG
Source organism: uncultured Chloroflexia bacterium (assembly GCA_963698715.1). Lineage (GTDB taxonomy): Bacteria > Chloroflexota > Anaerolineae > Anaerolineales > UBA4823 > CAWHJB01. The sequence continues at coordinate 646,230 of CAVORW010000004.1, read as the reverse complement.
GCGCTCACTAACCGGCTGCTGTCGATTGTATTTGGGCTGACGGCTCAGTCTGCGTTGATCGGCAGCGACCAGACGATTAGCGATAACCTGATCGCCATTTTGATGAATGCGGTCGTTACGGTTTACCTTGTTAAAGTTGTCGTGGACGATTGGAAAGCTCTTCCTCAGGCAGAGGCTCTGGCGGATACCAGGCGGCTGTTCCGCTATGCCTGGCTGATCTACGGCTTGGGCTTGCTGGCTTTTGGTGTCCAGCAAACGATTGCTTACATCTTCGGTTTGCCTCAGGCGATTGATTTTGGAAGCCGTTCCTTGCTGTCGAATGGGTTGGCAACGCTGCTGGTTGGTGCACCTGTTTGGGTATATTTTCAGCGCAAGATCGAGAGCAACCTGGATGAACGAGTTGAACGCGAATCCCTCCTGCGGGTGGCAATCCTGTTCATTTTAGCACTGGGAGGGGTCGCACTGGTATTGGGAGCGAGCGGTCTGGTGCTTTACCATTTACTGCGCGGCTTATTTGGAGCCGGCTGGTCGCTCGGTGAGCTGCTGGCAGAACTCAGTTATCCGTTCTCGGTAGCTGTACCCGCCGGGATAATCTGGGCGTATTATGGCCGGCTCTTCAACTTTGAACTGACAAGCCTCACAGACCAGATCCAGAGCGAGCTGCTGCGCCGGCTCTATCGCTACCTGCTGGCCTTCATGGGCTTAGGGGCAACTTTTTTCGGTATGCAGAGTGTGGTGGCTTATATCCTGGATGCCTTGATCGGATTCCAATTATCTTTTGGTCCTGGTCTGGGCGAACGCCTGGCAGGCGCGTTTGCGCTCCTGACCGTCGGGCTGCCGCTGTGGGTCTATTCCTGGGGTACGATATCGGCACTTGCCAGTCTGGAAGGCGAAGCTGGGGATCGGGCTAGGCGTTCGTTGATTCGCAAGACCTATCTGTTTGGGATCCTGTTCGTGGGCGTGATCGGATTAATGGTCAGCGCTGGCGCACTGCTGTTTCAGCTTATCAGCGCGCTGTTGGGCGATCCACAAGAGCAACTCATGCGGCAAATCACACAGCTGCTGGGCTTGATGTTTCTTTTCAGTATTTTCCTGGTTTACCACTGGCAGGCAATGCAAGCTGATAACCGGTTGGCGGAAAAAGCCCTGGCGCGGCGCTACAGCCTGTTCCCGGTCCTCGTTTTGGCTGAAGACGGCCTAGAGAGTGATTTCAGCACAGCTGTGTTGGAAGCCCTGGAACGGCATGCCCCTGCGCTGCCGGTAGCTGTCCATCCATACAACCAGGGTGTGCCGGATGAAACTTTGTCGGCTGCCCGGGCCGTCATCTTGCCAGCAGAGCTTGTGGCCCGGCCCAGTGAGGCGCTACGTTTGTGGCTGCAGGGCTTTGATGGCCCGCGGATTGTGGTTCCCACCCAGGCACAGGGTTGGTTGTGGGTGTTTGGGAGCGGACGGACACTCAAGAGCCTTGCCAATCAAGCAGCCCGCGCCATCCGGCAGCTGGCAGAAGAGGAGCCGGTTGCCAGTCCACGTGAAGCTTCTCCCTGGATGGCAGCAGTTTATCTACTGGCGGGATTGGCGGCTCTTCAAATCGTGTTCGTGGTTGTGTCCATATTAACTTCGGTGTTACTGCGCTGAAATTGAAATCTTGCAATATAATTAGGATAATTTGAAACTATCTTGACAATGTTACAAAAATTAAGAAAAGTCGGGTTTGGAAAATGAATGCAGGGCATTGGCCTTCACGCTCACCCATACATTAAAGCCCTCCAAATCTGACATTGCCAAACAACTTAGTGTCTCTGGCACAAATTATAAAAATTCCAGCAGGGCCAAAGTTAAGCTTTGAGCGGCAGCTTGGATCGATTCTCGGGCAGTCACCATACAGGTCAAGGTCGCGACATCTTAAAGTAAATAAAGGACAGCCATCATGAAAGTATCCGTCTTACAAGAGAATCTGGCACATGGATTGAGCATTGTCTCGCGAGCCGTTTCACCTCGCAGCACCCTCCCGGTCTTATCGAATGTGTTGGTCGCCACAGATGAAGGCCGGCTGCGCCTGTCTGCTACAAACCTTGAACTGGGAATCACCTGCTGGATTGGCGCTAAGATCAGTGATGAAGGCTCAACCACCGTTCCGGCGCGCACGTTTACTGATCTGGTCAGCACCCTGTCCGAGAAGCAGGTCGACATGGACCTAACCGTTCGCACTCAGACCTTGAATGTGCGCTGTGGGGCTTCCAATACGGATCTAAAGTGCATCGACTCTCAGGAATTTCCCCCGATGCCGGTCGCGGACCCTACTCAAGGCTTCCAGATTAATGTGGCGGACATCAAAGAGATGATCCAGCAGGTGGTATTTGCGGCTTCAACGGACGAAGCCCGGCCTATCCTAACCGGGGTCCTTGTGACTGTAAACGGTTCCCAAATCATTATGGCAGCTGCCGATGGCTTCCGTTTATCGGTGCGCAAATCAGAGCTTTCATCGCCTGTTGCCCGGCCTTTTACTGCTGTCATCCCGGCCCGAGCGCTGAGCGAGCTGGCCCGCATTGCTGGCGACGGCGATCAGGTACTGACAGCGATCCTTCCGCCCGGGCGCGGCCAGGTAATTTTCCGCTTGAAAGATGCCGAGCTTGTTTCCCAGTTGATTGAAGGTAGTTTCCCGGATTATGAACAGATCATCCCACGCCGCTGTGATACCCGGGCAGTACTATCCACTCCCGTATTCCTGAAGGCCTGTAAACAGGCGGAAATTTTTGCAAGGGAAGGCTCCCATATTGCCCGCATCCAGATCAACCCGGGCGGCGAGTTGCAGCCAGGCACCGTGGAAATTTCCGGCCAATCAGACGAGACCGGTTTCAACCAAAATGTGGTCGATGCCAGCATTGAAGGACCACAGCTCTTAATCGCTTTCAATGTCCGTTTTCTGCGCGAAGTGCTGGATGTTATCAGAACGCCGAATGTTGCCCTGGAGACAACCGGCAATACCAGCCCTGGCGTAGTCCGCCCGGTGGGTGGGTCAGTCGGAGAGGATTCTTTCCTGCATGTTATTATGCCCATGCATCTGGGCAACTGATGGATAATGAGGTATTTTCTTAAAAAAGATGGGACGTGAGGTGAGTGTGCTCGGGCAGGATCACCTCGAACAACTAATCTATAGTCTTCCGACGTAATCCACTACAGGTTGGCAATAACCCTGATACGCCAACCTGTAGCTTTAATCACTTCCTCTTGATCATGACATTACCACCTGCTTCTTCTGACCGGACACTCAACATATATCTGTCTCTGGCTCAATATCCCATTTTGAGCTCCCAAATACGAGCGCGCATGCGCCGGGAACTGTTCCGGCGCGGTATCATATCGACCCAGGCTTTTGAGGCAGAGGCGCGCGATAAAGCCATCCGGTCTCAGGCCATGGAGGGGCTGCATGATCCATTTGCAGAGGAGCCCAATGATGTTTGGGAAACCCGCTTGATGCGGGTCCGGGATCACCTGACCGATTTTTATTTTGCCTATAACCTGCCATACGATTTGTTTGAAAGCATCGTGGTGGAGGCACTCACAGAGCGCGGCGCCCATGATGATGAACTGATGGTTTCGTTCAATCCCGAATTGGCGCCGCAAACCATGCTTTTCGAACAGGCCAACGCAATCGAAAAACTTCCTCCGCAGGAGCGTGCTCAGGCAGATGCCCGGCTGCGCGAGATTAAGGTCGTACTTATTCGGACCTTGATCAGTGACCAGCTGGCATATGTGAAAATCGCTAAGGACTGGTTAACGATCTCGGACCTGGAAGAAATCCGCAATCGTAAGATCGGGCAGGGAAAAATTGGGGGTAAATCGGCCGGCATGCTGCTGGCAGCTCGAATTTTGATGGATGTAGGCGGCGAAGAAATCAGCCCTCACCTGAACATCCCTGAATCGTACTTTATTGGGGCGGACTATACCTACACATTCATGGCGATGAACAGCCTGATGCATTGGGGTGATCAAAAATATAAGCTCGAAGAACAGATCTGGACTGATTATCCTTTGATCCAGGAGGAATTTCTGGCTGGGGATTTCCCGCCCGATATTGTGGAACGCCTGCGCGGCTTGCTCGATCAAGTCGAACAGAAGCCTTTAATTGTGCGGTCCTCCAGCCTGCTGGAAGACAATTTCGGGACTTCCTTTGCAGGGAAGTACGAGAGCCATTTTTGTCCGAATCAGGGCAGCCCCGAAGAGAATCTGAAAGACCTGATCGGAGCAATCAAAAAGATCTACGCCAGCATCCTCAATCCGGATGCCCTGCTTTACCGGCGAGCTAAAGGGCTGCAAGATTATGACGAACGCATGGCGATCCTAATCCAGGTCGTCCAAGGGCACGAATATGGTGATTATTACCTGCCGCATGCGGCCGGGGTGGCTTTCAGCCGCAATCTGTATCGTTGGTCGCCCCAGATTCGCCGGGATGATGGTTTTTTAAGGCTGGTTTGGGGTTTGGGAACTCGAGCGGTGGACCGGGTTGGCAATGATTACCCGCGCCTGGTGGCACTTAGCCATCCGCTGCTGCACCCAGAAGCTTCGGTTAAATCGATCCGGCGTTACTCTCAGCAGTATGTTGACCTGATCAACCTGGTAGAAAATCGGGTTGAAACTCTGCCGGTGGCTGATGTTCTGGACACTCGCTATCCGATGCTGCGTTATATTGCCCAACAGGATCAGGGTGGTTATCTGGTTCCTTTGCGCAGCATGCTGCAAGATCGTGAAAACGCCCAGCTGGTGTTGACCTTTGATGGTCTTTTTCAGCGCACACCACTGGCTGAGCGGATGAAAAAAATGTTACAGATCCTTGAAAAACATTATCAATCTCCGGTGGATACCGAGTTTACGGTAGAAGTGATCGAGCCATTATCCTTGCAGCCAGATGTTCGCATCACATTGCTGCAGTGCCGCCCCCAGAGTTATTTGCGAGAAAACCAGGCCCGCTTGCCTCAGAATCTTAAAGATGTCGATATCATTTTTGCTACCCATCGCATGGCCCCGATTGGGCGTGTAAGCGGCATCCGGCATGTGGTTTTTGTGCCGCCTGAAGCTTATTATGCCCTGCCGGATGCGTCCTATAGGGGTAAGCTCGGTAGGGCCATTGGCCGATTGAACGCTAAATTGACTGAAACCACCTTTATTTGCGTCGGCCCGGGTCGCTGGGGGACTTCCAACCCGGATCTCGGGGTGCGGATCGGTTATGCAGATATATACAATGCCCGTGCCCTGGTGGAATTAGCTGGAGAAGGGATTGGCCCGGCCCCAGAAGCTTCCTTTGGAACCCATTTCTTTCAGGACCTGGTCGAGTCAAGTATTTACCCCCTGGCGATCTACATGGAAGATGAGGATGTCGTATTCAACCGGGACTTCTTTTACGAAACTCCCAATCAAATGCTTCAGATCCTCCCGGATGCTGTTGAAATGAACGAATGTCTGCGCCTGATAGAAGTCTCTTCATATCGCGATAATCATCATATTGAGCTTGTAATGGATGACGAACAGGGGCGGACGGTCGCATTTCTTGTTCCAGATTAAGGACTTGTCTGAAGAAAGATCTGCATGTTATTAGGAATGTGTGCGATCCGCACGACCGATCACCCCAAAATTATTTTCGGATAGCTAATTTGAATCTCCTCAGGACTTTTTCATCATGAAGAAATTTGTTGCGGTGGCTGGCAATATTGGAGTGGGAAAATCGACACTGGTAGCTTTATTGAGTCGTCGACTGGGTTGGGAACCCTTCTACGAGCCCGTTACGGAAAATCCTTATCTGGCAGATTTTTATGAAGATATGCGGGCCTGGGCGTTTCATTCTCAGGTTTTTTTCCTGACCAATCGTTTGAGAGCGCATCGCCAGCTGATCGACCATCCTACTTCAGCTATCCAGGATCGCAGCGTTTATGAAGACGCTGAAGTGTTTGCTTATAACCTTTACCAGCAAGGCTTGCTTGACCCTCGCGATTACAAATCATATTATGAATTGTACAGCGTCCTGGCCGATTTTTTACCACCCCCGGATTTAGTTGTTTATTTACGGGCTTCAGTTGCGACTCTGCAGGATAGGATCAGGCATCGCGGCCGTGAATACGAGCGTCAAATCAACCCGGAATATCTCGAACAGCTCAACCAGCACTACGAACGCTGGATTGCACATTTCGGCCTTTGTCCTGTGCTGACCGTGCCGGCAGATGACCTGGATTATGTCGCTAATTCGCGCCATTTGGATCTGGTTGTGGGAAAGATCCAGGACAAGCTGACGGGGAAAGAAGAAGTTGTGTTCGATATTGACGAAGTAAATGGTACGAAGTAAACCATGGGCCGGGCATGCAGGTCTTGCACTTTACTTTGCGAAGACCTGCTCAATCGATGGTTTGGGTATTTGGTTTAACAGGATACCCGCAGTATTGGCAAAAGCGCGCATCGACCGCGCTCTCCAGATTGCAATTCGGACAAACCTGGTTCCCCTGTGGTGCCGGCAATGCTGCCAGTTTTCTTTTCCTCAGCTTCGGACGGGGAAATTTGCTCGATAAATTTTGGGCCACTTGTTTGCCCCTGGCAAATGCCTGTTGGTAAAACTCGTTCATTTGTTTGCGGGTGACATGGCGGCCCGTGAGGTACCACTGGACGACGACCTTGCCAACTACAAAGGTGCCGGCATAGGCAACTGCAACTTTTGGGATAATCCCCCAGGCAGGGATCAAGCCGATTAAACTGCGAGCCAGTTGACGCCAGAGAAACCCACTGCCCAGCACACCACCAAATTCGGTCACATAATCTTGCCAATCTAGCGATAATCCAAGGGTTAGGCCTAATTTGTATACCAGAAAAGCCTGGGCCTTGGTCAGGACAACCATATCGGCCAAATTGAGAGGAATGTTGAATATTGGGATGATCTCTGCCAATCCGGTGCTTACGGAGTACGCGGCATTCGAGAAGCTGGTATCGTTGATCAAAGTCCTGGCAATCGGGGTGCGGAACAGCGGATACTGCCGTCCAAGGGCGGTCAATCTATCAGGCAGTAAGTCCATCATTGCCTTGGCAAAGCCGGCCAGCAGAAATTCCGTATCGTCGACATCACCGAAAACGACCCGGCGTTGAGACCAGTCGGTCCAAGCGCCAAAGCTATAGCGGTCGCCATGCTCGATATTGTTTACAAATACCAAAACAAGCTGTTGTGCTGCCCCCCATTTTCGCGCCAGCTCTTTTTGGATCTCGACCTCAGTCTGGCTGGCATCCAGCATCAGGATGATCAGGTCGGCGTTCTCAACCTGTTCGGCCTTGTCCAGATCGAATATCGGGATATTGGCTTGAATGGTAATGTCATCTGGGCGGTGGGGATCGCTGCTCATCTGGGCTGCCAGCCGGTCTCCCCCAGAGTTCTGGGGAGCCGATGATTGCAATTTTCACAATCCGCAGCGCCTCCTGACGGAGCGGTCGCAGGTCGATCTCTTTGACATTTTCCCAGACGTTGGTGATACTTGTGATTCCTGCCAAAGTTGCCTCCAGTGAGGGTGTCAGGTGTTGTTGCTGTCCGGATTGTCAATCGTCTGACAGGCTCATAGTATACAACAAGTCCTGCTATCGTGTAGGCAGGTTGAGAAAGGTTGAGGGAACCCTCAAATCTGGGGTAACACCCCAGGAGTTCCCTAACGCCTTACCTGTACATCAAGGATGCATTCCCCTCTCAGGTAAGAGGAATATGTAAGCACACCGGTAATTTTGTGCTCCTCCAGAGCTTCGGGTCTCTGGGAAATACTGTGGTGGGAAGGACAATTACACCCATACCTCAGAGATACCCAGATATTCGGAACTTTTCATTTGCGATTGTCGTCTTATAATTAGGAGATATGGGTTTTCACGCGTAGATTGTCTCAGATATTGGATGCGAACCCGGGTGTTTTGCCCGACTATTGAAATAATATCACAGGGGATTAATCCAATCGGTCTGTCGAGCCTGTGGGCCCGCCAGCCAGGAAGTAAAAGGAGCAGGACATGTTGACTGGAAAATTAAAACGCTTGGCCGCGGTCAGTGCGACATCGGCAGCCTTCACGGTGCTGATCTTTGTGGTGCTTGCCAGCCTGGTAACTCCCACGGCAGCAGGCGCCCATTTAAATCAGGATGCCAACCCGGCTCAACCAGCGGTTTCAATGGTCGGGGAATATACCTGGAGCCCTCAGCGGGTGGATGCCCCTCAATTTTTTTATAATATGACCGATAGGATGCTGAGGCTCGATACGAGCGGCAATCCGCGTCTGGCTTTTGGCGCCGATCACCTCTATTATGCCTGGTACAGCGGCGGCACTTGGTACCAGGAGACCGTGGACGATCAAATCGGGGTAGGCCAATATGCTTCCCTGGCACTCGATAAGTCGAATCACCCTCATATCAGCTACTATGACTCTCGCAATGGCGCTCTGAAATATGCATATCACAACGGCACGAGCTGGCAAATCCAGTTTGTGGACCAGCCTTTAACTGCCAGCCTATCAATCACCACCACCGATCCGGAGCCTGGTTTTCCGGAAGAACCTGGCCCAGAGTATAACCTGATCCCCTGGCGAGAGGCCTCCCCGTTCGCACCCTTGGCAACTGCGGCAGTTACGGACGGCGTGGGCCAATATACTTCGATCGCCGTCGACAGCAACAGCCGTCCTCACATCAGTTACTATGATGCGATCACCGAAGACTTGAAATATGCTCGCTGGACCGGCACAGCATGGTCAATCTCAACGGTTGACTCAACCGATAAGGTTGGCAAGTTCTCTTCTCTGGCTTTGGACAGCGATAACGATCCTCATATCAGCTACTTAAACGACAGTCTGGATAACCTGCGCTATGCAGTTCGAAGTGGATCGAGCTGGAGCAAGGAAAATGTGGATACGGAAGGCTTTGTTGGGGCATACTCATCCCTGGCCCTGGATGACAATGATGTCGCCCATATTAGCTACTATGAATACGATTTGGATACCCAGGAAGGCAATCTGAAATACGCCTCCCGATCTGGTGGTTCCTGGACGACTTTTCGCATCGATCAACCAGGTGATGTTGGGGTATTCACCTCGATTGCGATCAAATCCAACAATCACCCGGCGATTAGCTATTACGACCAGACCAACGGCGATTTAAAATACGCCAGCTACAATGGCAGCGTCTGGTTGCTGGATGAACCAGCCCAGACAGGCAATGTGGGCACCTTCACGTCCCTGGTATTCAATAAAAGCGACCGGGCGCGGATCGCTTATTTTGATGTCTCAAAAGGCTACCTGCGCTATGCATCTTGGGATGGTTCCGCTTGGGACAGGGAAGATATCGCGGCCGCCCGGGACGTGGGCCTGTCCACTTCCCTGGACCTGGACAGCGGCGACCAGCCGCAGATCAGCTATTTCAACGATTCCAACAACACCTTGAAAATCGCCCGGACTGCAGGCTCATCTTGGCAGATTGGCGAGATTGCCACGGCCAGCACCCCTGGGTTATATTCATCCCTCAAGGTCGATTTTGCCAACAATGCCAGGGTGGCGTTTTACCAGGCTGCGAGTGGCGATTTGTTGTACGGTGCCTGGTCTGGCAGCCAATGGGTGTTCAGCATAGTTGAAACGAGCGGCGATATTGGGTTATTCCCCTCGCTGGCCCTCGATCCAGTCGGTATCCCGCACATCAGTTACTATGACAAGTCTAACGGTCAGCTTAAATATGCTGTTCTGAATGGTGTTGTGTGGATTATTACAGCTGTTGATAATACCGGAGATGTGGGCCAGTTTACCTCTCTGGCGCTGGACAGCACCGGGCGACCGCATATCAGCTACTATGATGTCAGCAATAAGGACCTCAAGTATGCATATCTGGATGGCGGGAACAACTGGGTGATTGAGAAAGTGGATGGCTTTGGCGACATTGGCTCTTACACTTCCCTGGCGCTGGACAGCAGTGACCGTCCCCATATCAGCTACTATGACTCGGGTAACGGCGATCTTAAGTATGTGAATAAGGTCCTTGGCACCTGGAGCTATTTTGTGGTGGACAGCGGCGGTGATGTGGGCCAGTACAACTCGCTGGCGCTTACCAGCAGCTCCGATGCTCCGGCAATCAGCTATTACGATGCAACCAACGCGGATCTAAAGTACGTCGAGCTTACTGCAACTGGCTTTATGATCAGCGTGGCCGATTCGGTCGGAAAAGTGGGCATGTTCACATCTCTGGCCCTGACCAGCACCGATGAACCCCGCATCAGCTATTACGATCAAACCAACGGAGATTTAAAATATACTCAGGGCCTGACGGCCACGGCCTGGGTATACCTGCCGTTCATAGGTAAGTGAAGATAATGTTTCGGGGGTAAAAGGCAAAACAAGGCATCCAGGTGGCGTAAGCCATGCAGATGCCTTGTTTTGCCAGATTCATCGAGCCAGGGGGATGGACGAAAAAACGCCGTTTGATATCAAAACCGGGAGCCTGTCAGGCGGGCAATGATCCAGGCTGCCGTCATGGTTGGTAAAAATTGGGTGCCTGGGATCAAGCTTTCAACCACGCTGACACCGCGCAGCGGCTGTAATCCCAGGTAGCCCAGGATTGTCCAGGCGAGGGGCGCAGAAAGAAAGTCCAGGCTGAAATCCAGCAGATCCAGCAGGATCACGACTGCCAGCGGGGTGGCGCGCAGGGCTGTCAGGAAATCAGCTCCAGGCGGCAGCTGAATCCGCTTGACGCGCCAGACAATATAGCCCAGTACAATCAGGGAGAGCAGTAGTCCTACAATCAGCATGCCCAGCAGGGCATAAACGATATAGATTGGATCGAAACCGGTAGAGCCGTTGGTCATCATTGCTCCTTGGAATGTAATTTTATTACAGGTTCTATGATCATGGGCTGATCATCTCGATTTTTGAGATCGTTGTCGCTGTTTCGGATTTGGGAGAGCTATCGTATTTGCATAACCACACATCCTTCATATGTTTGCAAAGAATTTAGCGAGAAAACCACTAAAGACCCAGCCATATGGTAATCGTATTTGAAATAACCACACATCCTTCATATGTTTAGCCAAGAATTGAGCGAGAAACCAGGTCATAGAAGCTTCTTCGGGGCGATAATTTGCTATCCCGGAGGTTCCCAGAGCCTGCCGAAGGGCCTTCAATGCACAAAAATGGGTCTTCGGTCGAGCCAAAAAATCCTAATGCGATTACCCTAGCCCAGAGTAAGGATAAAACCACTCAGAAATATGATACAATCCTCCAGCCCAGGGGGAAACCCGACCAACTGGAAAAAATATGTCAGAGAACGTACGGCGCAATTAACCTGTTCGAAATTAAACTGGAGATGGAACAATGAGTAACGAAAAAAATAAATCGATCGTCGAAAAAGACGTCGTTGTCACCCTGGATTACACTTTACAAGTTGCCGGTGAAACTGTGGATACCTCGGAAGGCGGAGACCCCATCGTTTTTTTGCAGGGGCATGGCCAAATTATCCCCGGTCTTGAGTCGGCCCTTTACGGTATGAGTATTGGTGATAGCAAGAATGTACGGGTTTCTCCTCAGGATGGCTATGGGGAGATCGATGAACAAGCTTTTACCTTGATCCCGCGGGCTGAATTTCCGTCCGATATCCCCCTGGAACCCGGCGTTGGGCTGCGCCTGCGCGACGATGAAGGCGAAGTGATGGATGCTCAGATCGCTTCGGTGGATGGAGAGAACGTGCGCCTAGATTTCAATCATCCCCTGGCAGGCAAGAACCTGCAGTTCTCGGTTAAAGTGCTCGACTTGCGCGAAGCTACTAGCGAGGAGATTGAGCACGGTCACGTCCACGCGGACGACGACGATGAAGAAGATTGGGATGATGAGGATTTCGACGAAGAAGAATGGGAAGAGGACAGCGAAGAGGACAGTGACGAAGACGAAGATTGGGAAGAAGACGACTTTGAGGATGACTTCGACGACGACGACGATGATGATGACTACGCTTGAAGCTCAAAGGGGCCGGCAGACACCGGCTCCTTTTCATTTATAGCAGAATCAAACCTTGCTGCACTCCCAGCCGCACAGCTTCGGCCCGGTTGGTCGCCCCCAGTTTGGCATAAATTGATGATACGTGAAATTTCACTGTGTGCTCGCTGATCCGCAGCTGGCTGGCAATCTGCTTATTTGCCAGACCTTGAGCCAGCCATTGTAACACTTCCAACTCGCGTTCGGTCAGCGGTTCGATCAGCGAGACCACAGCCTCGCCCACTCCAAACAGCATCTGGGTCAGAGCAGGGCGTGTCAGGGCCGGATCGCCGACCAGCAATCCTTGATGTAGAGCCTGAATGGCTGCAGACAACTCCTCGGAGCGGCTGTCTTCACCCAGGATGCCCCAGGCGCGGATTGGCAGGCTGGCAAGCCGGTGCTCAGAGCGGGAATTGCTGGTCAGAACCAGCACAGCCAGCTGCCCGGGCTGCCCGCCAAGCAGGCGTTCGAGCTCGGGCAGCTCATCAACTGGGCTAGCCAACAGCAGTACATCTATCTCCACTGGCAGTTCCTCGATCGCGGCCAGATTGGGTGTCTCCCAGATCACCTCAATCGGGTCGGAATTTTCCAGCAAAGATCTCAAGCCGGCCCGGATTGCCAGGATGGATGAGACCACGCCCACTGAAATCAAATGATTAACTCCGATCTGGATCGGCGGGGATGCATTTCGACCGGGCCCGGAGCGGTCCGGCGTGCAAACTCGGCAACCAGGTGAATGGGGATGGCGACACCCAGGTCGCCTCCCACTACCATCGTGTTCAAGCCGATTACCTGTCCGGCGGCGTTCACCAGTGGACCGCCGGAATTGCCCGGCGCCAGGCGTACATCTGAGCGGATGATCTCCACCGAACCGCGCTGTCCGCGAGTTTCGGCTGTTCCCAGACCGCTGATCAGACCGGCCGTGACCATGCCGCGCTGGCCCCAGGGATGCCCGACAGCCATCACGAACTCACCGACACGCAGGCTGCGCGAGTCGGCAATTGGCGCGGCGGCCAGGTCTTCGGCTTCGATTTTTAGCAATGCCAGGTCGATCTCGGGGTCCCGACTCACAACCTGAGCCTGAAGCTGGCGACCGTCAGCCAGTTCGACTTGCAACCGCCCACCGGACATGCCAATCCGGGTCGGATTGCCCTGCACGACGTGCTGGTTGGTCAAGATCAGGCCGCTGCTGTCCCAGATGATACCGGCCCCAAAGCCTCGGCGTCCGCTCTGCACTACGACCAGGCAGGTGGAGATCGATTCGATCACGGCCGCTGCGGCTGCAGTAAGTGTGTTTAAAAAGCCATTAAGTTCCATCTTCGTACTCGATTGGAGTAAGGCAGCTGCTGCCGATGATTTACGGCCGCCTGCCCGCTCCCATAGCGCCGGTGCGCCTTAGCGCTCGCCGACAGTTATTGTCAGTGTTTGGGGCTGCCCACCTCTCAGCACTTCCACAGGAGTCGCCTGGCCGACCAGCCGGCCAACCAGGGCGGAGAGCAGTTCATCCGGATCGCTTAAAACCTGGCCGTTAATTGCTACCAGGATATCGCCAACCAGCAGCCCGCCTTTGGCAGCCGGGCTGGCTTCTTCCACCCACACGATCAGCAAGCCGCTCTCTTGCTGGCGGCCAAGCGACTGCTGCTGGGCAGCCTGAATGGCGACTGGCTGACTGCGGATCCCCAGGTAGCCCCGCTTGACGCTGCCGTGGTCGGCCAGCGCTTGGGCGACGGCCCAGGCCAGGGAAGCCGGGATGGTCAGGGACATCCCGCGGCTCAAACCTGATGTGTTAAGACCCAACACCGACCCACCGGCATCCACCAAGGGACCGCCAGAAAAACCGGGGTAGGGGATCGTGTCCGTGCGCAGGTAGTTTTCCAACAGGCCGCCGCGCCCGGTTCGTACCGGGCCACCAACCGCGCTGACCACTCCCAGGCTGGCTTGAATCCCGTCTGGCGAGGGCCGCCCCAGGGCCAAGGCCAGCTGACCGATACGCGCCGCTTGTTGAGCGGGCTCAGCGATCTGCGCGGAGGCTTTGTCCAGGCGCAGCACAGCCAGGTCAGTCCCGGCGTCTCGGCCGGTGACCGTCGCGCTGCACTGGCTGCCGTCTGGCATCACAATCCGCAAATCCTCATCGCGCTCAACGACGTGATCGGCGGTCAGCACCAGATCGGGTTGGAAGACGATCCCGCTGGCTGGCAGCCGGCGGCGGGCATCCACCATCACCGTAGCGCCGCCAGCCTTGGCAACGGCATCCGCCATTGCATTGGAAAAGGCGACCAGCGGGTTGATTTCATTGGTTTGCGTCATCATTTGCTCCTTTACTATCCGTTAAAAAGATGCGTCAGGAACCGGTAAACTCTGGTCCTCTTACCCTGATGATAGCTGCAAACCAGTCCGGGCGCATCGCCTGAACGGGCAGGCCGCGACCTGGAAATTCGTCTAGGTGAATTAGCATGAGGATTGAAAAACAGGGGGTGAGCGGGGCCATTGCCCCCCGTTTGCATTTTGTCTCTATCTATCGCTATAACAATTTGAACATTTTAAAATGAGGACCGCTCTCAGGTGTTAGAAATTCCTCACCGATCGTTTCAAAACCAAGTCCGTGGTAAAAGGCCAGTGCAGAGACCCGGGCGTTGCACCACAGCATTCGTCCTTTTTGTGACCGGATATGATCGAGGCAAAAATGTACCAGCTGCTTGCCGATCCTCAGGCCGCGGGCCGGTGCCAGCACGGCCATGCCGCGCAGCCGCCAGGCATCCAGAGCAGGCTCCCAGGGTGGCGCTTCGGGAAAAATCGTTGCCACGCCCACCAGCTCGTCTTCGAGCAAGGCCCCGGCGTGCAGGACTTGCGGGAGTCTATCCTGTGGGTAGATCGATTTCTCAGCTGGAAAGCCGGGACGCAGCACCACTGCCCGCAGCGGGCGCACCTGGCTGGCTGAGACTGGCTGGATCCGGACTTGAGGAAAGCCGTCATTCAAGGCTTCTGACCCCCGTAGATGGCAGGCTCGTCCGGAATCAGCCTGCTGTGGGTTTCGATCTGCGTCTGGCGATCCGGGACGAAATAAAGACCGTAACCAATGAAGGCCTGGCTGGTAGCCTCGTTCCAGGCCGGGACGTCAGGACCGTTTGCCACTGCTGCCTCTGGAGATATATCCTATGGAAGTTGGATTGGGAACAAAGGATTGGGCATGTAGTCGCCCGAGTCGCCTGCTCCAAGTGTCCGGGAAGTCACGGGAAACTGGCCGACAAAGGCCAAAAAGATCCGCTCGTTTTGAGCAACGCTTGGATTACCCGGCGTCCAACCGATCACGTCGTTGTAATTCACTGGCCACCAATATTTACCAGTCGCATAAACTCCATTTAGGCCATTGGCATGCCCGATAACAGTACCCTGGCTGGCGGAAGGCACGGTCAGAACGCTGGTATAGTTATCCCCCGGTCCCAGGCGCAATGCCGCGCCGGCCGCCAGTGGGAAGGGATCGTTTGGCGCGTAGTCGCTTGCCAGGATGCGCGGCTGGTTGACGACCATCAGCATCCCGTTGGCTACCAGTGCTTCCAGCAGCAGCGTATCTGCATTCCATTCCGCCATTGGGATCTGGCCGGGATGCTCGCTTCTACCAGTGATTTGGGCTCCATCCAGGTTTGGCGCTTCTTGAGTGCGGCAGTCGGTGAAGTTGCAGTAGGTATTGTTCACCACACCATAACCCCTGACCCACATGGTTGCTGAACCACCGCTGTCCTGGGTAACGGCATCCGTAGCGCCCAGGGTGTTTGCCAAGAAGCCTGCCAGCTCTGAGTAGGCAATCCCCTCGCTGACGCCGGGGTTGCGCCCGTCCGCCACAATATAGAATACATAATCTGGGCTGTAGGCGATCGCGGTGCGGGCGTCCGGGACGTTGCCATCAGTTGGTTTATAGTTGGAGTTTTCGAGGAAATATTTATCGCCGCCAATCCCGGCGTAAGCCTTGGTCCAGGGATATTCCGGTTTATTAAGGTACGGACAATTTTTTAATTCCTGGGAAATACCGATTTGATCACCTACGTTCAGCCTACCCAGGATGGTCTCAACCTGAGCGCCTTGAGCAGAAATCACGATATGGTCGAAGGGTATCAACGCGGAGCCCTGGTTGGTACGGATCGCCCGCACCGTGCCAATCGCCATGGCATCCAGGGGCAGGATCAGGGTCGGACGCTGCATCTCGACCACCACCTCCACATCCGGGCCGCTCACGTCACTGGTGCCGGTACTGGCGGCGTACTGTG
The DNA here is from genome assembly GCA_963698715.1 of uncultured Chloroflexia bacterium. GTDB lineage: Bacteria > Chloroflexota > Anaerolineae > Anaerolineales > UBA4823 > CAWHJB01. The sequence continues at coordinate 629,965 of CAVORW010000004.1, read as the reverse complement.
GGGTGTAGATGATGATCGTATCGTTGTCTCGGGGCACGTTGATGCCCTGGAACTTTTGAGTGTACCTGCCATCCAGATAATCGAGGTAAGTAATAACTTGTTTGTCTGATGGATGATCAATGCATTCACCGATAAAAGCTTGTCGGCTTAAAGTCCATACAAACCCACTTACCTCTTCAGCTGTTTCAAAGTAACGTTTTGCATACCAGCCGGAGTTGATCTGGCCGCTCCAGGGCGTGCCAGTGGTGCCGTCGAAGAAAAAGCCGTTGATGGCGACCGCAACCTGATTGCGCCCGCCCCAGGTCTGGTTCCAGTAGTTGATGACGCCATCGTAACGGGCTGCCATGCCGCTCACCGTTTCTCGGCCCGCTGCCAGGCTACCCTGGGCAATGCTGCTTTCGATGGTGGTGTTTGCATATAAAACGTCGCGGTCCATGCGGGCCACAAAGATGTCGATCGGGCGCGGGCTGGTCAGGTGGAACTTCTGATACTCGATCCCGTCGGCCACAACTTCCCAGGCGTCTGCGGCCCCGCTTACATTCAGGGCCGGGAGCACCAAAAAGGTAAAGATCATGAGCAAGGAGAGAAATTTTTGTTTTATCATAAGAAATTTGAGATCATCGGTTGATTGAGTATGGATATATCCGACATAAACACTCTAATTGTAATCGATAATCAGCGCGAATCACTTTTTGCGGGCTCAATGGGAAAGTCTGAGGTGTTACCTTAGATTTGGGGGGTTGAGCGTGCGTCCGCAATAATATTTTCCACACAACTTGAGTGTCCTCGGATCATGATAAACTTGCGGGTATTATGAACTACCGGAGAATAGTCGTCAAGATAGGTACTTCGACCCTGACGGGGGGTACTGACCGGATCGCGCCGCCGCGTTTGATCGATTTGATTGGCCAGATGGCTAATTTACAGGCCTCCGGGTGTGAGCTGGTGCTGGTTTCGTCGGGTGCCATAGCAGCAGGCCGGGAGGGCCTGGGTTTTCCGCAGCTGCCGAAGGACATCCCTGCCAAGCAGATGCTGGCTGCTGTGGGCCAACCGCGCCTGATGGCGCTCTACGAACAGCTGTTCGGCCTGTATGGCCTGACTGTCGCCCAGGTGCTGCTGACTCGCACGGATCTGGCTGACCGCCGCCGCTATCTGAACTCGCGCAATACTCTGGTCGCCCTGCTGGCCCAGCGGGTGCTGCCGGTCGTCAATGAGAATGATACCGTAGCCACGGAGGAAATTCGGGTAGGTGACAACGACAACCTGTCGGCCCTGGTCGCCAACCTGATCGAAGCCGATCTGCTGGTTATGCTGACCGACCAGCCCGGGCTGTTTACCAGCGACCCGCGCCAGGACCCGCAGGCTGAATTGGTGCAGGAAGTGCGCTCACTTGATATCCCGTCTGCTTACTGGCAGGCAGCCGGTGGAAGTCCGAGCGGCCTGGGCACCGGTGGGATGCTTACCAAGCTGCAGGCAGCCGACCTGGCCCGCCGTTCGGGGGCTATGGTAGCGATTGCCAGTGGCTCGGCCCCGCAGGTGTTGACTCGCCTGGCTGCGGGGGATGCGCTTGGCACCCGGTTTCACCCCCTGGCGACTGCGGTTGAGAGCCGCAAGCGCTACTTGCTGGCGGGCGGCCGAGCACCCGGACGGGTGGTGATCGATCTGGGAGCGGCCCGCGCCTTGCAGCATGGCGGAAGCTTGCTGCCGGTCGGTGTGCGCCAGGTGGAGGGCGGCTTTGAACGCGGCGACCCGGTGCGAGTCCTGGGTCCGGATGGACGTGAACTGGCCCGCGGCCTGGTTAATTATGGCGCTGCCGATCTTGCCCGCCTGTGCGGAAGGCATTCGGAGGAGATTGAGGCGATCCTGGGTTATGTGTACAGCGATGAAGTTATCCATCGCAATAACCTGGTCGTACTAGCGGTTGGCGCGAATCAGAAACCGGATGAAGAAATTGAGGAATAAGCGATGACGGATAGCAACACCAACACCAACATTACGGAGCATGTTTTCTCCGATAAGCCATTGGCAGCCATGGGCACTCGGGCCAGGCAGGCCGCCCGCCGGCTGTCGCTTATCAGCCGGGAGCAGAAAGACACAGCCCTTTTTGCCATGGCAGAAAGGCTGCTGGCTCAGGCTGATGCGATTTTAGATGCCAACCGCCAGGACGTTGAGGCTGGCGCTCAGGCAGGCCTGACCCCGGCTTTGCTGGACCGCCTGGCTCTCAACCCGGACCGTTTGGAAGGGATTGCTGCGGATCTGCGCAAAGTCGCCGGCCTGCCCGATCCGGTTGGCGAGATTTTCGAACAGAGTGTCTTGCCCAATGGACTGCGTGTCCACAAGCAGCGTGTGCCGTTGGGAGTTCTGGGTGTGATCTATGAAGCCCGACCAAATGTGACCATTGACGTGGCCGGTCTGGCATTGAAAACCGGTAATGCAGCCATCCTGCGCGGCGGCAGCGAAACCATGCATTCCAATCGGGCGCTGGTTGAAACAGTCCGCCAGTCGCTGGAAGCCACCGGGCTGCCAGCCGATGCGATCCAGTGGATTGATAACCCCGACCGGGCTCTGGTTGGGGAGCTGCTGCGAATGGACCGCGATGTGGATATGATTATCCCGCGCGGCGGGCAGGCCCTGCACGATTTCTGCCGCCAGAACAGCCGCATTCCGGTCATCACTGGCGGGATCGGAATATGCCACCTGTATGTGGACGCTACCGCCGACCAGCCGGCGGCCCGACGGGTGATCCACAATGCCAAAACCCAGCGGCCATCGGTCTGCAATGCTCTGGATACCGTCCTGGTACATCAAGGGCTAGCGGATGAATTCCTGCCGGCATTAGTGGCCGAGCTGAGCCAGGCCGGGGTCAGCTTCCGGGCTGACCCGCAGGCTCTGCAAGCCCTTAGCGGCGTTGCAATCTCGCCGGGCCTGGTCCAGCCAGCCGGGCCGCAAGATTTCGATACTGAGTGGCTGTCGTTGGTACTCGGTTTAAAAGTCGTCAGTGGTCTGGATGAGGCTCTGGAGCATATCCGCAAGCACAGCACGGGCCATTCGGATGGTATCCTGACCCGGGATGAAGCCAATACCAGCCGTTTTATAGCCGGGGTTGATTCGGCCGCAGTTTACGTCAATGCCAGCACCCGTTTTACGGATGGAGCTGAACTGGGGCTTGGGGCCGAGGTTGCCATCTCCACTCAGCGGCTACACGCCCGCGGGCCAATGGCGCTGCGCGAATTGACCACTTACAAATGGGTAATCCAGGGCGACTATACCGTTCGCTCGTAGAACCAATTTTAAGAGACCTGCGTAAATATCAGGCGCTGACCGGCTCGCCGCTGACAAGCGGGGTAAAGGTCAAGCCTTCGGGACTGCGCTCCACCCGGATGGTATCGCCTTCTTTGATCTCGCCGGACAGGATTTGCATTGCCAGCGAATCCTGCAGCTCGCGCTGGATGGCACGCTTGAGCGGCCGGGCCCCAAAATTGGGGTCGTAGCCTACTTCGGCCAGATATTCGCGGGCGGCCTCACTAACCTCCAGCGTAAAATTGCGATTAGCAAGCAGATCGGCCACATGTCGCAGCTGGATATTGACGATCTCAGCAATGTGCTGGCGGCTGAGGGCATGAAAGATCACAATCTCGTCGATCCGGTTCAAAAACTCTGGCCGGAAATGGGCCTGCAAGGCCTGGGTTATTTCCTCGCGGCTGGCCTGCCGCCCGCCTTCCCAGAGCCGGCTGCCAAGGTTGCTGGTCATTATGACCACCGTGTTGCGAAAATCCACCGTGCGGCCCTGGCCATCGGTCAGGCGTCCGTCATCCAAAAGCTGCAGCAGTACGTTAAACACTTCTGGATGGGCTTTTTCGATCTCGTCGAACAGGATCACGCTATAGGGCCGCCGGCGCACGGCTTCGGTCAGCTGTCCGCCTTCTTCATAGCCCACATAGCCGGGAGGAGCGCCCATCAGGCGTGAGACCGTGTGTTTCTCCTGGTACTCGCTCATATCGATCCGCACCATAGCGCGTTCATCATCGAACAGGAATTCCGCCAGGGCGCGCGCCAGCTCGGTCTTTCCAACCCCAGTTGGACCGAGGAAGATGAAAGAGCCGATCGGGCGGTTCGGATCCTGCAGGCCCGAGCGGGCCCGCCGGACGGCATTCGAAACATAGCGCAGGGCATCTTCCTGACCCACGACTCGCTGGCGCAGGCGGTCTTCCATTTGGACCAGTTTCTCGGTTTCGCCCTCCATCAGACGTGAGACCGGTATGCCGGTCCAGCGCGCCACGATCTGGGCGATCTCTTCTGCGTCCACTTCCTCTTTGAGCAGTGCACCTTCGCTTTGCAGGGTTTTGATCCGCTTTTCGCCTTCTACCAGTTTGTTTTCCAATTCGCGCTGGGTGCTGTAGCGCAGCCGGGCGGCTGTCTCCAAATCTGCGCGGCGTTCGGCTTTTTCGATCTCCAAGCGGGTCTGTTCGATCTGTTCTTTAATCGACTGCAGCTCGCTGATCGCCTGTTTTTCGGTTTGCCAGCGGGCGTGGAGTTCGGTGGCCCGCTCGCGCAGATCTGCCAGTTCGCGCTCCAGGCGCTCCAAACGCTCCTTCGAGGCTTTGTCTTTTTCTTTGCTCAACGCCTGGCGCTCGATCTCCATCTGCATGATCTGGCGATCGACTTCATCCAGGGCTTGGGGCTTTGAGTCGATCTCGGTCCGCAGCCGGGCGGCGGCCTCGTCGATCAGGTCGATGGCCTTGTCGGGCAGATGTCGGTCGGTGATGTAGCGGTTAGATAGCGTGGCTGCCGCAATCACAGCCGGGTCGGTAATCCGCACACCATGATGGACTTCGTAGCGTTCTTTCAGGCCGCGCAGAATGCTGATGGTCTCTTCAACACTCGGTTCATCAATCAGCACAGGCTGAAATCGCCGCTCCAGAGCAGGGTCTTTTTCGACATATTTGCGATATTCGTCGATGGTTGTGGCGCCGATCATATGCAGCTCGCCGCGCGCCAGCATCGGTTTAAGCATATTGCCGGCATCCATAGCGCCTTCTGCGGCGCCGGCTCCTACCACCGTATGCATTTCATCCACAAACAGGATCACTTCTCCAGCCGCGTCGGTGATTTCCTTCAAAACAGCTTTGAGGCGTTCTTCGAATTCACCGCGATACTTGGCGCCAGCTACCAGTGCGCCCATGTCTAACTGCACCAGCCGCTTGTTTTTCAGGCCTTCGGGCACATCACCATTGACCATACGTTGGGCCAGGCCTTCCACAATGGCGGTTTTTCCCACTCCAGGATCTCCGATCAAAGCCGGGTTGTTCTTTGTGCGCCGCGACAGAATCTGGATGCTGCGGCGGATTTCTTCATCCCGCCCGATCACCGGGTCCATCTTGCCCACGCGGGCCAGGGCGGTCAGATCGCGCCCAAACTTTTCCAGGGCCTGGTAGGTATCTTCGGGGGTTTGGGAGCTGACCCGCTGCGTGCCCCGGATGCTGGCCAACGCCTTCAGGATGGAATCCTTGCTCAGGCCATACTGGTTAAGGCGCTTGCCTTCGCTGCTCTCCGTGAGGCCGAGCAGGATATGTTCTGTTGAAACGTACTCGTCCTGCATACCCTTGGCGTAGCGTTCGGCCGATGCCAGGACGTTCGAAGCCGGCTGCGACAGGCCGACTTCACCCTCCGCGCCATACACCCGCGACCGGCCGGAGAGCTCTTTGTCGAGCTCCTCACGCAGAGCGGCAGTGCTGCCGGCAACCTTGGTAACGATCGCCGGAACGACTCCCTGGTCCTGGCGCAGCAGCGCCAGCAACAGGTGGGCAGGCTCGATCGACTGGTGGTTATGTTCAACTGCCAGCCGCTGGCTGCTCAGGATCGCTTCCTGTGATTTTTGTGTATATCTATCGAGATTCATGCTATCTTTATTCTCCATTCGCTTGCTCGCAGCCAGGCCGGTATTTTATGATAAGGAATGCTGACAGCGGGCGAGGTTATTGGAACGGATATTACCAATCCTGACTTAATGGTCATTTCGGCAAGTCACTTAAGAAAAAAAGAGATTGTAGTGTTCGGTTTGGGCGGTGTAGCCGCCCAAACCGAACACTACACTTCCTTCTTTTGTTTGCAAAGAATTTAGCGAGAGAACCACTTAATGAGTTTACCGTAAGACTGTTGGATTCTTGTATAAATTGTATTAAACCATTATCGGAGGTTGATTGAGAACCGGTTGGGATCTAAATCCATCGTGTTCTTCACGTTCGCCCAGCCTGCCGGCACCCGCGCCAGTCATCACCCCTCATCACAAGATTTTCCAAAGACCCCAGTCCTGATCACCCGCCGAATTCTACTGATATACTTCCGCTATGACTGAAATTTGTCGGGTGCACCGGCTGGGGAGAATCGATTACTTGCAGGCCTGGGAGCTGCAAAACAGGCTGGCAGAGGAGATTGCCAGGGGCGCGCGTCCACCCTCCTTGCTGCTGCTGGAACACCCCCATACCTATACCTTTGGACGGCGCGGCCAGGTAGAGAACTTGCTCTGGGATGAAACTGAGCTGGAGGCGCGGGGTGTAAACCTCCATTGGGTCGACCGGGGAGGCGACATAACTTACCATGGTCCGGGCCAGCTGGTGGGCTACCCGCTCTTACCGCTTGCCATACAAGGGCTCCGTCCGGACGTGAAGAACAACGCTATCCCACAGGTGGATTACATTGGTTATCTACGGCGGCTGGAGGAAGTCCTGATCCGCTCTCTGGCAGCACTGGATGTACCTGCGCAACGGATTGCAGGTTTGACTGGTGTCTGGATCCAGCCACAAGCCGGGCTGGATGCCGCTAACCGTCCCTTTGAAAAACCCCAGCCAGCCGGCAAGATCGCTGCAATTGGGGTTAAGGTTGATGCACACGGTGTGACCCGGCATGGCTTTGCCTTGAATATCGATACCGATCCGGAATACTGGCAGGGTATTATTGCTTGTGGGATCATTGACCATCCGGTGGTAAACTTGTCGGACCTGATCATCCCTGCCCCCGCGCTGAGACCGAGTCGTGGATGCTGTGATAGAGAGTTTTGGGTCTGTGTTTACGTTTGAAGTTCAAGAGGCCGCGCTGCCATGAATTCTTCACCTTCCACTTCCCGAACGATTATGATCTTGCTGAAGGCGGGTTCCAGAGCGTCCTGGCTGAAGATTTTGGCCTGCGGGCTGTTGGCTGGCCTGCTGGTTCTGAATCCGATCGGCTGGGCGGCTGCCCAAACGATCCCAGACGCTGCCCCAGCCATTGTGCCCGAGCCTGTCATCCAATCTGTTCTGTCACACGTAGATACTGGCAAAGTGAGTGCTTATGCTGGCGATTTGAGCGGTGCGTGGCCGGTGAACATCGGGGGTAACACCTTCCAGTTCGTCAACCGTTATTCGTTGAATCCGATCTCAATGGATCGAGCAACTCAATACGCCTATGAGCGCTTGGTGGGGTTTGGCCTGGATGTCAGTTATCAGGAGTATCCGTTCTTCAATACTACCCTGCGGAACGTGATCGCCGAGCAGCCTGGCCGAGTCCATCCTGAACAGATCTACCTGATCACAGCCCATCTCGATTCGATTAACACCGGCGTGAATGGCAGCTACACCAATCCCGATGCGCCCGCCCCCGGCGCAGACGATAATGCCAGCGGCTCAACCGGGGTGCTGATCGCCGCTGAGCTGCTCAGCCAGTTCGATTTTGACTATACCCTGCGCTATGTGCTGTTCACGGGTGAAGAAAGGGGACTGGGCGGCAGCTATGCTTATGCTTACGACAGCTACCTCAAGCAGGAAGACATCCTGGGGGTCCTGAACCTGGATATGATCGCCTACAACTCGGTTGTCAAACCAGATCCGTACCTGGATCTGCACACTCGCTACAATGATCCGGGCGATCTGGCCATCGCCAGCCTGTTTGCGGCGGCGGTCGACGCTTATGAGCTGGATTTGTTGCCCGAGATTTTCAATGACAACATGGGGCGCAGCGATCATGCCTCCTTCTGGCAGTTTGGCTATCCCGCCATCCTGGCGATTGAGGACGACGATGATTTCACACCTTACTACCACTCGGCCGGAGATCAGCTTTCTACGTTGAACCTGGACTATTTCGCCGAGTTCGTACGGGCTGCCGTAGCGAGCCTGGCCCATCTGGGCGGTTTGTTAGGTTATGCTGAGGGAGTGGTTCGAGATGCTCCCTCCAGCCAGCCCCTGGCAGACGCAATCATTACGGTTCAGTACGATGCCACCCGGCTGCTGGCCGCGACCAGCCAACCGACTGGGGCTTTCAGCCTGCCGCTGCCGCCGGGCAGCTTTACGGTCAATGCCACCGCTCCAAACCACGTTCCACTGGCTGTACCCGGCGTAGATATTCTGGCTGGCCAGGCCACCAACCTGGATCTTGCTTTGGGGACCTGCCAGCACCTGGAGGGGGTGTCTTTCAGTTTTGCCCCGGCCGAGCCAATCGTGGGTCAGACCGTATCGCTGACAGCCAGCCTGACGGCTGCAGTTCCCAACCCGGTGGACTACACCTGGGATTTCGGCGACGGTTCGCCTGTCGTCAGCGGGCCGGAACTCACCAGCGTTTCGCATGTATTTACGCTCTTGCCGCAGGATCAGGCCTATCAGGTGCGTGTAAAGGCTTTCAACAATTGTTATATCCCGGTTGAATTGATCCGCGCTGTGCAGGTCCTGGCCTATAAACAATTTTTACCTGTGGCCAATAGTGCATCCAGTTCCAGCGGGCTGGCCCAGTTTCAGTTCCCTTGATAAGCAAATGGAGGCTGTCTTGGGATAGCTCCACACCAACAACAATTTATCTTGTCAACCGATGGGTGCAATGGTGTGGTTTATTTCGTTGACAGCCAATCTAAAAATCAGTACACTATATGTGTTCAATTTAAACTGCATGAATTGTTCGAAAACCCAACCAATAGCATGTTTTCGGGCGCATTTTGAAAATAAACTGGCGCACTACTTCAAGGAGGAAACATGGCTGCACAATCGTATCAGCTGGTGATGCGTTCTGGCCCGAACCCTGGACAGACCTTTGAATTGTCTCAAAATGAACTTACGATCGGCCGCGATATTGGGAATACAATTGTTATCAATGACGCGGAAATATCCCGTAAGCATGCCCGCCTGTTCGCTCAATCCGGCGGTTATGTCATCGAAGACACCGGTTCTACGAATGGGACTTTTGTCAATGGGCAGCGCTTAATGGGTCCGCACTTGCTCCGGCCCGGGGAAGTGATTTTCTTTGGCGAGACGGTCAGCCTGGCATATGAAGCCCAGCAGTTTGATCCAAACGCCACCATGGTTGCCGGGCGCCCACCGGCCCAGGCACCTCAGATGTCACCGCGCAATACCTATATGCCCCCAGCTGCTCCGGTCCAGCAGCCCATGTACAGCGGCCAGGTACCTCCAGGCCCGGATTACGAGTTGCCGGCCGAAGAGGGTCGCTCCAATCGCAACCTGATCATCGCTGGATGCGGTTGTCTGCTGGTACTGGTCTGCGTGGCGGTTGTTGCAGCGGTGGCCTTTGACACTTTGAATCTATACTGCACCGCACCATTCGATGCACTCTTTGCTTGCCCGTGAGGTCAGCGGGTAGCATTAAAATGATTGAGATATGCTTAAAAGTTTGGGGGGCAATTTGCCCCCCGACGCCTTGATTCTACATCTGGCCCGCCAAAAATTTTTCAAATAAGAATCTGTCCTAAAAAGTATTTGTGTGGTTGTTTGTGGGTGCTCCGCAAGTATAAACAACCACGTATCCTCCGACTGTTCGGATAGAACCTAAGGTGCTTATTGGGCGGAAAGGGGGTGATTAGGGTAATCGCCCAGGACATCCAGGCTGGCGTTAACCGCTGCCAGTAGCGCCTCCGCCCGGGAATAATTACCCGCCTGAAGCTCCTGATCGGCTGCGACCAGCAGATTCTCCAGGGCCAGGTTGGGCGGCGTGGAAGGACGCCGCAGCAAGTCGGCAACGATTTCCTTTTCTCGCATCTGATCTTCATCCGGTAGCCAGGCATTCAGGAAATATGCAGAAGGGTCCAGGATCTGCTGGTAGGCGCGGACTGTATCGTAGTATGCAATTGATTGTTCAACATCCTCAACATTTTCAGAGGATATTTGAACCTGGCGCAGAGCTGCCAGGTATTGTTTTTCCAGATCAGCCAGGCTCAGCCCAAAGTGAGTTTGCAGGGCCGCTTCAATCGCCGCGGACTGGCTGTTGCTTTCGACCGGCTGAATATCCCGGTAAAAAACGGCATATTTTTCCCAGCCCCAGGTTTCTACCATGAATTGAATCAACGAACCCGCTTGAAGATAACCGATCTCATGTTGGGAGAAGTAAAAATTGTCTGCCAGTTCTTCTAACGGCAAATACCATCCCAGGCTGCAAACAGTTTGGCCTTCGATGTTGAGCTGGCCTGCTCCGTCCGCTGGCACGCAGCCCTTTTGGGATGGCAGCAAGGCGGCGGCCCTTTCTTTCAGTGGTTCTTTTTTAAAGTGTCCCCCGGTTAAGTAGACAGCCAATCCTTCTACCAGCAGGGTGGGGCGCAGTTCACCTCCCAGCCGGGCATCGAGGATATGGATCATCTCATGATGTATGACCATGGCTGTGTTGCTGCCGGCATAATTACGCTCCAGATATGAGACTGAGATTTCATCGCCGGCGAATCCGCCGTGGCCGACTACCCTGGGAAGCAAATTTATCTGGATCGGTTCGCTAAAATCAGCTTTCAAGCTGCTGCTTGCCATTGACGCCTGTTCGTCCAGCATGGCGAGCAGATCATCAAGATCGCGCTCCACGGCTGTACCAGTAACATAATGCACGACGCAGCATTCATTTTGTGCGCTCGCCCAGCCGCTATTGACCTGCAGCCGTTCGCTGGCTGGATGGAGGCGAACGAACACAGATCCTTGCTGTCCAGCTGAGGTGATCCGGTACGTCAGGGTGTAGTCACCAGGAGTCAGTCCGCGAGTGTCCCAGGCCCACATCAAAGTGGCCTGGGTGCGTCTTCCAATCCCAAACCTGTTGAAATCAGCCTGGCCCAGAGTGGTCGATATCGGAGAAGTGATCTGTACAACGGCTGAATCACCCTGCGCCTCCTGGTTCTCGGCAGCTATAACCTCCACGCTCACCTGATCGCCCACATACAAGGGCCCATCTGGATGCAGCCGAATTGTGAAAGGCTGCGGATCTTGAGTGGCTGGCGAGACCGGCAGTGGGGGTGATGCAGGCGCAGGGCTAAGGGTGGGCGGCAGAACCGTCGGGCTGGCAGGAATGGCCTGCAAGGGCGGTGGTACGAATACCTGGCAGGCTAAGAGCACCAGGATAAAGAGCGGGAGTATTCGTCGCATAGATGAATATTATAGCAGGCCAGCGGCCCTCCTGCCCACATGATATAAACTAATCCACCACAGGAGTTCTCTAAGACCAAGAAACTTAAATCCTTTCCCGGCTCTCTGGGAAAGTCTGTGAAGTTACTCAAGATTTGGGGGTGTGAGCGTGTGGACGCACGCTCACACCCCCAAATCTGGGACTTATCACAGAAATGCCTGAAAAGACTTTTATATGCACCCATTTGGTCCCTCTCGACACTGGTAAAATTGAAAGATGCCACCTTCTGCGACTTTTGATGTCAATCTGACCACACTTACCTATGGAGGCGAGGCGCTAGGCCGCCTGCCGGACGGGCGAGCGGTGTTTGTGCCATTTGCACTTCCAGGTGAAATTGCGCGGGTGCGTCTGTCAGAGGAACGCCGGGGATTTGCCCGAGCTGAGTTGATCGAGATTCTGGCACCCGCTCCCGAGCGGATTACACCACTTTGCCGTCATTTTGGAACTTGTGGGGGCTGTCATTATCAACACCTGCCATATGAGGCTCAGCTCAATGCCAAAACTAGCATTCTGAAGGATCAATTGGAGCGGATCGGTAAACTGGAAAATATTCCAATCCAGCCAATTGTTCCATCTCCTGAATCATTCTATTATCGCAACCACATCCAATTTCACCTGAATCAAGATGGCAGGCTGGGCTTTCATTCTATGCGCTCGCAGGATGTTATTGCGATTTAGGAATGCCATCTCCCGGAAGAAACGATCAACACGATCTGGCCCCAGATCGAGTTCGAGCCGCTGGAGGATCTGGAACGGATCGGTTTGCGGGCAGGCCGCGATGATCTTCAGTTGATCCTGGAGAGCAGCGATATCCAGGCCCCTGAGCTGAGTGTGGAAGAGCTGACCATGTCCGCTGTCCATCTCAGCCCTGCCGGTCTCCTGGTAATGGCTGGCAGCGACCACGTTTATATTGAAGTATTAGAGCGGTCGTTTCGGGTTTCAGCCGGCTCTTTTTTTCAGGTGAATACGGCTATGGCGGGTAAAATGGTTGCCCACTTGCTGCAAAACCTGAAACTGCAGCCGACCATGACCGTGCTGGATGTATACTGCGGGGTTGGATTGTTCAGCGCTTTCATGGCGCCACAGGTTGGCCAGTTGGTGGGGATTGAAAGCGCTCCAAGCGCGGTGGACGATTTTGTTGAGAATTTGGACGAATTTGAAAATGTTGCTCTTTACGAAGCGGCTGCAGAGGATGCCCTCCCAGTGCTCGACCTTCAACCCGACATCATCCTGGTAGACCCACCTCGCAGCGGGCTTGAGCCGCGCACACTGGATGGATTGCTGGCCATGAATCCGCCTGTGCTGGTGTATGTCTCGTGTGACCCGGCGACTTTGGGGCGCGACGCCCGACGGCTGACCGCTGGGGGCTATAATCTGCGCCAGATTACGCCTTTCGACCTGTTCCCGCAAACCTACCATATCGAGAGCATCAGTTTTTGGGAGCAGGGGGCCCCATAATTTCGGTCGCTCTTATATGTATGCTGACAGGATGCACGCTGGCGAAGTGAACACCGACCGCGCCCTCGTGCGCCGGCTGCTCGTTGCTCAGTTCCCGCACTGGGCAGAACTGCCCATCACATCGGTCGTATCAGCGGGGACAGACAACGCCATCTTTCGCCTCGGCGACGACCTGGCTGTGCGGCTGCCACGCATCGACTGGGCGGTGAGCCAGGTCGAAAAGGAGCACTATTGGCTGCCGCGGATCGCCCCGTACTTGCCGCTTGCTATTTCTGCCCCGCTGGCAAAGGGCGAACCCGGAGAGGGCTATCCCTGGCATTGGTCTGTCTATCGCTGGTTGGAGGGCGAGAGTGCGACCCTGGAGCGCCTCTCCGATCCAATCCGGGCATCAGTGGAAATGGCGCGGTTCATCACGGCTTTACAAAGCATCGATCCTACAGGTGGGCCGCCTGCTGTGGAACACGGGTTGCGCGGCTTACCGCTGAAACTGCGGGATGACAACACGCGTGCCGCGATCGCTGCCCTGGCTGGCATGTTCGATGCCCAGAAACTTACAAGAGTGTGGGAAGTTGCTTTGCAAGCGCAAGATTGGGAGCGCACCCCGGCCTGGTTCCACGGGGACCTGCTGCCCGGCAACCTGCTGATCGAGGGAGGCCATTTGAAAGCCGTGATTGACTTTGGGGGCCTGGGGGTGGGGGATCCTGCCTGCGATCTGATGGTCGCTTGGGGCCTGTTCTCCGGAAAAAGCCGGGATACCTTCCGGGTCGCGTTGGGGGTGGATGAGGCGACCTGGAGGCGCGGCCGCGGCCATGCTTTGTCGCAGGCGGTAATTTTTATCCCATACTACCTGGAAACCAACCCAGTGGGAGTGGAAAACGCCCGGCGCATGGTTGAGGCGGTCCTTGCGGATATGAATCTTTGAGATAGGGCAGACTATGCCAAGATATGGTGTTTGGTTTGTGCGGCGACCGCCGCAAAAACCAAACACCATTTTGTTTTGATAACCATTCTTGAAATTGCCCATTGACATTCTGGCAGGTGTTTGCTAAAATAGAACAAAGGTTCTATTTAACTAAGATTGAACTAGAGGAGCTATGATGCTCACATCAGATAAACGATTTGAAATTGGGATGAAATTCTTGCAGCGATTTAAGCCATCTTCGGTCGCTCGGATTGAGCACAGTCATTCACTTTACGGAAGAGGCCCTTCGCCATTTCCCCATTCCGATGCGGGCCTGGCAGCTATTGAGCTGGATACAGAAGTGGATCACGACTTACAATCACCCGGTGAATACGATGCTCCCCAGCCGCTCAGTGTTCCGGAAGTGCTGGCGCAAACCGGACCGCTTCCGCCTCAATCGGTGTTGATTGGCATTTGCGATGATGGGCTGCCATTCCTGTTCGATCTTACCAATCCTGCCCCAGGATCACTCTTAATTGTGGGTGATTCCGGTAGCGGCAAGACCCGCCTGGTCAAATCCGTTCTGGCTTCAGCTGTCCGATTAAGTAAGCCGGACCAGCTGTCCTTCAGCATCATTACACCCGATGCCAGCCTGTATCAGGAGGAAATGCTGGCAATTGAGTACTGCCGCCATTTTCTCAGCCCGGAAGAAACCTCGGCGGCAAAGTTGATCGAAAGCCTTGCCCAGCAAACAGAGAAACGCCGCCGAACAAGCTCGCCCGGCCCGATGGTGCTGTTAGTCATCGAAGATTTAGCGGCTTGTTTGCAGTCTTTAGATGATGAACAATTCCGCCGGTTCTACTGGCTGATTAAGCATGGACCACGGTCCAGAATCTGGGTGCTGGCGACTTTTGATCCTGCCAGCATAGAGTGGATGGATGAAAGAATTCTTGATGCCTTCAGGACTCGCATAATGGGGACAGTTGGCGACTCTGAGCTGGCTCTCTTTTTGGCAGGTGATGACCGTTTCAGCTCCGCTAGCCTGGATGCAGGCAGGCAATTTTGTGTTCCGTTTGGCGATGAGTGGATCCGGTTCTGGATTTGTGATCCTGCCTGAGCTGGGATCCAGTAAACAAATTCCGAACTGAAGTTAAGTACTCTAGGATTTGAAGGCTGATTGAAAGGAGGAACCAAAATGTACATTGGAATGCTTTGGTTCGATAATGATTCTAAAACCGAGCTGAATACCAAGGTGATTCGTGCGGCTGATTATTACCATCGAAAATATGGGAAAACCCCCAATATGTGTTATGTCCATCCCAGCATGCTGACACGTAATGCTGAGAAGTTGGAAGCAGCTGTCCCTGCTGGCAGTGTGGAAGTGCGAAGCCTGTCAACAGTGTTGCCCAACCATTTTTGGATCGGTATTAACGCCAAAGAATGACGAGATCAAACCAGACCTTAACGACGCCTGTCTGGCCCGCTGGATGCGGGCTGGCAGGCGTTATTTTATGATGTAGTCGTGAAGGCTGCAATAAAGGTATCCAGGCCAATCTCAGCCTCGATCTTCCCGGTTTTGATGGCGTCATCCAGGTCAACCAGGCGGTGATAGACTGCTTCAAGGTCACTTGAGCTGAATCTGAGAGCCTGAGCGCTGATTTTTTTAGCAACGAACGAGTGGAGACGAAGTTGGCGAGTTACATCCCCGCCCTGGTCAAGGACCTCCCGGGCTAGCAGCAGCAGACGGAATTGGCGCACAATCATCCCCAACAGCGATATCGGCTCCTGGGTATCAAGCAAGCGGTGGAGCATACTTGCTGCTGTACGGCTATCTTGCATACCGATCGCGTCGACCATCGCGAAGATATCACCTTGATTGTTGTCTGCGGTCAGGTTCTGGACATCATCTGGTTCGACCGGCCGGCGGTAATTGACATAAGTCAACAGCTTATGAATTTCTTGGTTGGCCTGGCGCGGATCCTCATCTACCAGGCTGGCAAGCAGCTCTGCTGCCTGGGGTGTGAACTGCCCACCCGACGCACGGGCTTGCTCCTGTATCCAACCGATCATCGCCCTGCCTTTAGGCAATAAAAATTCTTTGATTAAGACGCGGCCTCTCTGCTCTTTCCCCCATTTCTCCAACCAGTGCTCTTTCCCTTTTTGCCTGTCTTTCCAGGTGGTCAGGATTTTTGACTCCATAAGCACCAGAGCAGTTGTGGCAGGGATTTTTTCGAGCATGGCGATAAACGAATTTTGGGCAGGTTTGCCAGAGATCCTGCCCAAAAACTCGGATAAAATGACCAGGCGGCGGCGCGCCAGGAAGGGCATTGCGCTGGCAACACTCAGAAGCTGGTCCAGGTTATATGTCTGCCCATCCAGACGAGTGATGTTCATAGCAGCCGTGCCCGGATCACCGACCTTGCTTTCCAGGTCAGCGACGTCTTGTTTCATTGCGAATTCGTCGTCGCCATTCAGCAGATAGATGACCGGTGGAGTAGTCATGTTCAGCCCCTGGTGCTAACCCGGTAGGCATTAATTTGCTTCCGTGGTGCTGAATTGATTTCGATAATCTCAAGGTCCCCTGGAATGCCGGAGGTGGTGAACTTTTCTTGTAAATACAACCCCAACGGTTGGGCAGCAATCAAGGCCAGGGTAGCCAGGCTGGCAGCCAGCGGAACACGCTCCAATTTGTCGCGCATTCGTTTTCCGGCTCCGAACATGGCCATCGAAGCCGCAATGCCAGCAAATGTGCCCGAAGTAACGAAATTCGTCCCGCAGTTTGGATGGACGGCAAGCTCAGCCTCGCCGTTTTTCAGCCTTGCCAGGGCTGTGTGGACAGCATTCTGCAAATCGTCCTGAGATATTTCCCCTAAGATCCAAAAGCCGCCCGTATCGGAATGACCGGCCAGGCTGGTGCGCGGGTAGCGTTCGGATAGGATATGCAGCGTGGCGTGTTCTAGCCCGTGATTACGTCGGATACGAGAGATAGGTGTGAGGTTCAAGATCGAATTAAAACCGCCGCTGGATGCATTTGACATCATTTACTCCTTAAGCCGTACCGACAACAAGATCCTAATAGACCATAATTGACCCAAGGGACAACCAGGTTAAGATTCTACCATCGAAAGGAAGCACCTTAGATTCCACACCATCTCAGGGTGCACAAAACATTGTAGCTGTGGTGCAATGATTGGCGAACACCCAGAAATTCGAACCACATCACAATAATTTAATTGTATTGATTGAGAAATAAAATACAGCAGAATCAGGCTGGTTTTGAGACTGAGATCACTGCTTGTTTTTCAACTGTTTTACTGGCTGTCGCTTGAATGAAGCCCGCATACATCAGAACTACGCCTAGAAATTCGCTTAAATACAAGAAATCTACCAGGCCAGCCTTTACGAAGGAGCCAGCCATGGCAGGCAGCAAAGCGCCGCCAGCGATCAAGATGTTGCCTACCAGGCGATTGATAAGCACTCGCTTACGCCAGAAAAGGAAGGCGGAATACAAGGCACCCCCGACCAGCGTAATCGTTCCGTAGATATTCAACAGGATGGTGAGCAGGACGATCAGCGAGCTGCGGACCAGGATATCCTTATACTGGGCAGAAATTGCCTGGCTGACCTGATAAGAACCAGCAGCCTGAGTCACGGGTGCCGCCAGGATGAGACCTGCAGCCAGCAAGGATACGACCACCAGCAGACCGGCCAATGCGAGTGCAATACCCCTTTTACGAATCAACAGGAAAACTGTGCCTTGACCCAACCAGGCAGCCGTCAGCATGGCTCCGCTCAAATACCATACTTTTAAAGCCAGCGTGCTATAGGTTAACGACAGCACGACTTCAGTTAGCGTTCCCAGGCCGTAAAAAATAAAGCCGATACCCCAGAACAACAGATAGGTCCCTTTTTTATAGGCATAACGTCTAAACACAGCGATAAGAAAGATAGAAGTTACCAGCGTGGATAAATAGGGGATGATGTGCATATAGGCCTCCAGAGCTTACAAATCTAGACCCCTGGTGTAAGTCCAAGCACCGACAGGGCAACAACCAGTATCGTCGCGATCAGCCCAAGCAAGATGATGAACAGAAGACAGGGAATGAGCCGTTCGGACCATTTATCAGGTGAAAATCGCTTGCTTTTATTGTTCATCGGTTGGTTCGCTGATAAACCTCATAAGTTTCGAGGATGGTCAGCATGATTTGATCCGTAAATTCGCTCACTCGCTTAAACATATCGCCCCATGCCTGCGGAGATCGGACTGCAGCCGATTCATAAACGGTGAGCATCGATTCCATCAATAAATTTCGAAAGAACAGGAATGCGTGCGTGGCCTCCACCGTATTGAGACCATAACGACGTCCGCGAGAAGCATATTCATAGCCCAGGGCTTCTGCCTCGGAAATCGCCGCTCGCCCATCGGATGTAAGATAATTGATCAAACCCTGGAGTAGGGAGCGACCGCTCATCCGGTACTGTGTGCGGGCCTCATCATCCAGCTTGTGATACCAGGCCTCTTCTTTCAACCGGCCCTCGCTGATTTGAAAACGGGTATTTTTAAGCGCATTCTGAACGACGAGATGAGCTTCGCCAGACCCATCAGTCTTTTGGGAATGCATCCACAGCTCAATCTCGCTACGCAGATAACGCCTGTGACCGCCTTTGGTGCGGTGGACTGGAAGCACGCCCTGGTCGGACCAGTTGCGTACAGTGCTGGGATGTACCCCTAATATCTGGGCGACTTTGCTCAAACTTAACCAGTTAGGCTGCATCTGTTTCTCCTGTGAGAATTGAGAAATAGCAGGTCGTCATGATTTGTTACCCTGCTTCGCGACAGTTATCCGGCTTCGCTAGCCATTGCGCCACGTTCTACAACCGACACGCGCTTTGCCTGGTGTTGGAACAGATTGACATCGATCTGGCGCAGCAAAGCCAACGAGATCACCAGCAAGGCCGCTTCGATCCCAAAAACGACCACGTAACCAGTCACTGGGCTTTGAGCCACCTGGCTGACAGAATCGCGCACAAAGCCGCTCAGGACGGAGCCAGATAGGCGGGCAAAGGCATTTGCCATGCCCCAGGCGCCCATAAACAGCCCAACTTTCCCGGCAACGGTCATATCCAGCATCAGAGAAAGGTTTGAGACTGTTGAAATTCCAGTGCCCATCCCCAGCACTAAAACACCCGCATAAAACAAACTTTTACTTACAATAACCCCACTGATTGCGATGATCATAAAAGCAGCTATACCTGCCATTGCGCCGATCTTAACCACTCCCAGCTTGGACACCCGGCCTTCTAACAAGCCGGTAACTACTAAGGAGAGTAGGACACAAGTTCCCCAAATGGATGTGATTCGTGTCGTCGCGTCAACGGGCATATTGAAGGCCTCACCGGCAAAAGGCTCCAGTAATATATCCTGGCCCAGGATGGCTGCCAGCAGCAAGATCAGGTACCAGAAGAACAGGGTGACCTGGCGATTACCAAATACGATTTGCATCAGGCTGCCCAGACCATAGCGCACTTCACCTGTGAAGGCCTTGTCCTTCGAAATGCGCGGCTCCAGGCCGATCAGGCCGATCACGCCCAAGATCAAAGCCAGTACGCCGACAATTTGGAAGGCTCGCTCCAATAGGGCTGGAGAATAGGGTTCAAGCAAACGGCCCAGGCCGATGGAGGTGATGATGATCCCGGAGATCATCATAAAAAACATGATTGCAATTGTCCGAGAACGCCCTTTTTCGCCGGAAATCTCTGACGCCAGTGAAAAATAGGACACCGTAGCAAAATTGAACCCCATCCCCCAGGCGCCAAAGACCAGGACACCCAAACCTAGACCCATCAACCTGTTTTCAGCCAGTAAAAATGCTACTTCGGGTGATAAGATCACACCTGCCACAGTCAGCAGCAGCCCTAAGGCGATATATGGTGAACGACGCCAGCCGAAAATCGGGTGGCGATCGGAGAACGATCCAATCGCCACCTGGATGGGCGAGAATAGATAAGGTAAGGAGGCCATGATGGCAACCAGGGTTGCGGACAGCGCCAATTCTTTGATCATGACCCGATTCAAAGTGCTGTTGATCGGCACCAGGGTCATGGCAACTGCCATGTGGATCAGGCCCAGTTGTAAGCGTCTGCGAAACATTCAAGAACTCCTTGTGGATTGTGATGTCAGCGCCTGTGTTGTGGCTAGGGAGCGATGTTGAGCCGGCTTGATATTTTTGGGCGATTGGAATGAGTCTGACAAGACCACTGCTAATTTATCAGAGATTTGCCAAAGGTCAATATAGATTTATGTAGATTTTCTATAAGATAACTTAAGTGAATCTACAATTCTGGTTGGAGAATCGAGTCCAGTAGCGACAGAAATTCTTCCGGCTGTTTGGCTGTAAAAAGCTGCTGGCGCTGTTGGCGTGTAAGCGGGGACGGGCTTAAATAACGCGAGGCGTGTTTGCGAAAGAGAACTAACCCATAATCCCCCTCATAAAAGGTCAGCATTGCATTCAGGTGCCTGAGCATCGTCTGGCGCACCTGGTCGGGTGAAACCTGCCAACGATCCTGTCCTGAGAAAATCCATGGATTTCCAATCGCCGCCCGTCCGACCATAACCCCATCACAGCCGGTCATAGATTTCATCCGCTGGATATCTGCAACCGATTGGATATCGCCATTGCCAATCACTGGGATTGAAACGGCTTGCTTGATCTCTGCGATTGGCTCCCAATCGGCTTGCCCGCCATATCCCTGAGTTTTGGTTCTACCGTGGACAGCCACCAGCGAGCCACCATTCTCTTCAATTATTCGGGCGATCAACACATAATTGCGTTGATCGGCATCCCATCCCAGCCGAATTTTACCGGTGATTGGCAGCTCTAAATGCTGACTTAAGAGACGAAAAATCCGGGCAATTTTAAGCGGGGTCCGCAGCAACCCTGCTCCTGCGCCTCGGCCGGATACTGAGCTGACTGAGCAGCCCATATTGATGTCGATGATGTCCGGTCCAAGTTCCTGGACGCGCAGTGCAGTTTGTAGCAGCCGTTGTGGATCATTGTCGAAAATCTGAAAGACGACTGGGCGTTCGGCTTCCCGATAGGCGAATTTTCGGGAGATGCGTGGGTTCTCTTGTAGCACATCGAGGGCATTAATGAATTCTGTATAACTCATCGCCGATCCGAGCTGGCGGCAAAGGGCGCGGAAAGGCTGATCTGAAAATCCATCCATAGGGGAGAGAATCAGATCGCCATAAACTGGAATGGTATCCACGTGGAATGCAGGCTGGTGGGAGCCCGGGACTGCCGGGAAGCGCATCATACTGAGAATTTTGGGGTTGTCCTTATTCTTCCTTCGAAACCAGGGCAAGATCCAAGGCCTGCCGCAAGGCGCGTACTTCAACGATTTCGATCCCATCAGGCCAGGGTTCAGCACGTCTTAGCCGGCGCGGCACGATGGCTGTTTTGAATCCCAGCTTGGCTGCTTCCCTCAGGCGAGCAGGCATCTGGCTGACCAATCGCAGCTCGCCGGAAAGTCCGATCTCGCCGATTAAGACCGTGTCTACCTTGACCGGTAGGTTACGCACTGATGAAGCAATCGCTGCAGCCACTGCCAGATCGGCGGCTGGCTCGTTTACGGTTAATCCTCCAACAACATTGACAAAGATATCCTGTTCCCCAAGGCGTATACCCACTCGCCGATTAAGCACTGCCACGGTAAGCAGCAGGCGGTTAAAATCGACCCCATTCGGTGTGCGACGGGGATTGCCAAACGATGTTGGACTGGCAAGGCCCTGAATTTCCACCAGCAGCGGTCGTGTTCCTTCCATAGTGACGGCGATTGCAGAGCCAGGGGCATTGATCAGGCGCTCTGCCAGGAATGCTTCGGATGGATTACTAACCTCAACCATGCCGCGCTCGCGCATTTCAAATACCCCCACCTCTGAGGTTGCACCGAAACGATTCTTAACCGATCGCAGCAGGCGGTAGGATTGAAAGCGATCGCCTTCAAGATAAAGCACGGTATCAACAATATGCTCCAGCACTCGAGGTCCGGCGATCGCCCCTTCTTTGGTTACATGACCGATCAGGAATACAGCCACACCAGATGTCTTGGCGAGCTCCCGTAGCCTGGAAGCGCATTCGCGCACTTGAGAAACAGAACCGGCAGAAGAATCCATTTCAGCCAGGTAGACCGTCTGAATGGAATCGATGACCAGTAGGCGAGGTTGAATTTCTGAGACATGCTCCAAAATGGTTGCCAGATTCGTCTCAGTGACCAGGAATAAATCCTCTGGCATCGGGGCTGGGGCGTCTTCCAGTTCATTCCCCTCCGGCTCACTCAACCGGGCGCTGCGCTGCAAGCGCAAAGCGCGCATCTTTATTTGCCGCTCTGACTCTTCGCCAGAGACATACAAAACCGACTGTGTGTGGGCCATCTGCAGGGCGACTTGCAACAAGAGGTGGATTTGCCGATTCCAGGATCTCCCCCGATCAATACCACAGAGCCAGGAACAACTCCGCCGCCGAGCACTCGTGAAAATTCTCCAATCGTGAGTGGCAGACGCTCTTCCACATCACCGCTAATCTCTCCAAGCCGACGTGGAGTGGATCTGGAAACCATCATTCCAGGACGAGTTCGGGCTGAAGCAGCGGCACCAACAGCAACAATTTCCTCAACCATACTGTTCCAGGCGCCGCATTGAGGGCAACGCCCCATCTGGCGGGGTGCTTTGCGCCCGCACTGCTGACAGACGTATTGGGTTCGTGTTTTGACCATCATCCTATTATAAAAGCAAAAGGGGCTTTGCTTGCTTAATTGGAGCAATGAGTGTATTAAATGTTGGGGATGTAATTCTACAGACTTTTAGCATACCTGGAGCAATCAGGTTTTTCCCAGCCTGCAGATTTGCTAAAAGAAGAGGACGCAAATCGGCCTCTAGACATGGGCAGAGTCCAATCTGCGTCCTGCAATATTCCGGGTGGAGAAAACCCGCGTGTTATGGTGCGATTCAGGCAGCTGCCATCGGTTCCGGCGATTTTGCAATGATCTCATCGCCCCGCCGCAGGATGACCTCGCCGTCTTCAGCATCGACCAGGATGGCATCGCCTTCCTCAAAGTCGCCAGAAAGAAGCGCATCGGATAGCGAATCTTCAACTTTTTGTTGGATGACCCGCCGAAGCGGGCGAGCGCCCATATCCGGGTCGTAACCCAACTCTGCCAGGAGTGCCAGAGCTTCGGGTGTGGCGCTCAGGTGAATGGCGTTTTCTTTCAAGCGGGCACCGACTTTGTTGAGCTCCAGCTCAACGATTTGTTCGATATCCTGCTTGTTGAGCGAACGGAATACAATTACCGAGTCAAGCCGGTTGATAAACTCTGGCCGGAAAACCCGCTTTAGCGAGTCAGTCAGTTTCTTGTGCATCTCATCATAAGCAAGCCGTTCTTCAGTTTCCTCATCCTTCTTTAAGGAAAAGCCGAGAGTAGATTGCCGTTTGATCATATCCGCGCCGACATTGGAAGTCATCACAATGATCGCGTTGCGGAAATCCACTTTGCGCCCGCGAGCATCGGAGAGATTTCCTTCTTCCATGATTTGCAGGAGCATATTATGGGCTTCCGGATGAGCCTTTTCAATTTCATCAAAAACGACGATGGAGTATGGTCGCCGGCGTAAGGCTTCCGTTAGCTGGCCGGATTCTTCATAACCAACATACCCGGGTGGGGCACCTACCAGACGGCTGACTGAATGGCGTTCCATAAACTCAGACATATCAAGCTGGATCAACGCCTCTTCGCTGCCAAATAGGAAGCGGGCTAGTGCCTTGGTCAGCTCGGTTTTACCGACACCGGTCGGCCCAAGAAAGATAAAGGAGCCGATGGGCCGGTGAGGATCCTTCAGGCCGGCGCGAGCTCTTCGGACGGCTTTCGAGATCGCTTCGATGGCTTCTTCCTGCCCGATAATCTGCTGGCGAAGCTCATCTTCCATTTGCAGCAAGCGCAATGATTCCTCCTGAGCGATCTGCATGACTGGTACGCCAGTCCACATTGAGACTACTTCAGCGATGTCGTTAGCACTGACAACCGGGCTGTTGCTGCGATCCCAGCCGGTGCGTAATCTTTCCAACTGAAGTTCCAAACCATCCAGGTCTTCTTGGATACCTTGGGCGTCATCATTGCGTCCGTCTTCCAGTGCCAGCGCATGATTGTGACGCATCTCACGCAACTTGCCCATCAGCTCGCGAGAAGCTTTAGCTGCAGGACTCTTGTACATACGGACTCGGGATGAAGATTCATCGATCAAATCGATGGCTTTATCCGGCAAGAAGCGCTCAGTTACATAGCGGGAAGATAGGTGAGCCGCTGCATCAAGAGCCTCGTCAGAAATTGTCAGGCGATGGTGTTCCTCGTAAGCGCTGCGCACACCCCGCAGGATCTCAATCGTTTCATCAACAGTCGGTTCGTCTACAATCACCGGCTGAAAACGGCGTTCAAGAGCTGCGTCACTTTCAATATGTTTGCGATATTCATCCAGGGTAGTTGCGCCGATCACCTGAAGCTCACCTCTTGAAAGGGCGGGTTTAAGAATATTAGCGGCATCAACTGACGATCCTGCCGACCCAGCGCCGACCAGCATGTGAACTTCGTCGATGAAGAGAATTGAAGCCGAAGCTTTCAATTCCTCGATCACTCGTTTGAGACGTTCTTCGAACTGGCCGCGATACATGGTCCCGGCGACCAATGAACCCACATCCAGCTGGAGTACCCGCTTGTCGAGCAACGGGCCGGGAACATCGCCTTCGATGATGCGCTGGGCTAAGCCCTCAACAATAGCCGTTTTGCCGACACCCGGTTCACCGATCAAGGCTGGATTATTCTTGGTGCGCCTTGCCAGGATTTGTATAACTCGCTCGATTTCCATCTGCCGGCCAATCACCGGATCTAATTTGCCCTCTTCTGCCAGGGAAGTCAGATCTGTAGCTAGTTGGTCAACCATGGGCGTTTTTGGCCGGGCCTGCTCTTGTTTGGTAGTTCGGGTAGATTCAGATCCGGTTGATGTTCGTCGGGAACTGGCGCTTTCCTGGAGAACCCGCCGGGTTTGGCGGCGAATTTGCTCAGGTGTTACACCCAGCTTGCGCAGAACATCCAGGGCGATCCCTTCCCCGTACCGAACTAAACCAAGCAGCAGATGCTCGGTGCCGATATAATGGTGGCCCATCCGGCGGGCCTCCTCAACTGCATACTCCAGAACCTGTTGAGTACCAGGGGAAAGATCTAACTTGCCTCCCCGATATTGCCCGGGGCCGGTCAGTCGTTCTACAATCTCCTGAACTCGACTGGCTTCCAGGCCAAGCTCTCTAAGCACACGCCCAGCAACCCCGCCTTCTTCGCGGATCAAGCCCAGCAGAAGGTGCTCTGTCCCTATGTAGTTGTGCCGCATGCGTTCAGCTTCCTGATGCGCCAGGCTGAGCACACGCCGCGCCCGTTGTGTAAATCGTTCCATACCAGACATGGTACTACCTCCTACTAGACTTAAAAAGTACCATAAACTTCGTTGCGATAAGAATAAAACTCCCGGTTCGATTGGAATTCTTTAGGAGTGTGATAAACTGACATCTCGCCTAAACATGGAAAATTCCTATGAACCCAAGTCTCATAATTTGATTATGAGACTTTTTGTCCGATTGGATTCTACCAGAGAAAACCACGCATTGACGCATCTCGCAGCTTAATGTCTCTTAAGTTAACATATTTCTTAGGCGGGTGTCTTGAAAATAGGGCAGATTTTCATTCCTGCGGGCAGATTATGTCCATAGTCGCTCTTATGGAATATCCGTGAATTTTCCCACTCATTCTTATGGACAGTAATAAATAAGTGCGCAAATTGTCGTAGATAGGGAATGGCGCACCAGATCCTGGTGCGCCAACAAATGATCTAGATTTTGTCCAGCAGTGCTGAAGATTTATTCAGCAGCTTCTTCTTTACTGGTCACAGGTTCTTCAGCTTGAGGCTCGCCTGTTGCCGGATCAGGTTCTTCGCTGATTTCCTCGACATGCGCTTCAGTTTCGACCTCAACAGGGGCTTCGGCTTCAACCTCAACAGGTGCTTCAGCTTCAACCTCAACAGGTGCTTCAGCTTCAACCTCAACAGGTGCTTCGGCTTCAACCTCAACAGGCGCTTCGGCTTCAACCTCAACAGGGGCTTCGGCTTCAACCTCAACAGGGGCTTCGGCTTCAACCTCAACAGGCGCTTCGGCTTTGACCTCGACAGGCGCTTCGGCTTTGACCTCAACAGGCGCTTCAACCTCTGCCTCTTCATCCTCATTTACCCTGCCAACCTCATCCGCCAGGGCCATCTTCCAGTCGAAGTCGGCATAGGCTGGCGAGTCAACTTTTCGCAAACTGAGCCCAATCCGACGGCGTTCTGGATCTACTTTGATGACTCTCAAGGTGACAACATCGCCTTCGTGGACCACCTCTTTGGGGTGTCCTACCCGCTGCTCGCTCAACTCGGAAACGTGGATCAGTCCTTCAAGATCCTCGTCTAACCGGGCGAAAGCCCCGAATTTGGTCAGGTGGGTAATCGTCCCCTGCACCAGCATGCCTTCTTTTAAGGCTTCTACTTTTTCGAGCCAAGGGTCCTTGAGGAGCTGGCGAATGGATAGACCAATCCGCTTGCGTTCCTGATCGACGCTGATCACTCTTACTTTGACTTCCTGCCCGACTTTCAGCACTTCAGATGGGTGTTGAATCCGGTCCCAAGAGATCTCGGAAAGATGGACCAGGCCGTCTGCGCCTTCGATATTAACAAAAGCACCAAAATCGGCCAGGCTGGTGACCCTTCCAGTTCGGATATCTCCCTCTTCCAGTTCGTCCAGCAGACGATCTTTGAGAGTTTCACGGGTTTCTTGCAAGGCCATCCGCTCAGACAAGATCAAACGACGACGCTCGCGGTCAACTTCGATCACCCGAACGTGTACCTCCTCACCAACCATTTTGCCCCAGCGTTGTTCTGGCGTATCGCCAGTCGCTGTCGTGCGGCGTACCAGGCTGACCTGAGAAGCAGGCACAAACCCGCGCAATCCTCCCACGGGCACGATCAGACCACCTTTGTTGTAGCCAATGATCTTGCTCTCGTAGACTTCTTCAGAGCTTTTTAGCTCTTCGACTACTTCCCAATCGCGTTCTTCGCGCGCTCGGGTGTAGGAGAGGACGACATTACCGTTGGAGTCTTCAGGAGCTACGACGAAAACCAGTATCTCCTGACCGACCTTAAAGGCTTGCCGTTCCTCAGATGGGATGGATTCAAGTTCGCGACCTGAAAGCACGCCTTCGGATTTCGTGCCAATGCTGACCAGAATCTCATTGTCACGAATGGTGGCGATCATTCCTTCTCGAATTTCGCCTTGACGGGGGAAATCCAGGCTGAGACCCTGCTCCTCCAGAAGAGATTCCATTGAAGTCATTTCTTGAGCGAACTGCTCATCTGACTGTTCTTCGGCAGGACTGATTTCGGGTTCAACCTCTTGCCCTGTGAGGGCGCCATTGTGTTCCATATGTATGGGTACTCCAATTTGGATAAGATGTAGAACGTATTATAACAGGGCTTTAACCAAGTCATGAGAAGGATTTGAGGTTTGCACAGCTGGCTTAGCCAGCTGTGCAAACCTCAATTATTTTGTTCATGTTAAAACCCTGGCTATTATAAATGTGAACCGAAAACTTGACAACCTTTGTGATAAGATTAGAATTTGGATAGAAAGGGTTAGGCGGGTGTGTTAGGAGAATGATGATCAATTGTGTAGATCACGAAAGGACGCAACGAGGATAGACAATGCCACCCATTTACCCATTTACTGCCATAGTTGGGCAGGAACGCATGAAACGTGCCCTGGTGTTAAATGCCGTCGACCCCCGCATCGGCGGGGTATTGATTCGGGGCGAGCGAGGTACTGCTAAATCCACTGCTGCCCGAGCGATGGCTGCTTTGCTGCCTTTAATTAAAGTATTTGTAGAATCACCTTTTAATGACGATCCTGGTGCTCCCAATACCTGGTCGGACTGGGTAAAAGAAGAGATTGCCTCGGGCAAGGAGCTGAAAACTGAGAAACGCCAGATTCGGTTTGTTGACTTGCCAGTCAGCGCTACTGAAGACCGGGTTGTCGGTACTCTGGACATCGAAAAAGCGATTAAGCAAGGCGAACGCCATTTTGAACCCGGTGTTCTGGCAGCCGCCAACCGCGGCTTGCTCTATATTGATGAAGTGAACCTGTTGGACGATCACGTGGTGGATCTATTGCTCGATTCTGCTGCGATGGGCGTCAATATTGTCGAGCGTGAAGGTATCTCTTTTGCCCATCCGGCTCGCTTTATTCTGGTGGGGACGATGAACCCAGAAGAAGGCGATCTGAGGCCGCAGCTCCTTGACCGCTTTGCGCTATCTGTTGAAATTCATGGCATTCGGGATGCACGTGAGCGGGTGCTGATAATGCAGCGCAACCTGGAATACGAATCTCATCCGGATGAATTTCGTGAGAAATGGCTGGGGCGCGAAGAGGAATTATCCCACCAGATCGAAAAAGCGCGGGAGCTTGTCTCTACAGTTAGCTACAGCAACCGGGACCTGCTTTCGATAGCGGCCCTGACCTCCTCGATGAACGTTGACGGGCATCGGGCAGATCTGGTGATCCTTAAGACGGCTCGAGCGCATGCCGCATTTGAAAACCGTGAGTCGATCACTGAACGCGATATTGCCCTGGCAGCTGAGCTGGCCTTACCTCATCGTATCAAGCGTGGCCCGTTTCATCAGGCCGAAATGACGATTGAAGATTTGCAAGAGCGCATCGAACAATTGCAAGGCTCGATGGAGAGCTCTGGCGACCCAGAACCAATGCCGCCTGATGAGCAAGAGCAGCTGAGCGAAAAAAAAAAGGCGTGAGCCAGACGCTCGAGGTCGAGGAATCTAGCCAAAGTCCTGCGGAGCCTGCCCAACAAAATGTCTTCGAGACCGGCACAGCCAACTGGTGGGATGGCGGTGAGAAAGTAAAAATCGGACAAACTTTCTCTCCAAGAAAAATTGACAACCCTCTGGACAAAATGACCCGCCGGCAAGGTGGGCGCAGATCCCAAACCCGAACAGACCGCAAGCGCGGTCGTTACATTCAGGCCCGCCCGGCCAACGGAAAAACAAATGATCTGGCATTCGACGCCACCCTGCGCGCGGCTGCTCCGTTCCAAAAAGACCGTAAAGAGCAGCGCAAACGGGTGGCGTTTGCGATTCAATCGAGTGACTTTCAGCGCAAAATCAGAGTAAAAAAGGCGGCGAATCTGGTTTTGTTTGTTGTGGATGCCTCCTGGTCTATGGCAGTCGCTGAACGTATGGCTGCCACAAAAGGTGCCATTCTCTCATTGCTGACGGACGCTTACCAGAGGCGGGACCGGGTTGGCCTGGTGGTATTTCAGAAAGATAGGGCAACCCTGATCCTGAACCCTACCAATTCTATTCAACTGGCTCAGCGGGCTCTCGCAGAGATACCGGTCGGGGGTAAAACTCCGCTTTCAGCCGGTCTATTTCTGGCATACCAGGTTATCCAGCGCGAGCGGCTGACCCATCCGGACGTGATGCCTTTGATCATATTGCTCACGGATGGGGCCGGCAATGTTTCGATGGGCACCCTACCACCCCAGGAAGAGGCTCATTTCCTGGCGGAACAGATCGCAGAAGATGAGATCCGAACGGTTGTAGTCAATATGGAACATGCTGCCTTTGATCAAGGACTGGCTCAAAATCTGGCTGAACACCTGAATGCTCCCTGCTACACTTTGAGTGAATTGAAGGCTGAGACTTTATACCAGGCTGTGCGGGAGGAGATGCGGCAGTAACTCCCTTTAGCCGGTTGAACTTCGCCAAGCAAGGACAGACCCTGCATGCTGCCAGCCCAACTGCAGCAGTTAAAATTCACCTCTGAGGTTACATTAAATATGACAGCCGATATGTGGATCGCTCTGGCGATCCTGGGAGTCGCAATCCTGTTCTTCATTACCGAATGGCTGAGAGTAGACGTGGTTGCCATTGGTGTGATGATCGCTTTGATGCTCACCGGTTTGTTGAGCGCATCGGAAGCGATCTCGGGTTTTTCCAACCCGGCAGTTTTGACAATTGCCTCCCTCTTCATTATCGGAGGTGCAGTTCTACAAACTGGTTTGGCGGGCGTAATCGGCAGGCGAATCCTGCAAGTTGCTGGCACGCATCCAGGACGCCTGACTGGGGTAATCATGGCAGCGGTTGCCCTGCTCTCCGGATTCATGAGCGATACTGGCACGGTGGCTGTGCTGCTCCCGGCAATTGTCAGCCTGGCCCTGGGGGCCAACATTTCAACTTCCAGGCTGCTCATCCCGCTTTCTTATGGCGCGCTATTAGGTGGGGCTACCACCCTGATCGGAACACCGCCGAACATTATTGTCAGCGACTTATTGCGCGAGCAGGGTCTGCGTCCATTTTCATTCTTTGACTATACTCCGATTGGCCTGGTATTGTTCGCAGCCGGGGTTGGGTTTATGGTTGTGGTGGGGAGAAGAATTTTGCCAGATTACCAGCCAAAACAGGATCTGCAGCGGGTTGATACCCCTGAAGAACTGTTGAATCTATATCGTCTGCCCGATAACCTATTTCGGCTGCGCATCCGCAGAGCTTCCGATCTGATCGGAAAAACCGTACCCGCAGCCAACCTGCGCCAACTGTATGATGTGACGGTGCTCGATATATTACGCTCCAACTCCCCGCGTCCAGTGGCTCAGATCGGAGATGCCCGTCTTGTGATTCAATCCGCCGGGTCGGCGTCGCTGCCACCCGGACCGGAAACTGTCTTGAAAGCGGATGATATTCTGATCGGTCAGGGTGGGCCGAATGACATTTCCCACGCTGCAGCTGTACTGAAGTTGGGTGTTCAACCGATAGAACAATCCGGTGAGGCCTCGTTAATCTCGAATGAAGTCGGGGTTGCCGAAGTGCTGCTCCCGCCCCGGTCATCTCTGGTGGGCAAAACCCTGGTCGAAACACGTTTTGGTACAACCTATCGCCTGACGGTTCTGGGTATTCATCGCCCAGAGGTTGAAGGTAATTTGCCGCTCAAGGAGACGGTACTGCGCTTCGGTGATTCATTATTGGTGCAAGGATCCTGGCAGGATATTCTGGCTTTGCGTAAAAGACCACGGGATTTTGTCGTCATGGGCCAGCCGGAAGAAATGATTGGAGCGCCAACTCGCAGCAAAGCGCCGCTGGCGATGCTGGTTTTGGCTGCGATGCTGCTGGTGATGATCACCAATCTCCTTCCGCTGGTGACAGCCAGCATGCTGGCTGCCCTGGCGATGATTTTGAGCGGTTGTCTTACGATTGATGACGCTTACGAGGCGGTTGATTGGAAGAGCATTGTATTGATTGCCGGTATGCTGCCGATGAGCATCGCCCTGGAGCAAGTAGGGTTGGTCAACCTGGTGGCTCAAGGCCTGGCAGAGAGTCTTGGCAATTACGGCCCGGTTGTCGTGCTGGCTGGCCTTTTTCTGTTGACTTCCGTGTTTACTCAGGTGCTGTCCAACACGGCTACAACCGTGCTGGTTGCGCCGGTAGCTCTGATATCGGCCCAAAAATTGGGCGTACAGCCCTACGCCTTTTTGATGGCTGTTGCAATCGCGGCCTCGATGGCGTTTGCGTCACCAGTCGCCTCGCCGGTAAACACTCTGGTGATGGGCGCTGGTCATTACCGCTTCAGCGATTATATGAAAATCGGGGTCCCATTAATTGTGCTTTTAATGCTGATCTCGATCACATTGTTGCCATTGTTGTGGCCTTTTTAGAGTTGTTGCCGGGCGCACGAACAGGATGAGAGGGACTTGACTTTTTCTCCAGGCTTGATATGATCATAACAGGTAGGCTGGAGTATTACAGGGCATACAATAATCACCAGACAACATCAGGGGGATCTCCAGGCTGGAAAAGGTGTCTACGGGCCTGTTTCTACCTCAGGCCAGCAGTTTATAGGTGGGAGTAAAACTGAACGAAACTTTCCAACAGTCTTAGTGGTGTTCTCGCTAAATCAAAAGGATTTGTGATGTTTGTTTTTTGGGCGGCGAAGCTGCAAAAAAACTACAACCATCTTTTCTGTGTTAGCGACTTAGCCAGGGAACCACTTAGCAGGCGTGCGGATTAAACCCAAATAAAGCGGTCGTGTGAGTAAGAGTTGATCCAAGATTAATGCTGGATGGATTCCTTGAGAGTCCTTGATTCCGCGTTCGTTTAAAATTGGGGGCTTGAATAATAATAATCTTACGCTGGAAATTCGACCTGGCAGTTGTTTATACCCACATTGACTGGAAAAGGAGAATGTCATGTTTGAGCTTCCTGGATCACAAATGTTGAAGCGCTGGGGGTTTATAGGACTCGTGTTGGTATTGCTTCTGTCCTGGATTTCGGTTGTTCAGGCCCGTCCGCTGGGTCCAGACGCTGGCGAGCAGGCGAACGGCAGTGGAGACGACGGCAAGTTAGAAGTCGGTGTGGAATGGATCAATCATTTCCCAAACCCAGCCGATGATCGCTCGCATTGGGACGAATCCTGTGATGGGCTTTATAACCAACTGCTGAGTGATGGCTGGCAATCCGTATTCCATTGGACGGACTACAACGCCTGGGAGACGGATTTTAAATTGACGTCTCTGGGGGGCAGTGAAAATAACTATGCTGACGCAGTGGATATCGCCATGATCTGCACGCATGGAGCGGGCGAATATGACACGTTCTGGAACAAAAATCTAAGCTCGGTCTATTTCGGGAGTAGCCATAACGATCACCATCTCAGCCCGGGTGATGCTTATCGGGCTTATGGTAACTCCGATTTGGAATGGCTGGCCTTTGACTCATGCAGCGTGCTCAGTGATGGTGGTCCTGCACCCTACTTTAATCGTGGTTATTGGGCTGCCACAATGGATGGCTTGCATTTGCTGCTGGGATTTAAAAACACAATGTATGTCGTGGCTCCCGGCGACGGGCTGCTGTGGGGCTTCTATATGAAGGGATTGCGATTCGGTTCGCTCTGGCTGCTGCCACCCTACTCGGTCACCCAAGCCTGGTTCCAGGCGGTGGACTATGTCCAGCCCAACGTAACCTGTGCTCGGGTCCTGGCTGAAACCCCAGATAATTTTAATGATCATTTGTGGGGTAAAGGCTATGTCAGCCCTGACCCGGTTCCTGACGGCACGTACTGGTATTGGGATCACTGCTCCACCAAGACCAGCCGGCTGGCAGCCCGAACAACCCCCTCAGAACTACAGGCTGTTACAATGCCAGTTATCCAGGTAATCCCCAGGCAGGTGGATCACAGCTATCTGGTAAACAGAATTGCCCCGGCTTTTGCTTTGACCGGGACGGTTGGTATGGATGACCAGTTCTATTTCATGGTCAATACAGAAGGGGGGATTACTCGTACTCTGCAAGTGGACCTTGCCAGTGGAGGATTTAACTTTAAAAACCTGAGCGAATTGTGGACCACTCCGATTTTTACGCCAACTCTTCTCAGCCTGGAACGCTCCGAAAGCCTCGTGCAGCAGTTTTTCAGCCAGTCAGGCGAGGGTCTGCCGGGGGTATGGTCTAACCTGAACTCGGGTTTGGAAGATTTCACCATCGAAGAAATCGTTGGCGTGCAGTCTGCTGGCCCGGACGTCGAACTGGCTGTGGAGCAGGAGTTGGCTCGCATCCCGGTGGATGCCTCTCTGACTTATGGTCGAATTCTGACTGCGCAAGTACAAACTCGCAATGGTCTGGTTCAGCAGGATTTCCCGGTTGTGGGCGCTGGTGGACGGCTAAAGGTTTACCTGGGTGATCAAGGTAAGATTCTGGGTGTCCAGGGGGGGGCGCGCGATGTGATCGAATTACCGGATGTTGTTGAGGTGATGGAAGCCGATCTGGCCTGGGAATTATTCCGGGCTGATCCGGGTATCGCTCTGCCGCAGGTGCCTTGGGCAGCAGATGTGATCACACCGACTTCCCAATTGTTGGGTTATTACGAAGCACCCTTGCTCGAAGGGCAAAGCGAACTGATTCCAGTCTGGATCTTTACGGCCGATTTCTACACCCAAGGCCAGCTATTAGCTTCTGGCGTTCAGGTAAACGTGCCGGCCTCGAACAGTTATCTCCCACCTCAGCCGGTCATCGTCAGCCCTGCGGATGGCAGCCTGGTAGAACCCAATCAGGAAGTGATGCTGGTTGGGGACGTTATGGCCTTCGGGAAACCACCGTTTACCTTTGAGTGGTGGTCAAGCCAGGATGGATTGCTGGGGAGTGGGCTGGCTCTGCCAATTGTGTTGAGCCCATCAGGCAAAGCCGGTCAATTAAGCGAAACAACGATCGAATTTAAAGTTACCGATGCAAACAGCCAGGTCGGATCGGCTCAGATCCAGCTTTTGGTCAAGATGGGGCTCTATATACCCCAGGTGCATTATGTGACTACCGCGAGATGAGACCGGATCCGTGATCTATACGGGTCTCTATGACTGAGATTTTTGAAGGCCCCCGGCACAAGCAGGTATGACTGTCTTGAGAGCCAACATTAACGGAAAGAGAGCGGGCCCAACCCGCTCTCTTTTTGTGTCTGTTGTTACACTATGCTCAAGCAGCGGATCAAGACCTGACGAGTATGACCGCGAGCTCGGTGTTCGAACAGGTAGATCCCCTGCCAGGTGCCAAGATTTAATCGGCCTTCATCAATCGGTATCTCCAGGCTTGGCAGGGTCAGGATGGCGCGCATATGCGATGGCGAGTCGTCAGAGCCCTCCAGGGTGTGGCGATGCCAGCCCTGATCTTCAGGGGCCAGGCGTTCCATAAAGGCTTCCAGATCCTGCCTGGCGGTTGGATCCCAGTTCTCGCTGACAACCAGAGAGGCACTGGTGTGCTGTAAGAACAGGTAGCACATACCTTCCTTAACGTCCCATTCCTTAAGCTGGCTGGCTACCTTTTGGGTAAACTCATATAATCCTTTGCCGCCCGTCTGGACGGCAAGGGTAGCCTTGTGCCACTTCATAGGGTCTCATTCTGCAGGTATTTGTCGAACCATCGTTGGATATGGTTGAGCCGTACAATCCTGCGGTCTGTGCGCCCGGTCCGGGATAACCCGTGGAATTCGTCTGGAAAACGCACCATCTCGCTATCTACGCCCAGTTTCTTGAGGGCTACAAAGACCTGTTCGCCCTGTTCGATCGGGCAGCGCAAATCGTTTTCACTATGGATCACCAGGGTAGGGGTCCTGGCATTGCCGATGGTTTTCATGGGTGAGTGATCCCAGAACTTCTGTAAATCTTCGAAGGGAGGCTTGTTGTTCAACTCCTGTTGGAAGACCCAGTTGAAATCACTAGAGCCCCACATGCTGACCAGGTTGCTGACACAACGCTGGGTGACAGCAGCCCGAAAGCGCTGGGTGTGACCGATGATCCAGGCCGTCATATAACCGCCGTAGCTGCCGCCGGTAACACCCATCCGGTCCAGGTCGATATAGGGCTGTTTGGCTACATAATCTGTCCAGGCCATTAGATCATCGTAATCAGCCCCGCCCCAGCCGCCCCAAATGGCCCTGGCATGTTCTTCGCCATAGCCGCGCCCGCCACGGGGATTGCAGAAATGGACCACATAACCCTGGGCTGCAAGAAAATAAAACTCGTGCATGAAGTAAAAACCGTATTGTGTCAGCGGCCCGCCGTGGATCTCCAAAATGGAAGGATACTTTTGGCTGGCGTCAAATCCGGGAGGTTTTAAAATCCAGCCCTGTACTTCGTTGCCAGCGCCGCCCTGGATCCAGACAGTTTCGACCTGCCCCAGGTCGAGACTATCCAGCAAAATCTGGTTGACATTCGTTAGCTTCCGTGGGCTGCCATTTTCGGATCGGAAGTATATCTGCCCGGGATCGTGCATTTTTCCCAAGAAGTAGGCCATCCGCCTATGCTCCCGATCGAACGAGAAGCTGCCCACAACGCCTTCAGCATCGATCGCGGTCCCTAAATCTTCCCCTTGGATTGAAATCGAACACAGGATCGAACAGCCATGTTTGGTGACCGGGAAGAAGATGGTCTGGCTGTCTGAGGACCAGGTTGGCGGCATGGTCTCTGGCTGCCCCAGATCGTTGATCGTCATCGCGTCCACGTGCAGATCATATTTTTCTGTCAAATTGTGGGCCGCCTGGCTGCCATCTGCTGGCACAATCCACACACCTGTATTTTTAAACCATTGGGCCTCACCCTCTATTGCGTAGTAAGCGATCCATTTTCCGTCTGGCGAGATGATAGGGCGGCTTTTATCACCGAGTGGAGTTTGGATATGGCGAAACTCCCCTCCCCCGGCGGGCATCATGTACAGGTCGCTGCTATCCGGGTTGAAATCCGGCTCATCAGTGCGATTGGAGATGAACACAATTTGTGAATGATCAGGCGACCAGGCAGGATAATCCTCATCATAGATCGGGTGATCGGTCAATTGGGTGGCTTCGCCTGTCTGTGTGTCGACGGTCCACAGGTGAGTGCGTTCCTTCGGTAAGTAGCCATAACCGTCCAGCTTGTAGAACACCCTGTCGTAATGCCGAGCGACCACACCTAGCTTTTTCTTTTGCTCATTTTCACGGCGCTCGATTACCTCTGGATCGGTTTTGCGGACGGTACACAATAGCCGGCTGCCGTCTGGCGACCAGACCATACTCTTAATCTCGCCCTCGATCTTGCTCAGGGGACGGGCTTCGCCACCATCGAATGGAATCAAGTAGATTTGGGCGGGCCGGTCCTGGTCCCCTCGGTTGGAAAGAAAAGCGATCTGACGACCATCCGGCGACCATTCGGGATTCGTATCATGCTGATTGCCGTAAGTAAAACGCCGCGGTCCGTCCTGGTCGTCGAGTGAAGTGCCCACTACCCATAAATTCATAAATTTCTTTTCTTTTTCTCGATCCACCCATTGCTGGCAGTAGACGACGTGCTCGCCATCCGGTGATAGGCGCGGGTTAAAAATAATCTCGACCTGGTAAAGATCCTCAGCAGTTACTTGTCGTTTTTCCATATTTTTCATCGGTTGACCCCTTTTCGTGATAAGAATTGGTTGAGAAAAAATGTGCTGGTTCATGCCTGAATTGAACTTACATTAAGTAGTATATCAAGAAGAAGCTGCTGCCACCTAACGAGATATTAGGTTCCTTTGGAATGGTTGTGGTGGGGAGGATATGAGGTGGTGATTTTCGGACACTGTCCGAAAATCACCACCTCATCTACCTTTGCAAGTGTAATTCGGATTGAGCAAGATGTGACTTCTATGCAGCTCCCCGGTAACAAATCACACATGACAGCGGAAGATCTAGCCGGTATAAAGATAGGTACAGGCAGCTTAATTATCTGAGTCGTTGGCATTTTTGGTCTCACTTACCGATAGGAGTTCGAGAAAATGAAATCACTTACCCGACGAGAATTCATCCGGGCAGCAGCAGCCGGCATGGGTGTGCTGGCACTTGAGCAAGCATTATCCGCCTGTGCCAAACGTGAAAATTTTATCCCCCCACCTGAAGTGACATCTGTCCAGGTCCAACCGACGGTTTCTGTGCCAAGCCTTACCCCAGTAGGCGGAGAGCGACCGCCGGCCTTGGACTCCGAGGTTGCCCCTGCTCCAACAGCTCCACCAGCCGGGCTCTCAACTCCAGATCTGGTTGTAGTGCGGGGTAAAGAGCCGCAAGACCTGGTAAACACAGCCCTGGAGGCTCTAGGAGGTATGCAGATGTTCATTTCTCCGGGGGCCAAAGTGATTATTAAACCAAATATTTGTGTGGCTTATCATCCTTACGAGTTTGCCGCAACCACCAATCCATTCGTGGTTGGTGCTTTGGTAAGGCTATGCCTGGAAGCCGGGGCAGCCAGTATCCAGGTGATGGATGGGCCATTTGGGGGCTCGGCTGAGGAAGCATATGCGATCAGTGGTATTCAGGAGCAGGTTCAGGCTTCCGGTGGAGAAATGGTGGTCATGAGTCATATTAAGTACAGGGCAGTGGAGATACCCGGTGCGAAAAAATTGAAGAAGGTGAAAATATATGATGATCTGCTGAAAGCGGACCTGGTCATCAATGTGCCGATCGCTAAACATCACAGCCTGGCAGGCCTGACCCTGGGTATGAAAAACTTGATGGGGGTGATTCAGAACCGTTCTGCCCTGCATGGAAATTTGGGCCAGAATCTGGCAGACCTGACCAGCCTGGTGAGGCCTGGATTGACCATCATCGATGCGGTTCGTGTCCTGACAGCGAATGGCCCAACTGGGGGCAACTTGGATGACGTTCTCAAACTCGACACGTTGATCGCCAGCCCTGATATCGTAGCTGCCGACAGCTATGCAGCAACCTTGTTTGGGAAGCGCTCAGATGATTTGAGTTTCATTCAGGCTGGTACTGCTATGGGATTGGGTCGGAATGACCTGGGCAGCCTGAGAATTGAGGAGATTAATATTGGCGGCTAAAAAAAGGACGCCGGACAGAATAAAAAACCATTCTGCGGTTGTCGCTGGACGCTGGCTGGTGGCGCGTAAAATCAGTCAGGCCGTGGGACTGCTTTTTTTTATGGCGTTTTTTGTCATGGCTCGCAGAGGGGGCTGGCCTGCCAGCCTGGTCAATGCCAGCCTGCGCCTGGATCCTCTGCTTGGGCTGGCCCACCTGCTTGCCAGCAAGACTTTTTTGACCGGATCTGCTTTGGCGCTGATTGTGCTGATTCTGGCAATCCTTTTTGGCCGCGCCTGGTGTGGCTGGTTGTGCCCATTGGGCACCGTGTTGGATTGGATCCCGTTGAAACGCGGGGTTGTCCACCGGGGAAGCCAGGATGGGCAACCGGATTCCCCATCAGAAAGCTGGCGAAGTCTGAAATACGGGTTGCTACTGGCTATCTTGATTGCTGCCCTGTTTGGCAACCTGACCTTGTTAATCTTTGATCCGCTCACGATCATGTTCCGTACCCTGACTACCAGCCTTTGGCCGGTTTTGGACCGGCTGGTGACCATTGCTGAAACCAGCCTGTACAGCTTACCATTCTTCTCAGGACCAGTGGCCGATTTCGATAGCCTGGTGAGGCCAGCGATCCTGCCCTCAGAGCCGTTGGTTGTCCGTCAGGTTGGGCTTTATGGGTTAGTATTTCTGGGTGTGATTGGCCTGAATCTCCTGGCGCCCCGTTTTTGGTGCCGCTACGTGTGCCCGCTCGGAGGGTTGCTGGGCCTGGTGGCGAAAATTGCCCTGGTTCGTCGGGTAGTCCGCCCGGATTGTAAAGGCTGCGGAATATGCGCGCCAGCCTGCCCAACTGGAACCATTGACCCTCTCAAGGATTATGCCAGCGATCCCAGCGAGTGCACGCTCTGCCTGGATTGCCTGAAAAGCTGCCCGCGCAGCGGCATAGCATTCGTACCCAAACTGTCTCCTGTCAACTGGAATGACTATGACCTGGGACGCCGGCAAGCCTTAATTGCTATTGGCGCGACCCTGGGTGGGTTAGCTATCTTTGCCAGCGATGCAAGTGCTTTTCAGGAGCACGCCCATCATTTGCTGCCTCCTGGCGGGCGCGAGAATGATTTGCAGTCGCTCTGCCTGCGATGCGGAGCATGTATGCGGGCCTGCCCAACCGGTGGTTTGCAGCCAGCGTTGGTTGAAGCCGGGTTGGAGGGGTTGTGGACACCAGTCCTGCTGCCTCGTCTGGGGTACTGCGATTATTCTTGCAGCGCTTGCGGTCAGATCTGCCCTGTCCAGGCAATTCCCCCGCTTTCCCTGGCCGACAAGCGCCAGCAAGTAATCGGCAAGGCCACCATCGATCAGAATCGCTGCATTGCCTGGGGAGATCAGCAAGACTGCATCGTATGTGAGGAAATGTGCCCTTTATCAGAGAAAGCCATCCAGCTGCGCGAAGAAGAGCTGCCAGGACCAGGTGGAACCTCGGCAAGGATTCAGTTGCCTTATGTGCTGAGTGAGCTTTGCATAGGGTGTGGGATCTGCGAGTACAAATGTCCTGTACCCGGGCCGGCTGCAATACGAGTATATACTCCCAGAGATATTGTGTAAATTCAGATATGGATTGTTAGGTGATCACTGGATAGCGTACCCGGTCGGGGCGCGATCGCCGGTCATTCCGATTAGCGGATGATAATTGAAGTGCCCGCCCCTCCCGGGCTGGACCGGACGATGTCGCTGCCTTTAACCAGGCTGCCCTGATAGGCCCGTTCGCCAGACAGGACCGTCCAACCGCTCAAGATGAATGGCACTGGTCCATCGGCTGGCTGCCATTCGCCGTTGTACTTGCGGGCGATATGTACATGCGCGCCGGTCGCGTTGCCGCCCTGGCAGGATGGGTGCCCGATCCGATCGTCAGTGTTGACGAATACACCCGCGGGTAGGCGCTCCTGATGTGCGATGTGGTAGTAAAACAGGACCCAGCCAGTTTGTTCATACCCATCACCATCCAGGTCGAGAATGACGGTATTGTTTTCGGAACGCGTGATCAGACCCGGTGCAGAGGCAGTCGTCCAGGCTTGGGAGACCGCACAAGTGGCCTGTCCGGTAACAGGTGAAAAATCCAAGGCGCCCAAAGGCGTGCCGGTATTCCAGGCCAGATGCGGCCCTGAGGTCAGACTCCAGCGTTCTCCTGGTCTAAAGGGCAGCTCCAGAGGTGGTTGTTGAAGCTCGGCTGGCAGTAGCGGCTCCATCTGTGCAGCCCGGCTCCAGGGATCACCGAACATCTCCTGGTACACCTGGATGAAGGAGCCCTGAGCGTACAGCGCTTGCTGCCAGTCCGGCTGTTTGTATAAACGGGCAAACAGGTATTGGATGGCCACGCTGCCAGCGTTTAATTCAGGGCTTAACCGGACTGTCGTGCTATCCGCGAATTTGATTGAGGTTAAATCACCAGACCGCCAGCCGTAGTAGCCAATATTGAGCAGCTTGCCAACCACAGAAAGCTCTTTATACAATCCCTGGTAGCCAGGCACATTGAGCAGCAAGGGGAAGCGGAGATCCTGCCCGGTGGGGGGCTGGCCGCGCACCCACCCGGAGCGGTATTCCAACATGGCCAGCAGGAAGCGTGGATTGGTTGATGTCTCTTGGGCAACTCTTTGAACGATTTGAGCGCTGTTGGAGGTTATGCCATCCACAATTTCTTGATAGGTGGCAAGAAAACCGGGTGCGTTTTGGACATAGTCTGAAATTGAAAACTCAACCGTGGTGGGCGAAAAAATCACCTCGCTGTCCGGCAGCAGGGCATCTGGATAGGCTGAAGCGGGGATGGCCCTGGGTATGGTGAGGATAAGGCCAGATGGAAGATAAGCCCGGCCTGGTAAAGCCTGGTTTGCGCTGATTTGCGACTCATGAACAGCGAAGCGCAGGGCTAAAGATGGCAGAGTATCGCCAGATAGTGTCTGGTAATAAAAATAGTTGGGATCGAAGCCCCCAACCGGCAGAGGCAATCCGGGGGTGGCTGTTTGTGGCCCCGGCTGTTCGGGGCTGGTTGTGCTAGTTGCATTTTCGGACGGGGGTTGGTCTGGGGTTGAGGTCCCCACAGCTTGTGCACTCAGCGTCTGGCGCAGGGCCGATGGGTTTACCCCTATCGAAGGGTTGTTAGCGGTTGGATAATTGCATGCCAACGCTGGTAAGAGCCACAATAATAATATACCAATGATTCGGTGGCCGGGCATCAAACAAAATTTAGGCCGGTTAGCGGAACTGCCAGCTGGTTGGCTGCGCCTGGTTTTCAAGAATGATTATTCAGGCTGGTTCGCCTGAGCTGAGCGGGTTAAGCCATCTTGCAAGCGGGATAGAAGGTCGTTCAATTCAGCTTTATCAGAGTCAGAAAGCACTTTCCAGGCCTGGAAAAATAGCTCGTTCGTTTTTGCTTCTACCTGATCACGGAACTCCTGACCGGCTGGTGTCATGCGCAGTGCAGTCCGGGCGCCGGCGACATATCTGTTGTGGCGCAGATCGGATAAGGCCATAGAATATATTTTTGGGTCGTGGCCGCGCCGGGCCAGTTTTCTTACAATACCATTAAGCGAAGATGCTTCCCCACACCACAAGATTGTCAGGGCTTCGAATGTGGTAGCGCTCAGGTTGCTCGTGCGCCAGGCTGCCAGGTGGGCATCATCCCGATAAGCGTCCAGGCAAGTGAATGCCTGCTCGATATAGGGCAGGGGCGGATCTTTTTCTGGCATGATCTGATAGCTGAGGCGAATCGACCAGGTATCGGGAGGGGCAGGGTGGTTCAGGCAGCCGTCGACCAGTTTTTCAAGCAGCACCGCCAACCGGCTTGAATCGGCAGGCAGCAGTGGATCAGCTTGGGCCATGGCAAACCGGGCCCGGTCAATAAAGCGCTGGACAGCTTGCCGTCCAGTAGCGGTAAGCC
This sequence comes from uncultured Chloroflexia bacterium, assembly GCA_963698715.1. GTDB lineage: Bacteria > Chloroflexota > Anaerolineae > Anaerolineales > UBA4823 > CAWHJB01. The sequence continues at coordinate 587,775 of CAVORW010000004.1, read as the reverse complement.
GGAATTTTCCCGGATTGACCTCCGCCATATAACCAACCGAAGTGATCGTTTTTAATTGGTAGAGGTAATTCTCGGCAGATGTGTATGGAGAGCGAACCAGCAAATGCCCGGGAGTCACCTCCTCTGGCTCAAAATTTTTCGCTGCCAGAAGCAATCCCCAGGAACGCGGCTCTAAATTAGTTTCTGCCATCACTTGCTGGATAGCCGGCTCGAAGTGGGGATTCGTTGATCTCCAGGCGTCACGCATCAGGTGCCAGAGAGCCAGATTTTCCATGCCTTTATCCTCCTATTACCTCGCCAATCCATTTATGGACCTTAAACCTGATTATACCGCCTGGCAGGTAATTGTTGGGCTTTCGAGGTGCACAAAAAGTTTGTAGAAACCTGCAACATATTCATGCGCCCGGCTTCCTGGTACCCACAGGAAGGTTTGTGTCTCGTAAATGTGGCCGGCGGACTGTTGGTTTAATTCAGGCGTGCCAGCCTTTGGACGGCAGCATTCATATAAATTCGGATCGTTTCGGCATCTGTGGCATTCGGAGCCGCTTGGAGATATCGTTCGTAATAATGTGCAGCCAGACGGAGCGATCCGCTGCGATGGTGGATGACGCCCAAATCACGCTGCAATTCGATCAGCTCAGGCTGCAATATCTGCAGACGTTCGACAGTCGCATGCGCCAGTTGCCAGGCATGCTCCTGTAAATAGATGCCCCGCAGGTTGTTTAACATGCGGGTCAGGATTGTCCGGGGGGACACTGGCTCCAGCCATTCATCCTGCAGGGGACCGCTATAGCCAACTGTCTGCTCAACCAGGCGGGCACAATCGTCGGGTGTTAATTGCCTGCCGGTATGAAATGGGTCGATAAATCCCGGGCCATTTTCGCCAGGGACCTTGACGATGAAATGTCCTGGCAGACCAATGCCAGATGCAGGAATGCCCAGCCGGTCAGCAATCGCCAGGTAAATTACCGAGAGGCTGATCGGAATACCTAACCGGCGCTCCAAGACTTCGTTTAGATAGCTATTACGCGGATCGGTGTAGTTCTGCCGGTTGCCTTGATAGCCTATCTGATTGAACAAGGATTTGGCTAAAGCCATGGCCTGGGCAGATGGCGTTTGAACTGGGGTTATTTCACTCGAGAGAGAGACAGCCAACTGATCCAGGCGCTCGAGATAGTGAGCTATATCCAGCGCAGGATAAGCGATCTCTTGGGCAAATGTTAGCGCCGCTCTTGGTAAATCGATCGGCGATCGGGCCACTTCGGCCTCAAAACCTATGGTTGGCATAACATTATTGTAAACCATCTGGCAATTCACTCGCGCGTCTCATGGCAACACGGAGTATGCAAAAATGCAAGTATCTTTTTCTGGATTGATTTCTCCCTATTACAATTAGAAACAAGTTTTTTTGGTCAAGGGGCGGAAGGGAAAATAACACCACTTCCTAACCATTAAATAAAACATATATGAACTTCCAGAAGGGAACTGGTCTGCAAATTAAATCAGTAAGTTTGATTGAAGCATACAAATTACTTGAAAATGTTTATTCTTGAATACAAAGTGAGGTGCCGCATGTTGAGGCCGAAAGTCTTAGGGTCGATTTTTGTCTTAGCTGTCCTGGCTGGTATGGTATTCGGCGAGCAATCGCCGTGGGCTGCGGCCGCAAGGCAGAATTTTGGTAGCGGGTTGGTTGTATGTGCCCCACCGATTCAGCCCGTAGTACTCCAAAACCCGAACACCATCACAAACTGCACACAAGCAGGCATTCAAGCTGCTTTGGATACAGGGGGTGAGATCAATTTTAACTGCGGCCCTGCCCCTGTCACCATTGCGATCTCATCCGAATTGCGATTGAGTACCCAGACTGATACGCTGCTAGATGGAGGTGGGCTGGTTACGCTAGACGGGCAGGGGCTCACCCGGATCCTGTTTAAAGACTGGCATAATCCAGTTTCGGTTGGTGAGATCACTGTCACACTCCAAAATTTGCGGCTGATCAATGGCAAAGCGCCGTCAGGTGGAAGCACCGGCGAACATTCCGGTGGCGCAATCAGATCTGGGCATCCGGGTACCCGGCTCCATATTATTAACGTCACTTTTGAGAACAACAGCACTACCGATATCAATACCGCAGATAACCAGGGTGGAGCGATCTTCTCGTCCAATTCCTATGAAACGATCATCTCTGGATCGGTGTTCAAGAACAATCGGGCCGGGAACGGGGGGGCATTTGGCGGCATTGCCACCGGGTTGTTCGTATTCAACAGTCGGTTTTCCAACAACCAGGCTTTGGACACTGTCTCGGATGGGATTGTGCGAGGATATGGGGGCGCGGTTCACTTGGATGGTGTGGCCAACAGCTACAATCCAAATTCAAACAAACGGGTGCACATTTGTGGTAGCGTCTTTGAAAACAATACTGCCATTCGGGGAGGCGGGGCAGTCGTTGTGACAGTGTCGGACAATATGGGCACCAAGGTGAGCTATGAGAAAGCTTCTTTTATTAGTAATGAAGTGTTTGGCTTGAATGGCCAGTATGGACAGGGTGGGGCAATATACCATATTGAAGATGATCATGCAGGTGGAATTGGCGAAGATAATTTGGATATTTATCAGTCAACCTTCCATGACAACCGGGCACTTCGTCAAGGTGGTGCAGCCTGGCTGTATATTTTGGGTCACGGGCGGATTGCCAATAGCACATTTGTAGCCAACACAACCACCACGCCTTTTAATTCCGTCGGGCAGGGAGGCGCTGTGGCAATCACACTGGGGCAGATCGATATCATTAACACTTCCTTTGCGAACAATCATGCCGCTTATCAGGCTGGAGCGCTCCATGGTGGGGCCAATGATGCCAATCACGTAATCACTTTAAGCAACACGATTTTTTATAACAACACCCTCAACGAACAGAGTCTACCTACGCCAACTGAGTGGCAGGGATACCACACCAACCGTCCGATGATCGATGGCGGACAGAATATACAATTCCCGCGCTATAAACCCACCTACAACAATGAGGTCAATAACAATATCACAGCCAACCCAATTTATATCGATCCCCAGCTGGCGGCCCTGGCTGACAATGGTGGCCCGACATTGACAATGGCGCTGCTGCAAACCAGCCCAGCCATCAATACTGGAAATCCACTTACTTGCCTGTCTCGCGATCAACGCGATTTTTTGAGGCAGGGTATCTGCGATATCGGTCCCTTTGAGTTTGGAGGTTCTCCGTTCGATCCACAGGAGTGGATCTATTTGCCTTTGACCCCTCGCTGACAGCTTGCTTCTCCAAGATCTCTGACCTGTGGCAACCAGCTAAACGGGCGCGAACCAGGGCTTGATCTGTCTCTTCTAGAAGTCAGTCGCGGTACATCTCACCAATCTTATCCAGAGCGGCAATGTCCAGGCTGATCTCGGCCGTTTGGGTGCGTTCCCAGTAATAATCAGACAAAATCGGGCTCAAAGGGCAACCCCGAATTTGCTCATTAGCCTGCTGCAGCTATGCCTGCCTGTAATCCACTCTGCAGCTACCAATTTGGACGCTTAACCTTCTCTTAGGTGGTTGATGATAATGGCTTAATCAACTGCTGGTTATAATGGAATAAAGCCAATCCAACCGGATGGGTTGAAATACGCCCATGCAAGTACTTGATCACCGCTACCGCAAGCTGGATTTATATTCAAGGAAATAGGCAGGATCCAATGAAAAAAACTAATCGCACTTTTGCAGGCACTGGGTTGATTGTGGGAGTTATTTTTCTGGTTACGGTCAGCTGCCAGCTGACGAGTTGAGTCTTGGGAGGCGATGATACCCTCCCAACTACGCAAGCTACCACCTCCGAACAAGATAGTCAGCTGCCTGAGCAGGAACAAGCCACTACAGAGCCCGCTCCATCTGACACAAGTCAAGACCCGACCCAGCAAGCCGCTCCAATCGAGCCAGTCCCTGATCCCACTCAGCCTGCCTCGGTGGCGGTTGGCAATCAAGCCTGTCAGGAGGGTATCTGTATTCTGGATGGCAATTTCATCCTGGACCGCCCAGTTGGGGGAAACGGTCGCAAAACAATCGATCATGCAAATCGATATGGCTCCTACCGGCGGGCAACAGGAGATTCTTACCACGGTGTTTTCTTCCTCAATTCCACCGGTACCCCGGTTGTAGCAGCTGCGGATGGGATGGTTGTTGTCGCAGGTGATGACTTGAACACCGTCTATGGCAGCTTTACAAATATGTACGGCAACCTGGTGATTTTAGAGCATGCCCTACCGGGAATTTCTCAGCCGGTTTATACGTTGTATGCCCATCTCTCGCAAGTTTTGGTCAGTGTGAATGATTCGGTTCAGGCTGGGCAGGAGATTGGCCAGGTAGGCAGTACCGGCAGTATAACAGGTAGCACCCTGTATTTTGAAGTGCGGCTTGGTGAAAACACCTATGGGGCTTGTCGTAATCCGGAATTATGGTTGAAACCACTATCTGATGAGGATGGGCAGGCTTTTGGGGCGCTTGCTGGTCGGATTGTTGATAGCGACGGTGATTTTGTATCGATAGATAATATTGTTCTGGAGCAATTGGCTGGGCCTGGGCAGCCGGCTTTAGACCAGATTTACTTAAAGACATATTCTGAGGGCCGGCTGGCGGGCCTGCCTCCCGTTGAGGAGAGTTTTTCTGTAAGTGGTTTGGCGCCGGGAAGTTACCAGGTTTCGTTTTGGCTGAGTGGGATGCAGCAGCAGGTGGTCGAGGTCCAACCAGGCAAGTTAGCGTATGTAAATTTCCAGGTTCCTTAAGCTTATATCTTCAGGGTGAAATCGCTGGCGACCATTTAAGAACGCCAGCTAATTTACCAGAGTGTCATGCAGACAAACATTCAACCTGACCTGGAAACCGATTAATAACTTGTCGCTCAATAGTTTCCTCATCCGGAAAGCAATAATATTTTATACGGGCTTGTTTGGGCTGTGTGTCTTGCTGGCAGGCTGTCAGGCAGCTGCTCCGGAGCTGCCACCGCCAAGGCCGCTACCTTCGCAAACCTCCACGCCTTGGGTAAGTCCAAGTGCCAGCAGCACGGTTACGCCAACCGCTACAAGCCCTGCGACAGACACACCCTTTCCAACCGAGACACCTACCCTAACGGTAACTCCAACGGCAGCTCCAACGCCAACCCTGGGAGTCCCCCTGACAATTGCGTTGATGCAGGCATTCTGCCGTTATGGTCCTGGAAAGGCTTATCTCTATTCACATGGTGTGTATGCAGGCGACACCGGGCTGGTAGATGGGCGCAATTATTCTGGTAGCTGGTTATGGATCAAGCCAGAAAACCTAGATCGTCATTGTTGGGTTTCTGCTTCGGTTGTTGAAGTTCAAGGCGATCTCAAATTGGCGCCGGTTGTCCAAACCAGGCTGCCGCGCGCAAATGCTTTATATGGCCCACCTCAGAATGTTCGGACCAAGCGGGATGGTAGCCAGGTCCGGGTTAGCTGGCAGCGTGTGCGTATGACGGTAGATGATGATCGTGGCTACTTGATCGAGGCAACTCTCTGTCAGGGCGGCAATTTGGTGACAGTAGCAGTCCATACGGATAATACGTATTACGAGTTTACGGATGAACGCGGTTGTGCCATGTCTTCCAATGGCCAGATCTACACCGTCGAAAAACACGGTTATGTTGATCCGATTCCCATTCCATGGCCATAGAACTCGCAGGCAGCAAGTTTTTTTTGTCCATGTGTTCAGCAAGTGAAATATCAAAGCAGGGCCAGGGCGGTTTTCTGCCCTGGCCCTGCTTTGACTTTACCTTCAGGCCTGGAATGTTATCGGTGGATTGCCACCCGGTATTGTGGGCGGATCTTCTTTTTCGAGCACTGACCTGATCTACATATACTCGCGAAACTGCAGCCCGTGTCGTTTGCGCGCTTCCAGCCAGGCCTTCCTGATTATTTCATAAACTTCTTCTGGTTTTGAGACGTTGCGCAGCACAATCGTCGGTTTGGATGCATCCTGCCCGCGCAGGGTGATGTCGCCCAACCCTAAGATGCGCTCGCTCACCGCTTGCGAGATGTCAATATCCTGAATCCTGATTAATTCGTAATTTTCGATATCGCGGGAGAGCAACCCTTTGACGATTTTAATACGATCCGTGGTTAAGACGTAAGTTTCCACCAGCGAAAGGAAGGGACGACCGTTCCAAAGCGTTTTCTCATCCTCTTCATCATCGGCTTCAACCGGCAGAGCAGATGGAATATCGTCCAAAATATCATTCAGGGTGATCAGCAATGTGTCGGCAATCTTATTGACCAGTTTGTCCTGTTCGGTTTGCGGTATCGAAGACAGGTTTACTTCGCTTTGAGCAATTGCCTGCCAGATGCTGGCAACCACTTTTGCTCTTGATTGTTCAATCGACATACACCACCTCCAATCTGGTTAAATACAATTTGAAATGCCTGAGTGGCTGAACTTTGTAGCACTATTGATGGGCGATCCGAAATATCGTGTTTATGGGTAAATGCTGGGTGTATTTTACACCAGGTTTTATGCGGCGGCGGGGTAATCTGCGGTAGAGATTAGGGTAATCGCAATAGAGAACTGTCGATAGCCCCAATTTTGGCCATGTTTGAACCGCCCTGATCATGTACAATTGAAATCCCGGAGATATGGAACTATGGTGAAATGATCGCCAGGTTTGGAGTTACCTGATAGACATTATCAGCCCTACAAAGTGAGGCAACAGGATGGCAGAACAGCTTATTCTGGTGACGGGTGCATCTGGTTATATTGGAGGCCGGCTGGTGCCCCGTTTACTGGAGGCAGGTTATAAGACCAGGGTGCTCGTACGAGACAGCCAACGGTTGCAAGGCCGTTCCTGGTATAGATTGGTTGAAGTGTGTGAAGGTGATGTTTTTGACCATGCGAGTTTGAAAGCAGCGCTGCAGGACGTCAGCACGGCATATTACCTAATTCATAGTATGATGGACAGTCCTGACTTTCATCAACAAGATCTTGCAGCTGCCAGAAATTTTAGCCAGGCAGCCAGCGAGGCCAATGTAAAAAGGATTATTTACCTGGGAGGGTTGGGCGATCCAGACGCGCCGCTGTCTGAGCACCTGCGTTCCCGACAACAAACTGGCGAAACTTTGCGCCAGAGTGGGGTTCCCATCACCGAATTTCGAGCTGCCATCATTGTCGGTTCAGGCAGTGTATCATTTGAAATGATACGCTACCTGACAGAACTCCTGCCCGTAATGATTTGCCCGCAGTGGGTTTACACACGCGTCCAGCCAATTGCTATTCGAGACGTACTGTCTTATCTGAAAGAAGCTTTGATTACCCCGGCCAGTGAAGGGGCTATCATTGATATTGGTGGCAAGGACATACTTACTTACGGTGAGATGATGCTTCAGTATGCCAGTGTCCGTGGGCTGAGGCGTTGGTTGGTCCCTGTTCCGGTTCTGACGCCGCGCCTCTCTTCTTATTGGGTGCACTGGATGACACCGATACCATCCAAAATTGCCGGCCCACTGATTGCCGGGCTGCGAAATGAAGTGGTCGTTCGCAATAGCCGCGCCGTTGAAATGTTCCCCATGATCAAACCCTTGAGTTACAAAGAAGCCGTGAAATTAGCACTCGAGCGTTTGGAAGCCAGCCATATTGAAACTACCTGGAGCGATGCTCTAGTTAGCAGCCCAGGCAAAGTCTCTGCAGCAGCGTTGAAATTCAAAGAAGGCATGGTCGTCGAGCGCCGCCAGCGTTTGGTGGCAGCTCTGCCGCAACGAGTGTATGCGGCGTTTACACGTCTGGGAGGCGATCAGGGCTGGCTCTACATGAATTGGGCTTGGAGAGTGCGCGGCATTTTGGATCGCCTGGTTGGCGGGGTTGGTTTTCGCCGGGGCCGCAGGCATCCCACGGAGTTGCGGGTTGGGGATGCGTTAGATTTCTGGCGGGTGGAGGCGGTTGACCCTGGACATTCAGTGCGCCTGCGCGCAGAAATGAAGGTTCCGGGTCGCGCCTGGCTGCAATTTGAGGTTGACTTAACTGACCAGGATGAGTCCATGTTAATCCAGACTGCTTTCTTTGCCCCCAAAGGACTGAGTGGATTCTTATACTGGTATGTTCTGTATCCAATCCATAGTCTCATTTTCTCCGGTTTGATCCGGAGGTTGGCAAAGCTGGCCGAAGAAACCGAAGTAAGCTAACAGCAGTTAGATTTAACTAAAACAGGCCCGCACGCGTATCGGCGGGCCTGTTTTAGTGTTTCTGGACAATTGATTACTATCTCAAGACAAATCGGCTGATTTGTTCACTGAAAAGCAGTCCAGCGGCCATTAATAAGCCGGCAACTAGTTGCAGCTGGATGGTTACAGCATTGGCACGCACCAGGGTCCGCTGGTCATATTCTTGCAGGGCGATGCGGCCTGCATTCCAGGCTAAAGGCAGACCTCCCAGGATGAGGATTGCGCCCAGCGGCAGCACACCGCTCACCAGCCAATAAAGACTCAGGCCGAATGTAGCAGCCAGCAGCATCAGGAATCCCCAGCGGGCTCGTTTTTTACCAAGCACAACCACCAGGTTTATCTTGCCTGCCCGTTGATCGGATTCGGCATCCGGAAATTGGTTGATCCACAGGATGGCGGTTGTCAGCAAGCCTACAGGGACGCCTACCAGGAAATCGGCCAGTCCGATTTGTCCTGTCATCGCATACACAGTTCCTGCGGTTGCCAGTGGGCCAAAATTTAGTCCAACGAATAGTTCTCCCAGGCCGCGGCGAGCTGCCAGCCGCAACGGCGGGGCAGTATAGAAGTAAGCTGAGAAGGCTCCGAACAAGCCAAAGAGCAATACGCCGATACCACTGGTCGCGGCCAGAAAAATTCCCAGGCCTGCCGATATAAGCAGAGAAATCAAAGCTACCTTGAATAGGGACTTTTCGTTGATCAAGCCCAGCTCGATCGAGCGGCTGCCGCCGGAGTATGGCTGGAAATAATTGTTGTTGGCTTTATCGGTGCCGCTTGTCCAGTCGAAATAGTCGTTGAACGTATTGGCGGCAACATGGAGAAATATCCCAGCCAGCAGCGTGGCCCAAAATTGCAGGGTTGGAAAAGCCCCACCTGCCCGGTTGTAGGCTACCCAGGCAGCCCCGACCAGGATGGGGATCAGGATGGCAGTCAAGAAAGGCGCCCTTGTGATCACCAGCCAGGCGAAGATACGAGTCGAAAGACTGATATGAGGAGATACTTCTTTTGGGTCAATATTTTCGATCTCTTCGGTCACGCCGCAGTAGCCAATCTGCTGTCCATCGCGGAAAGTAGGCGTTATGCGGAACCGGGCTGGAATGGGTGTGCCTTCCCGGTTAATGAAAACCGTTGTGGATTTGTATTCGCCCTCTTCACTGGCAATCTTCAGCCAGTTGGGCACGTGCCCGAGTACTGTCAGGCCGGGCGAGAAGAGAGAGACCCGCTTCTTGCCGATTACTTCTTCGGGCTTATAGCCAAAAAGCCGTTCCGCGCCGGGGTTAAAAGTCTCAATCCGGCCTTCCATGTCACAGGTGATCACAGATTTTAACTTTTGGGGTGATTTAGTGGGTGCCATATTACCTGCCTTTAAAATCGGAAATTGGTAAGCAAGATATTACTCAACTAGACTTACGGACTGGCTGCAGGAAAAGAACTGTATGCGCCTATCTCTCTTAACCTGACCGGCGCAACCGCCATAAATTATACCATTATTGTCCAATTATATGTGACTGGAAATAATGGGCTCTTGAGAAATCTGTGATCAGAGATTCCCAAACGGCTGATAAAAGGGGAGCAGTCAAGTTTGTAGAGATAATTTTTAATAGCAATCGGGATGTGCGGTTCCAGCCGCACATCCCGATTGCGAAAGGTACATAACTTGGGTAAATTGTTTTGATTCTGGACAGAGATTGAACTTCGACAGTTATCCCTAGACAAAAGTCCCATTGCGAAGATCGCTCAATGCCTGTTGGATCTCGGCCTGGGTATTCATCACAAATGGGCCATAGGGGAAAATTGGTTCTTTGAACGGCGCCCCTGCCATCAGCATGAAACGAAGATTTTTGCCAGGGCCGGCCTGACTGTGAAAACGGTGGCCGTCTTCAAAGGTCAGCATACGGACTGATTCAACAAATTCGCCTTGCCCGCCTTTCTCGGCTCCAAACAGACCTTCACCCTCAAAGACATAAGCGATCAGTGTGTGCCCTTGCGGCACCGACAGGCTGAATGCGGCGCCAGGCTCCAGGGTTACATCCATATATAATGGTTTGGCAGCGATTTCAGCAACAGGGCCTTTTATTCCTTTGAATTCCCCGGCGACCACGCGAACATTCACTCCGTTCTCTACAATTGCTGGGATTGAGCTGGCAACCACTTCCTGATAACGGGGCTGGCCCATTTTCTGGGCTGCCGGCAGGTTAACCCATAGCTGAAAGCCGGTGATCAGGCCGCTTGGACCGCGACGTGGCATTTCTTCGTGCATGATGCCGCGCCCGCTGGTCATCCATTGCACATCACCGGGGCCGATGATGCCCATATTCCCCAGGCTGTCGCGATGGCGGACGTTACCCTCCAGCATGTAGGTGACTGTTTCAATGCCGCGATGGGGATGGGTCGGGAAACCCATGATCGGGCCTTCCAACGGATCGTTAAATGCGAAATGATCGAAGAGTAAAAAGGGGTCAAACAGGTTGTCGCGGTGCGGGCCAAAGGACCGCCGTAAAAGCACTCCTGCGCCTTCAATAACATATTGCGGTTCGATGACCTGTTTAAGATTTCGGGTGTTTTCCATAGCTGTAAATCCTTTAGAAAAAGGTGATAATTGTCGGTATTATAACAGAGGGAAAGCCCCCATTTTAATTGTTGGGTCTTTAGGAATTGCTGGGGTGGTACCCCAGAATTGGGGGTGTAAACGTGCGGTTTCACGCTCACACCCCCAATTCTGGGACTCCAGCCTGATTATTGCTCTCTCGGAAAGGCGCGCGAAAAAATATTCTACAGACTTTAGTACCCTTATATCTCTTAAGAGAATGCTGCTATGAAATAGATGGTCTAAAATATAAAAAAGAGCTATAAACGCGCGCCAGCAGTACCAACCAGGTAATAATCAGCAAACCACAAATGTAGGTAGCGCTCCAATTAAAAATCAAATCTGGACTCACAAAATAAAGCGCATCGATGAGAATGATCAACGCAGCGCCCAAGATCAAATTTTTTTGAAGCAGGGGAATAATACCGATCGCAAGAACGGTTAAGAAAGAATTTCCGGCAGTGTAAGGGGATAATATCAGAGAGGCTGCGATCAGCATCCCGGCTTTTTCCCGGCTGATAGACAAATCGGTCCGAAGAGCTACCCATAGGGTAGCGATAAAAACGACCACCCAAAAGCCTGCTGCCCAAAATGGTGTTACACCCAGGCGCGAGGCTGTGGACCAAAGACTGCTGTCCATGATACTGCCCCTCTCAAGGATCGCGGTTGCCCCGAATATCCAGTCAGTCCCAAACCACAAAATGGAAGGTATTGCTGCAACTGCCACCCAAAACAGTGTGCGCATCCATTGTTCCGATTTCCAGGCGCGGCAGCAGATAAACCCCAAAAACGAGCATGAATAACCATGCCTCTTGCACCTTGGCAGTTGCTAGCAAAAGCCCCAAGGCAAGCAGAGCCGGTTTTTGTTTGCTAAATCCAGCCAATAACAATATGAAGCCGGCAATCATCACGCCTTCCAGATTTCCATCTGCGAGGTGTCGAACTGAAAAATAGGAAGTCACCAACAAGAAAATACTGACGACCCAAAGCCATTTTCTGTCTTCGGAAAAAGGAACGCTGAAAATCATGCTGAACAACGTCAGTATGCTTAGCACAGCCCAACTGGCATGAAATGGAAGCTGTCCAATGGGCCAGATCGCCCACAGGCTCCATGGAGCGATGCGCAGACCGGTGTCGTTGCCATAGATCGGGACAGTGTGATAAAGACCTTTCCATAAACCTATCCAGTCTAAAGCCAGGGAAGTGCCTTCGATGGGGATTTGGAGCATAAAAGCATAGAAAAAGTAAAGTACAACGCCAGTTAAAATAATAACTAACGCATAAAGGGCCAACTGATTGGCAGGCTTATTAAATAAATCGTTTATCTTTTGGCCGATGGAACCGGATGGAGTCTGATAACTTTGGGCAGGTGGGTGATTTCTCATGCTAGCGTCCAGAACAAGGCTGATTGGGGGTGATTATAACAATGCTTTAAGATGGAAATCGCCAGCCTATCAGATCTGTATCCTCAAAGGCAAGCGAATTCCTGTGAAATCGTCACCGGATGGTTCGGTTTAGCCTGTTTCCGGATAGTATGAAGAGGCTGCGCTCCAAAAGTGGGTACCATAGCGCTCAACGATCTGGGCACGGCCGCTGGACTTCAATTTATGCAATGCCTGGTTGATTTCTTCTTTGCCCCAATCCTGCAAGGTACGCTCTAGTTCAGACTGGCGCATTGGATGGCGAGTGATAATCGTCAACACCGCCTCAACTACGTTCTCAAATTGTCCGAGTTCGAAATGGCCTTTGGGATAGGTAAAAATGTGCACTTTTTCGCCCAGAATTGCCCTGACACGCAGCAAACCTTCTGCATCTGTAGGCTGCACCCAGTTTTCAGCCGGTGGGCGGATCGGTTGGTTGATATGAACTTCGTCCGGATCGATTTGCGTGATAACTCTGGCAATCTCTCTAAGGATCGGCTCGGTATCGTTGACACCACGCACCATCATAATCTCGACCCACAGCTTTCCCTGGTAGACCTGCCTGAAAGCGGCTAATCCAGCGAATACTCGGTCGAAGGGCACACCTGGATGCGGGCGGTTGATTTTCTTATAAACAGCAGCACTGCCAGCATCTAGCGAGGGCAAAACAGCATCCGCGCTCAGTAAATCCTCGCGGACTTCGGGGAGAAACAGTAAAGCGCCATTGGTGATCACCGCCACCGGGATATCAGTCAGTGCCTTCACCGCGCGAATCATCTCCCCTAAACTGGAATTCAGGGTCGGTTCTCCAGAACCAACAAAGGTCAGCCAATCAATTTCGCCCGGCGCATGCGCATCCAGCACTGAACTTACTTGCGCCAATACGAGATTTGGATCAACATATTCCTTGCGTACATTCGTCATCGGGCGCGAACGCCCCAGCTGGCAGTAAACGCAATTCCAATTGCATGTTTTTAGAGGGATCGGATCAATCCCTAAAGACTGTCCCAACCTTCTGGATGGGATCGGACCGAAGACAGCTTTCATAATAGGGACCCTGGTTGGGTCATCGTCACCAAATGCCCTTCTGCCCGGTGAACCTGAATGAAGTTGGCGCCCTGTCGCACGGCAGTCAACACTGCACCTGCCTCCATTTCTACTACACCGATAGGCTGCTAATGATCGTGATGATCGTGGCCGTGCTCGACGCTCTCTTTGCAGGGTGCTGCACCCTGTAATTCGCCGCCCAGGTAGCTTTCCAAGGCAGAGCGAACTGTGCCAGTAGCACCGGTGGCGGCTTGGATACCAAACTGCTCAAAGAATTGGATTGCCCGACCGCCCATGCCTCCGCTGAGCATCACATCAGCTTTCTGCTCTTTGATAAATGCGGGGACTTGTCCAGGTTGGTGGCCGTTATAAAAGGGGTTAGTGATCACTTGCACTGCTTTGAACTCGGTTCCTTCTACATCCACAATGGCAAAATAAGGACAGCGCCCAAAGTGGTGAGCAACAACGCTCTCTAATTCATTGTTTGTATCTACTGATATTGCGATTTTCATTTTATATCTCCTTGATTTAGGCCTGGAACATCTCCGCGACATCCCAGGTTTTGGTTTTAATATGAATTGATAAGTTTGGTTAGGTCTTCCGCTGCCACATAACCAGTGACATCGATTTCTTGGTCAGTTACACCCGGCACAGCCGCGACAGCTTGCTTGATTTGTTGGACTAAAAATACCGCGATCGGACACAGCGGTGAAGAAGGCCGAAAGGTATAAGCAACCTTCCCACCGACGCTCACGTTGAGATTCTCAACCAACCGCATGCGCACCACGTCAGCTCCGGTTTCGGGATCGATCACGGTTTTTAAACTCTCGATCACGGCATTCAAAAGATCACTCATGAAGTCATCTCCAATATTGCTGCGATTTTGATCCAAATTTCTTGCAACGCCCAACTGGAGGGACTTGTGGGTTGATACGCCGTCACTGGCTGACCTTGCACCATGGCTTCGGTCACCGTGGTATCAAACGGAATCCGGCCTACCACTCCGATATTTTTCTCCTGACAAAAGGCTTCGATTTGAGCAGCTCCCGCCGGGTAAATATCGGCCTTATTAATACAAACTAAAGCTGGTACTCCAAAGTGGTCTGTAGTTAGCAGCACGCGGCGCATATCATGGACACCCGCCGCAGTCGGCTCCGCAACAATCAGGGCCAAATCTGCACCGGAAACGGCCGAGATCACCGGGCAGCCGATCCCTGGAGGGCCGTCTACCAGCAGCAAGGGAATGTTCTCATCCATAGCCAGCAAGCGGGCATTTTGCTTGACTACCGTCACCAGCTTGCCTGAATTCTCTTGCGCCGGCCGTAGCGCGGCATGGAATAGCGGTCCATATCGGCTTTGAGAGCGAAACCACTCCCCGGCCAATTGCGGCTGCATGGTGATAGCATCTTCGGGACATTGATACATGCAGGCTGCGCAGCCATCGCATGCAATCGAGTCGACCCGGTACTCGCCCATATTTTCGTGAACAGCATCGAAGCGGCAGACGGTCTCACAGGTACCGCAGCCGCCACAGGTTTCAAGATCAATCATTGCCACTTGCCCACCCCAAAAGTCCGCACGGGCCTCCATGTTGGGGGCCAGAACTAACTCCAGGTTGGCGGCATCCACATCAGCATCTGCCAAAATCGCCAGAATTGGAGAATCTCCCTGCGCCGCCAAGTGGGCAAAAGCCGCGGTCACACTGGTCTTGCCAGTACCGCCCTTGCCGCTGAGAATCACCAATTGCTTCATCTTCGGCCTTCCGCGGTGCAGCGCACTTCAATCTGGGTAAACATTTTTTCGAAGCGGGATTGATATTGAGGCCGGATTTCGACGAGTGGATTTCCTTGGGCAATTCCGGCGCCAATTTCACGCTCCAACGGGATGCGCATCAGGATTGGGATGCGGGCCTGTTGACAGTATTCATCGACCTGGTTGTCACCGAGCCCGTCACGATTGATCACCACCCCAATTGGAATTTCTAACTCAGCCCCGAGTTCGACAGCCAATTTCAGGTCGTGGAGACCAAATGGAGTGGGCTCGGTGACTAAAAGTAGAAAATCGGCACCCCGAATGGATTCGACGACCGGACAGGACGTGCCAGGTGGTGAGTCCCATATGGATACGGATGATGATTGGGCCGGTAGCCACTTTTTGAGCTGATGGATGACCGGCACCGCCATCGGTTCGCCAACATTCAACAGCCCGCGGGCAAATTTGATGCCCTGGGGAGTATCACCCGTTTCGAGAACACCCAGTTTTTCGGGGATTTCGGTGATGGCTTTTTCAGGGCATTCCAGGGTGCAACTTCCACAGCCATGACATAACTCAGGGAAAACCAGGGTCTTATGGCCCAACACGACAATGGCGTGATACTGGCAGATTTCGGCACACCTCCCACAGGCTGTACAACGATCAGCATCGACCTGGGGTATCAGCCGGTCAACAGTTTTGGTTTCCTGAAATTCAGGCTTTAAAAATATGTGGGCGTTGGGGCCTTCAACATCACAATCAAGAAAAGAAACTTCTTGACCCCGTTCTGAAAGGGACAACGCCAGGCTGGTGGCGATTGTGGTCTTGCCGGTGCCGCCTTTTCCACTGGCAACCGCGATAATCATGCTTTAGTGGCCTCCACCGTGCATACCAGGGCCACTGGAACCAACGGCCTGCTCTAACTGCCCATCAAAAAATTGCTTTAATACCTCACTAACGGTGCCATCCGTGGCAATATAGGCTTTTATCCCGGCAGCTTCAAGGGCAGCATAGGCACTCGGGCCGTAACGACCACTGATGACCACATCGGGTTTTTTGCTATCAATAAACTGCACGGCTTGAGGGCCTGCACCGCCCCGGGCACTGGCCGCCGGATTGGAGAATGCTTCCCATTTGTGGGTGTCACTATCTACCAGCATAAAATATTCTGCCCGGCCAAAGCGTGGGTTGAAGGGTTGTTCGATCTTGTTACTACTTGCTGTAATGATGATTTTCATGGTTTTTCCACTTCCAGGACTGTCATTTTCCTACTGATACTTACTTTTGATTATTGTTGACTATTCACGCATCATTTGTGCGCCGCACTTAGGGCACTTTTGCTCAGCACAAGGTTGGCCGGCTTTATGAGCGATCTTATGCCCACATTGCGCGCAAACACATTTTCCACCGGGACCGGCAGCTTTTGGGCCACCCTTGCGACCAGGTCCGCGACCGCCTCCCTGTCCACTGCCACTACGACCAAAGCCTCTTCTCATGATATTCACATCCTTTCAAATGTAATTATGGTTTCAAAAAAGCCTGAGTTCGGGATAAAGTACACTCGATTCTAGAAGGTTTTGTTGGGTTATAGTTATTGCGCCAAGCGCAAGAACTCTTCTCCCTTCAACTGATGATGGAAATTTTTATCCCGTAATCCTGTAAAAACTAAGTGGTTCTCTCGCTAAATTCTTTTCAAACAAAAGAAGGATGTGTGGTGTTCGGTTTGGGCGGTGTAGCCGCCCAAACCGAACACCACAATCTCTTTTTTTCTTAAGTGACTTGCCGAGAATACCTCTAAGTTTCATTCTGAAGCGGGATCATCTGGAACAGGTTCAAATTCCTGTTTGTAAGCTGCAACCAAGCAGTCGATTTCATCTCGCGTGCGGCGCAGATCCGCGATCCAATCAGCCAGGAATGTTTTGCCTTGGGGTAGGATCTGATAGACACGCCGCTTAGGGCCTTGGCTGTCATCATCCCAATGAGAGGCTACCCAACCGCCATCTTCCATCGCTCGTAAAGCCCGGTATATCAAGCTGGGATCAACATGATCCGGGTTGAAACCAAACTCGGTTAGCTCGTCAAGCAAACTATAACCATGGGCTTCGCCCCTGGCTAGCATCAGAAGCAAGCAGGGCTGCAAAAAGCTCATTACCCGTTGTCGGCGGCCTCTGCCGCGACCAAATCCTCTGGGCATTTTGTATCCTTTGTCATGTATAAGTTACAGTCACGATACTCCCCTATTGACATTTTGTCAATAGTTTTATGTGACAAAAGATAATCTTCACATTGTATTCATGACATTTGTCAGTTTAGAAATATTGGTCTTGGGCTTTAATTGATATTCCCCCGTTCATTTGAGCAGCCGTATTTGGCTCTACCTGGCCTTGAAAACCGAGTAGCAAATCCCGCACCTTCCCAAACGAAAGCCGGTAAATCAGTGCCTCAGCCAGGCGCCAGGGGGACATGGCCTTATTTCTCGCCAAACCGGCAATGGTGTGGTCCACTGGAATTCAACTTGCTCTTACTTTGTTCTTAAGTCCCGGCTCTTGTCTTTCTGGTTGCTAGAAGGTTCGGTTAAAACCGCGCTTGTTTCTCGCTTTGCAAATGATTTAGTATAATAAAAACCACCTTATTTACACAGGATCGGTTTTTCGAAAATGCTGCCCTGAAATCCCCGTTTTCTTAAGTCCGAAAAGATATAGAAAGGAGGAGAAGCGATGAAATCCTTATGGTGGATAGCGGTTGTGCTTTTAGCAGGTTTACTTGGGGTTCTGTTCGTCCAATATCTATCCGTGCATCCGTTGCAGATGAGCCTTTACCTTTTTGCTACTTGCGTGGCTCTATTCCTATTAATTTTGGTTTTGAGAGCTGGATTTCAACAAAGGTCGCTTTTACTGGCCATACTTTTATCTGTGGGTGTGTTTCTTGGTGGTAACTATGCGATGACAAAGATCATCCTGGCCAGAGGCGACTCCCGACCTGTGCCAGTGTTGACTCGAGCGCCGGGCGACCCGGGATTGGGCCATACCGCGGTTGTATATTTCACCCATGGCGAACCCGAAACTTATAACCCTATTGGTTGGATCAACCAATTCAATGAATTTGATGAACAAGGTATTACTTTCATTCCCATGCTTGCCCGGCCGTTCTTCTTCAATCAGCTCAGGAACGTATACCTTGAGGTTGGTACAAGCAATCATCGCAAAATGCATTATCAGATGATCGCCAGCCTTGAAGAAGCATATCGAGCTGAGGGCGATACGACCACCAAATTTTATCTTTCCTTTTTGGATGATAATCCCAGGCCAGATGCCGCAGCTATTCAGGCCCTCAATGAAGGAGCCAGTAAGATTATTGTTAGCGAGGTATTCCTGACGATTTCAAACCACACTGCGGAGGGCGAGCATCAAATCGAGGAATTGAATATTGAGGAAACTTTCGGCATTCCGGTTGAATATACCGGGCCTTTATATGACTCTGAAACCTTGATAAGCATGTTTGTTCATCGAGCCAATGCAAATATCGGCGGTACGGGCAAGTCCAAAGTTGGGATTCTGCTCGTTGGGCATGGCCAACCGGATGAATGGGATGTCGAGTGGCCAACAGAAACGGAGCAGGAACTTAGTTTCCGGTATGATGTACTGGATATGTTGGCGGCAGATGGTTATCGGCCAGAAAATTTAAGCCTGGCCTGGATGTCCTTCAAAGAACCCAAGCCTGCGGAAATCGTAGCCCAATTCCTCCAGAATGGGATCGAAAAATTACTCTTTTTCTCAGCAGCCATTAGTGCAGAAGCTATCCACAGTCAATATGATATTCCTGAAATGGTTTATGAGGCTGAGTATCCTGAAGGATTCCCTATAATCAATCTGGGCGCCTGGAATGACGATCCCATTGTAATCCAGGCGATAAAAGAGAAGATCGATCCATTCATGAATTGATAAGAACAACCTAAATAAACTCACAATCAAGAGGTACTATGCAAAGTACTGCAAAAAATGTATCCGAATATTTGGATGAGGTCCCGGCAGAAAGAGCCACCGCCCTCGCCAAACTGCGTGACCTGTGCCTGGCGTCATTGTTAAATTTTGAGGAATCAATGGTTTATGGTATGCCATCCTACTCTCGCAATCAAACAGTGGAAGTGGCTTTCGCCAGCCAAAAGAATTACATCTCTTTATATATCCTCAGAACGGATGTAATGAATGCCCATAGTGACCTGCTCAATGTAAAAGGGGTGAATTTAGGCAAGGGTTGCATTCGCTATTCCAGGTCTGAGAGAATTGACTTCACCGTGGTAGAGAGTATGTTGAAAGCGACCCAGGAATCTACCGGGGTGGTTTGTTAACTCTGCTTGCCAAATGTATTTCAGGTAGAAAGAAAGGTGCGCGCGTGGACTTGCGGCCACACGCGCACCTTGTATTAACCATATGTTGCCGGCGGCAAATAGGCCTTGCCAACCAGATCTACAGCATTCTTCTGCGCCTGGACATCTTAAAGATCTAACACGCGGGCCACAATAGCTAAATGAAAACGATTTGAGCCCCGTCGGTCAAATCCATGAAATCGCCGGCGGTAACGATCGAATCGACACCCTCGACGAAGTCATCCATTTCTAGACCCATCATATCCACCGACATTTTGCAGGCATACAGTTTCGCGCCACCATCGACCAGCATTTGCAGGTATTCGCGCACGGGGGGCACATCCAACCCATCCATCTTCTTTTTCATCAAAGCACTTGCAAAGGCAGTCATGCCAGGGACAACGCCGAATATTTGGGGAATTCCCACATAACCGGGGACACCCATCATGTTCATTTTCATGCTGGTATTTGCGATCGGTGCAACCTCTAGGTGGTCCACCCGCGCCTTATTGATCATATCCAGGCCCCAAAATGTAAAAAAGATTGTGACGTCAATCCCGTTGCCCAAGGCAGCCCAGCCCATTACCAGGGCAGGGTAGGCCATATCCAGATTGCCCTTTGAGCAAATGAACGCGATGTGGCGGTTTGGTTCTGTCATGTTTTGTCTCCTTAGTGTTAGTCTCGGTTTTTGAATACTGGTATCTGCTCAGGCTCTCCTGGGGAAGATGGGCAACCAAGATGTGCATGTGGGCGTACGCCCCAGCCACAGTGCTGTTGCTGCCTACCCCTCCTGGGTTGAGCAGATGCGAAAACTGTTTCTATACACAACCTTCTGGTTTGCCCAGCCCTGCAATTTTGGCTACTTTTTTAGCGGGGCCTTTGGGAAACAAAGAGAACAGTTCCTTGGTTGAGATTCCTGCACCATTTGAAATGGCTCGGAGCGTGGGCGCGCTGCCAGATTCGGTAGCCTTTTGCCGGCTGAACTCAATCACTTGCCAGTGAGCATCGGTCAATACATCGATGCCCTCTTCCCTGGCGATCTCAATGGCGATCTCTTTGCTCCATTCGCCGGGGTTGAGCATGAAGCCCTCTTCATTGACTTGAACAGTTATGCCTGCAATATCACGTGCTGTCATTTTTCCTCCAATAGTTTAATTTATATTTCTAGCTGGACCCACTTAAACAGGTTTCATCGCCGGTTCGTCGGCGTACCCGTTGTCTGCCGTTTGTAACCCGATCACGTGCAGCACCCGCATGGTCAACGCCAATCCGCGCCGCACAGCGGGATCTCGCATCTGCCTCATTAATCCCAGGGCGGAGATGTCGATAGGTTTCTCAACTTCTTGCTCGGCTACCAACAGCGTATTTCGAACAAAATACATGATCTCTGGTTGAGTCATATCCTTTACGGTGTTGATGATAAGCACAATATTGTCGCCCAGCCTCTGGACGTCATCCTCGCTGAACGAAGTGACGATGTTGTCTATAATCTGAATTCCGCCCTGAGCGAAACCAAAATATCCTTTTTGTTCCGCCTCATTGAGGGTGTTGACTAGTTTGCTGAGTGCTTCGTTTGCCAGAGGGTTAACCGTTTCAATCAGGTCGGCCAGGCTCTCCACCTGGTCCAGCATCTTTTCCAGGGTGCGCCCATTGCGCAGCAGGCGCTTGAACAACCGCAATAGATCGCTTAGATCGATGTATTCTTGGACCTCTTCGAGCTGTTCGATGGTCATGTGAAACGCCTGGTTTGCGATCGGCGTTAGGTCCCGCATCAATTCGGCCCGGGATTGGCGATCGCGTTCGGCGACCTGGGCTTGCTCGCTCAGGTAGGCTACCTGGGCGGTCAGCGCATCGATTTTTTGGGTTAGCTCGTTCGCCGCTGTATCCATCTTGGGCTCCTTATTTATTCCACTTTCCGGCCATGCTCATCAGGGCAGGAACGGGCAGCTCCTGGCCTTTCAATAGCAAGTTCCAATACATCCAGCGGAACATCATTTTGCCCCAATGGTTCATTTCCGACTCTTGCAGTAAGCTGAATGGGCCCATACCGGGCAGCGGGTAGCGTCCGGGCAGCGGCTCGACTTCGTAGTTGAAATCGATTAACAGCCCTTTGCCAAAGCCGGATTCGATGAAGCAGTTGGCATGGCCATCAAAGGTTGGCAGCATTTCCAGTCCGTCGATATGGCGCAGGAAGTTCTCGGAGAAACAATCTACTGCAAAGTGCGCAACCGATCCTGCTTTCGAGGTCGGTATGGCAGCTGCATCGCCCAATACGAACAGGTTGTCATACTTATCATGCAGCATGGTATGTTTATCTACCGGGATAAAGTTAAGCTCATCGCCTAACTCGGAACGACCAACCATTGCATCGCCCATGTTAACTGGGACACTTACCAGGAGATCATATTCGAGTTCCTGCTCATCATAAGAGACAATCTTCCTGGCATCGGGTTCCACGCGTTCGATCATGAATTCGGGCACCACGTTAACCCCTTTTTGCTCCAGAATATCGCCCAGGTGGCGGGCTGCGATGGGCTTGGTGAAAGCCCCAGGCAGTGGGGTTGCATAGGTGATTTCAACCCGGTCCCGGATACCCTGCTCGTGGAAAAACCAGTCTGCCAGCATCAAGAATTCGAGCGGAGCCACCGGACATTTAATCGGATTCTCGACCACGTTGACCAGCATGCGTCCGCCCTGCCAGGTCCGAAGATGTTTAGCCAGGGCGATTGCACCTTCGATGGTGTAAAAATCATGGATCGTCTTGCGCCATTCATGTTCTTCGAGGCCTGGGGTTTCCTCCGGGTGAACCTTGCAGCCGGTTGCAATCACTAAATAATCGTAGTTTAGGATTTTGCCATCTACTAACTTGACCCGGTTCTGGTCTGCTTCAATCACGTCGATCGGCGACATAACCAGCTTCACGCCTGGCGGGATGAAATCTCGTTTGGGCTTAATAACATCATTTTTACTGTAAATACCGAACGGGATGAATAAGAAGCCGGGCTGGTAATAGTGGGTCTCGTGCTGGTCAACGATCGTGATGCGCCATTCGTCTAAGTCCAACAAACGGCTGAGCCTGTTGGCTACCATCGTTCCCGCTGTTCCGGCTCCTAAAATAAGAAGGTTTTTCATTCGTTTTCTCCAAGGTGTTCGGGATTAGGATGCGTTTGGGTAACCGTCTCTGCCAGGGCAGCCTGGTTCTGCAGCTTGCTGGCCAAAACTGAACGCAGCAGGTCGAGCGCCTGGATCAAGCGTTCATCTCCAAGACTGTATTCAACGGAAGCCCCAATCCGGTTCGCAATGACCATGCTGCGTTCGCGCAGCACTTTCAAGTGACGTGAAACACTGGGCTGGTTGAGATCCAAAAGTTCGACCAGCTGTGTGACTGTAAGCGGTTTATCGGCTAATGCATACAGGATCAGAATTCGCTTCGGGTCAGCCAGACCTGCGCAGATTTCAGCGTGCAATTGGTAAATTTCTTGTTCGAGGTCTTGTTTCATGATTCTGCCTGTAAGGGTACATATATGCATAAGTGAATATGTCGATAAGATTATAGTATCTGGTTGGTAAACTCAACTAGTGATAATTGTCACGAACATACACGACTAATATCACATCATAAGTAATCATTATCGTAGCTCATAAGAAAATGCGATAGCTCTTGAGGAATTGTCGAGGGATACCTGGGCGCTGATGGGGTGGCTTGCGCATTTATGCGAATGGAGGCGCAGGGCCTCCCAAATCCCCCAACCTTGGGAGAATAAACAGTTTATCCAATGGGAATCAAAACGCTCCAAGCTTTTAGCTCGGAGCGTCATTCAAACCAATCGTCAGCTTAAGCGGTCTGGATCGAGGCTTCTAATTTTTGAGCAAACTGCGCTGATTGCTCTTTCGTCATACCTTCCATCAAATCAGCGTGGACAGTGCCGCCATGCGCCATAGCTTTCTGAAGTACTTCTTCCTTGGTGGCTCCAGTAGCAACGAAGTCACAGTCAATCCCGAGATTCTTGCATGCAAATTTTTCCATTTTTTCTCCTAATATTAGAAAACACCCAAAACAATTAACCAATGTAGCTTCTAAAGCCTCCGCAAGGAATTTGGGCAATACAAGGTAAAGAGGTTGGCGTACGAACGTAAGCTAACCCTGGTAGCATTCATTGCCACAGCTTCGTCAACAGCTTATGCTGAATTGTACCACATAATTGGATATGATTGGTCTAAAATCCAAAGGGGGTCTTTGGGAATCTGATCTGCCCCCAAGAATATGTGCCACTTACAATGATAGGTCAAGTAACAGATATCACAACAAGGGTGATAAATAGTCAACTGGAATCGAGGAATATGGCTTCATCTATCGGGCATCTAAACGGATGAGCGTGGCGGTAAAGTGGGAGGTCCAGTTGACAGAGAGGGGGTGATTTCGCTGGATTACTTCTTCGCTAGCCGATCATGCTTCTCGGCCGGTACTGCAGCGCCTCAGCCAGGTGCTGGGATTGGATGCTCTCGCTCCCAGCCAAATCGGCAATCGTACGGGCCAGTTTAAGGATGCGATGGTAAGCCCGGGCCGAAAGCTGGAGCTGGCTCATGGCGGTTCGCATCAACAAGCGACCGGTATCGTCTAGCTGGCAAAACAGGCGCACCTCAGCCGGGCGCATATCGGCGTTGCAGCTGATCCCGCTGGCTGCCAGCCTTTCGGCGCTGAAACGCTGGCGCTGCTGCTGGCGGGCTGCTTCGACCCTGGCTTGAACTGCGGAAGAGAGCTCTCCCTGTAGGGTGATCGCATTTGGATTTTTTAGCTTGACTTAAGCCTCTCTTTGGTGGCAAGAAGTCCCATAGGCAGGCTCCGGGAACACTATTGGGCGGAATTTATCGCCCTGAAGAAGCTTCCATGATCTGTTGTTAGGTTTAGCCCTTCCCGGAACAGGCAAAATGCTGGAAAATATTTCAAATGCGATCACCCTAGCTCTCCCTGGCGCTGATCACTGAGTTTGTCGTATTCCACCCGGGGTACTTCAATATGGATATCAATTCGGTCCAGCAGCGGGCCGGAGATCCGCTTCTGATATTTGGTGATGGTGCTGTTGGAACAGGTGCAAGGCTTGAGTGTGTCACCGTAATACCCGCACGGGCAGGGATTCATGGCAGCGATCATCTGGAAATTGGCTGGGAAAGAGAGCGAACCGTGGGCGCGGCTGATGGTAACGACTTTATCCTCGATCGGCTGGCGCAGCACTTCCAGGACGCGCGGTCCAAACTCGGGCAGCTCATCCAGGAACAGCACTCCGCGATGGGCCAGTGAGATCTCGCCCGGACGGGGTATGTTTCCACCTCCCACCAGCCCAGCATGTGATATGGTGTGGTGCGGGGCCCGGAAGGGGCGGTTGCTGATCAGAGGCAGGTCGGGTGGGAGCTGATCGGCAATCGAGTAGATGCGGGTCACATCCAGAGCTTCATCGATCGACATTTTGGGCAGAATGCTGGGGATGGCACGGGCCAGAAGGGTTTTACCAGCTCCGGGGGACCAATCATCAACATGTTGTGGACAACAGACAGGTGCATTTTCCGTGACCTTTGCCGATGCTTTGTTTGCAAAGGCCATTGTGAAAACGACTGCTTAATTGTTGATGCCAGCATCAGTAGATTATATCGTCGTGACAGAAAAAAGGGTTGTCATTGCTGTTAGCTTCCGGCGTGGGGGCAGGGTTAGTTAGAATGAAGATGATACTGAAGCAACTTAGGGGTATCTCGCTGTATTATTGGATAAAAATCCATGCTTCCGAAAACGGTTGTAAGGCCGCAATCTTAACCTGAACTTTTCACTCTAACATTGTCGTTGATAAATGATTTGGGGGCAGGCCAAACATCGATACAATAGCGGCCCAACGGTGGCGCAATCTGCCTGCGTTTTGGCTCCGAAATTCGCTTGAACAAAGCCTAACTTTGCTTTTCGCACCCGCATCCTCCGCTGTGTAACAAGTCAGCTTCAGATGCGGTTAGCCGCATTTCATCTTCTATTATTCGATGCCTGATCTAACTTTGTCTCGTTGAAAGTTTGTTCAACTACGGATGATTGCGCAGAATCAATGGGAGATACACTTCGTGTAGGGTGATAAGTCGTCCATGAATATCCTGAAAAGAAGTACCGGCGCGGTCATGTTCCCAGACCGTCAAAAAGTTGACCCTGCCTCCAGCAATCACAGGGTTTGTGAATTCGGCTGTAACCCCACTTGTTGGAGTCATAATTCCAAAATTCGTTCCCAATGTCTTGTCCGTATTCACAAATTGGCCCCAAATTCCGTACGGGCCTGTAACGCTGCTAAATTGCTGTTGCCAGGTTATCAAAAATTGGCGCCCTGCCTGGCTGCAAGCGACTTTAGGTTTAACCTCATCAACACTCGTATATTCCAAATGAAGCGGACCGCCATCGAGAGCGCCGTCACCATTAATAAACCGGGCGTAAATATCAGGTTGCGGATTTTGCCAGGCTACCAGATATTGATCGTTTTCCAAACAATAGGCTACAGATGGTAATGTTTCTGCACCAGGCCAAGCGGCAATCCCAAACTCTCCACCAGCCAGTGGAGCACCCTTACCGGAAAAGCGGGTGCCGAAAACATCCTCCGTATTATCGTAAACAACCAGATATTCGTTTCGCCAAAGATTGTAGGATATTTCCGGATTAACTCGCACTTGGGTTGTATCGCTAATTGTAAAATCACTACCTGTGGAGGGGAAAGAGCCATCTGAAGCTTTCATCCTACGACCGCTGATATAGTCAGGAACCGAAGGATGATCTGTCCACCAGACAATCATAAACTCCTCTTCAACTGCGGAGTAAGTTACCTTGGGAACCCATTGTTGTGTGGGCCAATCGCAGATGATGAATTGATGTAATCCTTGAATTGGGCCATCCCAATTGACCAGGATGCCATGAATATCCCAATTACTGCCGTTACCTGATGTGTCGTATGCCCATACGACCAGATAGCGGTCATTTTTTGGATCGTAAGCGACCGACGGTTGCACGCGATCATTGGGGTATGGATTTAAGGGCGCTGTAGGGCCAACGGCAAACCAGCTTAGCAACTCACCTTTCGCATTTATGCGCTGGGCGTAAATATCTCTGTTCGCTCCCCATTTGTTATGCCACACAACCAGATATTCATCATGATTTGAATTGTAAGCCACAGATGGCAAATATTGTTCATTATCTAAAGCAGAGACAACGATTTCTTCACCGAGATATGGTTCAAAGACCGTCGATACTGAGATTAATTCGGAAAGCCGAGCGTACGCGATGCCGCCTCCCACTGCCAGCAATATGGCGCCGGTGACCAAAACAATGAGCAAACCTTTCTTGGTAGACATTTTTCTAACCTCTGATTGATTGGATGTTTGCGGCTAACGATGGCTTGAGCGGCGGACGGGCAGTTCAATCCCCACACATAAGAGTTGATCTACCATAGCACAAATTGGACAAGCAGGTCAAGTAACAGATATCACAACTAGGGAGAAGAAAATTCAACCGGGAGCTAGAGAAATAACAGCGACTATCGGGTAAATGGTGGATGAACTGACCGGCTAGGCGGGAGGTCCTGTTGACAGGCAGGGGGAGATCACTATAATGGTAGATAGATTTATTTTGCTGAAACCAAGGGTGGATTATTGGTTGTAATTTCTGTGTTTGTTCTGATGAAAATTTAGCTTACAGACAGGTATAAAGCTCTATTTACTAATTGCAAGGAACTATTCCTTACGATTAATCTATGGGTGGGCTAAAGAAGATACGGTTTTATGGAGTAAGGTGTGGCAAAGAAAAGAAAGGGTAATTCTTCAGAACAGAATAACCCAGATAACAAGGAAATTAGTGATTCTCACCACGTAACCGTCGCAAAATATGCTCTTATTAGTGCAGTTGTGGTTGCCTTGATAGGCTTAATCGGGGTCATTGTGAAAGGGGTTTTGGAATTATCTAGCAACAGAGAAATTGTATCTTGGTCAATGAATGCGACTTCGACCGCTGAGGTTAAGCTTACAACCATAGCAACATTATTTACGCAAACAGCAACGGTTGAGCCATTCACGAGCACTCCCACATCAAGTGTAACCCATACATCCATACCGACTACTACTCCCAGCCCATCCCTGACACCGACTATGACACTACCTCCCTTTTCCTTTTGCCAGGACAATGGTATGGGTGGTGTAGAAACAGTGCCGGTAAATCCTCCGAGATCCGTTAAAGGTATCATCATTGATTTGAAAACAAGGCGCTCTTTCGAAAACGGAGAGAAGTATGGGTTTTCATTGTGGGAGGTAGTAATCTACAGTCATGATACTACGAATTACAGCCAGGGATATGGTAAGATAGGGCAAATCTAAAAACAAGGAACGGATTATGCCAGGGCCAAAACCTCCCAAAATCAAACTGACAGAAGCTGAGAAAGAAGGATTGGAAAGGTTGGTGAGCCGTCGGACGGCAGAGCACCAGAAAGTGCTTCGTGGGCGAATAGTTTTATTGGCAGCAACAGGCAAAAACACACCGGAAATTGCGAAAGCACTCGGTGTTTCACTGGATATGACCCGACTATGGCGGAGGCGGTGGTTAGATTTAGAGCCCATCGGGTTAGACGAGTTGAGTATCGAGGAGCGGCTGGAGGACTTGCCGCGGCCAGGGGCGCCAGCACAAATCACAGCCGACCAAATCTGCCAGATTGAGAAGATGGCTTGCGAAAAGCCAGAAAAGTCCGGCAGGCCAATCAGCCAATGGACAGGGAGAGAAATCGCTGATGAGATTGTACAGCGCGGGATTTTGGCAAGCATTTCCCCGCGCCATGCATCCCGGCTGCTCAAAAAAGGGGTCTCAAGCCGCACCTGATCCGTTACTGGCTGACGCCGGACAAAGAAAAGGATAAACGGTTCGATGAGAAGGTTAAAGACATCAATGAGTTGTATCACCAGGCTCCAGAATTGGCAAAAAAAGGCGAAGCCGTGATGAGCACGGACGAAATGACTGGCGTTCAGGCGTTGGAACGCAAACATCCAGGCTTGCCAATGGCTCCAGGCAAAGTCGAACGCAGGGAATTCGAGTACATTCGGCATGGAACGGCCTCGTTTATCATGAATTTCAATGTCTGCACCGGGCAGATCGGGAAGGTATCCGCAGGCAGCACACGCACCGAAGAGGATTTCGCCAGGCACATTCGCGAAACGGTGGAAAGCTCTCTGTCTATCGCCAAGTGGCATTTTGTGGTGGACAACCTCAACACACATCAGTCAGAATCCTTGGTGCGTTATGTGGCTGATGAATCAGACGTAGACATTGACCTGGGCGTCAAAGGCAAAAGCGGCATCCTGAAATCGATGCAAACACGCGCTGCCTTTTTGTGTGATCCATCTCACCGGATTGTTTTTCATTACACTCCCAAACATGCTTCCTGGATGAACCAAATCGAGATCTGGTTTAGCATCCTGGTTCGAAAATTGCTCAAGAGAGGTGACTTCTCTTCTGCATCTGATTTGAAAGCCAAAGTGTTGGCTTTCATCGAGTATTTCAACCGCACTATGGCGAAACCTTTCAAGTGGACTTACAAGGGCAAGGCCCTGGCGGCATAATCACAGGTGCATTTATGCCAACGTGTACTAGTAACCTTGCTATTGGGGCAACGTCCTATGCTTCTTCAGAACAAGACACCAAAGAATGTATAAAGTGCCTGGCGATAAATGCGATTGATGGAGATATTAGCAGCCGTTGGAGTAGTGAATTTTACGAACCGCAGTGGATTCGAGTAGATTTCTCTACACCTCAAGTCATCCAAAGCATTGTATTAAAATGGCAAGATGCTTATGCCGAGGCATATTGTATTACTGAGATCAAGTAATCATCATCTTCCCGACTCAACTCGCGGCACGATAAGCTGGGAGCCAGGAGGCTAGATATCAAATCAAACGCAAAAGGATCGAAAAAACTTTTCGGTGTGATGGCTTTACTGCTGGTTGCTTTCCTCTATACTTTTGGGAAGCCGCCTTTTCGCGCCTTGAGTTCAGGGTCAAATTCCTGGATACCTGCTATCTCAACCATTTTTCCAGAGAACGGTGCTCTATTGGGCCTCGTGACGGATCTCAATTATATAGATGCCCTGGAATGTCAGGTGGGCAAGAAACATTCGGTCATCAAGATTTATCAAGCCTTTTGGCATAATGATTTTTGGGAAGACTATGCCAATCAAATTCAGAAGCGAGGGGCAATAGAATTCCTGAGCCTTGACCCTCTGATCAAAATTGGAAACCAAGAAATTGGTTTAAACTCCTGCCAGGTTCTCAACAGCACTGATGAAATTACAACGATGATTACTACGTTTGCTCAACAAATAAAAGAATGGGGATATCCGATTATGCTCAGTACATCCGGTGAAATGAACGGTGATTGGGCTGCCTGGTCTGGTGCAAAGAACTTTGGACTGAATTGCGATCAGACTTATGATCAGACGAAAGACCTATATGGTCAGTATGAAGGTGGTTGTGCAGACCCAATTATTGGATGCGCCGATGGTCCGGAGCGCTACCGAGACATGTACCGCCATATCCACGACATTTTTAGCGAGGCAGGAGTAACCAATATAACCTGGATTTGGGTTGTAAATCACGCCTCTTTTCCCTCTGAAACTGATGCTCCCTGGAATCATTTAACAAACTATTATCCAGGCGACAATTATGTAGATGTCATAGGCGTAGATGGGTATAACTGGGGCGACTGTCGTGACAATTGGAACACTTTCCCAGAAGTGTTTAGCACTACATTGGAAATCATCAGAAGCACTTATCCTCACAAACCTGTAATCATTGGTGAATTTGCTTCGGCAGATGGAATGACTCCCACTGAAAAGGACGACTGGATTAGAGATGCTTATAATGGTGTAGACGGTATTCAATCTTGGCCTGAAATTAAGGCAGTCATTTGGTTCAATTCGCCCGTAGATTGCCCATCCTTTCCAATCACATCACCAGCAGAAAGCCTTCAAGGATACAAGGAATCCATTACTGACGATTATTGGGTTGGCGATAGTGTATGGTGCAACGATCTCCCATTCGTTTGCAAAGCGTTTACGCGAGAGTTTAAGCGCTAGAATGAATAGCTAATAAAAAAAAACCGTCCAACTTCTGGATGGAGCCGACTGGGCTGCGCCAAGATTCGGCGTCGAAAAGTGAGTTACGTGGTGCCAAGCATGTGGAGTGTGTAGGCTGGCGTGATGGTTGGAGGGAGAGATTTTGGGGGATATTGGCTTCCACAGCCTTTCCTCCGGATGCGATTGGATATAATCCTCGATATGGACAATTCACAATTCGATATCCGCCAATTCGACTGGTTCGAGCTTTTCCGAGAAAACCTAGACTATGAAGACCGGAAGGAACTCGATGCGCTTGCGGCGCGGGCGAACAAACACCGGGCAGCGATCGCGGTGGCAGGGCATCCGTTCCAGGATTATGTGCTGATGCTTTCGTTCATGCTGGATGCGTATAAGGAATTAAGGTGGCTGCACCAGAACATTCAGGCGACTTATTGTGCTAAAGTCCAGAACGAGGCCGGTACTGCAGCGCCTCAGCCAGGTGCTGAGATTGGATGCTCTCGCTCCCAGCCAAATCGGCAATCGTGCGGGCCAGTTTAAGGATGCGATGGTAAGCACGGGCCGAAAGCTGGAGCTGGCTCATGGCGGTCCGCATTAACGAGCGACCGGTATCGTCTAGCTGGCAAAACAGGCGCACCTCAGCCGGGCGCATATCGGCGTTGCAGCTGATCCCGCTGGCTGCCAGCCTTTCGGCGCTGAAACGCTGGCGCTGCTGCTGGCGGGCTGCTTCGACCCTGGCTTGAACTGCGGAAGAGAACTCTCCCTGGCGCTGATCACTGAGTTTGTCGTATTCCACCCGGGGTACTTCAATATGGATATCAATTCGGTCCAGCAGCGGGCCGGAGATCCGCTTCTGATATTTGGTGATGGTGCTGTTGGAACAGGTGCAAGGCTTGAGTGTGTCACCGTAATACCCGCACGGGCAGGGATTCATGGCAGCGATCATCTGGAAATTGGCTGGGAAAGAGAGCGAACCGTGGGCGCGGCTGATGGTAACGACTTTATCCTCGATCGGCTGGCGCAGCACTTCCAGGACGCGCGGTCCAAACTCGGGCAGCTCATCCAGGAACAGCACTCCGCGATGGGCCAGTGAGATCTCGCCCGGACGGGGTATGTTTCCACCTCCTACCAGCCCAGCATGTGATATGGTGTGGTGCGGGGCCCGGAAGGGGCGGTTGCTGATCAGAGGCAGGTCGGGTGGGAGCTGATCGGCAATCGAGTAGATGCGGGTCACATCCAGAGCTTCATCGATCGACATTTTGGGCAGAATGCTGGGGATGGCACGGGCCAGAAGGGTTTACCAGCTCCGGGGGGACCAATCATCAGCACGTTGTGGACAACAGACAGGTGCATTTTCCGTGACCTTAGCTGACGCTCTGTTTGCAGGTGCCATCGTGAAGGCGGGAGCTTAGTTGTCGATTCACGCATGGGTGAATTATATCGTCGGGACCGAAAATTTAGCTGTCATTGCTGTTAGTTGCTTGCGTGGAGTGAAGGTTAGTTTATATTTTGGGGGCAGGTCAATTCGGTGAAGGCATGGATTGCTTTCATAAAGCCCTGATCAACTTTCCACTGTTTAGGCAGGCGATGGGGGTTTTACTACTATCGATTGGGACAGCCCAAGATTTGCAACAAGGGGCGCTTGACTTTAGCAATAATTATTGCTATCATGAAATTTGAGTGAACGATGTGTGATCATACATTGATGGCGGAGCTCATTCAAGTTAGTTTTGAATCAATTGAACTGCATTGAGCCGCTTACAGAGCGTAAGCGGCTTTTTGTTTTTGACTACTAATTTGCGATAGTTGAATACACATCGGATAAGGCGGTGATGCGATGATAACAAAAACGACACCTCGTCTGATTTTGCGAATCGGCTGTCTGGGCCTCGTTTTCCTGTTGTTGGTTGCTTGGCTATGGGCGCTCAGCGTCGCGCTAGATGTCAGCACAGGGGTACAAGCGAGGAGCGAAAGGCTGGCGGAGAAGCCCCGGCGGGGTGGTATATTCGAGGCTTTAACCACCCAACCCATTACAGTAACCAATTCCACAGATGTCACCAATGGAGATACCAGCAGCGTCTTGAGTTTGATCGCCTCTCCTGGGCCAGATGGCATCTCCTTCCGCGAGGCACTTGTTGCCTCGAACAACACACCCGGCGCAGAGACAATCGAGTTCTCTCCCTTGGTGGCTGGAGCCTCAATCTATATCCTCCCGCAAAACAGCAACTGGCCGGTTTTGACCGGCGGCGGTCTGACGATTAATGGTGATATCGACCGGAATGGCACACCCGATATAACCCTGGATGGGTCCTTGAGCCAACCGGATACTCCCACCTCGAATGCTCTCAGTATCTGGTCAGACAACAACACGATCACTGGTCTGTCGTTTAAACATTTTAAAGGGACTGCTATACTGTTTGGTGTGCCTGATTTTTATAATGGGAACAGCATGACGGTTGCCGGGAATAAGATTATCAGCAACACTATTGAAGACAGCGTGATTTCCGTCAGCCCATTCGGGTGGGTCGATTTTGACAATTCGGCGTGGGTCTCCGATTTGACCTGGCAAGATACCCTGATTGCCGGAAACCATCTCACCTCAACGATGAAGCATACTGGTGGGATCGGTTTGATTGCTGGCGGCCGCACATCCCAGAGAAACCGGATCCTGAATGCCACCATAACAGGCAATACCCTGAAGGGTTATGGCGTTGCTATCATGGTATTTGCCGCCGATACGAACAGCCGTTGGAGCGGTATGCCCGGACCAATTCGTTATGCGGATGATAACCTGATCCAAAACATTTTGGTGGCGAACAATGTCATCGAGGACATCGAATATAAGGGCATCGAAATCGCAGCGGGGAACATGGGCAATTCTGGCAATCAGGTGCAAGATGTGACGGTCAGACATAACTATATTCACGGAGGTGCAAGCCTTTACGATATAGGCATTACCATCATTACTGCCGGCGAAGGGGATGTTTCTGATCGCCAGATGACGGGTAACGTGATCAGCGGGTTGGATGTGCACGGTAACCAGATTGAAAACGCGCAGAATGGAATAAAAGCCAGGGCCTGCGACACCCTTTTTACGACCGCCAGCCCGGACATGACCCAAAATCGATTAGAGTCCGTCAAAATTACCGATAACTCTGTGCTCCAATCCGGTGATAGCGGAATTATCGTATTTGGCGGCATGTCGAATAGCGATATACGCGCGATTGATAATGTGGTTTCGGATGTCGTCATCCGTGGAAACGATGTGTTCACAGCAACCCAGATTGGGGGCGGTGGCATCTTTGTCTTGGGGGGATGGGTGCAAAACCCGTGTTCTGAGTGCGCCCGCAATAATAGCGTTGAAAAGCTGACCGTATCCGATAACCATGTGCGGGGATACGAAATCGCCATCAGAGTATTAGGTGGGGCCGGCAGCGGAGCAGTTTCAAATGTCGTAAAGGGCGCAGTGAGGGGAAATTTATGCACGGGATACACCTATCCCAATGAGTTCGTGGCTGACTATAAAGGGGCTCTTGATAATATACTCGAACTCGAATTGCTCTACTACCTCCGATTGCCATTTATTCGTAGCAATGCCAGCCCCTGAGCCGGCGGGTTGGATTTTGGGGGGCAGGTCACAAAGTGGACATGCAGATATTCCTTTTTCGTCAAAACATAATCAGGATAGTTCCCAACTATCATTATAGTGAGCTACCCCTCCCTGTCAACATGATTTACCCCTAACAGCTAAATCTCCAACGTGTCTCATGGGTGTGTTCTTCAGTACTCCTTGGAAATTTGTCCCTTGTCAATAAACCACGTCTACTCCACCGGCCACGGCCCCAACCGCATCGCATCTGTACTGTGGGCAAGCTAACACAAGCGTCCTCGGTGATTGCGTAAGTGGCACGATTTCCCAAAGCTCACATCCTGCAATGAACCTGGTTGCGCTTGCATCTTTTGTAAGTTGATAGGTTCTTGCTTTCAGAATATCGACCGTTTGATAAGCTGTCAGCACAGCGAGTAGAAGAATGACGATGAGGCAATCTCTCAGGTCATCCATAGTTATTCAATCCTCACAAACCTAGCAATGGTCAAGGGGTGCTTTCTCGGTGGCTTCTCTATCGGAGACCACTACTTCATTCAATTCAAGCTGCCGGCCATGCTGCTCGCACAGAGGTATGCCGTCTTTGCCGTAGATAGGTAAATCGTAGAGCGAGAGCATCTGGTTAGGGGTGATTTCGAGGTACCAGGCGAATAGGGTTGGGGTTGATTAGTTCCTTGCGTCATTCAATTTCAAGGAGAAGCCGCACAACGAAAACCGCTTCCAGCACCGCGCGCGATTGGTAACGAAGAACCGCTGCGGTATGCTACACGTGTGATAAACCAATATGAATACCAATTGCCACCACGCATAACTTTGTAGATACCATTAGCCGGTCCGGAGGGATCGCTGTAAGGTGAGACACTGTAATAATCCTGCTGGTACCAATCATTGACCCATTCAAACACGTTACCTGCCATATCCATCACACCATAAGGACTGGTTCCAGCAAGGTAGCTGCCCACTGCAGTCGTATCCCCCACACAATCATTACCCTGAATACCATAGTTGTAATTCAACAGGGCGCAATTCGGTGACTGATCTCCCCAAGGGAAGATGCGGATATCTTGAACACCTCGTGCTGCCTTTTCCCACTCAGCCTCCGTGGGTAGGCGCTCTCCGGCCCAAGTGCAGTATTCGTTAGCGTTGTACCAAGAGACGAAGATCACCGGATACCTAGCGTAAACCGGATTGCTATAATAAGACGGGCGAGTAGTAGAATTATTAAACGCAGGCGGCGAACAAGCACCAGCTTCTACGCATTGAGCATATTGTCCAGTCGTAACTTCGTATTTATCAATATAGTACGCACCTAAATACACTCTGTGCAGGGGCTGCTCCGCTCCACTAGGTATACATAATTCACCTGGGTTACTTTGATCGCAACCCATTTGGAACTCGCCGGCCGGAATATAGGCCATCATCCCGGGTACTACACTACACTGACCAGTATCATCGGCGCTATTGAAATTATTTCTTTCTCCCTCATCTAATTTCCCATTGTTGTTTGAGTCTTCACAACCATCTTCGGTTCCGTCGTTATATTTTCTATCATTATCAGGGTCAAGCTCTTTTCGGAAACCATCACCATCCCAATCTGCTCGCCGTGGGGCATAATCACCACTATTATTGAACAGATATTCTCTCATATCAGCTTTATCCTTCACACCATCTCCGTCTGAGTCAGAATTATTTGGATTAGTGTGAAAGCGCTCACGCTCATCGAAATCAACCAATCCGTCACCATCCGAATCATCTAACGTATCACGAATACCATCGCCATCAATATCTTCATCTGACCGCACGTTAGGTGCACCACTGCTGCCAGCGGGACCAACCCAAACAGTAGATGTTGCGTCGTCAGTATAATTCACCCATCGCGCATTATTCCAAGGATCGAGGAGATGGATTTGTTGAACAGTCTGGTCACCGGACTGGAACTCTCGATAACCGTCAATTACTCGGAAATGTCCCGGGCGTAATGATATTAGTGGTCTATTGGCGTCAATCCAAGAAACTATTGTAAGGAAAGAAGGTTTTCCAGATTGCCTTGTTACGGGTATTCCGGCCCAACTGAGAGTAGTATTGATATTGACATTCGTTAATCCATGCCCTAAATCATTTGTTGTACCCTGATAATCGTTATATGCAATCCTTTCTTGACTTAGATTGCCTCCATAATAGGATGCAAGCATAGAGACTGAAGCCCGCTCGCAGTAATTACTCCCATGAGGCTTGGGTGTTCCTGTAGCAGGGTGTGGTAAATCCCATGAAGTATCACCAATCTCGGCATCTCCGGCCAGACAAACCATATTGGTATCTTTTCGTTGTAATTTCCAACCAATGCCCAATACTTTTTCGGCTGCCACTTTGGACAAGGCATCTGTGGTCGGATATGCAATGCTCTTAATTTCTTTGCTGGATGACCATACTCCCTCATTAGGATCAATAAGAACTTTTACACGCCAATAATATGTTCCCTCAGGGACAGGGGAATTGGCGACAAACGCTTGCCCAGGAAGAACAAGATCATATTCTGGTGAGCTAAAATCGCTATTACTGTCCATCTGGAATTTATATCCGGTCGCTCCATCAACAGCCTGCCAGCCAATCGCAAATGTCTCACTATCGATTGTGGCTCCATCTATTGGATCGTACAAGGAAATTCCAGGAACCGGGTTATTCATTCCTTGGGTAGTCAAATTAACCGGATAATATGTCCAATTATCCGCATAAATTGTTTGACTGCCGGGCAAAAGTCCTAACGATTGTCCAGGGATCAAAACCGGTAAAGAGATCTCGCCGATATCATTCAAATCCTTATACATTCCCTCTGCCCAAATCCCGGTATTGATCGCATTAAATGCAGACTGATCAGGGTTTGCCCCCCATGCAAAAAAACTAGCTATCGGTAACCCTGATGATGTAGATGTTTCTTGAAATACGGTCGCATTAGGGTTGTTGTTTGTTATAGACGGTAAGAACAAGAACTCACTCACCATATATAAACTGACTTGGTCAGCCCCATCTTCAAAGATATTCACCAATCCATTGGGAGAATGAAGGTTGACAACGTGGTCCGTGAAATCCAAGTCATTACTGGTACTTCCTTGCCCATCAAAGATAACAACCACAAAATCCCCTGCAGGCACGTCTGGTAGATCTTGTGGGAACTTGTACCAGTTTCCGTCCTCATCTGTCAGCCCCCAGCCACGGACACTCACAGGACTGGAGCTGATATTCTTTAGTTCAACCCATTCGGAAGAGCCAGTTTCCGGATAAAACATCACCTCATTGATGATAATTTGGCTTTCAATAATGGTGGAGTTGATTACCCCCTCCAAGTCTGTGTTTACAATTTCGAGTGCTTGCACACGGTTTAATGTTGCATTGCTATGGTTCGACAAGAGCAGAAAAAGGCCAAACAAGAATAATTGTCTAATAATTCTACGGAAAGTCGACCTCATCTTTCACCCCTCCCTTGATGGCAGCAAGATGTGCCATCCCCATGCTTTGATGATGATCTACCATAGCATAAATTGGACAAGCAGGTCAAGTAACAGATATCACAACAAGGGATATGTATAATCAACTGGGACCAAGAAATTATCTGCACGGAATGAGTTGACGGTTGAGCGAGCTGGCTTGGCGGGAGGTCCTGTTGACAGGCAGAAGGAGATCACTATATTGAGATGTGGCGTGTTATTTGTAAATCTGGAGCGGATTACATTAGATTCAACAAAAAGGCGAGAATATCCAGTCGGGATTAGATACTCATGCCCATCGAGTGGCTACCGAGACATAACTAGAAATCAATTTTTTGAATATTTCTCATAAGCCTCATCATCATAGATAAACCAATCAAACGGGGGATCAACCTTCGATCGCTGATTTGAGAAATACTCTGGCCCTATCTGCAGGCCATTTAATTGCTTTGTTTCAATTGCCTGTAGAATATCTTCTATCGATTTGTTGCAATCTTCAATAGCATCGGCGATCGGGATGGCTCTTCGTTTACTCAGGAATGTGTCATAGACGATCTCATTCCCACCTAGGTCAAAGCTGTCGTATAATTCACTTCTCCACAAGTCTCTAAGTTCGTTCCATCTCGTTTGCTCAAAATTCAATTTTCCATCAAATAATCGAATTGTTGGGTCATCGAATATTAAGCGCCATTCTTTTTCTGTAGATATTTCGGCGAGGTATTGATGGATTGATTGAACACTTAGAACGAACACTCGGAAAAACGGACACTCATCCCAGATTTTATGTACTATATGCTCCGCATATGTCCCAACTGGTGCAGCATCGATTAAAACAGCCATATCCTTGAAGGTACCTGATAATACAGCATCCTTTCCAATTCCATCATCTATGTACAATTCACTTGGGAATATCTGATAACGGAACCAATATAGCGCATCGGTGACTGTTGGGAAGAGAATAGGGTAGCCCCACATGGGGGCCATAAATTCAGATGAGGGATGACACCATACTATCCAGGAATCAGGTCCTATGGGAAAATCTTCAGACCATAAACCATCCAAGGACGCTTGCAATTCAGTTTCTTGCCACCACTCGAGAGAGAATTTAGGAGAAGGAATAAATTGGTCCATGACATTGTCCATTAGGTAGAAATAGTGTTGGGTATTGAATCACCTAACCTCAAGCGTCCTTTCCGTACGCTTGATCGAATATCTCTACTATCTGTCAGTTTCTTCCACTCATGTCAATCGATGGCTGCTGCACAAGCAGCGGCCACAATCGGATCGCATCCGCCCCTCGGCAGGCTAACACCAGAGTCCGGGGCTGCTGCGAAGGCGAGTAGATATCCCACAGCTCGCAACTTGAAACAAGTTCCACCGCTCTTGCGTCTTCTGTGAGGTGATACGTCCTGGCGTTCAAGACACTGAGCGTTTGGACCGCGATCAACACAGCAACAGCCAGAATGACGACCAAGCTCTCAGACAAATCATTCATCATTAGCTTATTCCTGCCGTTCTTTGATGATCAGGCGTCCATACTCACGGAGAGGTCAATTATCCGGAAGTGAGTATGATCGTCCATCATCTTATCATCGTAAGGCCGGTGGCTCCAATTCATCCTGAACTGCCCAATGACCTCCTAACCCCGGTGCAGCGTGGCCAGCATATCATCGAGCGAGGTGTCGTCACCAATCACGAAGGATAATTTCATTCAGCCCACTCAAATCAATGCTGACTAATAGCAATACTCATCCACTTGAGATCCCACTCCATCTCTCAGATAAGCGCAATCACCGCTATTGTTCCAAATCGCCGAGCCACTTCCGTAATTGAAGCTACAATATTCCGGATGGCTCTCATTGGTATACACCCGGCATACTTGGCCTGGCTGTATGACAAAGCTCGGGAAAGTGAACACGTGATCGGCAACATCCCGCAATGTCCAACTCTGCAGCTGGATAGGTTGGTTATCATCGTTGCGGATGTCGACGTGTTCATCCGGCTCCTGGCTGCCGGCACCATCATAGAATATATTTATGATTTGGATATTTCCAGTTGTCGCTGGAGGTGGAGTAGGCGTCTCGCTTGGAACTGGTGTAGTTGTTGTTGGTTGGGGCGAAGGAGTTGTTGGCATTGGGGTGGGTAGCGGTACAAAGTGGTCCCTTATCGTGAGTGGAAGATATATCAAATAAGAAACACCCTCGAATTGTGATGTTATCTGATAGCCTATCCCATCACTGGTAACCCACACAGTACCATTCTGGTCCGTCCGCCACACACGAGCGCCTGCTACTAACAGGCGAGCGATTGTTTCATCCGCGGGATGCCCATATGAGTTGTCCCCAACGGAAATAATCGCCTCATTGGGTTGAACGGCTGACAAGAATAAATCGCTTGAACTATACTGGCTTCCATGATGGGGAACCTTTAGGATTTGCGCCGCGACTGGAGTGCCACGAGCAACCACAGTCGCTTCGATTGTGCTGTCAATATCTCCTGGAAACAGAAAGCGATTATTGCCGTGCTCCAGGAGCACTACTACTGAGACATCATTTGTGTCTGGGTTTACCAACCCAGTTTCAGGATTTAAGATGTGGGCCGTAGTCTCTCCCCAAGTGTAGGTTTGCGGGAATTGGGCGACCGTCAAAGTAATGCCTTCATTGGCGACCGCTGAGACAAAATCGGACCAGGTGATGGTATCTCCAGGATAACCGTTATAAACAACCGATTCGACAGGGATATCGGTTGCCTCCAGCACGTCGATTAGCCCACCGATATGGTCGCTATCGGCATGGCTGGCAACCATTACATCGATATCATCAACTCCCTGCTCACGCAGATAAGCTACGACCGTTGGGCCTGCGGATGATTTTCCCCCATCTATCAAAATGTCAAAGTTATTCGAGTCACGTATCAGGGCAGAGTCACCCTGGCCTACATTGATGAAAGAAACTTGAAGGCTCTGGTTGGGCGCGGCATAAGCTAGTGCGCTGATAGCAGTTAACCCCAGAATCACTATTAGCACCAGCACAACCTTTCTAAATCTGTTGCCCATCACTGCGCTCCTTCCTAAAACGATGATTTCACTCGATCGCGAATGCCCTCTTCAATTTACCATAACTGTAGCCAAGGGTTTTATGTCGGAAATAATCCAGAATGACGCGCTTGTCTTCGTTTTCGGGTGAACTGTCATTGATGTAACTGCAAATATCTTCCCAGGCCACTCTTATAAACTTCCGGTTGATCCCATCTTGAAGATGGGGAGTGAACCGCTGTTCGATATCCTTTTCTCGGTCTGACAAAACGACGTTTATCAAGTAAAAATCTCGCCCCATCTGCGATGCCAGCCAGCTCCCAAGCAGCCAGAAACGAAACAGCTCGTAAAACTTGGATTTCACGGTGATCGTTTCATAGTCGCTTTTAAATGCCTGACCGGACCAACCGCCACCGCCTGAAAGATAAGTGTCGCGCGGTGCGTTGCTGCTTGGAGTGGTTTTATTCGCTGCAGTTACCTTGGCCTCGATAAAGAACAGCCCGGTTTCCGTCACAGCGATCGAGTCGGGCTCCGAGCTTCGCTGTAAATTTTCTCCAAATTCCTTCCGTGCTCTGTTGAGCTGGGGCCAAGCTCCTTGAGCTTTTTGTGAATATGACCAATAGATTAATTCAGCCTGGTGCTGCTCCTTCTGCGTTATAAAAGATAACCATTTTGCCACCTGGTCGGAGGTTTCCAGGTATCGAAACACATTCCAGGTAACAGCATCTTCGCTGTTGTCCCGCGCCATTCGGCTTTCTCGCTTGACCGTTTTGGTAGCGTTCAGCAGAGCCAGATCAGTCTCATTTTTCCAGAGCAAGTTGTCCGTCTCATTATCATATTCAAATGTCGATGGCGATATATATATTTTATGCTTAGGACAGCGAAATTTCTCTACTCGCTTGAAGGACCGTTTTTGCTTTTCAACCCTTGCGTTGCAGCCTAAAACGGGGCACTCCACGCCATTCGGGGCGATATCTATATGGGGTTTCAAGTCAACAATGCCGTACATAATTCCTCGATCAGCAGTTCACATACTTAACCGGATTTTGGGCTCCAAGTTTAATATAACTCGTAACACTGACGCCCACATAATGTTGGAGTTCTTGGGAAATTTTGCCTTCATATCTCCACCGGTTGCGGGTCTTCTGGTTCTTGCTCCTGGCAATGTCCGGGAACCATCTCAGAATTTGATAAACCTCCCGCACGATCCCATTATAGACAGCAAAAGCATATTGGGCTTTATTCCGCTTTTCGCCGAGTACCCAATTTCCCCGCGTAATTTCATATAATCGCTCTGAAGTAAGGTTATGCTCAAATAACTTATTTATCGTGATCAAGAGCACAGGCTCCTTTATCACAACCTCTTCGGCACGGTAGATGGCAATAATATCAGCAACGCCCATCCTGCCACGGTAATTTGTATGGGCCCCTTGTAGGACGTTCGTCAGTTCTGGCAAACCGACAAAATCTATCAAAGCAGCCTCCACCTCGAAGGCTTCCTTCTCGGTCAGGCCGTGCCTGAGCACCTCGTGCATTACTTGGAGCCCTTTGGAATGTATCTCGCGGATCTTGTTTAATTTATCAGTCTCTCGGGGAATGGAAAGAGCATCATTGATGTGATGAAAAATACGGTTTCCATAGCCCTTGCCAACGTAAAACACATTATTATTTTCGGGATCGATCAGTAGATAGACGTAATATCCAATTTTTTCAATCACCGAATAGGGGAATTCAGCATAGTTCATTTTGCGCCGTCCAAGAAGGGCTATGATCCAAAAAGAGCGGTGAGATATTGAAGGTTTTTTAGATAATCCCCGCGGTGGATCATGCGGTGACAGCTGGAGCAGACCAGCATTAAGTCGTCAATATGGGTTTCTTCTCCCTCTTTCATCGCACTGATTGGTTTCTTGTGGTGGACTTCAATAAATCCCTCTCCTAAGGACCCATATTTTTCGGAGTAATCGAAACCACACAATTCACAAGCAAGGTGGCCATGCAGGCTCAAATAGTTCTGCTTTGCTCTTGTAACAATTCCTGTATTACGCTCACGGCTGCGGTGAAGCCGATAGATAATTCGCGCTTCAGGGGCTGAGATTTTGGGTGCGGAAATCGTTTCTTCCATCGAGACATCTTCAGGGTTCCAAAGGGAAGAGATACGGTCCGCTTCTTGATCGGATAATCGAAAGTTCGTCCCAACTCTGGCTGTTACTATTCGCATCCTGCTCAGAACCGGGTCCAATCTGATGTTGTAAAGGGACAACATTCCTTCTTCTGGAGACATTCGTTTTTCTAATAACCTGACGCCAACTTTCTTGTGGGACACTTCTGCAGCTGGATCGGTCCATAAGAACTCGGATAAATATTCCGGGTAATCCACATCTTGTTTTGATTTTACCGGCTCGACAACCACGCCAAAGGCAACGATACCAGGTGTCTGTGATGATCTGCCCCGTGCCCGCCAAATGTAGGCAAAATCTCCAAGGCTGAGTTCATTCTGGTGTGATCGATGCTTCACTGCCCAATAGATATAGTGATTTGATTGCACATATTGGGTAACATCGAAAGCATCCATGTTGCCTTGAAATATCCAGGTCGTCATCTAGCCCTCTTTTCTCCCTTATTTACTGATCCTTGCATAAGTAACTAAAGTGTGGTTTGATTGGCCACATGGCAAAAGATAAAACGACAAGTTGGAAAGAAGAACGCCGCAAGCGAGCCTGGGCTTTATACCAGACAGGCTGGAAGCAAAAAGACATCGCCGAAGCTCTCGGGGTGACCCAAGGTGCCGTCAGCCAATGGATCAAACGCGGCAGGGCAGGTGGCGAAGCAGGGCTCACAGAGCAGCCCAAATCAGGCGCTCCGGTGCGTTTGAGTGCGGCCGATCGCCAGAAGCTCCCGGGTATGCTGGAAAGGGGTGCAGAGAGCTTTGGATTTCGCGGTGAGCTATGGACCTGTGCACGGGTGGGCAAATTGATCGAGCGCGAGTTTGGCGTGCGGTACCACCCTGCCCATGTCAGCCGCATTCTCAAAGACCTGGGTTGGACGCCCCAGAAACCGATCCGGCGGGCCAAACAGCGCAAAGAAGCCGAAATCCAGCATTGGAAGGATGTGCGCTGGCCCGAGTTGAAAAAAAGGCGGTCGAAGAAGGACGAACGATCGTCTTTATAGATGAATTGGGAGTGTATCTGCTGCCGATGGTCGTACGCACGTATGCGCCCTGCGGTCAGACACCGATCTTGAAGGAATTTCTGTCCTACAAGCATCTTTCGCTGATCGGGGCGGTCACGCCCCAAGGCAAGTTGTTTTTGACGGTTTATGCTCATTCGATTACGAGCCGAGAAGTCGTCCTCTTTCTTGGCCAGTTGTTGCGCATGATTCCAGGTTTGCTCCTGGTCATCTGGGACGGTATTCCGACCCATCGTTCCAGGATCGTCAAGGCTTACCTGGCAGCTGGAGCTGCCAAGCGCATCCACCTGGAGCAATTGCCAGGCTATGCCCCGGACCTCAACCCGACCGAATGGGTTTGGAGCTATCTCAAACTTGCTGACTTGGCCAATATCGCCTGTGATCATTTGCCTGACCTGGAAGTGTTGATCAAGAACTCGAAGCGCCGCATGCAACGTAGACCGCAATTGATCCAGGCTTTCGTCCGCAATGCGGGTTACGAACTTTAGAAACATGTGCAAGGATCAGTAGTTCAGCCTAGCGTTTTTTATTATTTTTAAATTTAGGTTTAGGGCTTGTTCTTCGATTGATTGTTAGATGGATTTTTATATCACTATTTATCGGGATTTATTTCCATCTGGTAATAACCCGGAGGCAACATCGAGATCGACCAGCAGTATAACTCTGGCGTTGCCAGGTGCCGGTTAGAGACAGTTTCAAAATCATAAGTTATCTCAAAATCGCGAAAACCCTCTTGTGTGTTTCTATTCACCCCATACCGGAGGGGGTCGATAGGAAATGTCATCACCATGACCCGTTCGTCTTCGCGATCATGAGTGGCGATAGTATGGACGATAAAATCTATCGTGGTATGGGGCTCGATCTCTAACGGAAAATCAATCCCAGTATCGTTC
Source organism: uncultured Chloroflexia bacterium (assembly GCA_963698715.1). Taxonomy (GTDB): domain Bacteria; phylum Chloroflexota; class Anaerolineae; order Anaerolineales; family UBA4823; genus CAWHJB01. The sequence continues at coordinate 543,045 of CAVORW010000004.1, read as the reverse complement.
CTGTCCATCCAGCTTGCATCCAGGGGATCAGATTTCAGCATATCCTCTGATATCAAAACGGATTGTATGGCTTTTAGTGGAAGCTCTTTGAAAGGCTGTTTATGCTGGTCCTGTGTGACTGCGACAGCTTCACCATGTCCATCTAGTAACACGTTTTCCAAATTATAGACAGCGTTCGCAGTGTAATTGTTGATACTCGCTGGCGATCCCCCGTTGTTTGTTAGTCTAATTTTGTGACTGCAGTACACGTAATCTGCATCAACCCGTTCGGCTGTCAACCCCTCTTGATTATCGAAAATAACACGTGGCGTCGCGTTAGGCAAAAAGGAGGCTCCCTGGATATAGGTAGCAGAAATGCTTAAGTCTGCATAGCTGTTGCTTAATGTTCTCCACGAAATAAATAATGCAGCGCCGGCAACAATCAACGAAATAATGCTGATCCATATTTCTACTCTTTTATTGCCCTTCCTCTGGCGCTCTCGGTCATTTTCGGATTTCTTGTCAAATTTCTCCGGCTGTTTCTTTGCCTGAGTTTTTTGTTTCCTTCTCGTCATGGATAATCCCCAATCCGTGCGTTACCAAAGTGTTTTTCATCCCCTTTCAAAAGGCAACAGTGATTTTCTAAAAATAATTTTACTCGAAAGTTCATGTTGAATAAAGTGACTAAATGTCTACTTAACAAACCATTAGTTTGGCTGATATCGCGCCTCCAAATTTACAGGAGCTCCTTGATATCAATTTGGGAATTATCTTTCGATTTTGAATGTTGGGTTTAGATCGAAGTGATTGGAAGCTTGAAAATTCAATGCTCATGAAGATAGATAGATGGTATGTAAGTAATGTTGACAATCAATATATAGTCACTATATGATACATGACAGATATGTTTCTTTATAATCCAACAATTAGGAATAGGCTTCAACTTAGAGCTATCCAACATCCCAATTCCCCCTGATCTGGAGACCATGGAGACCTTTGCGGCAGAGGTACGAGAGCGCCTAGCCGGGAATTATGACCCAAGCCCTGAGGAAAAGCGCCAGATCTTGGAGCTTTTGCATGTTCGGGTCTGGATAGGGATCGATGGGGGAGTTAGGGTCAGTGGATGGTTCGGGCAAGAAGATGAGACTAGCACCCGGCAGTTGTCTACAACATCAACACGTTGTGAGAACCAGCTGCCGAAACCTCCAGTGCGCGTTTGACATGTTCCTGGCCTTTGATCTCGCTGAAATCGGTCTGGACGCTGACTGGAAGTTCTTCTTCCGAGACCGGGTCCTGAGGTGCGATGGGATTGCGATCGGTCAGGTGCTCGTATAGAATGCTCAGGGATTCAACGGGGATAACTTCCAGGTCGGGAATCAGGGCGGCCTCAGGCGCATCGCAGGCCGGACAGTAAATCCGTTTGAAGCTTTGCTGGCGCGCCAGTGCAGCCATTGGCAGCACGCCGCGCACGTGACGCACGCTGCCATCCAGGGAAAGCTCGCCAATTACCAGGGATTCATCCACACTGCCCGGGCTTAAGAGCCCGTTCGCAATCAGGGCCCCAACAGCAATCGGCAAATCATAGGCCGGACCCTCTTTGCGGACGGCCGCTGGCGCTAAATTGACTGTGACTGTATAACGGGGAAATTGCAGGCCGGCGTTTTTAACAGCTGACTGCACGCGTTCACGGCTTTCCTGTACAGCTGCATCCGGCAGCCCAACAATGATGACTTTGGGCAGGCCCTGGCTGGTGTCCACCTCAACTTCTACGATGACCCCTTCCAGTCCGATGACGGCGCATGAGAAGACCCTGGCAAGCATATGGATAGTGTAGATTGAGAAAGGTGAAAAGTCAAGCAACCCGGCATAAAAGCCGGCCAGGCTGATGAGTGGACAATAATCTCCCCCAGGTATTACAGCTAGACCGAATTTTTGCTTTGCTTGCGTTTATAAAGTTCGCGATCCGCTACATCCAGCAAATTTTCAAGCGATAGCCTGTTATTCGGTTCAATCCTGGCAGTGCCAACGCTGATTGACAAAGAGTAGGGATAACGATTCTGGCTGTTGAATACTTCCAAGGCATATTTAAGCCTATCAGCCATACAAATTGCACTGCCACCGGCGTCAATTGCCAGGATAGCAAATTCATCGCCCCCATAGCGCGCAATGACATCTGAATGTCGGAAAGTGGTAGTGATCAATCTGGCCGCATTTTTTAACGCTTGGTCCCCTACTAGATGCCCGTATTGGTCGTTGATAAGCTTTAGATCGTCCAGGTCAGCAAAGAATAGCAAAAGGCTGCGTTGGGCTCTACGGGCGATCCCAATATGGCGTTCCCCGGCGTTGAGAAAGCCGCGCCGGTTCAACAGGCCGGTCAAGTCATCAACCATAGAGAGGTGCTGCAGCTCGGAAATCATCCGATTTCTTTTGATCGCATAACGTATGGAGCGGACCAGAGTGGCACTATCCGGGACCCCTTTAATCAGGTAATCCTGAGCGCCTTCTTGGATTGCCTGGTCAATAATATTTTCATCACTTAAAGCCGTCATCACCACGATCGGCGTTCGGGGCGCATGAGCGTGCATATGAATGATCGTATCCAGCCCATCACTGTCCGGGAGTGTCAGATCAAGCAAGATGATGTCAAAAGAGTGGCTGGCAATAAGATCAGTCGCTTGGGCCAGGTTGGGGACATGCTGGACCTCAAATAATCCTCGATTGCCCGGGTGGATCATGAGTTGCAGGATGCTGGCGAAATCGTAGTTGTCTTCAACTATAAGAAGTCGGATTGCTTTATCACTCAATTAATATATGCCCTCAATTATGCGAATAGTTTGCCGATTGTAGCATGGGGATGATCACAGGTCAACATCGGCGCAAACTTGGAGCGAATTTCAGGTGTGGGGTCAACTTAAACGGTCTGCCACGGGAAATGAGTAGCTGACAATATTGGCATACAAATGTGAACCCATTGGTTAACAGGTGGACCAACTAAAAATCGTGCTAAAATATATTCAGCATGAGCGACTATCAGACATCTTCTCTTCCAGAACGCAATCCGGTCACGCATCGGGCCCATCGTCGAGAAGTTCTGCTTCAGATCACCATACCTTTTTTGATCGGTCTGGTGATTATTTTGGTTCCTTCTGTGCTGATTAGCTTTGGGCCGGATGATTTCGTTAGCCGCTGGGGGGATACTTCCCTGATCTGGTTGATCATCCCTCAGCTTTTCGTGTGTTTGCTCTTTTTGATATTCATGGGCGCTCTTGCTTTTGGAGTTGTCTGGCTTGTTCGAACCCTTCCGGCCTATGCCCGTCAAGTGCAAGATTTTTTCAATCAGGTTGGTCTTCGGACGCGCAAAATCACAGACTCAATAGTAGAACCGGTTTTGCGTATTCAAAGTTTGAATGCAAAATTGAAGGCTTTTCGCAAATCCAAAGGCTTGCGACGCTGAATCGGATGGGTTAATTGGCTGAAACCCTCGAGTCAATGCCTGCAACTGCAGGTTATATCGTAGCAACCAATTGTTGCTATCTGGCGATCTGCAATCATAATCCACTTAGCCGAGAAAAACTCATCTTGCTAAAATTTGAAAGGAATTTCCATGGCAACCGAAAACTTGGGGTTGACAACCGACGAGACCAATAACTGGAAACCGAAGGCGCTGCTTATTGGCGCTGTGATCGGAGCAGCAGTTGGTGTGGGGGCAGCTTATCTCTTTGTTCAACAAGCGGAGAGGGAAGGCGAAACGCCTTCAATTTCTCCTGGGGAAGGCGTGAAACTGGGGTTGTTAGTACTTGGCTTGTTGCGTTCGGTCGCCGGACTGGGAGAAGGGGATAAATAAGCAGAGATTTACAAATGTTTTGGAGGTAGAAGATGACCGAGCTGGCAGGTATGCGATGTGTTCCCTGCCGGGGTGATGCTCCTCAGGTAACCGAAGAAGAACTGCAGGAGTATTTATTGCAGATCCCGGAATGGCAGGTTATTACAGTAAATGGTGAACGGCGCCTTAAGCGCGCTTATAAGTTTAAAAATTTCGCTGCTCCGTTGGCCTTTACAAATAAGGTTGGTGAACTGGCAGAAGAGCAAGATCATCATCCATTGATCACATTGGAGTGGGGTAAAATCACGGTCTCATGGTGGACTCATGCGATCGGTGGTTTACACCGCAACGATTTTGTTATGGCAGCTAAATGTGATGGAATTTTTGCATCACCCTGATAATAGGGGAGAGGCGGGGTGATACTTGAAGACATATAATCTGACATGAAATGAGCATGTAGTGTTAATCGATGGATTTGATTGCCCGGCAGGTAAGGCTGCCGGGTTTTGTTATTAGAAATAGGACTTAAACAAACAGCTCGCCAATGTGGTCGTGATCTGCTTGACTCGCTTGTAAAAACAATATAATATATGAACGAACGTTCGTTCATTATAGGAGGTGTAATGGAACCAGCCGGAGATGAACTCCTCAGCCGAGGCGAAATTACCCGCGAGCAAATTATCACCGCCGCGCATGACCTGTTCATCAGTCAGGGTTATCATGGCAGTTCTATGCGCCAGATAGCCGCTGGGGCAGAAATTGCTTTGGGTGGGCTTTATAACCACTTCCCCAGCAAAGAAGCAGTGTTCGAGGCTGTGCTGGAACGCTACCACCCTTACCGGGAGGTGATTCCGGCGTTATTGCAGGCAGAGGGCGAGACAGTTGAAGAAGTGGTTCAAAGCGCGGCTCAAGAATTGGTTGCCGCAATCAACCGCCGCCCCAAATTTTTACACTTGATGTTTATCGAAATTGTTGAATTTAACAGCACCCACATTCAAGAGCTCTTTTCCCGAATTTTCCCTGACGCAATTCAGATCGCCCAACGGTTTCAACAAGTCGGGGCGGATCGGATGCGTCCTATCCCGTCATCTATGATCATGCGCTCATTTTTGGGCTTGTTTTTCTCTTTTTTTATTACGGAATATGTGTTCTCTCCCAAAGCGCCGCCCGAATTCAGCGAAAACGGAATGGAGGCTATGCTGGATATTTATCTGCACGGATTATTGAAACCTGAAACCACGGAGGGTGAATGATCAATTCGCGTTTGATCTCTTTGATCCGCAAGGAATTTATTCAAATTCTGCGTGATCCGCGCACGCTGGTGCTGATCCTGGTCATGCCGGTAATGCAGCTTTTCTTGCTGGGTTATTCGGCCACAAATGACGTACGCAACGTGCCGATGGCGGTCCTGGATCAAGACCGCAGCCCTTCTGCCCGGGCCTTGCTAGATGCTTACCGGGCGGCAGATTATTTTGATATCCGGCACGAAATTGATTCCGAACAGGAATTGCGTATCCTGGTTGACCGCGGAGAAGTTCGGGCCGGATTAATCATTCCCCCCGGGTATGAATCCCATCTGATAGCTAATGGGGTATCGCAAGTGGCTTTTATTCTGGATGGCAGCGACCCCACGGTAGCCTCGACTGCCCTTTCTGCAGCTCAGCTGATTGGCCAATCGTTGGGTGCAGAAGTTATGGCGGAGCGCCTGGCGCGCCGTGGCCAGCCTGGAGGGCTGGCATTACCGCTGGATGTGCGCACCCAGGTCTGGTACAACCCTGATCTGGTGAGCGCTTATTTCATGGTTCCGGGCGTCATTGGCATGATTCTCTTCGCCCTGACTTCCATTCTGACCGCGACCGCCATCGTTCGTGAAAGAGAACGGGGCACAATTGAGCAGCTGATTGTCACGCCCATCCGGCCCTGGGAGCTGATTGTTGGCAAAATGCTCCCTTATGTTATTCTGGCGTTCTTAAACACCCTGGAAGTTCTTGCAATCGGTTCCTGGTGGTTTCATGTCCCGATTCGTGGTGACCTGGCTTTGATCCTGCTGCTTTCTGGGCTGTTCCTTTTCTCCGGTTTGGGGATCGGTTTGCTGGCTTCCACGGTAGCCAACACACAGCAGGAAGCAATGTTGATTGTGTGGATGACATTACTTCCAAGTATCTTCCTGTCCGGCTTTTTCTTTCCCATTGAAGCCATGCCCAGACTGCTGCAGTGGATTTCTGCAGTCATGCCCTTGCGCTATTACCTGGTGATCATCCGCTCGCTGATGCTTAAAGGCGTCGGCGCTGCTGCCTTGATGGATGAAATTATCGCCCTGACAATCTTCGGTTTGGCAATTATGGCAATCGCGGCCCTGCGCTTTCGCAAGCGCTTGGACTGATTACACCTCCATGTGAAAGGAGTTTGGTAATGCATCCCAATCCAAGAAGAATAATCCCAGTTGTTTTGGTTGTCATCCTGGCAGCGGCTGCCTGGTGGTATTTCGACCAGCAGCAACTCCAGCCACAGGCGGGTGGGTTGTTTACGTCCGGAACGATTGAGGCGACCCAGGTGCAGATTGCTGCAGAATTGGGTGGCAATGTTTCGGAAGTATTGGTTAGTGAAGGACAGGCCGTCAACCGTGGAGACCTGCTGGTGCAACTTAATGAGTTATTGCTAATGGCCCAGCTCAATCAGGCTGAGTCCGCACTCGCTGTGACCAAGGCCAACTATGACCTGGTTGTATCGGGACCGGCGCCTGAGCAGCGTCAACAGGCCATTACGGCAGCCCAGCTGGAGCTAACCACTGCCCTGCAGGTGCTGGATAACCTGTATGATCAGGCAGATCTGGCTGCGGCGCTGGCCCAAAAGGCGGTAGCAGATGCGGACAAAGCCCGCGATCTTGCCCAACAAACGCTGGACAGTATGCTATCCAGCGCAGACCCTGTAGATATCGATGCTGCCCACGCTGCCATGATCCTGGCAGCAGACAGGCTTGATAAAGCCAAAGATAAATTCGAGCCCTTCGAGAAGCGCTCAGAGGATAATGTCATGCGCGCAGCTCTGCAGGCTCAGCTGGCCGGAGCCCAAAGGGATTATGACAATACCGTCACACGGTATAACAATATCATCGGCACTTCCAATAAGTACGATCTGGCAGTTGCCCAGGCGAACCTGGCTATTTTTGAACAGCAATGGTTGGATAATGAGCAGCGTTACCAGGACTTAATGGAGGGACCGGATCCAGAGCAGTTGCAGCTTGCCCAGCAGCGCCTAGCTGCCGCCCAGGCGCGGCTGGCGGCTGCCCAGGCGGATTCCACTCCCGAGCAGATTGCAGTTGCTCAGGCCCAGGTGGACTCGGCTCAGGCGGCGATCAATGTTATCAAGTCTCAACTTGATAAACTGAGAATTCTTGCCCCAATCGATGGGATCGTCCTAAGTCGAACGATTGAACCGGGAGAAGTCGCTCAGCCGGGTACTCCGCTGGTCACCCTGGCGCGCCTGGATCGTTTGACTATTACGATCTATCTGCCGGAAGATCGGTATGGAGAAATCGAGCTCGATCAGACCGCCCTGGTTCAGGTGGATTTATTCCCAGGGGAGAACTTCAGCGCCAGGGTTATCCACATAGCCGATCAGGCGGAATACACGCCACGCAATGTGCAAACAGCTGATGGGCGGCGAACTACAGTCTTTGCGGTCAAGCTGTCGGTCGACAACCCGGATGGTAAGCTAAAACCCGGTATGCCTGCCGACGTGAGCTTTGGAAATTAAAATGGAATTCATGATCGAAGGGCAGAATCTGGTCAAAACTTTTGGCAATTTGAAAGCAGTTGACCAGGTTAAATTACAAGTTGCTGGCGGCCAGATTTATGGCCTGGTTGGTCCGGATGGGGCTGGAAAAACCACGACCCTGCGTTTACTATGTGGCGCGCTACTTCCCGATCGGAGTACAGATCGGAACCCGGTCATCCTGATTGCCGGACGCGATATGCTCAAGCAAACCGAGCAGGCTCGCAGCCAGGTAGGCTACTTGCCGCAGCGTTTTTCCTTGTATGAGGATCTGACTGTACTTGAAAATATCCGTTTTTTTGCAGAAGTTCGCGGTCTGTCTGCTTCAGATTGGCGCCCGCGCAGCCTGGAAATTCTAGAATTTGTAGGGTTGCAAGAATTTATAGGTCGCCGGGCGGGACAATTGTCGGGTGGTATGAAGCAAAAGCTAGGGCTGGCAGCGGCGTTGGTTCATCGGCCGAATGTTCTGTTGTTGGACGAACCGACAACTGGAGTTGACCCGGTCACTCGCCAGGATTTCTGGCAATTAATCATTCAACTAGTTTCGGAAGTTGGCCAGAATGGTCTGCGCACTTCGGTATTGGTCAGCACGCCTTATATGGATGAAGCATCCCGCTGCAATCGGGTGGGATTCATGCAGCGTGGAAAGATGATTGTTGAGGGTACTCCGGCAGAGCTGCGTGCCCGATTGGAAGGCCGGGTGCTGGAATTGGCCGGGTCTCCGATGTTCTTACTGCGAAAACTATTGGAATCAGAGCCAGGTGTTCAGGATCTGCAAATGTTTGGTGATCGGATCCATTTGCGAGTAGCAGAAGGTGATGCCGGTAAGGTCATGGCCCATTTGCAGGCATTAATTCCATCCCGGGGTGGACAAATTGACCGGTTGCGGCTGGTCCCCGCGCAGTTGGAGGATGTCTTCATGGAGCTCTTGGAGGCGGGTCAATGAAAGTAACCCAAGGGCAAATTTCTTCGTTTGAACCTACCAATAGAGAATTTGTTATCCAGACCCAAGACCTCACGAAGCGTTTTGGTGATTTTACAGCTGTTGACCATGTTTCCTTCTCGGTGCGCGCAGGTGAGGTGGTCGGTTATTTAGGTCCGAATGGTTCTGGGAAAACGACGACCATTCGGATGCTTTTGGGGCTGCTTATTCCCAGCGAAGGTAGTGCCCAGGTCCTGGGATTTGATGCCACCCGGCAGACTGAACAGGTGCGTGCGCGGGTCGGATATATGTCCCAAAAGTTTGCTTTGTATTACGATCTCAGTGTTCAGGAAAACCTGGAGTTTTATGCCGGGGTGTATGGTGTCAATGATCGTGCTCGCCTGCAAAGAGTCCTCGCCCTGGTTGGCCTGACCGGCCAGGAGAAAATTCGGGCAGGTGAGCTATCGGTGGGCTGGAAGCAGAGATTGGCCTTAGGTACTGCGATTGTGCACCAGCCACGGCTGCTATTTTTAGATGAGCCGACCAGCGGTGTGGACCCTATCGCTCGCCGTTCTTTTTGGGATTTGATCTATCAACTCGTGGAAGATGGGGTGACTGCCCTGGTCACCACCCACTATATGGATGAAGCTGAGTACTGCAACCGGGTTGGGATTATGCGAGCCGGACAACTGCTTGCTTTAGATACACCCTGGGCGTTAAAACAAGATGCCTTACCAGGTGTAGCCTGGGATGTATTTGCTGAGCCGCTGCTAACGGCATTAAAATCGCTGGGAGCATGCCCGTGGGTGCTGCGGGCTGGGCTGGCCGGTGATCACCTCCGGGCAATTACGCCCCCGGAAATTTCATCCAAGACCTTACAACAGCACCTGGGCAGTGATGGAATTTCTAATGCGCGGATCGAACGGGTCGAACCGAGCCTGGAAGATGTTTTTTTGGCCCTGGCCGTTCGCAAACAAGCATAGATTGGTAAGAATCGCATCGATCAGCGCCACATATTCCCACTTACCATAGTTTTCCCCAAAGAGGCTCACGAAAATCTATTCAGATTTCGCAAACCTGACGTATAATTTTTGGGATGGAACGCGCTTCACCACGATACCTGTTTGCCGGTCAATTGAACCGGAATTACATTATATTGCCGTCAGGCAAACTTAATCTGGATACGCCGGGTGGGAACGCACTGTATGCAGCCGTGGGATTGGCAGTTTGGGCGCCTGATCCTCCGCCCGGACTGGTCGCCAGAGTAGGTGAGGATTTTCCCCTGGAATGGCTGGATGCGATTGCTCTCCATAATTTGGATATTCGCGGTGTGCGCATCTTGCCGGAATCGGTTGATGTACGCAGTTTCATCGCCTATAACGAAAACCGCAGCCGATCGAATGAAGAACCAGTCATACACTTTGCCCGGCAGGGAGAGCCCTTTCCAAGATCGTTACTCGGTTATCGCAATCCATCTGAAAACCTGGCCAGCCGGACCAGGCTATTACCCACCTCCTTACGGCAGGTGGACATCCCAGCTGAATTTCTGGATGCCAACGCAGCTCATTTATGCCCTCTGGATTATCTAACTCACTCGGTTTTACCAGCTGTGCTGCGTCAGGCAGAATTCACAACCGTCACGCTTGACCCATCATCAGGATACATGAATCCGATCTATTGGGGAGATGTGCCCGCATTGGTCACTGGACTGACGGCTTTTTTGCCCGCAGAAGAAGAAATCCGATCCCTTTTCGAAGGTCGCAGCTCGGATTTATGGGAGATGGCTGACGCATTGGCCGCATATGGTTGTGAGATCATTGTCATCAAACGCGGGGAGAGCGGGCAGTTTTTATACGATGCCAGTACTCGGAGACGCTGGGAGATTCCTTCCTATCCGGTTCGGGCAGTTGATCCAACCGGTGTTGGAGACGCGTTCTGTGGAGGTTTTTTAGCGGGATACCGAAAAACTTACGATCCGCTCGAGGCTGTATTGTACGGCAGCATATCGGCCTCCTTTGTCCTGGAAAGCGATTCGCCATTTTACGCATTGGATGCGCTGCCGGGCCTGGCTGAAGCCAGGTTGGAAGCATTGCGACAATCGATCCGAAAGGTATAAGATGCAGCCTGCCTTGGTAAATCGAACACTTGACTTGGCCGTAACTATTCAACAGATTCCTGCGCCTACCTTTGCCGAACAGGAACGGGCAGTTTTTATCCAAGAGCAATTTTCTGTGGCTGGTTTGGAAGATGTCTGTATCGACTCTGTTGGCAATGTCTACGCCCGGCTGCCTGGTAGAGGCAGCGCCTTGCCTTTGATCGTCTCTGCCCATATGGACACTGTCTTTTTGGCTGGAACCAACCTGTCAGTTCGCCGGACTGCCGATAGGATCTTTGGACCTGGGATTGGAGATAACAGTACGGGGGTAGCTGGTTTATTCGGTCTGCTGTGGGCTTTACGGGAGAGAAGCAACGACCAGCCCTTAAGCTTGCCCGGCGATCTGTGGTTGGTGGCCAATGTTTGCGAGGAAGGGCTGGGTGATCTGGCCGGGATGCGAGCCGTAGTCGATCGGTTTGGAAAGCAGGTAAGCGCCTATATCATCCTGGAAGGAATGGCGTTGGGCCAGGTTTATCATCGCGGTTTGGGGGTGCAGCGTTACCGGATTGAAGCGCAAACAACCGGCGGGCATTCCTGGGTGGATTTTGGGCGTCCATCTGCAATTCATGAATTAGCCAAATTGATCACTCAGATAACGACTTTGAATCTTCCGGAATATCCGCGTACAACCTTAAACGTCGGGGTCATTTCTGGCGGGACAACGATCAATACGATTGCAGCTCACGCCCAAATTGAACTGGATTTGAGATCCGAAGGAGCTCAGGAACTCACCGAATTGGTTCAACAGATAGAATCTTACGTGAAATTGTCTAATCAGCTCGATGTGGTCGTCTCTGCCCGCGTGATCGGCCAGCGTCCGGCTGGTGAACTGGCTCAAGCCCATCCTCTGGTGCAGTTGGCCCAGAATGCTTTGAAAAAGGAAGGTTTTGATGCCTATCTGGGCATAGGCTCTACGGATGCAAATATCCCTCTGAGCCTGGGTATCCCAGCGATTTGTATTGGACTAACGCAAGGGGGTGGGGCGCATACAGTCGATGAGTATATCCTCACCAAGCCAGTAAAACGCGGCCTCAAGCAGCTGTTGAGTGTTGTGGAAGGTGCATTTACCTGATTTTTTACAATTAGAGAGACTATCCCAGGCGAATGCGTGCGTCAACAGCATAAGCGCCCTGCCCTTCTGGCAGGACACGCAAGGGGTTGATCTCAATCTCGGTGAATTGGGGGAAATCGGCGGCCAACTGGGCCAGGCGCAGCAACACGTCCAGAACGGTTGCACGATCGGCAGGCGGAAGATTGCGGTACCCCATCAATTTACGACCAGCCCAGGTGCTGGACAGCATTTGTTCCGCCTCCTGGCGCGGCAGAGGGGCTAGCCCGAATGCCACATCTTTTAGCCCTTCTACTTCCGTCCCACCCGAACCGAACATGGCCAAAGCTCCAAACTGGGCGTCTTGCACTGCTCCGATGATCACCTCCTGGCCGGATGGGATCATTTTTTGTATATATGCTCCCAGGATTTCCGCATCCGGAAGTGCGCGGCGGGCGTTTTCAGTTACCCGGCGAAAGCCCGCCTGAACCGCATCTTCATCCGCTAAATTCAATAAGACTCCATCTACATCGGATTTATGAGCGATATCTGGCGAAGCAATCTTCAAAGCCAGTGGGAAACCCATTTGCCGCGCTTGCTGGAGAGCTTCGCCTTCGGAGCGAACCAGGACTGCTGGTGGGACAGGTATCCCGTAAGCTGCCAGGACTTGATCGACTGTTTCTTGCGGTAAAAAACCGTTATCAGTGGGTACATTTGCGGCAAGCGCAGCTCGGATGATTTCAGGCTGCATATTGGGCGCCAGGTAAGGCGCTTCGTCCAGTTGCTGTGAATGGGCCAGGGACTCGGCTCGCTCCACCAGGATCGCCAGGGCAGCCGCAGCGCGTTCGGGAAAACGGTAATCTGGGACACGGGCGGCCCGGAAGTGTTCGACGGCCTCCTGGATCAATCGTTCCCCCATTAATGCAATCACAACCGGCTTCTCGGCAGTGTAAATGACCGGTATCACGGCTTTGGCCACCCCGCCCGCAGTGTGCATCGGGGGAGGCGGCAAAATGACCATTGCGCTATCTACCTCGGGATCGGAAAGCAAAATCCGAAGGCAGTTGGCATAATCTTGAGGGGCGGCAGATGCCAGCATATCGACCGGATTTTGAAGGCTGGCAGATGGTGAGAGTACCTGGCGCAGGGCCTGTTCTATTTCCGGCGACAGCTGCGCTAATTTAAGCCCATAAGCCTCAAGTGCATCCGCAGCTGTGACCCCCGGGCCGCCAGAATTGGTCAAAACCGCGACTCTCCTTCCGGCTGGCAGTGGGCACCAGGCCAGGGCTCGCGCCCAATCGAACAGCTCTTCGCTGGTCTCGACCCGGATTACACCTGCCCGGCGAAACGCAGCATTAAAAGCATTTTCCTGCCCGGCCAGCGCGCCTGTGTGGGATGCAACCGCCCGCCGTCCACTGGCAAACCGCCCAACCTTGAGGGCAATCACTGGTTTCTGGCGGGTGACCTTACGCGCTTGTTCAACAAATCGCCGCCCATCACTGACGCCTTCCAGATATAACGTCAACACCCTGGTATGCGGATCAGACGCTACAGGTGCCAGGACGTCTGTCTCATTCACATCTACCTGATTGCCTAAACTGACCAACCGGGACAATCCGAAGCCCTGTCCGCGGGCCCAATCAATCACTGCGGCACAAATAGCTCCTGAATGTGAGATAAAGGCGACATCACCGGGTGTTGGACCGGGTGGCGAAAGGAAAGTCGTGTCAATTGGCAGGTGAGTATCCAGCAATCCAATACAGTTTGGACCGATCAAGCGGATACCATATTGGCGAGCGATCCTCAAACTTTCTTGTTCCAGAATTTCGCCTTCCGGACCTGTTTCTCTAAATCCTCCGGCTGCAATGATGGCAGCATGGATGCCCCGCTCGCCACAATCACGGATTGCCTGGGGTATAAAAGGAGCCGGAATAAGGAGCACAGCCAGATCGACTGGGTCGGGAACCTGGGCCAGGCTGGGATAGACCGGCCTGTTCAGCAGCACCCCGCCCCTGACATTTACCAGATGGATGGCGCCCCGGTAGCCACTTTGCACCAAATTGCGGGAAAGTCCGTAACCAAGTTTGGTCGGGTCATGCGAAGCCCCAACAATAGCAACCCCATCCGGGGCAAAAAAAGTTGCCAAGGTCGGATCAGGAGTATTCATGGTTGTTTCCTTTTTCTTTGTGTGATGATTTAACTGACAGGTTCATTTGGGCAAAGCCAGCGTTGAGCGATTAATATGCCAGCCGTAATTCAGCTGCCTTATCGAAGTCGAGCTGAAATGTATACCGTCCATCTTCGCTAGGCTGCCAGGCAAGTGGTTCGGCGTTCAGAAGAACCTTTTTAGGTGGCGCTGGAAGGTAGACCTCAAGTTCGCCCTGGCTGTGAGCGGGTCTTTCGAGCTGTATTATTAAACTCCCCTGTCTTTCATTTCCCCAACCAGCTATTTCTAAGCCTTGAGAAACGTGCAGGTTGCTGCCTAGATAGGTGGGGCGGTTGTTTTGGGCAGCCCGGACTGCCAAAAGCCGAACGCCATGGGGGTCAACTTCCTTAAAGAGCAACCCAGTCCGATCCTGCGGTGGTAGAAAATGAGTATCACCCTGCCAGAATTCGCGAAGCCAATACGCTTTGGAATTATCCAGGTCAAACGCAGCTGGTTCAAAATTAAGATGGGCAGGGGCATCGCTCCAGTTGAATAGTGCCAGCAAGGACCATGCGCCCGTCTGGTTGTGCAGATCCAGACGCAGGCGTGCAGGCATAGCCGAGTCGAACCAATCGATCACGCGCGGCCTCCCTGGAAGCAGTGGAATCAAACTTGCTGCCAGCCGAATCCGCTCCTCCGGCAATGCCGGCAGATCATCCGAAAGAAAAAAAGATCCCCCGCTCAGAGCAATTGCAGTCGCCAGGGATTGTACTTCTGCCAGGGTCATCTTTGTCTCAGGCCGTACGAGCAGACAATCCGGGTCGTTGATCCACCAGCGCTGGTGCATACCGGCCCGGGTCAGGATATTTTGAAGTGCGTTGCGAGTGGATGGATAATCCGGTTCCGATTCGAAGAAGAACCCCACACCGGCAAAAGCCGGTTTCCAGCGGTCACTGACATCCGCCCCGATCCGCATCGCATCGACCAGCCCGATAGCTGACCCCAGCGGGCAGCCACAGCCCAGCAGCGTAACCTCCTGGCCCAAGCAATCACGTAAAGCTTGTAAGCCGCTGCGCAGGATTTGGGCGCGGGTGCGGGTCGGATCCCGGTGCCGGCCAGGCAAGGCCCCGGCATAGAGAAAATCCAGTTTCAGGTAAGGAAAGCCCCATTTATGAGCGGCCGTAAGGACAACCTCTTGAGCATAGCTGAGCGCATCCGGATGGGTCAGGTCGAGAGCAGTGCTGAAGTCCCCCCATGAACTGTAACCAGCATTGACTGGGCGGTTGAGGCGGCCGCGCAATAGCCAATCTGGATGGCGCACAGCAACTGTCGATCCGGGGAGAAGGGTAAATGGGGCCAGCCATACGCCCGGTGTGAAACCCGTTGTGCGGATCTCTTCCGCCAAAGGCGCCAATCCATCCGGGAAGCCGGGCTGATGTGAAAACCAATCCCCTACTTTGGTCTCAAAGCCATCATCGATCTGAATCACTTCCAATGGCAGCCGATCTGCTAACTGCTGGGCTGCCTGTAGATTTCGGCGAATATCATCTGCAGATACCTTGCCAAAAAAATGGTACCAGGAACACCAGCCAGTCGGTACTGGCGGCAAAGAGCCAGGGTCCTCTTCTGGAGTGCCCTCTTGCAGGGCAGGCAGCAGGCTATGCTGCCGTGCCACAGCATCAAAGTAACTGCCAAATGGATCGGCATCATCTAGATTTATGAAAGAAAGATAGGCCCAGTCAGTGTTGATGAAGCCATCAGGATCCAGGCGAGCGCCATCCCCATCAGCCCATAGGCGCAGATCGGTATCCTTGCCTTTTAAATGTGTTTCGAGGGTCCCAAACTGCTGCTGTTGGGATAAGAATCCGATCAGCGCGCCTTGTCTGTTGGTGCGGTCGCCAAGTACTGCGAACATGTCGCTTACCAGGTGACCTGGGGCTTTTGGCCGGGGTCTGCCCGCATTGACCCTCATAGGAGATGTGAATGGACCTAAACGTGTAGAGCGATAGCGGTCGTCAGGACCGTAAACACCGGTGTAATTCCAGGACTGCCAACCATTAGAGAAGAACGCCAGGACAGGTGGACTTTTTTGAGTGATTCCGAAGTTGAAGCGGGCAGGATTGGCCGTGGAGTGGCGAGCCGATCGAACCAGGCGCATCAATTCTATCCGCCCGATCTGCACCGGCTGTAGGCCACGGTTTTCAACTTTCAGTTTCCACAGCAGACAGGGCATTAATTCGGGTAAAGCGCAGGTCAGGGTAAATCTGAGGCCTGAATCATTGTCAGAACTAACCAGGTTAATTTGTTTAAGTCGCCCAAACCGAGAATCATCCGTTGTGGTCTGGTTTTGGACCGGACCTTGAAAATTGTAAGTCGTACGAGACCGGGAGTTGCCTGCCTGATAAGTGATCGTCATCCTGATGTTCTCGAAGAATGTTTGGGAGTGTTGGCGACTGTAAAGAGACCAGGAAAGATCACTTAAGTCAAAAACAAATTGTAGGAAAGGGTTTTCAATAGAAAGCAACATCGACGGTTTTGGGGAGCATGGCCTAATGGTACTGGTTTACCGGCTGGGTAGAATCCTGATTCGGGAGCAATGGATTATCCAAACGGGCCAGATTATTTTGTTGCGTTAGACAGCGCTTCTTCGATCGTGTCAAAAATCGGAAAGACCCGGTCGAGCATTGTCAAACGCATGGCAGTGCGGATTTGGGCATTGGCATTGCAAATACTTAATTGCCCCCCCGTTTTTCGCAGGGCTTTCATCCCCGATACCAGCGCGCTCAGACCGGATGAATCCATGAATTCTACTTCACTTAAATCAATGATGACGCTTTTTGCGCCTTTGTTCCAGGCATTGATGATTGCCTTGCGCACCACAGGAGATGATTCGACGTCCATGCGCCCACTGGGTGTGAGCACTGCTTGAGTTGGGGTTCGCAGATCTGTATTGATTTGCATCATTTATTCCGTATCCATTCCTTGGCTTCCGGTAAAATTACTGGGAGAGCCTGGTGCCTTTGGGAAGAAATTTTTCCAGCCGCCAGTGATTGCGCCCGTCCGGGAGACGGTTATATCGCAGTTCATCTAGTAAACGATTTGCTATCAGCAGTCCATATCCTGATGCCGGCGGGTCCTTCAAAGAAAATTTTCGAGGCTCGCCAGATATCATCCTCGGGCGTTTTGGCTGGGTGAATGCATTTCCACTGTCAATGACATCCATTGTAACCCGTTCGGGGCTTAGGCAGATCCGGCCCTGGATGCGGCCAATGTAAGGGCTGGCTTTGTATGCATGCACGACGATGTTAGTGGCAATTTCTGAAGCAGCCAGTTCGTACTCATTAAGAAAATTGGTGCGGACCGTGTTGGATTTGAAAACGAGTGACTGCAATGCCTGGCGCAGTTGCAATGTCAGGGCGCGGGCGCTACGCTTATCAGCCATATAAACGAAAGGAGTAATCTCCAACAACTCGGATTGATTCGGGTTGGCACGAGCCATAAAAAGGGCCACATCATCCCTGAGTGGAATATCACCCCTGTGCAAATCTAGAGCAGTTAAGATCATTGCCAGCTGTTTTTCAAGGGGAGCAGGATAACCTGCCATGAGAAGGTCAATCAAAGCCTGCGTGCCGAATACTCGCCCCTGGGCGTTTTCGGCTTCGGTGATGCCATCACTGTAAAGCAATAGAACGTCGCCACGATCGAAAGAGATTTGTTGTTGAGTGAATTGGATATCCGGTGAGACGCCCAGCGGTAAGCCAGTGCTTGGGAATTGCACAACATCCTCGTGCTGGGAACGCCATAACAGCGTGGTGGTGTGTCCGGCACTGGCATAATCCAACTGCAGCGGGTCGGTTTGGAGAACCGCCAAAAAAGCGGTTATAAATGTCTCAGATCGATCCAGCTCACCGTAAATCAAGTGGTTTATGGAGCTTAATAGGCCCCCAGGATGCGTATGATGCTGGGATTCGCTCTTCAGTGTGGCGTGTATCAAAGCAGTTAACATTGCGGCGGGAATACCCTTGCCGGCAACATCGCCAAGCATAATCGCCAACCCACCATTGATTGGTTGTACGTCGTAGAAGTCGCCACCTATCAGGAAGGCTGGTTTCAAACTGGCCGAAAATTCAAGCCCAGGAATTTCTGGCAGTGTTGTCGGTAAAAAGTTGCCCTGAATCTGGCTGGCAATTGTCAGTTCATGTTCCAAACGTCGTTTTGACTCTTGTGCGGACCGCACCATAGTGGAATTCACTAACATGCTGATCTGCTCCACATTATTCAGCAAGTGCTGCTGGTCGGTGGATTGCGGGTCGAAATTTGCCAGGTTAATCACGCCCAGCAACCCCATAGCTGGACTGGTGATCGTCAGGGGCATGAGCGCTAGATTCTCAATCTCCGGTCTTTGTCGCAACAGCTTTCTCGGCAGCTTGTAATTCCCAGGCATCATCGTGATCGGTTGAGAATGGCTGGCAAAGACAGTTAACTGCTCTAGCCCAATCAAATCTGTGCCACTGGCGGAAAATAAACGAGTTTGGCCTTCTTCAACCAAAAGGAAAAAGATATCTTGGGCAGGGATAACCTGCAGCAGCGCTTGCGCCAATTGGATGAACATACTCGGCGAATCGCCGCTCTCAACCGCAATTTGGGCTACTTTGTATAGAAAATTCAAACGGTTTCGGGCAGATGAAAGTTCCTCCAAAAGATCTTGGTTCGTTGATTGTTCAGCTTGTAACTGATTTAGGATTGATATCAATAGAAAAAAGAGTTCTCGAGTGGGTCCACCTGGATTGGGGCTGGCCAGGTAAGTTTTACCTCGATCGGTCTGGAAGACCCCTATTAACCAGGGCGAGTTATTATATTGAAATTCCCCACTGCTTTCCGAAATTTCGGCAGCGCTCAATACCAGGTCTGGTGGGACATCCCCATCGGGCTTGCCAGTCCAGCTGATTGGCATTTGCCCGGTCAGCGCCATCCAGGCAGCCTTTATTTGAGGTAGTTGATCATTTGCCAAATTTTCCATCGGTTATACTTTACTCTAATTTGCTTAAAATGACAACAACCCATAACTCGCAGTAGCGAACATTAGGTGCACAAACTTGTTGTTTGGTCGGGAAGCCGTCTTCTCAAACCAGACAGCCAGGATTCGCAGAGCTCCCCGACAAATAGCTGCAATACTCTGCAGCGGTGGGTGGGGACGCCTGGAGGCCGATATGACCTGTATCTTGGAAACTGAAAACCTGACGAAGTCCTATGGCATTTTAGTTGCGGTCAAAGAGATTAATTTCTGCGTCGATCAAGGAGAGATCTTTAGTTTGTTAGGCCCAAACGGAGCCGGTAAAACCACGACGATTTCGATGCTTTCCTGTCTTCTGAGGCCCACAGGTGGAGATGCCTTAGTTGCCGGTAAGTCAATCGTGAAAGATTCGCTGGCTGTGCGTTCGGTAATTGGTGTGGTGCCTCAGGATATTGCTTTATATGATACGCTCAGTGCTCGCGAAAACCTGACCTTTTGGGGACGAATGTATGGAATGACTGGCAAACCATTGCGTTCGCGCGTAGATGAAGTTCTGGAGCAAATTGGTTTGAGCGACCGTGCTAATGAACGGATAGAAAATTATTCCGGCGGCATGAAACGCCGGGTCAATATTGGTGTAGGCCTGCTGCATAAACCGCAGATCATTTTTATGGATGAACCTACTGTGGGAATCGACCCCCAAAGTCGTCGTAATATTTTGGATACCGTCAAGGATTTAAATCGGCAGGGGATGACAGTCTTGTATACCACTCACTATATGGAAGAAGCCCAGGAGCTTTCTGACCGGGTAGGTATTATGGATCATGGTGAGCTAATTGCTTTGGGCACACAGAAAGAGCTGACCCAGATGGTCGGGGAGAACGATCTATTACGCCTGCACCTGACTGATGAGCAGGCTTCTGGTTCCCTGGCTGAAGGGCTGCGGGGATTGGATGGCGTTATCCAATCATCGGAATCGGTTAATCAGGTGATCCTGGTTGTGTCGGAAGCAGAAGAAATGCTGGCACCGGTTATTACCCGTACGAACGAGTTGGGCTTTAAGGTGCGCTCAGTGGATATCCAAGAACCCAATCTGGAAGCTGTTTTTCTCCACCTTACAGGCCGGGCTCTGCGAGATTAAGGAGCGTATTTGGTGAAAAAAACCCTTAATATTGCCTGGAAAGATCTGCTACTCGTTGCGCGAGACCCAGCATCCCTGATCTTATTGCTGATTACACCGTTTGGGCTGACGCTCGTGATTGGGTTCGCGTTCGGCGGATTTGGCGGTGGCAGCAGCAGCGCCGGCCTGGCGAATATACCGCTGACCATCGTCAACCAGGATCGCGGACAATTTGGTGCCAGCCTGGTGCAGGTTTTTGAATCGCAAGACCTGGCCGATCTGCTGGAAGCGAGTGCGTTGACCTCCGATGCAACCGAGGCAGCCATTGATGCTGCCCGACGGGCGGTTGATGCTGATCAAAGCGCGGCTGTGGTGGTGATCCCTGCAGATTTCAGCGATAGCTTTCTTCCTGCCCAATTTGAAGAAGGCCAATTTGAGCAGGTTCAGCAACCGGAGCCCAGCCGGATCGAGATTTATGGTAATCCAACCCGCCCAGTCAGCGTCAACGTGATCCGGACAATCATCGAACAGTTCCTGAACCAGCAGCTGGCGGGGAGGGCAGGGGTGCTCGTTTCGTTTGGCCAGCTGGTTCAGCAGCAGCTCGTTCCAATCAGCGGGCTTGAATCGCTCGCTCGCGCTCAAGGTGCGGCAGTCGTTCAGCAGGTGATAGACAATACTTCAATTCAACTCCGGAAACGAGGTGCCGCTGAGCAAACGGATGCAAGCGGCGGTTTCGACTGGCTGGAGTTCAGCGCACCCAGCATGGCGATTCTGTTCCTGATGTTCACTGTTTCGTCAGGAGGATATAACATACTGGCGGAACGGGATGAAGGAACCCTGGCGCGGATGCTGGTCAGCCCCACCACCGCGGCGCAGGTTCTGGGGGGAAAGATTCTGGGGATCTTTTTGACCGGCTTAGCCCAGCTGGGTATATTAATATTGGCCAGTTCAGTTTTGTTGGGGTTGCGCTGGGGAGAGCCGCTGGCTTTGATTATCCTGGTGATCTGTTTGGTGGCAGGAGCCACCAGCTGGGGCATATTACTGGCTGCATATGCTCGTACGCCCGGGCAGGCTAACGCAGTTGGCACTGCCCTGGCTCTGATATTTGGGGCCGGAGCTGGCAATTTTGTTCCCAGACCTTCGCTGCCGGAATGGCTGCAGGTAGCCAGCTATATCTCTCCCAATGCCTGGGGGTTGGAAGGGTTTATGAAACTCACCAGCGGCGGTTCGCTAAGTGATATTGGTCCACCCGCTCTGGCATTACTATCGATGGCAATCATCTTGTTTTTGATCGCTCTGGTAGCCTTCCGGCGCCAATATACCTGAGGGTGGTATTTCATGCGTAAAATCATTGCAATTGCCTGGAATGATATAAAAATTGAATTCTCAGAGCGATCGACCCTGGTTTTCTTCCTGGTCCTGCCCCTGGTATTCACTTTAATTATCGGGCAAAGCCTGCAAGGCATGTATGGCAATGGTGATGAGAGCACCGATACCCGTTACCCGGTGTTGATCGTCGACGAAGATCACTCTGAATTATCGGTACTGCTGCACCAATTTGTGGAAGCGTCCGATGTAATCCGGCCGATCACCAGCGCGCACCAGGATGCAGATGAGTTGTTGGCGCAAGAGCAGGCGCTGGCTGGTCTTTACGTACCAGCTGGCTTTGGGAAGGAACTGCAATCCAACCAGAACGTGGAGCTCGAATTTCATACGGTTCATGAAGATAACCAGGTTATGGCTATCGAAAGGGCTGTGTCAGCCGCACTTGGCCAGGTGGATAGCGCTGTGCAAATTGCGCTGACCAGCGTGCAAATTGCTGAGACAATTCGCCCATTCGACGATTCGTTGGATCGAGAGCGGTATTTTTACCGCAGCCTGGCGGATGCCAGTGTGCTTCTGGCTGATCCACCAGTCCGGGTTGAAACCACCCAATCATCCGTTTCTACGGTTGAAATTGGCACAGGATTCGACCAGGCGTCTCCCGGGCAGCTTGTAACCTGGACTCTGGTAACGCTCCTGGGCGCTTCTTATGTTTTTGTCGATGAACGACTGGGCGGAACATTGCAGCGGCTGCTGGTCACTCCGACGCATAAATCAGTCATCCTGCTTGGCAAGATTGTTGGCCGGCTTGTGATGGGGCTGGTTCAGATGCTGATATTAATTAGTTTTGGAGCCCTGGTGTTGAAGGTCAATTGGGGTCATTCGCTGGCTGCATTGATGTTGATCGTGCTGGCTTTTGCGCTGGCGGCGGTTGCCATGGGCGTATTGCTGGCAACTTTCTCGAGGACCCGCAGCCAGGCATCCGGGCTGACCACCATGTTTGCTATGCTGCTGGCTGCGCTGGGGGGCGCCTGGTGGCCGTTGGAAGTTACACCGCCGTTATACCAGACGATAGTCAAAGTGCTGCCCACCACCTGGGCGATGATTGGTTTTAACGATGTGATCATTCGTGGTCTGGGGGTTCTGGAAGTGCTGCCCGAAATCGCGGTTCTAGCAGGCTTTGCGGTTGTTTTTTTTACCCTTGGGATCAGGCGTCTGCGTTTTGTCTGAGCGGCTTGATGTTTTAGCCCCCGAAAAATATGATCAGCGCCTCAGGCACCCAAAATTGTCCCAGCCCTAACAGAGAAAGGGCGATGGACGAGCCAAAGATGAGGACAGCTAAGCCGATCAGGAAATAATCACGTTTCCGGTAATGGAGCTGTTCCAGCCAGGTGCGCGGACCAGTCCCAAATGCCCTTAAATCCATGGCATCGATGATATCTTCACTGCCAATAATGGCATGAATGGTCACCGGTACGATTAATGGAGCCATTTTCCGGACCTGCGCGATCAGGCCGCCCCGCAAATTTTCCAGTTCGTAGCCTCTAGCACGCTGCGCATCCAGGGTGAGCTGAAAATCACGCCCGAAAGATGGAATGAACCGCATTGTCAAATCCATAGCGTAAGCAATTTTATCCGGCAGCCCGAGACCCCGAAAGGTGATTCCATAGTGGGCTGGATTGAGCGAGTAAGGGATCAGGATGGTCATGCTGGCTATGCCAAAAACACGCACAAACTGGCTTAGAGCAAAAAAAGCCCGTTCCACGGTGATATCCAGAGTTGGGCGCCATCCAAAAATTGTAAATGGCGCTGAATAACTGCGAATGAGATGCTCTTGTTCGTAAACTTCCACGCCACCCCGTCCAGTTAGGAATGTCAGCACAGCGAAGAAAGTGATAAAACCACCAATGAATATCCAGGCGCGCGACATCTCCTGCCAGCGAATACCGGAGGTAAAGACCGTCACCAGAGCGATTACCAAGAAAAAAGTGAGATAACGCAAATCCCAAAACAGAAGTGTAGAAGCCAGAAAACTGCCATAAAAGATTACCCAGGCGCGTGGATCAAAGCTTTGGATCAATGAATCTCGTTTTCTATACCGCCAGGTAACCAACATGAAAATCTTGCCTTTCAGGGATTTATCCCTGCAACAATTCAATCCGCCGTGATCTAACGCCGCCCAAGTCTTTGAATAGCTTTGAGCATTGCCTCGGTGCCAAACTCCAAGGCTGCCATCGGGATACGTTCATCGGCTGCGTGGATCGTGGCAGAGAAGTTGAAATCCGGAGGGAGGCGCATGGGGAGGAAGCCGTAGGTCTGGATGCCAAGCCGGGCAAAAAACCGTCCATCAGTAACTCCGCTCAGGAGCAGAGGGATGGGAATACCTTCCGGGTCGACCTCGCGCAGAACATCTGCCAATACATCAAACTCCCCCCAGTCCGGTTCGGGTGGGCCGGGATCAAAACGAACCACCTCTAGCTCCACCTGATCGCCGGTAATTGGACGCAGTTCATTTAGCATATCCTGGGGGTTAAACCCTGGAAGCAGGCGGCCATCCAAGGCTAACTCGATCTCGGAAGGGATCACATTTATTTTTTGCCCACCTTGCACGATTGTGGGTGTAACCGTATTGTGCAGTAAGGGGTCAAATGCTCGTGTACGTTCACCGAAAATACCCAATAAACGGTCTGTCATAACCGGATTAAGCAAAAGCTGGAAAACCAATTTGCCCGGACCAGTTTGATGAGCGGCGACCATCTCAAACATGCGCCGGACAACCGGAGTGATGTGGACCGGAAGCCGGCGTTTTTCAAGCCGGTAAAGCAGCTGAGAGAGCCTGTACATCGCTCCACCATGCAGCGGCATCGATCCGTGACCGCCTGGGCCGCGGACAATCGCTCTGATTGAGCAGATCTGTTTTTCAGCTACCATAATCGGGTAGAAGCGCTGAGAGCCAAACATCATGCTGAAGGCACCGAATTCGCCCAGCGCATAACGAACACCTGCAAACGATTCGGGGTGATTTTCAACCAGGAACCTGGCACCCTCATCACCCCCATCTTCCTCATCACAGACGACAGCCAGTAAGATATCTCCGGCAAGCGGCAGCTGCTCCAACCTGGCACGCAGCAGCGCAGATACCATCATCGCCAGCCCGCCTTTCATGTCAAGCGTGCCGCGTCCCCACACATACCCGTCGATGATCTTGCCTGCATATGGGGGATGTTGCCAAACCTGCCCGGCGGTTGTAACGACATCCATGTGGCCATAAAGCAGGACAGGCGGAGATTGCCCCAGGCCTGCCAACCTGGCAATCAAATTGGGCCTCTCCGGAGAGCGTCCCAAGATCGAAGTCGAGATACCCGCCTCCGCCAGCAGCCCAGCTAAATAGCTGATGCCTTCTGCCTCATTGCCAGGAGGATTGGTCGTATCGAAGCGAATAAGGCGCTGCAGCAACTCTACCGGGTTATGAGCCAATCGAGCGGCTTCGGTAGTGCCTGCCAGAGCCATATTATTTTCCGACCAGTTCAGCTGGACGTAAACGCATTGCTGACCAGATAGAGTCAATGGAGGCGATTGCTACAGGACGCCAGCCGGTTTTTTCCATATGTTTCCAGATGATGTCCCGATTGAGGTCCGATTCGATCCCTGAACTTTGCTTTGGATAAGAAATCCAGAACAGACTGGTTGGGTGGCAAAGCTTAAGGGCCTGCTGCTCATGATGCTCGAGTTCCTTCATGTTCTTGACAACAAGCAGGACAAACTCGACTGGCCCATCTGGGTTTTCTACCAACAGGGTATCATCTGGAAAGGGCTTTAATAGTTCTAAATAACCTGGCGGGTGATTGAGCACAACCAGCTTATAACCAGGTTTGAGAAGGAGTTTTTGGGCAATTGTTTTACCAGCCATTATGAGCCTTTAGTCTATTGTAAATGCTCATTCCATAGTTGCAATTAACGGCATAAGAGGTTCTCTGGGACTTAGCACAGAAATTCTTGAAGAGATGCAAAAGAGTGTGCATGGGGATAACGCCATCAACAACTAGACAGATTCACCGGGTGGTTTTCATAGATTCTTGAAGCTGGTCCAGTTCTTTCCATTTCCCATCTGCAGCCAGTCGCGCCTGTTCGATCCATGTGCTTGGGTCAAGCAAACGGTAATTGGCTTTCTCTAAAACACCAGAAATATCCTGGATGCTTGATTCTGCCAGATCCCGATAGGAGGAAATTCCAGCTTGCTGAAAAGCTTTTGCCGTTTTTGGTCCGATCCCTTTGATACGGGTTAAATCATCCGCTTTGGATGATTTAGCCTGAGGTATTGAAGGGGCAGGTTTGCTAGAAGAAGGCGGTTGCGGCGTTTCTTCATCTTTTAGTTCGATTGGACCTTCAGGGCTTATATCCCTTTCGTCCTGGTATCGAAGCCATAACCATAACATCAGCATCACCAGACTGACCCGGGTTAGCGACCAGACCCAACTGAAAAGACCTCGTTTTCCTCGCATGATTATCCTCCTTACTTCGACTACAACGCGCCGGAACAGGTGCACTCCGCGCAGCTGGTGAAAGATCGATACTCGAGTGAATACCCAAATATGACCCAGTAATGAGGCTTTGGGACCACTCCAAAAATATATGAAAGACACTTAAATTATACAGGTATTCTGAATATTATGCATTCCTCGTCCTTGACGCTCTCTGGGAATCTGGGGGTGGTATCCCTGATTTGGGGGTGTGAGCGTTCGGACGCTCACACCCCCAAATCAGGACCTCATCACAGGATTATACAAAGAGCCGCCCTTGAGGGGCGCGCGTAAATGTTGCAGATGTAGTTCGATTTTGGGCATATGCCTAAAATCGAACTACATATCTATTCTATTCGCCTACAGTGGGTTCTTCCAAAGTGGCAAAATTCGCAAGATGTGAAATTGGTACTCGGTTTGGGCGGCTCCAGCTGTCCAAACCGAACACCGAAAATAAATCCACAAACCTTGAGTGCTCTGCCTTCTGCCCTTGGGGAAAGCAATGAATGAGTTTCAGATCCACATGCAACCCGAAACCCAACCCCAGACTTTCACTCAACACAGACAGAACTAACAAGGCTGGTTAGTCCTGTGGTCAGGACGAGATCGTGATGATTGGGAATTACCGCCCCGACTGCCGCCCCACGGCTGCGTAAGCGCTCACTAGTAATGGGACCAGGATGGCGGCAAAGATCAAATTCGGGCCTGCTGATGGCAGAAATTCGCCAACGATGGCAACCGAAGGTGAAAAACCATTGATCCAGATATCGGAAATCGCCGCGAAACCAATGCCCAGGAAGTTGCCCAGCATTCCCCAGGTGACAGCAGCTGCCATATCGATATTCTTACTGAAACCGAAACGGACGGCCAGGATCAGAATCAAGCCAACTAATGCCGACAGACCGGCAAAGAGTGTGATTTGCTGGTCTCCAAAAATGTCCTGTTCTGGAGCGAAGTAGAGCATGTTTTCGATTGAAGGATTGAGAAAATAGATAATGGACGCCAGGGCTGCCAGGACAGCACTGATGATCAAGACCATGTCCATACTTCTTTTCTTATCCTTGAAGAGGAAGACCATACCCGAAACCATACCTACCAGGCCATTGCCTATGCTCCATTGAGGAGATAGACCGAACCCGGTTAATGCATCGCCGAACATGTTGCCAACCGCTCCGGTGAAGAAACCTACAACCGGCCCAAATGCATAACCAAAAAACATGGGTATAGAAATCGCGGGGCGTAAGGCTACCTGGCTGACTGAAGGTACGGCAAATACGGTCCCATTGAAGAGATAGGAGAAAATCGCATAAAGAGCTGCTCCTATGGACATATAAACGACTTCTCGGGTACCCACTGCCCAGATTTTGCTCTCCTTTGTAAACCAGTAAACCAGGAAAACAATCAGCAAGCCAATGCCAACAAAAACAAAGCGCAGCGCTGCAGTTTCATCCAACTGCAGGCTCTCATTGAGCGAGCCGCCGATCCATACAACCAGCAAGAACACGGCAAAAACTGACACAAGCGCGAGAATGACAGAAAGAAGTTTGCGATCCATCGAATTTCTCCTTACATTTAAATCCTGTGATCTGAAAGTCGCAGGTTGGCTTACTTCATAACCTGTGGCAATGTATTTGTGGGAATTTTCCCTGTTTGAAAGGACGAAAGTGTAATTAATGGATGTGGTGGGCAAGCTCTTCGGCTCGCATGAACTGACCGGTTTGAGAATAATGCTCGAGATTGGCCTTGAGTAAAGAGGTCGGCACCAGCCGGTGATTGATGAGCAAATTTTCGTCTTTGAGAGTCTCTTCCGGCGGGCCATCTAAAATGATGGTTCCTTCATCCACCAAGAGAATTCGATTCGCATAAATCACCGCCAGATCGATGTCGTGGGTGATGAAAAGAATCGCCTCAAAACTTGGCAGCTGCAGGATCGAGTCCATAAAACTCATGTAATTATGATAATCTTGCCCGGCGGTTGGCTCATCCATGATCAGAATCCTGGACTGCATCGCCAGGATTGCCGCGATACTGACTCGCTTCTGCTGGCCGAACGAGAGTGCCAGGGGTGGATCTTGTTCTCTACCGCTCAGGTTGACAATGTCTATGGCTCTTTGCACCTCCTGTTCGATCACTGCTGGTGGGTGGTTTAAATTCGTCGGCCCGAAAGCCAGCTCATCATGAACGGTTGGAGCAAACAGCATGTGGCTTGGGCTTTGGAATACGTAGCCCAGCGTATTTGCAATCTGGGCTATACTCATCTGCCGGGTATCTTTCTGGTTGACCAGCACCTGCCCCTCTTTGGGTTTGAGCAGGCCAATAGCATGTTTGACGAGTGTGGTTTTGCCAGCTCCGTTCGGCCCTAACACAGCGATGACGTCGCCACGATAGATGCTCAGGCTGATATCTCTTAAGACTGGTTTATCGCGCTCATAATAAAACGTAACATCTTTAAACTCGACTACCGCATCTTGAACGGCAGTCTGAGCGACCCCTGGCAGAATATTCAATTGGGGTGCAGCTGGCTCCTTGGCAGCCCTTTCCAGAATGATTGGGGCCGGCATTTTGATCTCATGATAATCTACTACATCTTTTAACCCCTGAAGTGGCCCAAGGTAACGCATCTCTCCTTGTTCTATAAAAAGAACTCGATTTGGATTGATTTTCATAACATCTTCAACCCGATGTTCAACCATAACAACCGCCATGCCTTCGTCAACCAACCTGCTCACCAGCGCTAGCGCTTCCTGAGCACTGGCTGGGTCCAAACTGGCCAGCGGTTCATCCAGCAATACAATCTTTGGATTCATCGCCAGCACCCCCGCTAAGGCTACTTTTTGTTTTTCACCGCCAGATAGATTGAAAGTTTCCCGGTTGCCCAAATGAGTGATCCGCAGATATTTGAGGGCAGCTTCCACACGTTGGACGATTTCTGACCTCGGTAGGCCAAGATTCTCCAATCCAAAAGCAACTTCGTTGCGAACCGCGCGAGCCGAGGATCTGCCGTTCAGGGTCTTGTAAAACCGTGCCTACCATTTGCGAGATACGGGCCAGGGATAAG
This sequence comes from uncultured Chloroflexia bacterium, assembly GCA_963698715.1. Lineage (GTDB taxonomy): Bacteria > Chloroflexota > Anaerolineae > Anaerolineales > UBA4823 > CAWHJB01. Next base: position 514,163 of record CAVORW010000004.1, on the reverse strand, counting down.
TCTGAGATACCCTGCCCCTGTAGCTCAACTCGCCCTGTCAGCTCGCCTTTGTAGCTGCGGGGAATCAAACCGTTCACGCACCGGATAAATGTCGTTTTGCCACTGCCAGAAGCGCCTGCGACGAGCAGAAGTTCGCCGCGAGCGACCTTGAAAGAAAAGTTCTTTAACGAAAATTCCTCCCGGTCACGGTACCGAAACGAAAGATCTTCAACCAGTAATGCAAGGGGTTGGGTCACTGGCTCATCTCTTGGGTAATTGGGTCAGGTATTCAATTTCTACTGGATCGCCGATCTTGGCATTCAATCTGGCAGCAGCGCTGCCATTGACTTCTGAGATAATCAGGTTGCCAGTGCTGCCGTAGAGCGCCATTAACGCCCCTGGGGCCAGCTCCCCAAAGGTGTGGTATAAGCCGGGAATTTTGACGTCCCCTAACTCGATCTGGATATGCTCTACCCATCCCATATCCTCGACCCGAATATTCGTAGATAAATTCCCGAAGTGATCGATATGGATGATCTCACCATGAAATCCGTTATTCCCAGGTATAGGCTGGGGAAAATCGATTCGGACCGGGTCATCGATCTTTGTTCCCATTGCGACCAGGGGTACCCCGGATGCCAGATGTGCGCCGGTGGGGGCAAAAATATCCCTGCCATGGAACACATGGCTTACATCGGGACGCCAGAATCTGGGGTTATTCAGGTGAACAAGTTCGACTACATCGCCGGCTTTTACAGCTTTTTCCAAGAGCAGAGACAGAATACCATTGTCTGGAGCAATGTAGTTTTGATGCCCTAATCGAGCTGCGATGGGTCGGCGGGCTGTGCCCACTCCCGGATCGACAACAACAACGTGCACGGTATCGCGTGGGAAATATGGGGCGGATCGGGCCAGGATTAATGCCGCCTCGCGCACATTTTGTGGGCTGATCTGATGGCTAATATCTGCAATCCGACAGCGAGGAGCAATCCCCCAAATGACGCCCTTCATGACTCCGACATTACCGTCTTTGAGCCCAAAGTCGGTCGTTAGCGTTAAAGAATTCAAACCAGCCTCCATGCATACGCTTATAATCACTGCGGGTATTATGGATTGTCTGAAGGAATGCCCGTGTTGCTCGGGGATTTTCCCTCAGTAACTGAGAACTCGTAGGGTTGCTACAGGTCCACCTAGACGTCCGGCTATCTTTACCACGAGTTGACCGGTCAGGACCCATTTATCATGGCGCTCAGGGAGACTATAGCACGCCGGTCTAAGAGCGTCAAGCTATAATTTCGGGGCTTGTGAAGGCGAAAGAAACAGTTTGGGTGCTCTCGAGCCCCAAACTTATGGCTGTTTCAATGTGTTAGAATTGAGAAGATGAGTTTACTCGTGGATTTAATTGACGGAAACTCTTAAATCACTCACGAGCTTGAAATTTGAAAGACCCGTAACCTTTTCGCTCAGGATGCATCCAATGAGTAATGAACAAAACCCAAGTATCGAAGATTTTTCTCTCGAAGCGCTGCAAGCTGGCGATCGGACTGAATTTGCGAGGGTGGTGGATGCCTACTATACGATTATTTATCGGTTAGCTATAAAAATATTGGGCAATCCTCAAGATGCTGAGGATATTTTGCAAGAAACATTTATCAAAGCATACCGGCACATTTCTGGGTTCAATGGCCGGTCAAAAATATCTACCTGGCTGTACCGGATAGCGACCAATGAAGCTTTGATGCTGATTCGCCGTCAGAAGCCGGGTTTCGTCTCAATTGATGAGCCAATCGAAGACATGGATGCAGACCAGGAGCCGCTGCAGATTGAGGACTGGTGCTGCTTGCCGGAAAAAGAATTGCTCTCCAGTGAAGCCCGGATATACATGGATAAAGCCATTGACAAATTGCCTGCCAGCCTGCGCGTGGTGTTTGTCTTGCGAGATATTCAAGGCCTTTCGACGTTGGAAACTGCAGAGGTGCTTGATTTGAGTGAAACGGCAGTAAAAACCAGGCTTTCACGGGCAAGATTACGGCTGCGAGAAGATCTGTCGAGCTATTATGGCGAGCACTTAGTACACCGACCAGTTCCTGAAGGAGGACGCAGCTGATGGAACACGAAAATTGTAAACATATCTTGCACTCCTTATCCGGTTATTTGGATGGGGATTTGGAAAACGAGCTCTGCGCTGAGATCGAGCGCCACTTAAATGGATGTGAAAACTGCCGGGTAGTGATTGATTCATTGAAAAAAACCATCTATCTCTATCACGTCACAGCTGAGCAAGAACAGGTGCCGGATGGATTGCGCGACCGACTGTTTGAAAGTTTAAAACTAAGTGATTTCGTCAAGAAGTAATCTGATTTGGCGCATAGATTGTAAGGTTTTTTTAAGGAGCTGGTGAGTTTCATGAGCTCCTTTCTTTTTCTCAGCCCTGAGCAAATAATAGGGCTATTGTGTAACCTTTTGGCTGGTTGCTGCATCTGAATAAGTGGTATGGAAGAAGAAAAAGAACAACCCTCGCTAAGATTAAGATCAGCGCCATTTGTGCTCATGGTGCAACAGGCTCCAGCGGATAAAAAACCAACCGAGCCGTTAAAAGCTGGCGCTCTGTGTCCAAACTGCCTTGCGGGCAAATTGGATTACGATGGATGTTTAAACCTGGCTTGCCCGATATGTGATTATGCATTAGGCGGCTGCTTCACCTGATAAATTGCAAAGAACGCCTCGTTGAGGCTAAGGAGATTGATTGATGACGACCACACAATTGTTGAATGATGATATCAAGGGACAGGTTCGGGATGTGTTTGCCCAGTTAGAGAATCCGGTGCAGGTATTGTTTTTCGGTGATAAACAAAACTGCCAGTATTGTGAGGATACTTTAGCACTTGTACAAGAGGTTGTTGATTTGTCGGACAAACTGAGCGTTTCTGTCTACGATATCCATGCGGATGCAGCCGTTGCGTCCCAGTATAAGGTGGATAAAACCCCCGGATTGGTGCTGGCGGGCGTGGATGGTGATCAGGTTCTGGACTATGGCATCCGGTATGCCGGGATACCCTCGGGACATGAGTTTAGCTCACTGATCCATGATCTGGTGCTGGTTTCAGGCAGGGATTCGGGCTTGAGCCTTAAAACCCGCGAGTTCTTAAAGAAGTTGGATAAACCGGTCCATTTGCAGGTTTTTGTAACCCCAACCTGCCCCTACTGCCCGAGGGCGGTAATTCTGGCGCACCAAATGGCTTTGGAAAGCCCGATGGTGGAAGCGGAGATGATTGAAGCCACTGAATTTCCAGAACTCTCAAATTTATTCAAAGTAAGTGGTGTGCCGCAAACAACCATCAACGCTGGGGCCGGAACTGCTGTTGGTGCGCTCCCTGAAGACAACCTGGTCGCTGAGATTATGCGAGCGCTTAACTAAAATAATTGGACCCTTCGGGCTTTACTCTAACAGGCCCTCCCACAAAAGATGACGATAAACCTGGCGGCTGCCCCTGATGGTGATCAGGCGCAGCGGGCAGCAAGGTATGCTGGTATTGAATGTTGGCGGTAAAATTGAATTTAGCTTTAACATGCTAAATATTTGGGTTCATTCCAATGGCGATAAAAAGAAAAAAGTTACCTCCCACTCGCAAAAACAATGCTCAAATTACTGCCATGGCCCTGGCGGGAGCGGGGTTGTTAATTCTGGGGGGACTGGCCTTTTTCCTGCTGCCCAATGATTCAAATGCCAATTCGAAAGGTGCCGAGTCCGCTTCAGCGATTCCTGTGGTGGTGGACTATCCCGCTCCCGAACTTACCTTGATTGATATCAGAGGCAACCAGGCAGCTTTGAAGGATTATCAAAGTCAGGTGATCCTGGTAAATAATTGGGCAACCTGGTGTCCCCCTTGCCGGGCTGAGATGCCGACCCTGAATGAATATTTCCGAGACCATCAAGAGCAAGGGTTTGCCGTAATTGCGATCGAAGCCGGCGAATCGGTTACGGAAGTGGCGAAATTCGCCGACGAATATGGCCTGACTTTCCCAGTGTGGGCCGACCCGGACCAGAAGGCGCTTGCAGTATTTCGCAATCTGGCACTACCGAATTCTTATGTCATCGATCGCCGTGGCCAGGTTCGTCTGGCCTGGACCGGGGCAATCAACCTAGAAATGCTCGAGAAATTTGTAACCCCATTGTTGGAGGAATAGTTGTGGATGCTAAAGTAACCTGGAAAAACCGAATGCGCTTTGACGGAACATCTGACAGCGGCTTTATATTGCCTCTGGACAGCAATCAGTCGGTGGGTGGAGATGGTGAAGGTTTTCGCCCGATGGAACTGCTTGCAACTGGCCTGGTAGGATGCACGGCGATGGATGTGATATCTATCCTGGTCAAAAAGCGCCAGGATATAACCGGATTTGAAGTGCGGACTCATATCGAACGGGCCGAAGATCACCCGAAGGTTTTTACCAGTGCAGTGATCTATTACGAAGTCACGGGGCATGCAATCGCTGAAGCTGCAGTACGGCGGGCCATTGAGCTATCTACGCTCCGTTATTGCCCAGCCCAGGCGATGTTTGGCCAGTTGATACCCATCCAATTGCTCTATGAGATCTATGAGCAGGCAGAGGATGGCAGCCGTACCCTGGTTGTATCCGGTGAGTATATACCTGAAGCTGAGCAGGTATAAGCGGCAGATTGCCGAAAATTGGTGAGCAATCCCGCCGTTCTTAATTAAAAGCAGAGCCTTTCAGAGCGGTTAAACCTTCTTCAGCCGTCAGTTCGCCACGGGCGACACTTTCCAGCACATCGTGCTGATGGTTCGGTATATCCTCCTGATCACCTGCCGCCTGTGCACGATGGAGCTCAGGAGTAGTTAAATGTAAGTCTCCTGAAACCGTATCAAACCGTATCTGTGGTCCACCACCTTGCACAGCCAGATCTTGCGGGGCTTTTTGGCTGGAAACCCCGTCAGGATGGTGCATATGTAGTTTGCCGCTCAGACTCTGCATGAGGATGGATATGCCTTGGGCTTCGGTTAGAATCAGGGTTAAATCTCCCGAGATAGTGTGGAAGAGATATGGCTCGGCCTGTCCGACTGTGCCCACAAGAATTTCACCGCTGACTGTTTTGGCTTCTAAGGTAGGGATCTCCGATTGAACCAGATGGATATTGCCAGATACGTTTTCGCATTGGATCCGGCATTTTAAGCCTTCTCCTCTTATCTGACCACTTACGCTGTAGCACTTGGCTCGACCGCTCAATTCTCGCAGCGCTATGGCTCCACTCACTGAGCTGATTGCGAAATCACCATCCAGTTTTTCTATCTCAATCGAGCCGCTAACAGTTTCTATACTTATGCTGCAGTTTTTTGGCATCTGCACGGTATAGTCGACCAGGCAGGGCTTGCGTTTAATTTGTAGAAATCCCTGAAGGTCCTGCTCCGCGAATTGGGTTCGTACGACTACCTGACCATCTTCTCTCTGAATCATCTCGATTGTAGTATGTTCGCTGTCACCGCTCTCGATATCTTTAATCGCTTTGGCATGAATGGCATTTTCCTGTAAAGAAGGGTCATGTGGTAGGATCACGATTGAGCCGCGAATATTGTTTAGTTTAAGCGCGGCTGACGCGCCAGCTTGAAAAATCTGCTCGATAATTTCTTCAGACATAATAAACTCCTCGTCCATTAAACCGAATAAACAACCCACAAATCTGAGCGATCATCAGTCATCGGCTGGGAAACGGGTCGTCAGAGTGGTATTTCAAATCCTTTGGCTGCAAAATGCCATCGATCATTCGATGAAAATTTCGACATGCTCGCCGTCCTCTTCGTCCAGAACGTCAATGATCTTGCCTTCCGCACCTTCGTTGATTGCTTCGAGCAGCTGGTCGAAGGCGATGTCAGGGGCATATTGAGAGGCGATATTCAATCCGGCATCAACCAAACCCAAAGGTAAATTGACTGTTGCTTTTGCCCGACCGGTGCGCATATCGGTTACTCGCACCCGCAGCCAGCGGGCCCCACCCGGTTTGCGTAAGGAAACTTTTGGCTGGTTTTTAGGGCTGTCACCCAGAGTGCCTAATAGCTTTGCCCCTTCCTCAGCGGTTATTTTTCCCTCGTCGATCATTTTTAAGATCTTCATTCTTTCTTCAGTTGTAGCCATTCACGTGACCTCCTTGACTTCTATACACCAGGTACGCCCTCTGTTAGGGACGAGGAGCAGATTTTTTGGGGGAACTGCCACAGGAAAACTCAAACCGACCGGGCTTCGAGATTAGCCCGATCGCTGACGGATTCGCAGGTGCATCTGGTGAGCCGTTTGCGATCACCATGTACACCCATGAAGACGCCTTATCGATTTTCTAATGCGCTTAGCAGCTGTTCGGCCTCATCCAGGCTGATTTTCTTTTGCTCAAGCATGCGCAAGATCATCAGGCGTTCTTCATCTGAGACAGCAGACTTTTCTGGTGCAGGTTGGGGTTTTGCCCAATCAAAGTTCCAGGATCGTTTGCGTGGTTGAGACCGCCGTTCAGCAGCCTGGGCTCTTTGCTCGGTGCGCCGGCGAGCCGTTTCTAGCTTTTGTTCCATTTTCTCCTGGGCCCGTCGCATCCGTTCCTGGGCCCGTTCGGCAGCGCGTTCACTCTCCTGGCGGGTGCGAGTCAGGATTTGCTCGATTTCATCTTCTGAGAGACCAGATTTTCCCATACTGGAAGAGAGCTTCTCCATCTGTTGGTTGAGTTCTTGACTCAAGGCTTCCATCTGTGTTTCGATTTGTGTTTCGATTTGTTGGGCAATTTGCTCACTGAAATGTTCTGATATTCCGCTGAATTCTTCTCCGAATTCATAACCAAAGCCGCGCTCGGTTTCATCCCCGTCTTCATGGGCCAGGTAAAGATTACCCCTGGCTGAGATCTTCATCTCGGATTCACCGCTGCCGAGTACCAGGTCCAGTTGTTTGGTTTGTAGTTGCCTGGGCTGACCTGGGAGTCTTAACGTTAAAATTCCAGAGCCACATTCAAGCTGGAGCGCAAGATTAGACCCGGAGGGGATGCGAGCATGTGCGTTCCCCTGGGCATTAATCTGGTAAGTTTCGCCCCCCAAATAGGGCAGGCGCACTCGGGCATTACCCTGCGCCGCGAACTCGAATATCGCCTTCAACCGAACGAATGTCCAGGTCGCCAGCAATCTCTTCAATGATGCAGGCTCCCTGAACTTCCCGAATGTAGGCATTCCCCAGGACACGATCGGCTTGCAGATCACCGGAAATATATTTTGCGAATAGGTCGCCATGGCAGCTTTGAATGGAAGTTTCAGCTACATGGCGTAGAGTGACCGAGCCCAGCGCCTCGCCAATCGTGAGCTGGTCTTCCAACTGTTTGAAGCGCAATTCTCCGTGAACTTTATCCAGTCGCACGGTTGCCCCCTGAGGCAAGTAAAGCGTGCAATTGCTCTGGCAGGTGATATAGATCACATCATCCAGCTCTTTAGTGGACACATCCTCTGGGTTGGCGCGCACCGAGACCTCAGGCCGCTCCCACCCTTTGACTTGCAGGTTGCCCATGATTGCTTCGATCACGATTTCGGGTGCCAGGCTGGTAGTGATGGTTTGTTTATCCATATCCCATGCCTCAACTTTCTTGCAATAACAGCATTGCTTTGTCGGCGCTTATCACACCCTTATCCAGGTCTTCGAGAATGCGCTGCCGCTCTTCATTCGTTAACCCACCAGGATCATCACTGCCTCCCGGTTCGTAACCGAGGGTGCGGATGACTTCATGCAGGCGGTTGCGAATGGTCGGGTAGGACAGGCTCAGCTCACCTTCCATTCTGGAGATTTTGCCTTCGTGGCGAATAAATGTCTCAACGAATTCCAGTTGTTCCCGAGTGAGCTGGCTGAAAGGGCCGCCTTCGAATCGACCCTCGATGGTTGTATCGCAATCCCGGCAGTAAATCCGGGTGACTGTGATCTCTCCACTGCACAGCGGGCATTTTGTAGGAAGTGTGTTCATGCGTTAACCTTTGTATTAGGCCAATTAGGCCAAACTAATTTTTAAAATCCTGTAGTAATTATATAGATAATTGTTAATAATGTCAAGCCAGGTATAAGAAAATTGAATGTGGAAATTAAAATATATTTTTAGCCCAGGTGTTCTTTGGTTAAAAATCAAGGGTGCGAAAAATGGTAGCGCCACTTTTCACACCCTTGAAATTCTCCACTCGCGAGAAGTACGATCGGTCAGCGTGGATCGGATTGAATGAAACTGGCCTGGTTAGAACATTCGCAGGCCGTTATAGTTTGCGAGAAACGGGTCATCGTTCCGGCATACGGGCGCCGACCATTGTGGGCGATCCAGCCACTCAAGTTGAACGCTAATACACCATCTGCTGGGATCCATTCGCCGTTATATTTTCGGGCAATATGCACGTGGGTACCCGTACTGGTGCCCCCTTCGCAGGACGGATGCCCGATGGGATCGCCCTGCCTCAGCAATGTGCCGACCGGAGCACGACCTTCTGTGGCAAGATGCAAATAAAAAATGTTCCAACCGGTGCGCTCGTCGCCATCACCGTCCAGATCAAGAACTACGATCCCGATCTCAGATCGAACCACGACACCATCGGCTACCGCCGTTGCCCATTCGGACGTCGGAGTGCAGCCGCCGGCAACCGATGGCGGGGCGAAATCCAGGGCGGCGTAAGGCGTCGCATTTCCCCAGGCAGTATGCGGACCGCCAGTAAACGCCCATGTCTGGCCTGGTTCAAAGGGCAAAAATAAATTGGGCTGGACCAAACTGCCCGGTATGTGAGGCTGGTCAGCCTGCCAGGGATCTCCAAACAAAGCCTGGTAGGTTTGAGACAGACCGTTGGCAGAGATTGCTAAGTCGTAATCAGTCCCGGTAAATACCTGGTTGTAATAATTATGCAGGCTGACAGTAGCTGCATTCAGCCAGGGATCGAAGCGCTCCAGGAGACCGTCCTTCCGTTCGATCGAAGTTAGCTGACCAGTTCGCCATCCTGACAAGCCATGATTTAGCAAGTTAGCTGCCCAAGCAAGCTGCAGGTAGAGCCCTTTATGATCCCAGGTGCGGTTACCTAAAGGATAATTGGCTAGTGATGGGTCAATTTGGGGCTGGCTTAGAGCTCCAGACTGATATTCCAGGAGAGCAAGCAAAAGACGCGGGCTGACGCTAAAATTCAGTGCCACCAGATCGACAATTTGTGCACCTGTACGAGTTGCACCCGAAACAAAACCGGTGTACGTCTTAAGCCAGCCGGGTTGTTCTTCAACATACCTGTGCGTATCAAAGCCAATTTGAGCGGGTCCGTTGACGAACAGGCCGTCAGGGAGTATCTGATAAGACGGACCCCATAAAGGCAAGTAATAGATTGGGATCTTCATCGGCATGCCGGGGGGCATGGTTGTAGCACTCTGTGGGATGAATGAATTGGCCTGCAGGATTTCGCTGACAGAGGTATTAAAACGTACAGCCAGAGCTGGGAGCGTATCGCCAGTTTGGGCGGTATAGTCGACCAGTTCGCCGGGAGAATAATGCGGACGTGTAGGCTGTGGCTCAGGCAATTCGGCCTGTAGGCTGGCGTCCTTTGCCGCTTGAGGATCATTAGCATTCACTTCGGGCATACTTGCCGAAAGCGATGACGCCTGGGGTTGACAGGCACTGAGTGACAAGGCCAGAACCAACAGGTAAAGAAAGCCTGAAATAAGAATCTTCTTGGTTCGCATCTTAAGGAACAAAATTATATCATTCAGAGAATATGACCAAGGGAGCCGCACTGCAATTCCCGGACATCTCTTTTTAAGGATCGTCATCTGTGCGAATGATGCGGGTTTCGTATGATGCGCAGGTGCAGGCCGTGATAGTTTCCTCCCCCCGGGTCAAAGATCCTTTATAAGCGGCTTCACCAGCGTGCGCAACCCACCCACCCAGGTTAAATGGCAGTGGTCCATCAGCTGGGATCCATTCGCCATTGTATTTCCGAGCGATGTGTAAATGTGTGCCGGTTGATAGTCCACCCTCGCAGGATGGATGGCCCAGTTGGTCACCGGCGTCCACCCATACACCGACTGGGATACGCCCATCTGTGGATACATGTAAGTAGAGCAAAACCCAGCCGGTCTGTTCATAACCGTCGCCATCCAGGTCCAGAACCACCACCCCATAACCAGACCGTACAACCAATCCGGAGGCGGCAGCCAGGACCCAGGCATTTGACTTGACACATCCCGGTTCAGTGCTGCCGGGCGCAAAATCCAGGGCTGCATAAGCGCCTTCATGCTCCCAGGCGCCATGCGGACCGCCGGTATAACTCCAAATCCAGTTGCGGATAAATGGCAGGGTCAATGGCGGCTGGCTTATAGCAGCCGGGAAAAGCGGCTCGACGGTATTGGCCCTTTCCCAGGGATTGCCAAACATTTGCTCGTGCATGGCTGGGAAACCGGTTAACGGGTCGAGCGCGTCTAACCAGGCCTGGCCCTGGTAGAGCTGGGCAAAGTAGTATTGCAGTGCGGCTGTGCCGGCATTCAGGTCAGGCGCCAGCCGGGCGGTGACACCATCGGCGAACCGAATTTCGGTCAGGCGGCCCTCACGATAGGCATAATAACCGGTAGACAATTGGTTAACTGCCCAGACCAGCTGGTGGTAAAGGCCTTTTTGGCTCAGGTCGACCTTCCCCATTGGATACTCGGTTTGTGCCAGATTCTGGGGTTCGGAATATACCCAATGGCTTTGGTATTCTAATAAAGCCAATAATAAACGTGGATTGATGGAATTTTCTACTGCAACTCGCAAAACCACATCTGCACCCGATATGGTTCGTGTAGATTTGAGCCATTCACTGGTCCGGCTTAACCGCCCGCCAGCCTGAGCAACAAATGCGTTGATATCGAAATTGATAGCCGAAGGCGAAAAAACAACTTCACTGTCGGGAATCAGGTGAGTTGACGAAGTGGTATTGGAAAGCCGGCGCGGAATAATTAATAATTGGCCCGGATCGAGGAAATCAACCTCTGCTATTGCGTCCGGTGAAGTGATTTCCGCTGGATCCACGTCAAAACGGACGGCAACCGTCCGGAGCGTATCGGCGGCCTGGACATAGTACAGGATCGGGCTGGTGTTGATGGCCGGTGGCTCGGCTGTCGGATTAGGGAGCTGCGCCTCTGGCACGATGATCGTGGACGGTGGCGTTTCGGTTGGTGTAATCTGGGGAATCAGTTTTGGTATTTCTGTCTCGTTTATCATCGCCATTGCCTGGGCAGATGGTGGCTCAGCAGTCTCATGGGGTGGCACCCAATAACCACCACTTGTCGAGCAGGAAATGGTGAGCAATGCAATTGCCAGGGTTGCCGACAGGATGCGTGTTGTTCGTCTCATTCTATCTTACCGGTTAATTGATTCAACGCTGAATACCATTGTTGTCTGAGCGTCCTGCATAGGCCTCGATTGTCCGTCCGTTCTTTTCCAAATACCCGTCGTAAACATCCCCGGTGCCTCTGGAATACCAACCATCCAGGACAAAGGGTAAAGTCTGATCTGCTGCAATCCACTCCCCATTATAACGGCGAGCAAGATGAACATGGGTGCCAGTTGAAACCCCGCCTTCACAAGATGGATGTCCTATTGGCTCACCGGCCTTTAAATAAGTGCCAGGTTGTACCCGGTCGCGAGTTTCTACATGCATATAGAGCACTGTCCAGCCGGTTTGCTCTAGCCCGTCTCCAGGCGACCCATCTGCCAGATCCAGATCCTGCACCACGGCTCCGTTCCCAGTCCGGATAATAAACCCATCGGCTACGGCAACAATCCAATCATTACTCAGGACGCAGCCCAATGCATCTCCAGGTGGAGCAAAATCCAGGGCTGCCCAGGCAGAACCGTCGCCCCAACCGCCATGTGGACCGCCTGTATAGGCCCATTCCTTGCCCGGTTCAAAAGGCAGCTGCATGGTTGGCTGCTGTAAATTGGCCGGAATGACGGGCTCGAAAGCCATGTCGAATGGATAGCCAAATAGCTCAACGTATGACTGGAAGACACCCGTTAGGGAAACCGCTTGCTGCCATTCTGTGTAACCAAGCAACGAGCCAAATAAATTCTGCAATCCAGCAGTGCCAGCATTGATGGTCGCGGCAACCGGCACGACATTGCCGTCCGGCAGGATCCAGCTGGCTACACCATTCACTCGCCACAGGTAATAACCGCGATTGAGGCTGTCGGCAGCCCAGGCAAGTTGGCGGTACAGCCCCTTGCGGCGATTGTCCTTTAATCCGATTGGATAGTCAAACGTGGCAGGATCGGGATTAGGTTGGCTCACCCAGCGACTCTGGTATTCCAGGACAGCCAGAAGAATGCGAGGATTCACAGAATAGTCCACAGCGACGCGATCCACGATCTGAGGACCTGTCATTACCACCGGATCGATTTTTTCGGTATATTTGGACAGGTATCCTCCCTTGCTTTGGATATACGCGTATACATCAAAGTTGACTGCGGCAGGTCCGTTCGTCAGCTCGGAGTCGGGAATTATCTTGAAATCCGGCCCGGTTTCCAATGGGGCTGGAGCTGGAATTGTCAGTAACTGGCTGACTTCCAATAAGTCTGGGTTTGTGATCTGATTGGCTTCAATGATTTGCTGCAGGCTGATGCCATAATTGCGGGCAATCAGGCCAAGCGTCTCACCAGCCTGAACAACGTGCTGGCGGGGATCGGTACGGATCGCGGGTAAAGGATGAGGCTGGTCAGGTGTCGGCGAGGCGATGGGAGCGCCCGGCTGTCTGGTCGGCACAAACCCTACCGGTTGGCCGGACAGGTCTGTTTCTATAGTAGCAGTGGCTGCGGATAGCCCGGATATACTCCAGAAAGCGGGATTATCTACCTGGATTGTCCGGGCGCAGGCCAGTGTCAGCCCAAATAATGCAGCGAAAGCTATCAATACCAGGGTCATTTTGGGGCGCAGTGGTTCAGTGTTCATATGATTGGACTAACCAAGTAGCTCCCTCATCAAGCAGATCGGTTTCAAAGAGTGTAAGCCTCATTCTACCCCGAATAAGAGCGAAGCGACAAGGGAAGGTGAAATGAGTAACAATAACCACAGCCACACAATTTTTAATGCTCTCGGTCGAAGGTGCTCCAGTTTGTTGAAGGACAATTTTACAGGAAATAGGTGTGCCGGCAAGGAATGGGCTGCCTTGAAAATAGGGTAGATTTTCATTGATCCGGGTGGACTATGTCCATGATCGCTCATCAGGAATTGCTGGGACATACTCATATGAATTCCCAATGATCCAAGGAATGCCTGCATCGTTGCAAGGGCGATTGTGAGTATAATTGCCCCATTGCTACAGCTTAGCTTGAATGCCTAAAGGAGTGCGACCCCAATATGCTCACCTCCCTGGTCGAATGTATAGCGAACTTTTCCGATGCCCGCCGGCCTGAAGTGATTGAAGCAATTATCCAGGCTATCCAGTCTGTCCCTTCCGTCAGCCTGTTAGATCGGCATTCCGACCTGGACCATAACCGCACGGTGTTGACGTTTGTCGGTCCGCCAGACAGGATTGGAGAAGCAGCCTTTCAGGCAATCAGGCGGGCAGCTGAATTGATCGATCTAAATGCGCATACCGGCGAGCATCCCAGGATCGGCGCCAGCGATGTGGTGCCTTTTGTGCCGATTTCGGGTGTGACCATGCAGGATTGCATTGAGATTGCCAACCAGGTAGGGAAGCGCGTGGGTGAAGAACTGCAAATACCCGTCTACCTCTATGAAGAAGCAGCTACCAGGCCGGATCGGAAAAACCTGGAAGATATCCGCCGGGGACAATACGAGGGCTTGAAAGCCGAGATCGGGATCAAGCCGGAACGAGATCCTGATTATGGTCCGGCGCACCTTGGACCGGCAGGTGCCACGGTCATTGGGGCTCGCCAGCCGCTAATTGCCTTTAACGTTTACCTGACTACCGAAGATGTTTCAATTGCCAATCAGATTGCAAAGGCTGTGCGGTATTCTTCGGGCGGTTTGCGGTATGTCAAAGGTCTGGGCTTGCTGGTGGAGGGCCGGGCACAGGTCTCGATGAACCTGACCAATTTCCGGCGGACCCCGGTCGCCCGAGTGGTTGAGACAATCCGGCGCGAAGCAGCTCGTTTTGGCGTATCGATTCACCACACCGAGCTGGTGGGATTGATCCCCCAGGAAGCGCTGGTGGAAGCAGCTCGCTGGTACCTGCAGTTGGATCAGTTCGAGCCGAAGCAGGTCCTGGAGCAGCGCCTGGCTCAGGTCCTGACTGAGCAGCAGGAACCCGATTTTCTGGATGCTCTGGCGGATGGGACCCCGACCCCGGGCGGAGGGTCAGCTGCGGCTTACAGTGGTGCGGCTGCGGCTGGCCTGGTTGAGATGGTTGCCAGGCTGACGATTGGTAAAAAGAAGTATGCGGATGTTGAAACTCAAATGCAGGCTGTGCTGGAAGAAGCTGAACGCCTGAGAGCTGATTTAACGGAAGCGATTCGGGAGGACGCGGCAGCATTTGAAGCGGTCATGACGGCTTTCCGGCTGCCAAAGGAGACGGCTGAGCAGCAAGTTCAACGCAGCACAGCTGTGGAGCTCTCGATGCTGGCTGCTGCCCAGGCTCCCTTGCGGGTAGCTCGTATGGCGGTCCAGATTCTTGAGTTGGCTGAGCAAGTCGTGAGAATGGGCAATCTCAATGCCATCAGCGATGGTGCTACCGCGGCTGCCCTGGCCAAAGCTGCCCTGATTGGCTCGGGTTATAACGTCCGAATTAACGCCATTGAGCTCAAAGACCAGGCGGCTGCTAAGGATTTAACCAACCAGGTTGTCGCTCTCGACCGCCGGGCTGAGGAATTGGAACAGAAAGTACGCCAATTACTCGCAGGCCGGGGAGGCATGCCGCTGGCATGACTTTTCTACGAATTGCTATCCTGAGTTGTCTGCTAGGACTGATTATCCTGGTTGGTTGTAGCCCGGCCTCGGCCTCGAATTTGCCTTCATCGGCCACACCAACCGCAGGATTGGCCAGCGTGGTCACGGCAACCCGTGCGGCGACCCGTGCGCCAATCCCAGCTGCAAAAACCTCGGCGACCCCCATTTCTGCCTTGCAGGAATCGGCCAGTATTTCACCAACACCAAACCCGACCGCCTGCAGCCCTGATTTGTGCAATTATCGGGATCGCCTTGTGCTGGGACGTCCGATTATCCCACCGGGTAGAGATACCATTGACTTCACCTATCGGTTTGGGACCACCCAGGGCGGATTGCGCGACCCACATCATGGCGCGGAATTCTTGAACTCATTTGGCACGCCGGTGTTGGCAGCTGCGGACGGGCTGGTTGTGGTGGCTGGCGATGACCGCCAGACCTTTTATGGTCCGTATTCTTATTTCTATGGCAATCTGGTCATTATTGAACACCAGCTCACTGGCATTGCGGATAAGATTTTTACGCTTTATGGCCATTTGTCAGAGCTTACTGTCCAGCCTGGTGAAGAGGTTTCAAAAGGCCAGTTGATTGGCAAGGTTGGTATGACAGGAGTTGCAACTGGCAGTCATCTTCATTTTGAGGTTCGATTAGGGGAAAACACTTACCGCGCTTCACGCAACCCGGAGCTATTTCTGGCTTCCAGGCTGGATGAAAACAGCCAGCCTGGCGGCGCACTCGCTGGTCGGCTTCTGGATCCGCAAGGTAACTTCTTAAGTGTTGAATCAATCGTGCTGGAGCACCTGTTAGCGCCTGATGGGCTCGTGGATTGGCGGCTCTACCTGCAAACATATGCGGAAAAAGCCTTGGTTGGGCTCTCCCCTTATGAAGAAAATTTCGCTATTGGGGATTTGCCGTCCGGTTGGTACCGGATTAGCTTTGTCCAAAACGGCATGCAGGAGCACCTGCTTCAAATCTTGCCCAACCAGTTGACCGTGGTTACCTATCATCCAGGCCAACCTTGAATCCGCGAGTTCAGGTGAAATCGACTAAATACCTAGCCTCTTGAATTTTCGGATAGGTTCTTAACAAAAAGCGCTTCGTTGAGTTGGGCCAGGGGAGACCTTTTCCCAATGTTCAACTCACCCAATAGGAGGGGAGGTTGTCGAACCATCGCTGTCAGCGTTGTTACAGTATCGCCATCTGTTTAGTGTGGATAATCCTGGCGGGCTGCCAGCCGGCTGGAACTGCTCTGCCTGTGTTCGAGCCCCAGGTTGCTCAACCTGCCAGCCAACCCAGCCAGGTCACTCAGACGCCTTTCCAACCGCTGCCACCCGATACGCCCACGCCAACCCCTGACCCGAAAATTGGCCTGTGGATCGATCCAGCCTTGCCGGCGGAATTCATCGCCCAAATTTCCCTGGCTGATGATTTTGAGATGGTCACCCAGCCGAACCAATCAGGCACAGACTTTCTGGTAATCGCTGGCGCCCAACCTTCCTTCAGCACCTGGGTCTACGCGCTGGCTGCGCCTTTCCCTACCCGCCTGGAAGGAGTCAGCCTGGAAGATGTGCGCCGGTATTGGCAGGGCGAGGCGGAAGGCCCTTTTGCCGGCAGGCCGTTATTTGTAGATGAAGGCACCCAGGCTGTCTTTAACACTCTCTGGGGAACCCCATTGAACCCATTGATTCAGATTACACCGGCAGAACGGCTGGTAGAGCAAGCTTGGGAGAAGAAACCGGCTTATATGCTGGTCCCGTTTGAGGCCCTTGACCCACGCCTGAAAGTTTTGACTGTTGATGGGCAGTCCCCATTGCTAAAAGGTTTTTCTTCTGATGATTATGGGCTGGCGGTGCCGATTGGTTTGCGAGGTGATCCATCCTTGCTAAACTCTATCTATTCCCGTTTTGGCCCCAATTCAACTGCGCCTCTGCTGCCACCAGGCAATCGGGACGCATCAAAGCTGACTGTAGTTGTGATGACCGGAGTAACGGCTCTGGTCCGGGCAACTGCTTTCACGATGGAGCAGCAAGGGGTTACCTATCCAGCCCGAGATATACGTGATTGGCTGCGCGATGCGGACATTACGCACCTCAGCAACGAAGTTCCGTTCGCAGAAGACTGTCCCTATCCGAATCCAGTGCAGGAAGGCGTCCGATTTTGCAGCGATTCCCGCTATATCGGTTTGTTGGAGGATGTGGGTACGGATGTGGTGGAACTGACAGGTGATCATTTTCAGGATTGGGGTGTTGCTGCCATGAATTACACATTAGAGCTTTACAAAGAGCGCGGCTGGCAGTATTATGGCGGCGGTGCAAATCTCGATGAAGGCCGGCGCCCTCTGCTGATTGAGCATAACGGAAATCGCCTGGCTTTCATTGGATGCAATGGTAAAGGTGGCGCTTTTGCCCAGGCCACGAACAGCCACCCTGGCGCGGCGGTCTGTGATTATGCCTGGATGCAGGCAGAGATCACCCAATTACGCCGGGATGGGTATCTGCCCATTGCCACCTTTCAGCATTTTGAATACTATACTTACCAGGCTCAACCCAACCAGAAAAAAGATTTTCGGGGGGTGGCACAGGCGGGAGCTGTAATTGTGAGTGGAAGCCAGGCTCACCAACCTCAGGCTATGGAGTTTGCAGGTGAGGCGTTCATCCATTATGGGCTTGGTAATTTGTTCTTCGACCAGTTCGATATCAGCCCGGCAACCCGTCAGGCCTTCATTGACCGGCATGTCTTTTATAATGGCCGCTATATAGGTACTGAACTGCTGCCGATTATGTTTGTGGATTATGCGCGGGCCCGGCCTATGACGCCTGCCGAGCGGGACGAGCTTTACCGGGATGTTTTTGCAGCCAGCGGTTGGTGAGGAATTTTCTGACGCCAGCCTTAGTAATAAAATATATTGTATTTGGAGGAGTAGAAATGGGCCTGAAGCCTGATCACTGGATTCGCAAGATGGCGCTGGACAAAGGAATGATTGAACCCTATGCGGACAACAAGGTGCGAAAAGGGACGATCTCTTACGGCGTGTCGTCCTATGGTTACGATATTCGAGTCGCCGATGAGTTTAAAATCTTTACCAATGTATACTCAGCTGTAGTGGATCCGAAGAATTTTGACCCGCGTTCAATGGTTGATTACAAAGGTGAGGTGTGCGTTATCCCCCCGAACTCATTCGCCCTTGCTCGAACGATCGAATATTTTCGGATTCCGCGGGGCGTTTTGACAGTTTGTCTTGGAAAAAGCACGTATGCGCGCTGCGGGATCATCGTCAACGTAACACCTTTTGAGCCTGAATGGGAGGGTTACGTGACTCTTGAAATTTCTAATACCACACCTCTACCCGCCCGAATCTACGCCAACGAAGGTATCGCTCAAGTGCTCTTCTTTGAGGCGGATGAAGAGTGTGAGACCTCATATGCGGATAAGAAGGGGAAATATCAGGGACAGCAGTCGATCGTATTGCCTAAGCTGTAGCAAGCAGACCGAGGATATTGCTTTTGCAGACCAGTGCTCGCAAAAGCAATATCCTCATGCAGAACTTCGAAGGATAGTTATTCTTCCAGGGTACTGACATCCCCTTCGGGTTGTCCCAGCGCTCGAGCTCGGAGCAAACGGCGCATGATCTTGCCGCTGCGGGTTTTGGGCAGGCTGTCAACGAAGGTGATGTGTTCGGGCTTGGCGATTGGTCCCATCTCGTGTGAAACGTGGCTGCGCAGCTCTTCGGCCAGTTTTTCGCTCTTATCAACCCCTGTTTTCAAAATAACGAAGGCGTGAATGGCATTGCCTTTTAATTCATGCGGCAGGCCAACTGCGGCTGCCTCGGCTACCGTTTGATGGCTGACCAGGGCGCTTTCAACCTCAGCGGTGCCCAGGCGATATCCGCTGACTTTAATCACATCATCCATCCTGCCGATAACCCAGATATAGCCATCGCGGTCTTTACGGGCAGAGTCGCCGGTCTGGTAAGCCCCCTTGAATTTACTCCAGTATTGTTTTTCGTAACGTTCCGGATCGCGATAAACTGTTCGCAGCATACCGGGCCAGGGCTTTTTGATCACCAGGTAGCCCTCGTCTCCAGCAGCAACCGGCTTGCCAGCTTCATCGACGACATCTACATCGATTCCAAAGAAAGGTTTGGTTGCTGAGCCTGGTTTTAGTGACGTAATAGGCAGCGGCGTAATCATAAACCCGCCTGTTTCTGTCTGCCACCAGGTATCCATGATCGGGCAGCGGCCTTTGCCGATCACCGAATGGTACCATTTCCAGGCTTCTGGATTAATAGGTTCGCCAACACTGCCCAGTAGACGCAAGCTGCTCAAGTCGTGTCGATTAGCCCAGGCATCTCCAAAACGCATCAGGCCGCGAATGGCAGTTGGGGCAGTGTATAGAATTGTGATCCCGTAATTTTCGACCATCCGCCACCAGCGATTCGGATAGGGATGGTTGGGAGCCCCTTCGTACATAAAGCTGGTTGCGCCATTCAGCAATGGCGCGTAGACGATATAACTGTGCCCGGTGATCCATCCTGGATCAGCGGCACACCACCAGCGGTCATCATCTTTGATGTCGAAGACATATCGAAGAGTTGTGTAGGTGTAAACCATATAGCCGCCATGGGTGTGCAGCACCCCTTTAGGCCGGCCGGTTGTTCCGGATGTATAAAGGATGAACAGGGGGGCTTCGGCGTCCATCGGTTCGGTATAGCATAAGGGGCTGGCAATCGGTAGGGTCATCAATTCGTGATACCAGTAATCGCGGCCCGGTTCCACATATATATCCTGCCCGGTACGCTTCACAACGATACAACTTTCAATTGTAGGTTGGCGGGCAATCGCTTCATCAGCAATCTCTTTTAGAGCGACAATCTTGCCACGCAGCCAGCCGCCATCGGCTGTGATCAGTACCCGGCTCTGGGCGTCTTCAATCCGTTCTGCCAGAGCTTCGACGCTGAAACCTCCATACACCACACTGTGAGGCGCGCCGATCTTGGCGCAAGCTAACATTGCAATAACCTGCTCGGGGATGCGCGGCAGATAAATAGTTACGATATCCCCTTTTCGAACTCCCATGCTTCGCAGGACATTAGCAAATTTACACACTTCGCGATTGAGTGCATAATAAGAAAACGTACGAGTATCTCCGGGCTCCCCTTCCCAGATCAAAGCCAGCTTATTCTTGCGGTAGGTTTTCAGGTGGCGATCGAGTGCATTATGGACGATGTTGGTTTTGCCGCCAACATACCATTTATAAAAGGGTGGGTTGCTATCATCCAGCACCTTATCCCAACGCTCGAACCACTCAAGCTCATCGGCGCGTTCTGCCCAAAAGCCTTCTGGATCTTCCAACGAACGTTGATAGATCGAGTCATACTCGCGAACGTTGGCCGTTTCGAATAAGGCTGGTGGTGGGTTGTAGATTTCATCTTCGGTCCTGGTTTGATCGGCAGCCTGTTGATCCATAATTTCCTCCTTTGGAAAACGGCAAGAAAGATGAAAAATATCCTGTTAAACGTCTTTAAGTGGCCTGATTGTAAGATCATGTTCAGGGCTTGTCAACCCAAAAAGAAGATAATTGGGTGCACTCAAGTTGTTTAAAAGAAATAATAATGCTGTTCGGTTGGTGCAGTGAGAGCCGCAAAAATCGGACAATCAATTTTCATTTATTCATGGCTCCCGAAGGGCTGATTGATATGCCTGAAAAATAAAAAAGGATATAATCGCTTGAGACTCACAATTGAGCCAGGAGGATAAACGGGATGGAAGTACTAGGGATCGACATAGGCGGGTCGGGCATCAAAGGTGCCCCTGTGGATACCGAAACAGGCAGTTTGTTAGCGCCACGTTACCGGATACCAACCCCATACCCGGCCAAGCCCAATCCAATGATAGAAGTGGTTGCGGAGATCGCCCAGCACTTTGAATGGCAAAGCCTGATAGGTTGTGGTTTTCCGGCTGCGCTGCATGCAGGTGAAGTATTAACAGCAGCCAACATTCACCGCAAATGGTTGGGAGTGAACGCAGCGGCCGAGTTTTCAAAAGCCACTGGCTGCCCAACCTGGGTGGTCAATGATGCCGATGCTGCCGGGGTTGCCGAAATGACATTTGGCGCCGGTGCTGGGCGGCGTGGAGTGGTTTTGATCGTTACCATCGGCACAGGCCTTGGGACATCCTTATTTACAGATGGCCAGCTGCTGCCCAACAGTGAGTTTGGTCATATCGAAATGGATGGCCGAGATGCAGAACTGCAGTCCTCCGATGCTGCGCGCAAACGAGAAAAACTATCCTGGAAGCAGTGGGCTCGCCGATTCGATCGCTATCTGCAATCCATGGAAAGGCTGATCTGGCCGGATTTGATTATTCTAGGCGGGGGCGCTGTAAAGAAGCATGAAAAATTCATGCACTACCTTAATTTGAAAGCAGAAGTCGTTCCAGCCCAATTGTTAAATGAAGCCGGCATTGTCGGAGCTGGGGTAGCTGCCAAGCAGCAAACCGAGCGAGGCATGATCGAATGATGGTTAGTTCGCTGCGCTTTGTTTCGGGATTATCTACCGAGGACCAGGCAGCGCTGGCTGTAGATGATCTGGTTGCTCAAATTGAAGTCCTTAGACAGGAGGGTGGGTTCGAACCGCGCTTTGATCTAGCCTTATTATTTCTAACCCCCCATTTCACCCACTCCGTCAGGGAGATTGCAACGGGACTACGCCAGCGGTTGAATCTGCAGATTGTAATGGGTTGCACTGCGGAAAGTGTGGTCGGCACTGATCGGGAGATCGAGGGCCAGGCAGGGGTCGCGTTGGTAGCGGCTCAAATGCCGAAAGTCAAACTGACACCGTTTATCCTGCAATCTGATAATTGGCCGGTCATGCTTCTGCAGCCCGAAGAGTTCCAGCGGGTGGTAGAGGCACCCCCGGATACGAAGCTGATACTCCTACTAGGTGATCCCTTTACTACCCCGATGGACGATATTTTGATTGCTTTCAATCAAGTTTATGCACGGATACCAGTTGTGGGAGGCCTGGCTTCGGGTGCGCTCCGCCCTCTTGGTAACGCTTTATTTCTGAATGATCAGGTCTTAGATCGAGGCGCTCTCGGAGTGGCGCTTTCAGGCAGCCTGGATGTGGACGTGATCGTATCGCAGGGCTGTAAGCCAATCTGGCGCCCATTCAAAATCATCCACGCGCTTAAGAATCATATCTATAATTTGGATGGCCGCGCCCCCCTGGCCTGGCTCCAGGATTTGATTCCCGAGCTGCCAGATAGCGATCGCGAACTGCTCCGTAACGGATTATTTGTCGGGCGGGCAATTAAGCAGGAACCGGATGATTTAGGCCGAGGTGATTTCCTCATCCGCGGTGTAATGGGGATTGATCAACAAACTGGGGCAATCTCGATTGGCGATCAAGTCCAGGATGGCGAGTATATCCAATTTCATCTGCGGGATGCTCTGACGGCGCGCGAAGATCTGGATATGATGCTGGTTCCCCAGGCTTTTCGCCAGCCACCAGCCGGGGCATTTTTATTTACCTGCAACGGTCGTGGGACGCGGTTGTACGATTACCCAGATGGTGATATTTCGATTATCCAGCAAAATTTAGGCGGTACACCTCTGGCAGGTTTCTTCTGCTCTGGGGAGATTGGTCCGATTGGCGATAAGAATTTTTTGCACGGACATACAGCCAGCCTGATTTTATTCCGAGAGTGAGTTATTGTTATCCATGGGTTTGCCAATTGACTTGCCCCAATTTGCTCTTTTACTGGCTGTTGTTTGCTCTGGATTGACATTCGTTGTGGCTCTGCTGCAGCGCAATGCGCACCCGTTGGCGGCTAGAGCGCTGATCGGATACGCTTTTGCGATGTTTGTGTGGGTGGGCTGCCTCGCCGGCTGGCAAATGGGGGTGTTGAATTTTCCCGAACCGGGTGTGTTGGAAAGACTGCCATTCTATGGACTATTCTTATTAGCTGCCGGCTTTTATTACCTGACCTGCGGATTTTTAGGCGCTACACGTTACCGGTTCTTTTGGGCTCTCCTGGCCCTGATCTGGTTGGGGCTGCTGCTGACCCTGGATGGCAACTGGTTGGGGTTGCAAGAGATCTGGTTAACTGGGAGCGGCTGGGCAATTACCAGGGAACGGGCTGTGTTAGCGGCTACCGTTTGTGGGTGGGCAATATTTTCAGGCGCTGGGGTGGTCTTGGCCTTGCAGACCTATCGCAAGGTGAAACCATCTTTTTATCGCAATCGAATCACTTATTGGGCGCTGGTCCTGGTTATTACAGTGGTTGGAGATACATTGATTCTGGCTGGGATCCTCGTGCCTGGTGTGGTGATTCATATCCTGGGCGTCATCCTGGGGGTTTACGCGCTATTAACGCCAGCCTTACCCAATATCCCCTCCCTGGTCTTCAGAATCACCAGTTCGGCTTTGATGGTGGGGATCAGTCTGGGTTTGTATCTGCTCGCATTCCTGGGCATCGATGTATTGTTAAGCAACTACCCGTTCTACCAGCCAATTTGGGTGGGGTTGGCTTTGGCAGTGGTGCTCGCTTTAATGATTAATCCCATCCTTCAGGTCATTAAAAATCAAATCGATCGGACCATTGCGGGCGAGGGTCTGGATGTTCCCCACATCCTCAGTCGTTACAGCCAGAGCATAACGAACGTTTTGGATTTGGAATTGCTGGCATCGGTGGTGATAGCCAGCGTTCGGGATGTCCTGGATATACAGGGCGGCTATCTTTTCCTGGTGGATTACGAGAAAAATAGCGCTAACAATGGCTTATACCGGCTGCGGGGAGAAAGTGGCAACGACGCTGAGAGCCCCAAACAAGTTGAACTGTCTGCCAACAGCCCAATTGTCCAATATTTCCGGCAGGAGAACTGGCCGCTCTCAGAATACGACCTGGAAATCCAGCCACGCTACAGATCCGCTCCCAGGCCGGAACGGGTGTGGTTTAGCCAACTCGGTATGGATGTGTACATTCCGATTTCAAGTAAAAATGAATGGATTGGGGTTTTGGCACTCGGACCGAAGGTTTCGGGAGAGCCTTATTGGGAATCGCAGTGGGAGTTATTGAGTGCGTTAGCAGATCAGACGGCAATTGCCCTTGAGAACGTGCGTCTGGTGGAAGGTTTAATTCGTCTCAATAATGAATTTCAGCGGGCCTATGCGGCTCTTGATCAAGCTAATCGCCATCTTGAACGCCTGGATCGAACCAAGTCGGATTTTATCAACATCGCCTCGCACGAGATCCGTACACCGCTGACTTTGATCAGCGGTTCAGCCCAGATGCTGTATGATGAGAAAGCCCTGCACGGCGACGACTATTATAAAACCCTGCTGGAGAAAATCCAAAGTGGATCGACCCGATTACAAGAGATTGTGGATAGCATGTTTGACATGGCCAGGGTTGATGCGCGCGACCTCCAGCTCGATCCGCAAGCTATTGCACTTGGCAGCCTGTTTCGGAATCTTGCGGTTAAACTTGAGCCAGCGTTTAAGGAGCGCAATCAAACCCTAGAAATTCAGGATTTGAGCAGCCTGCAGCCAATCGAAGCGGATTTTGAATCATTAAGCAAAGCATTCCGGCACCTGTTGGTGAATGCAATCAAATATACACCGGATGAAGGGTTGATCCGGGTCTCTGGCAGAGAATTCAAACCTGAGCAAGAGCAATCGTCCCAGACATGCATTGAGATCATCGTGGAAGATAACGGCATTGGGATATCCCCACAATACCATGAGTTGATATTTACCAAGTTTTATCAGACCGGAGAGTTGGCCTATCATTCTTCAGGGCAAACGAAGTTCAAAGGAGGGGGGCCCGGATTAGGCCTGGCGATCGCTAAAGGTATCATTGAGGCTCACCGGGGGAAAATTTGGGTTGAAAGCCCGGGTCATAATGAAGCAACTTGCCCAGGCAGCCAATTTCATGTGGTACTGCCCATTCATCAGCAGCCAATTTTGCCACTTCCAGAAGGCATATTTCGTTAAACCAAAACCGTGCCTTAGGGATGGCTGCCACCCAAACCCAGGAGCACGGTTTTTAATTAGGAGAATTATCTTTATTATAGCCAGACACTTGAATAGAGCATGAAGACAGGCTGAGTGTTAGATGAGAGATTATTGGAGATACCCATGCTCATGCTCCCGCCCCTCGGACATGGGTAGAGCGGGGTGGGGAATAACCAGAATTGTGTAGTGCAAACTGTTAAAGAAACCACGCCCTGACTTGTGGTCTGGCTACCACAAAAAGGGCGTGGTTTTGTGTAAGGAGAATACAATTATTATTATGCAAATTTATTTAAACAGGGCATGAGATCAAGTTAAGGATAATATTAGAATAATAAGACCTATATTGTATTATTATTCTGGTGTGAATACGAGATAGGGTTCCTCAGATCTAGGCAAGTGGTGTTGTGGGTTTGAATTAGAGCTATCCCGAATTCAGTACAGCGCGGATTTTTTCCAGTGTGATCGGCCCAGCCCGCAGGACGATGGGCTCTGGACCCGTGCAATCGACAACGGTTGAGGCAGCCCCGCCAGGGGTTGAGCCTCCGTCCAGGATGAGTGGGATTCTTGCAACCAGCTGGGTATAAACCTGTTCAGCTGTCTGTGCGTTCTCCCATCCGGAGAGGTTGGCTGAGGTCACAGCTAAAGGTCCGCTGGCTGCAAGCAGCGCCAGGGCCTCCGGGTGATTGGGCATGCGCACACCAATCGTGGGAAGCGGCGATAGGTTTGCGGGCAGGTTTGGATGGCTTGGAACAACCAGGGTCAATGGGCCAGGCCAAAAGTGCTCGGCCAGCTTGCGAGCCATAATATCCAAGTTGGATGTAATTTGGTCAAGTGCGGCTGGGTCGCTGAGTAGCACGGGAATTGCCTTCAAATGCTCCCTTTCTTTAACCTGATACAGTTTTTCGATGGCATCCGGATTAAATAGCTGCGCGCCAAGACCGTAGACGGTATCGGTTGGAAATGCCACCAGTTGACCGGCTTGTAGCAGTTTTACGGCGGTTGAGATTGCCTGAGGATGATTGGTTTTAATTCGCCTTGTTTCCATACGACCTTTCTATCTGGACTTTGTCGTTGTCTGCGTTCGATGTGTTCCACAGCTGTAGCGGCCAAATCCCGGACCGATTTTCAGGATAGTTGTGCTCACACTCAAGTTTGCCGCAGTAAACCATTTCTCAGTTTGTTTAGCAGTCCAGGACGTCCGGTGCTCAGCCAAGGAGGCCCAATTGATCAACGAAGCCCGCGCCAGACCTTCCAGTCCGCGTTGGGTAGCGAATTCGGCCGCAGCAATTACGGAGAGATTTTCAGAGGGATTAAGCACACAGACCCGTCCATCTGCACTAATCAGGCGGGCGAGCTCCTCTAAAATCGGCACAGGATCATCAAGTAGAAACAATAAATTGCTGGCTGTTGCCATTTGAAAACAGCCAGCTGCAAATGGAAGCCGGGTGGCATCGCTGCAAGCGAGAGCAGTGTGGAGCCGGCCCATAGAGATGATGTTGAGATCCAGATCAACCCCGTAAGCCCGGCAGCCAAGCTTTTGAAAGATGGCTGGCAATAACCCGGGCCCACAGCCGACGTCTAAGACCCGCCATCCAGGCCGTGGGCTGCACCAGCTCGCAAATTGCGCCAGGGTCTTGCCCCAACCGGTCTCAGTCTGGATACGAACAAAATCAGAGACGTCTACTTCGGGATTGAGGAAATCATCGCCGGAGATCATCAGTCAATCTGGGCTCCACGATTCAGTTCCCAAACAATCCGCAGCCCATCTAATGTCAGCCAAGGAGCGCTGATTTGGATCACAGTGGTTTCACGCCCAATAATCTCTGCCAGGCCGCCGGTTGCAATGACTTTCATGGTTGGTCCAAGCTCGCTGCGGAAGCGTGCGACCATGCCTTCCACCAGGGCAACATAGCCGAACAATAGCCCGGACTGCATCGCATGTACGGTATTGCGGCCAATTGCCGCTGGCGGTCGTTGTAAGTCTACTCGGGGAAGTTTAGCCGTGCGCAGAAATAACGCTTCGGCCGCAATCCCGATTCCAGGAGCGATGGCTCCCCCGAGATAATCGCCCGAATCGGAAATGGCATCAAAGGTGGTGGCGGTCCCAAAATCGACCACGCAAGCCGGACCGCCATACAGCTTTTGGACAGCAGCCGCATCAACAATCCGGTCGGCGCCAACCGCTTTTGGATCCTCATAACGGATACGGACCCCAGTTCGGACACCAGTATCTACAACCAGTGGTTCCTGCCCGAGGTACTGGCGGCAGGCATCGACCACTTTACCGGTCAGGGGAGGTACGACGGACGCCAGGCAGATGCCAGTGATATCGTTTGGAGAAAAGCCAGCATGCTCCAGCAGACCAATGAACTGCAGTCCATATTCGTCCGGCATGCGGTCATGAACGGTGGCAAGCCGCCAGCGCGGGCCAGCATCCTGGCCCAGGTAGACTCCCAGGGTTAGATTCGTATTGCCAACATCAATTGTGAGTAACATATGCAATCCTGTTCTCTGTTCATGGGTGCACAATAATCTGTGGCACTACCACGGAAGATCCAAAAGGTCCTTGATATAAATTGGTCAGATTCAGTAAATTCATCATTCTTGTCGGCGGAAACCACACGCTTTAGCGGGTGGAGGAAGCCGACATCTCCTTTCTATAGTACAATTGTTCCAACAAACTGCGCTGTTGTTTGCGGGAAGTACGAGAAATTCCTGCAAGCAGGGCTGCTGCGGGCCGACCCCGCTCTCTCTCGTAAGAGAAGTCAACCAGCCGAAACGCCGCCGGGTACAACAGCGCATAACCCGGAATAACGGCGAATGTCTCGGAGTTGAGAAACGGTTTAGTACTTAGGGCACTCCACTACTCCAGTGACAAGCCACTCGCTTTAGCGGGTGGTAGTTGACGGTAATACCCGGTTGTCAATCAGCCTGGTTTTGCCAACAAAGACTGCCATCGATAGCAAAGCATGGGTCACCTGGCCCTCGATCTCTTGCAGCGTATCGGGGTTAGCACAGGATACGTATTGTAATTTAGCGAGCGGTTCGGCTTCGACGAGCGAGGCGATTAATTCCCGCAAATTTTCTGCTTCGACCGGCCCTGCCTGGAAAGTCAGGCTGGCAGCGGTCAAAGCCCGATTTAGGACAGTGGCTGCCAGGCGTTGGTCCGGATCCATGTAGCTGTTCCGGCTGGACATCGCCAGGCCATCTGGTTCGCGCACGATTGGGCAAATAACGATATCGATCGGGTAGCTCAAGTCCTGCGCCATACGGCGGATGACAGCGGCCTGCTGGGCATCTTTCTGGCCAAAATATGCCCGGTCTGGTCGTGTGGCATTAAATAGTTTGGCAACGATGGTGGTTACGCCTTTAAAATGCCCCGGTCTCATCTGGCCCTCGAGGTACCTGGTAATCTCATCGACCGATACCCAGGTCTGGTAGCCGGGTGGATACATATCCGCTGTCGTAGGAGTCCAGACCAAATCAGCACCAGCCTCTTCTAGCACTGCCAGATCGTGGGACAGATCGCGGGGATAGGTCTCCAGGTCTTCTCCGGGTCCAAACTGAGTCGGGTTAACAAATATACTGACAATGACAGATTTGCATTCGTCACGAGCAGCCTGCACCAATGAGATGTGTCCCTGATGCAGGTATCCCATGGTGGGCACCAGGCCGACCGGGCCACTAAGCCCGGACCGTACCTGGAAGAGTTCTGGTAAAGCTGTAACAATATTCATCTGTATTCGCTTTCAACTATGAAGAAAAAATTTCCGGCAACTTGTGTCCAGCCTCTGCCCGGGCTCGCACCAGTTGCCACAGGCAGCGATTGACAGGTGTGGATATGCCCATTTGTTCCCCAGCTTGGACAATAGCACCGGTGATCGCATCAATTTCAGTTGGCGCGCCTCTGCGTAGATCCTGTAGCATAGATGAATGGTTGTCGGCAGTCTGACGAGCTATCGCTTCAACCGCGACAACCGGGTCAGGATAGGGCAGCCGTACCCCTTGGGCAACTGCGACAGAGGCGGATTCGCGGGCAACTGTTGACAGCAAAGCTCGCCGCGCTGGGTAGGGCAAGCAACGAGCCATTCGCGACTCCAAGTAAAGCGCTTAGAGGGTTGATAGAGGCATTAATCACCAGCTTACCCCAAACCAGCGCATGGGTGTCTGCACTGGTTTCGACGACGAAACCAGCCGCTCGCAGCCAATCGGCCAGGCTGGGCAGCCGGGAATGTATTCCAAGTGAGATCACGCCGTCTCCAGCCGGCTGGACGCGCCCTGGCCCAGCCAGGTTGGCTCCCAAAGTGGCAACACCCATTGCCACACGTTGAGAGCCAAGGTCTTGAGCCAGGATCTCCCGATGGCCCACGCCGTTTTGCAAAGTCAGTGCTAATCCATCCGGGGACAGGCAGGCAGCCAGTTGGTTTGAAGCCTGCCTGGTTTGCCAAGATTTAACCAGCACCAGCGCATAGCGAATGCCCCGGCAGGCTTGAGGATCTTCAGTGATTTGAACGGAATAGGCCTGGTCTGGCTCACCTGGTTTGGCGATCCGAACCCCATATTGCCGGATGGCTTGCACTCCAGCCGGCCAGCTGCCGAGCATCCAAACAGGATGCCCGTTGGCAGCCAGCCGGGCTGCAAATAGGCAAGCCATAGCTCCAGTTCCAACGATCAAAATGGGTTGCGTTTCGGGCATTATGGTTTCCTCATTGTCTGATCAAGACTGTGTAATAGGCCCATATCCAATCTCGGCGGGGCCATTACCGGGTTAATTTACCAGTGGCCAGACTGCCAGCCGCCAGGTCGAGAAAGCCTTGCCATTCTTCATCAGACATTTTCAGGCTGTGTTCCTCGCCGGGGAACAACTGCGACTCGACATCGATTCTATAGCTTTCAAAAGCCTGTCGCATGGCTGCCTGCAGGTTGGAGTATTGTTTTACAAAGCGCGGTGTGAAACGGTCGAACAGCCCTAGTAGATCATGGCTGACAAGAACCTGTCCATCACAAATCGGGCCGGCGCCGATTCCGATAGTGGGAATGTCAAGTTTTTTGGAGATCCATTCAGCGAGCTGGGTAGGGATCGATTCAAGGATCAGGCTGAAGCAGCCTGCTGCTTGCAAAATCTCCGCATCCTCTGCCAGTCGCCAGGCGGCTTCAGCATCCTGGCCTTGCGGTCGGAATCCACCTAGTTGGTGGACGCTTTGAGGCGTCAGGCCCAGATGGCCCATCACTGGAATGCCTGCAGCCGTGATGGCCCGGATTGTGTCAGCCCGTTCACGACCGCCTTCGAGCTTGACGGCATCCATCCCGGCCTCCTGCAAAAACCGCCCGGCGTTGCGAACAGCCTCCTGCAGGCTGACCTGATAGGACATGAAAGGCATATCACCGATCAGCAGCGCCGATGAAGCGCCGCGCGCGACGGCCCGGCAGTGATGCAGCATGTCTTCCATGGTGACTGCCAGCGTGTTTGGATACCCTAAAACCACCATGCCAAGCGAATCGCCGACTAAAATCGAGTCGATCCCAGCCAGATCAGCTGTCAGCGCGGTAGGATAATCATAAGCTGTAAGCATGGTGATCGTCTGGCCGCGACGCTTTTTTGCCTGCATGGCCAGGGTTGTGAATTTTCTGCGCGGGCCAGATGAGGTCTGGTCCGCTAATAGATTGTGGATGGTTGCGGGAGTTGTTGACATGGTACTCTCCTTAATATGGTAGAGGCCAGGGTTGTCGGTTCAGGTTGTTGTTGATATGCCGTCCCAGTCATCCAGATCCAGGCGGCAGGTTAATAAACATGATTATCTCTCGGAATTCATAAAAATGCAAATGGGCTTTGGATCAGGGCGTATGCCAGTTTTTTTGGTGAACTTTACCGGGCTGCCATAATCTGGAAATCCCTTTTTCTCAGACCAGCGATCTACCCTTGGAAATACTATCTCGTTACCCTGGATTAGAGTTCGTAGCCAAGCCGTTCAAGATAACCCCCGAATTTTTCAGCCAGAACTTGTTGCTGTTCGGAAGTCATTTTCTGGCGAAAACGCCCGGCAATGCCTTTATTGAAATGCAGACCTTTCTGATCGGAGCGTGCCTGTTCTGGCCGGTACCGGTCAACAATTGCCAGGATGGCGGGGGATTGCCAATCCAGGTTTAAGAAATTAACCAGCCGTTCCGCTTCCAGATCGTAGTTCTCCACCAGGCTTTCATAACGAGTGTGCAAGACCGGTTTGCAGTTCAGCCAGGCTTCCGAAATCCTGACATAGTCCTGCATAAAAGCGACCGAGGCCTGAAAATCGACCAGATGTGAGAAGGCATTTGGGCGACCTTTTTGTAAGGCTTTTTGACCATTGTCATAGGCAGAGAGCATGGCGTCGCGCGGGTCACGATAGATATAGGCGGGTCTCAGCCAGCTGGCCCGGATCAAGCGCAAAGCAAAAGGAGTGGGGCCGGCGTGGGCCTTGATCACAAAAGTATTACCGAGCAGTGAAGGAATCAGGACTGCCGAAAGTCTGCGTACTGTCAAAGCGCCGATATTGCAATTAACTTCGGTGAGTATTTTTTGCAAACGAAAGCGTTGGCGGATTTGACGGGCGTTTTGCCCCCCGCCAGCAGTAACAAGGTCGTGGGTGAGGTTATAATACCAGCCCGAGCCGGCCCGAGGCATTCCAACAGATAGTATGATCATAAAATCGAGGCTCTCCTCATCCAGAGGTTGAAACTTGCCTGCAACCGGCCCTAATTATACAGCAAGCTGAGCACCTTTATGGGCCACCAGTTCTCTGGTTAACCGTGTGACACTATCAACTTGGCCAGGCAAAAATAAATAGACCAAAACTGTCAAATATCTGCGATCAAGGGTATAATAATTTCATTCGAAGGGGATTCTCGATTTCTCTTCATTTATGCGAGATTGTTAACGTTATCTCGGTCGAAATTTCATATATAATCAAAGTAAGCGTTGAATATTTTCACGGATAGTTTTCATTATTCCATCCCTACAATGAATCGTAGCAACAGCGGTGAATTAATCAGATGGCGATCTGACCGGATTTACTTGATCCGGGCAGGTCGCTTATTTATTGTGGGGAATATGCAACGCAAGAAAGATATTCTCTGAAATTTACCCGAAACTTCTTGGATGAGGGCTGGTTTTCAAACACCTTGGGGTATACCATTAGGAGGCGATATGAATAGGCTTAATTCTCCCTGGCAGATCCTGGTAGCTACCATGATCCTGATGACGTTAGTTGGTCTTTTTGGCGGCTACACTGTCATGGCTGACCACACTCCCGACCCCTCAGGCGTTGCCCTGGTGGGCAGCCTGCAGAGCGAACTCGGCTGCCCGGGTGACTGGCAGCCAGATTGTGCCGCTACCGAGTTGGTGTACGATGGTAGCGATGATGTCTGGCAAGGAGTCTTTCCCGTTCCCGCGGGAAATTGGGAATATAAAGCTGCTCTGAACGATTCCTGGGATGAAAACTACGGCGCCAATGCCCAAGCCAATGGGGCAAATATTACCCTCGACCTGGCTGCCCAGACAGACGTCAAATTCTATTATGATCATAAAAGCCACTGGGTCACAGATAACGTCAACAGTGTGATCGCTACTGCGGCAGGCGACTTCCAATCCAAGCTTGGATGTCCGGGCGACTGGCAGCCCGACTGCCTGCTTTCCTGGCTGCAAGATCCCGATGGGGATGGCGTTTACTTCTTCCAGACCAGCGCAATCCCCCCCGGCGGGTACCAGTTCAAGGTTGCGCTCGACGAAAATTGGACGACATCCTATCCGGCGAATAATGTGCCCTTCTCGGTGGTGAGTGCTGGCGATACCATCCAGATCACCTATGACAGCAGCGATAATAGCGTGGGCATCACGGTTATTCCCATCGCCGTCGAGGTGCCTCCGGAGATCGCTGCCCTGGTGAGCGCGCCGGCGCGCAACCCCATCCAGGATGACGTCTTTTATTTCGTGATGCCTGACCGCTTTGCTAACGGCAGCGATGCGAACAACACCGGCGGCATTGCTGGCGACCGCCTGGATCACGGCTACGATCCCGCCGATAAGGGTTTCTTCCATGGCGGCGATCTGGCGGGCCTCACCAGCAAGCTGGATTACCTGGAAGATATGGGCATCACTTCCATCTGGATGACGCCCGTCTTTAAGAACAACCCGGTTCAGGGATCCGGCGTAGATATTTCCGCGGGCTACCACGGCTACTGGTACGTGGATATGACCCAGTTCGATCCCCACTTCGGAACAAACCTTGAGCTGGAAACCCTGATCGCCGAGGCCCACACGCGCGGCATTAAAGTCTTCTTCGATATTATCACCAACCACACCGCCGACATCCTGACCTACGAGGAAGGCGTCTTCGACTATCGCAGCAAAACCGAGTACCCGTACCGGATGGCCGATGGCACGCCCTTCGACGACCGGGACTATGCGGGGACCAATATCTTCCCGCCGCTCGACCCGGATGTGAGTTTCCCCTACACGCCGGCTTTCAACGACCCTGCGGATATGACTCTCAAGGTCCCGGCCTGGCTCAATAACCCGCTTTACTACCATAACCGGGGCAATTCCGGCTTCAGCGGCGAAAATTCGCTGTATGGAGACTTTTTCGGCCTGGACGATCTGTTCACCGAGCATCCCGACGTCGTGAACGGCATGATCGACATCTACAAGTATTGGATCAGCAACTACGATATCGATGGATTCCGCGTGGACACGGTCAAGCACGTTAACCTGGAGTTCTGGCAGCAATTTGTCCCGCAGATCATGGCGCACGCGCAGGCCACCGGCAAGAGCGATTTCTTTATTTTTGGCGAGGTCTTCAGCGGAAATGAAGTGCTGCTCAGCCATTTCACCAGCTCGGCCGATTTCCCCGCGGTTTTGGACTTCCGGTTCCAGGAGCAGGTGCGCAGCTACGCTTCGGGAGGCGGCGCATCGGATATCCTGCGTGATCTCTTCGTCAATGACGACTACTTTATCGACGCAGACTCCAACGCTTATGCTTTGCCTACTTTCATCGGCAACCACGACCGTGGCCGTTTCGGCTGGTTCCTGGATGCAGATAATGGCGTACTGCCCGATGCGGAGAAGGTCTCCCGCTCGCAGCTGGCTCACGCGATGATGTATTTTGCACGCGGCGTTCCTGTCATTTACTATGGGGACGAACAGGGCTTTGTGGGCGATGGCGGCGATAAAGACGCTCGCCAGGATATGTTCCCATCGCAGGTGTTGGATTACAACGATGATGACCTGATGGGCACCTCCGCCACAACTGCCGACGACAACTTCGATTCCACGCACCCGCTTTACGCCAGTTTTGGTGAGTATGCAGCCGTCTACCAGGCGCACCAGGCCCTACGCACGGGCGCCCAGCTGCACCGCTACAGCCAGGGCTCGGCCGGTATCTATGCATTAAGCCGCATCGACCGCGACGAAAAGATCGAGTATATCGTTGCCTTTAACAACGCAAACAGTGCCCAGAGCGCTACTTTTGGCACCGATAGCCCGAGCACCTCCTTTTCAGCGGTTTACCCCACCACTGCCCCTGCCATCGCCAGCGACGCCAGCGGCCAGGTGACCGTGGATGTGCCCGCGTTGAGCTTCGTGATTTACAGGGCCGATGTAGCGCTGCCGGGCAGCAGTTTTGCGCCTGGGATCTTCTTCAGCACTTTGAGCGATAACCAGGTGATCGATATCGACACCTCCGTCCTGGATGGAAACGAAGTCCAGGACCGCATCGAGGTCGGCGTGTCTTTGGCCGCAGGCCGCTTTGCCGAGGTCACCTTCGCAGTGCGCAAGACCGGCACAAGCGATTACACGGTCATCGGCGTGGACGATAATGCCCCCTACCGGGTGTTCTTCTCCCTGGAGAACGTGCCCGGTGGTTTTAACGAAGGCGATATGCTGGACTTTGTCGCCATCGTCACTGACCTCAACGGCCACTTGAACTACGCCGAAGTGAGCGCTGTCCAACCAGTCCTGGTGCAGCCCGGCGGTTCGGGCGGCACGCCCCCCTATGCGGTCATCCACTACCAGCGCTCGGATGGCGACTACGGCGACCACACCACGGGCGATTACAATGATTTCTGGGGCCTGCACCTGTGGGGCGATATTGAAGAGACGATCGATTGGTTTGCCCCCAAGCCTTTCCTGGGCGAAGACGAGTACGGCCGCTTCGCCTGGGTCGAGCTGACTCCCGGCGCCCAAAACGTCGGCTTTATCGTGCACCGCGGCGACACCAAGGATGGCACCCAGGACGACCGTTTCTTCAACCCGAGCACGGACGGTCCCGAAATCTGGTTGAAAAATGACGACGCCAGCTTCTATACCTCCCAGGCGGCGGCCCAGGGGTACGTCACCATCCGCTACCACCGTGCCGACGGGGATTATGGCGACCCGACCAGTCCCGACTTCAACAACTTCTGGGGCCTGCACCTGTGGGGCAGCGCCATCGATCCGGCTGAAGCGACTGTTTGGGATGCTCCCAAGCCGTTCGATGGCGTCGATGCTTACGGCGCTTACT
This sequence comes from uncultured Chloroflexia bacterium, assembly GCA_963698715.1. Taxonomy (GTDB): domain Bacteria; phylum Chloroflexota; class Anaerolineae; order Anaerolineales; family UBA4823; genus CAWHJB01. Next base: position 478,716 of record CAVORW010000004.1, on the reverse strand, counting down.
GGAACGTCCTCATCCAGGACGCCACCCAGCCGGTGAACTTCATCATCCACCGGGGCGATACCAAGGATCCCGGGCCGGATGAGAGCTTCATCCCGCTGCAAGTAGCGACCGTGTGGAAACAATCCGGCGACGTGGCAATTTATCCCACTCGCGGTGCGGCCGAGAACTACGCCACGCTGCACTACAACCGGGCCGATGGCGACTACGGCGATCCAACCAGCGCTGATTTTAACGATTTCTGGGGTCTGCATGTGTGGGACGGCGCGGCTGCGCCCAATCCTTCCTGGACGGACCCTGTCCGCCCGACCGGTTTTGACACGTATGGCCCATACTTCGAGATCGCGCTGCAGCCTGGCGCGCCCCAACTGGCGTATATCATCCACCGCGGCGACACCAAAGATCCCGGCCCGGACCAGTTACTGGTGTTGGGAGAATATGGCTACGAGGTCTGGCAGCTTGAAGGTGTAGGGCCCGATCCGGCCAGGCCGCACTATGTGCTGCCGATCGTCGGCGCTGGCGCGTCTCCTGGCGACATCAACAGCCAGAAAGCACACTGGGTGGCTGCAGACCGCATCGCCTGGTCCATCGCCTTTGACCCGGCCGCGGACTACTGGCTGTGTTACGCGCCTGACGGCGGCATGGCCCTCGACGATGTGGGGATCACGGGCGGCACCTGCCTCAATCTCTTGCTTGCGCCTCCCTTCCCGGCTGGCGTGGATGGATATCGCCACCTGGCAGGGATGGCTACCTTAAGGATCCCATCGGCCGATCTGGCATTGGTGCCAGACATCCTAAAAGGCCAGATCGCTGTGCTGGCGGTCAAAGATGGCGCGCGGGTGGACGCTACCGGCCTGCAGATCCCGGGCGTGCTGGACGACCTGTACGCCTACGATGGCGAGCTGGGCGTGAGCTGGAATCGCAATCGGCCCACCCTGCGGTTGTGGGCGCCCACGGCCAAATCCGTCACGCTGCACCTGTTTAATAACAGCGATCCGGCTGCCACCAGCGTAACCTATCCGATGACCCTTGACTCCAACAGCGGGGTCTGGAGCATAGGCGGTTCACCTTTCTGGAAGAGCAGGTACTACCTGTATGAAGTGGAAGTTTATGTGCATTCCACCGGGCAGGTGGAGCACAACCTGGTCACCGATCCCTATTCATTCAGTCTGTCGATGAACAGCACCCACAGCCAGATCGTCAATCTGAGCGATCCGGCGCTGAAACCAGGGGGCTGGGATAAGCTTGGCAAGCCCGATTTGCCAGCGCCGGAAGACATCAGCATTTACGAAATCCATGTGCGCGATTTCAGTGTCAATGATCCCTCGGTGCCGGACGCACTCAAAGGCACTTATAAAGCCTTTGCGCTGAAAAACACGAACGGTATAAAACACCTGCGCGCACTGCAAGAGGCAGGGCTTACTCATCTGCACCTTTTGCCGGTGTTCGACATTGCCACCATCAACGAGAATAAGGCCGAGTGGCAGCAGCCTGATCCGGCGGTTTTGGCTACCTATCCGCCAGATTCGCAGGAACAGCAAGCGGCTGTCACAGCCGTCAATGATCTGGATGGATTCAACTGGGGTTACGACCCATATCATTACACCACACCCGAGGGCAGCTACAGCACTAATCCAGATGGGACAACCCGCATCGTTGAATTCCGCCAGATGGTCCAGGCGTTGAATAAAATGGGGCTGAGGGTGGTTATAGACGTAGTCTACAACCATACCAACTCCGCTGGGCAGGCCGAAAAATCGGTTCTGGATCGCATCGTCCCTGGCTACTATCACCGCCTCAATGATCAGGGTGCGGTGGAGACCAGCACATGTTGTCAAAATACGGCCAGTGAGCATAAGATGATGGAAAAACTTATGATCGACTCACTGGTCACCTGGGCTACGCAGTACAAGGTCGATGCCTTCCGCTTCGACTTGATGGGACATCACTCGTTGGCCAATATGCTGGCTGTCCGGGCAAACTTAGACGCCCTGACAAAGGCCAGAGGCGGGGTCAATGGATCAGAAATCTACATCTATGGCGAAGGCTGGAACTTTGGTGAGGTAGCCAATGACGCTCGCTTTATCCAGGCCACCCAGCTCAACCTGGGCGGCTCGGGCATTGGTTCCTTCAGCGACCGTTTGCGCGATGCCGTGCGAGGTGGTGGCCCGTTTGACAGCGGGCAGGACCTTATCCGCCGCCAGGGCTTTGCCAACGGCTTGTTCTATGACCCCAACGCCCTGAACACCGTCGCACAACCCGCCCCAGAGCCGTCTGCGGTGACGATCCCCGGCAGCCTGCAGGACGAGCTCGGCTGCTCGGGCGACTGGCAGGCTGACTGCGCCGCCACCCATCTGGCTTATGACACCAATGATATGGTGTGGCAGCAAACCTTTGCAGTCCCGGCCGGCAACTGGGAATATAAGGCCACCCTCAACGACTCGTGGGATGAAAACTACGGCGTGAACGCCGAGCGCAATGGGCCGAATATCCTCTTAAACCTGGGCAGCGATACGCAGGTCAAGTTTTACTACTCGCATGCTACCCACTGGGTCGCCGATAACGTTAACAAGGTGATCGCCACAGTGCCGGGCAACTTCCAGGGCGAGCTCGGCTGCTCGAGCGACTGGCAGCCCGACTGCCTGCGCTCCTGGCTGCAAGACCCTGATGGTGACGGCATTTACTCCTTCTCCACCAGCAGCATCCCGGCCGGGAGCTACGAGGCCAAGGTAACCATCAACGAAAGCTGGGCTGAGAACTATGGCGCCGGCGGTGTGCAAAATGGATCAAACATCGCTTTCAATGTCGAGGCTGGCCAGATGGTCACCTTCAGCTATGATCCGGTAAGCCACGTGCTAAGCATCTCCTACACTGCTTCGAACCAGCTTGCAGAACTGCTGCTGCTTACGGACCAGATTCGGGTTGGATTGGCCGGTAACCTGGCCGGCTATACATTCGTAGATCGCAATGGCAACCTGGTGACCGGCGCCCAAGTGGATTACAACGGGCAGCCAGCCGGGTACACCCAGGACCCGCAGGAGAATATCACTTACATCTCGAAGCATGATAACCAGACCCTCTACGATAACAACGCGTACAAGATACCGTTGGGAACCAGCATGGCCGATCGGGTGCGCATCCAGAATGTAGGCCTGAGCACAGTTCTGCTGGGACAAGGCGTGCCCTTCATGCATGCTGGCAGCGACCTGCTACGCTCAAAGTCACTTGACCGCGACAGCTACAACTCTGGTGACTGGTTCAACAAGCTGGACTTTACCTATCAGCAAAACAACTTCGGGGCAGGCTTACCGGTTGCCGGCGTTAACCAGGCAAACTGGCCGATTATGGGTCCATTGCTGGCTAACCCGGACTTGAAACCTGGAGCTGCGGACATCGAGTTAAGCGCGGCGCTCTATCAGGAGTTGTTGCAAATCCGCTACAGTTCAGCACTATTCCGCCTGCAGACTGCCGAAGAGATCCAGACGCGAGTTGCTTTCCATAACACGGGCCCCGGACAGCTGCCAGGCCTGATCGTTATGAGCATCATGGATCATATCGGGTCAGATCTGGATCCTAGCTACGAGGCCATCTATGTTCTGATTAATGCCAACGACGAGGCGCAGAGTATTACGCTCGATCAGCTGATCGGTGTTGAGTTAGGCCTGCACCCGGTTCAAGAAAACTCGGTTGATCCACTGGTCAAAACGAGCGTCTATGACGCGGCGACAGGGACCTTCACGGTTCCCGGCCGTACCACAGTCGTCTTTGTCGAGCAAGTGAATGTACGAGAACGGATCAAAAGCCTGGTTAAAGAGGTACAGGCTTTGGTTGATACAGGCGAACTGAATAAGATCCAAGGGAAAACTCTTACATTCACTCTAGAATTGGCCCTCAAGATGCTGGATACGGGTCGACCCCGAGTGGCCATCATCTTGATGGAATCCTTCAGCCGGCAGGTTAAGCTGTTGATTTTCAGAGATATCCTGTCCCCCGAACAGGGTTTACCCCTGATCGAGGAGGCCAACAGCATAATCAGGCAGATCGTTAGCGATTTTCCCCCGGGGGCAAGACTGGTCCCAATTTTCGATATCGTGCGGCGATGAAAAAAAACCTCCCAGGCTCTAATGCCTGGGAGGTTTTCTTAATCTACACTGCCTGCTGGATTTGGTGGGCAAGGGGCGTGGTCTATAACGACATCATGTCTAAAGGTGGTTTATCCTGATTAATTTGACATGGTCTATATAATTTGACGGAGCCCATCAAAGGTTTAGGAACTTCCTGTATCGTCGGAAGGCATGTGGTTGTTGGTGCGGGCGCAGCCCGCACCAACAACCACATATACTACTTTTCGGTTAGGCATGTAGATATGCAGGAGAATTTGAGTCTGGATTCATCCAGTATAATTAAAGAAAAATGGGAATGAAAAGGAGAAAAGTATGAAAGGTTTGATGAACTTCTTGTCCGGCATGGTGATAGGCGCAATGGTCGGCGCGACTCTGGCGATCCTATTGGCGCCCAGCTCCGGAGATGAACTCCGTGATCAACTGCAATCTCGAGTGGATACCATTCAAGCCGATGTAAAACAGGCCGCTGCTGACCGGCGTGCTGAACTTGAAAAGCAGCTGGCTGAAATGCGCGCTCCTCGTTCAGCAAATTGATTGCCAACACCTGTTTGGGGCTTTATCTCTTTGTGATTGTGCCTGAGGAGTGCAGCCCGGCCCGCTGACTTTGCCAAAGTGGATGGAAAAGTGAATGGAGACATTAAAAGTGTGCCAGGCATTCGATGCCCGGCACACTGTATTTAAGTGTATCCACTTATGGTCCGGATTTAAGGTTGAATGTTGAAACGATAGGCCGCTTTTTGGGTTGTAAAGCGGGTTGTTCCCGACACCACCAGGACGACATCATCGGTTCCATCGCCGATCTCGATGGGAATATCAATGACGTTGTTTCCGGATAAATTGTACTGGTCTACTGTCGAATTTTGGCCAAGATGGATCACAGACAGCCGATAAGTCTGCGGCAGGACATTTTGGATACGCACGAACCCATCTGCGACCCAACCGCCATCATCAGACTCAAAATCGGAGAAGTAACCCGTTTCCGTGATCGCGACGTCATCCAGCAGGAAGCCCTGGCCATTCACGGCCGCATCTGTGACATATTCAAACCGCAGTTGAACCTTTTGCCCGGCGAACTGAGATATATCTACGCTTTCCTGGATCCAGGTAGGACCATTTCCGCTCTCACCGTTATATCCCCATCCATAACTGTTGCCGGAGGGGTCTTCTGCAGTTCCGGAAGGTGTGGTCAAAATTTGCCAGTTCTCTCCATCCGTGGATGCGGCCAAATACAGGTAGTCGTAATCTTGCTCCAGGTCGTACCAGGTCCAATAAGAAAAGGTGAGCGGACCGGAAGCTTCGCTAAAATCGAAGTTCTGAGTCAGGGTCATATCTGATTCGTCCCCTCGGTTCGACCAGAAAGCGTAAACCCCCGAGAACGGGTCAACAGGCACAACACTGGTTTGAATGGATCCTTCGAAGTGAATGGTATAACTGCCAGTGCAATTAATGCGGATGTAATCAACTCCATATTGGTGTACATCCCGTGTTTGATAGTCCAGTGGACATGAGCTGACCGACTCGGTCTCGGATGGCTGCGGGGCTGCCGGATAATTGGCATACGTATAGCGACCATCGCCAACGCGCTCATCTTGCAAATAAGAAGCCACAGCCCAATCTGCGAAGACATCGTCGGCTTGAATAGTCCTTTGGGTGAGCGGGTCGACCGCATCCAGGCTGGTTAATACCTGGTCAATAGATACCATGCCATTGGCAGGATCAGCCACAACAGCCTTAGTTGCATCTTCACCAAACCGGTTCAGGAAATAATTAACGAACAGAAAAGCAGCCCCATAATGTGGACCAGTGTCGTTATTGCCATTCGGCCAATCTGTTAATTGGATGTCTGGATCGAGGGTATAAATATAGTCTGTACCACCCACATCATAATCATTCAAGAACATGGCAAGCTCGGAAAACCCTTCATTCATCCAGGTCTCTTCATTGCGGTCACGGTACCAATGGATCATATGCTGAAATTCATGCGCCAGAACGCCATAAGCAAATTCTTCACCCAGGCTAACATTGTCAGCGTTCAAGAGGAACATCTCATGGGCATTGGAATATTCATGCGCATCGGGGTGGTACTCATCAGCAGACGAGAAATAGCCTGCCAGGGTCGATCCCAAACCACTGGCATATAGAATATACAGGTGTGGGTCGCCATCTACACCCGGCGACCATTCGCTGCCGAAAAATTCTCGGTTGGTTGGAAAAATATTGCGTTCGAAGGTATCGGCCAGTTGTTGAAGCTCCCCAGAGCGGAATGACACGCCATCCTCAATCCAGAAATAGACATGATCGGTAATATATTGCAGCGTGGCGTCGATTTGGAAGTTTTCATTGCTGTCAACATTGGAAACCCAAAAACTTTGCTGTTCACCAACCCTAAAAGGGCTGGCCGGGGGCTCGATTGTGTTTGGTATATCCTGTTTTCCCTCCAGCCGGCGTGCCAGGTCAGGCAGGTTGTTAATCGGTACGATTGTATTATCTAATATTGCCAAAGTTTCGGTAATGGGGGAATAGCCAGACGGCAGATCTGGGGGGAAGGTAACGTCAGGTCCCGGGGTATCCGGAGGCAAATTGGTGGGTCGGATGACTTCGGGGGTGGGACCGCTGATTCCCGGAGCGTTTGTGTTCGAACTATTTGAGCTCCGTATTATGAAAATTCCTCCAATCAAGGATAGACAAATACAACAGGCCATTAAAAATAATATCAGCCCAACGATAATAATGATCATAGATGTTGAACGTTTCATTCGCTAAACTACTCCTGTTCATGAGTTCTATGGACAGCGTTGTGGCGAGGAGTTCTTTCACACAACACAATCTCCTCTTTTCACTTCACGAATTAAGCGAGGAGGCCACAAAGTCCTGTTTTTGATAAATAGTTGCTGCTGCGGTTGTGAATCCCAAGATCACCCACATATTGGGCAGGGCCAGGGAGTCAAAGGAAAAGGCCGAAAGAGTAAATGCCAGGATGCCCAGCAACCCTGCTGTACCCCAGTAACTTGGCCCCCGGTCAGGCGACAACCAGAGATAGAGCGCGCAACCTGCCACTGCTGCCAGAAAAGCGATGAAGGCTGCGGTTCCAACGATACCGGTCTCTGCCAAAAGGCGCAAATAAAAATTTTTTGCAGTGATCAACCGGTTCCGGCCTTCTTCTGGGGTAATCAATCTTAGTACTTCCGGTGTCAGGTTGATAGGTCGGTCTGGCAGCATTTCTTCGAAGAAGAAAGCATAGTTACCCAAACCTACTCCCAGGACCGGGAAGGCGCTGTAGGTATTAAATGCTGTTTCACTGTAAGTGAAGCGCGCCCCAAAACCCAAATTTTTAATGTATCCTGCTACAGTCGGATTGTTTTTGGTAAGCCAGTAAGTCCACAATCGGCTAAAAAATTCATTCCGAGTTCCGGCTACAAAAATAGAGCCAAAAATTACTGTGATTGCCAATCCCACTTCAACCAATCGCCGGACCCATCTTTTACGTTTAACGCGGGTATTATCCAGCCTGCTGGCTGAATATGAGCCGGGACGGTATCGAAAGAAGATGAGGCCGGCAAAGGCCAGCCCAACCAGATTCAAGATGCCTGCCCGCGAAAACGTTAACGGTAGCAAACCGATTGCCCAGAGCAACAAGATCCATTCTATGGTCACCTTTCTCCAGCGCCATTTGAAGGCTGAATAATCATTCAAGACTGAGCTCAACAGCCAGGGTAGCAGCATAAAACTGATTTGCTCGGCAAACCAATTGGGTTCATAAGTTAAACCAGAAATACGGTTGTTAATCAACCGGCGAGTGGAGATATATTTCTGCAGCTCGTTCATCCATGTATACCAGGTTGGCGTGAAATGGATTATGTAAATTGCCTGGAGCGAGCCGACAAACATGGCTATGCCCATGCCGGTATAAAGCCATCGTAAGGAGGCTTTCAATTCAGCGATGGAGCGTGGCCAGAGAACGATCGTCAGATAGATTGCCCCACCTACCCCGAGAGTGATCATAGCTCTGGCAACTCGTTCAATGACTGAGACGCCTAGCACAGGTTCGATATTTCGCAGCAAAGACAATACGGAGCTGGCAATAGCAATTAATGCAAATGGCAGCAAAGACAGAGTTGCTTTGGGTAAAGTGCGCGTGAACAACCGAGGAATAGTCACAAGGACCAACAGCACGAGTAAAGGGTAAACTGATAGCGGGCGTACCAGGGTGCCTCCTCCAAAGGTGGGCGGGAAGTAAGGAAAACTGGTAACTGGTAATGTTACCAGGAAGAGCACCCAGGCTAGCTTTGCAATACCATTGAGAATTGATGATAGCCGATCGTTCATCTGCGGGCCCTTAACGTCAGCCACCCAGCCCAGTATAGCCCCCAGATGACCAAGCCCAGCAATCCTCCGATCAAGGCCAGCGTGCTGGTCGGTCGGATCCGGATAGCAGGCTCGATGGAGTCGGAAATCTTCTCGACCTCCAGGGTGGGTGATACTCCCCGGGAACTTTGGGAGGCTTCGGTGAACGACTCTATGGTCTGATCCCATTCGATTTCCATCCGGTTCAATGCCAGCTGGGAAATCTGCACCTCTTCCTGGAGTAAAGCCTGAACACCGGTAGCCCACTCCTGATAATGGATGGGTTGAGAATCGGCTGCCGGCAGCTCTTTCAGCAAGATGCTCCAGCCTGGAGTATCTTGAGCACTGGCAGCTGCCAGCGTTTGAAGTTGCGAGTGCAGATCTACGGGTACAGCTTGATCGGCAGATATTTGAGCGATCTCGGTTTGCAAACGGCCGAATGCCTGAAGTAGCTCTTGCTGGGCTGCCAGTTCTACCTGAGTCTGGTTTTGTTGGGAGGCGATCGATTGCAATTGGATATCGAACAGCATGGTGTTGCGAGCGTGGAAAGTGGCGGTTTGGATTAACTCGATTGAGACATCCTGCCAGATTTCAACTGCCTGAATCGCATGCTGCGGCTGCGGATTGTTGACCACAATCCTCCATCTTCCAGCATTTCGCCAATAAACTTCCATCATATCGCTTAGCTGTTCTCTGCTGACATCTAACCAATAAGAATCTCGCTCCCTTAATCGGCGAAGCACTTCCCTTTTGACATCATCTGTCAGAATAATCACGTTCAAGTTTGCCATCTGCCAGTTCTTATAATCGTCTGGAAAATTAAAGGGGACGCCGCCCGTGAACCTGAGGACATTCTGGTCCTTCGCCCAGCGATAGACATCGAGGCCTACGTATAACTCAGCAGCTGCCTGGTAAGGGGACGGGTAAATCCGCGCTGCCCCCCATCCAACCAGGCTGCCAACTATAATAAAGAATACAATGATAGGCCAGCGGTGGGTGATTGTCAGAATTTCGGTCCGTAGTGACCATTGATCCATGGATATGATCTCCGAAGCGGCGTCAAGCCGCGCAAAATCAATGCTGCGAGAGCTATTTAAGCCCATTAAGTGTTCGAAGGCTTTAGCTCCAGCGTTGTTTGCTGTCAAATAGAAGCAAAGCAAACAGGCTTAACAATACCACAATTATGAAGACTATGTTTGTGATCAAAGGGGGCTGGTTCAAGACGACAACCGCCAGACAACCGAGCGTCAAAGAGGTAACTTGCATGATCAATACAGCTCTTGGCGGTCCGAAACCCAGGAAAAGCAGACGATGATAGCTGTGATCTCGCGCCGCGGTATAAACTGGCTTTTTTCGGCGTAACCGTGAAACTACTACCAGCGCCATATCGAAGATGGGGACTCCCAGGATCATAATTGGGACGACGTAAGAAGAGGATTGATTGGCGCTCAACGGGCGGTAGATGATCGCCAGTACTGCCAGGATGAACCCAAGGGTCTGGGAACCTGAGTCGCCTAAAAACAATTTGGCTGGCGGGGAATTGAAGAAGTAAAGGCCGATACAGATACCAATGATCACAGCGCTGAAGGCAGAAAGCGTGAACTGGCGAGCATCCAGGGTAACCAGCATAAAAAACGCCGCTGCCGTTCCGCCCAACCCAACCGCCAAACCGTCCATGCTGTCAACAAAATTGAAAGCGTTGGTGATCCCCACCATCCAAAAAACTGTCAGCAGCCAGTCAAGGTAGATGTCAATCGAGCTGTTAAGGTGAAGAAAGAATTCCGGAGATTCGAAAATTCGGATATAGATACCCAGGCGGATCAAAATAATGGCTGCTAATACCTGACCGAAAAGTTTAGCGAGCGGCGGAATGGTTTTTATATCATCCCAGATGCCAAATGCAAAAACGACTGAGCCAGCCAGGAACGTCCCCCAAACTTCGGGCAAATCCAGGATACCGGCAACCAAGGTAGCGAGGATAACGGTTGCAAACAGAGCCAAGCCACCAGCCAGAGGCGTGGGAGAGGTATGTTGCTTATGTGGTGCACTGCCGGGCTCATCGATCAGTCCCCAACGAACGGCCAGGCGTATCCCGATCCAGCAGCTTATCATAGCAAAAGCTAGAGAAATCAGGATCGCTTCGAAAAGAAATGCGGAAGAGAAGATGTCAGTTGGCATATGACTGGTCAGATTGGTTCGTTGGATCGAGGTGAGTATTTACGCGTAGCCTAAGGTTTGCGAGATCCAGCGAATTTCTCCTTGCGTATCAAGTTTTGCAGCAGGGTCACGATCAGCTTGAACAACATGGCCCCATAGTAAAGTCCATTGAAGAGAAAAAAATAATCCTTTGCAAGATTTTTGCGATAATACCGGTAATAAGATTTGTGCCACTCGATAATCGATCGGATGGGTTCAACCCGAGAGCCGCCCATGCTCCCGTAATGAATGATTTGTGCTTTTGGCATATAGTAAACCTGCCATCCAGCCTGCCGAGCTCGAAAACAAAAGTCTGCATCCTCCTGATAGGCAAAAAAACGTTCATCCAGGTAACCAATCTGTTTAATGACTTCGCGTCGGATTAACATACAAGAGCCGGCAACCCCGGCGACTGGATGGGTTTCATCCGGGTCTTTATAGCTCATCAGATATTCGCCAAAGAGTTTGCTTTTTGGGAAGATCGTGGCTAAACCGGTAAAATAGCTGATGACCGCCCAGGGACGAGACTCGCCTCGCCGGCAGGGTTTCTGGAGGGTGTAGTCGCGGTTCAGGACCTTAGGGCCGCAAATACCAACGCTGGGGTGGGTTTCTAAGAAATCCACCAATTGGTCAATAGCTTCAGGCAATATCAGTGTATCTGGGTTAAGCTGCAGAAGATAGCTTCCGTGGCCGGCTTTAAGCGCTTGATTCATTGGCCGGGTATAACCGAGGTTGTGGGTATTCTCAATAAAGTGAACCTGCGGGAAATACGCTGCCAGCATTTCCCCCACGCCATCTCCTGAACCATTATCCACCACGATGATTTCTGGATCGAGGCTGGTCCCTTCGTAAAGCGAATTCAGACAGTCGCGTAGTAGATCTCGAGAATGGTAGGTGACGATACAAATAGTTATTTTAACATCCGTCAAACGTTCTTCAGGACGTTCTCGTATACTTGCATCGTTTCGCGTGCTGTTCGTGTCCATGTAAACTGCGCAGCTTGCTGGGGGCCCAGCACTGAGAGTCGGCTTTTGAACTCCCGATCGTTTAACAGGCGGATCATTGCCTGCGTCAGGGCATCTTCGTCGCCGGGAGGAATCAGCAGCCCAGCCTGACCAATATGTTCCGGCATTGATGAAATTGCAGTTGTGATAACCGGTGTGCCGCAGGCCAAAGCTTCCAGAGGCGGCAGCCCAAAACCCTCATAAAGTGAGGGGTAGATAAAAACCTCTGCTAGATTATAAACGATTGGCAGGTCCTCAGGGGGGATGTATCCTGTCAGGTGGACCGCCCCGGTCAGGCCCAGGCTGGCTATCATACCGGTCACTTGCTCATACATCCAGCCTTTTCGTCCCACAACAACCAGTGGAAGATGGTTGCCTTGCTCTGCCACCCTGCGATATGATTTAAGCAGCAGAGGTAAGTTTTTTCTTGGTTCAACTAACCCAACAAAAAGTAGAAATTTTTCCGGCAAATGATAGCGTGCCCGGACTGTTGACTTAAGCGCCTCATCATGCACGGGTCGGAACTCGGGTCTGACGCCCAGTGGTACTGTTGTTATTTTCTTCGGCGGCAGTCCCAGGATCTGGATTGCATCCTGACGGGTGCTTTCAGAGTCGGCAATTAATGCGTCGGCAGACCTGGCGCTGAGGCGGATCATCAGAGGAAAAAAAATGCGTTTGGCTCTGGTATGCAGGTGAGGGAATAGAAAAAAAGTCATATCGTGAAAGGTCACGATAGATTGACATGCCAGTCTAAGGGGACGGGTGTAATGGAGAGAATGTAAAAGATCAATGCGCTGTTCTTTGAGCAATGTGGGAAACCCGGTTTGTTCCCAGATTAATCGCCTGGCAGGGCTGTGATTGGGCAGGCAGATCCACTCAAACCCATCGCGCCTCGGAGAACCGATCAGCTCCCGGCCATGTTGCTGGGCGAAAATGATGAATTCGTGCCGGCTTTCCAGCGTATGGATGGCTCGCACGAGCTCGATGATGTAATTGCCTGCCCCTACAGGTTTGGGAGGCAGGGCGGATGCATCAATTCCAATCCGCATTATCTTTGATCCGTTTCATCCTACCTGAACAAAGCTTCCCGGACGCCAGCCCGTTCCATGGTTAAGAATCCTGTTTTTCTGGATTACACATATATGCGTAGATCTTTTCAATCTGTTTGCCCCAATCGCTAAAATCGGCTTGTATCTGTTGGGCAGCTGTGCGGGTAATTCGTCGCCGCTCTTCCTGATCGAGCAGCGCTTGTTCTAATACATCTGCAATGCTGGTTGCACTGACCTGTGCTAACCGGCAATTTTGGCCATCCTTCAAGAACCAGGTGGTTGCTGGATTAAGATTGGTGACGACCAGGCTGCCGCTTGCCATCAGCTCAAAAGGCAGATAAGAAGGGTGTCGGGTGAACATCATCACTAATCCGGCATGGCAGCTGCGGTAAAGCTCGGCAGTCTGCTGGTAGCTTAATAACCCCAAATTTTCGACCACCCCACTTAAACTGTAATCCTTCACTTCCCAGCGAGCGCCAGCTGCCAGAACCCGGACTCGGCTCCCCAGTCTCTTCTTTAAAATTCGGAGGGCCTGAGCGCCTAATTCGAAGCCATTGCGAGCATGGTTGGGGCGGCCATAGAAGAAAATGGTAAAAGGTTCAGTTTGCAGTTGGCTGTCTTCTGGCGAGGGGTGGAAAATGTGTGTATCCACGCAGGGATAAAAATATTCGGCCTGACCACCATACTGCTGTTGGTAAATCTGGCAGATGGTGGGTGTGTTGGCAATCCCGTAATAGCCAAAACGCAGCGACGCCTCTACCTGAGCGAAGATCGAGCCGGCAGGATAAAACAGGGGTTCGTAATCCTGAATGAAGTAGAATTTGCGTTTTGTCTGGTTGAAGCGCAGTAGAAAATAAGCCGTGCCCCACAAAGTGGCAATGCCTGCGTCGGTCGCCTCCAAATCATTAATGTGTTCATAAAGCGTAAAATGTCGGACAGGGTCACCATCCAGTGCGGGGAATATCTCAGCGATCTTACCGGCTAACTGCTGGTCATTGATATTGCCCAGGATGGCAAACTGGTTGTGGATGCCCTTGGTGCGCTTGAAATAGTCGGCGAAGCGCAGCAGGGTATAAATTCCCCCATAGTAGGGGTTTTCAAATTCTGGTAAGAACCAGGTAATGCTGCGGATGTTAAGGTCCCCAGTATAGATCTGATGGAGTTTGCGGCTGAGATTGATCTCTTCCTGCGAGAAGTCCATCCAGGTGGCAAAGATCATGGCTTCATGCCGGTAATCGCTTAGGCCGTCTCCGCCGGAAATCCTGCGACCTATTTTCTGGCGCAGAACTTTCCAACCCAGCCGCTTCCAGGTATCGTAAGCTTTGCGGGAGTCATTCAGTCGGCTCATTTGGCCCGCTTCCTTTCAGCTTTTTTAGAAAATCCAATACGAACTCGAGCGGCGGCTGCGTGTCGGTTGGCGCTAGGGTCGGGTTAAGCTGCCAGTACGACAGATTGGGGTTGAAGTAAGGATCGCCGCTTCGTAACGTTGGCAGGTAATGTCCGTAGGAAACGCGATAATCCTGAGCTGGTACCTCTCCTGCCCGGGTGGCACCTTCGAGATGCCACAGCCTGGCGAAAGGATTATAAACGATGCGCCAGCCTGACCGCGCCGCCCGCAGACAGATTTCAACATCGCTTCCGCACAGGATGAAGGTTTCATCGAAACCGCCCAGCTGTTCGAACACATGGCGCGGGATAATCATACAGGCAGCCGTTACTGCTTTGTAATTACGGTACCATTCCGCCAGCCCAAAGTTTGTCCATTGAAATTCGGCTTGCCCCCCGAAGATATGACCGGCAAAGCCAGTCAACCCAATAATTACCCCGGCGTGCTGAATACTACCATCGGGATGGAGCAGTTTGGCACCAACAATGCCAACCGTCTCGCGCTGGGCCCACATGACAAGCTCATCTAGCCAGTCTTGAGCGAAGATCTCGGTGTCATTGTTTAAGAACAGAAATAAATCTCCGCTGGCAGATTGAGCGCCAAGATTATTGACAGCCGAGTAATTGAAAGGCCGGTCATCGTGGATAACTTTTACCTGTCCATCTGCGCTGATTGATCGATAATAAGGGTATTCTTCAGGGCGTTTGCTGCCATTATTGACAATCACAATCTCAAAATTGGGATAATCCGTCCCTTTGATGATTGAATTGACGCAGCGCTCGAGCGTCGCATTAGCGCCGTTGGACGGAATTATGATTGAAACCTTTTTGCGCCGGTCGAATTTCCATTGGACCCGGATATATCCACTGGGATCGAAGAATACTTGAACGCCGGATTGACCGAGTCGGGTCAAGTGAACTTTAATGGCTCGCAGCTGGGCAGCTGGAGCATAGTCTTTGGCCCAGATATTGCTGGCGGTAGAATCCCGGCTGTCGCGCCAGTGGTAAAGAATTTTTGGGATGTGAGCGATTTTTGAGGTCCGTTCGCTGACCTTTAAAAATAGATCCCAGTCTTGGGCGCCATCCATCTCTCCATCAAAACCGCCCACAGCTCGCACCAGGCTGGTGCGGACCACGGTCAGATGGGTGATGTAATTGGCTGAGAGCATGATTTCTGGTGACCAGTCTGGTTTGAAGAGTGGTTGTTTGCGGCGGCTGTTATCAAACTCGAGCAGGTCATGATCGGAATAAAGCATATCCAGGCTGCGATTCTGGTTAAGTGCCTGAGCGATCTCGAATAGAGCAAAAGGGGCTAGCAGGTCATCCTGATCGAGGAATGCGGTGAATTCTCCCTGCGCCATAGCGAGTGCGTGATTGCTGTTCCCGGAGATACCCAGGTTCTCATCTAATAGTTTCAAATGGATGCGTTGATCAAGTTCAGAGAAATGAATCAATAAGTCTCGCACGCCAGGCGAAGAAGAAGCACCATCCACCAGGCATAATTCCCAGAAGGGATACGTCTGGGCCATGGCGGAGGTCAGCGCTTGTTCCAGAACAGGCAGGGGCGGATTATACACCGGTACGAGAATGGATATTAATGGCGTATAGGCAAATTTGGCAGCTCTATTTGTTTGCTGGATCAGTTCAGCAGAGTCTGGTTCATTCTGGTCGATCCAGCGTTTGTAAGTTGTATTTTCCTGCTCGAAAGAAACCGTATCCGAATCGGCGAGTTTTTTGCCATTGAAAAGCTTGCGAATCAGGATTAGAAAACCGTTCTTAATCCCCACCTGGCTGAATTTTTGCCTGATGCGCTGAAAAAAACCAGAATGTGTCGCCCTCATTTAGCTGCCTGCAATATAGATCCTTGCCGTAGATGAAAAAACAATTTAAATGGGTACGTGATATAACACCCTGACTCAGGTGAGTCGCCACCTGGCTCTAACTTCGAGTTATCCCAAACTGAACAAACCGCCATAAGAGATTTTACTAAATTTGGGTTTCGAAGGCGGTTTCCTCTCACTTATTCGCCGTTTGCGGTTTCGGATAAATCAGCTACTATTGGCAAACCACATAGCAGTCAAAGTTGCTTAAATCAAACGCGGGTGTTTGCAGGTCCAGGCCTGGCAAACACCCAGCGTCTACCATTCAATCAATGGGTAAAGTGCAGTCTTTAAGGGTGGTTGACTTGCACGGGGGCCTCGCTGCAGAATGTTGATTCGTTCTTGTCGTCGTACACTTTCGCACAAATATAGTAATCTCCGGGAGCTACACCTGTAGTATCCCAGTTGAAGTTTGTGTCAACACTTGGCTTTTCGAAAGGTAACCCGTGAGTAATGATCCCTGGGAGATAGATGAAATGATTGGCGCTTAATGGTGCAACAACCTCTCTATTATACCTTAATGCTATATTCTGAGCCGGGCTCTGAGGATCGGTGGTGAAGTAGTATTCGATGTTGTTAATCTGATTTAAAGATTTATTTAACTGCAGTCCGATCATATAGGAATTACCCTGCACCACGCTATCTGGCTTGGAAAGGCTAATCCAATCAAAATGCTGGGAAAAAACCATCTGGGGAACGTAAACACCTGTATAGTTTTCATTGGGATCGAAGCGCAAAGCGACCACTTCCCCGGTTTGTGACCAGGGCACTTTGGCACAGCCAGCCGGGGCAGCGGCGACCGGCGTTCCATTGAATGGATCGTATAGATCGATGACGTAAGGGTTCCAGCCGACCTCATAAGGAATGTCGGCGCTGACCTGGGTGCAGCCATTGGGAGTTGTCCACATGAAACGCCCAATCATTCCGTCGGCAGGGATGGCATAGCTCCCTTCCATGTTTAATTTAAAGCTCAGATAGCGATATTCGCTGGCGTTCTTGAGCGGGCCGGGCATATTTAGATAAATGCGGCTGTCTGCTTCGCCAAGCACCGGCCCCCTGCAGGAAGATGGCAAGGCAGCCGGGTAGGCGGTCTGGATATGCAGCTGCCCGTCACTAAAACTGGCAGTCGAACATAAGACCTGGTCAATGTCACTAGGATCCATGTCCCAGGCGTTACCAGCGTTCGTAGAATAATCCTGGCCGCTGATTGGCGAAGGATAAACTACCTCTGCCATGGGCGTTTGATTAATTGTTAAGTCTCCATTACTCCATTGGGTGCAGCAATTGCTTAACGTGCCCAGTCCAATTTGGTACGAACCAGGTGCCAGGCCTTTGGTGCTCAGCTGGTAAGAACCAGCGGCCCCGATGATATCCCTGGCAACCACGATATTGCGGTTTGTGCCAGCTGGACGGGCCCAAATGGTGTTGATGGAGCTATCCGGCGACCAGGAAATGTTGGCCTGATAGGCAGGCTCTTCGCCGCAGGATGTAAGCCGGATCCAATCGACTTGAAAATCAATATCCTTATAAATGGTGGGATTGATCTCGAGCCTGGTCCAGTACGATTGATCCTGCCATCTGGTTGAATTGGGGTAAAGATGAGCGGGAGAACTAAGATTGACTTTGTACAGCCGGTATCCTAAGGTTTGAGGATTGTAAGGCCAGACGGCATTTTCAAAATATAGATAGTCGTAGAGCACGCCAGAGGTCGCGGCGTTGGAATAATACACTCGAAAGATATCTGCAAACTGTGTATCGTTGGTTTTGGTCGGAGAGTTGACCTTCATGGCAATGTAGATGCAGTTGTATTCCTGAGAGTTAATCGGCTGAAGACTGCCAAGGTTTCCCCCGATTTGCATGAAGTTCTCATATCCTTCGTGTAGGGGGTAAAAGGCTGCCAGGGGGCCTGTAATATTATTTCCAATCGAACGGGCCGAGAACTGTCCGTTTGCAACCGAGATATTCGTCAGGGATGGATGTCGCCCAGCTCCGTTAAGATATTGGGAGATGTCGGTAAATTCGCTCATATCCCAGGCGTCCCCAAAATTCAAGGATGCAAAATCAGGAGCTTCCGGGAGTGAAGCGTTGGGCACGCTGACACTTTGCAGCTTCTGCGCAGCCGCGGGAGTTGTCTTGCTTGTGGCGATTGACATCCCACCAGCCATCAGGATGAAGATCAGGATTGTGATAAGTGATTTACGAAGCATGGCAATGTCCTTGTGCTGCTGAGTATCCTGTTGAGCGATCCTATAAATGCCTCTATTGAAACTTTCCTTGAATGCGGATGGCTCATGGTAGTTGGCAGGGCCTGTGCTGAGCTTTGGTCTCGCTTGGCCAACTACCCAGGCCGGGCACTCATAATAATGACTTGGGTCGGTATCGCAATAAATCTGGCCTTGAAAAAAAATACTCCCTGAGCGGTTGAACTGCCCAGGGAGTGTAAGTCAATAAATCTATCTATCCAGGCAGTTCGGCGGTCATGCAGTCCTACAACTGTTTAGACCCGTAACTTTGCGCCCCAGTCTTTCGAAAGGTTTGCCTTTTTCTTGGCGTATAAAAAGATTATATTTTACGAACGAAATGATTAGGTTAAGTCAAGATTATCCTTTCTAAAAGAGCATGTTATCAAATTCACAAGAGTTTGCATTGACAAATGTAGCTATCGTAAGTATATCAACTAAAACTGTATTTCGCCCTTTTCAATGTTGTTATGTCAGCCGAATTTATGGCGTACTCAGGTACTTGGCTGAGGGTGCCTTCCAATCCTGGGGAACAGATTTGGGTACCAAATATTCTCCTCCAAATTGTGTCAGCCTGGTGTATTTGACCCCCACTGAAATACGTCCCTTGGGAAAATCTATCTTTTCAATGTCAAAGTTGATAAACGAAGTCCCCCCATTGACTGCAATACCAGCAAACTATTCAGGTTGGAATTGTGTGTTTTCAATCGTTTGGGCGTAGATGGACCGATAGCGGCGAGCAGTTTCCGGCCAGTTGTAGCGTTGGAGCATTTTTTGATAACCCGCTTCGCCCAGGCTGCGAGCCCAGTTTGGGTTTTTCAATAGCTGCAGGATTGCCTCTGCCAGGAGCTGCTCATTCTGGTATTCAACTAACAAACCGTTGCGTCCGGCGTCAACAACCCAGGGGACGGCCCCGCGTCGGCATCCAATAACGGGTTTTTTGACAGCCCATGCTTCGACAAAGGCAATTCCAAACGATTCGAATCCCGATGGGTAAACAAAGATGTCCGTTGCGGCAAAAAGCCAGGGTTTTTCCTCGTTGGCAAAGTTGTACCGAAGAATAATCTTGGCTCGATCATCCGGTGGGAGCTGGCGGATTGTAGCCTCCATCGCTTCAGCGTAAAGCGTTCGAGCGCCGGCGATAAGCAGCTTGGCCTCCGGCATTTCTTGCCAGACTAGAGGCATAGCCTTGAGCAGAGTATCTACACCTTTGTGCCCTCCAATTTGGCCAATAAATCCTACGATCGGTTCTTCACCCAGGTTGTAGCGTTTTTTTGCCTCGGTCGGGTCGGTCGCCTCAAACGGAACGCGGTCCACGCCCAGTCCAACCGCGCTGACTTTTTCAGGGTGTGCGCCTTTTTCGATCACATGTTGAGCTTCGTACTCAGTGTGAGCCAGATAATGATCAGCCTGGCGAATGGCGCGGTATATCATTGGGCGTTGAAAACCCCAGGCGTCATCCGGGTGTAAACCGCCCGCCAGTACGCATGGTCGCCCGGTCTGATGGGTCGCCTGCAGCGCCACATACATGTGCAGCAGCGGGAATGAGGACGCCATCAAGATATCGAAATCTATTGAGCGGATTGCCCCAGCCAGCCCGGGGATGATGGGGCCATTGTAAAGGGTGCGGTAATATTGGTTCCCTGGTAAAAGCAGCTTGCGGTTGGTGGGCCGGAATGGGTAAAACAAGCGACTGAGCCAGCTGCGTACCGGAAAACGGCGCACACGCACACCATTGAGTTCTTCCCATCCGATGGGCATCGCTGGCAAGCCTGGCGTGTAGAATGCGTCTCCACTGTAGCAGTTGGTCGTGAAGACAGTGACTTCATCCCCAAACTGGCTCACAAGCTCTTCCGAAACACTCTGGACCAGGAGTTCTGTGCCTCCCCTGGCAGGATAATAACCCTGTGTGACGTGCAATATTTTCATCGATGGTTCGTTTGATACTGTTCAGGCCTGCTATAGGTCTTGATTTAGGAAGTAATATCTACCATCATGGCCAAATTCTTCAAGGCCTAGAAAAGCGCCATTGAAGATGCCGCCAGGCACGGTGCAAGAGCGCTTTCAGCCCTTCCGTTCGAAAAATGTAGATTGCCCGGGCCAGGTTGCTGCGGTTGGCTGGTTCTGGCTCAGCTTGAATGCTGCGCTCTTGTCTGTCTGGCGCGTACCCCCCCTGCAGGCAGTAGCGCAGGAGCGGCTCAACCACCCGGGACCAGCGGTGACGCAAAAATAGCGGCTCGAACGCCGGGGCGAAATCCGTTTTCTGCTTATCCAGCAGGAGGTTTAACCCTGCTGAAACAGCATCAGGCTCAAATGGTGGCACCACCACTCCCAAATTGTACTGCCGGACCCATTCACTGGTAATATCCCCATCGGTGACCAGGATTGGCAGGCGAGCCCAAAGATAGTCAAGCATTCGGGTGCGGATGGAATAGCGTGTCTCGACGTGGATGGGATGTAAAGCTACACCAACATCTGCCTCGTTTAGCAAGGTTTCGCGTTCCTGATAAGAGACCCACTCGATGAAAATGATCGAGCGATCTTTTTCCCCAATCTCAGCCGACAGTTGTTGTGCTCGCTGGGCCATCTCATGGACAGGCACGAGTGGATTGGGATGGCGAGTTCCCAGAAAAACCAGGCGAGCGGTCGGGTGTTTTTGCACGACTTTGGGCCAGGCTTGAATCAAGGTAAGCGGGTCCAACCAGTTCCAAATTCCGCCCCCCCATAGAACGATCCGAGCGTCTGACGGGATTTGCGGGTGGACTCCACGCAGCAGCCTGTTGCCAGGCTCTAGATCACGATCCGGGAAACCAATCCCGACCACATCGATCAGTTTTCGCAAACTGGCGTCGTCTTGAAAGTTGAGGGGATTGACTCGCCCGATTGCAGTTAGCCAACCGAGCCAATAATCCCGCTGGCGTTCGTTTCCGCATACAAAATAGTCGCCCAATTTAAGCAGCTGGTTGGTCGTTGCGATTCCGTGATGATTAAGAGCCTGTTGGGAGCTCATGGGTTCGTTCAGGTAATAATGCAAATTTTCAAGCACGGTTGGATCGTATAGATCTACAACCAGCCGGGTGTGCGTGGCGCTTAGAAAGGGGAATTTGTTGACCATATAGGTCGAGACCAAGGCAATATCGCTGTTTTCTACCAGGACTTGCAGGCTGGCAGGTCGTTCTTCCCAGTAACGCACCAGCTGAAGGCCGTCGATTTGGAGGCTGGTAGCGGAGGGTACTGCCAGGGTGACATCAACATTTTTGCCCAGGGCGCGGGCCAGCTCCAGGTAGCGCATTCCAGGGCCAGCCATTTTCTCGTCAACCACGTCATTGCTGACGATTAGCAGGTGCGGGCGGCGCGTGGCGGATTGAAATTCTGGCATCGCTTGAGTCCTTCCAGAAATTATTAAGGGCGAGTAATGATGGATGATGTGATCCCAGGTCAGCTCAGGCAGGCTGTGCCAGATCAGCGGCATGGGGATGTTGCGTTGGACGGCAAATAATTCCGGGTCCGCCAATTTTCGTTGTGCCTGCAAAGCCTTTCGGGTTTTTCTCAATTCAGTTAGGCCACCTAAAACCGCGAGCCAACCTTGAAGATAACCACCCACCATTCTCCAATCGAGCTTGAACAGGTGCCGTCCGAGGTTTGTCCAATCTTCCGCCCAATAGATTGAGATGAACCGTGAAAGATATGCTCCGGTTACTTTAATCGCGAACCGGTAACGACCATAAACGACATTGCGAAGCTTAGATGGCGAGAGTGTATCTGCCTTACCGCCTGGAACTTTTGCGCCGAAGGCATGATAGATGATTGCCTTGGGTGCCGGTAATATTTTATAGCCCCTCAACCGGGCCCGGTAGCACCAGTCGACATCCTCGTAATACATGGGATAGCTTTCGTCAACTGGTCCAACTGCCTGCCAGGCTGCGCGATTGATGAGCGTAGCGGCAAAGCAGGCTGAGGGCAATTCTTCCCAGTGATCGAACTGGCCCAGGTCCAGGTGTCCGATGGCGTTATCGGTTCCCCATGAAAATGGGCCCACCTGGTTTCCCAGCCCGTTGAGAAATGCCGGCGCCCACGAAAATCGCAGCTTAGCGCCCACTGCGGCGCAAGCCGGGTCGCGGTCAGCCGCGGCAACCATAAATGCCACTGCATCCGGCTCCAAGCGGATATCTGGATTCAGAATCAGCAACCGGCTTTCGGGATGGGCCAGGGCCGCGCCTTGATTTATGGCCGATGAGAGCGGTACGGCTGGGTCGAGCCGGATAGATTTTATTTGCGGATAGCTGGCCTCCAACCAGGGCAAGGTCTCATCTTGCGAGCCATTGTCTACGACAATCATCTCGATCGGACTATAGGTTTGGGCCAGCAATGAAGGCAGGCATTCTGCCAGCCATTCTCGGCTGTTATATCCCACCAATATCGCGGAGACAGGCGGGCCAGACACTGGCTCTGAAGATGTTTGTAGTAGGGATATATCTCCTTCTCGCATCAGCAATCCAGCCTGGCACAGGCAGGCTAAGGCGGCTCGAACTGTTTGCTGGCTGGCATATTCATCCTGGAAACCTGCTATGATCTCTTCCAGGGTATGCCCAGGTGCATACTCCCAGAGGGACAGCAGCGTGGGATCGATGGCAATTTTTCCGCCCTGGGGCGTTGAAAGCACAGGCCGCCCGTCAATGACGTGGTGTTCGACTTGGGCGGGCTTGCAGTAAGTGATCATGTCGTAATTGGTAAGGACCGCTGATTCCGTATTCAAAATAATTTATGGTTTGTTGTCTTTGCTTAAACTCACCCGCTGGCGCAATCGGTTGAGTTTTAGCAGCAGCTGCCAGCTGCGACTTTGATGGATCTCATCCAGCTGTGTTTGCAAGTGTCCGGCTAGGGCTGTGTAAGCGCTTAATTGACTACGTAGCTGCTGGTTATCTGCATCCAAATCTTGATGGCGGGTTTGAATCTGGCTGGCAGCCCGCATCACTACCTGCAAACGGTCCAATCGCAGCGAATCAGGGGATTGGGCCAACTGAACCGCTTGCTCAAATACCCAGCGCCACTGCTTGGCCTGGCCGGACAGCAGCCATTGTTCTTTGACAGTCTGCTGGGCGGCCCCGCCCATATCCCTGCGCAGTTTAGGACTGTCGAGCAGGCTGGCAAGGGCCGTTTGCCAGCTGTGGAGATCGGAGGCCAGGAAACCATTCTGCCCGTTCACGATTGTATCTTCATAGGCAGGGATACGGCTATATACGCCTGGCACCCCTAGAGCGCTATATTCTAAAAACTTGAGGGCGCTCTTGGCGCGGTTAAACAGGTTATCTTTAAGCGGCGCGATAAAGATGTCGCAGGTTTGCTGGCTGAAGTAGCGGGCAAAACCTGCGTAATCTTGCAAGTCCAACGGGATCCATTCAACTTCGGGTTGCTGTAGCAGCTCATCCGGAGGGCGGACCCCCCAGAAGGTGAACCGGACGCGGTCCCGATTAGCAGACAGAACACTATTTAGCGCAGGTTGTACAGCTACCAGGTCAAGCAAGTGGGATTGCCCGCCCATATAGCCGATACAAACCGGACCACTGGCCTGCCCGGCTTGTGGGAGTGCCCGCAGACTCCAAAGCTGATCATTCAACAGATTGGGAAGAAGCTGAATATTTGGGTTGAAGGGTTTCAAGAAATCCCGCAAAAAAGCTGTGCTGGTCGTGACAAGGTCCGCTTCAACAATTGCCCAAAGCACCGGCAGCAGGACATCACTGATATCACTGCGGGAAGGGTGCCCGGAAGGAAGCGCCAGCAGGAGATCATCGGTTTCGTAAATCACGGGTTTAGCCTGAGCGTGAGCCTCCGCCATGATGGCCGCGTATGCCTCGGTAAAGCGCGGAAAATCGCGCTGGATCACCACAACATCCGCTTCGGCTACTTTCTGAGGCTGAATATCGGAGCCATGGTTGCCAAAAATAACCTGCAGCCCGGCTTGTTGGGCCGGACCGAGCAGGCGCACCACAGGCATAGCGCTTTCATGGGGATCAGCCGTAAACAGGACTATGACTTCAGGCAAAGGAATTTCCAGTCAATTACCTATCCCAAAAGTCGGAAGATATGTGGTTGTTGCGTACTGCGCATGCAACAACCACATACACTACTTTTCGGATAGGCTCAAATTATTTTACGATTTTGCGTGGCTCAGCGAGATTTTTCTGGAGGAGTTTTCCTCAGCAGCTTGCGCAGTGATTCCAGGATTCGCCAGCCCCGGCTGTGCTGAATCCTGGCCAAAGTGGCGCTTAGTTCTTGCAGCTGGTGCTCTTTTTCGACCAGCGCCGGCTGCCCTTCTTTCTCCATCTGTTCGATCTGGACCCTGGCTGCTGAGAGATCACTGCGCATTTCAAGGATCAGGCTGCGCAAATCGGTATTTTCCTTCCACAGCAGCCAGAATTTCCGCTCATAATCACGGATCAGGCGCTGAAAGGGCTCATTTCGGCGGCGAAAGCGAACAGCCCAGGGGGTGATAAACGAGGCGTCAAAATCAACATCCCGGTAAAATTGGTGGCGGGCAAATAATTCAGCCCAGTATTCGGGCGGCTGGACATTGAAATGGGTCGCTTCTTTATAATCAAAAGGTGTGGAAGAAAACAGCACATCGTCGGTGTGCTGGCAGAAATTCGCGACGGCTTTTTCGGATTCGGCAGCAGGCATGTGCTCGAGCACCTCGATGCTGATGATTAAATCGTAGCGCTGAGCAAAAGGTTCTGAAACAGAACCGACCCGGCAGAATGATGCGTACTCCGTGGCTACCTTGCTGATTGAATATTCGGAGATATCCAATCCATAGGCTTCTACGCTGCGCTGACGAAGTGCTTCAACGAGCAGGCCCATGGCGCAGCCAGCATCCAGAACACTGGCGGGGCCAATGTCCTGAACAATCCGATCAGCGATGGCGTTGAATAGAGCCAGCCAGGCCTCGCTGCGTCCATAGGGCTCTCCACAGCCGTGAGCGTAGTAATCGGCATCAAAGTAATTGGGCTTTTCGTTTGAATCCATCGAATCCATGATCGTTCTCCGACCTGCCTGAAAGGCTAAATGGAGGCAGTGTGCTGCCACTCACCCCGCAGGGTTACCAGGCCGTACTGTTCTTGAATTTCACCACCCCGGTTGATCACCCGAAATGGATACAGGCGATCGTGATAATCATAGGTCTCAGTATCGTTCTGGTTGACAACAGCCACCGAGAACTGGTACAGACCATCGAGCAACGGCAGGTACGGGATGGTGTATGTTACGGTACCCTCTCCCAATACTTCAGACAACTCGAGATTTGCCAGGGCAGTGTTTGGACCGGTGATCAAAGCCCCATCCTGGCGGTGGATGGCGATCCCGAAATTGGGATGAGCGATTCGCTCATGGGCGATGTATTTCATCCTGAGAGTCAGCTGTTCGCCAGTCTGAAAAATAGCTCGGTTTTCTCCCTGGGAGGTGCTGATTGCAACCTGGGCAATCTCGATCTTATGGCTGCCCCAGCGTCGGGGCGCAGCCAAGGTTGCCTCGCTGGATTGGCGCAGCCGTTCGCCTTCAAGATCGTTGGTGCGCTGCAGATAAAGCTCAGCTACGTTATCTGCCGAGCCTAGAGCTACAATTTTACCGTGGTCGAGCCAAACAGCCCGGCTGCACATTTCCTTAACTCGATCGAGGCTGTGTGAAACTAGCAAAATGGTTGTGCCTTCACCCTGGAATTGCTGGATGCGCTCGAAAGATTTGGTCTGAAACTCCGCATCTCCGACCCCCAAGATCTCATCCACGATCAGGATTTCTGGCCGTTTCAACGTGGCAACGGAAAATCCGAGCCGGGCGTACATACCACTCGAGTAGGTTCGGATTGGGGCGTTGATAAAATCGTGCAGACCAGCGAAGTCAACGATACTGTCGAAGCGCTCGTCGATTTCCTGTCTCGAGTAACCCAGGATCGCGCCGTTGAGGTAAACATTTTCCCGTCCTGTCAATTCAGGATCGAAGCCTGCGCCAAGTTCCAGCAAAGGGGATATGCGGCCGCGCACCCGTAATCTGCCTTCGGTGGGCCGAAGCACTCGCGAGACGACCTTCAGCAGGGTGCTTTTACCAGCTCCATTTGGGCCGATAATGCCAAATACCTCACCGCGCTGGATCTCCAGGTCTATATCCCTTAATGCCCAGAAACTGGAATAGGTAATCTGGCCCTTGATCCAGCGAATAGCATATTCCTTTAGCGAGGGAATACGCTCCTGGGCGACTCGATAGCGAACTGAAACACCCGAAAGCTGGATCGCCATCCGGTCAGTATCCTCTATTTCGGCTGATTTAAAGGCGGTATGCAAATTCGTCTACTCGCTTGGTGAATACCCACCAGCCAATGATCAGGGAGAAGACCGACAGGCTGACAGCAGCCAATGTCAGGCCAACCGATGGTGTTTGACCGGTATAGATCAGTGATCGGAACAGGTCTACCATGGTAGTCATTGGATTGAGCTTGATGAAGCGGGCTATTTGATCGGGGATCAGGCTCAATGGATAGATGATCGGGGTCAGATAAAACAAGGCCTGCAATAAGATGCCGTAGATGTCCACCACGTCCACGAAGAAAACGGCCAGAGCGGAAATGAACAACGACAGGCCCAGTGTAAACATTGCCATTAACAGGATCGCAAAAGGCAGCAGCAGCAAAGTTGGGTGAAATGGGTGGCGGGTGAACAGCATGATTGCAGCCAGGGGAATCAATGAAAGTATAAAGTTAATCAAGCCATTACCCAAAACCGAGACAGCAAAGATCGTCCGGGGCACATAGATGCGCTTTAATAAATTGCTGCCCCAAATCAGAGTATTCATTGCCTGGGTAGTGGTCTGAGAAAAAAAAGTCCAAAACAGCAGTCCAACCAGCAGGTAAATCGTGTAATTCTCAACATCAAAGCGCATGATTTGCTGAAAAGCGATGGTCAGAACCAGGGTGTTGAGCAAGGGGTTTAACAGCGTCCAGAGCACCCCCAAAGTGGAGCGTTTATAGCGCGTTTTAATGCTGTTGGTCACCAGCAGCATGAGCAGATCCCGGTAATGCCAGAGCTCAACCAGCTCTCCGGTGAAGGGCGACCGGGCCTCTGCTGAATTATATTCAATACTCAATTTGTGCCTTCCATGTTGGATGAGATATCAAGCAAATGATTTAGATCGCGCGATGTGCATTTGCAATTATGGACTGTAGCCAGGCAGGAAATATCAGTCCTGTGCCATGCTGAGCTGCAGGGCCAACCGCCATTCGGGCATGCTCAACCCAAATGTCTCTTGGAAGTGATCACAGTTCAGCGCCGAGTAAAGTGGTCGCTGGGCAGGGGTTGGAAAGTCGGCGGTCAGGGCAGGTTCGATTTTTTGAACGATTTGCTGTTGTGGATCTGGATCGTTGTGCAAGATTGCCTGCGCCCACTCCAGCCGGCTGGCTGAACCGCTGCCAGCCAGATGATAAATCCCGCTGCGATCCAGAAGCCATCGATAGGTGTTTGGAACGCTCTTGGCCAACAGTTGAGCGGTAACCTCGGCCAGCATGCGGGCCGAGGTAGGGTTAGCAATCTGATCTGTTACCATTCGCAAGACAGGCTGCTTGCGCGACCACTCAAGAACCTTGGTGACAAAGCTTGGTCTCCGCAGGCTGTAAACCCAGCTGGTGCGCAGGATCAAATACGCGCCGCCGACCTGCGTGACTGCATTTTCTCCAGCCAGTTTGCTGCTGCCGTACACAGACAGCGGTCTGGGAGAGTCTGTTTCAATATAGGCTGCGCCCTTTTGCCCATCGAACACATAGTCGGTTGAGAAATGGACCAAAGCCGCCTGCAGACTTTGGGCGGCCTCCGCAAGTACGCCCGGGGCGCGGCCATTTACAGCCAAGGCAATTTCTGGCTCGCTTTCCGCCTGGTCTACGGCAGTATACGCCGTAGCGTTGATCACTAGCTGGGGACGCCGGTCTGCAATGATCTGGCGGATGGCATCACTCCGGGTCAGATCAATTTCGGGATAATCCAGCCCCAACACCTCACCCAGAGGCGCAAGGGTGCGCTGAAGCTCCCAGCCAACCTGTCCGGTGCTGCCTAATAATAAGATTCTCATCAGGTCCTGTCAATCCGTTGATGAAAAGGCAGATCGTCCTCTGCCAACCGCAGCAAATAATCCCCATACTGGTTACTATTCATGGAAAGAGCCAGGTCTCGAAGCTCGTGGGCCTCGACATAACCCATTCGGTAGGCGATTTCTTCGGGACAAGAAATCATCATTCCCTGCCGGTCTTCAACTGCCTGGACGAAATTGGCTGCCTGCAAAAGCGATTCATGCGTCCCAGCATCCAACCAGGCCACTCCCCGGCCCATGACTTGCACTTGCAGCTGGCCGCGTTCCAGGTAGATCCGATTCAGGTCGGTAATTTCCAACTCGCCCCGCTCTGAAGGTTTCAAATTGGAAGCAAAATGATAGACCTGGTGATCGTAGAAGTATAGACCGGGAACTGCGTAATGTGAGCGAGGCTTGGACGGCTTCTCTTCGATGCTCAATGCTTTGCCATGTTCATCGAAATCAACCACGCCGTAGCGCTGCGGGTCCCGAACCGGGTACGCGAAGATCAAAGCGCCGTTTTGAATCTGGGCAGCACTCCGCAGTTGGGCTGGGAGGCCATGGCCGAAGAAAATATTATCACCCAGGATCAGACAGATCGGTTGGTCATCAACGAATTCGGGTTTTACCAAAAAGGCGTCTGCCAGGCCGCGAGGCTCGTTCTGCTCAGCATAAGTAAAATTCAGCCCCCATTGAGTTCCATCTCTCAGTAAAGCCTTAAATGACGGCAGGGCTTCCGGCGTGCTGATCACCAGGATTTCCCGGATGCCCGCCAGCATCAGCATGGATAACGGATAATAGATCATCGGTTTGTCGTAAACTGGCAGCATCTGTTTGCTGATGCCCATCGTCAGAGGATACAGACGAGTCCCCCGCCCGCCCGCCAAAATAATGCCTTTCATTGATGATTGCCTCCCTCATTGAAAGAATCTTGCCGCTGATCATAGTTTTTTGCCAGCCAGCCCTGGTAATCTTGTTGCTTCCGGATGGCCTCTATCCATTCCGGATGATCCAGGTACCATTTTACAGTTCTTAATAAACCAGTGTTCAGAGATTGGCGTGGCTGCCAACCCAGCTCGCGTTTAATCTTAGCGATATCGATGTCGTAGCGACGATCGTGCCCGGGGCGATCTTTAACGAACTGGATCAGTGATTCATGAGGTGTGTGGGGCGAACCTGGCAGGCACTCATCCAGGATTTCACAGATCGTCTTGACAACCACCATATTGGGCGGCTGGTTATCTCCTCCTACACAATACGTTTCTCCAGGCGTACCCTGCTGGATCGCTGTCAGGATCGCCTCGCAGTGATCCTCCACAAACAACCAGTCTCGGATTTGCTGCCCGTCTCCGTAGATCGGCAGTGGCAGCCCTTCAAGCGCATTCATTACCATCAAAGGGATCAGTTTTTCGGGAAACTGGAAGGGGCCATAATTGTTCGAGCAGTTCGTGATCGTATAGGGCAGCCCATAAGTTGTCCCGTAAGCCCGGACAAGGTGATCGCTGGAGGCTTTCGAGGCTGCATAAGGCGAGCGCGGCGCATAGGGTGTCGTTTCAGAAAAGGCCGGGTCGGCTGGGCTGAGCGTACCAAAGACCTCATCGGTGGATACATGTTGGAATCGGACCTGCTCTACTGCCAATGCTTTTTCTTCCAACCAGAATTGCCGGCAGGCTTCGAGTAAGGTGAAGGTGCCGACGATATTTGTCTGGACAAACGCATCAGGACCAAGGATGGAGCGATCTACGTGCGTTTCGGCTGCAAAATGAGCCACCGTGTCGATCTGGTGCTGCCGGAGGAGCTCGTCGATCAGCGCTCGATCACAAATATCACCCCGGATGAAAGTATGCCGTTCGGGATCTGGCAGGTCGTTCAGGTTTTCAAGACTGCCAGCGTAAGTCAGGGCATCCAAATTTATGATCCGGACGCCCGGCTCTTCTTCCAGCAAATAACGGACGAAATTGGATCCAATGAAACCAGCACCGCCAGTCACGAGTAAGTTTTGCATACACTCTCCTGTTTTATTGCAAGTGTCTATATCACCACAAGGGGGATGTGTGTAGAATAGTTGGCGGATACAACAAATATTCTACACAAGGAAACAATAAATTCTCAAAATAGTACTATTCGTATATATCAGCTTCAGAGAAAAGTAGACCCTGGGTATCTTTTGTCGATAAAATTGGGTTTTGCCCTTCGATCAACGGCCAGGTAATGCCCAGGCGTGGGTCATTCCAGCGAATTGTGCGTTCCCATTGCGGGGCATAGTAATCGGTTGCCTTGTAGATCAATTCAGCCCACTCGCTTAATACATAGAATCCATGAGCAAATCCTGGCGGCACCCAAAACATCATTTTATTATCTGCTGATAAGATTGCGCTGACCCATTTCCCAAAGGTAGGGGAACTGCGGCGCAAATCAACGGCTACATCAAATACCTGCCCAGCAACCACTCGCAGCAGCTTGCCCTGAGGCTGTTGGATCTGGTAGTGCAGCCCGCGCAAAGATCCCTGGCGCGAACCCGAGTGGTTATCCTGAACAAAAGCAGATGTTATCCCGCCGGCTGCGAATTCTTGGGAGTGATAGCTCTCAAAGAAAAAACCTCGCTCGTCGCCGAAAATTCGAGGTTCTACATGTAAAACGTCTGGTATGGAAGTCGATGTAAATTTCATGATTCTCGTAATAGGTTTGCTTCGGGCTCAATTTCACAATTTGCAGGCCTGGCGACAGCTTGTTTGGGGCGGTATTCTAATTTTATCGCAAGATGCTGACTAGCGGCCTAACAGTTCGCTGGCGCTACAACACTTTCCTCAACCACAACCTCAGCCGCAGCGGTAGCCAACCATAGATCATGGGGCGGATTTTAGCTTTAAACACCAGTGGAGATAACCAGGAACCGCCTTCTCGAAAATGTACCCGCAGCATTTCTGGCCAGCAGCGATCATCGGAGATAACGGATTTGCCGGTCGAGTGTAGGCGAAAGTTGGCCCATAAGCGGGGATGGTAATGCAGGGGGGCCAGTTGGGCCAGGCGTACCCAAAGATCGTAGTCCATAGCAAAATAAAAGCTCGGATCAAGCGGCCCCACTTGCTGCCAGAGTTCGGCTCGAAAGAAAGCCGCCTGCTGGGGGATATGCACATAGCCTCTGCGCAGCCGACGGTAATCGGTTTGCCGGGCCGGAAAGCGTCCGATTACAGAGCCCTGTTGATTGATCAGGTTTGCATCCCCATACACCATGCCGGCTTCGCGCTGATCGCACAGGTAAGCGGCAGCTTCTGCTATTGCATGGGGTTGGTAGGTATCATCCGAATTTAGCCAGGCGAATATCTGGCCCTGCGCCCGCTCAAACCCTTTATTAATGGCATCCGTCTGTCCCCGATCAGGTTCGGAAACCCAGGCTGCCAGGCGGTTGGCGTAATGTTGGATGATTTCCAGGCTGCCATCAGTTGAGCCGCCATCGATGATGATATATTCCAAATTTGGATAATCCTGGCTTAAAACGGAACGGATGGTCTCTTCCAGGAAAGGAGCCTGGTTGAAAGATGGTGTGATGATTGAAACCAAAGGCAGATCAGAATCACCCCGGTTGAAATCGGGATATGTAGGCAAGAAATTACTCCCAGTTAAAGTCAGGATAGAAATGGTCTGCCAGGTCCTGAGTCATGCGCCGGATGCGATCAATCTCTTCCGGCTGCAAGCGCTTTTTCCAATTTTCCAGGTTGGCGCGGCTGTCGAGGTGGACAGTATGGACGGTGTGTTTAGATAATTCGCGCGGATTTTCTGCACTGCTTGACTGCTGGATCTTATTCTGAACCCGGGATGTAAACGGCAGGCCCAATTTAGCATACAATTGGCTAAAGCCAGATTGAGGATCGATAGACAGGTCTTCGTGACGGATCACCAGAAACGCTGGATTGGTCTCCTGATAGCGGGCTACGACCTGGTATATGATCCGCCACAACAAGCTGGCCTGGCCGATCACATCGTGCGGCGCAGCCATGATATTCTGCATCTCTTTTCTATATGGTTCCAGCAGACATTCCATTAACAGAGGTTGAGCCAGTAAATCGGAGAAATTAAAATTCCATTTCAAGCGCTTGAGGCTGCTGGCAAATGCAGCCGGATGTCGCACGGTGATCACGACCCGGCAGTTCAGGCGTTCAGCAAACCAGGGAGCCGAAAATACAGCAAATGGGTCTTTAAGCAGCGGCTGCCGGTTGAGCAGGCGGCCGCACGTGAAGATGCTCCAATCCCGGATCATGCGGCCGAGATCCTTACGGGAACGCAGAGATTTGAGTTCAGCCAGGGCATGATAGCGAAATGCCAGGGTTTCTTGTAACCCGGGCAGGTAAAGCTCCTCATTGTTGGAGCAGATGTACGCATACCAGTGTCCTACGACGGCGCGCAATACTCCCGGTCGGTGCAAAACATTCAGCGGCTCGCTGATATAAGCCAGCTGCGGGCTGGCTGCCAGCATTTTCCCGACCCAAGTTGTCCCCGAGCGGTGGGCCCCAGTAACCAGGATTGGACGCCGATTGTTCGTCATTCCGGGTTCTCCAATACCAGGCCGGGCCAGTTACTCAATCCAGGTCGATTTAACAGGCGCGGGTCCAGAGACTGGTGGGCGCTGGCGAGCTTGAAATATACGCGGGCAAGTTTCTGGAAGCCTGCCAGGCTGAGGGCGGCGTAGATCATTCGATGCCAGTGCTTAATGGCGAAAGTTGGACTGGCTCGCAAAGCCTGCCCATAAGTCTTGAGGGCCTGCCAGGGCTGCCCACCATCCAGTAAGTAGCGTGCAGTCAGGCGGTAAGCCCCGCCTTCTACCCTGCGTCGGTTTTGTTCAATCAGGGGGCTTAAACTGGGTTCGGTTTGCATCCAGGCCAGCAGCTGTTGGGTCTCGGCGCCAAAACCGGCAGATTGGGCGACGTTCTTGGCATTGGGATGATGCCTGGCGGCGGCCCAGATCGAATCTGCGTGCCGAATTGGTGCCAGGCTGGCCATGCGGACCCAAAGCTGGTGATCCAGCATATAATGATACGAGGTATCCAGAGGTCCAGCCTTTTCTAATACCGAGCGGCGCATAAAAACAGCTGGCTGGCAGATGATCCGGAAGCTGATCAACTCGGTTAGGCCCCAGTTCCCAAACGCAAGCGTATTAAGATACCGGCCGCTAGCATCGATAGTAATTGCATCGCCAAAAACCATTCCTAGCTCGGGCTCAGCCCGCAGCAGCGCAACTGCCTCGGCCAGCGCGCCCGGCAGATATAGGTCGTCGGAGTTCAACCAGGCGACGATCTCTCCCTGAGCCCGCTGCAGGCCTTTATTGATGGCCTCGGCCTGGCCAGAATCGGGTTCCGAAACCCACCAGGCAAGCTTGTTGCTGTAGCGCTGGATGATATCCCGACTGCCATCGCGAGAGCCGCCATCGACGACCAGATACTCGATTGGACCGATATCCTGCGCAAGCACAGATTGCAGGGTGAATTCCAGATATTCGGCTTGCTGATAGGAAGGTGTGATGATGGATATGGGATAGACTGCAGACATTCCGGGCGCCTCGTTCACGGGGTAAGAGGGTGAGCCAGATCGTAGATGAGATAACCGCCCCCTTCAGCGTAGACCGGGAAATTTTGGTTTAGATATTTTTTCAATTCTGGCTGGTCGTTGAACTGGTTAAATGATGTGATCAGGAAATAATCCGTCCCATCACTTTTTTTGGCGAAATAGCTTTCAAGGTCTTTATCCCCTTCGCCCCGCAGCACAGCCAGGTTCAGCTCGCCGCGATTTGGCCACAAGATAACTTTGCGCCAGCCATAATACATCAGCCGGTAGCCATAATCCTGTGTCAGGGCTAATATTTTCCCGTCATTGGGCAGCAAATCGCCTACTTCTTTCCAATAAGCTGGTTCATGACGGTAGTCATCCCGGTACTGCGGCAAGATGGCGGCCCAGCTCATATGGCCTGCCCCGATCAGAGCAACGACAACTGCCAAAGCCTGCCAGGGTTTGGCCTGTTGGGATACCTTGTCCAAGATCAAGAGCAAGATCGGTAACAGTGAAATGGCCAGGATCGGGATCAACTGTTCGTGGTAGTAATTATGGGTGTACATTTGATAGGGAAGAAACAGCCCATAAATTAAATATCCCAGCCAGCAGCCCAGCAGTAGGGCACGGTTGCGGGGTCTGGCGATCAGAAGGCCAATAAGAGCCAGTAGAATGACAGTCAATCCCATTAAGTCTTGGAGCATGCTGAACCAGCGCACATAGGTTGCAGGTTCCAACAGGAGATGCGAGAGTGAGACAGTCCAACCACTGAAATATTCGGAGGCGCGTCCACCACGTCCAATGACATAATAAAGAAAAGATGGCGCAATCATCAGGATGGCCATGACCCAAACCTGAGCGTTGCGCAGGCTGCGCTTGAAGCCCAGGCTATATAGCACAACCCCCACGGCCGCCCCGGCGATGATATAGGCAGCTACTATTTTTACCAGGACAGCCATACCAGCCAGCAGGCCGGCCATCACGGCCAAGGCCCAGCCTGGTTTCTGCCCCCAGCGGTAGAGAATGAACAGAGCTAGAACCAACCACATAACCATGAAAGGGTCCGGTTGAAAAGCTCGGCTGGCCTGAACTCCGAATGGCAGCAGGAGATAATAACCAGTCGCGATCAGGGCCGATATGATTGCCAGCGCGCCTGCCAGACGAGCTGTTTGCATTTCTTCAACTGCCATCCTGCGGCTGAGGAAAAACAGTGCCAACCCGCCAATGACCCAAAACATGCTGGTGTAGAGCCGGGCGACCCACATCTGTTCGCTCCCTAGCGCCAAATAAGTGGCTGCGACAATTTCTTCCAGAATAGACGGTTCATACTGCCCGGTGGAGTTGCCGAATGCAATGGCATCCTCACGGAGCTGGGGGTCGGCGTTAGGCAGCATTTCGTAATATATTCCCCGGGCGATAATCGCGCCGCGCAGCTGCCGGGTAGGATGAAAATCGATGGGTGGATCAGTCAGATCGTAAAAGCGCAGGCCAAGTCCCAGCCCAAGCAGCAGAAAGACAGCCAGCCATGCAAGCAGCCAGGCTGGCTGTCCTCTACGCGAACGATCGTTGGGATGGAAATTTCGGGTCGCATTCAAATTAGAAGCTGGGTTTTGTTCACTCATAAAGAAATAATGTTTGGAATATGGGCATAATTGATACGCGCAGGAGGGTACACCACTCACACCAATTTACTTTTTCATATCTATCTTGGACGGATCCGTAAATGCGATTGGAACAGTTTAAAACAGGCTGAGATAATCCACTCTCGGGAAAATTGCCAGCTTGCCGCCGACTGTGGCATCAAGCACCCGCCTGCCGGCGCTCTCATAAGCCGCTCGGGCCAGGTGATAACCACGCTCGGAGGTATCCAGGTCGGGGAGCTGCCAGCGAAATCCTTTTCCGAAATATCCGGCGTGGAAATGATTGGGATCATCTCCTTGTGATACCACCGTCGTATTGGGCTTGCCATGGGTGTTGTAGCTGTGATCTACGCCAATCAGGATAGCAGTTTCGAATCCCATGTGAAATGCGAGCTGCAAGGCGACATTGGTAACAGTGGCACCCTCCCAGACCCTGCCACGCACATCGCGGGCGAACTTGGGGCCACTGTATGTGGTGTGCAGGAAGGCCATATCATCGGTTGGCCGGATCAGGTTGTGAGAGCGCCAGGAAAGAAATTTAGGCATGGGTAGGGCGCGGATATCTTCTGCGCACTGCTCGATGACCAGGCTGTTGACGGATAGGTAGTAACTGGTTGGGAACCCAAGCTCAGGGAACATCAGATAAATTCGATTAACCCCAAAAGTGAACTCGCCACGCAGCCGAGAGAGATCTGTCTGTTTGAGGCTGGGGCCATTGCCCAGGATGAAGCAGCGCTGGTTAAGATGCCGGTCTTTCAGTTCAGTGAGCAGATCGATACTGGCTCTACGCAGCGGATGAAAAGTAGCGGACGGCCATAAACTGGCGCGATAAAACCCGTACCAGCTTGCACGGGCCAGCCGCCAGACCGGTCCAGGTGTAATTGCTTTGAATTTTTCTCGCAAGATGATCACTCTGTGCTGAGACGGGCAGTAGCTCCACCATCCACAATCAGGGCTTGCCCGGTCATGAACGATGATTGCTGGTTGTCTGCCAGGAAGTAGATCGCAGAAGCAATTTCAGTCGGTTTTCCAACCCGACCATTGACAGTTTTGCTGGCCAGGTTCTCCAAACGTTGGTGAAGATCGCCCGCCCCAACATGGCCGCGCCCAAGTCCGGCGTGCAGCATAGGGGTATCTACCGCGCCAGGTAGAATGGCATTGACCCGTATATTATCGGGAGCGAATTCGATTGCCATGGCGCGGGTCAGGGCGAGCAAGCCACCTTTACTGGCCGCGTAGCTGGCGATATTTGCAGAAGTTTGGACAGCATGGACGGACGAGACATTGACAATCGCCCCGCCGCCAGCTTCCTGCAGCAAAGGATAAGCCAACTTGCTCCCCAGAAATACTGAACGCAAATTTGACGCCATGACCAGATCCCATTCTTCTACGCTGGTTTCTAAGAGGGGTTTGGTGATTTGAACTGCAGCATTGTTTACCAGGGCATCCAGGGTAGGGGTGAACTGTCTGGCGGTTGCAAAGATGGTTTCTAAATCATCCTGTCGCGAGATATCGGCCTGGATAAAAAGTGCATTTTCTGGAAATGGAGCCCGGAGAGGAGCTCGGTCAACGCCAATCGCGCGCCAACCAGCTTGTAAAAACCATTCTAGAGTGGCCCGTCCAATTCCACCGCCGGCCCCTGTAATTAAAACCGTTCTGGGTGTATTCATTTCAAGCATATTGTTTCTGGTTCTCCGGGAAACTCTGGGTTACCACCCCAGTAATTCCTAATAACCATTGTTTATTTCTCGAATGAGTCAGTAGATGTCCGGTAGATTTGCCTAGGGCTGGGGGATCGCCTATGCACTCATATTTCTCATCCATAGCTCCCGTGGGCTGAGAGTTGGCGATTGGCTTAGAAGGGAATATCTAACCCTTCCAGTAAATTTGAAATGGTATTCCAGTGCACCCTCTCCCAGGCTGCCGGACTAGAGTTGGAATTATGAGGCGCCAACATAACATGGTCCATCTTGAGAAGAGGGCTATCCGCAGGCAGAGGTTCGCTTTCGAATACATCCAAAGCTGCACCGCCAATCACACCCGTCTGCAGGGCCTGGATCAAAGCTGGTTCATCCACAACCGGGCCGCGGGAGGTGTTGATCAGAATTGCACCAGTTTTCATCATTGCCAGGGTAATTGCATTCATCAGGTGGTAGCTAGTTGGGTTTAGATCGGCATTTAAGCTAACAAAGTCAGAGCTTTCCAGCAGTTCATCCAGGGAAGTCATATCGACCTGATTCTCCAGAATAAAATCCGGAGCAATTTCGATAATATCATTGCCGATCAGGTGCATGCCAAAAGCCCTGGCTCGCCGGATGACAGCTTTGCCGCAATTGCCCACGCCGACAACCCCAAGCGTGCATTCGCTCAGTGATCGGCCTGGAATTTTCTCCCATTCGCCGGATTTCATCGCCCGATCCATCCAGGGTTGGCGGCGAGCGAAGGCCAGCATATAGCCCAGAACGCTGTCGGCTACTGGCAGGGTGAAGGCATTGGGAGTGCGCCCGATC
This sequence comes from uncultured Chloroflexia bacterium, assembly GCA_963698715.1. Lineage (GTDB taxonomy): Bacteria > Chloroflexota > Anaerolineae > Anaerolineales > UBA4823 > CAWHJB01. Next base: position 440,704 of record CAVORW010000004.1, on the reverse strand, counting down.
TTGATGTTAAGTCGTTTAGCCACCTGCTGATCGATTGAATCGATGCCGGTGCCCCATTTTGAGATTATTTTTAAACGAGGTGCACAGGCTTCCAAAACTCTGGAAGTATAGCGGTCGTCACCACAAATTGCGCCATCGAATTGGCCGGCGTAAGCCAGCAGGTCTTCTTCATTCAGGCGCTCATTGACATCTGGGACGATTAATTCCAGGCCGTGTTCTTCAAAAAATGCCTGGAAGCGGTCTAAAAAAGGAATCATATAGGGAGCAGTCAGGAGAATTGTTGGCATAGATCAACTCGTGTGATGATTGGCAGTCTCGAATTTAGGCTCTCATTCATCATTCTTGTCGGCGGAAACCACTCGCTTTAGCGGGTGGAGGAAGCCGACATCTCCTTTCTATAGTACAATTGTTCCAACAAACTGCGCTGTTGTTTGCGGGAAGTACGAGAAATTCCTGCAAGCAGGGCTGCTGCGGGCCGACCCCGCTCTCTCTCGTAAGAGAAGTCAACCAGCCGAAACGCCGCCGGGTACAACAGCGCATAACCCGGAAGAACGGCGAATGTCTCGGAGTTGAGAAACGGTATAGTACTTAGGGCACTCCACTACTCCAGTGACAAGCCACTCGCTTTAGCGGGTGGTAGTTGACAGAATATCTCAATTACCCTGGTCATTGGTTATGTTTGTAAGCAGGTAATCGGTAATTAGAAAATCGAGTTCGTTGTCGATATCCCAGGCTTCGGCAGAATCGATCTCGTACATCATAGGGCGCTCGCCAAGTCGGTTTCGCCGGGCCAGCAGATTTTCTCGGGTAAATATATACAGGCAAGAATTCTCTTCAAATACTGGCGGAAGATCCTGAGTTTGCAGCAGGATGGCAGGATTATGATTGATTGCCCGTCCAAGCTGGTCCCACAGGCGAGTTTGAATTCGTGTCACAGAGAAGAGGGAATCGTAAGCCGGGTAGCCTGCCAGGAATTGTTTTATAGCGAGTGAAAGTGTAACCACCCGCAGCAATGGATTTGTACTATGAGTTTGCAGAAAAAAATCTGCTTCAATCTGGCCTGTGTCATAAGCCAGGATCTCGTTCATCGGGATATCATCGGCTCTTAAATGGGCGGGACGCTCAAGTACGGTTACGGATGGAAAGTTATCTTGCAGTCCATCAGAAATTTCACGGCTATCGGTATCCACCACAACCTCATCAATCTCATGGCAGGCCAGCAAGGTCGTGATGATATGTTGGTAAAGCGGACGTCCTGCCAGAAGACGGTAGTTCTTTCCTGGAACCCGCTGTGAATGATTGCGCATCGGGACCAGGGCTGCGATTTTGGGCTTGTGGATTTGAGCTTCGGTCATTTACTCTCCATGTCATTATACTGGATAGGCTCAATCTTTCTGGTTTGGTTTATAGCGCGTGGATTTAAGTCGTTTGGGTAATAAAACGTCTGACGTAATTTCCAGGTCAAGGGGCCGGTCTGACGGTAACCCTGGTAGGTGCCCCAAAACTGCATGCTGCGGAACCAGATAATGCTGTTGAAATGACCCCAAAGTACGCCCTGACGGGCTGCATGCCACACATCGCTGAGAATATTGCTGGCTGTCAGGCGCAGAAAATCGAAAAAACGGAAGGTTTCCTGCTGATAGATATGTTTAAACGCCATGGCCTCTCGCCGGTAGCGGTTATACACTCCGCGAGGGGTCTCAGTATGGACATGGACGATTTCTGCTTCAGCCACATAGCTGATGGCATATCCCTGGTGCAAGACCCAGCGAGCCCAATCCAGATCTTCAAGACCGCTGAGGGTCTCATCATACGGGCGCTGTTCCCAGAGACTGCGCCGGATGGCAGCGTTCGCATTGTTGCAAAAGGGTACAGACTGGCGTGATTGCGAGTGTTCCGGGAACCACCTGGCGAATATCTGTTTTTCGGAAAATTTTGTATGGCTGTTGCCGCGCTGCCTGCCATAGGTCAATCCAACTTGCCGGTCAGAAAACGGGGTCAAAAGCCGTTCAAGCCAATCAGGGTATATCGGGTAAACATGGGCGCTGGCTATGACAATTAATTCGCTGCTGGCTTCCCGGATACCCAGGTTTAAGGAGCGTCCGAAAGTAAATTCTTCAGGTTTGATATTTATAATCTTGACCGGGAAAGAGGCATTGAACTCGGTCGCGATGGCGGCTGTGGCATCTTCTGAACCGGAATCGACCAGAATTACTTCCAGGCCAGGCAAATTCTGCTGAGATATACCCGCCAGCAAGCGTCCAATGTGCTGTTCTTCATTGTATGCTCTGATGACGATCGAGCATTGGAGAACATGCTGGTTATGCGGAGTCTGCTGGGGTTCACCAGTCATGGTTAATTTCATACCCCAGCCGGATTAATAGATCGCCGCACACTTGTTTGAACAGATCTTTATTGGCTGGGGAAAAACTGGCCTGCCAACCTCCTATCTTTCCACTTCGAAATGTTGGCGATCGTTGCGGATCTATGCTGGCCGTGAGGAGCTCAATTGCTTGTGAGCGCTTGGGTTGGAGTGGAAATCCATGCCGGGTAGCATGATCCAGGACTTGTCCGACTGCTTGCTCTCGTTGGAGAATAAAATCTTCGAAACGCAAGAGCAGAACCTGGGAGTATTCCAGCCAGCCCAGATAAGGCTCAAAACGACCTCGGATATCGGAAAAGGGGATATCTGAGTCTGGACGTCCCAGGATGCTGACGCGCAATCTGGAATCAAAATCTGGCAGCTCGTTTTTGTAATAATCGTGATGAACGTGCCCAGTCTGCATTCCAGTAACATAATGCACATGCGAGACTGCTACATCCCTCGGGTCACGCAGGATAAAATATGGGGCGACGCCAGGCTGGCATAAAATCGCAATAGTTTCTGGTAAGGCGTGGACATGCCCATACGCAATATCTGCGGATTTCAAACGGCTCAGATCCTGGGCAATTTCTGCTCCAGGCCTTGGGCGTCCGGTATCCCCTTCATAGGTGACAATCGCTGGCAAACCGCTATCTACCGCCGGACCAATCTGGGTGAAGCCCTGTAAGACCTGGGTCAGCAAATGGGTTCCGCTCTTGGGGAAAGAATTGGCAAATAGGACCGGTACATCTGACAGATTGAAACGCCGGTAGCGCAGCATTTGGGTCAGCCGTCGCAGCGAGCGGCGAAGCAGCCTGGCCTGGAATCGTAAGGAACTGTTCAGGGCAGTGGCTAAAGAACCATTCATATTACCAGCTCAGATCCGTTTCATATCCGAGCTGGATAAGCAAGTCGCCTGTTGCGTCTTTGAACTGGTCTTTGTTCCGTGGGGTAAAATGATCTCGCCAGTTCCCCGGCTTGCCTTTGCGAAAAGTGCCCGACTTGCGAGGCGCAATCGCCTCAAGAAGCGTATTTACGGCTTGCTGGCGAGTAACCTGGGGGCTAAATCCAAAGCTGGCCAAATAATCTAATATCTGGCCCATGGCGGTTTCACGCTCTTCGATCAGACTTTCAAAGCGCATACTAAGCACTTCGGGCTGGTTCAGCCAGTTCATGTAACCATCATAGCGGGTACGTACCGGGGTTAATTCGGAACCTGGCTCATCCACACCCTGGATTGCGGCGTTAATGCGCTCTTCCATGGTGTGAAGCTCTTCTGTGTAATAGCGATGCATCCAGTGCCCCGGATGCATCTGGGTTGCATAAAAAATATGTGAGATGATCATATCGCGCGGGTCGCGATAGACAAAAACTGTAGCTCGTCCAGTCTCTTTCAAGGCCGAGAGAAAAGGTTCTTTGGCGCTGATATAGCCATAGGCAATGTCCCCAGGCCGCATTCGCTGGATATTTGCCAATATTTCCGGTTCCGTGAGTTTATGGTTGTCTTCTCCCCGATTGACTGGTGGGAAACCCGGATTAACAAACGGGCCAAGGCGGGTCAACCCCTGCAGAACCTGAATGATAAGGTGCGAGCCGGATTTGGGCATCGCATTTCCAAGCACTGCCGGCATGCTGGCAAGGCGGCTTGGGCCATATCGCACAGCTGCCGCAGCCCGGCGAACTTGCCAGCGGCCCTGTTTGAGCCAATGTTTCAATTCGTAGTTTGCTCTCATTTAAGGCTCGGCTTCTTCTCCAGGTGGTTCGGGAGTTTCCCAGACGTTATAAGTCGCTTCCCAAGGGTATAGTTTGGCAGGATAACCCAGGAAGTACAGCTCAAGTATCCGGCGAGTGATTGGGGCTGCCCATTCAGAGCCTTCCCCACCGTTTTCCACAATTACTGCAATGGCAATATCCGGCCGGTTGGGGTAATTGGCATTCGAATAAGCGGCAAACCAGGCATGCGGGATGACTCCGGTCTGAGCAGTGCCAGTTTTGCCGAAAACCGGCACCTGGAATCCACGGAAGACATAGTAGGCAGTACCGACCGGTTTCGTGCTGGAAACCACATCGCCCATCGCTTGTTGAATCAGCGCCAGGTTTTCAGGTTTGACCGGCAGCTTAGCGCGGACTTGAGGCTCGAAGACCAGGCTTGGTTCGCCGCTGGGTGGGGCGATCCTTTCAATGATCTGGGGTATATACAGGCTGCCGCCATTGCCCACTGCTGCAATGAAACTAGCGACCTGTAGGGGGGTGACCTGTAATTCAGATTGGCCGGTTGCCAGATACAGCGCTTCTTCCAAGACGTCTGGATCGGGGACGTTCCCGGGAAGCTCGGTAATTCCCTGAATACTGGTTGGGCTGCCGAGACCAAATGCGCGGGCCATATCAGATATCGCAGTGGTCATTCCGGCATCGTACAGCACCTGTCCAATGTGATAAAAGAATGGGTTGCAGGATCGAATCAACCCCTGGGGTAGAGTCAGCTGCCCGCTGGGCTGGGTTTCATTGTCCTCCTGAAAGTGTTCCCAGGTCCAATCGTACAGGCGGATACCGGGCACATCGGTGAAGGCGTAGCCACATTCGTAAGTAGAACTGGCAGTAAATAACCCGCTCTCCAAAGCAGCAGCCATGGTGATGATCTTGAAAACAGAACCGAGTGGATAGATACCCTGGGTGGCCCGGTTGTAGAGCGGGCGGAGCGGGCTGTTCAGGTCAGACAGCTCAGTAAATGAATTTAAGTTGTTTGGGTTAAAGGCATTTGGGTCAAAGGTGGGAGAGGACGCCACTGCCAAGACCCGGCCCGTATCGCGTTCGATGACGACCGCTGCGCCGGTCAGTCCATAAAACGCCCGCTCGACACCGATCTGGAAATCCATCTCAAGGGTGGTGGTTATATTCTGGGACGGGACTGCAGTAGCCTCTGCCAGGGTCTGGATCACCTGATAATTTCCATCCCGAACGGTCAGTACTCCACCGCGTTTCCCAATCAACTCGTTCTCTGCCCATTGTTCCAGCCCAACCTGACCGATCATCTCATCTTTGCGGTAGCCCAATCGTCGGTAAGCATCCAGCTGTTCGGCGTTGATTTGACCAACGTAGCCAATCGCATGCGGGGCCGATCCAAAAAACGGCGAACCGTAATAATAGCGCGAGCGATACGTGTTCCAATCAACCATTGGCAAGCTGTCTAATGCTCCCAACCAGGGCAGAGCTTTTTGGGCATTGTATTCACCAAAGGCCAGGTAAGGGCGGGCGTTGGCAACTGCCTCTTCGATGCGGGCCTGCACCACCTCGGCCGGCGTTCCACTCATGCGGGACAAGGTATTGATGATCGATTCGGAGAACCCGGGATCGTAAGCCAGGAAATTCAGGCCAACCGCATAAACATCATCTTCACCAACCAGCAGCTTTCCGTTGCGATCGAAAATTTGACCTCGGGGGGGAGTATATTCACCGTCCCGGTTCATACTCAGGTAGTTTGAGCCGCTCAGATAGGACATGACGATTGTATCTTCCCACACAATTCGCCACTGCCCATCTTCCATCACCAGCTTCATTCCGGTTTCGTCCTGGACATCCGGGACCAGATTGGACTGCAGGGTTACTTTGTAACGAACTGCTGCTTCATTGGCGCCCGTCTCAACCGAAAGGATTTCATAATTTATAGTCTTTAATGCAGCTTCGATCGCAATCCCCCGGAAATGGTTAATAAAATCTTCCTGAGCAATACCATCACGGCTGGCAGAGGAGAGCTGCGTGTACATGCCTTCGTAGTCATCGGCTTGCCATTTGTCTAGAAAGGCCGTCGCTTGGTCGCGTGGATCTGGCGGAGACGGCGTAGAAGTTGGGCTTGGGGTAGCCGAAGCTGCCGGTGATGGGCTGCTCGCGGGGAGGGTAGTTGGCGATGGGACTGGCGCGGGCGTAGAGGAGGCCTGGCAGGCAGTCAGTATCGCAAGAAAGATCACAATCCAGGTGAACGTCTTCATATAGTTTTGCAGGCTGGCTCGGTTATCCATGAGCGCTATGCGGATGAGGATCTGTTGAATGAGGCGTGCGGCTCAACCAAACCAGCTCCTTAGATTTTAACAGCTGAACCACTTCCCATACCGCTTGAAAAGAAATATCCAATTCGGCAGCAATATCTGCAACAGTGTGCTCGCCGTCGCAGCGCTCCATAATTTCGAACAGCCGCCGGTGGCCGTCTGGGTTAATCCGGTAATCAATCCAAATGCCAGAGCCTGAACAAAACACTTCGCCTTTGAAAGTATTGACGATGTATTGGTTATTTTCCCAGGCTTCAATCAGGTCCAGTACGATTTGTTTAGAGGCTTCCAACCGTTCTTCGGTAACAATTTCTGGGGTGTCCAGGCTTGAATGGTATTCATAATATGGTCGCGTGGGGGAATCAGGCGGCTCGACCCGCGACAGGGAGAGCATCGGTACTCGCACCCCAGGCGCATTAAACTGGCGTTCGTCGTTGGCGATCACCGTGCGGTATGGGGCAGCGTAACCGCTTGGTTCTAGGCCCTTTAGAGCGCTCACCAGGCAGAGGTCAATCTGGCTGGTTGGTTGGAAGGAAGCCTGCAGGGCATGCGGCGAGTTATTCCCAAGCATTTCAAGGAACAGACCGGCGACCATCTGCGGGATGAGCGACTCATGCTGGCTAAGATATGCGATCGAGCCGATCGTCTCCGGCAGAATCAATAATCGATAAGTGTAATACGGTTTGTTGCCCTGTGAGCCGCGCTCGAGCAGGGTGCGGGCGACATCAATCCCGACAACCACCCCGGTCAAATCGTCATTGGCCATCGCCGGATGGCATAGATGGGCGACCAGCATGACAGTCTGTTCACTCTGGCCTGGGATCACAACTTCACCAACCTTCAGACTGCCAGGTTCAAAGTGGGTCCGGATGACCACCCGATAGCGTTCATCGTTTAATTGATCCCGCAGTTCTTGAGAGGCGCACAGACCCCAATCTCGCTCATAATATTTAAATACGAATGGGATCGCGTTCGGCAAGCGTGGGTGCACATGCAGATGTTGGATAAGTTCCTCTCGACTGACAACACCTTCGTAAGGCAAGGAATACGAAACAACATGTAATGGATGAACGGCATAATCAATCAGGCGTTTCCCATCCAAAGTTTCCAGGAAGGCTTCCCGGCAGGTCCATTTTTCAGGGATGGTCCAGGTCCAGCAGCGCATCCCAGTGGGGTATTCCTGAACAGACATCGGCACTTCTCCCGCCAGACGTGCCAGGGCGCGGTCATAATCGTCGGAAACGATATCACGTTTTAAGTGCCAGAGTTCGTTTATTAAATGGATCATTCTTTCTCAGTGTGTGCCTGCTATGAGGGTTTCAAGAAATATTAAAGATGAGCGCCTAGAAAGCGCAGTTTTTCTGGCGGTAGCGCTCCTGTGCCTGCTGGCGGTTTCTGATCAGCGCCCAGGGGTCACTTGCCAACAGATGATCGGTGGCTGCGACAAAGTCAGCCAGCCGGCAGAAAGAGATGCGGCCATAATTCAGTGGGATCGTCTGCCAGCGGCCCTGGGCATTAAGCGCAGCCTGCACGGGCCGCAGATCCAACTGAGGATCAATCTCCAAATCACGGACAAACATATTGTAGCTGGTTAGCTGCCAGGACCCATCGGGCTGCATCACCTGCCCCTGGAAGCTTTTCCAGTATCGGTAGGGGACCCCAGCGCGTTGTTCGCTATAGTGCACGATCGAAACGGCCTGAATATCTGCCCCCAGCAGCAGCAAGCCAAAATCAAGCTCCAACAAGCGCTCGAAGGCTGAACCTGGATCGAAGGCGGAAATCGTATCTCTGTCAGCCAGGTCAGCGGCGTGCAATCCTATAACCGCCAGGGATTGCATTGGATGGGACGTACGCAGAGCTGACGGCAGCTGGCGCACATATTCGGATAAAACACCCATACCGGATGCGGGAGTTGTTTTCGGCTTGTAAGGTTCACCGCGGGCAAAAGCAAAGTTGAAAGCCGGAACGGCAAGGGTGCCTTTACCTGCTGGACGTTCTGCCCGGGGTAAGTCGAGGGCCTGTTGGAGGGCCTGGAAATATAGTCCGGGACCTCCAACTGGGCGTCCGAGAAATTGGATGGCTGAATGAACCAGCATCCCTGTTCCCGGCCGGATGTCTATACGGCCCAGACAATCCAACGCCTGTTCAAGGGTGACTTCACGCATTGATATTCTCGTTCAGCAGGCGGATCTGGCGCAGTTCGGATTGGAAACCAAGTTTACCAAATAGTTTCCAGCTTGGCGCGTTGCCATCCAGAATCTGGGCTTCAACAGAATGAACGTTCTGACCCATCAGCCAATCGACGGCCAGCTGGGTCAGGTGTTCTCCCACCCCTAGCTTGCGGGCCTGAGGTTCAACCCAGATATCGCTGATTTCACCAACCAGCACACCACCCCGGTGGGGCGGTACTCGTTTGATCCTTCCAAGGGAGAATCCTATCATCTGGTGGTTCATTGCGGCTATGTAAAGGACACTGAAGCGGCCCAATGTGCGCTGAAATGACTCTAACCATGCCAGGCCCACTTTTTCAACTTCAGGGAACCGGTATGCATAGCTGCGGTAAGCCGCATCGACTTGTTCGTATAGGTCTGCCGCACCAGCCAGGTCGTCTTCTTCCGCCAGCCGGTAGGTCACTTCAGACATTCAGGGCCTCCCGCATGCTTACAGGCCATTGCTCTGGGTTCAATCCATACTGGGCCAGGAAGGCGAAAGCAATCCTTTCCAACCCAAAGGCCACACATCCCGTGTGGGCAGGGGAACCGTCTGGCAGGCTGATGTTAAGACTACGGCCAAAGAAATCCTGGTGATAATTGTATGAGCCAACCGCCAGGGTGGATTGGTTGAACGGCAGGCTGGCCCGGATCTCAAATTTGAGCTGGAAGGCGCTCTGAAAGGCAGCCTGTTTGCGGAACTCGCCGATAAAAAATGGGTCATTGGCGCTCTCAACCCGATAAGCCAACCCAATTTGCTCGAATACGATATGCATGCGCTCTCGGGCGGTTTCGCGGTTTTGGAGCACATAATCTTTAGACCCCACAAAGATCACTTCCCGCATGGTAAAGTTCCACAAGCGTTCCAGTGAATTTAAATTGATGGCCTCATACCGAAAACAATTTCCCACTGCAGTCGCAGCCAGCTGACCATTGGGAAGTGGTTTGTCGGCCAGGGCAAAATACAGGTGATAACACACAGCCGGGGAGAGCAGTGTCTTGAATTGGGCGAAGGAATCCGGGGGAGTGTTAAGCCCGTGCTCATCACAACTGGCATGTTGAGCGAAATGATCAATCGCATCCAGGTCTTCGCGTAAGTGTGTGACAAAGGTTAAGGAATGTGGGAAGGCCCGAAAATAATTGACGCGTTCCAGGTAGCTGGCCGGGATCAGGGTCGGAAAGCGGTAAGGCGGGGCATTGAACGAATCAGCCAGATCGAGGAAATGATTTTCAAAGAAATCCATTAGACGCGCAAGCAAAGGACCCAGGCTGTAGATTCCGCTGGCTTCCTGATTGATCTCGCCGCGAGCCACCAGTTCGGGCATTGGATCCGCCAGGTTAGGCACTGGACGGTCAAGGTGATCCTCCAAAACCTGAACTTTAGGTTTGAAGGAGCCCTTGACCATTGTCGTAACCACCCGCTGTACTTTCTCAGTCAGCTCAGCCTGACGCTCTGGCGTTTCAGGATGACCCAATCGTAGGGTGATCTTGTCTCCAGTCTCGGTCACCAGTGCGCTGACAATCGCCTCGTCGACATAGGCTAATTTAGATTGCACCTCGCCAACCAGGTGGTCGGGGATAGAAACAGAGGGTGTCAGGATTAAGTCAGATGCCGCCATGATCACGCTCCTCAAGGTACTGAATGATTGCAGGAATGGATACCAGTTCTGCGATTGTTTCGGTGCTGATTTCCACCTCAAATTGTTCTTCGAGCAGCATCATCAGTTCCATATGGCCCATCGAGTCCCATTGGGGTAAATCACCGAAGGCCAGCTCCGGCGAAATTTCCAGCGGAGAAACCTGAAATGCTTCTGCCAGGAGGGCCGGTATTCTATCCGTCAGCCCGGCTGCCTGTTTCTCATTCATAGGATCGACCTCCTGATCGTTAGATTTAGGCTGGCTTGATTTTGCACACGCCAACTGGTGGATACTGCGGTTCCCATCGGCCCCATGGCATGCCGTTGTCGCCGGTCTTGAAATAAAAGCGCGCCAGGCCATCCCGCAGTTCGTTGCAGTTGGCTAAATCAGTGAGCAGATCATCAAAGCGGGCATAATTGGACGGTGTATCTATTGGAAGTTGGAAGAAGCGCCTGAGACTTGTGTCAGTATAGCACCAGCCGCTGGAGGGAGCGTGCCACCAATCCTGAGGGGATCCAGCCGTCAGGGTGGCTAGCAAGGGAGCACCGGGTTTTAGTATCCGAAGCAGTTCATTTACAACCAGCGTCAGTTCTTCTGGCTGGTTATGTTCCAGTGCTGAGATTGCAACTACAGCATCCAGGGAGTTATCAGGAATATCAACCAGGTTTTTTAAATCCTGGTTATAGATGGTCACTTTGCCTGAACTCCGGCGCTTCGATGCTAATCCGACAAGATCGCGAGTTCTGACGCGATATCACATTAGTTAAGCTGCCTCCTCCACGGAAATTGTTGCGGAAAACTTTACCGACAGTCGCCAGATCGTTGGGGCGCAATCCCTGGACATTGAAGCGGTTGCGAAAGCGCAAGGCCAGGTTAGAGCGGTTCAACCGGTCAACACTCAATACTTCCGCGCCCTGATCGGCCAGATACCATTGCATCACGCCCGTCCCAGCCCCTGCATCCATAATGCGTTTGCCCTGAACGGGACCCAGGTGGCTTAACACCCAGGCCAGATCTAATAAATAATGCCATCCGAATTCCAGGCCCAAGGATTTCGCGAGCTGTTTAAGAGCCTCAACCTGCGGTCTGTTCTGGTTGAGCAAATCGACTGCAAGGATTTCAATTTTTTCATCAATTGGCTTGGTTTTCATGCCTCATCCGCTCCCAATAAAAAAGGTTTACCATGCAAGATGCCGTCGATCAAAATTCGCATCGTGACGGATTGATCCGGAAGTAATTCCTGCCAGTGAAATGCCTTCAGTGATACGAAACCCTGACGTGGACCAACCTTGAGAAAATCATCAAAGGGTAGGGAAGCTCGGTATAGCTGGAAATATAGAAATCGGCGGGCATTGTTTTGAAATTCGGGCGGGGCGCTGATGGGGGTCGATTTTTGCTGTTGTGAACCGGCAGCCAGAAAAGTCTCGGCCTGGTCTTGGTAAGCCTGAGGCGAATTGGGGGAATACACAATCGGATATTGGGTATAACGGGCTTTGCCGCCGCACAACACTGCTGCACCCATGAGAGTCGCCTCCAGCCCAATTGAAGAGTTATAGACCATGACGAACTTCGAGCGCTGGATCAGCTCATATGAGCTGATATATTCCTGTGAGTTGATAAATATCGCGTTTGGCAATTTATCGACCTGATTAGCGTGGACCCATTCCCGGACGCTCTCCCGGCTGAGTTTGGCGCTTTTGGGACGCATTTCATCTGGATGGGCCCGAATAATGAACAGTGTTTCCGGGTGGGAGCGGATTATCTTTAACACCAAATCTAACCATGCAAACATGTGAGGGAAGATCACATTCGCATGCATCTGGCTGGTGTCGTAAACCACATTGGTGAATACCGGCACAACCTGGCGAAACTGGCTGGCGCGCTGCAGGAAAACTTCATCCAGGCCGCGCATTTCTGGCCAGAACCGGATGCCAGCCATGGTGAACTGTCCTTGAAAACGTTTTTCCAGGTAGGCATCCAATTGCTTATTCTGGAGCGGGTCGAGCTCAAAATCGGGGGGAATTGCCATTGGATAAGCGGTCGGTTGGCCAAGCGTGAAGAAAGCCGATAGTTGCTGGAACCCGACCTCATGTGCAATGACAGGCAGTCCGTGCAGGTGGGCTACCCAGCGTGCGGTCGCTTCAGGATACATGGCAGCATTGAAGACCAGAACTGCCGCTGGCTTTACCCGTTCGAGCAGAGCGTTGAATTCTTTGGCGATATGAAAAGCCGAGCGGATATACTCGGAGAGCAAATAACGATGGGCCGAATCGTCATCCAGATGATGGCGACGCAAAGCCCACCGTATCGATGGCATAACCAGCTGACCCAGGGGTATCTGGGCCGTCTCTCCGGTTCTGGTATTCAGGAAGGCGTATTGAAATTGGCTGAGCTGATCGATGCTCAACCCATCCAGGCCTGCGCCCAGGACATCATCTGGTAGGTATGAAAACCAGGCAGTCTCGGCGCTGCTGAATAGATTTTGTGATTGGGCGATACAGGCCTGGCAGGGTGGTGGGGTGCTAAAATCGTCCCGATTGGTGCCTAAAACACAGCGGCTGAGACCAGACTTGCAAACGAACTGCACCACCGGGATACCAGCCAGTCGCAGCCCCCAGGTCGTGAGCAATTGAAAAGCTGAATTTAGGCTCAGTCCGGTCAGACGGGTAGATGCATTGAGCGCCACGATTGGCGGCTGACCGGGCTGGCCTTGAGCGTTATCAGCCACCAGCCGCGCCATGCGTTGGATGCGCTGTTTATTTTGCCAATCTGCCATACGCATGCGCAGGCGGGTGGATCCCTGCTCCAAAGCGGTCATGCCTAGGTCCGTTGAGCTTTGTGGTAGGCTTCTGACAAACGTTGGATGGCGATTAAAAAGCCTTCTCCCTCACGCTGGTGGCCTCGCCAGATCTCGGGGATCATCGTGCCGTGATAGTTGCCAATGACCTCAAAGAAACGAACCCAGTCGATCGTGCCCTCGCCAATCTGCAGACCTTCGCCATCCAGTCCAGCGCCATCTGATATATGAAGATGCTGGATGTACGGCAACAAAATTGCGACCTGCTCATAAAAATCCACATGTGCCCAGTTGCAGTACAGCTTGTGGTGGGAGGTGTCGTAACAAATATTGAGCCCCATTGAGCTTATGAAATCTCGGATTTCATAGGCATCCATAAAAGCATTGGTCAGCCACTGCCCTCCAAAATACCAGGGATGGGGTGGCAGATTCTCGAGCAGCAGTTCTACCCCAACTGTATCCAGGCTTTCGACGGAACGTCGCAGTTGATCGTATAGTTTGGGCCGGTTTTCGATCGGATGATCCAGGCTCATAGCACCAGGGTGCACAATCACCTTTGGCTTGCCTTTGAAATGGGGAGCCATCTTGCGGGTCAGGTCGATTGCCTTTTGCATCAGACTGATCGAACTCTGGCGCTGGCGTTCATCCAACGAGCACAGGTCTACCAGAGTGCGATCCCAAAATTCAGGAGCATGCACGACCAGCTTGAGATCCAGGTCTTCGCCCGGGTAAGGTTCATCCAGATCCTGGTCAGTAAAATGGAATTCGAGCATGTGGGGTTTATGTACCAGCATTTCGGGGTAATCTCGAAAACGGACAGTGAATCCGTATTCCATCGGCAGAACCTGGTCCGTATCCAGGGAAACCAGAATGCCGAGGTCTTTGTCCAAGAAAGGCTCGTCCTCTTCGATCGTGCGCTCGGCAATCCGTCCGATCAGTTTTGGGTAGTTCTGAGGCGATATCCCCAGCGCAGGACCTTTGACAGCGATCATTTCGCGGGATATTTGTTCCCCGGGCTGGATTAGGCGGGTTGCCACCAGGCTCTTGCCAAGCACTTCCCGGTTCAGGATCTCACCGCGCGAGATATATTTCTCCTCTCCAGTTCCAAGCGACTGCGAGACCTGGCGTATATCGCGGACCAACTTTTTAAAGCCTTGGGGTTCGAGACTGGCGGCATGATCGGGACCATCCATCGTGCGATCCAGGGTGATATGGCGTTCGATGATGCTGGCGCCAAGAGCTGAAGCAACCGTTGATACAGCTATGCCGCGTTCATGTCCGGAGTAGCCTACTGGGACACCGAAGTTGCGCAACTTATTCATAAAGAGCAGGTTGATGTCTTCAAAAGCTGCCGGATAGGTGCTGTTGCAGTGCAGCAGGGCAAACTCGGCGCCTCGAGCTTTAAGAAAATCAACCGTGATCTCGACTTCTTCCATCCGCGACATGCCGGTAGAAAGGATCAGAGGTTTTTTCAACTGGACCAGGTGATCTAACAGGGGCAGATTGGTCAGGTCAGCTGAGGCGATTTTAAACGCCGGCACGGCCAGTCGGGCAAGAAAATCGGCGCTTTCAATATCGAATGGTGAGCACAGGAAAGTGATATTGCGTTTCTGGCAGTGCTCTACGATCTTGTAGTAGTCATGTTCGGGTAGTTCTACTTGCTGCAGAATTGGCAGCATATACCGGAGAGTTTTTTCACCGGCATTGGCATTATCGAGATATTTTTTAGCGTAAAGGTGTTTCAGGCTGCGTTTTTGAAATTTCACCGCATCCGCTCCAGCATCAACAGCCACATCGATTAACTCTAGAGCTAATGCCAGGATGCCATTGTGATTTACGCCAATCTCGGCAATGATATAGGTTGGTTCGCGATCGCCGATCAGGCGATTGCCAATTTTAAGGACAGGCATTTATACCTCCAGGATACTGAATCCCAGATCTTGTAATGTGATTTCGCCGCTTTGAAGCAGGCGTTCAGCTCGGAGCCAATCATCGGGCGAGTCGATATCGATCCACTCACTGGAATCGATCACCAGGGGCAGAATGTTGCGGCCCGTCATGGAATTTTGATCCTGAATCGTATCTGTCCAGGCTGCGTCTACATAGCCGGTTTGCCAGTAAACTTCGGGCAGCGCCTGGCGAGGCATGTTATAGGGTTCAATGAATTTAGTTTCCATTAGAGGGCTCATCAAGCCATTCGAGCCAATCCGCCACATTTTGAAAGGATTCTGAAAAGGGACACACACGGTTCGGACCGCATCCGCCTCGGGCCGCTCCAGCAATTGGTATACGGCTTGATCAATGTGGGCGACTCGCCTGAAGGGCGAGGTTGGACGAAGCTGTATGACAATCTCGGGCCGGTAAACCTCATTTTCCAGCAACCAGTCGAGCGCATGCTGAAAAACCGGCAGATCCGGAGTATGGTCCAGAGAGTATTCTTCTGGTCGCTGGAATGGCGTTTCGGCCCCATACCGGCGGGCCACTGACAGAATTTCCGGATCGTCGCTGGAGACGATTACCCGGTTGACCGTCTTGGCGGCCAAACCGGCAGCAATACTGTATGCAATCAACGGAAAACCTGCAAACGGGCGGATATTCTTGTGAGGGATACTTTTTGAGCCGCCGCGGGCGGGGATCAGTGCAAGCACTTCCGTCATGTTCACCAGGCCGTCCAGCCGCCATCTACCACCAGGTTTGCTCCGGTCATATAGGCCGAAGCGTCCGAGGCTAGAAATAATAAGGCGCCGTTCATATCGTCTTTTACAGCCATCCGGCCCAGGACTGCCCGGGCGGAGTAAGCCTGAACAAATTCTTGATCATGCCCATTGTACACTCCGCCGGGGGTCAGGCTGTTGGCGCGGATATTCTTGCCAGCATAATAGGTTGCCAGATAGCGAGTCAACCCAAATACGCCGGCTTTGGTCACCGAATAATACACCGGTTTGAACTGGGGCGGCTGACCCGGGCGCTGGTACAGACGCTGATCGGGGCCAGCCAAACCATAGATAGAACTCAGGTTGACAATGACCCCGCCTCCTTGAGAGAGCATAGGCTGGGCAGCCGCCTGGCAGCACAGAAACATGCCTGTCAGGTTGACGTTGAGGGCCTGATTCCACAGCTCCAGCGGGTAATGTTCGAAATCGGCCTGGTTCACCGAGGTTGCAGCCTGATCGGCGGTATGTCCAGGGTCGAACTTCGGATCCAGAGCCGCGCTGTTGACCAGGATATCGAGCCGTCCGTAAGTGTCCAGGCTGGTTTCAATCAATTGACGAACCGATTCGGGATTGGTGACATCCGTGCGGACCGCGATCGCCTGGATCTCCTCCCGTTGGAGGATTTCGGCCACAGCTTGCGCACCTTGGATGTCCACGTCTGCTATCACAACTGCTGCGCCGGCTTTTCCTAAGGTGCGACAGAACTCGGCGCCTAACAGCCCGGCTCCTCCAGTTGTGACGGCCACTCGCCCGCTTAGATCAAAGAGTTTTGGTATTTCTGTCATGGGTCTTGAGTTCAGATTAATCTTCTTGTTCTTCAGGAATTTCTGGGTAAAACCACAGACTTCCCCAGCGAGCCAAACTTCTCTACAGGATTCCTGAGTTGAGGAGAGACGAGTTTTAGTTTCGTTCCGCCAGGACCCAAAAAGGGTTTAGATATTCGGCAGACTTTAAATGCAGCCCGGCCTCTCCCCAACTTTATTGTTCGCAAATTATGCGGTTTGGCCAGCGGCTTCTTCAGCTTCTAGCTCCAGCTCCTTGGCGTTGATCGCTCCGTCTGGGAGAATGAGACCTTTCGCTTCCAAATGATCGATGATTTTTCGGGCATTCTCTTCAGGGTTGAAATTGACGGTATCCAGGGTGATTTCAGGGCTGACTGGCTCTTCGTAGGGATCATCCACGCCAGTAAAACCGGTAATCTGGCCGCGGCGGGCGCGGGCATACAGGCCCTTGACATCTCTTTGTTCGCAGACCTCGATCGGTGTGTTGACATAAACTTCAATGAAGGAGTCCTCACCAACCATCTTGCGAGCTTCATTGCGGGTGGCGCGGTAAGGGCTGATTGCAGCGCAAATGACTGATCCGCCCTGACGAGCAATTTCACCAGCCACGAAGCCGATTCGCAAGATATTGGTGTCGCGATCTTCAGGCGAGAAACCCAGGCCTTTGGATAAGTGGGTGCGAACGACGTCGCCATCCAGCAAGGTTAATTGGCGGCCGCGTTCCAGCAGAAGGGACGCCAATACTTCGGCTGTCGTTGACTTGCCAGAGCCGCTCAGGCCAGTGAACCAGATGCAAAACCCATGTCTATGCCGCGGCGGATACATTTGTTGTAATATTTCTGCTGTTTCAAGTCGGGTGAACCAGCCGGGTAAGGTCTTGCCTTTGGCCAGATAATCGTCCCGCACCTGAGTGCCAGAGATGTTGAAGACTCGGGCCCCTTCGGGTATATTGGTGGCATCTTCATAGCGGTCTTCGTCAGCCAGGTAAGCTAGAGCCTTAAATTCAATCGGTTGGACGCCGATTTCTTCCCCGTACTGGCTTAAAAGCGCCTGGGCTTCATACGGTCCGTAGAAGGGCCTGCCCTGGCTGTCGTTGCCCGGACCGGCGTGATCACGCCCGATAATGAAGTGGGTTGCTCCGTAGTTGCGGCGGATAATCGCATGCCAGAGAGCTTCGCGTGGCCCAGCCATGCGCATGGCAAGCGGAAGCAGGCTGAGCAAAGTGCGATCCGGGTCATAATAATTGTCTACCAGTGCTTTGTATACTCGCACCCGGGTATAGTGATCGACATCGCCTGGACGGGTCATGCCGACAACGGGGTGAATCAACAGGCTGCCGCCAACCTCTTCCGCTGCCCTTTTGGTGAGTTCTTCATGAATGCGATGCATTGGATTGCGGGTCTGGAACGCAACCACATTGGTATTACCCATTTCGTCCAAACGGGAGCGCACTTCGGCCGGTGTGCGGCGCAAGTTGGTAAAGTCGTAATAATGCGGCAGATCGATTACTTTAATCTGCCCGGAGATATAAACTTTTCCCCAACGCACCATTTCTGAAATGAGTGGGTGTCGAGGATCAGTTGTTCCCAAAACCAGGCGAGCCTCGCGCTGCGGATCCCAGTGATAGACCTCTTCGATTTGCATCACAGCGATGGTGTTGTTGCGAGAGTCGCTCAACGTAATTTCTTCCCCATAGCTTGGCAGAGCGCTTTCATCAATGGGCAGGGTGACTGGAATCGGGAACAGAGTTCCATCGCTGGTTCGCATTTCCGTCAGCACCCGTTCATAATCAGCTTTGGTCATAA
This sequence comes from uncultured Chloroflexia bacterium, assembly GCA_963698715.1. Classification (GTDB taxonomy): domain Bacteria; phylum Chloroflexota; class Anaerolineae; order Anaerolineales; family UBA4823; genus CAWHJB01. The sequence goes on along the minus strand of CAVORW010000004.1, from coordinate 422,353 downwards.
ACCGGTCCAATGGCGAGAAGGCGCCTGTCGCCAGCAATTCCAGGTCGCACAGCGCACGGGCCGAGATCTGAACAGACGGAAGATGGCTGGAGCGGTCAAGCAATTCCTGACGCTCTTTTCCGCTGACCACTAGGTTGACCAGCTTACCACCGTAGGGGCTGATCAGATGATGATTGTTTTTCTTGCTAGGCATTTTTACTAATCTCCTTGAATGATTAAATTGCGTAACTGCTTACTGCATGATTGTGTAAGGAATAAGCCATCTATTTTGGGTTGTGCAACTTGACTACGTCACAATATTCGAGGGGATTCCATCTTCGAATTTGGGATTGTCAAAGTAGTTACGATATTACTTTATTACGGCGCAAACGCTGGCGAGCTTTCATCTCGCTGTCATAGACACGTTTGACACCATCACCAAGCGCCTGTTCGATTACCCGAATATCTCGCACCAGGCGCATCAATCCCCATGGCTCAACTGAGGCGGCCTGATCGCTTCCCCACATCGCCCGATCCAGGGTGATATGCCGTTCAACAAACGCCGCCCCTAATGTGACAGCTGCAAAGGTAGTCTGCAGGCCAACTTCATGGCCGGAATACCCCACCGGACAATTAAAACGATTTCTTAAGGTATGGATCATGCGCAGATTGAGCTCTTCTGGTGGGCAAGGGTAGGTACTGGTGCTGTGAGCCAGCAGCAGCCTATCAGTGCCAATCAGGCTCACTGCTTGCTCTATCTCCTCCAAAGTTGACATACCAGTCGAAACGATCATCGGTTTACCGGTATTCAGGATTTTATTAAGCAATGGCAAATCGGTCAGGGAGGCAGACGCGATTTTATAACAAGGAGGATTGAACTGATCGATAAAATCGACAAAATCCTCATCCCAACAGGATGCAAACCAATGAATGCCTTTCTCGCGGCAGTAGCGGTCGATCGAGCGGTATTCTTCTTCACCGAATTCCACCCTGCGGCGATAATCCAGATACGAGATTAATCCCCAAGGGGTCTCTCGGATGACCTCCCGATATTCCGGTGGGACTGCTTTCTCGGGAGTGCGTTTCTGGAATTTGACCGCATCGCAGCCTGCCATCACTGCCACATCGATCAAGCGTTTGGCAATCCCAAGATCACCATTATGGTTGATTCCTATCTCAGCTGTGATATAGGTCGGGTGTCCTTCCCCAACCAACTTATCACCAATTCGTATTTCTTCAGTCATAGATGCTCCCATGGGCCGTTCTGATAATCTCTTGCATTGTGCAATATGGGCATTAAAACCCTGTAGCCATACGCTACTATTCTAGTGCTCTCTCGGCATGAATTAACTATTCTTAAGAATGAGCTCGCAGATTTCGCGCAGCGCGCCTTCCCCGCCAGCATTTTCTAAAACCAGGACGGCCTGCTGGATGACTTGAGGGTGGGCGTCTGCAACGGCTACCGGACAACCAACCAGAGCCAGGCAAGGCAAATCGTTGAGATCATTGCCAACATAAACCGTATGGGCAGGATCCAAACTTTTTGCTCCCAGCCAGGCTTGCAAGGCTCGGCCCTTTTCCTGAATACCATGCACACAAGGGATGCCCAATTTATTAGCTCGAACCTGGACCACTGGGTTGGTCTCTGTGGAAAGAATCAGGATCGGCAGGCCGGTTTTTTTTAGCTGAGCTAATCCCCAACCATCACCCCGATCGCAGATCACGGCTTCGCTCCCGTCCTGAAACACGATCACCCGGTTATCCGTAAAAACGCCGTCGAAGTCCAGAATAAGAGCAGCCACAGGATCGGGGAGCGCGGATAACTGGCTCTTTTCATTCTGAGACCGCATCAGCATTTCAGCCACCCGAAAATCCACCGGCTCATCGATCTCTAAGCGCCGGTCGGAGGGCATGACATATAAAGCTGTCTTGCCAAAAAAGCGATGGTGGGCAGCTTCAAATCCGGCGGTTTTCATCACATAAACAGCCCCGGTTTCCAGATATTGTGGTTCGCGTTCCTGGCGCAATGGGCGAAATGATTTATCATGGTTGATTCCGGAGGCATTGTGCCCATTGGCCTCGTCCGGATCGATCCGCCACAGAAAGTAATGAAAAGGTATGACAGCCAGAGCAGTATCGGCAGCCTGATCGTCCAGCGCCTGAATTGTCCCGTCAATATCCTCCGCCAGGGTAAGCGGGGAAGTACACTGCAGAAAAGCCACCAGGTCCGGCTGGTAATTCTCAGTTTGGCGCAGACTCTCCAGGGCATGCAGCAGGGCTGCCTCAGAGGAGGCTGTGTCGCCGCTGATCTCAGCTGGACGCCAGACGACTTCGGCTCCAAAACGCTCAGCAACGGCTGCGATTTCCGGGTCATCCGTTGACACAACCACCCGGCTCACCTTTTTGGCCAGCCGGGCCTGTTCGATATTATGAGCGATCAGGGGCTTTCCCGCCAACGGGAGGACATTCTTGCGGGGTATGCCTTTGGAGCCGCCACGGGCGGGGATAATTGCTAAACATTCCATAAGATCACCTGACTAAATTCTGGCATTGCACCAACCGAATCACTAAGGAGCCAGCAGATGTATTTTGGCCACATAGATTAAGTGCAATGGGTCACTCGTACAGTTTCCCTGGCTCAACTAACTGGTTGCGATGGGCGGAAAGCAAAGCTGCGAGGGCCAGCTTCAGACTCTGGATGCCATCCTCAAGCCCGCAAACGGGTTCAGCTTCTCCTCTGCAGATTGCCAGGAAATGCCGCATTTCCGCCAGAAACAGATCATTGCGCTCAAAATTGGCTGGAGCCGGTAGGCTACGCCAGTTTTCCTGGACATTTGTAAAAATAGATACTGCGCCGTCCGTATTGTCCCAGCGTATGGTGCCCAGGCTGCCAACAATCTCCAGTCGATGGACAGGCGGTCGCTGATTATAATCTAAATGCAGGCTGCCGAGCATCTCGTTTTTGAAGCGCAGGCCTATCTCGGCTGTGTCTTCTACGCCTAAAGACAGATCGCTCAATTGGCTGGCGAATGCCCATAACGAAACCACTTCTCCAAACATCCAGCGCAGGTAATCCAGAGGATGCGAGAGGGTCAGGACAACCCCTCCCCCCAGATCGGACCGGGCGCTATATCCCTGGCGATAATCTTCCCAGGGATGCCAGCCGGGCAGGTACTCGCCCCAGTGGGCTCGTACCGAGAGCGGCCGGCCGATGACGTTTTTAATAAGCAGCTGAGAAAGTTGCTGTAAACCAGGATGGAAACGGAATTGGTAGCCGACCAGGACTTGCCCGCCACCTTGCTGAACTGCTGAACGCAATCTGGCGATGCCTGCCAGTGAATGGGAGACTGGTTTTTCCATCAAGATGTGGCAGCCGGCTTGCGCAGCCGGAATGGCTACATCTAAATGAAGGGCGGTTGGGTTAGCAATGATCACGCCATCCGGTTTGTGTGCCAGCGCCGCTGCGAGATCCGTTTCAACTGGAAATTCTGCCAGCTCATCATCCGGCAGTGTGCTGCGACCTGTACGAAATAGCAAAATTTCCCGTTCCCCCAGCGCAATTAAGTTGCGCAAATGGCGACGACCAATCGAACCCAGACCGGCAATTAAGAACTTCATCTGCCCCTACCAGTCCAAACTACTTTCGTAACCCCAGGCGATTAAGGTTTCTCCGGCGGCCTGTTTAAAGATTTGGCGGTCGCGGGCTGTAAAAAGCTCGCGCCAGGTCCCACGCTGGCCTTTCTGTAGTGAACCGGCGATCTCGGCTGATTTCTGCTGCTGCCATTCGGCATCCGGATTCTGCTGCATCTCGCTTTCCAGTGATTGCTGCAATTCCTCAATTTGTGGGTCAACTCCCAGAAAACCCCACAACTTATTCATGCTTTCCCTGGGTTGGGACAGCATATCCTCGTAGCGCAAAACATAATAATGCTCGCCCAGTAGTTCGCGAGCTGCGCGATCGGTATCGACCACGTTTTGAGCCCAGCCCTCGGCTGCCAGACGCAGCTCTTTGTCTGTAAAGATCGAGTGCTGGCCAGACAAATAGGGTTCTGGGTTTTCGGAAAAATCCTGGCGTATTCGCAGACTCTCGGCTGAGAGGTGCTGTGGGCGATCGATAAATGCCTGAAAGCGGTGTGAAACAGCCGCATCTCGCCCGTCGCGAATGATGAAAACCAGACGCGCCTCCGGATATACTTTCATCATCAAGCGCACGGCTTCTCCGTCCAATAGACTGTTGGGGCTTTTATCACCCACTACACAACCGGGAAATCCCTTGCCGGACTGGCGGGCATCTCGTTCCATGATGAAATCGCAGGCGGCTCGTAATACCACGGGCGATAAGTCGCGGCCGCGGTTCCAGCGATTGCTGCGCCGGGCCAGCCAATTCCCGATATCTTCCCCTGCTACCAGACCCTCTAATAGCGGGACACGGGTAAAAAAATGCCCCTGATAATTGCAGTGCACCTGAGGGTGCAGGCGCACCAGGCGGGTCAGCAGGGTGGTTCCCGAGCGGGCATGCCCGAAAATAAAAAACTTATCCAGGGGGAAAAAACTTTTAGCTTCTGTTACTTCATCCTGGGTGATCGCCGGGATATCGCGCCGGTTTGCTGCTGGAGCCTGGCCTTTAAGCAGTAAGCGCAGAGCGGATTTCAAGCGATGGGAGAGATCATCCGCCATTTCTATTCTCCAGCAAGCTGAGGAAGTATTGCCCGGTTCGGCGTCCCGAACTGCCATCGAGAAAGGTGCATTCCTGGGCCAGGAAGCGGCGCTGGGCTTCGAGATCGGCCTGAGGATCGGCCAGATAACCGTTTATGGCATCCCGCAACTCGGTCTGATTCAATGCCACCCGGCCAGCGCCCGAATCACGAAAGCGCGAATGTGTGGGCCAGACACCGATGCGGGACATTGGCACCCAATATTTGCCAGGCCAGCCGGTATTTGAATCGATGCACACGCTCACAATCGCCCGCTCCTGGAAGGAGGCTTCCACGCACATAGTTGAATAAACGGTCAGGAAAATATTGGAATGAGCCATCATTGAGGTTTTTTCAACCATGTCTTCGCCAGAGTAATGCCCCAGGTCTCCCAATGGGACTGGCTCTACGACGTGAACGTGGGGATGTTGCTGGGCCAGCTGACGAATGCGGTTGGCCTCCACGACATAATGCCCGTCCATATGAATAGGGTGCAGGCGAATCAGGAGCTGGCTGGGCTGGATCAATTCATCCGAGACGACCAGATTGACCAGTGCTTCAACATTTTGCAGGTTGGGTGACCAGCTGACAAAACTGCTGGCATAAGAAAGCAGTTTGCGCTCAAGATCGAGACCATGCAGGTTGAAGTATTCTTCACGGGGCATCAGCCATTCCTGGCGGACATAGCCATCGTAGGGGGGCATGCCGCCGACATTGATTCGTTCAGGGTCCCAATCTGCACCCAGCATCAATTCCCTTTTCTGAATTTCAGACCAGCAGGTGATCCAGTCAACTTCAGCGCCTGGTAGGCCGTAGCTGCTGGAGCTATCCCAGCTGATAATCGCCGCAGCAGTCGGTATGTTGTGGACCCTGGCTGAGCGCAGCAAATACCGGTCTTGCCGAAAACCGGGCGAAGCTGCTATGACGAGGTTAGGTCGGTATTTATTAAACAGGTCGTCGTAGATGGCAGGGGTGAAGTGATTCTGGTAACGAACCAGAGCCTGCCGTGCTGTTTTCGACCTGCGCAGCAGACTGGCGGCGGCCTCCATCACTGGAAACAATCTGCGACGCCTGGCATGGGCTTCACTTTTAACTTGTTGAATATAACTGTCCACAACAGCCAGGTTGGCGGCCCCGCCGGAACCAGCCCGCCGCAAGAAGTCCAGCCACCACTGGAAGGTAGGCGACTCCTGGCGGATGTATTTCTGGATCTGATCCAGGCGCAATCCTTCCACGACCAGCCCGGGCTGCCCGAAGCGGCTCTCGATCAGGTCCTTTGAATTGTCTTCAGTCAGGACCACCACTTCGATGCCGGCTTCCAGCAGGCTGGTGATAACTTCGCTTTGTAAAAAATAAAATACTGCCAGCCCATGATCAGCGCTGATAAAAACTCGCTTTGAACTCATAAAGACTTGGAAATTCTCCTCTTTGAATTGAAACACACAGAATGGCATGGAGATGGGTAGCATCTATTTAGGAGTACGCCCAAAAGGTGCTATTGACAGAACAAATCTACCGGCAACTAAGCAATTACATCTAAAAAATACTGGCGGATAGTCAAGTTTTTCGATAAACCACCTGGTAGCCAGTAGGCGCCAGGCTGCGCGTGTCTGTCGGGGGCATAGCGCGTCCAGGGCCGATCAAACGCGTTAATCCATCTGCGAGGATTTGAATGCCGTCAAGCAGAACTCGGGCCATCAGACGCCCGCCCCTGTTGAGAGTGGGTAAATACGCATTGCGCAAGTTGCCTGTGCCCTCCGCCAGGAAAAAAATTGGATCATAGTAGCCTTCGAGCTCATCCATCCTCAGGCCATGATCCAGGCCCAACCGGATTAAGCTGAATTCTGTCAGGCGAACGAAATCAACCGGCACCTGGTGCATTTTCACCATGAAGGGTATCGCCACGATCAGCAGTCCGCCGGGTTTGAGAAGCCGGGATAATGAGGCTATAAACCCCTGGGTGTCGTATACGTGCTCCAGGACATTCATCAACAAAATGGCATCAAAACAGCCAGGTTTAAAAGGGTTACTCTGGGTCAGATCACAGACGATATCTACTTCGGGGTAGGGATAGATATCCAGAGCAACCACCTGCCGTTTGAAGAGCAGAGCGTCGAAATCGCCACGGCCCGCGCCCACATCCAGTATGCGGGACTGCTCATCCAGCCGGGCAAGCTGGCGCTCGAGGAACAACCAGTTCGCCTGGCGCCAGGGAGTCCCCATTTCTGGTCCGCGCACCAGCTTTTTGGAGGGCTGTATGCCGCTGGGCGGGGTCGTAAATGCCGGGATATGGTCGATCATCGAAACAGGTTGCCCACAGTCCAGGCAAATCAACGCGTCGGTTTGGCCTGTCAATCTACCCTGGCATTGCGGGCAAATCAACAAGTCTAAAATCAATGGTTTCATAAACGAACTCTCGGCCCCAGCTCAATCAAAAAATCCTGGAAGGGCAAGGACAGCAAGCCTATCCGTCGGCATACAGCGACTGGAAGAGCAGGTTATAGACTCGCAAGAAGAAACGATTCGCACGTGGGTTTCTCGCCAGCCGGGCGATCAGCTTCTGTAGGCCAGTCTTCGGGTGCGGCCCTTTAGATTCATGTACTTGGCCAGCAGGGGCATTTTTGAGGAGACTACTTAATTCTTTCAGCAGACGGTCGTTGACTGTATTGCCCATATGGAAGACATATGGCTGGAGCGTGGATAGGTGCTGGTAGCCGAGGGCATCCATCTTGTAGTCTAGGGACATTGTCTCGGCTCGCAGCAGACCTTTGGTAGCTGGCAGAGGAACCAGCTGGCGCGCCACTTCACGCCTGGTTAGAAATTGCATATGTGAAGCGCCAATCACTGCCCGGACACGGCTCTTACGGTTCAGGATCGAGGGAAGCGGGTTTGCATAAAAAGGGGCTGCCAGCTCAGCATCTGCTCCAATTCCGTAACAATACTCATCGATGACAGCCTTTTCAGGCCAGTAGTCTTCTAGTTGGAACTGAGAATCGCCTTCCAAATTCAGGTGGGCTTTTCCATCCCCTTGCATGACATCAAAAAAATTGGGCTGGGCTGCAACCATCCCTGCCTGCGGGAATGCTTCCATGATCTCCAGGCTGGATTCCAGCCAGCCTGGACGGAATAAGACATCTGAATCGGCGTAACAGATCAACGGGTTGGGCATGGCTGCGAAGATCCAGTTCCAGGCTCCGGCTTTACCCAGGTTGTGCTGTGAGAGCATCAACCAATCGATCTTGTTTTTATCGTGCAGCTGTTTCAATTGGGCTACTGCCTGTGGGCAGCTGCCATTATCGAAAAGCAAAAGGTCATACTTGCGAGGAGTTGCAGCCTGCAGGCTTTCGATCTGGTAATACAATATTTCCAGCGAATGTTCGAAGTAGCCCTCGGTAAATGGGATATAAACAATAACTGCCACACCCAATTCCTGCGGCTGGTAGGCCTGAATTCCGGCTTTAGCGGGGTTTTTTCCGGTTCTCATCCTTACAACATCCTTCGTGTCATACTGAGCTTACCCGAATTTAAGTCTATCAACTATCCTGATCTGTGCGTTGGGGCTGAGTGTCGTAGTAAAGCCGGAAGATGCGGTCGTACAGGTTTAACAGCGATCGTCTTATGATCGGCAGCTGCCAAAACCTGCTCGAACCAGAGGCCAAGGCAGCAGCCTGAATGGAAGGTGACGGCCCGTCTAAACGATTGCCCATATGTTTGACTAACGGGTCGCAGGTTGTCAGGCGCAACAGTCCGGCCTGATTTAGCTGCTCGTCCAGCGTGCGGACCTGGCCCATTGGACGGTCCATATGAAACGGCAAGAACGGTTGAATGCGTTGTTTAAGGACCGTGAACTGGAAATGGGCGGCTCCGATGATGGCTTGCACGCCCTGATAGGTCACCCGCCAATCCTGGCGGGAGTCGTACCACTGGCGGGCTTGCTCTTCAGAAGTTCCCAGGCTGATCACGTGCTCCAGGTAAACTTCCCAGGGAATGTAGCACAGCTTCTCGATTTGCACTTCAGGCGTCTGGTTTGCCCAGTCCAGCGTTTTGGTATAAAAAGCCTCTGGAGTGCGCATCGGACGAGCGGTAACCATGCCGGTATTTGGATATGTATCCAGAATTTTCAGGGTTTGGGTCAACCAGCCAGCATAAAAACGGACATCGCTGTCGCTGTAAGCGATTACTTCACCGGGCGCACCCTGGAAGATTAGATTCCAGGCTCCACCTTTGCCAACATTCTGACTGGATAGTAGCAAGTATTGGATTTTCCCCTGCTCTTGAGCGCTGGTCAGATAATTGCGTACTTCTGGGCAGCTGGCATTATCGAATACCAGCAGGTCATAAGGCTCGCGGGTGCTGGTCCACAGGCTTTCCAGGCAGGCTCGCAGGACATCCAGGCTTTGGGCATAATAGCCGCCCAGAAAAGGAATATATGAGACAATTGCTACGGTTACTCGCTGTGGCTTGGGGACATGGGTGATCGCCTTGGCGGGATTCTGGCCGACGCGCATGCTTAACTCCTCAGGTCAGAGAGCCAGATAGTTTGCGCCGCAGGCGGCGCAGTTTGCGTGCCAGAGATTTGTTTAACCTGCCGCGTTTGTTCTCACGGGAGGTCAGCCAGACTTCGGCCTGGCGCAGGGTCCGGACCAAGCTCCAGCGCGGTGGTCGTATTTTGCCGCGAATCAACTGTTTATCGCTGTCCAGAACCATATAGAGATTATCGGATCCTCCCGCAAGGGCTTCATTTTTCCGGGATTCAGCATGGTTGTAATGAGGTTTGCCGCCCGGCAGATGATTGTAGTCGTGGTTTTGATGGATAACGGTCAATGAAGGAGTTGCATCTACTGACCGGCAGTCCTAAACGGCGGGCATGATAAATCATCCAGTTATCCCAGCCAGCGCGGCCGATTGCAAATTCTGGCATTTCAACAAACATTGATCGGGGGAAAACAAAGTAATCACTGCCAGCTGGGGCGTGCAAATGACCTTCTTGTCGAGTTCGGGCAATCAGCTCCTGGTCCCAGTTTGGGCCAAAATCGAGCGTCTGGCGGATATCCAAATCCCAACGCTGGCCAATTATAAGGAATCGTTCTGCCTGGCTGGCTACTTGCTGAGTGGTGCGGATAATTTCTGGCAGGAGCAATATATCGGCATTGACATAGGCCAGGAAGGGACTTGTGCTGGCCTCGCGAGCCAGGTCGAAAATAGAATCAACCCGAGGCGTACCGGCCTCGTTACGCCTGACATTTGGGAGCTGCCGTAAGCGGAATTCATTCGCAACCTCAGACATGCCAGACTCATCCCCTACGAGGAAAATTTCCACATCGGGATCGAGATGCATCCAGGATTGAATGGCATTGCGCTGGATGGTGGCTATGTGCGGATTGTTAAAAGATTTTGGCGCGCTAAAGATCGTCAGGAAAGGCATTCAGATCAATCCTCGGGCAGTTTGATCGGGACCCAGGCTTTATTTGGCGATATTCGCGTGAGGAGATGACGGTGGAGCAGCCCCAGCCGGCGGCGGCGCTCAACATTGCGCTCTGGTTCGGGTTGGGAAGATAATTCCTCTTGAACCGGCCTGGCTAGAGCGGTCAAATAAAGTGGAATGAGCTCCGAACGCGGCTGCCCATGCTGCTTTAAGGACACGATCTGATAACCTGCCCGCTTCAAGACCTGGGTCAGTGTATGCGGACTGTAAGACACCAGATGTGCAATTTCGAAACTGTCGTGAGCGTATAGGTTTGGCACCTCGATCAGCAGCCAGCCTTGGGGATTCTGGTGTGTCTGGCGTAAATCACCCAGATATTCTACGGGGTTGCCAATGTGCTCCAAGACATGGGCCATGCTGATTAGATCGAAGGCCGGCTCATTGGCTTCTGAAAGAGCAGCTATTGAAGGGTACACCATCAGCCCTTGTTGCTGGGCATAAACCCGGTATGCCTGGCCCGGCTCAACCCCTACCGGTTCACAATTGAGCTCCAGCTGCAAACGTTGCAGCAGCAATCCGGCTGAGCAACCAATATCCAGATGCCTACCTGCACCTGTAACGTAATGGTGAGCAAACTTTGCCAGGTTATTGGCTCGGCCGCGCTGGACTGCCAGATCTTTGGGGTTGGGACCTTCAGACCCTTGATACAGCTGGCGGTATTCTTGCTGGTAGAACTCTACCAGCTCATCGTCCGACATGCGCGGCGACTGGTAGACCAATCCGCAGTTGGCACAAATTCGGTTTGTAACAATTTGGTTGCGGAACTGGCGCCGGTCAAATATGCGGCTATGCATGCTGGTACAAAGGGGGCAGGGAGGTGTAAAGGGACTCATGGTAGATTTACACTGTAAATGACGTAGTTTTGCTCGCGATAAATCTCGCGGCTGAAACCACAGGCCAGGGTGGCTTCTTTGCCTTTCAAAATGACGTGGCTTATACCCGCCTGAGCACTCAGATCCCTCAGCATCTGGCATTGGACAGCCGGGCCGGCAGCATAAAATTCGGAGGCAGTCTGAACCCGGCGGTACCATTCAACCAGCTCGATATCCTTATACGGATGAGACTTCCAGTTGATATACAGCGGTACACCGGTATAGATGCGAAAATCATCAAAGTCGGATTCTTTGGGCGGAACAAGATAAACCTGCATTTCGCTGCGCTGCTGGATGACAAAATCCATCAATGCCACAACCTTCTGGTTTTTAAAGCTCGAATCGTAAGACTGCTCGAGTTGAATGCCGCCGTAGGTGTAAACTAGGATTCCGGTCAGGGCCAGAGGGATGAAAATCAGCTGCAATTGAGGCAGCCATCGATCTTGTAGTTTAAAGAGGAGATGGATCAGCCAGGCCACCAGCAGAGTGGTTGAGACTGGCACCAGCAAGACTGATACTCGCCAGGGTGCCAGGGCAGCCAGGCTGTCGCTCCGGGTGGCGATCTGTACCATGGTCAGCGCCAGCCCGCCAGCCAATAGGGATAGCATCACCGGAAACAGGCGTGATTTCCAGCTCAGTGCCACCCCAATCAGGATAATCCCGAATTGGATTACCGCTGTTGCACCCAGCCAGACTTCCGGCAGCGAATGATGGGGGATGCGATAATGGACCAGGATATTCATCGATTCGGCCCACATCTTTGGGGAGGTAGAACCGAGGTAGACCTGATTGTATGCCAGCACAGGGATGACAAATACCAGGGCAAACAGGCCTAGCAGGAAAGGTTTTATAGCCGCTCGGATGGTCAGGGCAGGTGTAAAGCCCTGAGCCTGTTTTTGCTCTTGAAGCTTCTCCCACCAAAGCACCCCCAAAAAGGCCAGAATGATCAACGCTGAACTAAGCAAGTAGGCCGAGTGGAAGATATTGGCAACCGAAATTGCCAAGATGGCCCAGATATAATTGCGGCGCAGGAAAAGCAGGATCGAGAGCAGTACAAACACCCCGAATGCGCTGTTTTGAAATTCCAGTCCGAGCAGGTACTGTCCGGCAACTCCGCTATGTAAAAACTCCAGATCCAGCCCACGCTGATTTTGGGTTGTCACCAGAAACCAGCGAGAATGCAGGATCAGTGAAATGGCAAAAATGTACAGGCGGGCCGAGAAATTTTGAACTTTAAAGAGATAAAAGGCGATCCCTAAAATGCTGTACAGGTAGACACCCATCAACAGGATGTAATAAGCATAGAACAAACTTTGGTTGATTGGATAAGTCAGCCGGATCAGGAAAGTGAAAGCTGGCAGCGGGTCGATGGTGCGTGCCAACCAGTCGTCCTTCAGGTATCCGATATACTCTGCCAGACCGTGCAGAAATTTCGTGTTCTGGTTGCCCTCATACAGAATACTCTGGGTGTAAGCAGTCCCAAAAGTCAGGCTCGCCAGTCCCCAAAGAACCAAAGACTGCAGCAACCTGGGTGAGCGGTTACTCGATGATTGGTTACGAACTTCGGTCTCAGTCTGAGAGGATTTCAGGTTGGTTACCAGTTTTAAACCAGAGATGCGACAGTGCCAATAGGCTTACGCAGGAGTGGTAGCTGTGCAGCTAGGGACGATCAACGGCAAACACAGTGAATTTGGTTTCAACATATGTGGGATGGACGAAGTCGCAGGTTAATTCAGCATCCTTACGTTTAACGACCACATCCGTGACCCCGTATTGCTGAACGATCTCATCCAATAATACACAAGCTCTGGTTGGATCGCTAAATTGGGCATCATAAAAATCCAGGGAAACTTGAACGCGATGATACCATTCCAACACGTCGGTATCTTTATAGGGGTGAGATTTCCAGTTGATAAATATAGGAGCGCCTGTATAGATCCGAAAGTTGTTTAGGTCCGGTTCTTTCGGAGGAATCAAATACAGTTCACCAGGCTTTTTGGTCTTGCTTACAAAGTCCATCATGTCGGTGACCCGTTTATCCCGGAAACTGGTTCCATACGTTTGCTGCAGCTTATTTCCACTATAGGCTAGAGCAGCTATCATCAGCAATACCACGCTAACCGTAATTGGACGTAGCCAGGGTTGATCCAGCCGCAGGAGATCTACAACCCGAGACGCCACAGCAGCCAGAATGATTGCAGTGGACAATGGAACGAGCAGCACAGATACCCGCCAGGGAGCAATGGCTGCCAGTGTTAAGCTGCCTGTAACCATCTGAACCACCGAAAGAATCGCTGCGCTGATGAATAAAACCAGCATAATCACCCCCAATCTGGATTTACGTGCCAACAATATTCCAACCAGGATGATCCCGATTTGAATATAGGCACTGGTGCCTAGCCAGACCGCGAGTAATGAGTGGTGGGGGATCCGTTCGTACACTAGCAGGTGCATGGCTTGGGCATAGGTCTCGGGTGATGTGGCCGCCAGTGCAGTCTGGTTATAAATGATGACGGGCAGCACCAAAATCAGGGCAATTGCACCTAGGACGACCGGTTGTCGGGCTGCATGCCAGATAACCGGAAGAGATCGTTTATTTTCCGCTTCCGAGGCATGTAAGTTTTTCCAAAAGAGGATCAAACCATATGCGCTTGTCAGCAATGCGCTGCTGAACAGATAGGCCGGGTGGAAGATCGCCGATACACCGATTAGCACAATTGACCAGATATAGTGCTGCCGAAGAAACAAGTAGATTGAGAGCAACAACAGCACGCCGAAAACATTGGTCTGGAACTCTAGGCCTAGCATGTACTGCAAAGCTACCCCGTTGTGCAGTAAGCTCAAATCAAGCCCGTATTCCCTGTTGACCCACCACAAAATGTATTGGGCGTGGTAAAGAAATATCAGTCCCAGAAATAGTACCTGTTTGGTCAGGTTCTTCTGGGCATTTGAAAAAAGTGTTAAGATGCCCCACAGGCTGAACACGTAGATCCCAAACATGATGAAGTATTCCAGATAAAACAGGTTGGGATTAATGAGAGCGGTTATAGCAACTAGGCCTGAAAATACCGGTAGAGGATCGACGGTGTTTGCCAGCCAATCATCTTGCAGGTAACCTGTACCTGCTCGAGCCAGGCCATGGAGAAATTTGGTGTTCTGGTTGCCTTCATACAATGGAGATTGTGTGTAGGCAAGTCCGAACAAAATAGCAATGCCGATCCATAAGGTTAACACCATTGTTGGTGTAAATCGATGAGCGATTGATTTGGCATCCATAGGGTTCCTGAATAGAGACTAACAGGGTTGAGAGCTTTTCCTGCGATTAGTTTCCTGGACCGCGACGTTCGTCAACGGCCCGATAATCTTTGTGGTTGACAGTGGCATTGATCTGCTGCAGTTCGTCATGCTCTAGAAATATGTGAAGAACATCCAGCCAGGAGAAACCAGTCTTATTGTTAAGAAAACTGTAAAGCTGGCGGACCATTGCCAGGTCTTCCGGGGTATCCACTGTCCAGCGCAGATCGCCGTAGTCTTGCTTATAATTGAGCAGCATAAAACGGAACCGGCCCGGTTGATCGTACAAGTACGGCATCACGTGTTCGCGTTCGTGCGGCAGGCTGGCCTCGTGCCAGGAGCGCTTCATGGCCGCCAGGGTGCACACTTCCACGTCCAGGCCGATCGGGTAGGTGCGTCCCCAGGGTGGCGGCAATCGGTTGGCAACAAAATCATAGGGGAAGCGAGCGTCCGTTCTGGAGCTTGCCTCAACCTCGCTGACTATCAAGTTTTGGTCTTCCGATACGGATCCTAGTAGAGCGTTTACGGCCTTGTCAATCAATTGGGGATCAATCAAGGGGCAATCGGCGGTGATGCGCACCACCACATCGCAAGGATAGATGCTGGCAGCCTGATAATAGCGATCGAGCACATCATGCAGACTGCCCCGGTAGCAGGCATAACCCCGCGCGGTGCAGAGATCTGCTACCGGGTCGTCTGCGGAATCGCGAGTTGTGGCGACGATGACTTGATCGACACTGGTTGCCATCCGTGTTCGATCGACCACGTGCGCAAGCATTGGCTTATCGCCAATTTTGAGCAGTACTTTGCCTGGAAGCCGGCTGGAGCCCATCCGGGCCTGGATTATGGCGTTGATTGAAGGTTGGTTCATGACTAAGCAGCGGGGAATGTGGCACCTGAGCCGGCAGCCCGTTCATTTAGAGCCAACTGGTATCCTTTGAGCAATTCTTGAAAGTTTTCATTCCAGTTAGCCCGTTCTTTTGCCAGCCGGCGAGCTGCCTGGCCCATTCCAGGCAGCAGATTTATTTTTTCATGGGCTAAGACGATGTTCGCAGCCAGGGCCTCGGCGTCGTTATCCGGAAACAGCCAGCCCTGCACACCGGGCTCAACCCAGGCCTGGTTGCCCGGAATATCCGAAACCAGAGCTGGGCGACCGCAGGCCATGGCTTCCAGCAGGGAGATAGAAGTGCCATCACTGTGTGAAGCGCTGATATACAGGTCGGCAGACCGAAAGAATTCGGGCAGTTCATTTTGACTTACCTGTCCCGGAAAATGCACCTGCTCGAGCACTGCACCGTCTGTAAATAGCTTGCGCAACAAGGAGCCCTGGGAGCCATTGCCCAGCATCCATAGCTGAAGTGTTGGGCGGCCGCGGGCAGCTTTTACAAAGGCTCTGGCAATGACATCAACGCCATAAATCGGTTCCCAGCCTCGGGTGGAAAGCAGTATAAATGGCTCGCCCATGAATACCGGCTGACCCGCAGGTCGCCGGTCAGGTCCTTCAGGGCGGTAGCGGGCCAGATCGACCCCCCAGGGAAAGGTGACAATGCGTTGGTCGGGCAGGCCAAACGCTATAGCCTTTTGGCGCACCGGATCGCAGTCGCCAATCATCACCTGGCTGTGGCTCAGGGTATAGCGAGTCGCCCAACGATACCAGGCGCTGCTGTCTGCATCTTGCAGCAGATCGGATCCCCAGGACATGCTGACCAGGGGTTGGAAACCACTCAGCGCTGCAATTAGCCCGGCTGTCTGGATGGGCCCGGCATGCAGCAGATCGGGTTGAATCTCCCGCAGGATGCGTTTCAAGTCAATCGCCAAGCGGGGCAAATCCCTCCACCGGAAAGGTGCTTGTCCCCCTGCCCAATGAACCAGCTTAATCGGATGAGGTAAGGCTCGATCTTCTAGCGTATGTCCGCGTCTTTCGAGGCGCAAGAAGTAGACCTGATGCTCTGTTTGGGCCAGAGCGGAGAGAAAACGCCGGTCGTGGGTGGTATATTCGCGTGAGAAGTAGAGAATGCGCGCCAAAAGCTCAACCTATGATCTACCCGGAAACCAGATCTGTCCAGCGTAGTTCTCTGCCAGCGGGGATATCCGTCTGGGATCTGGTCCCAATCACGGAACCTAGCTCGTAAGGTTTGATTGAGCCAGGTGTCGCAGGACGCAAAACGTCGATCATATCCCGCTGAAAGAATTCACCAGCAGCAATGTCTCGGGCGGCTCGCAAACAACGACGCTGGACAATTACCGTTTGCTGTTCGTTTTCAACGACAACTTTATTGGCAGAACCTAGGGCGCGCTCCAGTTCGCGGGTGCGTGCCACCATATCGGCCCAGGTCTGGGGAGTCATCGAGAAAGGATGGTCTGGTCCAATCCGTTGATTGTCGTCGGTGAAGTGTTTTTCAATCACGCGCGCTCCAAGAGCAACTGCCCCCAGTACTGTTGCGTGGCCGAAAGTGTGATCGGAGAGACCCAGAATAACCCCCGGGAACAGGGTTTTGTAGGCTTCCAGGACGCGCAAATGAATATGGTCATAGTTTTCCAGGCTGGCAGTGTAATTGGTATTGCATTGCATAACCACCAACTGGGGATTTAAGCCCAACAAGAGATTGACGGCTTGTTGAACTTCACCAAGGTCCGAGGCCCCGGTGGACAGGATGACCGGTTTGCCCTTGCGAGCCATTCGTTCCAGAATCTCTGGCCAGGTGATGTCGCCTGATCCTATTTTGTACGCAGGAACATAGGGTTCCAGCATATCAACCGAATCAAAATCATATGGTGACGAGAAATAATCAATGCCAACCCGGTCACATTCGGCCTTCAGGATTGGAGTCCAATCCAAAGGGATGGAAGCATCCTGGTAGACCTCGAAGACCGATTTTTTCCAACTGGATTGGTGTGATAACTGCCCGCCCATTTCCTTGAAGCCATAATCGGAGACGATTTTCGGGGCACGGAAGTTCTGGAACTTTGCCGCGTCAGCACCAGCCTGCCTGGCGAGGCGGATCAGAAGCTTGGCCCGTTCCAGATCGCCGTCGTGGTTGGCTGAGATATCCGCGATGAAATAGGTCGGGTCGTTTTCGCTGATAGTATGGGTGCCAATTTGAATTTTCATTGCATCTCCCGAATTTTTTGGGGAAAATCCTGTTGATAAAGTGTGTAAAACTGTTCCAAGCCTGTTGATAAGTCAGGTAAAGTCCGGTTCAGAGCCTGGGTCAGTTTTGTGTTTTGCAAAGTCAACTTTGGCGAGCGTGCGGCTTTCAAACCAGATTGTTCGACCGAGGTGGGAGAAATTAACTTCTCATTCAAGCCAAACTGGTGGGCCAGGGCTATTCCAAACTCGTATTTTGTGATGCATTGGCTGCTCACCACGTGAAACAACCCGCTCAATTCTCGGGCAAGCATTTCCATTAGAATCTGTGCCAGATGATTTGCAAGCAAAGGACAGAAATAAACATCCGTAAAACCCATAACCGGATTACCAGCTGAAAGGTTGTTTAAAAACCATTCTGCCAGGCTGCGCTTGCCGGACAAACTCCAGCCGAACAGGTTTACTCGGGCGACAATCGCGGTTGGGTCAGCTTCCATCACCGCTCGCTCGCCATCCAGTTTGGTACGGGCATAAACGCTCAGCGGGTTAGGCAAATCCATCTCGCTATAATCGCCCCGCTGCCCGTCGAAGACGGCGTCCGTGGATACATACAGCAGGCGCGCTCCGCCCCTGGCGACATGAAATGCCAGTTTGCGGGGTACTTCGGTATTGATTTGGGCTGCCAGGACCGGCTCACTTTCGCAGGCTTCCAGGTTGGCCAGCGCTGCGCAGTGGATCACCCAATCCGGGCAGGTCTCTTCGAGCAGGCGCTCGATTCTGCCTTCCGTCAGTAAGTCCGCGGTCAGCACTTTAAAGGGAGCGTTCCGCAGACGATGGGTGTTTACCAGCCCGATTACGGTATGGTCCTGCCTGGCTTCCAGAGCAACGTTGATTCCCAGCAATCCGCTGGCTCCGGTGACAAGTACACGCATGACCTTTTCTCCGTTAATTGGCGGCTATTTAATTTTCAATGATCCCTGGTGGCTGTCCAGCAATTGGGTTGCCACCACATGATTTCAAGGAGACCTCAGAATGAGGTTCGATCCTTGTTTTTCCGAACAGCTTAACCTACGATCTGTTCGAATGGGGCAATAATCTCCTGGATCTGGTTTTCACTTAACCAATCCGGATTCTTATCACTGCTGTATCGGAAACCTTCTGGCAATCTCACACCCTCATTTTCCCAATCCTTCCCAAACCAGAGGGCTGCAACCGGTTGGACTACGAACATATCTTGCATTTCAACCGTAGAGCGAGCCTCTTCTTCGTGGAGGAGCACTTCGTGCAGCTTTTCGCCAGGGCGGATGCCAATCACTTCCAATTCGGCATCTGGCGCAATGGCGCGTGCCAGATCTATGATCCGAGTAGAAGGTATTTTTGGAATGAATACCTCCCCACCATACATCGCTTCCGTGCAGTGGATCACAAAACGCACGCCCTGTTCGAGGGTCAACCAGAAACGGGTCATACGCTCGTCTGTGACAGTTAATTTGCCATTGTTACGCTGCTGGATGAAGATAGGAACCACACTGCCCCGACTGCCAACCACATTTCCATACCGGACGCAGCTAAAACGGGTTGCAGAGCCAGCTGCATAGCTGTTGCTCTGAACAAACAGCTTCTCGGCTGCCAGTTTGGTCGCCCCATAGAGGTTTACCGGGTTTACTGCTTTATCTGTGCTTAGCGCAAGCACCTTTTTTACCCCGGCATCCAGGGCAGCTTCGATCACATTGCTGCTGCCCAGGATATTGGTTTTGATGGCTTCCATTGGGTTATACTCACAGGCCGGCACCTGCTTCAGGGCCGCGGCATGAATGACGATGTCAACCCCGTTCATTGCTCGCCGCAGACGAAGCTGGTCGCGCACGTCGCCGATGAAATATCGCAAGTTGGGATGGTCCAGACCCTGAACTCGCATCTCATGCTGCTTCAGTTCATCCCGGCTGAAAACAATCAGTTTAGCAGGCTGATACTCCTCCAGCATTATTTCGACGAACTTTTTGCCAAATGAACCGGTGCCGCCGGTTACTAAAACGATTTTATCTTTCCAATCCATAATTTTCTCCGTTGCCATATTCAGTATCTATCCCAAAAAACCTGAGGCGATGTGGTTGCTGAGGTGCGCAGTGTACTAATACTCAGAAATCATTTTTCGGATAGGTTCATATGATTTGGCATTTTAATTCAGGCATCGGCTCCGGATGCTGCTGACCCTTTGCGGATCACGATTAACGGATATTGTCCGTTTTCTCCGAAATAATGCGGGTGCCGGTCTTCTAGCCAGAATAACAGGCGCAGCCAGAGGCGCCCGCCTGATATAGGGTGGATCAAATTACGTAAAAACTTTACGCTCACACTACGCCAGACCAGGATTTCAATCGCCATATGGCTGCCAACCACTGTTTTAATCCAGTTCACATCATGCCGGTTGGTGAAGGTTCCTTTTGGTAAATCTTCAGAGTTTTCCTTCTTGCTGCGTTTTGGCTGGGTCTTTGGAAGACTTTCCTGGCGCCCTAAGAGGCGGGTCTTCAGGCTGCGGCCGCGATTGATCAGCTGGAAGAGCGGGTTAAACCAGCTCATTAACCGCGAGCTGGGCCACCCATTTACCACTGCGGCTGAGCTGCCAGGCTTTAATACCCGGTACAGCTCATCATACGCCTGGAGGTGTTCTTGTTCTGGCAAATGGTGGATGGTATGCAGAGATACGACTCCGTCGAACGATTCTGGTTTAAAAGGCAGGTTGGCTACATCAGTGACCACGAACAACCCATGCTCACCGACCCTGTTGCGTGCCTCTTGCAGCGCTGTGATCGAAATATCCGCGCAGACTCGGTAGCGATAGCCGCGTGAATATTCCAGATATTCCGGATATTGAATTGGCCCTGACCCGGCATCTAGCAGGTATCTGCCCTGAGCCTTCAGATGGCGCGCCACTCGCAGGTGGCAAGCATGGATATAACCATGCGATACTGGCCGCAGATCTTCGTAGTGAGCGTTCTGGTAAGTATCCTCGCCCACCAACTTCCAGCCAACCTGGTCATAAAATTCACGAACTTGCTGCTTCACGTCGATTTCGGCGGGCATAGGCACTCTCAATCAAAGGCTCCAATCGCGGGGACTGCCAAGCAGGTAATCAAAGGCCGGCCCGAATTGCGCTAACCCTTCTGGCGCCAGCACCTTTTCGATGGGCCAGTTATCCAACTCATCCCAAAAATGCAACAGATGCCACGGAAACGGAACAGGATAGTCAAAGAAAAAACGATAGGCATAATGCCAGGCCTGTTCGACCTGCCCGCGGGTTAATCGGAAGCCGGAAGGGTCTTGTAGCACTTCCTCGAGCTGCTGGAAATAGGCTTCCCAGCTCGCAGGGTCAAGGGTAAAGCCTTTGCCTCGATAATGGGTCTGCCCGGCGACAATCACCGGGACGCCGCTCATTGCCATTTCCATACCGACCGTCGTGGTGTAGACCAGACCCAGATCAGCAATTTCAACCAGGTCGTAGGTGTTGACGGGATCGTCAGCGCCTACCAGATGGATGTGGTTGGGCAATCCTGGCAAAGCAGCCCGGACGACATTCGCGACTGAAGGCCCTTTGGTATAACGCTCGCCGGGGTGGATGCGGATGACCAGCTGAACATCCGGGTTGCCGGCCAGGCGCCTGGCGGTTTGCTGCAGCCATTCGGTCATGCTCTGGCTGAACATCTGGCGGCCCAGAGTCAGGCTGTCGCCGATAACGTTGGCAGCCAGCAGGACAACTGGCCTTTCGTCAAGGCCCAGGTCCTGGCGGACTTTGTCACCGCCTACGTTCGGCTGTCCCTGCCAACGACGCGAAAAATTTTCCCACAGACTTGCCCGCTGGCGGGAAGCGAACAGAGATTGCACCTGCTCCCATTGGCTTGCATCCAACTTGAGGTGACTGCGTTTAGTCCACAACGCATCGGTTTCCTGGCGCATCACTTCCGCATTCCGGGCCAACCAGATTCGGTCGCGCTGTTCGCCAAATTCATAGGTAACCACCGGAATTTGAAGGTAGCGGGCGACCTGGTACACAACACCCATCTCCAGGATGCTGCCATTGGGGGTAATCACAACGTCTGGTTGGTTTGTTCGCATCCAGTGCAGGGCAGATTGGGCAGCCTGGGTATTGCGCTCCAGCCGCAAGCGGTATAGTTGGGCCGAATTGCTGTTTCCTTTTAGCTCAACATCTTCGATCTGCAAAGTATATTGCACGTCGCGAAGCGAAACTTCCTCGATGGTAGTGACGAGCTCATCCGGCAGTTGTGGTTGGTCAAATCTCAGGTCAAGGAGAGAAACCGAATTCAGGAGCGGTTCGCCAGGGGCCAACACACTCCGAATATAGGCGCTCTGCCGTCGCAAATCAAAGCGGTTAATAGATTTGCGCCAGTTGGTGTACGGTAGATACGTGTGAGTTACTCGATGCCCGAAACCTGCAAACGCGAATCCAAGTAGAGTGCCGTATTCAAGCCAGTAACGGAGAGTGCTGAACAGCATCACATGCTGCCCTGGTTTTTCTGACCGGCGGGCGGCTGCTTCCGCCTGGGCGCGCCAGGTTGGCAGCCACTTTTGCGTGCGGCGGATGGAAGAACTCTTGCTTAACGGCCTGCCTTGTTGACGAAGATGCCAGTACAATTCTGCTGTCAGAGGCAGCTCGCCCAGTATTCCTTTGATTGCCCGTTTGCCCGGTATTGTCACTGGGAAATCTCCTTGATTCGCCAGGAGAGACGTGGGCGGATCGGTCCGAGGCGAGGCTCCAGCCAATGCATGCCGGGCGCTCCAGTAGCATCAACCGTAAAGGCCAGGGCATATTCATCCTGGAAATAGCGCCGCACTCGGAAAGAACTGGCATTGACGCCCAGTACATACCGACCATCATTCAAAATATCGGCCGGGATCTCACAATGGCTGATATAACAACCGGCTGGCCGGGTAGCAAAGTGTTCAAATTTGTCAGGCTCATCCGTATCAAAGGATGTAAAAATATGCTCACCGTGTGTGGTAAGCAGATATAGTCCGACCCGCAATCCAGTGATCGGTTCATCCAGCTGGTATTCGAACTCAATCTTAATGGGCTCGGTGGAACGGACGGTATCTACAATCGTTCCTAGTGGGTTTCGCAATCGCAGCGCAACTGGATGGAACGGCCTGGTATCTGCGGGAATCTCATCGCTTTGCCAGACGCGCTCGCCAGTCTGAGCAAAGCCGGAAGTCAGGTAGTAATCGATAGCTTGCGGAGAAGCAGCCCGGTAGATCAGCTTGCCCTTCTCTAGCACAATGGTTTCCTGAGTCAAACGCAGAATTGCTGACATGTTATGGCTGACAAACAGTACTGTCCGTCCCTGTTGGGCGACATCGCTCATCTTGCCCAGGCATTTGCGCTGAAATTCTGCATCCCCGACCGCCAGCACTTCGTCTACGACCAGGATCTCGGGTTCCATATGTGCTGCCACTGCAAATGCCAACCGCAAGTACATTCCGCTGGAATAGCGTTTGACCGGTGTGTCAATAAATTTTTCAACACCGGAAAAATCAACGATCTCGTCAAACTTTCGGTCTATTTCTGCTTTCTTCATGCCCAAGATAGCGCCGTTTAATGCAATGTTCTCGCGCCCGGTTAGTTCAGGATGAAACCCAGTGCCAACCTCCAGCAGCGATCCAACTCGACCGTAGATCTCGGCATAGCCTTGCGACGGTTCGGTGACACGCGAGAGGATCTTGAGCAAGGTGCTTTTTCCCGCACCGTTACGACCAACAACACCCAGTACTTCACCTTTATGGACTTCAAAGGATACACCGTCCAGAGCCATAATGGTTTCTTTGCGAGAACCCAGTTCGCCTCGCAGCAAGCGCTTCGGCCATTTGGCTGCATCGACCAGACTATCTCGCAAGGTGCGGTAGCGATCGGGGGATGATCCGATCACATATTTTTTTCCTAAATTTTCTACTCGAATTGCTAATTCACTCATGATATCAATTCACTAGGATTGCAAATAAAAAATAATTCCTCAGTTGAATGGTTTGAAGCGATTGACCCGTTGTGCAGATAAGTGTCCATAAAAGTGTGTTTGCAGGCGTGCGCTCCTGCGCGCATCGCTTGTGGCCATCTTCTTTGCGCGGCCCGGGATGCTTAAACCATGTCGGCAAAGGTGCGTTCCATCCGGCGAAAGTAATACATGCCCGTGATCAGCAGCAGAAGGGAAATCGTTGTAGATATGATCAGAATGGGGCCTGGGGCATTGGCGCTGCCTAAAAGCGCCCAACGAAATCCTTCCACCACACCGACCATGGGATTGAGAGCGTAAATCAGCCGCCACTGATCGGGAACTTCGCTGGCGGAATAGGCAACCGGGGTCAGCAGCAGCCAGAGTTGGGTAAGAAATGGCAGAATATAGCCCACATCGCGGTAAAGTACGTTCAGTGCCGATAGCCACAACCCGAATCCCAGGGCAGTAACAAGCGACAGCAGCAGGAAAAATGGCAGTGTCCAGATATTGAGGGTGGGCGTGAATCGGTAATAAACCATCATGGCTATAAGGACCACAAACTGGATGGCAAAATCCACTACGCCGCTCATCACGGACGAGAGCGGGATAATCAGGCGTGGAAAGTAGATCTTTGTGATCATACTGCGGTTTGAAAGCATCGAGCGCCCTGCGTCTGACAGCGCTTTGCTGAATAAACCCCAGGGAAGCAGAGCCGTAAAGGTAAATATCGGGCGCGGGATGCCTTCGGTTGACATGTTTGCCAGCCTGCCGAAAATAATGGTCAATACGATCATGTTGACCAGTGGCTGGATCACCGCCCAGGATGCGCCCAGGATGGTTTGTTTGTAGCGAACTTTGATGTCTCGCCACGTCAGGAAATAGATCAGCTCGCGATACTTCCACAGGTCGCGCAGGTTTAATGCAGACCAACCGCGGGATGGTCGTAGAACCAGCATTTCTTCTTGTTGAGGTTTGGATGTCAAAGCAGTTTGTGTCATACAGTCACCGGTTTATTTAACCCGTTTTTGGTGGTTGCGATACCAGGCGATGGTGTGCTGCAAACCTTGTTCAAATTGCATTTGGGCGCGAAAGCCAAAGAATTCTTCGGCCCGGGAAACATCCAGCCCTCGGCGTGGTTGTCCATTGGGTTTGCTGGTATCCCACACCAGCTCGCCATCGAAACCTGTCAGGTGAGCAACCAGTTCAGCCAAATCTTTGATGGAAATTTCGTTTCCGGCCCCCAGATTGACCGGCTCGCTGCCATTGTAGCGTTCGGCTGAGAGTAAGATACCCTCGGCAGCATCTTCCACATACAGGAATTCACGCGTTGGAGAGCCATCTCCCCACAGGGTGACCTGCCGATTGCCGCGATCTTGGGCTTCGATACATTTACGGATCAGGGCAGGAATTACGTGGGAGGTCTCCAGGTCAAAATTATCTCCTGGTCCGTACAAATTGACCGGCAGTAGATAGATTGCATTAAAATTGTACTGTTCCCGGTATGCCTGAGCCTGAACGAGCAGCATTTTCTTCGCCAGACCATATGGGGCGTTCGTCTCTTCTGGATATCCATCCCAAAGGTTTTCTTCTTTGAAAGGAACCGGAGTGAACTTTGGATAAGCACAAATTGTTCCAATCGCCACGAATTTCTCGACCTGCCGTTTCCAGGCTTCATGCATGAGCTGGGCACCCATCATCAGGTTCAGGTAAAAGAATTCTGCCGGTCGGGCCCGATTAGCGCCAATCCCGCCAGCCAGAGCCGCCAGGTGGATGACGATGGTCTGCAGTCCCTTATCTGCACCCAGGCTGTCATCGAACAGGCGCTCGATATTCTCTAATTTCGTCAGATCATATCGTTCGATGCGCGGAGTGATGATCTCGGCTGCACCGCGTTGCCTGAGTTTTTCTACCACAAATGAACCCAAAAAGCCTGCACCACCGGTCACAATCACCCGTTTGTCTTGCCAATACTTGCCGGGAGCAGCTGATTTCGAATTCGATAGGGTCATTTCCATTTCCTTTGATAACAAAACTCTATTTTATAACTTCCCAGCCCAAGGTTGAATACTGCAGCCTTGAGCTGCTCCAACTGCTATTCATTGCACGATAAATTGAGCGTTTCGATATTGCTGATCCTGGGGATTACGAATCATCCCGGAACGCAAAGCCTGGAGGACTTCTCGGATGCCATCATCGGCGGTCAGGCGTGATTTGAAACCTAGCACCTGCTCAATTTTAGAGAAATCTACTGAGATATCCCGCATATCGCCGCCGAAAGTCATGTCTTTATAACGAACGATTGTTTCCGGCAAGCGCTTAAGGATCAAGGTGACGATTTGATCCTTAGTATAGTTGCCTTCCCCGGAGCCCAGGTTGAAAACCTGCCCGCGGATCTTCTCCAGGTCACTTTGCAGCCCCAGGATAATGCCGGCAACTGCGTCTTGAATATGAGCAAAGGAGCGGGAATAGCCCCGCTGGTAAATCAGCAGCTCCCGGCGGGTATAAGCTTCCAGCACGAATTGGTTGATGATGAGGTCGAATCGGGGGCGCGGGGAAAGCCCATATAGGGTGGCAAATCGGAAGATCAGGACTGCACAGTCTGCCCCGGCCTGGTTGAGCAGCAAGCGTTCGGCCGCGATTTTTGTTTCAGCATACAAAGATTGAGGATTCAATGGGGTGTCCTCGCTGACAGGCTTGCCATCAGGGGACAGTCCGTAATTGCTGTATGTTGAGGCATAGAGAAAGCGCTCAACCCCAAGCGCTGCGGCCTGTTCAAAGACCTCCTGGGTCGCCTCAACATTGTATCGCCAGGCAACCTGGCGTCCAACTGCCTGGCAGGCAGGAAATCCGACGATCCCTGCCAGATGGACGATAGCTCCCGGTAGTGGCCAGTCAGCTCGCAAGGCGGAACGGATCGCGCGTGGCTCACCCACATTAAATTTTGCAAAGTGGAAGTTCGGGTCAGGAAGATAAGCCAAAAGCGATTCCCCTCCGAACAGAAGATCATCCACTACTGTTACTTTGTAACCCTGGCGGAGCAGCTCGCCAGTTAGCAGCGAACCAATGTAACCCGCGCCGCCTGTGACCAGAATATGGCGGGTTTCAGAGTTGGTGCTCATACTTTCTTCTCCATTCGCAGGTGGACTCGCATCCCACGCACTTCAAGAGTAGGGCTTTTTTCATCTTCCACGATAGCAAAACTCTGCTCCAGACAGGTGAGCCGGCAGATGTCTGCAATATCGCCCTCGCCTTCGATCCGGATGGCACTATATCCATCTGATTTCACTTCTGCCAGCAGTTCTCGGACACGCTGGCGCGTCTTACGGTACAGGCGCATGGATGTCTCGATGTAATTGACTGTCAA
This sequence comes from uncultured Chloroflexia bacterium, assembly GCA_963698715.1. Classification (GTDB taxonomy): domain Bacteria; phylum Chloroflexota; class Anaerolineae; order Anaerolineales; family UBA4823; genus CAWHJB01. Next base: position 395,575 of record CAVORW010000004.1, on the reverse strand, counting down.
TCGAGCCCGGAAGGCAATCCCTTCTGGTGTGATGATGTAACGTAGCTTGCGGCGTTGAGCGCGTTTGACTTTAACATAACCTTTGGAGATCAACCGTTTTATATGCCAGTTGACAGTCCCAACTGCCACACCGAGTTGAGCTGCCAGGGAGGCCTGGGTTACATCCGGGTCTCGTTCTATTTGTTCGAGCAAGATCAGCTCGCGGTCAGGATCAGCTTGAGTTTCCATAAGAAATTCTAAAATTCAGCCGTTGAATTATAACCTGAGTCAGCCAAAGGTCAAGTTAAGATATTTGGGCTCTATGGGCAGCCTGGACCAGGCTCTTTTTTGGGAACCAGAATTTGTAAAGATGTCGGTCGTAGAAAGCGAGCCGATTCGTAATAACACAATACTGGCCTGGAGACCTGCTCAACCCAGGCATCGTTTTCTTCTCCGAATGGTTCGGACGGCCCTTTGCTTGTAATAAAAAGGGGTTCGCTGATGATCACTGAAAAACGATGATTCTTCAAATCTGAATGAAAGCGTCCCAGATAATCTGGATTTCCAGCCATTGCCATTTCCATCAGGAATACTTTTTCATATTCCGGTAAAAGTTTGATGTCCTTGAGCGTTTGGTATGTAACAAGCTGGCGTTCATCAATGAATAGAACGGACTCTCGATTTGGGTCCTGCCGATCAATGAATCTTTCAATTTTTGTCAGTGCATCCTGTGTATCTGGTTGGCTGGGCATCGTGTAAGGCGCTCCAGACAACACAGCGGTGTAGACCGGGATCATGATGGTCACGATCAACCAGGCCTGTTTGACGGGAGACAGAAAAATTTTCAGTGGCTGTTCTGCTTCCAAACGATCCTGGTCAGAGGGGTTCTCCCAGGCAATCCGGTCGAAAACAGCGCCAGCAGTAACAATCATAAACAGAGATAAAAAAGCATCCAGGTTGTGGAGGTTGCTGCCGCCTCCAATTTTAGTGCTCACAACCAAACCACCCCCAAATAGTACCAGCAAGATCGTGCCAAGCCCTAGCAGGCGGAGGGGCTGAACTCGTTTCCAATTCCCTTTCAGACGGGCAAAGATTAATGCCAGCATTGGCAGGCTGACAATTAAAGCCGATAGCAACACGCCCTCTGGGTAGGTGGGATTGGGAAGCAAACGATACCAGAGCAAATCGGAAGACAGGCTGGAAGTAAATTGCTCTGGCGGATTGCCGGATAAAACGGCATATGCAGCCTGAGCAGCGAAAGCCGAACCGGTGCCAAGCGCAGTCCAGAGCACCGGTTTGTTCCAATAACGCCAGAAAGAGCGCTGATTCACCGGCTCTTCCAGGATATAAACTATAGCCGCCAGCATGCCTGGCACCGGAAACCAGTTGATCCGGCTGATACCTGCCCAGGCAGACGCTACCAGCACAACTATCAACGTTCGCCAGGGATTTTGCCGGCTATATCCCCACAAAACAATAATCAACGGAACGATCAGGTGATAATAAACGGGACCGATCAGCAAGAAAAGGAATGCCCAGGTAAATAATGCCCAGCGGTAGAAGCGGTTGTTGGTTTTTATCCATCGAACCAGCAAGACGCTGGCTGTTCCGGTTGTGACCAACCACAGCAAGATTTGCCAGAGGCGATGCAGCCAGATGGAGCTGTCTGGGATCAGGAACGGAACGGCCTGCATCAGATAACGGGTTGGATGAAGCACCGTGGGCGGGACGGCAATCCCATAAATCCGGTTGGAAAAATATAAAGAGGCATAATAGTAACGACTGGCCTCTGACCAACCCAGGGAAAGGGGATGGGTTGATAGATCCGGCACATAGGCCAGTACCCGGTAGATAAAGGCAGCTGTCAGTACCGATGTTGCCAGCGCCCCAATCCAACTAATCTGCCAGCCTGTGCTTCGCAGCAACAGCGTTCCCAACAGGGCCAACACCCAAAAAGAGAATAACCGCAGCAAATTGTTGCCGAGCGGCTCACTGGCAAGGTCCAGAACCAGTATGGCGAATGTGAAAATCGCCAGCCCAAAGATCAGCAGGTTGATTTTGCCAAGCCGCTGTAATGTCTTCAGAACGGACTCAAGCTGCTGCTCGATCAGCGTTTGCCAGCTTGTCTGACTGGCGTATAACAACCCAAATTCGACGATTAGAATCAGCGCTCCAAGACCTAACCCGGCCATCCAGCGTCGCGACCGGAAAAGGATCCCGGCGTCATACGGTATTTTGAAAACCTGCAAAGCTGTGACCAGACTGAATAAAAGAGTTCCGACCAGCAGGACTTGGTAAAACGAAAAACGTGGTTTGTTGCCTGTCATCATTTGTTATGGCTACTCACTCAAAGAAGAAATCGATGGCCATATGGGAGCGCGCCCTGAGCACACCTAACTGGCCTATATATTAAGGCTTTCGTCAGCCGGATCATTGCCGGCCATCATATCGGGGACAAAGAGAGCTCCTGGCAGACTGGCGACCATCATCAAAGTTCGAAAGATTAGGGCGGTAGCCAAAGCATTGCTCAGAGAAACACCACTGACGCTGGTAAAGATGAAAGTCATCGATACTTCCTGTAATCCATAGCCATTGATGGAGATTGGCAGCAATGTGATGAAATAAACCAGGCTGTACAGTCCACCGATCAACCAGAAATTGGCTGAATCACCCATTCCGCTGAATAACAGGGCCAGGATGCCGAACAGACACAGCATATGGACCCAAGAAAACAGTAAGGAAAGCAGCAGTTCGTAGGGTGTATTTATCCAGACCGTGAGTGCTTTTAGCAGACGGGCAATCAAGTGCTTGCCTCTTGCCCAAATCTTACTTAAGCGACCATTTTCCATAAATGCAATCAGGCCGGTTCCAGGCGCGAGCCGCCACGATCGATTGAAGTTCGTAAACCCTCCTGCTTGTAGAAATGCAGGTAAGCCCATTGGCAGCGCCATTGCCATCCCTGCCATCCCGACCAGCCGGTCTGCTACCAAAGATGCAGCGCTAATGGCGGCATCGAAGTGGAGATGGACAGCGCCTGCCAGCCGGATCACATCCCCGCCGATGGTCGTTGGAAGAAAGTTTGAGGCAAACAAGCCTGCAAAAGTTATCCGGACACTCTCTTCTAAGCGGATTTGGACGTCTGCCGCTCGCAGTAATACGTGCCAGCGAGCTGAAACAGCCAGCCGGGAAACCATCATCAAGCCAAGGGTGAGCAGCAGGCGCCAGATCGAGATCTGGCTGAGAGCATTCCAAATTTCCGCCCAACCCTGCTGTGATAACAAATACAACAACAGCGCCAGGGTAAGCACGGTGCCGGCTGCGCGCAAATAGGTTGAGCGTTTTGGGGCGGTTACTGGAGCTTTACACATTCTTTTCCGATTCAGGCTGGATAACTTTCAGAATGGTATATGTCGGTTTGGCTTGTGATTCGTGATACGTGCGTACGAGCAGCTCGGCAATCAAGCCCATCAGGATCGATTGAAAACCCAATATAGTGAACATCGTGCTCATTTGAAAGAATGGCGATGAGAGCACCTCTACCTGGAAAAAGATGCGCCGGATTATCAGGAAGATATAAACCAATGCACTGATGATGATGAGAGTTAATCCGGCTCCGCCGAACAGGTAGATGGGTTTATTGGAATAGCTGAGTAAGAATTTGACTGTGAATAAATCCAGCACAACTTTCAGGGTACGTGTCAGCCCATACTTGGTTTTTCCATATTTGCGCGCATGATGGTGAACCGGCATTTCAATCATCCTGGCGCCTACCGAATAAGCGTAAGCTGGAATGAAACGATGCATTTCGCCATACAAACGGAACCCCGTCAGGACTTCCCTGCGATAGGCCTTCAGAGTGCAGCCATAATCGTGCAGATAGACGCCAGTGACGTTTGAAATAAGCCAATTCGCCATCCTGGAAGGTAGCACCCGGGTCAGGTAGGTATCCTGACGGTTTTTTCGCCAACCGCTGACGACATCGTAGCCCTGCTCGATTTTCTCGATCATGGTGGGGATATCGGCAGGGTCATTTTGTAAGTCTGCATCAGAGAGCACGATCACATCCCCTGACGAATGATCGATCCCGGCTGCGATGGCAGCCGTCTGGCCGAAATTGCGGCGTAGAGCCACTACCCGAACGTGGTCCGGATCGGTACCTGCGATCTGTTCCAGTACGGATAAACTTTTATCCGTACTGCCGTCATTCACATAAATGACTTCCCAGCTAAAAGAATGCCCGTCCAATGCCGTGTGAATCGCATCATGAAGGTGTGGCAGGCTCTCTTCTTCATTGTAAACGGGTAGAATGAGTGAGAGTTTCAAGGAATTCTCCTAAAAATTCGAATTCGAGAATCTGGCCGGCAAGCTGCGGTTAATTCGGTTGGTTCAAGTTCCTGATATCGACCTCGGGTGATGACTTCTGCCAGCCAGTCTCGGTAATAGCGCTGCTGAATCAATACATAGTCTGCCTGGTGAACCCAGGCATCGGCAAGTTCTTGATTCCAAAAGCCATAGCGTTCCAATCCATCAGAATCTAAACCCAGGTTAAAGCTATAATCCCCGTTGACTTGGGGTGGATAAATTTTAACCTGACTCAGGTATAAAAGCGGGACAACGGATAAACCACCTTGCCAATAAACTTGCGAGCCAGATGGGATGACACTGTCCAGGTGCTCACCAGCCGCTTCGTAAGAGGCTATGACGTCTCCACTACACTCGTAAAAGCGATAACCGCCCGAAAGGGGCAGGCTGGGGGTCAGGCCCAGGCCGACCAGGAGGAATGTGGTTAGGGCAATCGTACCATAGGAGAAATAGTTCTCTTTGCGTTGAAGGTTGATCCAGCGAGTCAGGGGCAGGGCAATCATTAATACCGCCAGCCCCGCCGCTAACCCGGCCAGGGCGGGCAATAAGCGTCGCAAGTCGCGAGTTTGGATTTGAAAGTTCTTTTTTAGAATTTCTCCCAGCTGCATTGGTTGAGAAGAAGTTGGTCCATCGGAAAGGAAATTGGGTAAATTTTGATTAAACAGTGGTGGACCAAGCTCTTCAAAAGCACCAAAACCGATGCCTGCTGAGAGCAGCAAAATGAAAACTACAATGACCGCCTGCAACCAGCCCGGCAGCTGTTTGCGCCAGGCATTGCAGGTCATAATAACCAGAACCAGTCCGGTGATTTGAAAAAAAGTAACGTATCCAGGCAGGCAATAGACACAATAACTTTTTGCAAGGGTTGCCCACATATGAACCAGGAGAAGCGATAGGAAAACCAGTGACAAAAAGACAGCGCTGATCCGATCGGATTCATGCTGCCAGTCTTTACGTCTGGGCCATAAAAACCACACGCTCAATGCGCCAACCATGGCCACGAAATTCACCCGAAAGCTCATGAAAAAACTTGCCAGACGGCCCAACCCATCAATATTCGGTTCCCAGGATGGAGCAGAGCCTGGTGGCGGACGCCAGGCAGATAGAAATGGGACCAGCGATTCTGGCAGCCAGTAAGCCCACATTCGTAATATCTCTGGCCAAAATAATGCATGCCCAATGACGACGACCGATCCGCCTGCCAGTGCTGCGATGAGCCCAGCTTTCCAGCCCTGCTGCCAGAGAACATAAAGAACCAGCAGCGGCAGCACAGGCAGCGTATTAATCCGGGTCATCAGCGCGATGCCAGCCAGGGCGGCTGCGATGGCAATTTCCCACATCTGGCGGGATTTTCCTAATCCAAAAACCAGCATCCATACCAACAGGCAGGCAATTAAAACCTGGGTGACCATGACTGAATACATCTTGATCATTGCAACGTTGATGGCGATCGTGCAGACAGCAGCAGCTGCCCACCAATTTCCTGTCAGCCGTCTGACCAGCAACCAAACACCCAGCAATCCCAACATACCCAGAAAAATTGCCAAATAGCGACCAGTGCGCAGGCCAGGACCGAACAGTAGCTGTACATACCCTGGGATATAAAAAGAAAAGGGCATGTGGTTGCTCCAGAAACCATAATCCTGGTAGATCTGGTATTGACCTGTCGCGAAAGCGTAGCCTTTTAGCAGATAAGCGCCTTCATCCAGGATTGATTCGCGAGTGTGGGCGTAAGACCAGGTCTGGAGAAAATAGGCGATCCCGGCCAGGAGAGCGACTAATTCTGCCGCGTAGGGCACAGCCAATAATCTGCCTAGCGTTCTTTTCAAAGGCACTACGCTATCTCCATAGCAACCCGTTTGAGGTCTGCATCTACCATCATCTTAATTAGTGCCTGGAAATCGACCGTCGGCAGCCAGCCAAGCTCATGGTTGGCTCTATGTGGGTCAGAAACCAGCAGATCAACCTCGGCAGGCCGGTAAAAACGCTCGTCCTGGACAACGTAATCCTGGTAATCCAGCCCCACGGAGCTGAAAGCAGTTTCGCAAAATTCTCGGACTGAATGTGTATGCCCGGTGCCAATCACATAATCGTGAGGGGTATCCTGCTGCAGCATCTGCCACATTGCCCTGACGTAATCGCCAGCAAATCCCCAATCGCGGCGCGATTCCAAATTCCCCAGCCGCAGCTCAGTAGCGCGACCTAATTTGATGCGGGCTGCGCCATAGGTGATCTTGCGGGTCACAAATTCCAGGCCCCGTCGCGGACTTTCATGGTTGAACAATATGCCGGATGAAGCAAAAAGATTGTACGATTCACGGTAATTTACAGTGATCCAATGGGCATAAACTTTGGCCACCCCGTATGGGCTGCGAGGGTAGAAAGGTGTGTTTTCTGTCTGAGGCACTTCCCGCACTTTGCCAAACATTTCGCTGGAAGAAGCTTGATAAAAGCGCGTTTTGGGATTGACCAGCCGGATCGCTTCCAGCAAGCGAGTGACGCCGAGGGCGGTTACCTCACCTGTTAAAACCGGCTGTTTCCAGGAAGTCGGGACAAAGGATTGAGCCGCCAGGTTGTATACTTCGTCCGGTTGATAGGTCTCGATCACGTCAACCAGCGAACTCTGGTCGTGCAGGTCTCCCTGGATAATCGTTATATCATCCTGAATCTGGCTGATCCGCTCGAAGGTGATTGTGCTAGATCTGCGAACCATTCCGACGACGTGATATCCCTTGGTTAATAAGAATTCTGCCAGGTACGAGCCGTCCTGCCCGGTAATTCCTGTGATGATCGCAGTAGGCATGTGCATCTCCATTTTGTAAAATTCAATCGTTGAATTATAACCTTTGTGCGTGGAAGGTCAAGATGAAAATAAAGCTCAGAATCAAGGGTGAGCGAGTGCAGCTGCACCCGCTCACCCTTGATTCTGAGCTTTCTCCATAAGTATGCTAAGCCGGTTGGATCAGTCAGAACCCTGGGTTCTGGCCCAGTCCCAAACCCAAAACAGCACGCAGCTGGCGACCCCTAAACCGAGTGTCTTAAACAGATCGACCACCGGCCAGTCCAAACCTGTGTAACGCCTGAGGTACCAGGGAAGGAACCAGACCAATATCCAGACCGGAAATGCCAGCGCCCGTCTGAACCAGACGTCATGGGTGTGTTGATGTTCTACCCAGGCCCATGCGACTAATGCGATTTGTAAACCGGCGAAGGCGGCCCGGTAGCGCGGGTTATCATCCTGGTCGCCTCCACCTCGGAAAGAGGCAATTATCAGGATCAACCACACAACCAGGCTCAAGATCCGAGCCAATCGATCGGGATGATGTTTGCGTAAAGCCTGGACCGGTGCATAGACCAACATGATCAGGACCAACGTCCACCCCAGAGAACGCCAGATAGTTATCCCGGTCCATAAAATGGATGTACTGCTGGCGACCAGGGCGGCTGGCAGAAAAGGTCGGGTAATACCATATGCGATCAGCAGGGGGGCATGCAGCCAACCTGGTGTATTGTCGAATACCTTCTGGGTCCAGCCAGAGGCCTGTTCATTAAGGTGGGCCTGCCAATCAGCAGATTTTCGCACCCACCAACTAATCAATTCGATTGGGTTGGTTACCTCTTCGGGAGCAAACTGGCGCCAAGATAGGAGCAGCCCTGCGGTAACCAGCGCCACAACAATGATGACCAGCATCCATGCCTGGCGCGGGTTGAGAATCTGCCCCCGAATCAAGTTTCCCCTCATCGCAAAGGCAGTCAGCAGCAAGCCAGCCAGCAGCAGGGCTGCAAAGGGAGGCGAGAATGGCAAATACAATAGGACTGCTCCCAGGATCCAGATCAGGCTGGTCCAATGATGAGTCTGCCAGTAGCGGATCAAGCCATAAAAGGCTGCCATCGTGAGGGTGATCGTGAAAGCCTCTCGCATTTGCGAACTACCCAGCAGGATTGCTTCGGGATACAAAGCAAGCACCCATGCAGCGATTGTTGCGACGCGATCCCGCCAGGCACGCCTGGCAAACGCCCAGGTAAAAAGCACTGCCAGCGCTGAAAACGCAGCAGAAATGATCACCATCAATAATGGCCGGTGGGCATCCCCTCCGATCGTACGATATAGCAAAGCGCTCAAGTAGAGCAGCCCGCCGTACTGGTCTGCTTTTCGATATCCCTGAAATGCACGCATAAGCGGCTTTTCCGACTGGCTGAGATCCCAGGCGGTCTGGTCGCGTTCGTAAGCATCCGCCATCACATAGCCGGCTTGCTGCTCGATTGAGTCGTGCCCCAATATGGGCAGTGCGCTGTACCAAAACACCCCTGCCAGCAGCCTCAGGAGTGCTGCAATGATCAGCAGCCCAGCCACCCACCTGGGCAATGGGTTATCTTCGCTTAGCCGGACAGCCAGCCAGCCGCCGCTCAAGATCAATGCGGCCAGGAAACTGCCTCCTAAAAAGATCGGCCAATCATCCAGTGATTGGAACCCGGACGTGACCCAGGCCAGCAGCATGGCAACCCCTGCCATGCCAGCCAGAGAGATCAAGCCGAAATGCCAGGGTATTGTCAAGCGTAAAAAACGAAAAGGTTTCTTCATTGATTTAAAATCCAAACGGGGCAGAATTATAGCATGATCTGCTTACAGCCCGTTCAGAATATGCTGGACCCGGGCCGTCCAGCTGTATTTTTGAGCATCCTGTTTGGCCTGCTTCGCCAGCTGCCCAACTTGGGCAGGATCATTTTTAAGAGTTTGCAAGGCCAGGATCCAGGCCTGTGGATCATCAGGGGGCAATAAAATCGCATTGCTCTCGTTAAGTACCTCCCGCAGGACGGGCAAGTCACTGGAAAGTATGGCGCGGCCACATGCCAGATATTCAAACAGCTTCATTGGGCTGAGATATTGGGCGATATCCCCTCCAGAAGAGGCTTCCACCTGGCGCTGATACGGCATCAGCAGCGTTTCACACGCTGCCTGATATTGGGGAAGATTCGCATTCGGGATGAAGCCTACCAGGATCAGGTTTGTCAGACCCCGGGATTTAGCCAGGTAACGCAGGCGCTCTACGTCTGCTGGCTCACCTCCAGCCAGTAAAAAATTTATTTCCGGCTCCAGCGCTGCCATGTCTAATAGGATTTCGACTCCCCGACCTGGATACAAATGACCTGTATAGCCGGCCGTAAAGCGCTCCGCCCAATTAGGCGGAGCTTGAATTGACAGCTCTCTGCGGGCTGCCAGTGGCTCTGGCAGGTTCTGATAACGGATCAAATCGACGCCATCTGGGGCAACCACCAGAAACAGATGCTCAGCCGGAAAATTAAACGACTGCTGCAGGTCCTGGCTGAGTGCTTGCGTGATGACCACCAGCCGGCGAGCGCCTGCGCCGGTTAGAAACCGGCGCAGCAGCCAGGGTCCACCCCACCCGCCGGGGCGGTCGTGAACCTCAAGGATAGTGGGTAGTCCCATCTGGCTGGAAAGAGCGGCTGCCTGCGGCAGCCGAGTGTATATTAAATCTGCTCTGAGACGTCTTGCCCAATGGACTGCGCGCCAGCCGTAATCGTACCGCCGTAATTGAGGCCTGGTTGGCAGCCATTCAATTGGGAAACTGCTATGCATCCCATAGTGCTGGCGCAGTTCATCCCAGTTAGCTTGCGAGTCTTTTTTCCCGGAGGAAGCTGCACGTTCATTGGGGACAGCCAGATGCACTTCATGCCCCAGGTCCTGAAAAGCCTGGGTCATCTTCATAACCTGAACTGTATTAGCCCGCCGGTTAGGAAGGAAGGTAGGAGCAATGACTGCAATTTTCAGCATCATTGGCCGGTTAATTCTCGGTAAGCCTGGAAATACTGGGAAGCATTTCGCTCCCAGGTGAGCGTCTCCGCCCACTCACGGTTAGCCTGTCCCATTCGCCGGGCCAGATCAGGATCGCTAAGCAAATGGGTAATGGCCTGGGATATTCCATCCACATCTTGAGGATCCACCAGAAAACCGGTTTTTCCATCCAAGACCGCATCTGAAACCCCGCCGGTGCGGGTGGCTACCACGGGCAGGCCGCAAGCGCCGGCTTCCAGGTAGACTAGGCCAAAGCCCTCAAAATTCAAACCATCTTGTTGGGGAGTGAGCACGAAGATCGAGGCTTGCCGGAAGTAATCATGCAATCGAGTACCGGATACTGTCCCAAGCAGCTCAACGTTGTCCAGCCCATTTTCGACAATAAAGTTCTGTATCTGTCTGTAGTAGCTGTTGCTTGGGGAAAAATCTCCAATAATTCGGTAGCGGACCTGGGGAAATTTATCCTTTACCCGAGCAAATGCCTGTAAACTGACCAGTTGGCCTTTGCGTGGTTTAATATCGCCAACCGAGAGCAAGCTAGGGGGATCAGCAGGCTGACGATTGAGGGCAGCCTGGCGCGAAATCTTGGAGACAAAGTCGTTTCCATTCAAGACAGGGCGCAAACGGGCTGGATCGATCGCCTGCCCAAAGTATTGCTGCATCAGATTGGCAGTTCCCCTGGATACCGGGCAGAGCAGGTGGGCATTGCGCAGCACATTGGAATAGACAAGCCGGTCAATTCTTGACCGGTGCCAGATAACCCCATAGGTTCCGTGAATCGTAATCAGGTGCGGCAGCTTCAATTTTTGGGCCAACCAGTTTCCAACCAATCCGGTTGGATAGGCCTCCAGTGAGTGCACCAGATCCATAGTGGGATACTTGGCTCGGTCTATGGACCAGCGCGAGCGCAGCAGTTCCCTGGCGCCGGAGAAACTGCTCAAGGAAGCCATCTGAGTAACTGGCAGTGTGTAGAGCGGTAAGCCCGGCAGCAGCTCAACGGCTGTGGTTCTTTCGCTCTCGGCAACCCAGATGAATGGTTCGACATACCGGGCAATTGCCTTTAAAAACGCCAGGCTATGGTTGCGCCATCCAGAAGGCTTGCTCAGATAGGGGAGCACGTAGGCGATTCGCATCATTGTTCCTAGATCTGGTTTTTCACCTGCTGGCTGTAGGCCACCAGGGAACGGACTTTAAGGGCCGCGATGCTTACACCCAGGATATACGATCCAGCCAGTAGGGCAGCGCTGGCCAGATAACCATAGCGTGGAACCAACAGGAACATACCAGCCAGCTTGAGAATGGCCAGGCTGAGGTTAATTTTGGTGGGGAAGTCGGGACGCCCGAGCGCCAGCAAAGCCGTACGATTCCAGTAGAAAGTATTGGCAATCAGGAACCCTGCCAGAAGAATGAGAAGCGCCGGATAGGACGGTAAGAATGCAGCAGTATAAAGAGTTTGGATGATTGGTTGCCCAAAAACAAGGAGCACCAGCGCCGTAGCAAGGGTATAGCCCCCAGCCATAAGCGACCCCTGGCGCAGCACGTAGCGAACATTGTTCCAGTTTTTGCGAGCCACTTCCCGTGATAACTCAGGGTAGGTCGCCTGCGGCAGTGGGCTGACGGGCATCTGCACCAGGTTTGCCAGGGTCAGTGCCAGGCGATAAAAGCCTGTTTCCTCTGGACCGCGAAAAAATGAAACCCACAACAGCTCGCTATCCTTATTGACCAAACTGAGGGAAGCGCTGATATTGGTGCTGATGGCGAAGTTTGCCAGCTCTCGCACCTGGGGCCGTAACAAAGAGAGCGACGCCCGCCACCAGCCGTTTCCCCAGCGCCGGTTGGCTTCCAAAATCGCAGCTACCGTCAGGCCAAGAGCGCCGACGATTTTCCCTGCCAGGTAAGCCTGAAGGATTTGAAGCAAGCCGCCATTTGTTAGGTAAGCCAGGGTGACAATCGCCAGGGTAACCATACTCTGGATTACGCCTAGAGCGGCCATACGGCGGAAGCGGTCGAAGATCTGCAACAAGCCGGTGGAGCTTTCTGAAATCAGGTTAGCCAGGACGATCAGGCCATAAAGGCTGAACCAGTTTGCCAGGGAGGCATCTTTAGCCAGGTAGCGGGCACCCAGGGGGGCCAATACCCAGATCAGCCCATACGCGAGCAGTGAAGCCGACATTTCCGTCAGCGCTGCAGCTTTAAATACTGCAGCTGCCCGCTTGTGATCTCCAATCTCGCTAAATTGGCCGATGTACTTAATAACCAATTCGCTCATTCGAAACGAAGCAAATTTGTTAACGACACTGGTAAAGGTAATAATAGCCCCCAGAATACCGTAATTGGCGACACCCAGCAGGCGCACAACCAAAATTCCCTGCACCATGCTCAGGCCTGCCGAGATCCCCGTAGTGCTGAATAGATAGCCAGAATTTTTAACCAGACGCCGGATGATCTCACTCTGGATCAGGTTATGAAATCGCTCCCTCAGCCTGGTAAGGATGGCGTTTAGCATATAACTCGTCAGACAGTTTCGATCTGGCTGGCCCAGGCCCTTTCGGTGTTATACCAGGCCACTAAATCTGCCACGCCTTCTTTCAATCCAATGCGCGGTTCCCAATTTAGCATCCGCCTGGCTTTGTCAATTTGGGCCAGGTTTGTCAACATGTCCGCCGGATGGAAAGGCTGATGGACCACCTTTCCTCTTTTACCAATCAGGCCCTCCATGATCTGGATCAATTCGTTGATGGTGATGCTCTCATGGCCGCCAAGGTTTATTATTTCGAATCCCAAGGGCTTCAAACCCAGGATTGTACCTCGAGCGATATCATCCAGGTGGGTAAATCCCCGAGATTGCTCGCCATCGCCGTTTAACCGTACGGGTCGATCTTCGCTGATCCATTGAATGAACCTGAACATGACCATATCTGGACGGGCGGCGCGGCCGTAAACCGTGAAATACCGAAAAATGGTCACATCGATGTCGTATAAAAAGTGGTAAGCATGGCACATCGCCTCGGCACCTTTTTTGCTGGCTGCGTAAGGCTGCAGTGGATGGTCACTGTCTGCTTCTTCTGGGGTGGGAATAGGCGCATTGTTCCCATAAATGCTGGAGGTCGAAGCCAGGATGAACTTCGGAACCCCGTGATTACGAGCTATTTCCAGCAGATTGAGTGTACCAGTCATGTTGGTATCGACGTATACCCAGGGATTCTCAACGGATTGTCGCACACCCGCCCGGGCTGCCAGGTTGATGATGCCATCATAAGCAGCCTGACCCTTTTTTATACGCGGCCCAGCCTCAGCAGACACCAGCTTGTCCAGAGCAGCTTTATCGCTAATGTCGAGCTTTTGAAATGTGAAATGCTCCTTCCGCTGCAGTTTATCCAGCCGCCAGTGCTTCATGCGGACATCATAAGCGTCATTCAAGTTATCGACGCCCACGATGGAATGTCCATCTTCAAGGAGCAATTCAGCTACCCGAGATCCAATGAACCCTGCTGCCCCCGTGACCAGATAATTTGCCATGATTATTCTCCAGTAGATCGTTCACCTGTTGGCCAACAGGCTTGTCCCAGCGTGTTACGCGAATTATAGTTTGACTACATTTGGATGATTGGATGCAATATTGCCGAGTGCGTTGCGAGTATCCACAATCAATTTGGCAGATTGCAGAATGGCTGCATAATCGTAAGAGCTGTGATTGGTGATGATTACAAGGCAATCAGCATCCTGGATTGCAGCTTCCAAATCCATTACACTTTCCCGTTCCCAGGTATCGTGCCGGATGCGAGGCACATAAGGATCGTGGTATGAGACACGCGCGCCTTTCTGGTCCAGCAAACCAATGACATCCAGAGCGGGCGACTCGCGCAGATCGTCAATATCCGGCTTATAAGCCGCACCCAGAACCAGCACGCTGCTCCCTTTAATCGCCAGACTTCGCTCGTTGAGTGCATCCTGGATCAGCCCGACAACGTGCCGCGGCATGCCGGTATTGATTTCAGATGCCAGCTCGATGAAACGGGCTGTGTAGTTCAAAGCCCGCAGCTTCCACGATAAATACAATGGGTCGATGGGGATACAGTGACCGCCCAGACCGGGGCCCGGTGTGAACTTCATAAAACCGAATGGCTTGGTGGCGGCAGCCTCAATGACTTCCCAGACATCTACTCCAAGTCGATCGCACATCAATGCCATTTCATTGACCAATCCAATATTAATCATGCGGAAGGTATTCTCTAAAAGCTTGGCCATCTCCGCAACCTCAGCTGATGACACTGACACAACGGTTTCGATGGCCTGTTCATACCAGATCGAAGAGACTTCACTGCATTCTAATGAGATTCCGCCGACAACCTTGGGAGTATTGAGTGTGGTCCAATCTTCCCGCCCAGGGTCAACACGTTCGGGCGAGAATGCCAGGAAGAAATCTTTGCCAACGGTCAGATTCCGTTCATCCCCCAGCTTCGGCAGGAGAATCTCGCGAGTGGTTCCGGGATAAGTGGTTGATTCCAGCACGACGATCATGCCAGGGTGGATATAGCGAGCAAGATCTGTGGTGGCATCCAGAATATAAGAAAGATCTGGATCCCCGGTCTTGCGGAGCGGTGTGGGCACGCATATGCTCACGGCATCAGCGTTTTTTAGCACTGCAAAGTCAGTCGTAGCGTGTAGTTTGCCAGCCGAGACAAGCCGGGCTACCTGTTCGGACGGTATATCCTGGATGTGGCTCTCGCCACGCTGAATCATGTCCACTTTGCGCCTGTCTGGATCAATCCCCGTGACATTGAAACCGGCTTCTGCAAACACGACTGCCAGCGGCAATCCCACATACCCTAAACCAAGAATCGCTACTTGTGCGGTCCGGTTTTGCAGTTTTTGAATTAGTTCTTCTTTGATCGTGATGGCCATTGTTGTTGGAGTCCTTTTATTATTTTTTTTGTTGGCAAGTGTAGCACAATCTTACTTGCATGGGTGTAAGCAAGCAATTGGCTCATTGGAAATTTCTGTAATCCATTAAGGAATTCCCAATGTCTGTCAGGGCATTTCCCGCACCCAACCAGCCTTTTTAATAAAACCCAGCAACCTGCCCAACCATATTAAAACAAGGATAGCTGGGTTGCCTGGTTATCGCTGCCATTGTCATCTATTTCATCTTTTATAAATTCAGGAATCTCAGCCGCCTGATCGATCAACTCAGGGAGCCGCGCGAAATCCTCCTCAATGGCAGGCATGAGTGATCGCTGGTGCAGGCCGGCTGCAGGATGATACATGGGCACAATCAGGCGGCCTCGCACTCTCATAGCCTGCCCGTGAATAACACTGATTTTGACATTTGGCAAGAAGCGGGCCATTGAGTAGCGGCCAAGTGTGACGATAACCTTTGGATTAATGGCTTGAATCTGTCCTTCCAGATACGGGTCGCAAGTTTCAATCTCTTGCAGTTCGGGGTCCCTGTTTCCGGGTGGGCGGCACTTGACAATATTGGTAATAAAAACCTGGTCCCGCTGCATATCAATTTTACTGAGCAACTCATCAAGCAGCTTGCCGGCCGCGCCCACAAATGGCCGCCCTTGTTCGTTTTCATGAAAACCTGGACCTTCACCAATAAACATAATTTCAGCGCTAGCAGGACCTTCACCCGGGACAGCAATTTTTCGGGAGTAATGCAATTCGCACCTGGTGCATACAGACACTTCTTCAGCTATTTGGTTTAATGCCTCCACTGGATTCATATGGTTTACCTCCAAACTGCAGGCTCAATGTGCCTACGATGGATCTTATTGAGAGCGATTACTTGATGGGATGTAAAAATACTTGCATGCCCGTCTGAGGATTTTTATACCCCAGGGTAGATCTACAAGTATTAAGTGTTCGTATCTCCGTTCCACAATCCCTGATCTAACCATTCCAGATATTGGGGTCCTAAGCCGGCTGCAGTCATGATCAGAGCATCCTCGTTATTGTCGCGGTAATAGCGCACTCGTTTGCCGATGACCTCGAACTTAAAACGCTGATAGAGTCGTTGGGCAATCAGGTTTCGAGACCGCACTTCCAATGTGGCTAATTGAGACCCTTTTTGGATTGCCTGGCGCAGTACCGCGACCAGCAGCTGTTGGGCAATCCCTTGGGAACGATACTGTGGGTGGACAGCGATCGAGGCGATATGCGCCTCATCCAGAATGAGCCATACAACGGCACTGCCTACCAGAATAGGCGCTTTATTGGGGGGAAAAATTTCTGCTACCCATAAAAGCGAATAGGGATTTTCTTTCAGCTCATATTCATAAGCGCTTTCTGGCCAGGGCATGCTAAAAGAAAGCTGATCAATTGCTCGCACCTGCACCAGGTCGCTTATCTGCATCGGACGGATAGCCACCTGATTGGTCATATGGAAGAACTAACCGGGGATCGGGTTGCTGTGATGCAGGTAAATCGGGGTTAACGTGGCTGGATCATCGATTTTTCCAGCCTGCCAGCGGCGCCAGCCGATATCTGCAAGGTATCCTGGTCGCCGGAGCGAACGAGCAGGAGAGAGTAAGCGCACAGCTTTTCTATTTCGACCCAACAAACGTCTCTCTTCTACTGTTAATTCGCCGCATACCAGGGTGGGTTCTTGGATATGTTCAGCCAGCTCCTGAACGGTAAGTGCTTCAATATTCCCCGCCGAACGCCAGCCCATCCTGGCAGCCTGATACCATCCCACTGCCAGGCGGCTGCGACCTGCTCGTAATACCGCAGCCAGCAAGCCCCCATTTAAGGGAATTGCAGCAGCCAAAATATCCAAAGTTGGGATTCCAATGAGCGGGATGTGCCGGGCCAGCGCGATTCCTTTAGCCAGCGCCAGGCCAATTCTCAAGCCAGTAAAAGAGCCGGGCCCTAAAGCAACGGCAATTACCTCAACATCAGAAATTTCTACTCCGGATTTTTGGAGAATATCCCGAATACCGGGGGCAAGCTCCACCGTGTGGTAATCCTGGCTGGTCCAGGTTGTTTCGTTCCAGATTTGATCGCCATCAAATAACGCCACGCCGACCGTGCGGGTTGACGTGTCTATTGCTAATAACATCACGAGACTCCGTAGACCTGCCGCCGGAATGAGAGCAGGAGCGTTTCGTAGCGCGCGCCATGAGCAGCGATGATCATATCGCGCTGATTATCATCCACCCATTTCATATGCACTTTCAGGCATTCTGGTGGCAAGGCGGCTTTGATTTTGTCGGCCCACTCGACAACCAGTGGCCCGGAGGTCATCAAAACCTCCAGGTCCAGGTCTTCAGCTTCCAAAGCGCCGCTCAGCCGGTAGGCATCCAGATGATACAAACGCTGCCCGTTTGGACGGCGATAAACGTTCACCAGCACAAAGGTCGGGCTTGAAACAGGATCTAACGAGCCCCAGCCATTGGCTATGCCCTGTACCAGGGTTGTCTTGCCGGATCCAAGCTCCCCAATCAAGTGGACTGTGTCGCCGGGTTGAAGTAAAGCGCCAAGACGCAAACCGGCCCGGCGAGTTTGCTCGGGGCTGCGGCTTATAAATTCCAGCGAGTGTGGATCCAGGATAGGCATTCTACTCGAGATTATACGCTGTTGTGGGGTACGCGTGAAGCATAATCGATGGTTTGTTGTGAATCTGGGTTGTGTGTGTTGGGTTTTGCCCTTTTCCCACTGGTCCAGCCTCAACCCAAATATGAGAATAATTATCCCATATTCACGTTATTTTATTATGTCGAGTTTTGCTAGTGAAGCGGCAACTCGCTTTAATCCCATTTCTTCAAAAAATATATCAACGATTTCGTCATCGTCCTGGATCCGGCTGTTCAGCACCATGCCCTCGTTCCAAACCGGATGGCTTACACGCATCCCTGGGCGAAATCTCTGTTCAATAATTGGCGCTGTGCCTTGCTTCGAATTATCCTGAATAGTCTGCCAGCGCTCGATCCGGTTCGAACCTGGGTACATTCTGCGCCGGCTGCGTGCAGGTTGGGCGTTGTCGATCATTTCATCTGGGAGATCGTTCAAAAACCGCGAAGGCTCGGACGATTCGGAGTAACCATACGCACTCCGGTTTTGGGAGTAAACCAGATATAGGCGATCTTTGGCGCGGGTAATGCCCACGTACAACAGCCTTCTTTCTTCCATCATTCCTTCCGGATCGTCAAATGAACGACTGTGCGGCAAGACACTGTCATTCAGGCCTACAATAAAGACATCTGGAAACTCCAGACCTTTGGCAGCATGTAAAGTCAACAAGGTGGGAACTTTTGCGTCGACATCGATCGTGTCCTGATCGGAAACCAGGGCGATCTGTTCTAAGAAATCAGATAGGCCTTTATCCTGATATTCCACAGCTAACCGGCGCATTTCCATCACGTTTTCCCAGCGATCATTGCCCTCATCTGTGCCATCGTCGATGTAGGCATGGTACTCAATATCATCCAAAATTTGATCCAGTAAATCGAGCGGGGGCCGGTCGGCCGCTAAACGGGTCCACTTAAACAACAGTGCGCCATATTTAGCCAGGGCTGTTCCGCTGCGGCCGCTGAATGCGTCTTGATAAACTGATTGTCCGGCTTTGCCCAGGTCCAGTAAAACCTCTCCAGGGGTCTTGTTTACCTGTTGGGCGAAAGTGCGCAGCGCTAGCAGGGTCTTCTCGCCAATCCCGCGTGGCGGAACACCGATGACGCGGGCCAGACTAAGATCATCATTGGGGTTATGGACCAGGCGCAAGTAAGCGATGATATCTTTAATTTCTCGCCGGCCATAGAAGCGCTGGGCTCCAACCAGCTTGTAAGGAAGACCTGCATGTAAGAAAGCTTCTTCCAACAATCGAGATTGGGCATTGGTGCGATACATAATGGCAAAATCGCCGGCTTGGGCATGATTGCGAGCGACTTGGGTGGCTATAGTAGTAATGACATAATCTGCTTCGGCCCGGTCATCATATGCCTCAAATACGGTGATTTTATTGCCCTTGCCGCGGTCTGTGAACAGCTGTTTTGGGGTACGGTATGGATTCCGATCGATAATCGCCATCGCGGCATCCAGTATAAATTGGGTGGAGCGATAGTTCTGCTCGAGCATAATTTTTTGAGTATCAGGATAATCTTCTTCAAATCGCAGCACATTGCGATAATCCGCACCCCGCCAGCGATAGATAGATTGATCGGTATCGCCGACAACAAAGATATTACGATAAAAAGAAGCCAGGTGTTTGAGCAAGTTATACTGGGCCAGGTTGGTATCCTGAAATTCATCTACCAGGACATGCTCGTAGCGGCGGGCGTACCTATCCCGCACGGCTTGATTTTCTTCCAACAGATAAGCGGTCCACAACAACAAATCGTCAAAATCCAGGGCATTGTTAGCCAGCAGCATCTCCTGGTAGCGTTCGTAAACTCGTTGGGTGATTTCTTCCCGGTAATTATTTGTGGGGAAGGCGCCGGGCAGGAGCAGTTCATTTTTGGCGCGTGAAATCGTCCCATGCACGCTTGCCGGGCGATAAATTTTATCGTCCAGATTGAGCTCGGCGATCGCTCTCTTGACCAGGCTGACCTGATCGTCTGAATCGTAGATAACAAAATTGGCGCTAAAGGGCAGATGCTCCGCTTCGCGCCGCAAGATGCGGGCGCAGATCGAGTGGAAGGTTCCCAACATAACCCCACGAGCCATGTCGCCCAACAGATCGATCACCCGGTGTTCCATCTCGCGGGCGGCTTTATTCGTGAAGGTTACTGCCAGAATCTGATAAGGCCGAACACCCATACTGCCGATGAGAGTTGCAATTCGCTGGGTCAGGACGCGGGTTTTTCCCGAGCCCGGGCCGGCTAAAACCAGAACAGGCCCCAGGCCAGCTAGGACAGCTTGTTGCTGTTGAAGATTGAGACCGTGGGTAAAATCCAAGGCGGGATGCTCCTGAGTAACGGCAATCACATTCCCGACAATTATGCCGTTGAGTCCGAAATAGCCTGTTCATTCTACCGTTTGCCAATTAACGTGTCAACCGACCCATGTATATTGATCCCTGGCTGTCGAATCGATCCAGTTCCGCTCGACCCCCAATCGAGAATTTCCTTAGACCGGAAATATTAAGTTGTCAATACTTGTCGTCTGGACTAAAATCAGCTTATGAATTGGAATCTTATTGGACACGAATGGGCGGTCAATTTACTTCGTACGCATGTCGCCCAGCAGCGGCTGCGGCATGCCTATCTGTTTACAGGTCCGCCGGGCGTTGGCCGCCGGACGCTTGCCTTGCGACTTGCTCAAGCAATTAATTGTTTGCAGCCTTCCGCCCCAGGCGAGCCTTGTCTGGCCTGCCAATCTTGCCAGCAGATTGAACGCCAGCAATATCCGGATTTGACGGTTGTGGAATCTGAGAGCGTAGGCGCCACATTAAAAGTCGACCAGGTTCGGGAACTGCAGCGAGGCCTATCATTGGCACCTTACATGGGCCGCTATCGAGTTGCCCTTCTCCTTCGGTTTGAAGAAGCCCATCCCAGCGCTTCCAATGCTTTGTTGAAAACCCTGGAAGAACCCCCACCCAAAGTGGTCATAATGGTCATCGCCAGCAGCCCAGAAGAATTGCTGCCCACGGTTGTCTCACGCTGTGAAATCCTGCGTTTACGACCCCTGCCAGTGGAGCAAGTGGCTGCAGGTTTACAAGAACGTTGGGGAATCGCGACTGATCAGGCTGTTCTTCTGGCTCATATTTCTGGGGGGCGACCAGGTTACGCAGTACAGCTCTACCAAAATCAGGAACAAGTGTTGCAACGTCAAACATGGCTGGACGATCATTTGGATCTGTTAAGCGCAAACCGAGTAAAGCGATTTGAATATGCTGAATCGCTTGTGAAAGATAAGATTCTACTGCGGGCAAGTTTGCAGATATGGATTGGTTTCTGGCGGGATGTACTGCTTCGAGCAGCAGGCACTGAGCTTGCGGTCATGAATCTGGATCGGACGAGCGAAGTTGATCGGCTTGCGGCTAAGTTTGGCCTGGAAACCGCCCGGCGGACGATCACTGCGATTGAAAAAACCTTAGACATGGTGGATCGTAATGTGAATCCCAGGCTGGCAGTGGAAGTGCTGATGTTAGATCTTCCGGCTTTGTAACCTGTCCTGCTCCTCATACCACAGGGACTCGGCCGGGAATATTGATTTGGCTGTTTTGGACATCAGGGAAATTCATACCAAGGAAATAGGTAGAACCAGTTGTATTGCTCTCTGGATAATAATGCCAGGACTGCATAACACAATTGCCTAAAGATCGCTTTGAATGAACGTTTGTAGGGAAAGTTACATGTGCTATACTCTAAGCACCGGCAGAATAGTTCAAGACACAGCCGGGTTTGATTTTTAATTTTTCGATAATCGGTTTGTTTACACAACCTGCCTTAGAATGCATCCAGCTGGTACCATGACTGCAGACATCTTTAATTGCTCCCTGAAATGGGAGGCAGCGTGCAGATGAAATTTCTCTCAAAAAAGAAATTGGACCCGTTTCCCGAATCGGCACAGACCCGGCTGGAATTGTTGTACCACATCAGCCGGGAGTTCGCCGCTGCCCTAGACCTACACACTGTTCTGCAGCGCGTTGTTTTTCTGTCGGTCAAAAATGTGGGGGCTATCAGTGGAAGTGTGGTTGTTCTGGATGATCATGGTGTACCGGTTGAATCAGCTTTAATCTTTCGCGAGACATACCATCAACATACCACCCAACAATTGAAAGAAACTCTAGATCGGGGACTTGCTGGATGGGTAGCTAAAAATCGAGAGGCAGTCCTGATTGAAGATACCAGTAAAGATGACCGCTGGGTGAGACGGCCGGACGACGCTCCCAATCAGACGGGACCCAAATCGGCAGTAAGTGTGCCTATCCTGGTTCGCGATCATCTTGTTGGTGTTATTACGCTGGTCAACTCCCAGCCCGGTTATTTTACAGATGAACATTTCGTCTTGATTCAGGCAATTGCCGATCTGGCGGGCATAGCTATTTTAAACGCTCGGTTATACGAGGAGAGTCAACGCCAGGCCCGTGTCATGACGGCAGTCGCTGAAAGCACAGCGGTTATAACAGCTTCCTTGAACCTGGATGATGTTTTTAAGCGTATTTTGGAGCAGGTAAGCCATGCTTTGCAGGTAGAAGCAGTCTCATTGGCTTTAATTGACCACCAGAATGGGGTGCTGGACTTCAGCGCCTCAACCGGTTCGGGCAAACAGAATGTGGTTGGGCTGCAGCTACCGTTGGGTAGAGGGGTAGCAGGCTGGGTCGCTCAACAAGGGCAAGCGGTGATTGTACCCAACGCTTATGAAGACACTCGGTTCTATCCCGAGATCGATAAACAAACTGGCTTTATTACGCGAGCAATTGCCTGCTCGCCGATTATCTCCCGTGGGGAAGTGATTGGCATATTAGAGGCGATAAATCCGCGCCGTGGCGCGTTTGATCAGGACTCTCTGCTTCTGTTAACTGGAGTCGGAAATCTGGCAGGTACTGCAATCCATCATGCCCAATTATTTGAAAGATTGCAGGCTGCACACCAACGATACAGAGAGTTGTTTGAAGACAGCATCGACCCGATCGTGGTAACAGACTGGGATGGTCACATACTGGAGGCCAATCGGCAGGCCAAGTTGACAATTGGACGGCCAGAAGAAGATTTGAGGCAAATGCTGATTCGAGATATCCATAAGGTCGATCAGGATAAGATTGGCGTGAGTTATGAAGAACTGGCTTCGGGTAAGACGTTATCTTACGAATCAGCCTTGCATGTTCGTGACCGCCAGGACATTCCGGTTCAAGTTTATGCCCGCAAAGTCCAAATTGAGGGCGTCTCGCATTTGCAGTGGATTTTCCGAGATATCACCGAGCGTAAAGACCTGGATAACCTGCGGGAAGAATTATTATCGATGATATATCACGACCTGAGATCTCCCTTGGGAAATATTGTGTCCAGCCTGGATGTGTTAGACACATTACTGCCAGAAAATGGAGATAACACATCCCGGTCCCTGTTAAATATAGCCATGCGCTCAACCGAAAGAATTCAAAGGTTGACGAACTCCTTGCTTGATATCAATCGTCTGGAGGCTGGACAACCGCTTGCCAACCCACAAGCCGTATCTGTGATGATTTTAATTAACGATGCGGTCGATGCTGTGATCCCAATGTCGCAGACCAAGGAGCAGCAAATATCTATCAGTGCCGAAAATCTGCCAGAAGTTTTGGTGGATGGCGACATGATCCGGCGGGTGATAATCAATTTGCTCGAGAACGCTGTGAAGTACTCGCCTGCGAAAGGGATTATTCGGCTGGGCACCGAATTAAGTCAAACTCATGTGATTGTCTGGGTTCAAGATGATGGTCCGGGAATACCGAACCACGAGCGTGAGCGTATCTTTGAAAAATTTACGCGATTGCCGGCGAAAGATGGGACGAAGGGTCTTGGATTGGGATTGGCCTATTGCCGCCTGGCTGTTCTGGCGCATGGCGGTCGTATTTGGGCGGAGAGCGTGCAAGGGAATGGGGCAACCTTTAAGTTTACTTTGCCAATTGTGTTTGACCTGGGCACCCAAAACCCAGAAGGGGCCGCACCATCATTGTTATGATCTAGATTGGGCTAAATCGAAATAACCATCATTAATGCTCTCTGGGACGGCAATACGAAATTCCAAAAGAATCAAAATATATAGCTATTTCGGGTGACTTATGCAACAAATTGAACGCGGGATTTATTATGAAGATGGTTATTTGGGCGTGACCTTGGGTGGATTGGTCTATTCCCATGGCACCATCATGATCGATGCCCCATTGCGGGCGGATGAGGCGCGCACCTGGCGCTCGGCTTTACTTAATCAACGCGGTGGCTCCAATCGCCTGTTAATTAATTTGGATGCCCATCCTGATCGCACATTGGGTGCCAGATCGATGGAGTGCACGATCGTGGCTCATCAGAAAACTGCCATGGTTTTTCGTAATCGCCCAACGATTTTTAAAGGGCAAAACGCTGAAACCGGTTCAATCTGGGAGAATTATACCGATGCAATTGGGGTGCGTTGGGCTAATCCTGATATTACTTTTTCAGATCGTATGTCTTTGCATTGGGGAGGGCCCGAGGTGTTGCTCGAGCACCATCCAGGACCAGCGATTGGTGCGATCTGGGTATTAATCCCTGAAGCGAAAGTGGTTTTTATTGGAGATGCAGTGGTCATGGGCCAGCCACCGTTCTTGATGAATGCTGACCTGACTGCCTGGCTGGAGGCCCTGAATTTGCTCAAAACCGAATACAAGGACTATCTGATCGTCAGCAGTCGCGGTGGTCCGGTTCCAAATGAAGCGGTTCGGGCGCAAATCAAGTACCTGGAAAAAGTGATGAAAGGCTTTGACCGTCTGGCGAACAAGAACGCGCTCCCCGAAGCTACCGAGAGCATGGTTGCTTCGCTGCTTTCGGATTTCTCATTTCCATCTTTCGAGCTTAAAGAAAAATATACACAGCGGTTGCGTTATGGCTTGTTGCAATACTACCTGCGCTCCTATCGTTCAGAAGGAATTCTGGAAGAACTGGAAGATGAGAGCGATTGACATGCCTGGGCTGATTTAGCAGAGCAAATAGCATCTTCAGGCTGGCTTTCACTCGGGTAACTTGAATCACGCAGCTCAATTGCGGCGTACGGCTGCCAGAACAATGACGCAATCGAACAGGATTTGACATATGACTGGATCAAAGTACCAGCCCATTTATGAATTTACACGCGGGAGTACGGTGGAATTTATCCACTATGGTGCGATTGCAGTTGTGGATGTGCTAGGTAATTTGATTGCCACGGTCGGTGATCCCGGAGCCGTAACTTATTTGCGCTCGAGTGCAAAACCATTCCAGGCCCTGCGATTCCTCGAGCATGGGGGGCAAGCTGCGTTCAATTTGACTCCCCGTGAAATCGCCCTGATGTGTGCGTCACACTCAGGGACGGATGACCATATTGCCGTTGCACAGGCAATGCAGGTGAAAACTGGTGTTACTGAGGCCGACCTCTTATGCGGTGTGCATTACCCAATGGACGAAGCCACCTCACAAACCATGAAAGATCGGCAACAGCAGCCAACTCCAAACCACCATAATTGTTCGGGTAAACACACGGGGATGCTAGCTTTTGTGCATATGAAAGAATTAAATGGCCAACCGGTAGAAGAGGGGCTGGCTTATATAGATCTGGCCAATCCAATCCAGCAAGAGATCCTGCAAACTTTTGCAGAACTGTGTGGTCTTCACAGCGAGGCTGTGAAGGTGGGTGTCGATGGATGCTCGGCGCCTAATTTTGCAATTTCATTGCGAAATGCGGCTTTTGGATACGCTCGCCTGTGTGACCCAAACCTCGGAAATGTTAGCCCACCAGAACGGGCTGCTGCCTGCCGGACGATAACTTCGGCCATGATATTCAACCCTGATATGGTGGGTGGGCCGGGGCGCTTCGATACACGCCTGATGGAGACCGTACAAGGCCGTCTGATTGCTAAAGGTGGGGCGGAGGGTTATCAGGGAATTGGCCTGCTTCCAAGCGCCCTGGGTGAGAATTCCCTGGCTGTGGGGATCGCGTTGAAGATCTCGGATGGTGACTTAAAAGCCAGAACTGTACAGGCGGTTACCCTGGAGGTACTGCGACAGTTAGGCGCTCTATCCGAAGCAGAATTGGGGATTTTATCTGAGTTTGGCCCTGAGCAACCTGTATTAAACTGGCGGAAACTCGTTGTTGGCGAAGGACGACCGTGTTTCCGATTAAAATTTGAGACTTCACGAGAAATATCTTTATGATGAATGCAGCTGAAAAGGCCAGTGCTGTTACAGAATACCTCGAAGATTATTACGGAATCCCGAAATGGCGAAACCCTTTACCACCCCTGGATGAGCTTGTTTCGACCATTCTATCTCAAAATACGAATGATATAAATCGAGACAAAGCCTTTAATGCACTGCGAAAGCGATTCCCAACCTGGGAAGAAGTAAGAGATGCTGATCAAAACACAGTTGTGGAAGCAATTCGTATAGCTGGCTTAGCAAATCAAAAAGGACCGCGTATTCAAAAAATTCTGCGCGAAATTACAACGGAGCGTGGCGAGCTCGATATCATTTTTTTAAATCAACTTGCCCCCAAAGAAGCTAAAGACTGGTTGATGAAATTCAAAGGCGTTGGTCCAAAGACAGCGGCAATTGTGCTCTTGTTTTCATTAGATAAACCGGCTTTTCCGGTAGATACCCATGTCCATCGAGTTACTGGCAGGCTTGGGCTGCGCCCACCTGAAATGAGCGCCGAAAAATCGCATGAGCATCTGGCTGAATTATTTCGCCCTGAGAGTTATTATGCTGCCCACTTAAACATCATTCGGCTGGGACGAGAAATATGTAATGCTCGCAAACCAGATTGCCCCCGGTGCCCGTTAACCGATCTGTGTGACTACTATCAATACGTATATTTAGAGAGCCAATGAACACAAAATGGTTCCCTCGCTAAGTCGCTAACATGGAAAAGATAGTTGTGGTGTTTGTTTTGGGCGGGCTTTGCCGCCCAAAAACAAACACCACAACTCCTTCTGATTTAGCGAGAACACCGCTAAGAACCTTTAAATAATTCCGTGGTGATATCCTATATTATGGCTATACCACGTCTGTTTCCGAGAGCCAATAATCCCCCCTGGGTATATGCAAACGCAGTCAGCCGAAATATTTTTCCGTGTCTGAATTTGATGTGCGCGGACCATTCATCCATCACAGGTTATCTCCATGCAAAGTGCACCTAAGAAAAACCAGATCGACTCACTCCGTTCCCTATTAAACCAACTTTCTGCTCAATCGTTGCCGGTTGAAGCTAAGATTGCTATCCATGATGCGACTCGTAAGCTGGATGAGCTGGCCGATAGCTTAAAGACGAATCAGGAAGAGTCTCGTCTGGCGGCCTTGTATCGGGTCTCTAACATGATGGGGACCTCTCTGGATCTGGATGATGTTTTAAATCAGGTCATGGATGCTGTGATTGGGCTGACAGGCGCTGAACGCGGTTTTCTGATGCTGAAAGACCAGGATACAGATGTCTGGCAGCTGAGGGCAGCCCGCAATTTCAGCCAGGAATCGCTTGAATCAAAAGATATGGAAGTTAGTCAGACGGTATTAAATGCGATGATTATGAGCGGTCAGGGCGTTGTCACCACTGATGCCCAAACAGACCCGCGATTTTCGGGAAAGGATTCGGTCGTTTTATATTCTTTACGCTCGATCATGGGTTCCCCCTTATTGGTGCGCGGCATCATGATTGGAGCAATTTATGTTGATAACCGGATAAAAAAAGCCCTTTTCAAACAGCAGGATCTGGATTTGTTAAATGCTTTTGCTTCTCAAGCAGCAATAGCAATCGAGAATGCGCGGCTTTATACTCACACAGATCAGGCTCTCGCCAGCCGGATAACAGAGTTGGAAACGCTGACCCAGATCGATCGTGAGTTAAATGCTCATCTCGATCTTGAACGGGTGATTGAGATAACTAGAACATGGGCAGTAATGGGAACCCGGAGCAGCCGCGCATGGGTGCTGCTGACTCAAGATGCCAATCGTCTGGGAAAATTGCCAATGGATGATCAGGGGCTAAGTCTGGAAGATCCACTCGTACGCGAAGCACTCCAGATGAGGCTTGCGCGCACTTCTTCTACCGATGAGAATGGCACGACCCAGATAGCAATTCCACTGATCCATTCTGGCCTGCCCTTGGGTGTCCTCGTGGTAGAGGCTGAGCAAGCTTTTGATGAGCCCTCCATCCAGTTTCTTATGCGACTGGCTGCCCGCTCTGCGACAGCTATTGAAAACAATAATCTATATCTGGCGGTTCAACAGGCAGACCTGGCAAAGTCAAAATTTGTATCTGTAGTCTCGCATGAGTTGCGCATCCCTATGACATCGATCAGAGGTTATACTGATTTGCTGCGCAAAGAAATAGTAGGCCCGATCAATACACAGCAAGCGAATTTTCTGGAGGTGATCCAGAGCAATGTCGAGAGGATGTCGGTTCTGGTTTCAGATCTTTCAGACATTTCCCGAATAGAAACCGGCACGCTAAAGCTTGAGCGAGTCTCGGTATCGATCAGCGGATCTATCGAAGAGGTGGTCCGAAGTTTGCAACCCAAATTAGAAGAGAAACAACAAACTTTATCCATTGATCTCGATCTGAATCTTCCCCCGATACAGACCGATCCCACCCGGCTAATCCAGGTCCTGACGAACCTGCTAAGCAATGCATGGAAGTATACGCCGGAAGGTGGCGAAATCCGTATCGCTGCTCGCCAGGGGGCTGGCCAGGTGCGGATTGAAGTGAAGGACACCGGGATAGGCATTGGGTCGAGCGAACAGAATTTGATTTTTAGCCAGTTTTTCCGATCCGAGTCGGATTCCGTTCGCGAGCAGCAGGGCTGGGGTTTGGGCTTGAATGTAACCAAGCGGCTGGTTGAATTGATGGGCGGAGTCATTGGATTTGATAGTGTTCTGGATCGGGGCAGCACATTCTGGTTCACACTGCCTTACCGGCAAGAGATAAATTCATCCTGACGTTCCTGCCGGAATTAGGGTGTGCTAAAAGTCTTCCTTTTTTTCTGCGGTCCCTGCACAACATTTTATCCATTTGATTGAGGAGCTGCGATCATGAAAGTTCGGAAGGTTGGAAAACGGCATTCCCTCTTAATTTATAGGCGGACAATGGACAGATTGTGGGGGCCCACAATCCTGCTCGGTTTAATATTGATGGTAGTTTGGGGTTTGCTACGTGTCCAAAACGTAAAGGTTTTAGATACCGAAAACACGTTCTGGCTGTTGGCAGGAGCGGTCGTTTCGCTGGCATTTGGATTGTTTGCCTTTTTCGCCCGAAATATGGCCTATGTACAGCCGCGCCGCGACCACCTGCGTTTGGTAACACCGTTCTTGCGATTGAACATTGCTTACAGCCGCATTCGCAGCTCGCATCCATCCAATTTTTTTCAGTTGTTTCCGCCTTCTAATACCGGTTGGGCGAGCAGGAGAGTTCTTGAGCCTTTTTATGGAAAGACAGTAGTCGTCGTAGAGCTAACAGGATATCCCATCAGCCCTATATTTTTAAGATTATTTTTGCCAGAGATAATGTTTTCACGCCGATCAGAAGGATTTGTGTTGGTTGTGCCAGACTGGATGGAATTTTCTACGGACCTCGAGTTCCTTTCGCGGCAACTGGATGCAGGCTCGGAAAAGGGGTCCAAAGAAACCTATCAGTCCCTGGATTAGGTGATTTTGAGAATCTTTTGGTCGAGAGGATTTCACATGGTATGTCAAAGCAGTTCGTGTAAAATATCACATGCGAATCATGACCTTTGGCAATGACTGGTTGAGGATAACTCAGGTATTATACAAGTAGCAAATCAGTATTCAGGATTCTCTGAGAGCTCATCGCTGTTTCCTCCTTTGGCGAAAGCCTCCGCCGGGTACACCTCACCGTCCTGGCGGAGGCTGCTTTTAATATACTGGCTGAGTATCATTGAAAAAAAGAGAATAATTTATGATCGCGTCGCGGGAGAGCTCGAAATCATTATCAGATCAGGAAGATATATTGTGTCAGAGAATGCCTATCCCAAATTCACAATAATAAAATTTTTGAAAACCCTACAAGTCGTTTTCTACTACGGGAAGGACAATGGTAAAGATTGAGCCCACGCCCGGGGAAGAGTTTACCCATATTCGCCCATGATGGTTTTCCGTGATTGATTTGACTATTGCCAATCCCAGACCAGTGCCAGGCGTATCCGAGAGGACGTTGCTGCCGCGATAAAATTTGTCGAAGATATAGGGTTGATCTGCTGTGGGGATGCCTGGACCATCATCACAAACCTGCAAGATGATTTGCTCACCTTCCAGTCGTCCTGTGATCTGGATTCTGCCCCCCTCGGGTGTATATTTGATCGCGTTTCCAATTAGATTGTTAAGCATTTGACGAAGCCGGACCGGATTGCCGAGAATACCCGGCAAATGGTCGTCGATGAGCACACTGAGTTCCTGGTTTTTTTCTTCCACCCGGGAAGTTAATCCTTCGATGGCATAATGGATGATAGCCGCCAGTGGGACTAACTCATTTCTGGTGTCGAATCCTGCCTCTATCCGTCCCAAATCTAATAGATCGTTTATCAGGGCAGTGATGGAGTGGACGCTGATCTGCACACGTCTGATAAATTCACTCTGCTGAGTGTTTACTGGGCCAACCCGGTCAATCAATTCGATATATCCCAGGATTGCAGTGAGTGGTGAGCGCAGATCGTGAGAAACCGTATTGACAAAGTCGCTCTTGATGCGGTCTAATTCCTTCAAGTGGGTGATATCTTGCATGGTTACTACTAACCCAACCTCGCTAATAGGTGAAAGTTGAGCATAGTAGATGTGTCCATCTTCTAAGGCGATTTCAGCGCGGAGCGGTCCTTTGCGCTTTTCATTGTTCAGTAACCCCAACAAATCCGAATTTGGGATGATGTCTTGAACATTTTTCCCGCTAATGTTGATCCCGCCCAGGCCAAAAATATCACGCACTTTGCGATTAACTAGAATCAACTGCCCATCGTGATCGACGATTACGACGCCATCTTCGATTTTCGTCAGCAGGGTCTCTAATTTCTTGCGTTCCTGCTCAATCCTTTGGTAAGCCCGCGCATTCTCAATCGCAACTGCTGCATAACCTGCCAGAGTTGAGACCAAGGCCACGTGCTCGTACGTAAATTCATGGCTGATCTGGCGATTGTCGACTCCTAAAGCGCCTATCACACGATCTTGTAGGATAAGAGGCACATAAATCATTGAGTAAACCAGGTACGAGGTCAGTATTTTTTGGGGTGATGACTGGTTGATCAGAATCGGCTCTCCGGTTTGTACAACCGAACCAACCAATGTGTCACTCGTAGGGAGCCGAAAGGTACGGACCAGATCCTCTTGAAAATTTCGCTCTGCTCGCACATACAGTTCGCCAGTATCATCATCCAGCAGTAGCAGACTGCCCTCCTCCGCCTGGGTCAGTTCAACCGCAGCTTCAACGACCGCAGTTAATACCTCATCTAGATCCAGCAGAGACGTAACTTTGCGCCCAACACTTTGGAGAAGCTCCAGGCTTGTCAGGCGCTGTTGGAGACTCTTAGTATCCCGTTTTGCCTGCAGTTGGACAAAGTCCTTCAGGCGGCGACCGCGCTTCAGTGTGTGTTTGACCGCTTGTAAAACATCATTGGTATTTACAGGCGGTTTGAGATAAGCGCTAAAGCCGGCATGCATTGCCTGCTGCAGCAAGATCTCAGAATGTGTCTGGGGGAGCAAAATGATGGGGATTACGGGACATCTGTCAACTAACCGGCTGCCTAGCTGTAGAGCATCTGTTCCATCTATCAGCGGCGGGTTAAGAATGATCAGATCTAAGGAGCTGGTTTGAACCAGCTTATCTACTGCTTTTAGATCAGCCGCAACATGCACATGATAGCCGGCTGGGCGCAGGATCGCCCGCTCGAGAAGCTGAGTCGTCCCGCTGTTGGAGCAGATCAAAAGGATGTTTTCGTTCGGCATAAAATTTCCAGAGCCGAGGCCCTGATATATGATTGCGAATCAACCTGGGGAGCCGCGCAAGCCGCTAGCGTTTTGGCACCGATGGATACACTGATTCGAGCAGAGAAGACATTTGCTCCAGTTTCGTCTGAATGGACCGCAGGACTTCTTTCTGGGAGGCGTTCAGGCGGGCTTCTTCGCTTGCCACGAACGAGTTTATGATTTGTACTGCGTCGGTCAGGGGGCTTTGCAAGTCGTGCTGGATTTTCTCTATTTGTTCGTCTGCGCTACGCTCATTCGTTTGGGCGTTTTCAACAGCTTGTTGCAAGATTCGGGCGCGTTCTTCAAGCGCTCGGAACAATCTGGCATTCATTAAAGATATCGAAGCATAATCCGCGACAGCTTCGAGCAAGGTCTGATTGCTTGGGCTGAACGGCTGGGGCGATTTTCGAATGACCACCAGTAGACCGATCACCTCGTTTTTAAGTTTAATCGGAACCACCAGCGCGGATTGACCCATCTTGGAGACTTTGAACCGTTTTAATGGCTCTCCATGAATCGATAAAGTTTCGCCAGACAAAGCCACAAGGCTGCTAATACCATCATCCCAGGGTTGGTTCAGTTTAGCGCTGACTGTCTTAGGCAGATTTCGCTCAGCCCCAAGAATAAAATTCTTGGTTTGTTCAGAGCGTAAAAGCAACCAGCCGCACTCTGCATCCGTAATATAGATGGCACCCTCTACAATTTTTTCAAATAGACTACTCTGATCGGTGATGGAGGTTACGGCTTTGCCAATGGCAAATATCGTGGTCAGTTCCCTGACCCGGCGGTGCAGTTCCTCATTGGTATCTTTGAGTTGGGACGCCAAAGATTCGCGCTCCCGGCGCGAACGAACCTGTTTCAATACCCGTTCAACCGCCGATACCACTTCAGCTTCTCGGCTGGGCCACAGCAAGTAGTCGGCAGCCCCCAGGCGGAACGCTTGAATTACATCGCTTTCCATCCCTTTTTGAGCAATCACGATCACCGGTACGTCTAATCCCTGGGAATTCAACGCAACCAGCAGGTCTTTTCCGCTTAAACCGGGCAGATGCAGATTGGCAATAATCACGTCGGGGGCAAAATGGGCAGCTTGCTGGATCGCGTTGGCTGCGGCGCGGGCCACCTCGACCCGATAGCCCAAGGTTTGCAATGTCTGCCGTGCAATCAGATCACTGATCTCAGGATTGCTCTCCACAACCAATATGCGCTCTCGGGGGTTCTTCATGGTTCAATCATAGCACGATTAGTGGCAAACCTGCAATGAGACTTGTTTTTTTTGTAAGGGTGTCAGCTATATTTAGGCTGGTTTCAGTCTTGCACTGCCATCCTGGATTCAACTTGTAAGACAGGTTGATTTTTACCTGTAAGTCAGATTGTCGATTTATTTAACACGACCCCCAATTTGCAGCATATAACAAGATTCCCCAGAGAGCGACCATAGACATAGTCTAGCCGGAGGAAGGAAAATCTACCTTATTTTCAAAACAGCCTATGTTTTGGATGCCGATTGGTTTCAAGTAAGAGGTTAGAGTTATATAAATATTGGCTAAGATGCTTGACTCTGTGTACCTGCCTCGCATACAATCAAGAGGGGCATTGCTCAATCAACTGCAATTTAGCGATTGATCCAGCTTGGGCGATTACCCGCCTTGTAAATGAACTGGGTGATCAATGGAATATAAAGATTATTACAAAATACTCGGCGTAGACCGAAAAGCATCAGCTGAGGATATCAAGCGGGCATACAGGAAATTGGCTCTAAAATATCATCCCGATCGCAATCCGGATGATCGTGAGGCGGAGGATAACTTCAAAGAAATTAATGAAGCTTATCAGGTATTGAGCGATTCGGATAAACGGAACCGATACGATCAGTTGGGAGATTCTTATGTGCGCTACCAACAACGCGGTGGCGTTCCAGGTGGTTTTAATTGGGAAGATTGGTTTGCTCAATCTCCTGGCGAGAGGCCTGGCGGGAATGTTAGGGTGGAAATGGGGGACCTGGAAGACTTGATGGGTGGGGGTTTTTCAGAGTTCTTCAGCCGCATATTTGGAGGAACGCCCAACATGGGTCAGCCTGCCACCAGCCGGGGTAGAACAACCGGCCGCGTTCGAGCAGCACGACCTTCATACCAGCAAGATATCGAAATCAGCTTACACGAAGCTTATCAAGGGACCACCCGATTGTTTGAGATGAACGGGCGTCGTCTTGAAGTTAAAATACCCCCTGGCGCTCGGACAGGCACAAAGGTGCGAGTGGCAGATGCCTTGCCAACCGGCGATGAGAATCAAAAAGGGGACCTTTACCTGATCATTAAAGTGGCCCATGATCATCGTTTCGAACGGAAAGACGACGACCTATACACAGACGTGAATATTGATTTATTTACGGCTGTTTTAGGTGGGGAAGCAGCAGTAGATACCTTAAGCGGTAAGGTTGTATTAACCGTACCTCCTGGCACGCAGGCAGGACAATCATTCCGGCTGGCAGGCCGGGGAATGCCGCACTTAAGGCACCCTGAAAAGCATGGGGATACCATCGTGCGCATTAAAGTTAAAATCCCTCGCAATCTTTCGGAAGAACAGCGACGGCTGTTTCAGCAACTGGCCGAATTAAAATAACCAGAATTATATTATCCGGGGGATTAAGTTCGAAATTGCTCGAATTAAGGAGTCGGTGATGAAACAAACCAAACCAATTTTATTTCTTATCGTTGTATTAGCACTCAGTGGGCTGGCCTGTCAGACCCTGGTTGGAGGCCCTTCCAGTCTGCCTGAAACTGCCCCCGCAGCACCTCCAGTTGTTACGCAGATAGTTGTTCCAGAAGCACCAATCATTCAATCTCCCCCAGTGGATTTGCTCTCTTCTCAGGATACCTTGATACAACTCTACGAGAAGGTAAATTCTGGAGTGGTCTCGATCCAGGTATTAACTGAACTGGGCGGAGGGCTGGGATCGGGCTTTGTGATCGATGAACAGGGACATATCCTGACAAACTTTCATGTCGTGGAGGGTGAGACGGATCTCGAAGTGGCTTTTTCATCCGGTTATAAGGCGCGCGGCGAAGTGATCGGCACAGATCTGGATTCGGACCTGGCAGTGATCAAGGTTGATGCCCCACCGGAGGAACTGAGCCCTCTGCCTTTGGGCGACTCGGACCGGGTTCGGGTTGGCCAAACGGTGATTGCAATTGGAAATCCATTTGGCTTGAGCGGCACTATGACGGTAGGGGTTGTATCGGGCCTGGGACGCACCCTGCGCTCCATGCATACAACCGCAGATGGGGGCACGTTTTCGGCTGGGGATATCATTCAAACCGATGCGGCGATCAATCCTGGCAACTCGGGTGGCCCACTGATTAATTTAAATGGGGAGGTTATTGGCGTCAATCAGGCCATTAGGACCAATAATGTGTCTGCGAGCGGGGACCCGCTTAATTCCGGGGTTGGTTTTGCCATCCCAATCAATATTATCAAACGTGTGACCCCTTCTCTTATTGCCAATGGATTCTATGATTATCCTTATCTGGGGATTACGAGTACGAATGAGATTAGCTTGATTGAACAAGAAGCACTTGGTCTGGTTTCTTCCAATGGTGTGTATATCACTGGCGTAACTCCAGGGACACCAGCCGACCGGGCTGGCTTGAAAGCAGGCATAAGTGACACCTCGATACTTGGTCTTCAATCTGGCGGGGATTTGATCACGGCGATTGATGATCAGCCCGTGAGAAACTTCAATGATCTGATAGCCTATCTGACCAAATATAAAGGTCCGGGAGATACTGTCACACTGACGGTGATGAGGGGCGATCAAGAAATCCAGGTCGATGTCGTTTTGGATAAACGACCTTGACCTTAACAGTTGGCCAATCTACTAGTTTTGTTGGCCGCAACCTATCTACCACTGACCCAATTATAGGAGGTTAACATGTTAACTGATACCGATCTAAGGGAATTGTTGAGCTATAAGGCCAATGGTCCTGTGCTCAGCGTTTACCTGAACACAGATCAGGTGGAGGGCAGTGCCGAAGTACATAAACTTCATCTTCGTAGTTTACTCAAAGACGTTGATCTCCCTGACGACGTGTTCGCCATAACCCGATATTTCGATCACGAACACGACTGGACAGGGCGCAGTGTGGCGGTTTTTTCTTGCGCCGAGGACGAATACTTTCGTTCATATACGTTGGCTGTTCCGGTGCGCAACCGAGCGCGGGCGATGAGCCAACCCTATGTGAAACCATTGGCTGATCTGCTGGACTCTTACGGCGGTTATGGTGTTGTACTGGTAGATAAACAAGGAGCCCGTTTGTTCTCTTTTCATCTAGGAGAATTGAACGAGCAAGATGGCATGGTCGGCGAGAATATTCGGCGCACAAAACGCGGCGGTGGCTCTTCTGCCGGCCGGCGCGGCGGCGTTGCTGGGCAAACAGATTATGTAGATGAACTGGCTGATCGCAATATGAAAGAAGCGGTTGAGTTTGCTATCCAGTTTTTTGCCGAACATAATGTGCGCCGCGTGCTGATCGGCGGGACTGAAGACAATATTGCATTGTTCAAGACCCAACTTCCAAAGGCCTGGCAAAGTCTCGTGGTCGGCACATTCCAGATGAGTATGACAGCCCCCGAAAACGATATCTTAGACAGAGCCTTACAAATCGGTGCCGCTGCTGAACACCGCCGGGAAGCGCGTCTGGTTGAGGCTTTGGTGACCAGTGCTGCAAAAGGCCGGGGTGGCGTAGTGAATTTAGACGATACTTTAAGTGCTGTGAGAGCGGGTCGGGTTCAAACCCTGCTCATCCGAGATGGTTTCCGAGCGCCTGGCGCTCGCTGCCTGGGATGTGGTTATATCACAGCCCAGAACCTGGATGCGTGTCCTTTCTGCAGCGGAAAATTTGAGACGATTCCGGATGCGGTGGAAGAAGCGGTTCGGCAGGTCATGCAATCCGGTGGTGATGTGGAAGTGCTGCACCAGATGCCTGATACTTCATTTGAGAATATTGGTGCTTTACTCAGGTATTAAGCAGGTCACTGAATGTAATTGAACCAAACGGGTTCCAAGATAGACAGTTTGCCGGGGTGATTGGCTGGTCTTTTATAGATTAACCCAATGATCTGCCGGCCAAACACCAAGTTGCGAGGTGAAAACGGGTTAAATTACATCAGATCAGTATCATCAAACGTCAGGGCGCTCACATGTGAGCGCCCTGATGATTTTCATGATCACTTGCGAATTGGGTAATCTCAGAGCCACGCCTTCTGGTTGATGGGGTGCATCCCTGGAATTTTCGACATGCTGAATTCTCCCAGCGATAAGTTCAAGCAGTACTGAACTCGCATTTGTCAGGAAAAGAGTGCGTTCTCAAGTTTGATCAGGTCGTTATAGAGTACGTCCAGATCTGAGCGAGCGGCAAATGTGTCTGTATCAATTCCCTGGATAGCCAGATCAAGGCGGTCTTTCATCACGTTAACCACTTCCCTTTGATTTGGTTCCAGCAGCCCACTGATCGTGTCGAGTGTTTCGGAAGTCTGGCTCACTGCCAGGTTTGCCGAATTCGTATCTTCATTTTCGAGAGCCAGCTGAGCATTCACAACATCGTTCTGAGCGCTCAAAATAGCCACATGCAGCTCAGCCCGGTTGAGCTGGGTTTGTAATTCCTGATTTTGGCTTTCGAAAGTATTCAGACGCTCGATTTCGGCCTGCAAGCTGTCCTGATCCTGCTGGGCCTGGGACTGGATCTCCTCGATTCTTTGCTGCGCGCTTTGCAGTTCCTGGCCGGTGACAATGTACCTGTTTTGGGCTGGAATCAGGAAAAAGTAGACAACTGTAACTGCACCCAGGCCAAACACGATCAATATCCCCAATATCCAGCGTAATGACCGCATCATAAAACTGGGCGCCTGTTTTTCGGGTTCACCTGGCTCCTTGGCTTGTTCAACAGCCGGGCTCTCGGGTGATTCAGCGCGATCCGCCACAGGTTCCAGAGGTTTCGCCTCTACAGGCGGGAAATCGTCTTTAGGGGGTGTTTTCTCTGAGTCCTGATGATTGTCCACCATTGACAAGCCTCCTCTTTACACACATATCGAATCAGGGTTTTGGCGTCGGGGTCGGGGTGTTTTCCGGGGTTTCTGCCGTTGAGCCCTCGGGGCTGGGTGTTGCCAGCTCGGAAGAGTTCTCGGGGGTACCGGTCAGTTCCGGCGCGACACTCCGGGATGGATCCGGCAATCCTAGCAGCAGCAGCTTCCAGGCAATTTCCAGGTCATCGGATGCCAGGACAGGTCTGGCAGGTAAATTGTTGCTGGCTTTGTCGAGTTGGTCGATTATTTCTGCCAGATCACCTTTCTGGCCGTCAGGCAGGCTTGCCTGCAACTCGGCCAGGAGTTCGCCGGCGGATTCTAAATCTTGTTGAGCCAGGCCAAGATTGTTCGCTACTAAAAGCAGACGTCCGCGGGTTAACAATTCCATGGCCTTAACAATTTTAAGTTCGTTGCGAATGGTTTCGAGTGGAGTGCCCTCTATCTGAAGTTTTTCTTCCAGCCCGGCTAACACGTCTTGATTTTCGGACACGAGCGTGCTCAAGCTTTGGACATCCGTATTCATAGATGATAGTTGGTCATCCAGACTCTGCAGAACCTGGTCGATTACGTCCAGGCGGGAAGTCGCTGCGGCTTGGGCAGTTTGAATTGGGATGAAAGATTCGGCTTGAGCGCTGAGAGCATCGTCTAGCTGGGTTTCTAATTCCGCAATAGACTGTTTATCGCTGTCCGCTTGAACTTCCAATGTATTGATCCTGGCAGATAAATCTCCTACTCGACTGGAGAGCTGGGCCATGGCCTGCTCCTGATCGGATTGAGAGATTTGCAGGCTGCTGACATCCATCTGAATGGGCTGCACATAACGCTCATAAATAGCAGGCAAACCGTAATACAGGCCAGCTCCAACGATCACCGCCAGGACCGCGATAATCAGCAAGCGTAGCAAAGCGCGCAGGAAAGCGACCATGGCTATCCACATCCTTTCCCCAAATGAGGTGCTGTCCGAAGAAGGATCACTTCTGCTCATTGTTTAATAACTCCCTTAATCCATCCAGGAAATTCTGAAACTTGTCGGAAACATTCTTTAAATCGGTTACTTCCGTCTGTAAACCGCTGACGTTTTGATTCAACTGCTCGACCTCCGCAGAAGCTGTGTTCAGGTCGCCTCGCAGCTGATCGGTTGACTGCTCGACTGCACTGACTCGACCACTCAAGCCTTCCAGATTGTCTACACGGGTTCTAAGTCCATCCAGGTCTTGCTGCAAGATGGATGCCTGTGTGCTCAACCCATCTACCTGACGGCTCACTGATCCGAGCTGGGCTGGGCTGACATAACGCAATCCATTATTGATGAGTGCCAGTGACCCCAAGGTCAGGCCAATCGCAAGGAGAAACGCCAGGAAAGAGCTACCGAATGAAATCCAAAAAGCATCGGCTCGCGAAGCGTATTTGGGCTGCTCTTCACTGACGGGCTCGGATTTGGGGATGACCACAGTTGGCGCGCTATCCTGCTCCGCTTGGGGAGCCAAGGCTGGTTCTTCAACATCCTCAGGCGCATCATCCGCCAACGAGAAGGCAGGCTCAGCATCCATTTCGCTGGGTTCTTCAACCGTTTCAAGGTTTTGTTCTTCCTGGTCCTCCTCCGAAGAAGTGCTTGCGTCTAGCAATTTAACTTGTTCTGGACCCGGCAGAGCGATAACATTGGCCTCATAGAGTTGAGATTCTGGGAGTGGTTCCGCGTCCTGAACCTCTTCGGGATGATCTTCTTCAGTGCCAGGCTGACCATTATCGCCGCTCAGTGGCATGAGATAATAACGGATCTTTTCCAGAGCAATCTCTCCAATCCCTGGAACGCTGGTCAACTCGTCCATTGTTTGAAATGGGCGCCTGGACAGGATGCGGGCTGCTAAAGTTGGCCCTATTCCTGGAACGGTTGCCAACTCGTCGAGTGATGCCGTATTGATATCGACGGGTTTAGGTTGGTCGCTCATACTTGCCTCCTTTTCAATGAGCTATTTTCTTCTGATGTGTATGACCTTGTAGAAAGTCGAATGTTATTGAACTGGTGGGAATGGTTTCATCCTACCAGGTGAAATGATTGGGGCTTTATTACCCCAGGTTAACGGCTGTCTGTGCCAGGTGTTATTAAGTGTAGTTGGAAAACAAACCTGCTTACTTTTTGTACTTCTGTCTATATACTATTCTAACAGCAGTCTTGACAATTATATCCTTTGATCCTTAGGAATCGCCGGGAAATCGCCCCAGAGCATTTCTCAGAGATATCGGTTATGGAAAAAATCTATCAAGCCGATTGGTTACCAGGGAATCTCTGAGGTAGGGAGGGCAATTCATTTGCCTTAACAACAATGTTTCCATAGAGCGAGCATGGACATAGATCATCCGGAGGAATGAAAATCCGCCCTATTTTCAAGGCAGGCCGTAGATTAATGGGCAACCAGCTACCAGCCATTATGATCATCCGTCAATTGGCGAGGGTAAAATTGGCGAACGCGGGGAACAAAAAACCGGTAGAACATAATTCCAAAAAGGAAGCCGCCAATGTGGGCCCACCAGGCGACACCACCAATCGTATGGTCGACTAAGCTTAGGGATGAGATGCCAGAAAAAAGCTGGGAAAGAAACCAAAAGCCGAGATAGAAAAGTGCAGGGATTTCAACAAACCATGGAAAGAAAAAGATTGGTATTAAGGTGAGCACTCGGGCCCGAGGGAACATCATGAAATAGGCTCCCAAAATACCTGCAATTGCACCACTGGCGCCCACAGCCGGGGTTGGACTGGCAGGATCAATCAGGACTTGAGCCAGCCCAGCAATCAGGCCCCCCATCAGGTAGAACAACAAATATCGACCCCGCCCCATCCGATCTTCCACGTTGTCACCAAAGATAAACAGAATCCACAAATTCGAAATCAAATGAAACCAACCACCATGCAAGAACATATGTGTAAAAAAGCTGACCAATGATTGCGGATGAAGGATTACCCCGGTGGGTTGGAAAAGATTGAGATTCGCCGGCACCAAACCATAAGTCATAACCAACTGGTCAAGAGCGCGTTCAGGGAGGCTGAGCTCAAACAGGAATATAAGTGCATTAATTCCAATTAATATCCAGGTAACGAAAGGAAATTTTGATGACCGGATCGTGTCGCGTAATGGAAGCATTACAGACCTTTACAATAATAGAGAAAAACACCTGGCCTGTGATCCTGGCCTAATGGAGATCTCCCGTACAAATATGCTGAACTGACAATCAAGCGCCACTGCCCAAAAGTTCAGCCAATCTTTGATAGCAGTGTGAATTTTGAACGAGCG
Source organism: uncultured Chloroflexia bacterium (assembly GCA_963698715.1). Classification (GTDB taxonomy): domain Bacteria; phylum Chloroflexota; class Anaerolineae; order Anaerolineales; family UBA4823; genus CAWHJB01. The sequence goes on along the minus strand of CAVORW010000004.1, from coordinate 354,440 downwards.
AGCATGGATAATGATCACCTGCAGGATTGAAAATCTCCCCTATTTTCAATGCTGCAGGAATTTATCTAAAGTATATAACGACTTTGCGATTGGTGCACATGCCTATATCTAAAAAAATGTGTGTGGTTGATACGAGCTGTAACCCGCATCAACCACACACAAAGATGAAAAAAGTGAGTGATTTTTAGTTGAGGTTGACCTTGATGGCCTTGGGGCGATGCGTTTCTGCTTTTGGAACTTGGAGTGTTAGAACCCCGTTATTCAGATTGGCTTCGGTTTTGGCAGAATCAACAGCTACCGGTAAAACGATTACGCGCGAAAAACGGCCTTCAGGAAGTTCGCAGGTCAGGAACTTGGTATTTTCTAATTCTTCACCTTTGAACTCGCCTCGAATGGTAACCGTGTTATTCAGGATTTCAATGCTCAAATCATCAGCTTGAAGTCCAGGCACGAGAGCCCTGATAATAAAGTCATCATCAGCAGCGCGCACATCCACCGGCAGGGTCATCTCCCGTTCGATAGGCTTGGTTGCGGTCATGCTTTCATCAATCAAACGGTCCATGGTTTCACGCAGATTTGCCAGCCGGCGATAAGGGGTAATATACATGTTCATCGTTTATCTCCTTCTGAGGTTTAAAATAGAGCCCAATACTTTTTCAGTTCAAGTTATTAACTGTTCTGATCATAACTGGCGAATATCAGAAAAATGCATATCTATTGTTATCGTTTCATAAGAAAATGGGACATTTCACCCAGTATATGAGTAGTTATGCAAATTATCCAAACTGGAGGTATGGATTGGCAGCTGGAGCGAAACAATCTGGCGGGGTGTGGCTGCGTGATGCTCTCAACTGGCTGGTGTTGTTACCACAATCAAATGTGGTGCTTCTGAGTCAAAACTTGAGCCATTAAAATCCCCCCAGCTGGACTTAATTTTTAACCCCACCTCTACCATCTCATCCAGATAGGTCTTTGCTGGGGCCAAGCTATGCCGGGCGGTTGTGCTGTAACGTTGGATTGTGCCATCTGGTTGCAGGTGGTCGTAATGCCATGTCAGGATAAAATGATTTTTTGTTCGCTTCCATTCACTGCTGACTTGAACAGGCTCGCCATCTTGGGGATGAGGAAAGAAATCTTCAAGTTCGGGCTCGCCAATGCCTGGCAGATCTTTAAATACCTGGGGGTTCGGTAAACTGGTTGTGAAGCAGCCATCTGGCGCTAAATGCTGTTTTACGTGTTGCAACATTTGCCGGCGAAGTGCAGGCTGAAGTGTGCTCAGCGTGTTGCAAGGGAGTATGATCAACCCAAACTTGCATCCGAAATGGAAGGTGCTCATATCCGCCCGGATGATATTTAATCCAGTAACTAGTGAAGGATAGGCATTCGCACGTAATTCCGACAGCATTGCAGGATCACGATCCAGACCAACCACCTGGTAGCCTGCCTGGATGAGTGGCAGTAACACCCGTCCAGTACCACAACCTAATTCCAATATAGGTTCGGGGTACTGCGCTGCAAGATCCATCCAGAAGGGGAGATCTTCGGGCTGGCGGGCATGATGGTGGTGATAAATTTGGGTAAATGAGCTTTGTTCCAAAGCTTATCCTTACCTTGACGTTTCAACCCAAATCGGATTATACTCACCGCACTCGGGGCGTAGCGCAGTCCGGTAGCGCACCGCGTTTGGGACGCGGGGGTCGGCGGTTCGAGTTCGCCCGCCCCGACAGAAGGTAATATCGTGAAGCGAACGCACCAGCCGCTTCACGATTGCTGGTCAGGAGGAATACATGGCACCAAAATTCGATGGCGTTGTAGTGGCGGTCCATTATAAACCTGATGGCGAGGTTGATTGGGTCCGAACCTTTCTGCGCCGGGGTGTTATCTTCTCGGACTACATTATGCTCGACCGCCAGACGTTGATTGAACATATTAACTCTGGAAAGAAATACTTCACCGGCGAGCGCAAGAAGTACTATGGGGCAAACTTTGACCTGGGCGATCCAATTAAGGTTGTCAAGAAAAACGGTAAAGAGATTTTAATCGTTAGAAACAAGCAAGTAGAACAGGATGATCTGGCACCAGTAAGGGTTATTTGAGCTTAGCCCCCTGATTGTATCAAAGTCAGATGGCAAACACTCCAGTATTCTGGGGTGTTTTTTGTTCTTTGGATATTCTGTAGCAGGCCGATCTTACAACAATGTTGGGCTAACTTGCCAGAAAAGATAACTGGCTTATAATTCTGGTGTGCCAACACCATTTTATCATCTCAGTGTGGCCGAAGATTTGCTTGTCCACCCTGCGCTCTCATCCAGGATCCGACGATTTCTACAGGAACATCGCCCTTCATTTTTGTTTGGAAATACCGCACCAGATGTACAAACCATTTCTGGCCAACCGCGCAGGGAGACACACTTTTTCGAGCTGCCCCTACACCAAGGTATGCCATCTGCCTGGAATCAAATGCTGCAAGAACATCCAGGCCTGGCAGCTCCAGGCAGGCTGCAGCAATCCAAAATGGCTTTCATAGCCGGATATCTTTGCCACCTTCAGGCCGATTGGATGTGGGTAAGAGAAATCTACGAACCTATTTTTGGGCCTGATTGCCAGTGGGACACCTTCAAAGCGCGGCTTTATTTACATAATGTGCTGCGCACTTATTTAGATCAACACATCTTAAGCGCTTTGCCTGCTCGAATCGATGTTGATCTTGCAAAAGCCATTCCGGCGGTTTGGCTCCCTTTTGTGCAGGACTATCACTTGCTGCAGTGGCGTGACTTTCTGGTACATCAATTGCAACCAGAGTCTTCAGTTAAAACCGTTGAAGTTTTTGCAGCTCGCCAGGGAATACCGCCCGAAAACTATTACCAGCTGCTTTCATCGGCTGGTTTGATGAATGATATGATTTTTAAGCGGATTCCGTTATCCAACCTGCAGGATTATCGACAGCGTTTGTTGATGGAAAATACCAGCCTGCTGCGAAGTTATGTGTTTATATAGAACCTAGCTGAGTATGTGGAGGAAAAACCGATGAGGGTAATCAACCTCTCCACCAATGTAATATCGAATAGCCGCCTGGATATCTCAAGAGTGTTGCGCAAGGTATTTAAGATTGAAGATCTCAAGAGCGATCCGACTGCCGAAAAAGTAGTCATTGATTCCCTTGAGCGCCTGCTGGATAATCAGTATGTGATGTTGCGATCTGTCCCTTTGGATGATCCCGAGGTGCCCATCCCGCTGGTTTTGGTTGGTCCGCCAGGTGTGCGCATGGTTTACGCGAGTTCGATCAAAGGGGTATTTCGAGCCAAAGAAGATGCCTGGGAAGAAATGGATGACCGCACGCAGCGTTTTAAGATTACCCGTCCCAACTTGCTTTTACGCGGCCAGTTGATGGGGAGGGCTGTTGATGCTTATCTGGCAGTCCGAAATTTCGACCTGGGGCCTGCGGAAGCAATCTTAGTATTCACAGATCCAGGAATTCATGTGGACACAGTTCGTCCAATCATTCGAGTGGTCCAGGCAGATGCCTTAGACAGGCTTGGGGCTGGGATTGCACAATCTCCCACCTTCTTAGATAAAGAGACGATCCAACGGATCGTCAATGTATTGGGCGGAGAGCGATTAGCAACTCGACAAGCGGCGAAGGCTGCGGCCGAGATGGATGATGCGTTTTCATTCAAAGATCTCCCGGCGGACAAGATGCGCCGCTCGCCGGATGTGCTTTATCAATCCAGCGAAGCACCGATTTTTCGAAATATACCTTTTTCGAAACGTCAGCTTGCGGTACTCGGATTAATGGTGCTTGTGAATATCATAATCCTCTCTGCATTTGTTTTCCTCATCTTGCTTACTTCTTGATCTCAGAGAGTTAAATTTGGCGGGACCATTCCTTTCTATCATTATCCCTGCTCATAACGAAGAGCGCCGCCTGCCCAAAACTTTGGAGCAGGTGCTTGTTTTTTTACAGGATCAGGATTATCAAGTTGAAGTTCTGGTCGTAGAAAATGGCAGCCAAGATCGAACGTGGGAGATAGCCCGTGACTTTTCTGCCAGTCATCCCGGCTTTCGGGCTATCCAGGAGATACAACGGGGGAAAGGGCTGGCAGTCCGCAGCGGCATGTTAGCAGCCAGAGGCGCCTTTCGTTTTATGTGTGACGCCGATTTTTCAATGCCGATCACCCAGCTCAACCGTTTTCTGCCACCAAATCTTACAGATTTTGATATCGCAATTGCCTCACGGGAGGTGCCCGGTGCAATCCGGTATAATGAACCTCATTACCGCCATATCGTGGGCCGCATGTTTAATCTGCTTATCCGGGTACTGGCATTGCCTGGTTTTCACGATACCCAATGCGGGTTCAAATGCTGGACTGCCCAGGCAGCAGAAACCTTGTTTGCCCGACAGACATTGACCGGTTGGGCATTTGATGTGGAAATTTTGTACGTGGCCCGCCAGCTGGGTTACAGGATTGTTGAACTGCCGGTGCCATGGTATTTTAATCCGGATAGTAAAGTCAACGTGCTCAGAGATTCGTATCAAATGGCAGTGGACTTGTTGAGGATTCGTATAAACGATATTCAAGGTCGTTATCATGCCGAAATTTGACCGGGCTCAGCTGCCAAAGTTCCCAGACCTGAGTTATGAAAGTAGATTGTGGGCGGAAGGGAAACGGCTGGTTGCTGGTGTCGATGAAGCAGGACGTGGGGCCCTGGCAGGGCCGGTCGTGGCCGGTGTGGTTGTCTTACCGGCTGACTCTGCAGTTGCGGCCAGCCTGCAAGGGGTGCGCGATTCCAAACAGATGACTTCAAATCAGCGCGAGCTATGGGTTAAGCGAATTCAAGCTCTGGCGCTGGCCTGGGGAGTTGGCTATGCTTCCCACTTGGAAGTCGATGAGTTGGGGATTGTCCCGGCAACTTTGCGAGCAGTTAGCCGGGCGATGGGGACGCTGGCTATCGCCCCGCAACATCTGCTGTTAGATTTTCTGCATCTGACTGAAACTGTCCTGCCTCAAACCTCACTGGTCAAAGGGGATGCGCGCAGTCTGAGTATTGCAGCTGCCTCAGTATTGGCAAAAACGTCTCGCGATCATTGGCTGGAAAGTATGGATGGGTTATATCCAGGTTATGGTTTTCGAACTCATAAAGGCTATGGAACCAGGGCCCATCGCCAGGCTATTGAGCAGCAGGGTATGTGCGCAATCCATCGACGCAGTTTTCAGTTTAAACAGGTTGAAATTGGGATAAGAGAGTAATCGGGGGCGAAGCGAGAGAATGGCTTGACGGAGCGGATTTCCGCGGGGGTGTGATGGGGATCCCGCCAGGCTAACGGATAGAAAGTGAGCAAATCAAGATGATGGCGAAAAAGAAATCGCAGTATGGTCTGTGGAAAAGCCCAATCACTCCCCGCAGCTTGGCGCGCGGTTTGAGAATTTCCGATGTAGGTTGGGATGAGTCTGGCAGTTTAATCTGGCATGAAGGGCGTGCGGATCGGGGTGCATTGGTTGTCATGCCATCGGATGGTCAAGCGCCGCGTGATTTAAACAGTGATTTCTCTGTGCGAGCCAAGGTTGGTTATGGGGGTGGAGATTTCGGGATCGGGCACAAGTCGGCTTACTTTGTTGACGCAGAACTGGGCCATATCCTCCGACAGCCCTTAGATTATGGGCAAGCAACACCGATCACCCCAGCTTTTGGCCGAGCAGCTGCACCCTGCTTATCTCCCGATGGGCAGTGGCTGCTTTTTGTCCATAGCTACCAGGATCGGGACTGCCTGGCGATTGTGGATAGCAAGGGAAAATTCTGGCCTCAAAAATTGGATTCGGATAATGATTTCTATATGCAGCCGACCTGGTGCCGGGAGGCAAAAGAGCAAGCCGGCTACCGGATTGCATGGATAGCCTGGGATCACCCCAATATGCCCTGGGATGGTACTTATTTGCGAGTTGGTCGCCTTCAGCTCAGAAAAGATGGACTGCCGGCGATCATAGAAGTGCAAACAATTGCTGGTGGTGAAAGCATATCCATTTTTCAGCCGGAATTTTCCCCGGATGGAAGACGTCTGGCATTTGTCTCCGATGCCAGCGGCTGGTGGCAGATCTATTGGACCGATTTAGAGGACGGGAGCACCCAACAACTTACCGATGCCCAAGCAGAACATGCACTTCCAGCCTGGGTGCAGGGCTTGCGAACTTATCAGTTCAGCCCTGCGGGTGATCGCCTGTTCTTTCTGCGCAACCAGGATGGCATAGCTGGGCTCTGGCAGCTAAACCTGGATACTGGTCGCAAGAATCAACTGCAGCTGGACCCAGCCTACACGAGCTTTGAACAAATAGCGGTTTCCAAGAGCTCAATCAAGCCGGTTGAATTGGCTGTTCTTGCCTCTGGAGACCAGGTTCCGTTGCGATTGATCACACTCCCAGCTGACGAACAGGTCACTCAGCCTACCACCCTAGCCATACCGATCCACATCATCAAGCGTACTCAGGCAGAAGAAATTCATCCCGATCTTTATGCTCGCTCCAAGTCCATCCAATGGACAGGTTTAGATAACGGGCAAGTAAATGGCCTGTTGTATAATCCCCAAAATGAACGTTATGAGGGCATCGGGAAACCCCCATTGATCGTGCTGGTCCACGGCGGCCCGACCAGCCAGCGAGGCGCATCGTTTAATGCTCAGGTGCAGTACTTCACCAGTCGGGGATACGCGGTGCTGGATGTCAACTACCGTGGCAGTACAGGGTACGGACGCGCTTATCGAGATGCCTTGAAAGGCAATTGGGGGATTCATGATGTGCAAGATTTGGTCTCTGGAGCCCGGTATTTGGCTGATCAAGGTCTTGTGGATGGCGAAAAGCTGGTTGTTTTTGGGGGGAGCGCGGGGGGGTTCACCGTCTTGAAAGCGCTGGAGGATTTTCCGGGCTTTTTCAGAGCAGGTGTTTGTTTATATGCGGTTTCAAACCAGTTTACACTGGCGGCTGAGACCCATAAATTTGAAGCGCATTATTCTGACTCGCTGATTGGACCACTGCCTGAAGCCTCGGATCTGTATTATCAGCGCTCCCCGATATTCTTTGTTGATAAGATTCAAGATCCAATTGCGATCTACCAAGGGGAGGCTGACCAGGTCGTTCCGCGCAAGCAATCTGATGAAGTCGTCGAATCGTTAAAGCAACGTAACATACCTCATATTTATCACGTGTATCCAGATGAAGGGCATGGTTTCCGTAAACCTGAAACGATCGAGCACTTTTATAAATCGCTCGAGCAGTTCTTGCACCAGTATGTGATATACGCCTGATCGACCTTTGCACCTCAAGATGTATTGGTTGATCAGTGCATTTCCCGCAAGGCAGCCAGAAAGTTGTTTAAAACAAGAAAATAAGTAAAACTTGAGCGCTCCGTTTTGCAACCATTTTCACAGTTTTGCATCCAAATATAACATGTTGATAAAATTGACTGGAAAAATCACCCAATTTTTATGCTTGTCAGGTAGAACCGATATACTTATAGAAACTATCCTAGAATCAATTATGGTGGGTAAACCAAAAACTACTTCATGTAAAAAAAACCACCTTTTTAGGAGCACTGGATAGATACAAATCCAAATCTTACAAGGGAGATTTAGAGATGACATACGAAAACGTAACAGTTCCAGCTGGAGGGGAGAAAATCATCATTGAAAGCGGGCATCTTGATGTACCGAACAATCCGATTATCCCGTTTGTGGAAGGGGATGGCACCGGGCGTGATATCTGGCGCGCATCCGTGCGGGTTCTCGATGCTGCGGTTGAAAAGGCTTATCTAGGCCAACGCAAACTCCACTGGATGGAAGTATTCGCTGGAGAAAAAGCCTTTAATCAATTTGGCTCATGGCTGCCAGATGAAACTGTCGCGGCTTTCCGAGAGTTTTTGGTGGGTATAAAAGGCCCGTTAACTACACCCATTGGTGGAGGAATCCGGTCTTTGAACGTTGCCCTTCGTAAGGCATTGGATTTGTTTGTTTGCCAGCGCCCTGTTCGTTATTACGCTGGAGTACCTTCACCCGTCAAGCACCCTGAGTACGTGGATATGGTTGTGTTCCGTGAAAATACGGAAGACATCTATGCCGGGATCGAGTTCGAAGACGATACTCCAGAAAACGAGCAATTTAAGGCGTTATTAAAAAATCAGTTTCCTAAGGAATATGCCAAAATACGCTTCCCGGAAACTTCAGGTATTGGCATCAAGCCGGTCTCTAAAGATGGTAGCCAACGACTGGTCAGCGCTGCCATTCAATGGTCGCTGGACAATAACCGTCGGAGCGTTACGCTTGTTCATAAAGGCAATATCATGAAGTTCACAGAAGGTGCATTTAGAAACTGGGGCTATGATGTTGCCGAACGAGACTTTGGGGATCGGGTATATACCTGGTCGGAATGGGAGCGCACCCGTTCTGAAAAGGGTGAGGATGCGGCCAACAACGAGCAAGATGCGGCCCTTAAGGCTGGTAAGCTGTTGATTAAAGATGTCATTGCCGATATCGTCTTCCAGCAAACAATTACCCGCGCACGTGAGTTCGATGTACTGGCAACCATGAACTTAAACGGTGACTACCTGTCAGATGCCCTGGCGGCCCAGGTGGGCGGGATTGGTATTGCCCCAGGCGGTAATATCAATTACACCACCGGACACGCAGTGTTTGAGGCAACACATGGTACCGCGCCAAAGTATGCTGATAAAGATGTTGTCAACCCTGGCTCGGTCATTCTTTCGGGAGAAATGATGTTTCGCTATATGGGTTGGCAGGAAGCCGCTGATTTAATCGTCAAAGGGATGGACGGTGCGATTGCAGCCAAGACGGTAACTTATGATTTCCACCGGCTGATGGATAGCGCTACAAAACTAAGCACCAGCCAATTTGGTGATGCGGTAATCGCCAAGATGGATTGAGGCTCAAGTTCTGCCTGTTTAACAAAGACCGGGAGGCTGTGCAGGTTTGATACACAGCCTCCCGACTTTTGATTAATCGAAGGCGCTCCCAGCTCTAAGGAGCAGGGGTTGCAACCGATTCGGGCGTCGTAGACTCGGCGCCGGCTCCAGCTGGCGCTGCTGCAGCAGCCTCAGCGGCAGTATTTGGTACACCGCCCAACACCCAGCGCTCGAAGAGGGCAATGTAATCGTCCGGCAGCGGCTTGGTCGGGGGCATCGGACCACCGGCGTCGATCTCTTCTCTGTAGAGCATCCGGATCAGGTTCGAGCCCAGATCCCCAGCAATGATGTTCGGGGCATTATCACCGCTTGTCATGGTCTCTTCATAGCTGCCCATCAAGTAATTGTTGTTTTCCTTGCCTGGCCGGTGACAGGAGATGCAGTAGCGTTTTATAATCGGTGCGAGGTGAACCTCGTACGAAGGTATTTCATCCGGGCCTATGGGGGGGATAACCGAGGCAGATGCTGCCTCAGCAGGTATTTCGGCGCGGTCATCCCAGGTGTAGCGCATGAAGTTGACAATCGCATCGATCTCCCCGCGGGAAAGTTCTCCCCCATAGCCCAGACCAAAGGGCGGCATCCCCAGGTCTGGTTGACCATAATCGATGATGTCGTAGAAAGTCTGGTCGGAGCGGGTGTACATTTCATCAGTGCTGCTGATCGACTTGACAACCACACCCTCCAGCCCTTCTACTCCGACGATCTCACCCCCCTCACCATCAGGTCCGTGACATTCAACACATTGCACAGAATACACGTCCTGTCCGAGGATGATTTTTTCGCTGATTGTTGTGGCAATATTGGTTTCCTCCTGGGGAGGTGTTGTGGCGGCAGCTACAATCGTCAAGGCTACGATACCGATCACAATCACGGTCATGACCGATACACCTAATTTGCGGTTGGACCAGTGCCTCTTTGGGTTGCGGTCGAAGAATGGCAGAAGGAATAATGCCAGAACTGCCAGCCCTGGTATGATTGCGGTTCCAATCCATTCAATTTCTCCAGGGAAATACTTGAGCATCTGGAACAGGAAGAGGAAATACCATTCGGGCCGGGGAATGTAATTCGAATCGGCCGGATCGGCTGGCGGTTCGTTTGTTACCCCAACAAAAACCGCCAGCATCAACAGCAGGATAAAAACCCCAAAGGCAACCAGCAGATCTTTATAGAGCGTTTCGGGAAAGAACAATTCGCCACGCTGTTTGGCTTGCTTATATTTTTCTAGATAACTTTTCTTTTGCTCTTCATTCATGGCAGTGCTCTCCTGGGTTTAATCATCTTTGTTGGGTACAGCACTGATGCCTATGCGGACGACCATATATAGATGGACGCCGATCAGCCCGACAATCACCGCAGGTAGGAACCAGATATGGACAGCGAAGAAGCGAGCCAGGGTGACTGCGCTCAGGTCGGTTCCACCTCTGAGGACGGATTCGATGAAGGCTCCAATGAACGGCACCGTACCTGCAATTTCAGTTCCCACGGTTGTTGCCCAATAAGCTTTCTGGTTCCAGGGCAGTAAATAGCCAGTAAAACCCATCCCGAGCGTGGACAGCAACAATATTACCCCGGTGACCCAGGTGAGCTCCCGCGGATATTTATACGCGCCGAAGTAAAATGTTCTCAACATGTGCAAGAACACTGTAATGACCATCAGGGTAGCACCCCAATGGTGAATTCCCCGGATCAACCATCCGAAGGCGACGCCATTCATAATATATTGAATACTATCGTAGGCATGGTCGGGTGAGGGCACATAATAGACGGTCAGAAAGACACCAGTGACTGCCTGCATTGTGAACAGGAATAGGGTGGCGCTTCCCAAGGTATAAAACCAGTTTACTTTCGGGACCTTTCGATCTAAAACTGTGGTGTAGATCATCCCTAATCCCAGGCGTTCATCCAGCCATTCGTATACTTTAGATGCCATGCTATGCCTCCACGAAGTGAATGAACAGATTGCCCTCTTCAATTTTGGTCTCGTACTCGATCAAAGGCTGTGGGGGCGGGCCTAAGACTACTTCGCCCTGTGCGTTGAAGTGTCCGTCGTGGCAGGGACAAACGTACTCCTCAATGTCCTCAAGCCACTTAACGCGGCAAGCCAGGTGTGTACACATATTCGAGAAAACGGTCACCGAGGTATCGCTTTTGCGAACGACGTACGCGCCATAGCTGTTGACTGTTTTCTCCCATCCATTGACCTTTGACCGGGTGAAGCTGAAGAGTGTGGGAGTATCCGTCTGGTATTTTTCCAGAGGCCCTAAAGGGATCCAGGCTTCCGAAGCCTGGGTTTTCGTGGCTGGTGAGATCAGGTAGCCTATTGCTGGCAGTCCCACAATGGTTCCTATGACTGTTCCCACAAAGGCCATAATGATTTTGACAAAATCGCGGCGATCCAGCTGGTGCGAATCAGACACAAAATCCTCCTTTTGTTGACGAATATTCCGGAGAGCACTAAAATGTTGTCGATGAAATCGGCCAACTTTGGGTAGCGGCTCCCAAAATCGCTTACCACTTACAAATCTACTGACTTTTAATGCACCGAATTTTCTGCAATGATATAGATCCGGCTTTATGCTAGTGATACAATGGGTCTGATAAGGTTCGAAGTTCGATTACCAGAATTCTAACACTGGATGGTAAACTTTGAGGCAATTGTCACGTAAATCCGGCAGCTTTTCTCCACCAGGGTAAGGAGTTCTAGCTCACCGGGAATCGCCGTGAAAAATCTCACCAAAGAAACCCCAAATGGCTATAGAACCGATATCCTCAATGATTATCACTATTGTAGGATAAAATCTAGGCCTTGATAAGGATATTGAGATAAGTAAAGGATGAGTATTGTCACTAGCCTATACCGACGATTTAGTGGAATAATTGTGAATAACAGGAACTAAGCGAGTTCGTATAAATCCAGAGGTTTTCGGGAAAACCTGAGGTATTACCCCAAACCCAAGTCCTTACCAAAGAGGTTCCAAATAAGCGAACATGGACAAAGTCCACCCGCAGATATGACAATTTGCCGGATTTTCAAGGCAGCTAAAACCGTAAAAGGAGGCACCTATGGGTCTGAATCGTAAGGTGAGTTTTATTGCGGGTTTGAAATACCAGGGCGGGGGTCCAATGCTGGCCTGGATGCTTCACCGAATATCTGGTTTGAGCATTTTGCTTTTTGTTGGATTGCATGTCATCGCCTCATTTTTCATGCAGCAAATGGGCAGTGACTGGGCTATTGCGGTGAACACTGTGTATGAATCCTGGATTTTCCAGATTTTTGTAGTTTTCTTTGTGTTATTTCATGCAATTAATGGTTTGCGGATCATTATCCTGGATTTCTGGCCAAAGTTTTTGCAATACCAGCGCGAAGCGTTATGGCTGGAGTGGCTAATTTTCCTGCCTATCTATGGCATGACAGTTTTTATCATCATCCAGCGTGGTTTGAGCGGCGGATAAAACTGACAGGAGGCTGATCATGCGTTCACGAGTAATTCAGCGTGGCTTGACATTCGAATACATTATGTGGATCTTCACTCGCCTTTCCGGCCTGGCATTGATTCTTCTGGCACTGCTTGGTCTGGTTTCAGCCATGATAATGGGCGCTCGAACACAGATGGACCTTGGGACTCTGATGCGCTGGACCTTCTTTCCAAACCCAAATCATGTCGTCAGCAGCAATATACCTGATATCGCCCAGGGGTGGGCTAACGGTTTTTGGCAGGTCATGCAGATGCTCCTGGTTGTGTTTGGGGTCACCCATGGCTTTAACGGTTTGCGGGTTGTGATTGAAGATTTCACCGGCCCTTCTTTCTGGCAGCCGATTATGCGTGGCCTGGTCTTCCTGCTTTGGCTCTTTGTGCTGATTGTAGCCATCTATGTCATTCTGTCTTCATAAATGCCAGCCGATTACCAGTTCAGGCAGACTACAAACTGCCTGGCGTCGCAGTTTTTACACTGGCGGTTAGAGGAGAAACTACATGAAAAAACATCAATTTGATGTTGTCGTTGTTGGGGCGGGGGGAGCAGGTCTTATGGCTGCCCTGTACGCTTCTCGCACGGCCAATACCGCTGTTTTAAGCAAGTTGTATCCATCAAGATCTCATACTGGTGCCGCGCAGGGAGGCGTTGGGGCAGCACTCGGTAATACGGAAGAAGACCACCCTGATTGGCATACTTACGACACAGTCAAAGGAAGCGATTATCTGGGGGATCAGGATGCGATCGAGTTTATGTGCAGCGAGGCTGTTCAGGCTGTGTACGAGTTAGAACATTTGGGTCTCCCTTTTTCTCGCAACCCGGATGGCACAATTGCTCAACGCCCCTTTGGCGGGCACACCAACAATATTACCGGCAAGCCAGTCCGCCGGGCTTGTTATGCCGCTGACCGGACCGGGCATATGATTTTGCAAACTTTGTACCAGCAGTGTATCAAAAACAATGTCAACTTTTACGATGAGTACCATGTTGTTGATCTGATCCTGTCTGATAAACGGGTCGCTGGGGTGGTGGCTCTGGAACTGGCCACCGGGGAATTTCATGTTTTCCATGCCAAGGCGGTGATTTTCGCTACTGGCGGGCATGGCCGCATCTGGGAAATCACCTCCAATGCCTACGCCTATACCGGGGATGGGGTTGCCATTACTTTAAGACGTGGTATCCCGGCCGAAGATATGGAATTTTTCCAATTCCATCCAACCGGCATTTATAAACTGGGCATTCTGATCACGGAGGGCGTGCGAGGCGAAGGCGGAGTAATGATCAATGATAAGGGTGAGCGCTTCATGGATCATTACGCGCCCACTGTCAAAGATCTTGCCTCGCGCGATGTGATCAGCCGCGCCATGTACCTTGAAATGCAGGCTGGACGCGGCATTGGCGGGAAACGATACCTCTATTTGGATGCACGTCCTGACACGATCAATAAATATGCTGCTTTGGATGGACGCAAACGCCCGGATGGCTCGCCGTATGTGGTCACAGCGGAGGAAATCCTCGGCAAACTTCCTGATATTATCGATTTTGCCAGGACCTATCTGGGTGTGGATCCGGTCATGCAGCCAATGCCTGTCCAGCCAACCGCCCACTATGCGATGGGCGGGATCCCGACCAATCAATATGGCGAAGTTGTGATCGACGAGTTGCAAACTGTCTTGCCCGGAATGTATGCCGCGGGCGAGGTCGCCTGTGTATCGGTACATGGCGCTAACCGGCTGGGCACCAACTCGTTGTTAGACCTGCTGGTCTTTGGCAAGTACTCCGGCTTACGGGCGGCTGAATATGCCAGCCACGCCACTTTCCCGCCGCTGCCGGCTGATGCTGACGAGTATGCCAAAGCTCAATTTGCCGCTCTGGTGGGAGCCGATGGTACCGAGCGGGCGGTTGATATTGCCCAAGAGATGAAAAGTGTGATGAATGATCACGTTGGTGTTTTCCGAACTGGAGACGGCATGCAGAAAGCTGTCGATGCCATTCGTGTATTGATCGAGCGTTTTAAGCATGTAAAAGTGGATGATCGGGGAAAAATATACAACACTGATATTTTGAATACCTGGGAGTTAGGCAATTTGCTGGAACTGGCAGAGGTCACGGCGGTCTCAGCCCTGGCCCGAAAAGAAAGCCGGGGCGCGCATGCGCGCGAAGATTTTCCAGAGCGCGATGACCAGAACTGGATGAAACATACCCTGGCCTGGCAGGTGGATGGAAAAATAAAGTTGGGCTATAAACCTGTAGTCATGACCAAATTCGAACCTAAGGAAAGAGTGTACTAAGCAAGTTGTGAAGACCTGTCTGAGGTAGCAAGCTCCTCAGACAAGCTGATCAACACACAAGTGTTGGTGCTGAAAGTTGCAGCTCCGCTGCTATCTTCGAGAGATGTGGATCGGTCGCAGTCTTTAGAAGTTCATCAAAAAAGGAATTGATCAATGCAAGTTACACTCAAAGTATTTCGATACAATCCTGAAACGGATAAGAAGCCTCACTATGATTCTTTCACCATGGAGGTTGAACCTACCGACCGCATCCTGGATTTGCTCGAATATGTCAAGGGCAATTTTGATGGCACTCTCTCATTCCGGAGATCGTGCGCCCATGGTGTTTGCGGCTCCGATGCTATGCGGGTCAACGGTCGCAATTACCTGGCGTGCAAGGTTCTGGTGAAAGACCTCGGCAAGACCCATATTTCTGTGGAACCAATCCTGGGACTGCGTGTTCTGAAGGATTTAATTGTAGATATGGAGCCATTTTTCGAACACTATCGCTCAGTGCTTCCCTATTTCATCAACGATGAGAAACCGCCTGCAAAAGAACGCCTGCAGAGCCCGGAAGAACGTGAGCGTTTTGATGATACGACCAAGTGCATCTTATGCGCAGCCTGTACCACCTCCTGCCCATCTTTTTGGTCAAACGAAAAATATGTTGGGCCGGCAGCGATTGTTGCTGCACATCGATTCATTTATGACAGCCGGGACCGGGGTGCAGCTGAGCGCCTGAAAGAATTGAATACCCAGTTCGGTGTATACCGATGCCATACGATTTTCAACTGCACCATCGCCTGTCCACGCGAGATCGAAGTGACCAAGGCGATTGGGGAGGTAAAAGCTGCTATCGCGACCGGCAGTGTGGATTAATTGCCGGGTTCAGATCTTAAACTCACAGATATTGGTTCTCTGGGAACCTCTGGGCTGGTACCCTCATCACAGAATTTCCTAAGGCCCCCTGATATTTATGCAGCCCAGATCAATTTGGGATGTTATAATTTTTGATATCTGCCCCAGTAGCTCAATGGATAGAGCGAGGCTCTCCTAAGGCCGAGGTTGTGGGTTCAACTCCCGCCTGGGGCATTCATTCAGCCGCCCGGATTTACTCTGGGCGGTTTTTGTCAATTTCAGGGGGTCCACGAAAAGATAGTCGGAACATCTATAACATTTTGGTGACCACATTTTGGACGATATCACGCCGATTCTTACTTTTGGGCATATAATGGAAGTCTGTTCAGGCTCGCATCATGAACAATATCCTTCAGCCACGAGCTGATGAACTATCTTTAAGCTTGCGATCATTAAGTTCTTTGAGGAATGGAAAACAATCTATGGATAACATGGTTTTTGGTCAGCCGGAAGAGCTGGCTGAACCTCAAGATGCACTCCCTCCGGTGGGGATCGATGATTTGCCGGGAGTGATGAAAGCCGCAATTGCCCGGACCAACTGGAAAGAGTTGACCCCCGTTCAGTCCCGGGCGATCCCCTATCTGCGTGTGGGACGGGACCTGATGGTGCAGGCCCGCACCGGCAGCGGTAAGACAGCCGCTTTTGTGTTACCGATCCTGGAGCAGGTAGACGCAAACAAAAATAGCTGCCAGGCCCTGGTACTGGCTCCAACCCGTGAGCTTGCCCAGCAGGTAACTGCCGATGCCGCTCTGCTGGCGGGCGACAGCGGTTTGCGGACTGTTGCGGTTTACGGCGGAACCAGCTATCAGCCCCAGATCACGGCCTTTAAACAGGGCGCTCATCTGGTCGTCGGTACGCCGGGCCGCATCCTGGACCACCTGATCAAACGCAACCTTTCGCTGGATCAGTTAAAGATCATTGTGTTCGATGAAGCCGATCGGATGATGTCTATGGGATTTTACCCGGATATGGTCCGTATCCAAGATTTCCTGCCACGTAAGGATATCAGCGGCTATATGTTTTCGGCGACCATCCCCGCTCATGTCATCCGTTTGGCAAGGCAGTTCTTAACTGATCCGGGCTTCCTCAGCCTGAGCCGTGACCACGTTCATGTAGAAGATATGGAACACATCTACTACATGACACCTGGAATGGATAAAGACCGTTCGCTAGTGAGGATCATTGAGATGGAGCTGCCTCATCAGGCGATCATTTTCTGCAATACGAAAATGCGCGTAAATTATGTCACGGCTGTGCTGCAGCGCTTTGGTTATAACGCAGATCAGATCAGCTCGGATCTGTCGCAGGAAGCGCGCGAAAAGGTTCTCAAGCGGCTGCGAGATGGCAAGCTGCGTTTTTTGGTAGCCACCGATGTGGCAGCCCGCGGATTAGACATTCCAGATCTTTCCCATGTGATTCAATATGAACCGCCGGATGATCTGGAAGCCTATATTCACCGGGCAGGTCGCACTGGTCGAGCAGGAGCCAGCGGAACTGCTATTACCTTGATTAATTTCCAGGAGAAGCGCCAGCTTACCCACGTCGCTGCGCATTACAAAATTGAGTTTGAGGAGCGATCTTTGCCCCAGGATGAAGATGTTGAAAATTTGGTAGCGCAGCGCTTGATCGGACAGTTGGAAGCTCGTCTGCGCGGGCGCGATCGTTTACAGATCGAGCGTATGCAGCGCTTCGTGCCGCTGGTCAAAGAGCTGGTTGAAGATGAGGATGCCCAGGCTTTGTTGGTCATGCTCTTGGATGATACCTATCATGAATGGATGCACAAACCGCCTGAACTACCGCCCATCAGCACTCCTGGTTCACCCCAAAAGCCAGACAGCGGCAAACGCAAGTCTCGCCAGCGCAGTGGCAAGCGCCGCAAAAGATAATTTCTGAGTGCAAGATTTTTGCCGATCTAGTATGATCCAGGTGGGCTAAGGGACACTGTGGTTCTTTTCATGGCCGGTGATTTCGGAAGATAATTCCACCCGCTTTTTGATACCCAATAAAGTTTGTCGTTCCATTGAAAAGTGGATTGGGTCCACAAAACCCTTCCAGGCCAGATTCATGGCAAATGCTGGCAAGTAATTCATACGGGTGCGGATAATCAGGCGAGTTGTGCCATTCGACCTTTCCTTCAGATAGAACAACCAGCACCAATCCACAGGCGGATCTCCGTTTTTTGGATCGTCCGTGGTTGCCTGCATCCCATTTGCGAAGATGAGCAGGTAGCTGCCGGGCAAAACCGTGTTGATCGGCAAGGCTGGATAACCGGGCGGGCCCAGGCGTACCAGATCACCTGGCTGAGGATTCTGGCATTCAGGCAATAATCGAGCGGCATTGCGCATCTGGCAGCCGACCAGGTTTTCCAGCGTTTCATAATTCTTGGCGGCGGAAACCACTCCGCTATAGCGGGTGGAGGAAGCCGCCATCCTTTGCTAAAATGGTTGTATGCCAAACGAAGCCAACCACAGCCCACACAGCGCGTATATAATCAACGATCACCTGGTCTGGATACCGCGCTATCGAAAAAGGGTTTTGGTTGGGCCTGTCGAGGCAAGGTTGAAAGAACTGTAGGCGGAAATCGCCACCCAATACGGTTTTGAGATATTGGCGGTCGAGGTGATGCCCGAGCATGTACACTTGTTTGTGAGCGCACCCCCGAAATTTTCTCCTGCTGAAATCGTCCGTCTGTTCAAGGGAATAACATCCCGCAAGTT
This sequence comes from uncultured Chloroflexia bacterium, assembly GCA_963698715.1. Taxonomy (GTDB): domain Bacteria; phylum Chloroflexota; class Anaerolineae; order Anaerolineales; family UBA4823; genus CAWHJB01. The sequence goes on along the minus strand of CAVORW010000004.1, from coordinate 336,097 downwards.
GAAGAAAGAGATTGAAAGCCTTGGCCGCCAGTATTGGGGCGAACAGGCAACATTGTGGGCAGAAGGCTATAACGTAGGTACTGGTGGACACGTCAGTGCGGAAACCATCAAACGGTATATCGAAGCAAGCCAAAAGAAATAGTTTCAAGTCCTGGAACTTTAGATCATTTGTGCTACAATTATTGGCATGAAGCTGATAGCTCAGGTCAAACTGCTTCCCACGCCCGAACAAGCCGATGCGCTCAGGCACACGCTGGAACAGGCCAATGCCGCCTGTCAGTTTGTGAGCGCTACGGTATGGGAAACCAAAACCTTTCGGCAGTACGACTTGCACCACAAATGCTATCAGGCGGTGCGGGAGCAGTACGGCCTTTCGGCGCAGGTGGCGGTGCGGGCGATTGCCAAAGTCGCAGACGCATATAAACTTGACCGCAAGACAAAACGAACCTTCAAGACAACGGGCAGTATCGCCTATGATGACCGCATCCTTTCTTGGCGATTGCAAGACCAGACCGTGTCGATTTGGACGGTAAACGGGCGGCTTCGCATCCCGTTTGTTTGCGGTGAGAGGCAAATGGAACTGCTTCAAACGCGGCAGGGGGAAAGTGATTTGGGGCTGTATAAAGGGATGTACTTCCTTTCCGCCACTTGCGAGGTGGACGAGCCGAAGCCCGTTGATGTTGAAGGCACATTGGGGGTTGACCTGGGCGTTACCAATATTGCAGTAGACAGCGATGGACAGGTATACCCCGCCAGACACATCAATAATGTGCGCCATCGTCAGCGCCGCTTGCGGGGCAAACTGCAAGCCAAAGGCACACGCTCTGCCAAACGCAAGCTGAAACGATTGTCGGGAAAAGAACGCCGTTTTGCTAAAGACACCAACCACTGCATCAGCAAGAGACTGGTTGCCAAAGCGAAAGACACAAATCGAGCGATTGCCCTGGAAGATTTGGAGGGGATACGGTCGAGGGTCACGGTTCGTCGCTCTCAGCGGGCAACTTTGCATAGTTGGGCGTTCTTCCAGCTTCGTTCCTTCGTAACATACAAAGCCAAACGGGTTGGCGTACCTGTGCTCCTGGTTGACCCAAGAAACACCAGCCGCACTTGTCCCGCCTGTGGTCAGGTCGATAAAGCTAATCGTCCGTCTCAATCCAAGTTCTCCTGTGTGGTTTGCGGTTTCGCTGGACTTGCAGACCACATCGCGGCGGTCAACATTGGCCGTCGGGCGGCAGTCAACCCGCCAATCGTAGCGCGTGATGAAGCCAAAGCCGTTCTCACGGAATTGCGGCAGAGCGCAGTTACAAGCCAGCCGCTTTAGCGACTGGTCGTTGACAACTATAAAACCCACCACGTCCCTGCCCGATTTGGGCAATCCAGGGCCATACTTCATCGGGTGTGGCTCTGATCGTAATTGCGCGCGTAGAAGCCAGCCTGGGATTTTCAACCAGATCATCACCTGGGAGAGAAAGGGCTACTTCGTCTGGTGTAGCGCCCCAGCGTCCATACCAGGGACGCGTCAGGGGGCGTAAGAGAAGGTGGGCAGTGATCATAGCTGCACCGCCGAGTTCTGTAATCAAGGAGTTTTTTACTGCATTCTGCCGGTTCATTGGTGACTCCTGAAATTCTATCGCCCAGCCAATTATTCGATGGGCATGGGATTGAGCATTTGCTTGTCTGATAGGGACAATCGTCTTGCGATTGTCGGAACAACATGCACATATTTAATTGTAGCTTAAGCAATAGAGATTTACTGCTGGTCACGTGACTGGTTTAAGACCCATCAGCCGACCAGGGTGAAACCCGCCAAAGGAAGGATGCTGCCCGATTGCTGGACTTGTATAATCCAGTTAATGAATAAATTATTAGAGATAGCGAGAACGGGCGGGAAAATACTTATGTCACAAATAAAAACCCTGTTGACGCTGGTCGCAATATATATCCTGGCGGCGGTGATTTTTATTTTCATCCCTGGCGGCTCACCAGAGATGACTTCAGCTTTCACCAATGGCGCCGGACCGCAAATGCCGGCCTGGCAGTTAGCTCTTGGGAACGCCGGACTTATTCTGGTGTTGTATACCGGCCTGGGTATGATCGGGCTGGTTTTAGCGCGCAAGGTTGGCTGGCCTGGCATTTACCGGATTGGAGCGTCACGGCGGGAGCTGTTCATACATCCGCTAGTTTATGGCGCAGTCGTTGGATTGTTTCTCGTGGTCGTAGACCTGCTTGTCCAGCGACTGACTAGTTTTGAGGGCTTTCCGCATCCGGCTTTTCCAGCCTCGATTGTGGCCTCGCTGGCTGCTGGGATCGGCGAGGAGATCATCTTCAGGTTATTTATAATGAGCCTGTGGGTATTCATGCTGTCCTGGTTATCACCTCGGTTGCTGCCCGGTCGCCAAACCGACGAAGTCATTTTCTGGATAGCCAACCTGATTGCAACTCTGGTTTTTGTGGCTGGCCATCTGGGCACAGCCATGGTTCTGGCTGGCGTTAGTTCACCTGCAGACCTCTCCCCCATTATTCTGGCCGAGCTAGTAGCTCTCAATGGACTGTTCGGGTTGGTGGCTGGTTGGGTATTCCGCAGGGACGGCCTGGTTGCTGCTGTTGGGGTGCATTTCTGGGCGGATATTATCTGGCATGTGCTGTTTGGGCTTTTGAGCTGAGAAAGCAAAATAAATTATCGAACGGCAAGATGTGTTGACGAGCACCAACACATCTTGCCGTTGCATCTCTAGGGCATTGTCAGTCTATCAGGTTGAAACTGCCCGCTCGCCTGTTCGAAAATCAAGCAGCAAACGTTGGCCCCTCAGCCGGATGTCAAACCAGTCGGTGCCAAATTTAGCTTGCAGGTAGGGGTTGGCATAGCGAGGATAATCGGCCAGTTCGATGATGTGACCATTCTGGCGGAGTGGGCTTTGCCAGCCAAATTCCAGCTGTCCGAGGGAGGGGGAAAGGTAGCTGACCTGCAAGCCATTATATTTTAGCTGAGACTGGCAGATGCGGGTCACGAAGCTATCAAAGGGACCATCGACGGCTTGACGGCCTAGTTCACAGATCCAGATATTCTGACGGCCATCCACAATGATCTCTCGGTTTTGGTCCTCGCCTGGCTGGTCTTGCCATCTGTAGGACAGCTGCGAGCGCAGAGCCAGAAAACCCCGGCCCAGGCGGGCGAAGATCCATCCATCCTGCTCCAGGACCTGATCGAATTGATCCCGTGGCAGCCAGGCATGGGTGAAAAATAGCTGGTTGGGAACGTACGGGGCTGGGGCCTTGGATATGTTGTATATTGCGATAATCACGTTCTGGATCTGGGCTGCCCGGGGCAGGCTGCCTGAGCCGGTCCAATAGTTTGGGCTGGCACCCTCCCGTTTGGGCGGATGGGTCGTGAAGCATACTGCCCGTGGGCCGAGTGTGGCCTGCCAGATATGCTGTTGGTCACCCCCATAACCAGCCCGGTAATCCTGGGCGCAGCTAAGCAGATAGTCCGGAGTGCGGTAGGTGTATAAATTGACCTGTTCGCGGGTGTTGCGGCACAGGTCTTTCTCGAACAGGCGGGTGACCAGCGGCAGGGTTCCGGTACGCCGCAATAAGGTCAGCAGACCGCGATACTTTTTGAATGGTGCAAAGAAAGCGTTATTCCACCAGTTGAAGGCATCGAACATGCGCATGATCAGCTGGGCGGTATTGGGGTGCGCATAGGCTTCCAGGCTGAGAAAGATCATCCCGTCTTCAAAGTTTTTATAGCCCAAACCCCAATGCCTCCCCTCATCTACTCGAATGCCCATGCGCTGACGGTTGACCATTTCGGATCGTTCGATATCCTGGGCGATGCCTTCCAATACGGCCGGCAGCTGGTACTGTGGGCTGAGTGCAAAAGCTGGGGCGCTCATATTGTCGAACGCTGAAAATTCGCCCATCCCGAACAGGAGCTTTAGCGTATCGCTGGTACCCTCCTCAGAAGCCCACTTCTTGGTATTTTCATAGCTGCGCCCATGGCTGCTCCCGAATACCCCATTAAAGCTGTTAATAGCCATATCAAGCAACAACAAATCGATCACCATTTTGGCCGTCTGTCGGATCTGATCATTCTGGCAGAAATCCAGCAGGCTCAGCAGGGCGGTTAAGTCCTCGTCGTAGTAGACGTGGGAAAGCCACTCGCTAAAACCCGTGCGAGCACGCAGCTCCAACCAGCGCAGCAAGCGGGGCTGGTTGAGGGCGATTTTCTCCCGTCCGGTCTGGCCGCTGTTCGGAAAAATCTCTTCCGGATAAAGCTGCCCGGCCAGAGTGGCAGCCGAGGCGAACAGGATCTGGTGATTTTCAGTCCAGGTGCAGAGCGAGTCGAGACCTGGCTCGTCCGGCCAGTATTTGAAATTGAGCACCGATTTCTTGGCGCGCCTCATGAGCCCCGGGCTGAGGGCAGGGTGATCGCTGAACTGATAGAGCAGCCTGAGGATGCTGTGCAGCGCGAAGTCGGCGCAATCTTTGCGGGCATCAATGAAATCCAACGCTGCCTGGATCAAGCCCTCATGCGGGTCTCCGCCAGCTTCTAGCCGGACCAGTTCGTAAAAAACCCCTTTTGTGTTGAGCGGGGCCGGGTTCCTCAGACAATGGTCCAGAAATGCCTGCCGGCGGGTGGCGAATTCTGAAGCAAACGGCCGAACGGCGAAATCGTCCGGCAGGCGCTTAGACGGATAGCCAGCCGGGGGTGGTTGGTTTACTTTCAATCGGTAGTCGGGTTGGGTGTGGACGGTGGGCATGCGATTAATTGCCGATTAAAATCCGGCGCAGGTCGGCAGCTTCTGCCTGTTCTTCGGGGGTAGCTGGTTGCTCTGCCCGACGGGCTGCCAAGAGCCTGTTCAGGCGCAGGTGAGTCTGGGAAGTCAGGGGGTAGCGGGCGGCAAAAGCCAATGCTGCCAGCAGCAGGACGATCGGCACCAGGGCGAAAACGAGCGCGCAGCACCAGAATAAAGGTTGCAGATTGAGGCTGTTCGATCAGACGGGTAATGCCCCCGCTGGTTTCTTCAACCGGGGTGACGTATCCTGCCCAGGCGATTGCATTGGATACAGCAAAGATGGCGAACGCCGAGCTGAGCTTGCGAACAAAGGTAACCAGGGCTGCATAAATGCCCTCCCGGCGCTGGCCGGTGCCCAATTCATCCACATCCGGGATATCGGGGAAGATGGCATAGATCATGACGACGATTCCCCCGGTCCCCAGGCCGACTACGGCCGCGAAGACGTAGATTACAAACGAGGGATTGCCTGGGGCGAGCAGAAAACTGGTCAGCATAGCGCCAATCCAGATCAGCGCCCCAGTGATGTAGCCAGTGCGTTTGTTCGTGTGCCGGCTGAGCACCGTGTAAAATGGCAAAGAGACGATCTGGGCAATCAGCAGCGTGCCGTTGACAAAGCTGGTCTCTCCACCGCGCCCCAAGTAGTATTTCATGTAATAGACCACAATGCTGCTGACTGTGTCCATCGCCACAAAAGCCAGTAGATACATCAACAGGGTGTAAACAAAAGTGCGCATTCTGAATGGCTCGATAAACGCCTGGCGCCAGTCAAATTTCTCGGGCGGCTTCTGGAACTCCGGGCGCTCACGCGTCGCGGACACAGTTGCAATAAAGGGCAGGGCAAACAAAGCGCCAAAGCTCAGCGCCATCACGATATAGCCCTGGCGCACGTCTGGGAAGAGCTTGACAATTTCGAGCGGCAGTAGGGCAGCTAGAACAGAAGCAATTGTAGAGAAAAAAATGCGGACCGAGCTCAGGCTGGTGCGTTCGTGATAATCGAGGGTCAGCTCCGACTGCAAGGCATTGTAGTTGAGCATTACGATGCTGACCACTGTGGAGAAGAAGAGATAGGAGCAGATTACAAATAAGAAGCGTTGAGCCTCCTCGGCCAGGTCGATCGGGTAAAACAGTGCGAAAAAGGATAGGAAGATCAGGGGGATTCCTGCCAGCAGATAAGGCCGCCGGCGGCCCAGCCGGGTGCGAGTGCGGTCTGCAATCAGACCCTCGAAAGGGTCGGTGATTGAATCGTACACCTTGCTGATCAGAATTACGGTTCCAGCCAGGGCTGGATTGATGCGGATTATATCCGTCAGGAAAACCAGGTAGTAGAAGCTGATCACAACACCCGAACCGCCACCATAGATATCGCCCAGCCCATAGCCGATCTTTTGCCATAGGCTCAATTTTTCGGATCTCCCTTTTACCTGAGCTGTGTGTTCTGCCATAATCATTCTCCGAGTTGAATGGTCTCCCTGCAGCCAGACTGAGCCGAGCGATAGATGGCCTCCACGCATGCCAGGGCTGGGATGGCTTCCCGGGCTGGAGTCAGGTAAGGCCGGTCCTCTCTCACCCAGGCCCGGAAGCCTTCCAGGCTGCGCTGTAAAGCGTGAACGCCCCCGACCGGGGGCGAGGTTTTCTTGATCCGGCGACCTTTGAACGTAACATGAGGTAGCGGACGGTCGGTATAGATGGCTGTAGCATATTCGCCATAAAGTTCAACCGTCAGCGCCTGATCCGGATTGGCGATCATTGAGCTGCTGATCTGCACCAGGGCGCCATCCTGCATTTCGACCAGCCCGTGAGCCAGATCTTCAACTTCTACCTGCTTGAATTTGCGGCGGGCTGTGTAGCCGATGGCCGTGTCTGGCTGGCCGCCCAGAGCCCACAAGACGATATCCAGCATATGGCTGCCCTGAGTCAGCAGGCTGCCACCGCCGGCCGTCTCCAGCCGTGCATGCCAGCGTGCATGCTGGAAGTAACCTGCCTGACGCTGCCAGGGGATGTTGCAGCGGGCGGCGTGAATCGCTCCCAGATCGCCTCGCTGGGCCGCCTGGGCCAGGGCGTAGCAGCCGCGATCGTAGCGATATTGGTAGTTGACGCCCAGTCGGATTGGAGCCTGGTCTGCAAGCTTAGCCAGCGCTAATGCTTCGGTCAGAGTGCGGGTGATGGGTTTTTCAATAAAGATGTGCAAGCCGGCCTGGATGGCGGCCTGGGCCATAGGAAAGTGCAGGTGGTGGGGCACTGCCAGGTAAACCGCATCCAGAGTTGCGCGTTCCAGCATCTCTTCATAGCGGGTATAGGCGGCAGGAATTTTGTGGCGCCGAGAAAATGCCCGCGATTTTTCCGGAGAGCTATCGCAGCAGGCCGGCAGATCAATCCGCTGGTTGAGACGGGCGAACATGGCTGTATAGCCAGCGATATCGCCGCAGCCCACAATACCGAGGCGCAGCTTCTCCGTCATCTCTCCGGTTCTCCGGCGCCAGTGCGGCGGCAGACCCAGGCCAGGCCGCGCAGCAGAATTTCTCTTACGGACGGATTGCGCATTGCGTCTGCCCGGTGGCCTGGCAGGCAGTAGCACACCCGTCCCTGTCCATACAGGCGAGTCCAGACTACCGGCAGGCTGTGGCTTTCTGCAGGTTGTTGGAGATCTGCATAATAATGAACCTTACAGGCCGGGTCTATTTCATGCACGTATGGTTCTTCGTAGAGATTAAATGGACCGATACCGCTGAATATTTCAGTGCCTGTATTGGCCGGCTGGATGTGCAGGTTGCGCAGCGGTCCGTGCCTGATGAAGCGTCCGCCCAGTATATCGAAATAGGGCAACTCGTTTTTGAAAGAAGCGGTCGCCGAATGAACTGCCAGAAGGCCGCCGCCCTGGCTGACGAATTGAATCAGTGCTTGCAGGGCTGCGGGCGATATTTTTTTCTGGTGGATATAGAGCACAATAGCTTGTAGTTTGTGGGATGGAATAGCTGTCAGTTTTTCAAGGGAAGCGGCCCGCTGGATGCGCACTCCTGGCAGAGCCCGCAAGGTCTGCCGCAGCCGGAAGCGCCCTAGCCAGGGAGGATGGATGAAGCCGGCAGAGACTAGCAGGACGTTGGTGGTCAATGATACTCCAGGGAGAAGTGTTTTCCAGACGAGTGGGTTGCAAGGCCTGATCTTTTGTATCGAATTTACCGGCGCTTGTCAAGCCCGATTTATTTCGCACAAACCCAATAACGATCTGGGTCCCGGGATTGGATTCCGGCTCATTTTCACGATTTGAGGCGATATAATGGGGCTTGAATTTCAACCCAGCCTAAGGAGCCCGTCAATGACCCTCGATCTCACAACTATCCGAGCCCAATTTCCCGCCCTGGCCCGCCCGGCTATTTTTCTTGATAACCCCGCTGGCACCCAGGTGGCTCAAACGGTTCTTGACCGCATCCAGTCTTACCTGGTGGAATGCAACGCCAATCACGACGGAGCCTTTCAAACCAGCCGTGAGTCGGATGCGCTGATCGAAGAAGCCCGGGCGGCAATGGCTGAATTCTATCATGCCCGCCAGCCGGGGGAGATCGTCTTTGGGCCCAATATGACCAGCCTGACCTTCAACCTGAGCCGCTCCATTGCCCGCACCTGGCAGGCTGGGGATGAGATCGTAGTCACCAACCTGGATCACGACGCCAATATAACACCCTGGGTTATGGCGGCGGAAGAGCGCGGCGTGAATGTCCGCCGGGTGGACTTCAACCCTCAGGATGGCACGCTCGATCTGGTTGATCTGGCTAAAGCCTTGGAAGGTCGGCCGCGCCTGGTGGCAGTCGGGTATGCATCTAATGCGCTAGGCACGATCAACCCGGTGTCCAAAATCGTGTCGATGGCGCATGCAGCCGGCGCGCGCGTATACATCGATGCCGTGCAGTACGCACCGCACGGGCCGATTGACGTGCAGGCCCTGGATTGCGATTTTCTGGTCTCTTCGAGCTACAAGTTCTTCGGACCGCATGTGGGTATTCTGTACGGCAAATACGATCTTCTGGACGAGTTGACCGCCTATAAAGTGCGGCCCGCACCCGCCGACTCGCCTGGAAAATTCGAGACCGGCACAGGCAACTTCGAGGGCTACGCTGGGGTATTGGGAGCGCTTGAATACATTCAATGGGTTGGAGAAACTTTTGGCGGGGATTATGACGAGAAATATGTAGGCGAGGGCCGGTCATTGAACCTGAAAAAAGGCATCACAGCCATCCGCGCCTATGAATACGAGCTTTCGCGCGCTCTGCTGGATGTGCTCGAGGAGACTCCTGGCGTGAAAGTTTACGGCCTGACCGAACGGCGACGGCTGGAAGAGCGCGTGCCTACGGTGAGCTTCACGCTTAGAGGCAAATCTCCGCGCCGGGTGGCGGAAGAATTGGATAAAGAAAATATCTATGTGTGGGACGGGAATTATTACGCCTTAGCAGTCACCGAGCGGTTGGGGTTGGAAGAAAGTGGGGGGATGGTGCGGGTCGGACCGGTGCATTACAATACAGTTGAGGAGATCCACCGGTTTGGGAAAGCGCTGGGGGAGATTGCGTCAAGTGCAGGCTAACGCTATGTTTCAACGAGCAAATGCCTGAAAGGGATTAACATGGGTGAGTTGGACGATTGCTGCTTCATCCACCCCGACATTTCGCAGTTTGGGCAGGAACTGGTCTGGCAGATATGTGTATGGCTTAGGAACACCCCCACCCGGCAGAGCTGGATCATACCAGCCCCGGTCATGACTCAGCAGCAATTGATTGCCCAACCCGGCTTCTAATAGACGTTGAACATTTTGCAGATCGCGCCCATCATTCTCGCCAATCGCATCGTATTCCAGCCACGCCCCGCGGAGGGCCATCTCCAGGTGCAGCGCGAAATCCGGCTCGGCTTGTGTATGGATCCAGATGAATCGATCTGCCGTGTACCCCATCGCCTCGATAATGTCGAGTTGGTCCCGAACTACCCGGCCTCGAATTGTGTGGCTCCCGATAACAGCATTTGTTTCTCGACCGGCCGTGACAGCGGAGCGTAAGATCTTGGTTTCACAGCTTGTGAGCCCGTCATCACCCGCGCTCAACTTAATCCAGCCTGCCTGCACTCCGCTGGCTTCAATTTCGCCTTGCAGTTCGCTCAACATCCACACGGCCAATTCAGCTTCGCTGGCGGCATGGACCCAGTCAGGTACCCATGGCTCGCGATAGATCCCGGTGGGGACCACCACAGGTAGTTCAGTCGCCAGAGATACCGCCCGGTCGATATCCGCCCGGCGTCCGACACCGACGGGGCTGCATTCTACAATCGCGGTAACACCAGCTTCTCGCGCCCTCGTCATTTCGGGCGCCATGAGCTGGATCACTTCCTCGGCTTGAGCCTGGGCATATCCAGGAGTATCCCAGGTTCGAAGATCTACAAAGATGTGTTCGTGAGGCAAAATCATGCCCAGTTCAGAAGAGCTTTTAGGGCCAAGGGTGGTAATTAAACTCGCCATAGCTGTTTTCCTTAACAAGCATCTATTAAGTGATGTGAGCTAGAATTGCTACTTCAGCCGGTCTTCCAAGCTAACGCTAACAGTTTTTCGGCGTGAATCAGCAATTTCCTGTCCGCGAACGGTTGATAACGAATTGTACCGCAGGCGTTACTCCAGTGGCCGTTGGACCTTGGCGATACTGCAAGCTGGATGGTGGTCTGTCTGAGACCATAATCCGGGTGCTTTTTAATCCATGGGGAAAAGGGTTTGGGTGCCGAAAAATAAAATACATCCCCTGATCTCAAAACGGAAGAACCTGGGCATAAGTATGTTATAATCCAATTTAACTTACTACTGGGTACAGTTACTGTCGGCCCCTTCTGTGAGGCCGGCGGTTCTTTTTTTTAATTTCTCAAAGGAGAAACTCGGATTATGGAAACCAAGCTTTATGTCGGTAATCTTTCTTATGATACGACAGAGGATGATTTGCGCACGTTGTTTGCTCAGGCTGGAACGGTAGAATCGGTAGATCTGATCAAGGATCGCGACAGCGGCAGGTCGAAGGGATTTGCATTTGTCGTGATGGGCAGTCAAAGCGAGATGGAAAAAGCCATTCAAATGTTCAATAGCTACAGTCTTGGCCAGCGCGACTTAACCGTTAATATTGCCCGTCCACGCGAGGAGCGCAGCTCAGGTGGATTCGGTGGTAACCGTCAGGGTGGCAAGCCACGCAGCAATCGCGGCGGATCCCGCCGCTATTAAACACCGCAGCAGATTTTAATATTGGGCTCCGGGTCAGCAGGTGCGCCTGGAGCCTGACTCCTTAACTGAGTGTAATTTCAGCGCGTCCAAGGTTTATTCAGTGAGCCTGGGTGTAAGGCTTTAAGTAAGCACATATTTATTGTTAAAGGATCTATTTTGAATTTTGAATCATTTGCTTTTCATTCGCAGGTCAAATCCGGGATCTCATCAGCCGGCTATTCTAACCCTACTCCAATTCAACAGCAGGCCATTCCACCCATCTTAGTAGGGCGTGATGTAATGGGTTTGGCCCAAACCGGCACTGGGAAAACGGCTGCTTTTGTCTTGCCCATTCTGCAGCGCCTGTTAACTGGTCCACGTGGCAGGCTGCGCGCACTCATCATCTCTCCCACCCGTGAGCTGGCCGAACAAACCCACATGGCTATCACAGCGCTTGGTCGCCAGACGCGCCTGCGCAGCATGACCATTTATGGGGGTGTCGGCACCCAACCCCAAATCCAGGGACTGCGCGCCGGTGTTGAGATCGTGGTGGCCTGCCCAGGAAGATTGTTGGACCTGATGGGACAGCGATTGGTCAACCTGAGTGCGGTTGAAACCCTGGTATTGGATGAGGCGGACCAGATGTTCGATATGGGCTTTTTACCCGACATCCGCCGCATTCTGAAAGCCCTTCCCAAATCACGCCAGACGCTGCTGTTTTCAGCCACCATGCCGGACGAGATCCGTTCATTGGCCAATGAATTCTTGCGCCAACCCGTGACCGTCGAGCTGGGCGACTCGCGACCAGTTGAAACGGTAGGGCATGCGATGTATCCAGTGGAACAAACCAAAAAATTCGAGCTGCTTCTGACAATCCTGCGCCAGTCGGGTGGTGGAAAAGTACTGGTATTCACCCGCACGAAACACCGCGCCAAAAAACTGGCCGGGCAGTTGATCAAAGCCGGGCTGCCTGCCACCTCGTTGCAGGGCAACCTATCTCAGAACCGGCGCAGGCAGGCCATGGATAGTTTTCGCAGCGGGCGGGTTAAGGTATTGGTTGCTACGGATATCGCAGCAAGAGGCATTGATGTTTCGCTCATATCGCATGTGATCAACTTTGATTTGCCGGATACGGCGGTCGCCTACACTCATCGAATTGGGCGCACAGGCCGTATGACGAAGCTGGGGACCGCACTATCGCTTGCCACCCAGGATGACCTGCCAATGATCCGTACGATTGAACGGCTATTGGGACGTTCGCTGGAACGACGCAGATTGGCCGAATTTGAAGCGAAATAATCCGCTCGCTCATAGGCGGTCAGGCTCAACCAATCCGCCCAAAGTTGTGCTGTTCGGCCTGGCTGTAGCGGAAAATGGTGGTGGATACAAACATCCTGTGATTGCCGAAATGTAAGTCATTTCATGGGCTGTGTTTCTGCCAGGACTGTGTTGACTATAACGTCCGTAAACTGGCCGAGGTTGCTGCCATCCAGCCCATGCCCGCCATTCAGCCAGATTAATTCCTTGCTTGGAGCCTCCAGCAAGTTGTAATAGCGTTCAACCAGGGCCGCATTGGCGTTGACATCTTCCCGTCCAAAAAAGATATACACAGGCACCGCTAACTGGGTGGCCTGAATAGTAAAATCCACGTCTTCCAATTGGGGATACACGACATTGAACGAGTCAACCAACCCACGAGTATGGTTGATTTTATCCACTAATCCATATTCCGGCGCTAAAAAGGGAACGATTGGAACAACCAGAGTATAACGTGGTGCGTGCATATAATCGTTCAGTACATCCAGGAACGCCACGTATTGGTTGACCACACTATCACCACGATACGGGGGTGGGCCATTGTGTAGCAAGTTGTCCAGCTGTTTCTGGTCGCCGATCTCGGCCAGGTATTCTAGCGCTAATTCATAACCTTTTACATCGGTCTCGGTCGTGCTGACCATTTGCCCGTTTCCGATGTATGCGTGATACAGGTCCGGATATTCTTGGACCAGCCAGACGCCTAAAATGCTGGTCCACGATACGCCGTAAATGTATATCTTCTCCTGGTGGAAGCGTTCGCGCAGATATAGGGTTAATGCATGGGCGTCATCGATAAAGCGCTGGGGTGTGAGGCTGGAAATTGGGACCGCGTTGTATGATTTACCGGTGCCTGGCTCATCCCAGCTTACCACGACAAAGTGTTCTTCTAAGGGTTCGAAAAGGGTGCGAGTAGCAAAACCACCACCGCCGGGGCCGCCCATTCCGAGGTTCAACAAGACCGGTTTGCTCGCGTCATGGCCGCGGATGGTTATCCATTGTTGGCTGCCATTCAAATTTACCTTTTCCAGGACGGCGATAGAACCCGGGAGAGGCTTTCCATCTTCCCCGCGGATTGCCGGGGTGGCAGCGAAGAACTGCGATGCCGCAATTGCAACGATCCCTACCAGGACCATACCGCTGAGTCCAACTGCAACGCCCCATCCGGTGGAGGCATTCCGAAATAGAAACAGAATTAAGGCTGCTTCTGCCAAAGCCAATAGAATCCAGGCCCAGGCCGGAACGGATGTAGTGAACGGCAGTAAAATCACCGGCAGGCACAGCAAGCTGGATCCAAGTAACAGGGAGATGCGACCAATCCAGGAAAATTTCTTAAGCGTGGTTCTCATCGTGTTTGTCCTTTTGATTTGATTTTGTGTCTGTACTCATTGGTTGGGGTGGGTTGCATTTTCTCAGCGTGCAGCCTCAACAGGCCCTAATAGGATAGTTTGGCCGGCTATGATGGGCTGGTAAGATTCCGGAAACGCTTGCGCAAATGCGTCCAAGGCGGCCGGACCGCTATCGTGAGGGGAAAGAGCTACGATCAGTGGATCGAGCGCCTGCACCTTTTGGATCTCCGGCTGTAAAGCGGCAAGATCGGCATTACCGTAATGCAGGCCGCCGATCACACCCACAATGTGTGAATTGAAAACTGCTTCGGCCCGCGCCAGCAAGGTCTCTAAGCCCATGTGCCCACAGCCTGTAATGATCACGATCCCATGACCAGAGAGATTGACTGCCAGCGCCTGCTCGCCTCCAGTCGGCATATTCAGCCAGATAGGAAACGGCTGGGCATAGGTGATGGCCCCGGTTGTCGCAACCCCTTGTGCCAATATCATCGGGTCACTCGCCAGTGTCAGGCTGGCGCCTGGATAAGACATGTCTTCCGGGATATAAACTGGCATGGCTCCTAATGAAGGCTGATTCACGCCATTGAGTGAAAATGTCTTTTTGGACCACCAGATCTGCCCACCCACATGATCAGGATGGCGGTGCGAGATGACAAAAAGGTCAATTTCGTCCAGCGAAATGCCCAGGCTAGCCATATTGTGTTCCAAAGGCGAAGGTGAAACACTTGTCGTATTGTTGCCCAGATCGAACAGGATGGTGGCGTAGTCTGTACGGATCAAGTAGGAAACACCGTGTCCACTCTGCAGTTCACCAAGGCTGGCTTTTTCATAGATTGGCAGAAGTTCCAATTGGCTCGTTTCGCCAAACTCCACTGGTTCCGTGACGGTCAGGGCCTGAGCATCCCGGCGAATTTCACCTGTAGCTAATTGCAAACGAAGGAAACTAAACCCAACGAAAAGCACAAGCCCAATCAGTATGCTAATTGCGATGCGGACTAACCATGTTTTCATGTTGAATCTCCTTGGTCATTCAACATAATGGTAAATCCAATCGACAAAAAACTCCCCCGCCATGGGAGGAGTTTTGTACTGGTCAATTGGGCAGTTTGATTGGAGATTTGGTTAGGAATAAATTTTGAAATTAGTATGACTGGGCGCGCTTACCCGCACCAGTTGTAAGCACAGTCGAGAAATTCGAGATCGGTTGGTCAGCTGCTATAAGCTGAGGCGGCGGTATTTTTCTTGCAGCCTGTTCATGGTGCGCCGCATGGCTTGCTGGCGTTCAATTTCTTTGTACTTGCCCTCTTTGGATAGAGGGTACAAAAAAAGAAACAGGACCGCAATTACTAGAACTTCAATCATCGCTTGTGGCTCCTCCCTGCAATGCTGGTCAAATTACGCTTTTATCCGGCTGTGATTTGAGCAGCAATACCTATGTATTGCCAGTATTTGTTGCAATAATTGTGCCAGAAATGACAAAATGAGGCTCAAAAGCCTCATTTTGTCATTTCTGGCTGCCCTGTCTTAGGCCTGATCGTAAGCTTGCTGAAGCCAGCCAATCACCTGGCTGTCCACTTCGTCGGGACTGGTGAGCCGCACCTTATGAGTACACATGCCACTGAAGACATTCCCACCTTCCAACCGCTTGGCTGGATTAACTTCCTTGAGATTCAGCCCCAGGTCTACCCGGTCTTTTGTGCTGGCCTGCACGATGGCGAACTGCTTGCTCCGGCGCAAACTCACATAAGTTTTCTTCGGGGCGACCTCAACATCTGGGCCGAACCGGTTTACTGCGTTCAAGATAGCTTGATAAACGGGTTTTAAACTTGCTTTAGGCCCGGCGTATTGGGCTGAAACCAGGTCCTGGTCTGCTTTGGGCCCGCCAGCAGATGCCTGCCGGTATAGGAACGCGATGGTGTTGGCGTAGCCATGGCTAACACCATGCTCGCCCTTCAAAAGCTTCATGATTTCGCCATGCTTTTTAAGCTTTCTGTCCGCAATGTGTTTGAACCATTCATCCAGTGATTGGCCGGTTTTCTCGGGCATATTATCAATCATCGTCTGAGTTTGGGGATCTACGGTCGGGGGCATATTTCCTCCTTTTTTAGCTCTCGGATCGTTGGATGCAGTGCAAAAATACCTGGTTAGCCGAATATATGTTCTATTAAGGTAATAATAGTCTAATTTTTGGGGGGTGTCAAGATCGTAGCATGCTACTATTAGGGTGAGTGTTCAAATCATTTCAATCTACCTCTTTTAAGTGCTTCTTTTGTTCGATCTGATTGGTTTTTCGTAACGATTTCGGAACGCTCGCCAGCGATAATATAACCATCAAGGCAATGTTTATCTAAAAAGAGGAGTCACTTCGAAATGATCTCAAATACCCTTATCGTACTGGTTTTATTGATTGTAGCATTGTTATTTGGCCGGTTAGCCTGGGGAGCCTGGCATGCCAGGCGCGGCTGGGTAAAATGGGTAGGAGGAATTCTTTCCAGTCTGCTTACTTTGCTACTGGTTCTCCTGCTGGGAGTCATTCTGTTGGGGTTCTATCGGATAAGTGTAGCCCCTTATCAATACATCGATACAGGGGTCGAGGTATCCATGACACCCGAGCAGATTGCTCTGGGTGAGCGCTTTGCCTATGCCTGCGCAGATTGCCATTCCAGCACGGGTCTCCCACCCCTGGATGGCAACCCAATGAATTTCCTGGAGGGCGGACCTCCATTGGGCGAGCTGTATGCCCCCAACCTGACCCCTGGGGGAGATTTGAAAGACTGGACGGATGCGGAGATTATTCGCGCCATCCGCGAAGGGGTTGATAATGAGGGGCGGCCATTGTATATCATGCCCAGCCAGGGATTTCATGCCGCTAGCGACGCAGATGTTGCTGCGATGGTCGCGTACATCCGTTCCCAGCCTGCGGTCGAAAATGCTCTTCCGGAGCGAAGGCTAACCGCGCTGGCTGCCCTGATGGTGGGGGCTGGCATGGTACCGTCTTCGGCGCAAGAGCCGATTACTGGCCCAGTACTGGCCCCCGAAGCTGGGACAGTTGCCTACGGCGAGTACATCTCCCGTTCAACCGGCTGCCGCGACTGCCACGGTCAGAACTTTGAGGGCATGGCCCCCGGACAGGGGCCTTTCGGACCGAACCTGACCTTGATCGTCCCAACCTGGTCGGAAGAGACCTTCAGAAACATTTTTCGCCAGGGAATTGGTCCGGGCGGGAGCCCCATCAGTGATGAAATGCCCTGGAAGGCCTATGGAAAAATGTTTACGGACGAACAATTAAAGGATCTCTACGACTACTTGCACGGGTTGGAGCCAGTTACAGCTCTCCAACCTTAACCGAGAATAACGATTAGGTTGATTGTGGTGCGCCAGGGCATTCGTTCTGGGGCACCATTTTTGTGCACTCAGGAAATTCTATCCAGAAAAGAGTGAATCGCGCATTCAGGAATTGTACGATGGCTCAGCTACCCTCATTTGGCGCTGGCCTGGACTGATTGTAGGCAATAAAAAGCTGGCTCAACCCATCCTGCTCACCGGCATCGAAATAAACATGCCCGAGTTCCATGCTTTGGGCAGGCGAAAGTAATGGGCCATCAACGATCGTCGCGAAGGTTGTGCCTCCCAGGATGCGGGTGGTGACTGTGAGGTACAAGCGGTCCAGGACGCCGGCTGCAAGTAGTGTGTGCAGTATTTTCGGGCCGGCTGCCGAGTAGATTGTCTGGTAACCCAATTTTTGCGCCTGCTCGACCATGCTTTGCCCTTCAACAGTATGAGTGCCAGCCACAATGACACGTCCGGCTTTTGCTTCGATCTCTTTAACTTGCCGATGGTCGGGATGCCCGGATGTGAACACAATGACTTTGCGATTCTCAGCGGTGAGCACTTTCGGGATGGGGAAATTTAAGCTGTTGCTCAGGATGGCGATATCCGGATAAGGAGATAAACCATTCTGCTCTCGCCATTGGCGTAAATCAGCAAAGCGAGGATCATCGATTTGCAGGATTTCCTGGGAGATCCCGGCGGCCCGATCTCGCAGGTAGCGGCCGCTGCTGATCACTAAATCGGACTGGGCTGCCAGTTCTTGAAACAGCCGCCAGTCACGCGGGTTGGCTACATTTTTGGGAACTGTCAAATCCTGACTATCGGAATAGGAGACAGCGATGCGCCCATCCAGGCTGGAGACGAAATTGGCATACACAAACGGCTGGTTCTTCGAGGCTGCCACACGGCGCAAATCTTGCGAGAGATAAAGATTGTTAATTGGTAAGCCACTTGCTGGCGGAGGGTAGATTTGTTGCACAATATTTTCCATAACAACGGGCACTCCTTCTTGAGCTTGAAACTGATACGTTTCCCCATTTTACAAGGATTGGTTAATTACCCACGCTCAATCAGTGTAGCATAACCCCGAGAGTCTGCGCACGAAAATAGGTCTAACAGTTAAAAGAAGCGCTTCTTGACAGAGCTCTGTGGAGGGGTGCCAGGTATGGTGGTCTGAGCTTGCATTTGTATGCTGCCTAAATTTGGGTACTGCCATTGGCATTCCCAGAGAGTGAAAGGGTGAGCGATCAATACCAATCAATTTTGTCCTATAATAGGGAATGCCCTCTACCTGTATTCGTGCAAATGTGCAAACCCAGGCCGTACGTAAACCTCGAGTGTAGTATTGGGAGCCAGGCATCTCGGGTTCGTTCAGAACGATTCCCCAGCCACAGATGGAATTTTAGGAGACGCCTGGCTGGGCTTGTCAGAAGGCCAGCAGAGCACCTCTGAGATGCCTGTAATCGCCAAATTGATGATTGAAAGTATATGGGTGCAATGCCGAAAGAACTTATCAAACCAACTATTAAACTATTACGGAATAAAATTGATTACACAAAAGTACCTTTTAGTGATCGTGGTTCACGATTACTGGTGTTTATAAACCCATTCCAGAGTAAATATTATGTCAAACTGGCCGAGCGGTTGACGAGTATTGATCCTGGAATCGAGACCTATTTACGCCGACCGCCCTTCATTCATAATTTGTATCTGGTGGATGAAGCTGGCGATTTGCTTGACTTTGAAACAACTTCATTCCCTCACATCATCTATATGAATACTCGTCTTGGAGATTTTGGATTATTGTTTCGCGATAACCAAACGTTAGCTTTTGGGCTGCCTCCGGGTGTTACGGCTGGCATAAAGTTCCATGTCACGCCTCAGATCTGGAAAAAATACGAGAATGGCGGTGAGTTCCGTGCAATTCGAGATCTTACCTACCTGACCAATGGACGTGTCGTTCTAAACCAGGTCACTCCAGAGCGGGCTGGCTATTCGGTGGAGTTGATCGTTGAAGCCAAGGATGATTGCACGATCAGTATCATGATCGGTACGGACACAACCCCAGTTAAAGAAGTCAGGCCGTTTTCCGAGCTAGATGAAGCGGCTGAGAAACGCTGGCAGGATTGGTTCCAGAATGTCCCACCAGTCGAAGAGCGGTTTTTGCGGACCTATGCTTATGCCTGGTGGGTGATGGGCAACAATTTGATCAAACCGCATGGGTCAGTGGCTTATGAGGCTATGATGCCCTCCAAGGTGAATTATGTCGGGTTATGGTTGTGGGACAGCGCTATGCATGCTCTGGCTTACCGGCATATCGATCCTGAACTGGCTCGCAACCAGATCCGGGCCATGCTGACTTGCCAGCTGGCAGATGGCATGCTGCCGGATGCCGTTTATGACGAAGGGGTGATTTCGGAAATCGACCATCCTTTTGTCGCCAAAGTGACCAAGCCGCCTATCCTGGCCTGGTCTGCGCTTAAACTGCATGAAACTTCCCCGGACCTGGATTTCCTAAAGGAAATTTATATTCCATTGGTGCGCTGGAATGCCTGGTGGTTCAGTATGAACGACGATGATGTGGATGGCCTGGCCCAGTATAACCACCCGTATTCATCCGGGCTGGATGATAACCCTTTGTGGGATTATGGAATGCCGGTCGAGTCTCCGGATTTAAACACTTATCTATGCGTCCAGATGGGGTCTTTAGCCATGATGGCAGAACAATTGGGCATGAAGGCAGAAGCTGGAATGTGGCGCCGGCGGGCCGAAGCTATCGTGAACCGGATGATTAAGGATTTTTGGGATCCCGAGGCCGGGGTATTTAGAGCCACCCACAATGATGTGCCGATTCCGGTCATCACCCCATTCAATCTCTATCCGTTATGGACGGGGCAGCTGCCTCAGGACATCAAAGACCGGCTGCTGGCTCATTTGAAAAACCCGGAGGAATTCTGGGGCAACCTTCCGATCCCCTCGGTGGCTCGTAACGATCCTCACTTTGATCCGGATACCATGTGGCGAGGTCCTGTTTGGGCAAACATCAATTACTTCTTTGTTGAGGCACTCAAACAATTGGGGGAGATAGATTTAGCAAAAGAGCTACGCGAGAAGACCCTGGAGATGGTTATGAATCAGGCTGTTATGGTTGAATACTATAATGCCGAAACGGGAGAACCAGGGGTTAGGGCAGCAGATGCTTTTGGCTGGACAGCGGCAGTATTCATCGATCTGGCTATTTCCGCCAGCCAGGAAAGCGATGGGGCAGAGGGTCCCCTTTTCAATGATCAGCAACCTGGCGATAAAACCGCCAAGAAATAAACCGCGGGAGTATCGAGAATGGAAGCCAACCAATCGAATAATTCAGCCCCAAAACGGCCTGTCATTATCGCTTCGAACAGGGGTCCGGTCTCATTAAAACGCAATGAAGATGGAGAGCTTCTGTTGCAGCGCGGCAGCGGCGGGCTGGTCAGCGCATTATCCGGTCTGGCACAGCAGATTGATGCAACCTGGATTGCCTGTGCCCAGACCGAAGAAGATACGAATTGGCGATCGGGGGATATCCAGCTTAGCGAGGCGGGAAATAAGATTAAGGTCTCATTTATCTCACCTGACCAACAAACCTATGATGGTTATTACAATGAGATTTCGAACCCCTTGCTGTGGTTCCTACAGCATTCGATGTGGGATGTGCCGCGCGCCCCGATCATTAACCGCCGAACCTGGAATGCCTGGGAGCAGGGTTACCTGCCGGTCAATCGACTGTTTGCCCGCGAGATTGCCGCACAGGTAAAACTTTCGGGTATTGCCCACCTGATTATGTTACAGGATTATCATTTGTATCTGACGCCCCGCTACCTGAAGGAGTTCGATCTCCGACCTCGACCGACTATCCTGCACTTTGTGCATATCCCCTGGCCGGGCCCCGAATACTGGGGCATTCTGCCGCCTACGATGCGCCAGGCGATTTTGGATGGGCTGTGCGGCGTGGATCTGCTTGGTTTCCAAACCAAAGACGACGGCCTGAATTTTATCCGGACCATCGAAACCTACCTGCCAACCGCGAGTGTGAAGTATAAGCGCAGCCGGATCTGGTACCGCAATCATGCAACCCATGTGCGTGATTTCCCTATCTCGATTGACATTGCAGCGCTGCAAGACCGGGCGGATACCAGGGAAGTTTCCGATTACTACACAGAGATCGATAAGCTGGCAAATGGAAAGAAATTGATTCTGCGGATTGACCGGATCGAACCCAGTAAAAATATCGTGCGGGGATTTAAAGCTTTTGAGGAGATGTTGGATATTTACCCCGAACACCGGGGCAAGGTGATTTTCCTGGCTTTGCTGGTTCCCTCGCGCATGGATGTGGTCGAGTATCAGCTTTATCTGGATGAGTTAATGGCAGCTGCTGGTCAGGTAAATGCTCGCTACGGAGATGAAGGGTGGGAGCCGATCCGGTTGCTGGTCGGTGAGAACTACAGCCGGGCAATCGCTGCACTACAGCAGTATGACGTGCTTCTGGTCAATGCGATTGCAGATGGTATGAATCTGGTCGCTAAGGAGGGCCCAATGGTCAATCGTAAAGATGGGGTCCTGATTCTTTCCGAACGCGCAGGCGCACGCCAGCAGCTTGAATCGGGCTCGATTATTATTTCGCCCTGTGATGTCTACGCGACTGCCAATGCAATCCACCAGGCGCTAACCATGGATTCAAACGTGAAGCAGGAATGGTCGAATCGTTTGCGCTGGCTGATCGAACAAGAGGATATCATTGCCTGGCTGCGCCACCAATTTGACGCGCTAAACTCATTAAATCTATAAAAGGGGGTTATATGGATCAAACGCAGATTACCGGGATCTTACATTATTCGCTGCCTCCAGTTACGGGAGGCGTTGAAGCGGTTATCCAGGCCCAGGCTCGATTGATTAGCCGCAAAAATATGCCGCTCGTATTGATTGGAGGGCGCGGCAACCGGGCGGCACTGCCATCCCAGGCGCAGTTCGTTCAGATCGACTTGCTGGACACGCAGGCCCTTGAAATCTTGGAATTGAATGCTCAGCTCGAAAAGGGAGAACTCCCCGAAAATTTTGAGCGCTGCACAGAAAGAATCATGCAAAGCCTGCAGCAGGTGATCCGTTCTGCGGATCACCTGATCGTCCACAATGTATTTACAAAACATTTTAATTTGCCCCTGACCGCCGCCCTGCATCGCCTGCTGGATCGGGGCGACATCCGGCATTTAATTGCCTGGTGCCACGATTTTACCTGGACCAGCCCAAACTCTCGCCACAAAGTTCATCCCGGCTATCCCTGGGATTTGCTGCGCACTTACCGGCCTGAGGTGGATTATGTGGCTGTCTCGGAGAGCCGTAAAGAAGATCTTGCGGAGCTGTTTGGGGTTGCGAGCGATTCCATTCGAGTCATCTACAATGGCGTCGATCCAAATAAGCTGCTTGGTCTCTCGCCTGAAGGCGCCGCATTGATTGAGCGCCTGGATTTGCTGGCAAGCGATCTGGTGATCTTGATGCCAGTCCGGGTGACACAGGCTAAAAATATTGAATATGCGCTGAAACTTATGGCGGCGTTAAAAACGCGGCTAAAAAACCCGCTTTTGATCCTTACCGGCCCACCCGATCCTCATGAGCCGCAAAGTATGGCCTATTACGAGTCTTTGCGGGCTTTACGTAAGCAGTTGGATGTAGATGCTAATATGCATTTTGTATTTGAGTCCGGACCAGACCCTGAGCAACCATACCTGATCGATGAGCTGGTTGTTGGCGATCTCTTTCGAGTGAGCGATCTACTTTTTATGCCAAGCCACCGGGAGGGATTTGGCATGCCGGTACTGGAAGCTGGTTTGGCGGGTGTGCCCGTCATATCCACATCGATTCCAGCATCCCAGGAGATTGGCCGGGATTCATTATTGTTGATCAATCCTGATCTGGACCCTGATGAGCTTGCTGGCCAGCTATTAGATCTACTCGATCACAACCCTATCAGCCGTTTGCGGCAGCGGGTGCGGCAGGAGTATACCTGGGATGCGATTTTCGACCGGCAGTTGATGCCGCTGCTTTCAGAAAAAGGCGGCAGAACTTGAGCCCTGGCGATCAACAAATTCACAGCTATTTACAGAATGGCGGGCGGATCTGGCTATTTCTGGACTACGACGGCACCCTGGCAGATTTTGCTGCCACTCCGGACATTGTGACACCGGACCCGGAATTAATCCGTTTGCTGGAGCGGCTGGTCCGGAAGTCTTCCCTGCGCCTGACGATCGTCAGCGGGCGGCGGCTGGATCATATCCGAGCTTTGGTGCCTATATCGGGGATCTGGCTGGCTGGAACTTATGGAATTGAACTGATGTCTCCCACTGGAGAGCGTGTTGAGAGGTTAAACACTCTTCCATCCGGCCAATCCTGGATGAGATCAAGCCAGCCTGGCTGGCAATTCTAAGGGAAGCAACGGGTTTTTTCCTGGAAGATAAGGGTTGGACCCTGGCAATTCACGCGAAGTTTGCTGAGCAGGAGCAAGCCAGTCGGGTCTTGACAGCTGCCAGCCAGGCGGCGAAAGCAATGATTTCAGGCTCGGATTTCAAGCTCCTGGGAGACTATCGTTTTCTCGAAGTCAGTCCAAAGCTGGCTGATAAAGGGCAGACTGTGGACCACCTGATGAAAATCGATCCCTGGCAGGGTGCGATGCCCGTCTATCTTGGTGATGATGATAAGGATATCCAGGCGTTTCCGGTGGTGCAGGCGTATAAAGGCCTGGCGCTGCTGGTTGGGTACGAGCACCAGGCTCCCGCGATGGACGGTTGGCTCGAATCGCCCAAACAAGTGCGAGTCTGGTTAGAAGAGTCATTTCTTCACGAGGGGGTTGAATAAGGCGAACCAGCTCTGCAAAAGCTGGCGAAACCGTAGCCTTCCTGGGTGCAACCGGTTTGAGGAAGACAACGATAATCAATCTGCTGGCCAGCTGAACAATCCGGCTGGTGGGGATGCGGTTTTTGGTTGAATTTTATGCGTGCCCTGTTTCGCCATCTGCTATACTGGGGTATCAAGCGGTGGGATAAGGGCACGTAAATGTTGTCCATGGCTTCCTGTTTCGGAGGGTGAAAATGGGGTCTAATTTTTTTAGCCGATGGCTGATTGTGCTGGCACTGGCGGCTGGTTTTATTCCAAATGGAGCTTCTAAGACTCAGACAATCACGGCAGCCGAGTATAAACCGGGCGAGCTTTTGGTCAGTCTCCATCCGGGTGCACCAGCCAAGACCCTCAGCGGGTTCAGGGAATTGGCCGGCGCTCAGTACAGCCGGACAATCTCCGGCAGCGACATCGAAGTCTGGCAGGTCCCGCAGGGCAGCGAGATCGCAGCCAGCCGGTTGCTGGCCAGTTTGCCGGGTGTTATCCTGGCCGAGCCCAATTATCGCCTCCAGGCCTTCGATACAGTCCCCAATGACCCCAGTTATTCCAAGCAATGGGCGCATCCAATCATCGACACTCCCGCCGCCTGGGATTACACCACCGGCAGCAGCAGCATCACCATCGCTATCCTGGACACCGGGATCGATGAAACCCACCCGGACCTGGCCTCTAAAATTGTGCCGGGTTATGACTTTGTGGATGGGGATGCCAACCCGCACGATTTGAACGGTCACGGCACCCACGTCGCCGGGATCGCCGCCGCGCTGACCAACAATACGGTTGGCGTAGCCGGCACCAGCTGGGGCGCTCGCCTGATGCCAGTGCGCGTACTGGATGCGACTGGGTCAGGGTATTCGGACGATCTTATAGATGGGATCCTGTGGGCCAGCCAGCATGGGGCCAAGATTATTAATTTCAGCCTGGGGGGTCCAACCTACTCCCAGGCCCTGCAAGTTGCCGTCAACACGGCCCACAACGCCGGGCTGCTGTTTGTGGCTGCTATGGGAAACGATGGTTCGGATGATCCTTTTTATCCTGCTGCGCTGGATAACGTCCTGGCAGTTGCCGCGACGACCCGCTTTGATGGAAGAGCATATTATTCCAACAGTGGAGCTCACACCGACCTGGCAGCCCCAGGTGGAAGAATGGTTTATCCCCATGATCCGGACGGCATCTACAGCACCATGCCGACCTATCCGGTGTACATGACAACCACGTATTCTTATTACCAGAATTACGATTATCAGCAAGGCACCTCGATGGCGGCGCCCTATGTCGCCGGATTGGCGGCCTTGATCTGGTCGCGCAACCCCGGCCTGACTCACGACCAGGTGCAGCAAATTATGGAAACTACTGCGGTCGATTTAGGGATTCTTGGCAAGGATTTTGACTTTGGCTGGGGACGGATCGATGCTGCTGCGGCGGTCGCTGCCGCGGTGCCGCTCAACCCGCCGGACCTGCAGGCGATTGCCAACCCGGATGGCGATGGGAATTATTTAATCGAATGGAGCAGCGTCGCGAACGCCACCAGCTATACCTTGCAAGAGGATGATCATCCTGGCTTCACCTCGCCAAAACTGGTTTACCAGGGCGCGAATACCCAGAAGAGTATCACCAGCCAACCGGCTGGATACTATTATTACCGGGTGCGCGCCGCGGACGCCAGCGCGGTCAGCGACTGGTCCCAAACCCGAACGGCAGGGGTGCTGCCAGGGATGCCTGACTTGCAGCTAACCCCGGATGCATCCTTCCCGGACGAATATTGGCTCTCCTGGTCGCAAATGGCGGGCGCGGATGGATATATTTTGCAGGAATCGCAGGAGATCAGCTTCAGCCTGCCAATGACGCGCTACCAGGGGGCGGCCTTGAATTATTCGGTGACGGGCCAGGATGGAGGCGATTGGTTTTACCGGGTCGCCGCGACCAACCAGGCAGGCACCGGCCCCTGGAGCACGCCGGTGATTTCAATTACGGTTCCCCCTCCCGCACTTCCGGCCCCTGACCTGAATGTAATTTCAAATCCCCTGGGAATTGATACCTTTCCACTCGACTGGTCGGCTGTGACGGGAGCGTCCGAATATATTCTGGAAGCCAGCCTGGATATGTATTTTAGCGATCCCAGACCGGTCTATAGCGGGACACTTAACACAATCCAGGTGCAGGTGCATACCGGTGGGGACTGGTATTTCCGTGTTCGGGCAGCCAGCGGCGCAGACCGCAGCGCCTGGAGTTTGCCTCGCTCCACATTTGTCTATCACCGCATCCGGCTGCCATTGGTCACCAAAGCCGGGCCGTAATTCAAATTCTGCGCTATCAGTCCGGAAAATCTTCCAAATTGGGTGGTGAGCGTGCGCAACTGCGCACGCTCACCACCCAATTTGGGCATATCCCAAATTGTCCTGGAAACTCAAAAACCAAAGATCAGTCAGGCATCCAGGGCAATTGGAATCATGAAGAAAGTCACATGATTTTCGTGACATCCTTTCAGGAAAGCATGCCATTTATGAGAGAATCTCGTGATATGATAAACTGTCAAAAATTTTTACCAATTTTTAACCGCTACCTATAAACGATTGGTGAGTTGTTGGTAAATTGCCCGTGAGAGACAAAAAAACAAATATAACGGGTCAAAACAACACAAAAAAACCAAACGATCTAACCTAAAAAGGAAGCAAAGATGTATACATTAAACCTGACCCACGAACAACAGCAAGCTTTGCAGGCCCTTTTGGAATGCTCGATCTCAGAGATTCACACGCAAATCGTTCGGGCAGACAGCCATGGCTTCAAGCAAGCTCTGAAGGGTCGCAAGGAAATTTTAAATGGTATGCTGGACGCATTGAAGCAGGTGCAGACTGCCCCGGCATAGCAGCAATTAGTTTCAGCTTTAACGAGAAGTACATTTTGGATCTGTTCACATCCGTGGATGCGGAGCAATTACTGTCCGTGGGGAGTTCTCCCCACGGACAGTCGTTTAATATGGCGGAAGGATGGCCAGGGCTGCCTGGTTATCGAGCGATTAGCTCAGCCTGATTAAACTCTTCGGGGGTATTGACATTCCAATAAGCTAGCTGCTGGGGGTCAAATTGGACGACTTCGTCCGGAAGGACCCAGCGGATATTCACCCGGAAAAACCAGGCATCCACCCGCCATTTCTGCGCTTCAATCGCGCTCTGGATAGCTGGCAAGCAAGTAGAACGGCGGTAAACGGCATGAAAAGGCTCTGTCCCGCCCTCTGTGCGTGGTATCGCGGCGTCCACAGCGCGATCAGCCAGCCAATCGCGCTGGGCAGCGAGCAGCTCCGAGTTGACAAACGGCATATCGCAGGCCACAATGGCTACCAAATCATGTTGAGCGGCTTTTAGAGCGGTAAACAGGCCCCCTAGTGCGCCGCGGCCGGGAATGATATCTGGGATCAACGGTAGCTTTAGGAACTCGTATTTTTCAGGCGAATTGGTCGTCACCAGCAACTCATCAGCCAGCAGTTCTACCCGGGCGACTACCCGCTGGATCAACGGTTTCCCCAGAAATGGCCGCAGGGCTTTGTCTTCTCCCATGCGGCGAGATTCACCGCCTGCCTGGACGACTATGGTCAACATGGGCAGATTATAAACGGGAATCAGCTATTCGTTCCAATCTACGATCCGCACGGAATACCCAAATCTTGGCTCTCTGGGTATCTCCAGGGTATAGGTGTAAATGTGGTGCTTTTTACGGGCTTGGCCCGCAAAAAGCACCACGTATTCCCTCCCACCACAGGATTTCCCAAACCCCCCAAATCTTATCGATCTTTTTTGTGCTATATTAACAACTAGACGGGATATCCATCCCCTTATCTGCCCTAACGGAACTTTCTGGGTTTGAATTCGAGTTATCCCGAACTCACAGTACATTTGAATCATTCGGACGATAGAATTTTCTGTGGCGAGTAACGGCGACCCTTTATAAGCTGGATCAGCAATTGCCGGTATAAATACAGGAACAACATCCAGGTTCCTGGGCGATGATCCAGGAGAGTTAGGCATGAATCAAACCAATTTAGGCCAGTTTTTGGATAAGATGACTGCGGAGGGGGAACTTTATGAACAACTGCCGGATGAAGCAGTTCGTTGTTATGCCTGTGGGCATCGCTGCCTGATCAGGGCAGGACGGCGAGGAATTTGCCAGGTCCGATACAACCAGGCTGGAAAGCTGCGAGTCCCCTGGGGATATGTGGCAGCCATGCAGGCCGACCCGATTGAGAAGAAACCGTTCTTTCATATTCTTCCCGGAACAGATGCCCTGACATTTGGGATGCTGGGGTGTGATTTTCACTGTGCATATTGTCAGAACAGCCTGACTTCCCAGGCCATGCGCGATCCCGCTTCGGATGTGGCAGCTTCGCTGGTGCGGCAGGTTTCCCCGGACCAAATGGTGGCTTATGCCAGACGGGCTGGCGCTGGTGTGATCGCTTCGTCTTACAATGAGCCCTTGATTACCTCGGAGTGGGCAGTTGGTATCTTTCAGAAGGCCAAGGAAGCCGGACTCAAATGTGTATTTATCTCCAATGGCAATGCCACCCCTGAAGTATTGGAGTATCTACGCCCATACCTGGTCGGCTACAAGATCGATTTGAAAACCATGCAAGATAAACAGTATCGCCAGTTGGGTGGAGTGCTTGAGCCTGTGCTGAACAGTATTCGTATGGCGCATGAGTTGGGATTATGGGTAGAGGTGGTTACCCTGGTTGTGCCCGGGTTTAATGACAGCACGGATGAATTAATGGATGCGGCTCGTTATATTTCATCGGTCTCACCAAATATCCCCTGGCATGTAACCGCCTTTCATCCAGATTATAGGATGCAGGAACCTTCCCCTACCTCGGTGAAAACATTGCTGCGGGCGGCGGAAATTGGGCAAGAAGCCGGGCTAAATTATGTGTATGCGGGCAATATCCCAGGCCGCGTGAACGAATACGAGCATACCTTTTGCCCGAAATGTAATACTCGCTTGATCGAACGCTACAGCTACATCATTCAAGATTACAAGATTACGGCTCAAGGCGCCTGTCCGAATTGCCAGACGCCCATCCCCGGCATCTGGACGGATCAGCCAGAAACGGTCCGCCTGAACAGTATGGGTATACCCAGGTTGATCATGCGCTGAAAATGGAGGCGGAAAAAGGATGGTGTGGTTTACTGCCAGGGGATCATCACCCGGACGGCATGTCGATCGGCAGCCTTTAAACCTGGATTTGTTAGCCACTTCCCCGCCCAGGCAGTCTAAGGCATTGTAGCCATTCTCATTTGCTAAGTCCAGTAGATCCAAACAGCACTCACAATCCCCCTCCGGCTATTCACCACCATCCAGGGTTTGCCACCAGGTGCAGATAAATTCGTGCCGCAGAAATGGCACATGACTTGCACTGGAATCCAGCAAGGTGTTCCATTCATCTGCAAGCCGATATACCCTCACCTGATGCGAGCACTTAAATGTTGTGGATGGAGTCTGTCATTTTTACGACAATACCCCAAGGTGAACGACCTTAAAAACGAAATAAATTACAAAACTTATGGTGCCCACCATCTAGCCAGTGGGCCTGCCAACTCGCATTTTACCAGTATAATGGGCTGAGTAATTACGATAAAATCAGGCAATAACCTGCCGGACATTTTGGAACGACCGAATAAAACTCACATGTCAGATAACCTGGATCTAAACCTTCTTACACTATCTCGCTTGGCCGGACACGACCAGGCTGACCTGGCCGGATTGTACATTGCTGTGCCGCCTCGCCGTCCAGCCCGCAGCCGCAAAGCTGACCAGCTTATTCTTTTCCTGGCGCAGGCCGGGAATGCGCCCCTGTCACCCGCGCATCAAGAACAGCTGCTGGCAAAACTTGGCCAGGCCTACTACCAGACTTCCGGCTCGGTCACATCGGCAATGCGCTCCCTGGCTGAAGCCTTGAATAAATTTCTTCTGGATCGAAATTTGCGAAACGCCAGCTCTGGCAGGCAGGCAATCGGGCTGTTGACCCAGGTCGTGGTGCGCGGACGGCAGCTCTATCTGGCCCAATCTGGTCCAGCGCATGCCTTCTTGCTGGCTGCCGACAGGACGGAGCACTTTTATGATCCTGATACAGCCGGCCGCGGCTTGGGTTTGAGCCGCACAACCTCCCTGAAATACTTTCAGGCCAGTCTTGAGCCCAACAATACCCTGCTGCTGGCTTCGCAGCCAGATCCCACCTGGACCAAAAACACCCTGGTTGGGTTGCATGGACAAGGGCCCGAAAGCCTTCGGAGGCGGTTGATGGGCAGGGCTAGCTCGGACTTAAACGCAGTCCTGATCCAAGTCAAGCCGGGCAAGGGCCAGACTCAATTGCTGCAGACCAAACCTGTGCCTGCCTCAACTCCGGTCGAAAAGCCTGATCTACAAGGAACCCAACCCAGCCTCGATCAAGAGCTGGGGGAGTATGCTTGCAGCAGCGGATACTCTCTCCCCCGCTCCGCCAGAAATTCCAGGGAGCGAAGCGATCCAACCAGAGCCAGCCCAGGAATCCGACCCTGCGCGGGCAGTTGAAGCAGCGGCAGCAGCGGAAATAGACGCTGCGAGCCCGGCACGCCCGTTCGCTCCAGCCAGCCAGCCGGCTGAAGCCCCTCCCTTGGATGAGGAAGGAAAGGCAGAAGAATTTAGCAGCGCTGAAGAACCGGTGGGGAGCCAACCATCGATCACGGCGATCGCACTACCAACGGTTGTATCTGGCCCGGCAGTCGCCCCGCCCACCCCTCCAAAAGCCGCTGATGTGGGGGAGAAAGCCCGGCCCAATCTGCTGGCAGCAGCAGGTAGTGTTTTGGCTGGGATTTTAAATTTGTTTGGCCGCGGTTTGCGAGGAGTGCTTATCAAAGTGCTGCCCAGCGAAGCCGCTTTCAATCTGCCTTCGCCAGTCATGGCTTTCATCGCAATTACCGTTCCTGTTCTGGTTGTAACTGTCGCGAGCATTGTGTTTGCTCAGCTGGGCCAGGCGACCCAGTTTCAGGATTTATATGCCCTGGCGCTTGAACAGGCTACCCTGACCCAGGGCCAGGCTGATCCTGCCGCCCTGCGCAGCGGCTGGTCGCGTACACTTGAGCTCCTCAGCCAGGCTGAGGAATACGGCACGACTAGTGAGACGCGCCAATTACGGGAATACGCTCAGCAGGCGTTGGACGAAATGGATAATATCCGGCGTCCAGACTACCAACCAGCCATTATTGGCGGCTTGCCTGAAACCGTCAGGATAACCCGATTGTTAATTGTGGATGGTGACCTTTATATGCTTGACGCCAACTCGGGCAATGTGCTCCGTGGGTTGGTCACTAGCAGCGGATACGAAGTTGATCGTTCATTCCAGTGCGGCCCAGACCAATCCCTGATCTATCAAATCGGCCCGTTGATCGATATTGCACCGTCACCTTACAGCGCTCCGCAGTCTGTCGTGCTGGGGATGGATGCGAATGGCGGTATGCTGAACTGCTTTCTGAACCAGACTCCTGAAGCCTACGTCCTGGCCCTACCGGATAGGTTGAATAGCGGCGAGCTGGCAGGTTTGACCGAGGGATTAGGTAACGTCTATGTGTTAGATCCTCTGGCCTCAGCGGTCTGGATTTATTTTGGCAGCGCATTTGAAGAGCAGCCAGTTTTCTTCTTTGGCGATCAGGTACCGCCCATGCAAGACGTGATCGATCTGGCTGTCGAAAAGGATGACCTGTATCTGCTCCATGCAGATGGCCATATGACGATATGCACGTATAGCGGCCTGAGCGTCTCGCCCACCCGCTGCAGCGACCCAGTGCCATACATGGATTTTCGAGTCGCCCCAGTGGGAGAACCATTTGAATGGCCAAACCCCTATACTCAGGTCATTACAACCCAACCTCCAGACCCATCATTGTATGTCTTTGATCCTAAGAACCAGGCTATTCTGCACTTCAGCTTGCGAAACCTGGCCTTTCAGCGGATGTACTTCCCGAAGTCCAATCTTAGTCAGCTGCCTGCCACAGCATTCACAGTCAATCCACTGGATCGAACGATATACCTGGCAATTAACGATCGAGTTTATTACGCCAACTTACCCTGATTATTCATGCCTTAGTGGTTTTCTCGGCAAGTCACTTAAGATAAGAAGAGACCGAACACATCACATCCTTCTTTTGTATGCAAAGAACTTAGCGAGAAAACCACTTAGACTGATGTTATCAGGTCAGGTGCAAAAAGTGTGAGTTAGACTATAAGGTCTCGCTCACACTTTTAATATAATTTTTATTTAGGGTTAAGGGCTGATCGTATTGGTAGGCCAGGGTGTCAGCGTGGCCACCAGATCGGTAGGTGAAGGCAGCGCCGTTTCGCTATCGACTGGGCTGCGGGTGCCGGTTGGCTGGAGAATTTCTGTGGCCGTTTCTCGGATGGTATCCGTTGGGACGATAACCGGCTGGGGAATGGTGGTTTGGAACACCTGCGCAACTGTTGGGGAGGATGAGTTATCGATGTCGGCTGAGGGCAAATTCAGGAACACAAACAACCCGACGAGACCTGTGATACCAAGAACGATGAGCGCCCCGAAACCCAGGCAGGCTGGTCGGAGCAGGTTTCGCCGGCCTGAAATGGGGAACGTTTTTACCTGGTGTACAGTTTCGGGTACTTGCATTGACACAATCGTGATATTATCGTGCCCGCCGCGTTGATTGGCCAGGTCAATTAATACCCGGATCGCCTGATCCTGGCTGTTGGTTTTTAATACACTCAGAATTTCATCTGCCCCAACCAGGTCGCTCAAACCATCGCTGCACATCAGCAGTAAATCGCCGGGCAAAAGCTGAAATCCCTGGTTAGCTATTGCCTGGTTGTCAGGTTCTTGTGGAGTTAACCTCAGGCGGTGGTCGGGTTCGACTGGCTGGCGAGACCCAAGATAGCGGCGAATAACGTGGGCATTTGGGTGACCGCGTGCCTGCTCAGGCGTCAGGGCGCCGTGATCCAGGGCCTCTTGAATCCAGGTATGGTCGGTTGATATCTGGCGAATGCCCCCATTGCGCAGCAAATATATGCGTGAATCCCCCACGCTGGCTGTGTATAATCTGTTGCCGATTATCCAGCAGCAGGCACAGGTTGCCCCCATCCCCTTCTGGTCGTTTTGCTGCTCGGCCTGGCGGAAGATCTTCTCGCTGGCTAACCCAATTGATTCATCCAGGGTTTGGTTGGGCTGCTCCCCATCGCTCGCAGCGACGACCTGGCTGATGGTTTCAACTGCGATCTCCGCAGCTACTTCTCCGGCTCGGTGACCGCCAATACCATCTGAGACAATTGCCAATACGCTTTTTATCGGTGGATTCCCGTCTATTTCGAATGCGGAGATCGCGTAGCGATCCTCGTTGTTCTTACCACTCATGCCGGGATGGCTGTCAGCATTGATATGCAGGTGGGCGCGTTCGACCGGTTTCAAGATTTCTTTTTCTCCTGGGGTTGGCTCAGGTCTTCAGAGATGATGATAACCGGCTTGCGAATTTGTGTCGGTTTGCGCAAGGTGTACCGAAAGCCGACCCGGCCAAAGTGAATTAAATCGCCATGTTGAAGCGCTGCGCCTTCGGGAGAAATGGGCGTGTAGTTGATCCAGGTTCCCGCAACGGAGCCTTCATCTACCAGCCAAAAATTGTGATCATCTTGACGCATGAGGCGAGCATGCAACCCTTCAACTGACAGATCATCTAACACCAGGGTAGCCAGGATAGGGTCTTTACCGATTGTAATCTCATCGGTGCTAATTGGAATTGGTTTGGTTTTGGTTGTCTCCGAATCATCCGATATGAGCTGCAGGTAGGCAAATACCTGAGGTTTAACTCGTCGAGTAGGCCATTGCAGGCGATTTGCCCATCCAGGCAGACGCTTAGGCTCAGCATCCTTATTTGCAATTACTGGTTGGGTCACCGGATCCGAATACCGGCGAATGCGCTGCCGGATACGCAGGGCGCCAGGTGTTATCCGGCCTCCCAGAATCAGCACCAGCAGCAGTACTGCACCGGCCATCAGCACAATCAGAACCGTGATGGTCGGTGCGTTGCGAGTGAGGAGGGACCATATATTTATGGTCGGGCGCTGGGAATTGACCTGGATAATCGTCTCTATACTGTTCCCTGTCAATCCTAAAGAATCCTGCGCCTCTACCCGCAGGCTGTGAGAACCACTGGGAGGTAAATCGGTGAACTCCCAGGTGAACTGGTCGAATGGCGGTTGGGTATTCTCGGCAACCAACTCCCCATTTACGTACAGGGATGTGCGCTCAATAGGGCGCGTAAGCCCGTCTGGAAAATCGACAAGTATCTGTAAGGATTGACTGTCCGGCATATAATTTGCTGCGGTTTCTTCCACACCACTGCTGACAGGCTCGGGAGCAGGTACACGTTTGATTTCCAGTGGAGGAGAGACAAACATGGGGTTCGGTGGTTGGATATCCAAATTAAACAGTTGGATATTGCTGCCGATTGTTCCTTCAGAAGTATCAATCTCAATTTGAACCTGGTGCGAAGCGCCAGATTTCATCTTACTGGTGTATGTCAGTTGGTAAATCGACCGTAAGGGCTCAAGATAAGTCTCGAGATCCGGTAAGCTTTCTTCGCCGCTAAAAGTAAAGGACTGCCCGCCTGTTAAATCGGCCAGAGAGAGCAGCTGTTGGGTAGCCGCGTTAACTGGCGCCGCCGGAGGGGCTATAAGCCAGATAAAGATCCGGGTATCCATCTGGCTGGCCAGTGTAGCGATATTCTGGATCGGTACTTCCAATTCGCCCTCAAACGGTGCGCACACCAACAAGACCGCCCGCCCCATACCAGGCCGGGCAGCCGGGTCGCCTGCCACTTCAACTGCCCGCGATAATACACTCAGGTCTGGGGTTGCATTTTCCGTTTCAACCCCGCTTGCTTGTAGGGCCGCCAACCAGCGGGCTGGATTATCTATGTGGCTGCTTTCCACGCCGCCCGGGGTGATGACGCTCAGATCGTCAATCGTTGATCCCATTCGGGTATCTGCCCAGGCATCCAGATGATTTATGATCGCATTAAATCGTGAGGTTCCCTGGCTGTTCCGAACAGTAAATGTCTGCCCTGGGCTGATAGCCAGGACCAGCTGTGCGCCAGATCGTAATTCATCGAGTTCGGTCGGGTAGAGGGCGCGTTCGTCTTCGATGACGCGCAAATCAGACGCCTGCAGGCCCCGCACGAATTGTCCCTGGCTGTTGCGAACGCTCAGATATGCTGTGATGCGAGGAAAAGCCTCAAGCATGGGAGAGCTTAGTTTTGCACTGGCGGCATTTTGCGCGTTTGCTGGAAGCGGCAGCAATAAGAATATCAGGATCAGCACACAAAAGCCGCAGATGCGCTTTGTCATGCCCTGAATTTTAGCACAAGTTTAATCGGGCAATCTGACAGGGTCTTTGGAAAATCCTGTGATGAGGTCCAGATTTGGGGGTGCGGCGATGCTCCTGTGCCTGCCAGGCACAGGAGCATCGCTCGAAATAAGGGGGGTTTTATCCAGAAACCATGTTAAGTCAGCTGCCGGTGCTATTAATCGGCTGGTTGGTCGATCACCTCTACTGCAGGCCGTTTACCTGTCAGGCGCAGATAGGTCAGCGCCCATGCTGAGCGGATGTAGCTCTGAAGTATGCCATTGGCAACGATCAAGACCGGCAAGTAAGCGACGAGGCACAGACCCGTCACCAAAAGCCCGCCACCCAAGGCCGTTTCATTCCCGCTGATTACACCAATGACCGCTGGACCAACGATGAGGGCAATTGGAAGACCGATGATTAGGCCACCCACCAGGCTGACTCCCAGCCCCAGGATCAGCGACATAACGATCAATGGGCCAATGTTCGCCCGGAAAACCTCATAACCGCGTTTGATGCCATCCGTTATGCTCAGGTTTTCCGAAACGATGGCGATATTGGCTTGCTCAGTAAGCAAGCTAACGAACCAGCCGATTGGGATCAACAGGCAGATCAGAGGGATCAGGCAGATCCAACCAATGATGGATATTGCCAGAGGGACGACCACAATGATCACAGCCAGGGCAAACGCCAGACCGACGATCAGGTTAAGACCAAAAACTCGCCAGAAGTATGTCAAGCTTCCACTGAACAGCTCGCCAAAGCTCAATCGATCGGCTCCACGATCGGCCTGGACGGTCCCGCGTATCATGCCAATCCGACCAACGGTGCTCAAGAAGACCGCCAGTACCACAAGCACAAGGATGACGATCAGGATTATCCCAACAATTAGAGCGATCTGCCACTCAGGGATGTTGTTGATCATCGGTTGGTAGTTCCAACCATTCTGCTCAGCCGAGTTTCGCCAGCCCGAATTGCTGGCGCCAGAACTGCCGCCCCCACAGCTAGCCAGTATGCCAAAGATCCACAGGACCTTATGCTTCCAGATGATTTGCCATGCTTTTGAGAGGACTTCACCAAAATCCATTGTTATTCTCCTTTCCAATGTTCTGCGTCTATCGATTATTCCCACTCTATCGTCGCGGGCGGTTTGCTGGTTATATCATATACGACCCGGTTGATACCGGCAACCTCATTCACAATTCGATTGGCGATTCGAGACAGCAAATCGTGCGGCAGGCGAGCCCAATCAGCTGTCATAAAATCTTCGGTTGTCACTGCCCGAATAGCAATGGCTTCCTGATAAGTGCGCTGATCGCCCATCACCCCTACGGATTGGACGGGCAACAATACTGCAAATGCCTGCGCTGTTCCCTGCGAACCGTCTGGATGCTGTCTCATACGCAGAAGTCCGGCTGCAGCCAGTTCTTCCGTCAGGATTGCGTCTGAAGCACGCAGCCGGCTGATTCTTTCAGCGGTCACTTCACCCAGGCAGCGGACTGCCAATCCTGGCCCCGGAAAAGGCTGCCTCCAGACCAGCGAAGCCGGTAACCCCAGCGTTTCACCTGCAGCTCTGACCTCATCTTTAAAAAGGTACCGGAGCGGCTCAACCAGTTGGAACGCCATATCTTCTGGCAACCCACCAACATTATGGTGGGTCTTGATGCGCTGAGCTTTAGCTCGATCCGGAGCACTGGATTCGACCACATCCGGATAAATCGTGCCCTGTACCAGGAAACGGGGTGACCCCATCTTGCGAGCTTGCTGTTCGAAAATACGGATAAAAAGCTCACCAATGATTCGCCGTTTTTGTTCAGGGTCCGTCACGCCGCGTAAGGCGCTCATATATGTATCTACGGCGTTTACAACAAAAAGTTCCACTCCTAGATTTTGGTTGAGTGCCTGCACCACCTGGCGAGCTTCACCCGCCCGCAGCAGGCCAGTATCTACAAACACCGCAGCCAGTTGATCTCCGACAGCCTTCTGGACCATCGCGGTGGCAACACTCGAGTCAACCCCTCCGCTGACAGCAGAGATTACAGGTTGGTCGCCGACTTGCTCTTTGATTTGGGAAACACACTCGGTGACAATCGATTGGGGTGTCCAGCCCGGATTGGCGTGGCAGACATCCACAACAAAGCGCCGCAGGATTTCTTTACCCGCCGGGGTGTGGTGGACTTCTGGATGGAACTGTACCCCAAAATAGTTTCTCTGCAAGTCGCCGAGGGCGGCCACTGGAGAGTTCTGGCTGCGGGCAAGCACTTCAAAGCCGGGCGGCG
The DNA here is from genome assembly GCA_963698715.1 of uncultured Chloroflexia bacterium. GTDB lineage: Bacteria > Chloroflexota > Anaerolineae > Anaerolineales > UBA4823 > CAWHJB01. Next base: position 298,502 of record CAVORW010000004.1, on the reverse strand, counting down.
GGGTTTCAATCCGGTCGCCATGAGACATCCAAACTGACTGGATTCCCTGTGCTAATAATGGGTTGTCTTTGACCGTGGATATCTCTGCTGGGCCATATTCTCGCTCAGTTGAGGCTGCTACACTGCCGCCCAGTGCGTGAGTCAGCGCCTGCATTCCATAACAGATCCCAAGGATTGGCAACCTGCTGGCAAGGATATAGTTAAGGATGGAGGGGGCATCCGGGGCATAGACGGAAGCTGGCCCACCAGAGAGGATAAAACCTTTGGGCTTGATGCGCAGCACCTCGTTCGAAGGGACGTCCCATGGAAAGAGCTCACAATATACCTGGAGTTCGCGAACCCGCCTGGCAATCAGTTGTGCGTACTGCGAGCCAAAATCGAGAATGGCGATAGAATCGATCATCTTTGTTAATCGCTGTCTTCGAACGAGATGATGTCACCTTCCATAGAGCTAACCCGGGCCAGGGAATGGACCGGTACATTCAAGTGACTGAGAGCCTGACGACCACCTTCGAACGTTTTTTCCACCAGAGCGCCCACTCCCACAATCCTGGCACCGGCTGCCTGAGCCAACCGGATAAGCCCCAGGATGGTAGCTCCACTGGCTAGAAAATCATCGATGATCAGAACTTGCTCGCCGCCGGCCAGATATTCGGGCGAGATGATCAACTCAACCGTGCGGCCTTTGGTATGCGAGGGTGTCAGGGTGAGGAATACCTGGTCTGGCATTGTAATTGGTTTGTGTTTTCGAGCATAAACCACTGGTAGTTTCATATGAATGCCGGTAGTCAAGGCGGGGGCAATCCCGGAAATTTCTGCAGTCAGGATCTTCGTTGCGCTAATCGATTCGAAAAGCTTGGCAAAGGCCAGGCCGCAGGCATCCATTAGCTCTGGGTCTACCTGATGGTTGATAAATCCGTCCACTTTCAAGATTCCATTACCAAGGTTCTTCCCGTCTTTCAATATTCGATCGACCAGTGCTCTCATCGTGCCTCCTGGTAGGGTTGGCGTGAGGATATCGGGCTTCGGAGGGGTTCTCCCAGGCGTGCGCCTTTTCACCTATGAATATTTCGCTCCCCACTTGTTTATACTAGTCTAATTCTACAACTTCTTGGGTGAAGAATCCAGGGCTCTTTGGGAAAGACTGTGGAGCAACTTCACACAAATGTCTGAAGAGCCGATTCAAGGGAATTTACTTGGAATCCCACAGAAATATTTTTTCCTGCTGGTGTTGATAGCCATACCGGCTGCGACTATGATAAAGCTCTGGTGGGAATCCAGCCCAGAGTTTCATCACAGTTAAAGTTATTGATTGGTGGCCAGACCGGTTGAGAGCCCACCGTACAAACCTAATGAAAAAACATCTGCAAACCTTGAATGCTGCTAATGGAAGCGGGGCAAAACCAGGAAGGAGGAATGTGTTAGAATCCGCAAAGTGAGAATACTTTTAGCATCTAATTCCCCCCGGCGCAAGCAGCTGCTGGCTTTGGGGGGATGGATTTTTGAGGTCCGGCCAGCAGATATTGACGAACAGCCATTGCCGGGTGAACGACCGTGGGATTACGTTATGCGTCTGGCTAAGGCCAAAGCGAAAGTCGCTACAGAGGACGCGCCTCAGGAGGCAATCATTATCGCAGCCGATACGACGGTTGTTGGTACCGTTAAAGACAATGCTGGGAAAAATTCTTCGGTCATACTTGGAAAACCTGGGAATCCAGAAGAGGCCCGGGATATGCTTGTGCAACTGCGCGGCAAAACACATCAAGTCTATACAGCTCTGGCTGTTTATAGCACAGCCGACCTCTTGCTCTATAGTGATCTATGCGTGACCGATGTGCCGATGCGGGCTTATACTGACAACGAAATTGAAGCCTACATTGCCAGCGGCGATCCATTTGATAAAGCGGGGGGGTATGCCATCCAGCATTCTGGTTTTCACCCAGTGGAAAGCCTCTCAGGCTGTTATGCCAATGTAGTTGGGCTGCCCCTTTGCCACCTGACACGCACACTTCAGCGATTTGGGATTAAACCTCATAACGATATCCCAACCAGCTGCCAGCAAACTTTGAACTTCGAATGCACGGTTTTTGATGAGATTTTGGAACTACAATAGCAGGGTTACTTTAATCGAGGCAACTCGGGTTTTGAGAAAAAATAGCGCACATTTGCTCGCCACTTATCCCTAAAACCGGGTTTTTCTTCGAAGCAGATACGAGATATTACGATGAATTTCAGACATTGGTGTTCATTCCTGGTAGTCATGCTTATTACTGGTTGCAGCATGGCGCCCGAATTAGTTGCTACACCCACACCGCCAGTTGCCAGTACATTGGCTGCACCCGGTATTTATAAAACCAGCGCGCCGGATGTAAAAGTGACGGCTCGCACCTATTTGGATGCGTGGAAAGCTGAGGATTACAGCACCATGTATTCCTTATTGACCTCGGTCAGCAAAGATGCGCTCAGTGAGGAAGAGTTTACCCGGCATTACCGCAGTATCACAGCCGAGGCAGCGTTAAAGAGCGTGAATTACGAAATTCTCTCCTCGTTGACCAATCCTGATACAGCCCAGGTAAGCTACCGGGTCATATTAAAGAGCATCCTGGTAGGAGATATTCAGGCAGATACGCTAATGAATCTAGGTCTGGACCAGGGTCAGTGGCGAGTTAAGTGGGATGACACCCTGATACACCCACAACTGGCTGGTGGAAATTACCTGGCGATGGATTTAGATATTCCTGCGCGCGCTAATATCTACGATCGAGAAGCGCATGCCCTTGTGGCGCAAGCCAATGCGACAGCAATCGGACTTTATCCTGATAACCTCGACCCTGAACAGGCAGATGATTTGTTTGGCTGGCTGGTTCGCCTGACCGGCTTGCGGGCCGATACGATTCAGGCCATGTACGAAAATTTCCCCGCCGGAGCCGGCTGGTACCTTCCGTTAGCGGAAGTGCCCGCTGATCAAATTGCCCGTAATTATGAGGATCTGTCCAGTTTCAGCGGCTTGGTTTTGAGCTCCTATAAATCGCGCTATTACTTTGATGGTGGTATCGCCCCGCATGTTGTGGGCTATGTCAGCGCGATTCAGCCCGACGAAGTTGAAGCCTATAAACGCCTCGGATACCGCCAGGATGAGCGCGTGGGTCGGGATGGTTTAGAAAAGTGGGGCGAGCAGTATCTGGCTGGTAAACGCGGCGGGACATTGTACGTGTTGAGCCCGCAGGGTCAGCCGGTTACGCGTCTGGCAAAGTCTTCCGCTCAACCATCTCAGGCCGTTTATACAACCCTGGAGCGAGATTTCCAGTCAGAGGTACAGAACGCTTTGGGCAATTTCCGGGGTGCAGCAGTTGTTTTGGAGCGAGATACTGGCCGAGTACTGGCGATAGCATCATCTCCGAGTTTTGATCCAAATGCATTTGAACCGGTAAACTACAACAGCTTTACTTTGTTGAACGAGATGGCCAGTCAGGATCAGCCGCTTTTTAATCGAGCCAGCATGGGACAATATCCCCTTGGTTCTGTGTTTAAAATTATCACAGTGGCTGCGGCACTTGAAAGCGGTTTATACACCCCGGAGTATACCTATAATTGTGGCTGGACGTTCAACGAGCTGGCGGGTATAACCTTATATGATTGGACTTATGAATTGGAATTTCCTGCCAGTGGTTTGTTGACTTTACCACAGGGGCTAATCCGTTCGTGTAACCCATTTTTTTATCATATCGGCCTGGGTTTGTATAACCAGGGATTGAAAACCGCCGTCTCCGATATGGCGCGTGGGTTTGGCCTGGGAGCTCCAACCGGATTAGAAGGCATCAATGAACTCGCGGGCCAGGTCCCTGACCCAGAAAGCGAGCTGGATGCAACCAATGGCTCAATCGGCCAGGGTGCTCTGCTGGTGACTCCTTTGCAGGTAGCTGATTTCGTTGCGGCCCTGGGTAATGGCGGTACCTTATACCGGCCTCAAGTCGTTGAGCGCATCGCCCCCCCGGATGGCGAGGATCTATTTACCTTTGAAGCACAAGTACGGGCTGAACTGCCGGTCAGCCAGGCAACACTGCAAACCCTTAAAGAGGCTATGGTCGGCGTGGTATCCAGCGCTCAACCGCGAGGGACAGCTTACCATGTCTTCAGCGGTTTGAATATCAATGTGGCCGGCAAAACCGGTACTGCTCAGTCAGGCTCAGGTTTGCCACATGCCTGGTTTGCTGGCTATACCTTTGAGGAGCGGCAGGATCTATCCGATATCGCGATCGCAGTTGTAGTTGAGAATGTCGGTGAGGGTTCTGACTATGCCGCGCCTGTCTTTCGCCGGATTGTTGAGCTCTACTTCAGAGGCGCTCCAGGGCGTTTATATCCCTGGGAATCGGCTTACAATGTGACCAGCACACCTGCGGCTGAGAGTGCCGCAGAAACACCAGCACCTTGATCGGATAGTGATAAGTGAGCGACTCAAATGCACCCCAGCAAAAAGGTCTGATCGTCCGTACTCAGTCGGGGTTTTTTACAGTTAAAACAGAAACCGGTTATTATGCCTGCCGGTTGCGTGGGCGTCTTAAACAGGGACCTCGCGAAGGGGATGTGGCAGCCATCGGGGATTGGGTATGGATCACCCGATTGGATGCAGAGACCGGCATGATCGAAGTGATTGAACCACGTCATAGCATGATCTCTCGCATGGCGCCCCAACCCCAGGGTGAATACCAGCAGATTATTATTGCCAATCCGGACCAGGCGTTTTTTGTGTTTGCCTGTGCCGAACCTGAGCCGCGGCTTGGAATGCTGGATCGTTTCCTTGTCATTTCCGAAAAACAGAACTTACCAGCCATTATTATCGCCAATAAAGTCGATCTGGTTGAGATTGAAAGGGCCCGATCCTTGTTCGGCCACTACGTAACGCTTGGATATGAGGTCATCTACTCCTCAGCCAAAACGGGGCAGGGGCTGGATGTCATGAAAGAACGCCTGTTTGGGAACATATCTGTGTTCGCTGGTCCATCCGGCGTAGGAAAATCCAGTTTGCTGAATTCAATCCAGCCTGGGCTTGGCCTGGCCTACCAGGAAATCAGTGGAGCAACCAGCAAAGGCCGGCACACAACTGTTTTCCGGGAGCTTTTTCCCGTGGAAGGCGGGGGGTATGTCGCAGACACACCAGGGTTAAAGGCGCTGGCATTGTGGGATATTGAACCGGAAGAATTGGATGCTTATTTTCCTGAGATGCGGCCTCTGGTAGAATCATGCCAATTTAGTGACTGCACCCATGTCCACGAGCCAGGTTGCGCGGTCTTAAGCGCAGTCGAGTTGGGCGAGATCCATCCACGCCGCTATCAATCTTACCTGCGGATACGATTTGGAGATGATGAGTAATGGTGGAGTTTGAAAAGACCGTTGATCTGTTCGTGGTTAGCCAATAAATGCCTCCAATGCTGGATTTATCCCAATTGACATTCTGCCCATTCACCCATATAATTTTCAAGTGGTACGATCAATCCGGACGGACGTTTTTACAATGTTTCACAACTTTCGCTGAGTTGATTTAAGATTAATGAAAAGTGTAAAAATTACTTTTTCAGGACCACTATTTTGGCCTGAGATAACGTTCAATTTACAGGTAAAAACCGACTTGTTGAGGTCTGGAACGCTATTGGGGGTGATTTATTGAACTTTTTTCAAGCGTCAGCAGTAGTTAAAAATGTGCAATCCCCTTTTGGGTCTGCGTCCAAAAAATAGCGCTACATACTCTCCCCGCCACAGAGATCCCTGAGCACCTGTAAGCGCCTTGGAGAACTAATTTTAGATTGCGTTATAATAGTACATTCGCTGCAGTAAAAAAATATTGCAGTGCAAGAGGAGAAACTCACTGAATGACATCCCAAAATGGCGGTCCCCCTATCCTGGAAGTTGATGATTTGGTGACGCGCTTTCATACACCGGAAGGTACCGTGTTCGCGGTCAACGGTGTCAGCTTTTCGCTCCACGAAGGAGAAACCCTGGGTGTTGTGGGCGAGAGCGGCTGTGGAAAAAGCGTGACCATGCTATCGATCCTGCAACTCATCCCCCGACCACCTGGAAAGATTGTGCGTGGTCGGGCAATGTTTCATGAGAATGATCTGGTCAAACTGTCTTCGGAAGAAATTCGGCATGTGCGAGGGGCCCAGATTGGGATGGTCTTTCAGGACCCAATGACTTCTCTCAACCCGGTGATCACGATTGGGAAACAGGTTGCAGAGGGGCTGATGATTCATATGGGGATGAATAAACAAGAAGCCATGAAGCGAGTAGTAGAGCTGCTTCAGCTGGTCGGTATCCCCGAGCCCGAGAAACGATTAGATCAATATCCACACCAATTTTCGGGAGGGATGCGCCAGCGCGTCATGATTGCGATTGCACTGTCTTGCAACCCGCAAATCTTGATCGCTGACGAGCCAACGACCGCCCTGGATGTCACTATTCAAGCCCAGATAGTTGATCTGGTTAAAAAACTGCGGGATGAACTCGGTATGTCGATCATTTGGATCACCCACGATCTGGGAATTATCGCTGGGCTGGCCCAACGGGTTTTGGTGATGTATGCAGGTTACATTATTGAAGAAGCGAATGTAAAAGATGTTTATGCCAAGCCACAGCACCCTTATACCCTGGGATTGTTGAAAAGCCTGCCGCGCCTGGATGCTGCTGAACGAGAGCGGCTGGCGACAATTCAGGGACTGCCGCCATTATTATTCCAGGAGCCAGTGGGGTGCCCCTTTGCGCCTCGCTGCCCCTTTGTATTTGATCGCTGCGCCGAAAATCCTCCTTTAATGGATGTTGGGATCGATCACCGCGCTGCCTGCTGGTGGAACATCACAGAAGGGAAACCGCGCAATGTCTGACAATAACCTTATTCTCCGCGTGGAAAATCTTGTAAAGTACTTCCCGATATTAAGGGGTGTATTTCAACGGCAGGTGGGGGTTGTGCATGCCGTTGACGGAATCAGTTTTGACTTGCGGCGGTCGGAGACCTTTGGTCTGGTAGGCGAATCGGGCTGCGGGAAGTCAACTGCCGGGCGCACTATCTTGCAGCTGTACCGGCCTACTGCCGGCAGCGTATACTTCGAAGGGCGAGATCTCTCCAAGTTAAAAGGTGAGGAGATGCGCCAGATGCGCCGCAGGATGCAGATGATCTTTCAGGATCCGTATGCCAGCTTGAATCCCAGGATGACTGTGCATGAGATCCTGAGCGAGCCGATGAAGGTTCACGGAATCGGTAAGGGACAGGAAATCAACGAGCGGGTTGAAGAATTATTGAATATTGTGCGCTTGAGTCCGACCCTGGAAAACCGCTACCCGCATGAATTTTCTGGCGGGCAGCGCCAACGGATTGGGGTGGCTCGAGCTCTGGCCTTGCAGCCAGATTTGATTGTTTGCGACGAACCGATTTCGGCTCTGGATGTATCTATTCAGGCCCAGGTGATCAACCTGCTCGAAGATTTGCAGGATCAATTTCAACTGGCTTATTTGTTTATTGCCCACGATCTGTCCGTTGTACGCCATATCAGCAAGCGTGTGGCGGTGATGTACTTGGGCAAACTGATGGAGCTGGCAGATCGGGATGAGTTATACAATCATCCGCTGCATCCTTACACCCAGGCCTTGCTGTCCGCGGTGCCGATCCCCGATCCGGTCATGGAAGAGAAGCGTCAGCGGATCATTCTAGAAGGGGATGTGCCCAGTCCTGTAAATCCGCCTTCGGGCTGCCGGTTCCGTACGCGCTGCCCGCTGGCAGAGAAAATTTGTGCTGAACAACCACCAGAGTGGCGCGAAGTAGCTCCCGATCACTGGGTAGCCTGTCACCTGGTTTAAGGCATAGTTTGGATATGCTGAATAAAATACGTTAGACACAGTTTGGTTCGGAGTTCTAATGAAAGGAGGTGAGGCTCTGCAAGAATCTCAAAAGCAAGTTGATTTAGTAAATATAAGACGACCAAACCCATTTTATCAAACAAGTTTTTCTCAAGGAGGAGAAACATGCGTAATAAGTTATTTGTCGTAGGCACGCTTCTGATTGTCGCCAGCATGATCCTCGGTGCTTGCGCTCAGGCGCCTGTCAGTCCTGAAACCCTCGTCACCGAAGTGATCCGGACTGTCGAGGTCATGGTGGAAGGCACCCCGATGGTTGTAACGGCAACCCCCGAACCCCCGCCGCCACCCATGGAATACACCTCAGCCGACCCGAACACCTTTGTGTACACCACCTTTGGGGAGCCCGAAGGTCTCGATCCGGCGCTCAGTTATGAGACTGCCGGTGGTGGTGTTATCCAGAACGTGTACGAAAGCCTGGTAACCTACAATAGGGATCAGGCAGCTGAATTCGTGCCTTCTCTGGCAACCGACTGGACCATCTCTGACGATGGTTTGGTTTACACCTTCAACATCCGCCAGGGCGTGACCTTCCATGAAGGCCAGGAATTGACCCCGAGCGATGTGGCTTACTCGATCCAGCGCGGCGTTCTGCAGGGTGGTTATTCTTCCCCGCAGTGGATGTTTGCTGAACCCTTCTTTGGGGTTGGGGTTGATGACGTCTCGCTGCTGGTCGACGAGACCGGCGCGATGGCTGATGACCCTGAAACTTTGCAGGGTGCGGATCCCGCTCTGCTGGTTGCCGCCTGCGAAAAAGTGGTGGCCTCTATCGTAGCAGATGATGCTGCCGGCACCGTGACCTTCAACCTGGCACAGCCGTGGGGGCCCTTTATCCCCACCCTGGCTCAGAACTGGGGCTCTGTGATGGATCAGGATTGGACCATCGAGAATGGTGGCTGGGACGGCTCCTGCGACACCTGGCAGAATTTCTATGGCGTGACCTCTGAGAGCGATCCCTTGAACGATATCACCAACGGGACCGGTCCCTTCATGCTGGACCAGTGGGTCAAAGGCCAGGAAGTCGTCCTGGTTCGCAATGACAACTACTGGCGCACCGAGCCCGCCTGGGAAGGCGGCCCGACCGGGCCCGCCGCCCTCGAGCGGGTGGTCATCAAGAAAGTGGACGAATGGGGTACTCGCTTTGCCATGTTCCAGGCCGGCGATACTGATTTCGTGACTGTCAACCGGGCAGACTCCAGCCAGGTCGATCCAATGGTGGGTGAACGCTGCGAATACAATGCTGAAACCAATACCTTCGACCCCTGCCAGCCTACTGAAAACCCGGACGGTCCGTTCCGCCTGTTCATCGGCTACCCGACCGTTATCCGCACTGATGTGTTCTTCAACTTCAACATCGCTAACCCCGATGGCAGCAACACCCTGATCGGCAGCGGCCAGCTGGATGGCAACGGCATCCCGCCGGACTTCTTCTCGGACATCCATATCCGCAAGGCCTTCAACTACTGCTTCGATTGGGACGTCTTCATCCAGGACGCTCTGGTAGGTGAGGCGATCCAGTCGGTCGGTATTGAGCTGCCCGGCATGCCCGGCTACGATGTCAATGGTCCGAAGTACAGCTTCGATATTGACAAGTGCACCGAAGAATTCCAGGCTGCTGAACTGCGCAATGCGGATGGTCAGTCTGTCTGGGATGTTGGCTTCCGCTTCCAGGCCGCTTACAACACCGGCAACACCACCCGCCAGACTGTGGCCGAAATCCTCGGCACCACGCTGTCTGAAGTGAACGAGCTGTTCCAGGTTGAGGTGATCGGTCTGCCCTGGCCGACCTTCCTGCGCAACCAGCGCGCCAACACTCTGCCGCTCTTCATCAGCGGCTGGCTGGAAGACATCCACGACCCGCACAACTGGTTCCAGCCCTACCTGACCGGTACGTATGGCCGCCGCCAGTCCATGCCTGAGGACCTCAATGCTCAGTTCCAGGATCTGGTCAACGCAGGCGTGAGTGCTTCTGATCCCGCTGAGCGAGCTGCGATTTACACAGAGCTCAACCAGGCTGTGTACGACTTAGCTGCCCACATCATTCTGGCGATCGCAACCGGCCGCCACTATGAACAGCGCTGGGTAAATGGTTACTACTACAACCCGATTTACTCGGGCTTCTATTACTACGCACTTTCGAAGAACTAAGCTTGCGAAAGTGTTTCAACCAGGCGGGGGCCGATAAGGCCCCCGCCTACCCTCTTGGCTAACAAAACTGGCCCGCTGAATGAGGCGAAGCCCCACTATTCGACCTTCGCTTCAACCAGGGTGACAGTCCCAGTAATGACTTGGCTCAATGGAAATTTATGGGGTAGGTAAAAGATGTTGTGGTGTTTTCGGGCTGCAACCCGAAAAACACCACAACCAATCCTCCTCCCCATAGCGTTTCCATAGACCCAAAAATTGAGGAGTGACTATGGTTGCATATATTATTCGTCGCCTTCTGCTGCTGCCGGTGCTGCTGGCCGGGGTCACGGTCATCATCTTTGGCCTGCTCCAGTTTCTGACACCGGTTGAAAGATCGGCCCTGTATGTCCGCGATATCCCCAAAACCGAAGGGGCTGTTCAAGGCGTGATCAAGAAGTATGGCCTGGACCAGCCTTTGCCGGTTCAATATTGGCGCTGGCTGGTAGGGCGCGTTGACGCCGTCACCGGAGAACGGACTGGCGGAATCTTGTTTGGCGATTTTGGCTACTCGCGCGTAGGCTCCCAACCGGTGGCGGATCTGATTAAGCAGCGATTTCCGGCAACCTTGGAGCTGGCCTTATGGGCGGTTTTACCGATCATTGGGATTGGTTTATGGTTGGGTGTGCAGGCAGCTGTCCACCACAATGGGCTTATCGATCAGGCCGCCCGGATTTTCTCAATAGTCGGTTCATCTATGCCGACCTTTGTGTTCGGTTTGATTGTATTAATGATTTTTTATGCTAACCTGCAGTGGTTCCCGCCTGGACGCCTGTCGGACTGGGCCAATGCGGTGGTGTATACCGAAGAGTTCCGCAGCTTTACCGGCCTGATGACGATTGATTCGCTCTTGAATGGGCGCTTTGACATCTTTCTGGATGCCATGCGCCACCTGATTCTGCCGATCATCACCCTGTCTTATATCAGCTGGGCGACCTTTTTGCGGGTCACACGCTCCTCCATGCTGGAAACGCTGCGCCAGGAGTACGTCACCACGGCTCGGGCCAAAGGCGTTGCTGAGCGGGATGTGATTAATAAACACGCCCGGCCGAATGCCTTGATCCCGGTGGTGACGATAGCAGGCTTTCAAGTAGTTGGGTTATTAGGCGGGGTAGTGATTACCGAGACCGTCTTCACCTATCCCGGAATCGGCTCAGCCGCGGCCGCGGCCGCGGCCCAACTGGACGTGGTCACTGTGCTGGGCTTTGCACTGTTTACCGGTTTCATTCTGATCTTGGCCAACCTGGCAGTCGATGTGCTCTATGCAGTCATCGATCCTCGGGTCCGCTTATCATAGGAAGGTGAGAGATGAGTACAGCAACTGCTCCAGAATCTGCGTTTAAAGAGCGCGATTTTCTGCCGGAAACTTTATCTACCCGCAAGATTGGACGGGCAGAGAAAATCCTGGGACCGGAAAATTACCGGATCGTCAAAGGGATGCTGACGACCCCCACCTCAGTGGCCGGCCTGATCATGATCGCTTTTTTTGTCCTGATTGCAATATTTGCACCGGTAATTGCACCGCCCGCCCGCGCCAATGACCCCTATAAAATACCTAGAGATGGCTTCAGCCCCGATCCGCGCCCGGCAGGGTCGGAATGGAAAGTCCGCCAGCCGCCGCTCCCAGTCTGGTGGGAACCCATCATGGGGACGGACCAATGGGTTCATCTGATGGGGACCGCCTCGGGGCAGTGGGATATTTTTTATGGGGTGATTTGGGGAACCCGGACGGCATTTAAGACGGGCCTCCTTATTACGGTAACCGTTCTGATCATTGGACTGACGGTTGGCTCCATCTCGGCTTATTATGGGGGATTGGTTGACAACATTCTGATGCGGCTGGTCGATATCTTTATGACCCTGCCATTTATTATGGCGGCTCTAATCACTGCGGCTGTGCTGACTCCCAGATTGGGGCGCAGTATCTTTCCAGCCATGCTGGCCCTGATTGCCTTCGGCTGGATGGGCTACGCGCGCCTGATCCGGGGAGACATCCTGGCCGTCCGAGAGCGCGACTACGTGATGGCAGCTAAGGTGGTCGGTGTCAAAGATCGCAATATTCTGCTCAAACACATTCTTCCGAACGCGGTTTTCCCCACCTTGGTAGTGGCTTCGATGGACATCGGCGGGTACGTGATCAGCTTTGCCGCATTGAGCTTCCTCGGCATCGGCACGGAAGTTGGTTATGCTGACTGGGGTCAATTGCTGGCTTTTGCTCGTTCCTGGATCACCAATCTAACAGACTACTGGTACATTGTCGTCTGGCCGGGTTTTGCGCTGGTTTTCTTTGTTTTAGGATGGAACCTGGTGGGCGATGCCTTGCGAGATGTGTTAGATCCTAAGATGCGAGGGCAAGATTTAACCAGGAATGTTGAAAATATGGGGCGGGGCTGCTGGCTTCGCCATCCTGGTCGGCTGGCTTGGTTTTGCCCTGACGGGATTTACGAATAGAAGTTTCACAGGAGTGGCGGTAGATCCTACCGCCACTCCTGCCAGTAGTACGCCGGCAGGAAGGCCGGCGGGAATGCCGGAGGCTATGCCGTCGGTGGATGACCGGCTGGCGAGGCCGACTTTGCCAGCCCAACCGGACCAAGCCGACCTTGGCAGCCAGGTCTATTATTATGTCTGCATGGCCTGCCATGGGGATATGGGCCAAGGCCTGACGCCGGAATGGATCGCCAGCTGGGAAATTGGCGATCGGCCATGCTGGCAGTCCAAATGCCATGCTTCCAATCATCCGCCGGAAGGTTTTCAACTTCCCGAGTATATCCCAGCCGTTGTCAGCCCGGCAGTGGTTGCCCGGTTTGCAAACGCATTGGAATTGCACGACTATCTGGTTCAGGCTATGCCCTGGCAAGCGCCGGGAACCCTGGCTGACGAGGAGTACTGGCAATTGACGGCCTATCTTGTGCGCGAGAATGGGATTGATCCTAGCCCGCTTCCGCTGACCTCAAACAATGCTGCCAGGGTGGAATTGCGTCCAGCAGTGCTTGTCACACCGACAGCTGCCATCACCGCACAGGCTGGGGAGGGCTTTTGGTATGCTGGAGGAGCAGTAATCGTGCTGGCGGTTTCTATCATTTTAGCAAAACCCCTTTGGAGAATCATGATCTCCCGTGCTAGAGGGTAGCGCCACCTTTTAATGGTATTATATTTATTGAAATTGTGATTGTTCTTTTCAGCGGCGTTGGAACGATATAATCCAGGCCGTCTGGCTGAATCTTTCACCCCTTTTGTCGGTAGTAAAATGAATAGTGAAAAACATATAGACATGGCAAATGCCAACGATCGAGAATTGATATTTGAGCTTCAAGCCGGAAGTTTGGATGCGCTTGGTGAATTGTACGATCGCTATCGGCAGATGGTTTATCGTACAGCTCTGGCGATCACCGGTGATCCTGACGCGGCAAGTGACTTGCTGCAGGACGTTTTCTTGCGATTGCATCGCTTTTCGATCCGTATCGATCCTCAACGGCCGATCGAACCCTGGTTGTATCGGATGACAGCCAACCTGTCTTATACTTGGGTGAAGCGAAGAAAGCGTTGGATCAGGCCTTTAGAAGATCTGGCAGATTGGCTGGTGGGAGCCAGCCGCAATCAACCGTACGAGCTGGCTGAACGGAATGATGAATGGCAGCAAGTCCAACGAGCTGTATCCAACTTGCCGCTTTCCCAACGTGTGGTGGTAGTACTTTATTATTTGAACGATTTATCGCTGCAAGAAATTTCCGATATCCTGGATGTGCCAGTTGGTACGGTAAAATCCCGGTTGCATTATGGCAGGAGTACATTGAGGCATTCCCTTAGATTGCATGGGGAGACCTTGCCGGACTTTAATTACGAACGACCTTAACTATTAAATACAGGATGCAATGGACTTATTTATCAGTCGAAGCTTGAAGAATTGGGCAGCCCGCCTTTCACCTCCTGCAGATGGGAAAGAACGTCTCCTGCAGGCAGTGCAGGCTCCTCCACCGCCAGTGAAGCACTTTATCGCGCGCATCTGGCTCGATAAACTATTTTCCACTAAGGTACCACAGCGAATGTTCGAAGATGATGTTCTGACAATACCATTTACACAATCCCGGATATTGTCATTTCACTTTACAACTTCGCTCCGTTTTGTGGCCTAACTGACCGCTTGTATGTGGAAAATCGCGAAGTTTTTCTTCCTTCTGGCAGTTCTATTATTTATTTCTACAGGTTGTCAAACCGATAACCCTAGAAGTACCGCTACGGTAGAGCCAACGGCTCTACCGTCTGTTGCTCCTGCATTCACGCCAACGCCTACAACCGTTCCACCCCGTGTTTTGACCATTTGTATGGGACAAGAACCTGATTCGCTGTTTATTTACAATGATGGTTCCACAGCCGCCCGCAGTATTCGCCAGGCAATCTATGATGGCCCTTTCGATCAGCTGGATTATGTTAATGTGCCTGTGATTCTGGAGAGCACGCCCAGCCTGGCTAATCAGGCGATCCAAATCGAACCGGTGGCGGCAATGCCTGGAGATCTGATCGTAGATGCCAGCGGCGCGTTGATAAACCTGGCCCAGGGGGTTGAATATTTTCCTGCCGGCTGCCGGGAGACGGGCTGCATCGCGGCCTATGCAGGTCAGGGCGAGGTTCAGGTCGATCGTATGGTTGTGCGCTTTAATCTACGCTCGGATATCTACTGGTCGGACGGGAGTCAGCTGACGATGGACGACTCTGTATATTCGTACGAAATTGCCCGCAGCCTGTACCCAAGTGTTCGGCCCGATCTCCTGGCACATACAATATCCTATCAGGCGCTTGATGCGCTGACGCTCGAGTGGCGCGGTCTACCAGGTTACCTTGATTCGCAGGCTGGTAGTTTTTTCTTTACTCCACTGCCGCGCCATGCCTGGAGCTTCCTGCCGGTTGAGGAATTACTTTCATCCGAGATCGCTAATCGAACGCCATTAGGCTGGGGACCGTATGTGATTGAGGAGTGGGTCTCAGGTGACCATATCAGCCTTAACCGCAACCCGGGTTATTTCCGGACACTGGAAGGGCTGCCAAAATTTGATCATCTGGTCTACCGCTTTATGCCCGATGGCGATCAAGCCCTGGCTGCTCTCCATGCAGGTGAATGTGATTACATTGATGAGTCCGCCCACATCGAAACGGAGAGGGACCAGCTGTTGGCACTGCAGCAATCCGGCGATCTGGTTTTTGCAACCGCCAATGCTGCTGCCTGGGAGCATCTGGATTTTGGCATTCAGGCTTATCGGGATCCTGCTGGTGTTGAATTTCTGCCGCAGCCCTGGTTCAGCCTGAAAGAGACCCGCCAGGCTGTGGCCCAATGCATCGATCGCCAGGCGATCCTGGCGGCGCTTTCTCCGGGTGAGACACAGATCCCAGACAGCTATATCCCTCAAGACCATCCTTTGTATTCGAGCGAAGTAGCAACGTATTCCTATGACCCGCAAGCGGCAGGCGGCTTACTTGAATCTGTTGGCTGGCTAGATGAGGATGGATCAGCAGATACTCCCAGGGTAGCGCGCGGAGTCCCTGGGATCGTAGATGGCACTCCATTTCAGCCACAGCTGATCATTGCCGATGATGCGGAGAAACGCGCCCTTGCTGATCTGATCGCATCGTCGCTGGCTGTTTGCGGAATCCAGCTCGAAGTGCGGACTGGCAACTGGGAGGAATTGTTTGCCCCTGGACAGGATGGACCAGTCTTTGGCCGCCAGTTCGACCTGGCCCAGTTCGGCTGGATCTCCTCGATCGAGCCGCCCTGCTTCCTGTATATTTCGACTGAAATTCCTGGACCTTACCCGGAGTATCCCAAGGGGTGGGGAGGGGCAAACGCCAGTGGTTACGCCAATCCAGAGTTTGACCGGGCCTGCTGGTTGGCTCGCCAGACACTGCCCGAGATGCCTGCATACCAGCAAGCCAATGCTCGAGCGCAGATCCTTTTTACGCAAGATCTGCCGGCTCTGCCGTTATACTGGCGGCAAAAAATGGTCGCGATGCGGTCCGATTTTTGCGGCGTGCAGGTAGACTCATCGGTCGACAGCGCATTATGGAATTTGGAGCTGTTCGATTACGGGGAAGAGTGTCGATAACGAGGGTTCGGGTTCGCGCTAAATCAAAATCAAGTTGTTTAGATGTTGAGGGGCTGTCTGGAAATACTGTTCAGACAGCCCCGATTGGGTTTAATACAAGACAGCAAGATTAATAGCTGTCTCAATTAGCGATTGAGCAGGATTTCTTATTTGTTGCTGGCGCTATGGTAATTGATTACGCCCCAAAAACCGACGATCATCCCGGATATCGATGAGATATGTGATAAAAAGCTAAGTGCCATAGTTGGCTCAATTACCTTTGTAACCATCAAGAAAGGGAGGAGTACTCCTATGAGCAACAATATGGTCCCCAGGATGATCAACTGTAAAGGGGTCATCTCAGGTCTCCTTGAATAACCAACAAGCCACCAGATGGTCCGGCTCGATGGGGAATTCTGGTGGGCGCTCTGCATCACATTCTCCCGGTATCATGAACTCGCAGCGCGGGTGGAAACGACATCCTGTCGGTGGATTGACCAGACTGGGCGGCTCGCCCGGCGGAACTTCCTGAAACTCATCTACATTCTTCGCGTCCGGGTCTGAGGTGGCTGCCAGCAGGGCCAGGGTATAGGGATGCTTGGGGTTATGGATCAGATCAGCCACGAGCGCCTTTTCGATGATCTCGCCGGCGTACATAACAAAAATATATTCCGAGAAGTAACGCACTGTGGAAAGGTCATGGGTGATATAGATCACCGCCAGGTCGTGGTTCTCCTGCAGGCCGCGCAGCAGCTTCAGGATCTCAACCCGCACCGAGGCATCCAACATCGAGACCGGTTCATCCGCCACCAGCAGTTTGGGGTTGAGGATCATCGCCCGGGCGATGACCACCCGTTGTTGCTGTCCACCGCTGATCATATGGGGGAACTTGGGCAAGAATTCATCCACGGGCGTCATCTTGACTTCTTCCAGGGCTTTATGGATGCGCTCAAGCCGTTCTTGTTTATCCTTAACCCCATTGATGATCAAGGGCTCTTCGAGGATGTTCTGAATGGTCATAAAAGGTGGCAAAGCGCCATAAGGATCTTGCTGAACATACCCAACCTGTGAGCGATACCATTTAAGAGCCGAGCGGCTGAGCCCAGATAAAGAATTCCCGTTATATACGATATCTCCCCTGGTGGGAGTATTGAGCCCCAAAATTGTCTTCATCAGGCTGGACTTGCCGCAACCACTTTCGCCAACGACCGCCACCGCTTCGCCATGGTTCAGCTCAAAACTGACACCATCAACCGCGCGCACATAACCAGCATGACCAAATCCAAAACGCCGCAATTCAAACCATACGTGCAAGTCCTGAATCGAAAGCAGGGAACCATCAGCGAGTGTTGGATCGGTCTGAAAAGTTTCAGTAATGTGGGATGGATCTTGCATGAATAATTCTCCCTACCTTATGCATATAACCAGCATTTCACCTGGCGACCATATTGTGAGATCACTGGCGGATCCTGGACGCATTGCTCGAAGACCTTTGGACAGCGGTCAGCAAACCGGCAACCGGTGGGTGGATTGATCAGGCTGGGCGGCTGCCCGCTGATGAAATCCAGATCGGCGGTACTGCGTAACCGGGGGACGGAGGACATCAGCGCCACAGAGTACGGGTGCAGCGGCTGCGTGAAGAATCGGTTATTATCGCAGATTTCAACAATCTGTCCGGCATACATCACCGCCACCCGATCCGCTAGTTCGCTGGAGGTTGAAATGTCGTGGGTAATCAGGATAAAGCTGGTGGCGATTTCTTTCTTAACCAGCTTAAGCAAGTTCATGATATTGGCCTGGGTCAGTACATCCAGAGCAGAGGTGGGCTCGTCCAGGATAACCAGATCTGGCACCGCGACCAGTGACATGGCAATCGCCACGCGCTGGCGCATTCCACCGCTCAACTCGAATGCGTAACGATTGATAAAATCTACCGGCACGCCAACCCGTTGGAACATGGTTTTGGCATGATCCAGGGCATCTTCCTTGCTCACCCCATGATGGATCATCATCGGTTCAGCTACCTGGTCGCCTACCCGCAAGACGGGATTGAGTGAATTCATGGCCGCCTGCGGTACCATTGCCATCTTGGACCAGCGCACATCGCGGCGGAAATTTTCCCCATCCAGTTTCATGATATCTTCCCCATTCAGGTAGATGCTCCCAGAATAGGTATCCACATTGAGGGGCAGCAAGCGCAACAAGGCTTTGGCCATAGAGGTTTTACCGCAACCCGATTCCCCAATGATCACCATCGCTTCGTTGGGCGACAGGGTCAAATCAACCCCATCCACCGCCTGTACAACCCCCTTTGAGGCTTTGAAGTACAGTTTCAGGTTTTCCACGCGTAGAAGTGCTTTTTCTGCCATGGCGATCATAAACTCCGTAGACGGGGATTGAAGATCCGGTCGAGCGCAAAGCCTAAAGAGGCAAAGCCTAAACCAGTGATCATTAGCAGCACAGCTGGTTCGAGGATCCAATAATACCAGCCTCGATAAAGCGCGGCGTTTGAATATGCCTCATTGATCGTTTTACCCCAGGTTGGCAAAACCGGGTCGCCAAGTCCAAGCAAAGCGAGTGAGGCCTCCAGGAAAACAAAAGCGGGTACGGCTGATACCAGACCCGGAATGAGCAAGGGGATAATGCGGGGTATCAAATACTTGAAGATAATCCGCCCGTCGCTGGCGCCATACGCCTTGGCAGCCTCGATATAGGTGGATTCTTTTACCTGCATGAAGATCGCCCGGTAGGATTTAATCCCGCCCGTAAAGATGCTCAGTGCAACTGTGGCCCCCAGGATGGTCCAGATACTCCGGTTGTAGAACGTGCCAATCATGATCAAAATCGATAAGAATGGCAGCACCAGATTGATTTCCGTAATCCGCTGGATGAGCCCATCCACAGCCCCGCCGTACCAGGTGCCGACGGCAGCGATGATCATGGTCAGCAAGGAGGTGCCCACCGCAGCCAGCAATCCGAATGCCAAAGCAATTGGGATGCCCCATAAAATGGGAAGGGTCAAATCACGCCGCAGGTGATCCGTGCCCGCCCAACCAAAGACCTGCCCATGCATCACAAACTCTGTCTGCACGGCAGCCTCTGGCTCAAAGGTAATCGCTTCAATGACCAGTTGATATTTCCCTCTGAGCGGTACCAGGGCCTCAATTTCGGGGTCATTGAATAGCCCAATAATTGGCTCTAAACCATCCAGCTTCTTTTTGAGTTTGTCATCCTGGTTTAAAGGATACGTGTGGGTCGCGCCAATCGCAAATCCACCGACTTTGATCTCGCGTTCGTCCGGAGTAATCCACGTGAGGGTCACAAAAGGCTGCTTGGCATCAAATTGCGAAGTAAAGTAAATCACAAGATCTTGTGGGAAGGTATCATACTGGTAGTCAAGATCAAAGGTGATGGTTTTGATCGGTGTGCCGCCTTCCGTGACTTCTTGAACAACGGTGACATCTTCATCATCTTCAGTTAAATCCGTTGAAACGACCAACTTGTCTGTTCTAAACCAGTTGACCCAAATTGGTGGGACATTCCTGGGGTTCTTGCCCCAGATTAACTCACCGCCGCGCCATCTGCTGATCGCTTCGCTGTAAGGGATTTTTATTACCACCACGATGGCTGACACAATGAGCGCTAATACGATCAAGGATCCAAAAATGGCCGAGGGATATTGAAGAATGTCTTGAAGGGTGCTTTTAAGCTGCTTCATTTGGGACTGCCTCCCCCGCCGATTTTCACCCTTGGATCAACGAGTGCATAGGCAAAATCAAGCAGGAACACGGTAATTGCCAGCAAATATGCATAAAGGATCGTGGTGCCAACAATCACCGGCACATCGTATAACCCGATCGCTTTGAAGGTAATCCGGCCTAACCCTGGCCATTGGAAAACTGTTTCAGTAATAATAGCGCCCGTCCACAAACCAATCAGCAGCAATGCAAATGAAGTGATGATGGTTGGCAAGGTAGGGCGCAGGATATACTGGCGTTCAATATCGCGGGCAGGCAAGCCCTTGGCTTTGGCCATTTCCACGTAATCTTCACTGGAATAGATGAGGAAAAAGGTGCGCCAGTTATAGATGCTCAAAAAGAAGGAAGCGAGGATCAGTGAGCTGGCGGGCAGGATTAAATGCCTTAAGACACTCAGGCTGCGGTGGACGAAATCTTTTGGTACAGGCGCATCGATTACACCGCCAAAGGGCAGGATTTTAAGCACCGCCGCAAAAATTAGGATCAGAAATATGCCATAAAACCAGGGCGGCACCGATGAGGTTGGCGAAAGCGTGATCACAAGCTTATCAATCAAGCTGCCATACTGGCGGGAAAGCGCCAGCGCGATGAAGATGGTGCTGAAGAACAAAATCAAGTTGGCGGTGCCCATCAAAAGCAGGGTATAAGGTATGCGCTCTAAAATGATGGCTCGGACGTTACGGGAGCCGCTATCGCTTGACATTAACTGGGCCCGGCCCAGGTTCAGGGTTAAGGCGTTTCTTAAATAGCGAATACTGCGCAGGACCAGCGGTTGGTCCAGGTTCAGGCGTTCGATCTCGCTCTGTATTCTCTCCTCCGTTAGGGCTGCCTTTGTCGCCGGATCCATGGACTTAAAGGAGGGATTCATGCCAATCTGCATGGTAATGCGTTCCTGGATCTCTGCCTTCATCATCGTGTCCACGAAACCGCCCATATTGGCGATCATGATGGTCAGGTAAATGCCAATGACCACTGTGACAAAGAGCGAAAGTAGCCTGACACCGGAATACTTAAAAACCCGGGACAATGTGGTCATCATCGGAGATCTTGGTTTTTCGACCTTGGTAGAAATAGGCTCGACAGCTGATTCCATGTGGCTTTACCTCCGCTTATTTACAAGCAGGGGCAAGGTGATTGCTCTCCTTGCCCCTGCCTTGTTGGAGTTGTACGCCTAACTTATGACCACTACTTACTTGATGGTCACAAATTCCAGGGCGGTGAAGGACGGGATGGCAACGGTGTACGGTACCACTACGGCTTCGAGCTTGCTGGCGCCAGCTTCCATGGACGCAGCCACATCCGCAGGTACGGTGATGGTATAGTGGCCCTCTTCCACCAGTTCGCCGTCAAGCACCTGGACGATCTGGTTGGTGGCGTCATAGAGCAGACCCTTAACTTCCTTGATCTCATCAGCGGGGTAAGGATCGCCCTCGAAGGTTACGAACACGTCAAAGGAGAATTCGCCAGACAGAAGCACGCTGGCATCGCCATCGACTTCAACTTCGGCGACCTTTGGAGCCCCAAACTGGTTCCATTTATCCGCCAGGTCGGGGAAATCGGGGTTGTTAATCAGAGTGGCAACCTTTTCGGTCAGGAAGACTTCACTTAAGATGTAAGGGCCAGACCCGATCGAGTAGTGACCGTACTTCTCAAAGAAGGCTTTGGCATTCTCGTAGCGGGCAACAGCCTCTTCAGCTGTGATGTACTCGCCCAGGACCGGGGCATAGGGGATATATTGGTCGGCGATTCCCTGATCGAAGTAGCGCCCCAGAACCTCAAGGCTGGGTCCACCGATGAAGCTGAGCCACTCGACGGTCTTGGTGTCGGTGGAGGCGGCTTCGGCTTTGTCGGCTGAGAAGGCAACTTCACCAGCGGCATCTGCCAGAGCGGCGATCGCCATGGTGTGCCAGGGAGCTTCACCATAGGAGTAGGACGGCCACATTTGCATCAGGCTATCGATGGCATTCAGCTCTGCATCGGTTTGATAGGCATCGCTATAGAATTCGATCGTCAGAGGGGTTTCGGAGAGGACCTTGAAGCCTTTGAAGTTCGCCAGGAGGGCTTCAGCATTGGCAGCATAGGCCTCATCGTAGATCGGGGAATCCGCTTTGCCCATATCCAGCTTCAGGATGAAGGCATAGATAAAATCACCCAGGTCGATGGGAGAGCCATCGTGGAAGCTGACCGTATCCCATAGTTCTGCCGGGAAGTAAACTACGGCCTTAACATTGGCGGTTGTGCCTTCTGGGAATTTCTCAGCGGCGGTGATGAAGGCCTGGTTAGCGGCATCCCAGTCTACAATCGCGTCTTCAGGGACTGCGATCTCAGGGGCGAAATCAAGGCTCACCCAGTCCAGAGTCTTGCCAACTGGTAAGCCTTCTCGGACGGTGATTTCCGCACGTTCTAAGCGCTGCGGCCAGTACAGGCCAGTGTGGGGATCAATCATATAAGCATCAGCCCAGCTGCCGCGGCCAATAGCCTGGTCAAACGCCCAGTTGGAGCCCGCAATCGGGTTCCAGGGATCGACGAACAGGTCGGGCGCGCCCCACTTCAGCGTACCGCCCTCTTCATCGGTAAACCGAATGGTGTAAGGCCAGATCATCGAGCCATCTACACCAGCGGCCAGGTCGTAGGTCACCTCTACGCCATCGCGATAGGGCGTAAAGTTTTTGCCGTCGATCAGCCAGACATGGATGGATTCAGTCAGGGCCAGTTCAAGCATCTCGGCCAGGGCTGCATCGCGTTCTTCGAGGGTTTCAAACTTGTTGTAAGCTAGCCTGTCGGCCAGGTCACCGTAGGGTGTACCGGTGGCCGTGGAGGTAAAGGCCTGCCAGGTGGACGAGAAACCATACGCGGACTGCGGGGTATCGAAGAATTCGAAGTTATCGCCCTCATCGCGGTCGATAATCGTCGCCGACCAGGCGCCGGTGTAGAGGTTCCACAGGCCATCCGCAACTTCGCCGCCCACCCAGATCGGGGAGGCTTCGGACGAGGTCTTATACTGGCGGTCGACTGCGAACCCGATGCTCTCGAGCTGGTTAGCAACGTAGTCGCCGATCGGCACGCGGGTGCCGTCCGAGTCGGTCCGGATGAGGAAGATCAGGGTCACCTGCTCGCCATTGTACATATACATGCCGCTTTCTTTAGTCACGCCGTCAATCCCCAGCATGACCTCGTCCATCTGGGCTTCTGCCAGCTCGGGGTTGTAAGCGTATTTGGCTTCCAACCGGCGGACGGTTTCGGCCATCTTGGTGTAATCGGGCATGTTAGTGATGATGGACCAGAACTTGGCCAGAGCGCCGCCATTGTAGACCTCACGATTGATGTAATCGCGATCGACCAGCCAGTTCAGGGCTTCCCGGGCCTTGGCGAAGTAGAAGGGGTTGACTGCCCCGGTGGACTGATCGAAGACCGGCCCATAAGCGTTGAAGGTCAGCTCATAGTACAGACCGTTGCTTTGAGCGTAATCCAGTCCAGCAGCTTCAATCTCAGGCAGCGAATCTGACGACAGGCCAGCGGCGTAGATGTCAATTGCGCCTGCCTCGATTTGCGTCACTGCTGAGGCTGCATCAACGACTGAAACGACGATCTCATCCAGCCAGCCGCCCGTGCGGGTAGTCGGGGGGGCAGGCTCTTCAGTTGGCTCCATAGTTGGCTCCGCGGTCGGTTCCTCGGTTGCCGCGGGCATTTCTGGAGCTTCAGTTTCCTCTGCAGGTGGGGCTTCGGTCTCCACCTGTTGGACGGGTGCTTCCTCTGTTGGCGCAGGAGTGGTTGGGGCGCAGGATGCCAGCACCATACTCGCTACGATCAATAGACTTAGAACCAAGAACGTAAATCTCTTCATTTCCTTCTCCTCTTTATGTTGGTTTGAATTGGTTTTGGTAGTGGTCAGGCTTTGTTAGGCGGCCACTGACGTTATATATAGCCGTCTTATCCGGGATCTACCCGTTCCCGATGCAAACTGTTGATTGCAAGCCATCCAATACCAAAACTTCCCCATGCGGGGTTACATCTGCAATATAGCATATGTATTAACAAACGTCAATGAACATAGTTCATTAAATCACAGTTCGTTTCTATTAAAAAAACCCATCTTCTCTTAACTATAATACTTCTGAAAAACGGTTTTGGATTAAAAAAGGTGGAAATTGCGCAGCTCAGGGGAAGCTGGGTGAGTGGGCGGGCGCGGCCTGCCCACTCACCCAGCTTCCATTCTGGTTTAAGGCGAGCCCTTCAGCCAGGGCTCTCTGGGGTAAGGGTGTAGATGTGGTGTTCGGTTTGTGCGGCTCCAGCCGCACAAACCGAACACCAAAATTATTTTTCTACAACAATTGAGTACACCCCTCAGTAGGGTGATCGCATTTGAACTAGATATGAGACAATTGCTGTACGGAGGCGAGTACAGCAATGGCAGACAAACCGATCGGAAGGATAAGGGAGCATCTTGGGAAAGTCACAGATCCACGGATAGGGAATGCGACCCGGCACAAATTCATCGATATCTTGGTGATTGCGATCTGTGCGGTGGTCTGTGGAGCAGATGGATGGAGTGATGTAGCCCTATTTGGCAGGAGCAAGGCAAAGTGGTTGAAGACGTTTTTAGAACTGCCGCATGGCATACCTTCGCACGACACCTTTGGGCGAGTATTTGGGCTGATCAATCCGGAAGAATTTGAACTGACCTTTTTGAGCTGGGTAGCAGAAATCCAAAGGCTAACGCAAGGGGAAGTGATCGCCATCGACGGCAAGCAATTACGAGGCTCAGTGGACCGTTTTGAAGGTCAAAGTGCGATCAATGTGGTGAGCGCTTGGGCAACTGCCAATGAGCTGGTGTTAGGGCAAGTCAAGGTGGACGAGAAGTCGAATGAGATCACTGCGATTCCCAGATTATTGGAAGTGCTCGATATCTCCGGTTGTCTGGTGACAATTGATGCCATTGGGACCCAGATCGAGATCGCCGAAAAGATCGTTGCTCAAGGTGGTGATTACTTGTTGGCCGTGAAAGAGAACCAGCT
Organism: uncultured Chloroflexia bacterium; assembly: GCA_963698715.1. GTDB lineage: Bacteria > Chloroflexota > Anaerolineae > Anaerolineales > UBA4823 > CAWHJB01. The sequence goes on along the minus strand of CAVORW010000004.1, from coordinate 273,569 downwards.
CCATCTGTATGAAGATCTGGAAAGACTATTCAGCCTGGATCAACAAGAAGGTTTCCAGAGCCCAGGATACACATATACCCGCAAAGTCGATAACTCACATGGGCGCATGGAGATCCGGGAATGTTGGGCGATCTCGGAAGAAGAATACCTGGCGTATGTGCGCGGTCGGCAGAATTGGAAAAACCTGAGTACTCTGGCAATGATCCGTTCCGAAAGAAGGTTTGGTGACAAGGTCGAGACCAAAACCCGCTATTTCATTTCGAGTGCGGTGCTAAATGCCAAGGATTTTTTGAAAGCCAAACGCAGTCATTGGGGCATCGAGAACCGTTTGCATTGGGTGCTGGATGTGGCTTTTCGTGAGGATATCAGCCGTGTCCGCAAAGATCATGGTCCGGCAAACTTCGCTGTGTTGCGGCATATGGCCCTCAACCTGCTGAAACAGGAAAAGTCTGCCAAAGTGGGCATTCAGGCCAAGCGCTTGCAAGCCGGTTGGGACGAAAATTACTTGCTCAAGGTGCTCTCGATTTGAAATGCGATCACCCTACACCCCTCAGCGAGGATGAACGCTCAATTTGACACAATGAATTACAACTGAATGATCTTAATTTGACGATCTAATCCAATCGATTCAAGTCCCCAAGAATTTTAGGGAAGACTCCCAGAGCTATAAACCAGTCATCGTTTTTGTTAAGAAACAGCACAAATCAGAATGATATACTGAAGGAATGTTGATGCTCTTAAATAACAAACTTTCAACCTCCTGCCTAATTCTGATGATTGGCGCGCTCATGGCTGCCTGTCAATCCCCTTCACCTCCCCCGCCAACCGCAACGATTGACGCAGCGACACCTACCCTGATTGCCCCTACCGCAACGACGCCCCCAAGTCCTGAACCAGTGTTGCCAATCAAAGATAGTGTACGTTTTGCTATCTTAGCTGAAGTTACATCCACAAATGTTTGGGCGCTCTATGATTTTGTGGAGTCCAGCTACTGGAACTATGCCGTTCAGGACAGCTATTGGCCATCCCTGTTCACCCTGTCCGATCAGCGCTTCGATTTTATACCTTCACTGGCTGCAGATTTTCCAACTGAGCTTGTCCAGGAAGGCGATCTATGGGTAGCTACCGTGACTATGAAAGATGGCCCAGCCTGGAGTGATGGCACACTCATTACAGCCGATGACGTGGCCTTCACCGCCGGCACTGCGCTGACATTTCAACTTGGTTTGAACTGGAACAACGCCTATGATCCGAATTTCCTGGACCACGTTGAAGCTGTGGATGCCCTGACCGTGAAGTTCTATTTCAAACAGAAACCCGGTCTCTCCCGCTGGCAATACGGTGCATTGCAAGGGAAAATCGTGAACAAAGCGTATTGGGAGCCAAAAATCGCGGACGCTCTGGCGATTATGGATGGCATTTCGGCCCTGGACTCTGAGAGTGAAGATTATATCGCCGGGAAGTCCGCAGCAGTCGATCTGCTTCACAGCCTGGATAATACGGGAGAACCTACCGCTGGACCTTTTCTGCTCAATCGTCGGGAAGCCGGTGCTTTCGTAGAGAATGTTCGCAATCCGGAATTCTACTTTGCTGGCCAGCATGTCGAAGAGTTTGCCAATGGCGCTTATCGCGAGTCGATCCAGGGGAAGTACGAATTCGTGGCTTTTGGCAGGCCGACCGGAGATAAAGTTCTGGAGTTTACCGCTGGTCCGAATTTCGAAAGCGTCCTGTACTCCCTCTACGACCAGGATGCAGCGATCCTGGCACTGCGCAATGATGAGGTTGATTTCATCCTATCACCCTTGGGACTGTCAAGCGGATTCCTGTCCCAGCTGCAGGAGGGCCCGGCGATTCAAATCGTTGAAAACCAGCAGAATGGTTTTCGCTATCTGGCCTTTAATCACGACCGCCCTCACCTGGCAGATCCAGTGCTGCACCAGGCAATTGCCTGTATGATCGACCTGCAATTTCTGACAGAGCAGTTGCTGCAAGGCAAGGCTGCCCCTGTATACAGCGTCATCCCACCAGGTAATGGCTTCTGGTATAACGAGGATGTCACCAGGTTTTGTGATGGCATGGACGCCAAGAGTTGGATGGAAGAAGCTGTGTCTATGTTGAAGGATTCTGGCTACTCTTGGGAAACTGAACCTGCCTGGAACCAAGAACAAGGTGGATCGGTTGATCTTGGTAAAGGGTTGATGACTCCGGAAGGAAAACTGTTCCCTGAGATTACTTTATTGGCTCCCAACCCAGGTTATGATCCCTTACGAGCGACCGCTGCCTTGTTTATTGAGCAATGGATGCGCCAACTGGGGATTCCTGTGACCGCTGAGCTAACGAATTTTAATAATATTCGCACGATTATTTATGGAACTGGCGAGTACGATATGTTCATTTTGGGGTGGGGTTTTAGTTCCTTATTTCCCGATCATGCTTGTGACCTTTTTGTAACTGGTAATCCGTATCAATATATCAACCTGGAACTGGATGAATTGTGTGGTCTTTTCAATGCGGCAACCGACCTGGAAGAAGCCCAACAGCAGATGTACCAGATTCAAGAGATACTGGCGACGGATCTGCCGTACATTTATTTGTTTACCACCCCCGTTTACGACGCGTATCGAAATATCGAATATCTCTACACGGACGTGTTGGGTGGCATCGGCGCCGGTTTCTTTGGTTTGCCGGCTCACGCATTGCAGGCGGAACCGTAACGATTCGGATATTGCCCGCCTACCCGGCCAAAAAATCTCAAGGATCTTTCAACAACCAACCCCCAGTTTGATTCCGGTCTTCAGAATTGGGACGCAAGTGTCGCAGGTATTGTGAGTCCATGATGTCTCTTTCCAATCCCAGACCCAACAATCAAACGAGAGCGTATAATATTAGCAGGAGATGTTCCCAGCCCTCTCAACCCGCCGTAAGGCTTTCGCTTTCATCCGCGCTGCCCAATTGCGATGGAAGCCGGTAAGAATTTTAATCCACAGCTGAAAGGATATGGTCCCAGGCATTTTACGGCATGCTGGCGAATAAATGAGACGGATTGATCTGGCGATTTAACATTTGAAAGGGCTTTTCTCTCTTGATAAATGTCCATGTCAAAGTAAATACAATGGAACGAAGGTATCATGGCAAAATATAGTGTTCTGGTTGTTGACGATCAGAGAGACATCCGGCGTGTATTGCGCGCTGGATTGGAAACTATTGGATTGGATTTGCAAATCATTGATGTGCCTTCTGGAGAAGAGGCGCTTTTGGTGCTCTCAAACCATCAAATAGATGTGCTGATCACCGATATTCGCCTGCCTGGCATTTCCGGTCTGGAATTAAGAGAACGCGCCAGACAAAGCAACCCGGATGTGGATCTGATCTTGATCACTGGCCTGTCTGATCCAAGTGTCCGCCAACGCATCGAGGCAGCTGGGGTTGCTGCGTTTTTCTATAAACCAGTCGAAATGATCGAATTTTTGGATGCAGTCAAACGCTGTCTTGAACGCCCAGCGGCGGATCAACAAGGTGGGTTGCAGAAAGATCATGAAAATAGCAACCGGAATATACCGGACGAACCACCCAGTTTGGCAGCTGAGCTAGCTAATCTGCGCCAGAATTTAAGCGCCAATGCGGCGCTGATATTGGATGAACGGGGGCGAAGTGTGGCTCAGGCCGGTGAAATTTCAGATATCATGAATGGTGAGCCAGTCGTCACTGCATTGTTGGCAGCTTCGCATGCTGGTGCAGAAATTTCAACCAATCTTGGTATGCTGGTTCCAGAGAGTTTTTCGATATTCCGTGGGCTGCAAACAGATTTTATCCTGGCCCATGTTGGTCCAACAGCATCATTACTAATCAGCATCCCGGCTGGATTTACCTCCAAGACACTGGGTGAGCGCTTAGTTATGGTGGATCGGAGCGTACACAGACTTTTAGAAATCTTGCAGGCCGGCTCTGAAAGCCATGACGTAATAGATGGTTCTGAACCCGCCTCACAAGTGGTTGAAGACTTTACCCCTGAAGTTGACCAAGGTTCTACCTCTGAAGGGCTAGAAGGTTCTAACGATGAAGTAGTAGAAGAACCCGTTCTGGATGAAATATTCAGCCAAGCAGGCCAGGATAGCTACATGCCCGAAGAAGTAGATGCATTCTGGGAGTCTTTAGTGGAAGATGACCGTGCCGAAGGCGTCATCAATGCCAACGCAATCTCATATGATCAGGCACGCCAGCTTGGCCTGGCCCCAGACCACGAAGGGGAATGATTCCGCTATTCTTGCTCGAGGCTCAACCTCGGATCTCTTAAAAATTTCACGGAGATTCCCCGATAAATCCAAACTGAGGTTGCCAGTCTTGTATAGCTTATGTTACAATTCAGGTCGCTCGGTTCCCGGGCGTTTTTGGGCGAATTGTTGGGGCGTGGTGCAACGGTAGCACAGCGGACTTTGAATCCGTATATCCTGGTTCGAATCCGGGCGCCCCAGCCTGCCCGCTCGAAATGGATTGATTAGTGCTCGACGACGAATTGGATTTACCTCAAAATATCCAGCTTTCTTACCTGAGACGGGTTTCACGTTGCTTAAATCGCATCGTGATGCTCGTCCTTTTTTGTATTTCGTCTGACTTTGCATCTGTTTAGGATCCACAACTGTCCAAAAATTGGGGTGGTTTTATTATTCAAATTGAGGAGTTTGTATGAAGACGACTGCGGTGGTCTTGGCGGCCGGGCAGGGTACCCGGATGCGTTCCCAATTACCCAAAGTGCTGCACCCGATCCTTGGACGCCCAATGCTTCAATTTGCCCTGGAGGCTGTCCGCCAGGCAACGGATGAATGGCCTGTTGTGATCATCGGCCATGGAGCTGAAGAAATCCGCGGGTTGTTCCAGGACCAGGTTCGTTTCGCATTCCAAGAACCGCAGCTGGGAACCGGGCATGCTGTCCAGCAGGCTCAGCAGCTGCTTGAAGGACAGACGGACCAGGTATTGGTCACAACCGCAGATATGCCGCTGTTAACCTCTGCTACCCTGAATGATCTGGTTGGGTTGCAAGCAAAACATGCAGGCCCAATCAGCATGCTTACCCTCCAGGCTGATGATCCGCGTGGTTTTGGCCGGATTGTCCGGAACGATGCTGGTCAGGTTCAGGCAATCGTAGAAGAAGCGCAGGCATCTACCGACCAGCTCGCCATCCGGGAGCTGAATGCCAGTGTTTATTGTTTTCGGGCCGATTGGTTATGGCCGGCGTTGGCTCGCATCCCGCTGTCTCCCAAAGGAGAATATTATCTGACGGATCTGGTTGGGATCGCTGTGGCAGATGGCCTGTCTGTCCAGGCAATCAGGGTATCTGATCCTGGGGAGTCAATTGGTATAAATACCCGTGTCCATCTGGCTGAAGCACAAGCAGTATTACGGCATCGGATCAACCAGCAGTGGATGTTGTCGGGGGTCAGTATTATTGATCCAGCCAGCACCTATATTGAGCCTGGTGTAACGATTGGGATGGATACCGTGATCTGGCCAAACACATACCTGCAGGGCACAACCAGAATTGGCCAAGACTGTATGATCGGTCCAAATGCCATCATCGACAGCACCCAGATTGGGAACAACTGTAAGGTCATTGCCTCGGTCTTGGAATACGCTCGGCTGGAAGATGGCGTTGAGGTTGGGCCATTTGGGCATTTGCGAAAGGGCGCTCATCTAGCCGAGGGTGTGCATATGGGCAATTTTGGCGAGGTGAAAAACTCTTACCTCGGTCCTGGAACTAAGATGGGGCATTTTTCTTATATAGGAAATGCGGTCATCGGTACTGGTGTTAATATTGGAGCCGGGACGATCACCTGCAATTATGATGGCAAAAATAAACACAAAACTGAGATCGGTGACGAAGTGTTTATCGGCAGCGATACGATGCTGGTTGCTCCGGTGAAGTTGGGCGATGGCTCTCGCACTGGCGCAGGCGCAGTTGTAACCAAAAATGTACCCCCTCATATGTTGGCAGTGGGTTTGCCAGCACGTGTTATTCGGAAATTGGAGTGATGTGAACGATTTATTCTTCTCAATTCTGGGATTGGCTGCCCTATTAGCTGTAGATTTTCTTGCTATAGCAACCAGAGCAGCATATACCCAAACCAATCATGCTCGGTTGCTTGGCCTGCGAGAGCAGATGGAAGCCAAGGTTAACATTGCGATCAACTTACTTCACAACCTGCCGCGCTTGAAAGCCAGTTTGAATCTGACGCTGTTACTGGCCCGCTTTTTTATTTTGGGCATTGTATTTCTTTATACGGCAGGAATCCTGAATACCTCAGTCGTTTGGGTGTTTTGGATTGGGATGACATTGACGGCTATTTTAATGTTTTGGTTCGAGTGGGCAGTGGAAAACCAGGCAAGCCGCTATCCTGAAATCTGGGCAGTCAAGCTGGCTCCTTATGCCAGGATCTGGATGGCACTTATGAAGCCGCTGTTGCTGCCATTAGCCGTCGGCTCTGAAGAGCAGTCCATCCCCGATGGTTTAGGTTCGGTAACGGAAGACGAGCTGAAAACTCTGGTGGATGCCGGTCAAGAAGAAGGTGTCTTTGAACAGGGTGAACGCCAGATGATTTTCTCGATCTTTCAATTGCGAGAGACTCTGGCCCGAGAAATAATGGTCCCGCGCATTGATATGCTTGCGTTAGATGTTTTGACCCCTTTGGAAGATGCTGTGGATGCTCTGCTTCAATCAGGCCATTCGCGGGTGCCGGTATTTGAAGAGACGGTTGATAATACCCTTGGCCTGTTATACGCTAAAGATCTGCTAAGGGTATGGCGGACCGGGGGACAGTTAAACTCTTTAAGAGATCTGCTGCGTCCGGCTTACTTTGTGCCCGAGGCGAAAAAAGTGGATGAACTGCTCACCGAACTCCAGGCACAACGTATTCATATGGCGGTCGTAGTCGATGAATATGGCGGCGTAGCAGGCCTGGTTACCCTGGAAGATATTGTTGAAGAGATCGTCGGCGAAATATTAGATGAATATGACCAGGGTGAAGAAGCTCCCTATCAGGTGTTAAAAACAGGTGAATATGTCTTCTTGGGGCGGGTCGATTTGGATGATTTTAATGAGATCATGACCAGCCACCTGCCATCTGACGAAGCAGACACCATTGGCGGATTCATGTACAGCCGTATAGGTCGAGTGCCTGATGTGGGTGAGAAGGTTCGGGAGGATTTATTACTTTTAACGGTGGAACAGGTCAGTGGCCGCAGGATCCGAAAGGTCCGCGCCCAATGGTTGTTACCTGAGACTGATGAAGGAAGAGAAAAAAAACATGCCAACGAGAGAAGCGCGCGAACGATTAATTCAAATAGCAATTGAATCTCGTAAATGGGCGTATGCTCCGTATTCCCACTATGCAGTTGGAGCGGCCCTGTTAACCAGCTCCGGCAGGATCTATGATGGGGTCAATATCGAGAATGCCGCCTACCCAACCGGGATCTGCGCCGAGCGGGTGGCTGTATTTAAAGCTGTCTCGGAAGGGGAACGCCAGTTTGAAGCGATCGCGGTTGTGACTACCAATGGCGGTGCTCCCTGTGGTGCCTGCCGCCAGGTGTTGGCTGAGTTTAGTCTGGATACTCTGGTTTATATCGCAGATGTTGATGGAAATTTGAAACTGGAGACAACGGTTGCAGAGTTGCTCCCCGGGTCATTTGGGCCGCAAGATCTTGTCGCGGATAGTGAATAAAGTGGCAGGTTCTTTGGGAATAGCCGTGGAGGATCCTCAGATCATTTTGCCAGGATACCCAACGGCTTCCTTAACCCTCATGCCGGGTGATTAGGCGAAGTTTTTCCTTCTGCAATCTGTATTGCACACAGGCACTTACCAGTTTGGAGCAGGAGTGGCGATTTGTAGCAGAGATTGCAGCATCCAACCTTCCATTCCATCGGGGGCAATGACACGAACCCAGGTTCCCGCTTCGGTCTCAACTGCTTCGGGCAGGATTTGCATCAGGGTGTTGTTTACCAGGCTGCCAATTATCTGACCACCCGGTTCGGCTCGAATTAATGCTCCAAGCCCATCTTCCGCCTGGATTAATGCCAGGATTGGCGTGGGAGTCAGTGTAGGGGTGATGGTCGGTGTAATTGTGGAAGTTGGGGTTTGGGTCAGTGTGGACGTGATGGTGGGCGGAATTGGTGTAAGTGTGGGAGTAACAGTCAGCGTAATCGTGGGGGTTGCGCTCGGTATCGGGGTTGGCAGTGCGATTTGAGCTCCAAAAGCTGCGCCGGCTCCACTGAGCCCGATCAGCATGATGATCCCAACCAGCGTTACAGCGCCTCCCAAGGTGTATCCAAATAGAGTCAGTGGGCGAAAACCCAAGATCGCCAGGGTGAGGGCTCCCAACAATGCGCCCCATGCCAGATGAACTGCAAAAACTACCAGACCATCCGGCCATAGATGGGGTATCCCACTGCCCAACCCAAAACCTGCAGCTGCTAAAGGCAAGTAGAGCTCATACGCCAAAGCCACACTGGGCAGGAGAGGGTTGCTTTTTGGGCGGGTGAGCATCGCAGATGTCAGTATTGCTCCGACAGCCAACACAAGAAATTCTGTCCAGATCAATCGAGAATGGCTGTGAGCCTGGCTAAGAGACAGTGGCAGCCAGGCGCGGGCGATCAGCCCGGCCAGTGAGCCGACCAATACGACCAATACCCCACCAATAACCAGCCCTAGCAAGCTGCGCAAGAAGACACGCACTGATCCAATCACCGTGCCAAACGAGATACCTATCGCTGGTGCCATGACTGGCGCTACAACCGCGCCCAGAACCAGCAAGGCTGGCGAATCTAGTAGAAAACCTATGCTGATGATTGCACCCGAAAAAAGGGAGAACAGGAAGAAATCAAATGATGGAGAGGCGCGGTGTGCCAGATCGTCCAGGAAATCGGCGCGTTCATCTGCATCTAAGGGAGCGAGCAATCGGCCTGCCCGTCTGCGGCGGGCTGGCGGCAGGCTGTTGGGGTCGTCAGGTGTTTGTTCGAGTTGGCTAAGATTCATTTTCTTAAACTGGCAACGATACGGAGTGGTTTATCAAGAAGCTCAAGGGCTGAGAAAATGTCGGGCACAATCAGGTCAGATGCTAGTAGTGTTGCAAGGGCTGTGCCTTCTGCAGATAAGATACATACTCCCAATCCCGCCGCCTCCAACATCTCGGCGTCATTAGCGCCTTGCCCAATTGCAACCACACGTTCGGCACCCAAATGTTTTATATACTCGGCCTTTTGACGGGCTTCATCACCCGGCTGGATGCGGACTGCTTTGAGACCAAGCTGAAAGTCGATTCTTTCCTGGTGGCCGTGTGTGTCGGCAGTCAACAGGTGGATATTGAGCCGGTCGCGCAGGTTGTTCAGGGTGCGTGCTAAACCATCCGGGAGGATGCCATCCACAGCAAGGGTGCCATTCACGTCGCTTGCCAGGTGTTCAAGTTGCAGAGTACCCTGGCCGGGAATTTTTAGCTCGATCATGCGGCTATTATACAGGAGATTAAGCCATCCTATGACGTTGATGCGGTGCGGAAATAATTGATTGTACGCCTATTTATTACTTCTTCCTATTTATAACACCACAGGATTTCCCAAAGACCCCGGAGAGGCGGAAGTGGAGGCTGGGGTAAATATAGTAAAATGGATAGGTTTTAGATTGAAAACACTTGAGTTGATTCTGGAGTATTCTGTGCGCAGATATGTTATCCGGTTCGAAAAAATCTGGTTCTCTGTGCTTATCATTTGCTTGATCACAGCGGCCTGTACGAGCAAGCCAACATCTACCCCAACCGCCTCACCGAGTGTGCCCTCACAAGAAAGCGTTCCGTCGCCCGTCCCGACCATAGTGGATACGCCCACGCCAATCCTGGCAACAGATCAGCAGAAGGTCGTCTTGATTGGTTCAATGGAAGGAGCAGAAGGACTACCTTTTGCGAGTATCCAATCTTTGCTGCAAGATTTAGCTGAAGAGGATGACCTGGTTTTTTCATCGGTTGCCAGCCTGGCGCCGTCTGATCTGACTGACGATATTAAAGTAATCGTCGCCTTGCCACCTGATCCAGGTATTATTGCCCTAGCCTCTGCTGGAGAAAACATCCAGTTTTTGGCAATTGGAATTCCTGAGCTGCAGCCAGCCGGAAACCTCAGCGTCATTGATAGTCACTCGGTAGCCGACAGGCAGGGTTTTGCTGCCGGATATCTGGCAGCGGTGATCAGTGAACAGTGGCGTATGGGAATGATTGCGATCGGGGATACAGAACCTGGCCAATTGGCCCGTCAGGGTTTTATCAACGGAGTAACTTATTATTGTGGGTTATGCCGGTCACCCTACCCGCCTTTTTATTCTTATCCCATTCTGGTGGATTTGCCAACCACAGCCAGCCCGGCAGAAGCTCAGGCTGCGGCTGCGGCGATGATATCCCAGGCTGTGAATACGGTCTTTATCTACCCTGGGGCCGGCGATCAGGCTATGCTAGAGGCATTGGCTCAAGCAGGCCTGAATCTCATTGGAGGTGTTACGCCACCCCCTTCATTGGCTGAAAATTGGGTCGCAACTGCTCAGGCTGATCCTTTGGCAGCAATGACCGTAATCTGGCCAGATTTGCTCAATGGGCAAGGCGGAATCGAGCGATCCCTGGCGATCAACTTTGTGGATCACAATGAGCGCCTGTTCAGCCCTGGGCGCCAGCACCTGGTTAATGAATTCCTGGTCGATTTGCAGGCAGGTTTTATTGATGCTGGCGTTACGATACCGGCGCCTTAGTGAAAGAGTGTGCCGAGAAGCTGAACGGTCTGATCCAAAGCTGGTCATAGTCGTCAAAGGATGGATAATTCTCGAAAATATTATCAATGACACATTGCAGCAAATCAATCTATATGCTAAACTGATATATCTAAATTACCCTACCATTTACGATTGGTTGGTAGGGCCGGCTGAGATGAGCCAAACCCTTTTTATATTCTCTCAGGAGGAGAAAAACATATGTCCAAAAAAATATATTCGCTTATAGCTGTACTGATGGTAGCTGCGATGCTGCTGGCAGCCTGTGCCCCGGCTACGACTGCACCAACTGAAGCGCCGGCACAGCCGGCGGCGACAGAAGCACCTGCCGCTACAGAGGCGCCGGCTCAAGCAGCCTTGAAGGTTTGCCAGGTAACGGATGTTGGCGGGATCGATGATAAGTCGTTCAATGCCACAGCCTGGAAAGGCGTGCAGGATGCAGCCGCTGAATATGGCATCGATGGCAAGTATCTTGAATCCCAACAGCAGACCGATTATGAAGTCAACATCAACGCATTCCTGGAAGAAGGCTGCGACCTGATCATTCCGGTAGGGTTCTTGCTGGCCGATGCGGCGGCCGCCGCGGCTGGAGCCAACCCGGATCAACAGTTCGCGATCATTGACGTTGACTACCTCGAGTTCCCCAACTTGCGAGGCAGCGGCTTTGCGATCAATGAAGCCACTTTCCTGAACGGTTATTTGGCCGCTGGCATGACCAAGACCGGCATCGTCGGCACCTACGTTGGGATCGCCTTCCCGGCCACGACCGTCTTCATGGATGGTTTTGTGTATGGCGTGCGCTACTACAACGAAGTTCACGGTACGGACGTGAAGGTCCTGGGCTGGAATCCTGAGACCCAGGAAGGTCTGGCAGTGGGCAACTTCGAGAGCACGGATGACGGCCGGACGATGGGCGAGAGCCTGATGGACGAAGGCGCCGACATCATCATGCCGGTGGCTGGTCCGGTAGGCCAGGGCACCCTGGCAGTGATGGAAGAGCGCGGTACGGGCTGGCTGATCGGCGTTGATAACGATTGGTCGCTTCAGTACCCCGACAAGGCCCAGTACATTCTGGCCAGCGCCATGAAGAATATGGACCGCTTCGTCTATGAAACGATCGCGGAAAAAGTGGATGGCAACTTCCAGTCCGGCAACTACATCGGCACTCTGGAAAATGGTGGTGTTGGGATCACCTACAGCTCCGGCATGGTTGGTGAAATTCCAGACAGCCTCAAGGCTGAGATTGAAGACCTGCAGGCGAAAATTATCGCTGGGGAGATTGCAACCAAGCCAGGTGAAGAAGGCGCTGTGGCTCCGGCACCAGATTACTCGGATGTCCTGGTCTGCCAGGTAACAGATGTTGGTGGGATCGATGATAAGTCGTTCAATGCCACAGCCTGGAAAGGCCTGCAGGATGCAGTTGCTGAATATGGCATCGATGGCAAGTATCTTGAATCCCAACAGCAGACCGATTATGAAGTCAACATCAACGCATTCCTGGAAGAAGGCTGCGACCTGATCATTCCAGTAGGGTTCTTGCTGGCCGATGCGGCGGCCGCCGCGGCTGGAGCCAACCCGGATCAACAGTTCGCGATCATTGACGTTGACTACCTCGAGTTCCCCAACCTGCGAGGCAGCGGCTTTGCGATCAATGAAGCCACTTTCCTGAACGGTTATTTGGCCGCTGGCATGACCAAGACCGGCACTGTCGGCACCTACGTAGGGATCGCCTTCCCGGCCACGACCGTCTTCATGGATGGTTTTGTGCTTGGCGTGCGCTACTACAACGAAGTCCACGGCACGGACGTGAAGGTCCTGGGCTGGAATCCTGAGACCCAGGAAGGTCTGGCAGTGGGCAACTTCGAGAGCACGGATGACGGCCGGACGATGGGCGAGAGCCTGATGGACGAAGGCGCCGACATCATCATGCCGGTGGCTGGTCCGGTAGGCCAGGGCACCCTGGCAGTGATGGAAGAGCGCGGTACGGGCTGGCTGATCGGCGTTGATAACGATTGGTCGCTCCAATACCCCGACAAGGCCCAGTACATTCTGGCCAGCGCCATGAAGAACATGGACCGCTTCGTTTTCGAGACCATTGGTGAACAGATCACCGGCAACTTCCAGGCCGGAAACTACATCGGCACTCTGGATAATGGTGGCGTTGGGATCACCTACAGCTCCGGCATGGTTGATGAGATCCCGGACAGCCTCAAGGCTGAGATCGAGGAACTGCAAGCCAAGATCATCGCCGGCGAGATCCAAACTCTTCCGTAAGCTGGATGATCGGATAACGGTAAAGATAATAAGAGAACCAGATTTTCTGGTTCTCTTATTTCAAATATTTGATCTATGAAATTGCTAGCCCGGGTCCTTGGGAAGGGTGGCACTCCAAAATCTGGGAATTTACACAGAAAACCCTCAAGAGCCACTGGCTCGATCCGGGCGAACCCTGATGAACCTGTTATACTTGTGCGAGTAGTAAGGCTGTCGCCACATTTGGAACTTTATCTACAAAGAGGTAACCATGACGCCAGTTCTTGAGTTACGCAACATAACCAAACGTTTCCCCGGTGTTCTCGCAAATGATCATATCGACTTGACACTCGAAGCAGGAGAGATCCACGCCTTGCTTGGGGAGAATGGCGCTGGAAAAACCACGCTGATGAACATCCTGTACGGTTTATACAAACCAGATGAGGGTGAAATTTACGTTAAGAGTACCCAGGTCCAGGTCGACTCACCCAGCGATTCCATTGCTTCGGGTGTCGGCATGGTTCACCAGCATTTCATGCTGGTGCCGGTTTTTACTGTGACCGAAAATGTCATGCTTGGCGCAGAGGAAATTCATCCAGGAGGGTTTCTGGACCGCAAAAAGGCTGCTGCACGCATTCGGGAAATTTCAGATCAATATCATCTGGAAGTTGACCCGGAAGCCCTGGTTGAGGATTTGCCCGTGGGCGTCCAGCAGCGAGTGGAGATCATCAAATTGCTCTACAGGCAGGCAGATATCTTGATCCTGGATGAGCCAACTGCAGTGCTGACACCTCAAGAAGTGGAAGAATTGTTTAAGATTATGCGAGCCTTGATCAGCGAAGGCAAATCCATAATTTTTATCACTCACAAATTAGGCGAGGTCCTGGATGTTGCGGATCGAATCACCGTAATCAGGGGCGGAAAGGTAGTTGGAAGCACGACCCCTGCCGAGGCTGATCAGAACTTGTTGGCGGCTATGATGGTAGGTCGGGAGGTTGACCTGACGGTTGACCGACCTCCGGCTAGCCCTGGCGAGGTTGTCTTAAATGTCGAAGGTTTAGTAGCAGTAGATGATACCAATCATATTACTGTGAACGGGATTTCTTTTGCTGTCAGATCTGGGGAAATCCTGGGCGTGGCGGGCGTCCAGGGTAATGGGCAGACCGAACTGGTAAAGGCGATCACTGGTCTTGGGAAGCCGGTCGATGGCAAGGTCGAACTGCTGGGCCAAGATATCACCCAGGCAACACCGCGTCACATCACAGAGATGGGCACTGCCCATATTCCTGAAGATCGGCAGGCGGATGGCCTGGTTCTTGCTTATCCGGTGATGGAGAATCTGGTACTGAGCACTTACTATATCCAACCCTACGCCAGTGGGGTTGTGATCCAGCCAGAACAGATGCTGGAAAATGCCCAGGAAGTGATCAATGCTTTTGATATCCGCACGCCGAGCCCATTTACAACAGTTGGTTCATTGTCTGGTGGCAACCAACAAAAAGTGATTGTTGGCAGAGAATTCTCTCGGCCGATCAAACTGTTGGTTGCATCTCAACCGACCCGTGGCCTGGATGTGGGTTCCATTGAGTATATCCATGCTCAGATCGTGAAGAAACGTGATGATGGCTGCGCCGTGCTGCTGGTTTCGACCGAGCTCGACGAAATCATGCAGCTGTCTGACCGGATAGCAGTCATGTATCGCGGCAGGATCATCAGCATATTATCCAGCAAGGATGCCACCAAAGAAAAGATAGGCTTGTTAATGGCTGGCATCGTTCAGCAGGAATCGCAGGCTCAACCCCTGCAGGCTGATGGATCGTCTGACGTCAAAACTCATCGTGTGTAAGGACAAGGGTGCAATCCATGAGTGAAGAAAAGGCCCCTGAAAAGCAGAAAGATGCTGGCAAAATCTTTTTAGAAGAGGTTTTGAAGAGCCCTCTTACGGTCACTTTTTTAGCGATTGTTACAGGCTTGCTGATGGGAGGTTTGCTGGTCGCTCTGACCACGGAGGATGTCTACACTGCGTTTCGCACATCCCCGTTTTTGGCTCTCCAAACCGGCCTAAAGGCTGCCTGGAATACCTATGTGGCTTTGTTTACCGGTTCGATTGGCGATCCTGGTAAGATTATTGCCGCTTTGCAAAGCGGAGATGATCTCGCAATCCGCCGGGCCATCAATCCAATTTTTGAGAGCCTGGTTCAATCGACCCCATATATTTTTGGCGGTCTGGCTGTTGCGCTTGGTTTTCGGGCCGGATTGTTTAATATCGGCGCTGAAGGCCAAATTTTCATCGGTGCTCTGACTGCAGTTTGGGCCGGGGTGGCGATCAAGGGTGTTCCGGCAATCATTCACATCCCACTTGCACTGCTGGCAGGCGCAATCGGAGGGGGCATATGGGGATTTATACCGGGCTGGTTGAAAGCAAAAACCGGGGGCCATGAGGTCATCAACACGATCATGATGAACTACATCGCTTTTCGGTTGAGCGAATATTTGTTAAAAGGTTTTTTAAGGGACCCCAATAAAGTCATTCCAGTCAGCGCTCCAGTTGAGGAGTCAGCCAGGCTGTTCCGGTTCTTCCAGGATCCAATTCGGTTTCATCTGGGATTTTTTATCGCTTTAGCGATTGCCTGGGTGGTTTACTGGTTCCTATTCAAAACAACCTGGGGCTTTGAACTGCGAACGGTCGGGTTAAATCCCAAGGCTGCCCGCTACGCCGGAATGAATATTGTTTTGAGCACAGTTCTCGCAATGAGCCTGTCGGGAGGCCTGGCGGGCTTGGCGGGAGCCAATGAAGTACTAGGTGTAAACTACAACCTGGCGATGGCATTTTCGTCCGGTTATGGGTTTGACAGTATTGCCCTGGCCTTATTGGGCAAAAGCCATCCCCTGGGCGTCGTGCTGGCGGCCTTGTTATTTGGTACACTCCGAAATGGTGCAATTCGAATGCAGTTGACTGCTGGCATTCCGATTGACATCATTTCTGTGATCCAGGCAATGATCCTGGCGTTTATCGCTGCCCCAGCAATTATCCGTACCATATACCGGTTGAAGACCCCCGATCGAATTGAAGAAGAATTTACCATCAGCAGTTGGGGAGGTAACTAGTCATGGCGACAATTGCATCATCCCTTAAGCCGAGTGTGAGCTATGTCTCACCAACCCGACGCCGCGTGCTGGGGATCATTTTTCTTGTTCTGGCTGCTGCAATGTGGTATTTGTTTGCCAGGCCGGTCGATCCAGGCGTGACGACAACCTTTGTGCTGACGCCGGGTGGTTCAGAAATATTACTGGATGATTGGACGTTTACAACCAGCCAGACCCTGAATATTTTAGCCTTTGTCAGTGCTGCCTTGGGGGCCTACCAGCTGGCGCGCGGCTTTGACCGGCGCGCCAATCTTGTCCTGGGTCTGGTCGCCGGGATGTTTATTTTCAGTTTTTTAGCGTGGGCTGCGGCGGATAATTCACTTAATGTGGCAGGCCTGTTCCGCACTACATTGCTTAAAGCAATACCGCTGACTTTGGGAGCCATGTCTGGGATATTGTGTGAGCGCTCCGGTGTGATAAATATTGCGATTGAAGGTATGATGCTGACCGGCGCCTTTATGGGAGCCCTGGTCGGCAGTTTAACCAATCTGTGGGTGGGCATGCTGGCTGGAGTGCTGGCAGGTGGTTTTTTGGCCTGGATCCATGCGATCTTGTCCATCAAATATAAGACCAATCAGATCATTTCCGGTACAGTGATCAATATTTTCTCCACAGGGATCACTTCTTTCCTGTCCGCCAAGTTCTTGCAGAAATACCAGGACCTGAACAGTCCCGGTGTTTTCCCAACCATTAAGCTGCCTTTACTGGCTGACATCCCAATTTTGGGTCCGATCATGTTCCAAAACAATATCTTTATCTATATCACTTTTGTGTTGATCATCGTGTTGACGGTGGCTTTGTTTTACACTCGCTGGGGGCTAAGATTACGTTCAGTCGGCGAGCATCCAAAAGCAGCCGACACGCTGGGGATCAACGTGTTCACGACCCGCTATATTGCGGTCATCCTGGGCGGGATGGTTGCTGGCTTTGGTGGGGCCTATTTCACGCTTGGATCGGTTGGACGGTTCGATGAGGTCATGACAGCCGGGCGCGGCTTTATCGGTCTGGCGGCTATGCTCTTTGGTAATTATATGCCGGTGGGCTCCTTTGGGGCATCACTCTTATTCGGTTTTTCTGACTCGCTGGCTTCCAAGCTGGCGATCCTGGGCGTCAGGATTCCGTCGGAGTTTCTGCTTATGGCACCTTATATCGCCACCATGGTAGTTCTGGCTGGCGTGGTCGGACGCAGCCATATTCCGGCTGCTGATGGTGTGGCTTACGAGAAAGAATAGATGCTCTAAAATTGAAATCCGAAACGCACTTTTTGGATTTTCGAGGGTACAGGCAGAATGTGGCGATGTTTTACGAGAACAGCTCGTAAGACATCGCCACATCAATTCTTTCTGTGCTTGCATAAACAGGCCTAAGGCTGGTTGTTTGTTTGGTCTGATAATGCGCAGCGAAATCCGACTCTCTGGTTAGGGCGAGCCGAATGGGACGAGTCTCGAAAATATGTGGCGGCATATTCTGGGGGTGAGAGATAAGATCCACTGCGGATGACATGATCCATGATCTGGCTGGGCCCCTCAGGGTTGTGATTCGGGGCTGTAAGATAGTAGTCGAACGAAAAGTAATCAGCGACCCACTCGGCGGCGTTGCCCGCCATGTTTAAAGCGCCATATACACTGGCCCCAGATGGATAGCTGTCGACGGGCTGTAAACTGCTCGCTCCTCCATCGGCGGTATTGGCCCGCTCAGGATCCCATTCATCGCCCCAGGGATAACTGCGCCCATCCTCGCCGCGGGCTGCTTTTTCCCATTCCGCCTCGGTCGGCAGGCGCATCCCAACCCATTCGCAATAGGCAGAGGCCTCCTGCCACAGGATGCCAACAGCCGGCAGGTTTGCCTCACTTTTGTCCGGAGGCCCTTCCCAACCGGCAGCCTGGTAGCCAGTCGCATCAACGAACCCGGCGAATTTCTCCCGGCTGACTTCCGTCCTTTGGATGTAAAAGGAGTCTAGGTAGACCCGACGTTGGGGCTGGTTAGACCGGCGTCCATGATCTGAGCCCATTAAGAACCAGCCTGCCGGCACAGGGATGCAATCGCCCGTGCCAACAGGCTGGTGCCGATCTCCACAGCTCCAGGTTAGCAACGCCAGCAGCAAGAGCAAGATAGCTGTGGGTCGCTGGGAATGGAAGCGCTGGAACATCTTATACGCTTGAATACTTCCCGAATTCCAGCGCTGCATCCACCATTGCCAGAATATTTTCGGGGGGAACTTCATTCATGATAGTATGCACCGATGAGAGCATATAACCGCCGCCTGGAGACAGAATTTCGATCACGCGCTTCACTTCTTGCCGGACTTCTTCCGGGGTTCCAAATGGCAATATATTTTGGGTGTCGATCGCACCACAAAATGTCAATTGATTGCCATGGCGTTTCTTTAACTCAGGCAAGTTGGACATTCTTCCGGCAGACGTTTGGATTGGGTTGAGAATTTCAACCCCTATCTCGATAAAATCATCGATCAGGTTAAAAACGTCCCCATCGGTATGAAAAAACACTTTGGCTCGGGTCCGTTCTTTAATATAGGCGATGTAATCGGCATGAATGGGCTTTAGGATGCTGCGATACATGCGCGGAGACATCAGCAGGCTTTCCTGGGTCCCGATATCATCGCCGATCTTAATGATGTCCACATTGTCCCCCAGGGCGTCAAGGAAATGGCCCATCAATGTTTTGCACAGCGCGGCTATTTTTTGCAGCAGGGCAGTGGCAAAATCAGGGTTCATCGCCAGGTAAAGCAGGAATTTGTCCATTCCCTGCATGGCGAAAGCTCTTTCAAGCGGGAAAAGCAGCCACGGGGTAGCGATGATGGCGTATTCATTTTCTTCCGCCAACTGGCCTGCTTGTTGGCGAACATGGGCAACCCGGTAGGGATCATCCATGTCGGGCCAGGGGTAGTTTTGGATGGCATCGAGAGTTTGAGCTTCAGACATGGGATGGATCCCCGGATACCAGACCCCCGGTTCGACCTCCTTTTGACCGCTGCCCCAGTCATCGATAAACGGGCTGTGAGCCGGTCGGTTCTGGTTTCGATCGTAAGTTTCTTTTGGGAAGCGATCGAGTACCCCGCGGACGTCGCTGTGCAGTCGCTGTAATGTGGCTTCATCCAGCAAGGCCGAACCGAGTTCAGGCCAATCATAAATATATCGATCCTCTGCCTGAATGCCCAGATGCTGTTTAAGAACCTGGTACGGTTTCATTTTGAGCGTGGTTGTATTGCTGGATCCAATTACGATTGGGACCCGGTCAGGCTGCTCGTGGTTGATAGCCGCCAGGACACGTTGGCGAGAGTTCATTGGCATCATTAATCTCCTACAGAATGGTCATAAATCGTGAATACGGGATAAGCGATACTGACACAAGGAGATGATGGTTTGTCAACAATTTGGCGATTATCGCCTTGATTGTGACACACCTGAATGGTTCCCTCGCTAAGTCGCCCATCTGATTTCGCAAGAACACCACTAAGTCTCTATCCGAAAAGTCGGAAAGTATGTAGTTGATGTTGCGTGCGGAGCATGCAACATCAACTACATAAACCACTTTTCGGATATGCTCTAAGTCTCCTGGTAAGGAGTTTGAGTTATCCCGGCTCAGATCGATCTAGATAATGCAAGTATAATGCAGATGGTGAGGGCTGGCCATTTAGTTTGTTGCGATTGATTAAAGGTGTCTATGGACGCGAACAAGATCGTTGAAGTTCCAATTGAGGGTATGGACTGTGCAGATTGCACTCTGCAC
The DNA here is from genome assembly GCA_963698715.1 of uncultured Chloroflexia bacterium. Taxonomy (GTDB): domain Bacteria; phylum Chloroflexota; class Anaerolineae; order Anaerolineales; family UBA4823; genus CAWHJB01. The sequence continues at coordinate 253,629 of CAVORW010000004.1, read as the reverse complement.
GTCCGCCGGGCGATTGCCAAGATTCCTGGAGTTGAATCGGTCGACGTTTTTTTGGTCTCACAGAAAGCAGTTGTTCATCTGAACGAAAGCCTGGTAAACCTGCCAATGATTCGGAAGGCGGTCTCAGAGGCAGGCTATGCTGTTCCGGAACAAGATGCCTCTCCAGCCCACTCGGATTCCAGCGCCAACCAGTACACTCAGGTTGTATTAAGCGTCATGGGGCTGGTTTTTGGGGTGGTCCTGTTTGTGGTTGTGGTTGGGGAGTGGCTGGGGCTATTCGAAACCATAACCGGGCAGGTGCCCTGGTCGGTTGGCCTGGCGATTGTGCTGGTAAGTGGATTCCCGGTATTTCGAAACGTTTTGCGGGCCGCCCTTAAGGGTCAAATTATCTCTCACACATTGATGACACTGGGTGTAATCGCAGCCCTGGTGGTTGGAGAATGGGCCACGGCCGCGGTGGTGGTATTTTTTATGCGAGTGGGAGATTACGCCGAAAACTTTACGGCTGAACGTGCTCGTAAAGCCGTAAAAGATCTGACCAGGCTGGCGCCTCAAACTGCGCGCTTGGTACGGGACGGAGACGAAGCTCTGGTCCCATTGGCAGAAGTGACGATTGGCGATGTGGTTATCGTCAGACCTGGAGAACAAATCCCAGTCGATGGCGAGATTATCCTGGGACAGGCAACGATTGATCAGGCAACCATCACGGGCGAATCCATGCCAGTGGAAGCAGGGCCAGGCAGCCAGGTTTTTGCGGCAACATTTGCCCGCTTCGGCAGCTTGCAGATTCGGGCCAGCCAGGTTGGATCTGACACCACATTCGGTAGAGTGATCAAGCTGGTAGAAGAAGCCGAGGCGCACCGCGCGGATGTGCAGCGTGTTGCGGACCGATTTTCAAGCTATTATCTGCCAGTGGTTGCAGGCATAGCCGCCCTGACTTACCTGCTGGGACGTGATCCCCTGGCGACCGCCGCGGTCCTGGTAGTGGCCTGCTCTTGCTCTTTTGCTCTGGCTACCCCGATCGCGATGCTGGCATCCATCGGAGCCGCAGCTCGCCGGGGATTGATGATCAAGGGCGGCAAATATTTGGAAATCCTGGCCCAGGCGGATGTGCTTCTCATCGATAAAACTGGCACACTGACGCTTGGCCAGCCACGGATAGAGGCTGTTGAACTGGCCAATGGCGCTGCCAGCCAGGACGAAATCCTGGCATGGGTGGCCTCTGCTGAGCGCTACTCGGAGCATCCGTTGGCGGAAGCCGTCCGTGCCCTGGCTCGCCAACGCCAACTGGCGCTCTATGAACCGGAAGATTTTATAACCAGACCAGGGATTGGAGTAGAAGCAACGGTTGCTGGTCATCGGTTACAAATCGGTAGCCGTAGGATGGTTGTAGAGCCAGGCAGCCATCCGCAGAACGGATTGCTGGCCCAGGCGGCGGAAGAATTCGAGCGGCAAGGGCGAACCTTGCTGTTTGTGCGGGTAGATGAGGCCTGGACAGCTGTGCTGGCTGCTGCCGATACTTTGCGAAGCGAGGTCCCGGTTGCCATCCAGGCTATCCGGCAGGCAGGGATCCAACATGTGGAGCTTCTGACCGGTGACAATGAGCGTACGGCTGCCGATCTGGCGGAACGAATTGGCATAAGCTATCGAGCCAACCTGCTCCCGGAAGATAAAATCCGGATTGTGAGAGAGTATCAGGCCCGCGGTCATCGAGTTATTATGGTTGGGGATGGTGTCAATGATGCTCCCGCCCTGGCTCAAGCAGATGTGGGCATTGCCATGGGCGCCGCACGGAGCGGGTCATCTGCCAGCGGGGTCGCGATCGAAGCTGCCCATATCGCATTGATGCGTGAGGACTGGACCCTGGTACCCGAGGTTATTGAGATTGCCCGGCGCACAATGCGGGTCGTTAAGATGAACATTGGTTTTACAGCGGTCTACAATCTGGTCGGCCTGTCGCTGGCTGCTTTTGGGATTCTGCCACCCATTTTTGCCGCGGCTGCCCAGTCGCTGCCAGATCTGGGAATCTTAGCGAATTCCTCCCGCCTGCTCCGTCAGAAATAAGACACCTGAGTTTGGGGATACTTATCCCGCACTCGGGTTAAGGAGCCTCACTTTTAACCATGGGGAGGTAAACTGGAAATCGATAATACGACCAGTCTGTATTACTTACCCTGTTGTTGGGGTCAACAATACAGCTGGCGCTCAGGGTAGTTTCTTCCACGCTGCCAAAAAGTGCATCGCTGGGCACGCTAACCTGGATAGGCAGGCTGATCAGCTCGCCTGGGCCGAGGGTAGCTGTAACCGGCAAGCTTGCACTGGCCCACCCCAAAGAGCTGGAAATACTTAGCCCAACCGTCCCGCTGATTGCTCCGACATTCTGAAGCGTATGGGTGTATGTGATGATTTGGCCGGGCACGACGAAGGCGAAATGATCCCAGAGCAGGACGAAAGTGAATGGATTGTTGACGGAAGTAGTCACGACTGGGCCGAGAACGGCTTGAGGGATCTGATCGCTCCTGACCCCATAATCGGCATTCTCAATCAGGCTGCAGGTTTCCGTTCCGACCTTTACAACCAGGTCGACCGAGGTGCTTTCTCCGCCTGCCAGGCTGGCAAAGGACCATTCAACCTGCTTGCCGTTCAGCGTGTGAGGGCCGCTGGCCGAGACAAAGCTGGTGCTGGCCGGGATCGTGTCGGTCAAAATGACGCCGGTAGCAGGGAGGGCCATTTGGGTGTTGGTCACAGAAAGGGTATAGGTCAGCAGCTCGCCCGGGTTCACTTCGGCGGATGAAGCGGTTTTCTGTAAGGCCAGGCCGGGTGTGCGGCCCTGGTAAGCCGCCCAGGCGTCGATCCGTCCCCAGCCGAAGCTGTTATTGGGGACAGTTGTGCTGGGAATGCCGCCGCAAGTCTGTGCCGGGTAAAGATTAACGGCTGCAGCAGTGGCGTTGACGACGTTTTCAAGCGCAGCAGGCTGGCTGCGCAGGCCTGGATCGCTGGAGATCAGCAGAGCCGCCAACCCGGCTACGTGTGGGGCCGCCATGCTGGTTCCGCTTTTTTCTCCATAACCGGATAGGATGAAGGTGGTAGGCACGCTGGAGGTAATTCCGGTCCCGGGGGCAGAAATATCGGGTTTCATCCGAAAACTGCCATCGACTGTTACCGGGCCGCGGCTGCTCGAAGAAGCTAGCCCATCCGTTGAGGTTGTATTACCCACTGTGTAAGAGGAGTCGTAAATCCCGGCTGGCGCATTGATCGTGCTGCAATTCGGACCGCTGTTACCGGCGGATTGAACGGTTAAAATGCCTGCTGCCCGGACATTATTAACGACGGTTAGCAGCACGTTCGGATCTGTGCAGCCTTCCGAAGGTGGGCAGCTCCAGGAGTTGTTGACCACGTCCGGGGCCATTGTGGGATCCGGGTTCTGGCCGTTCAGATCGGTGGGGGCGATAAACCATTGGAAGCATTCACTGTAGGTGGCTGGGGTGCCAAACCCGTTATCCATATTGCGGCAGCCAATCCAGCGCGCTCCGGGTGCCATGCCGATCTGGCGGGTAGCGCCATCATCACCGACCATAATACCCATGGTATGGGTGCCGTGGGAATCGTCGTCGCAGGGGAAAGGCGAATTGTAGCCGCACAGGTTGCTGCCCGAGTTGCTGTGGATGGCATCATGCCAGCTGTAATTGTGGTCGGCGCTACTGCCGTTCCAGCCCCGGTACTGGTTGATCAGGGCGGGATGATCCCACTGGTAGCCGGTGTCCTGCCCCGCCACCACCACCCCTTGACCGGTATAGCCCGCATTCCAGACATCGTCTGCGTTGACTTTCAGGATATTCCATTCAACCGTATCGGCAGCGCTGGGGACTGCCTTGCTTTCGCCGACCGGCCCATCCAATCGCACGGAGGGGTTGGCGTACAGATGGGCAACATCGGTTCGCTGAGCCAGCGATTGAACCAGAGACTGGTCCCCGCGCACCCAGATCATATTGGCAACCCAATACGGGCGGTAAGTCGCTCCCTGCGCTTCCAGGGCACGAATGATAGGGCTCTGGGTCGTGGCTGCCAGGCGGCTGAGGGTCTGGTAGACGTAGGCGCTTTTCTCCAGCCTGGTGGGCATCCGGCCAGCTGGACTGAGGTCAGCTTGTTCGTTCAAGTAAACCAGGAATTCTGCTGGCCCGCCGCTGGAAGTCTCAAGTATCCAGGGATCAACCTTGTCTTGCCACTGGATCGCGGCGGCGACCGAGCCGTACTGCCGGACGTTGAACAGCGGCATTAGAAGAAAACCTATGACCACAAACCGGCTGACCCTACCCATATATGCCCTCCTTTATTACGAAAACTGCCTGTTTTTCTCCGTCCGGAACAAATATAGAGACTACGGTTCCACCTTAGGAGAGATTTTAACTGCGCTCACAATTTAATCAAGGTTTTGACTTCCGGCCAGATGAACGGCAGCATGGCGATTGCGCTGACTGTTATAGAAGCAAAAACCAGAAGCAGTTCGGGAAAAGGCAGCTGGAGCAGTGCAAGCACCAATAAGCCTCCCGCCATAGATATCAGACCAACTCTCACGAGAGTTGGGCCCACCTGCAGCAAACCGGGGTGCTTACGATTTAACAAGTAGAGCAGCAAGAGCGCCTCGCTGGTAAATGCCAGCGAATTCGCCAGGGCAATCCCGCTGGCGCCAAGGGAGCCGGATAGAATGACAGCCAGCACGATATACAGCCCGGCATTCAAGGCTGCGGCAAAAAGGGGCGTGCGGGCGTCTTGTTGGGCGTAGAAGGACCGGGCGGATATTTCCAGCAGAGAGTGGCCGGTCAGGCCGAGCAGGTATGCCCGGCTGGCCCAGACGACCAGTGTAGTACCGGCTTCATCGAAACCGAAAGCTACCTGTACCAGGGGTGGCAGGCCCGCTGCCAACAAAGCCGCGGCGGGCAGCGTCAGGGCCAGAATAACCTGGATGCCCCGATTGACGGTTTCAGTGAAAGCCTGTTCTTCGCCGCGAGCGATCTGTTCGGACAGGGTGGGCAGTAAAGCAATCGCCAGCGCGGTTCCGATCAAGGTTTCCGGAACCTGCATAATAAACCAGCCATAATTTAGAGCGGTCACTGCTCCTTCTCCCAAACCGGAGGCCAGGTTATCACGGGCGATAAAGAACATTTGCAAGAAGAACATGGTCAGGACCCGCGGGCCAAGCAGGCGCAGCACCTGGCGGACGCCGGGGGTATTCAGGCCGATCACCGGCTGCCAGCGGAATTGGTAACGGATCAGGCCCGGCACCTGGATCGCAAGATGGAGCAGGGCTCCCAGGATAACGCCATAAACCAGCCCATGGATCCCCAGCCCAAATGCAGGGAGAGTGATCGGACCGAAAGTGAGACCATTTTCCGGCGCAAGGATGGCAATGCCGAAAATTTGACCGAGATTGTACAGCCCTGGCGCCATAGCCGGCAGTAAAAAATGCTGGTTCGCTTGCAAGCCTGCCATAACCAGCCCGCTGATCGAAAAAATCAAGATCGCAACCAGATCCAGCCGCATCAGTTCGACGGTCAGAGCTTGCTGGGCAGGCGGAAAGCCGGGCACAATGATATAGCGCACGAATGGATCCGCAAACAGTGCTATGATAACGGCCAGGACCGCAGTAACGATAAAAGCCAGGTTGAGAATACGCGAGAAGAGGTCCCAGGCCTGAGGGCGGCTGCGCTGTTCCAGATATTCCGAAATGACCGGGATGAGCGCTACCCCTAAAGCGCCGCCCGAAATCAGGGCCGAAAGCAGATCGGGGATATTATTGGCAGCATTGAAGACATCGATATTGTAGGTCAGTGCGAACTGGCGGGCGACCAGGATCTGCCGGATAAACCCCAGGACTTTATCGAAACCAAAGAAGACAGCGACAATCAGAGTCGAGCGGGCAATATGCTTCATGGATACAATTTGCCTATAAACGGTTAGGATTTCTCAAGGACCCTCTAAAACTGGCAGGAATCAGATTGGGCAAGTATAGCATAATCTCCACCTATGACTCTTGGGGGATTTCAGCAGCCAAATGCCACAATCCCCAATGTGGATCGGTATTTACCGTTCTCGCCCGAAGGCTGAAATACAGCCGCCTTTGGTTTGCGTGTTGCATGTCCCCCTCAGATGTGGTAGAATTTTTCCGCCCGGGAGGGATTCCCAGCAAACCGGAGGGATGGCCGAGCGGTCTAAGGCGACTGTCTTGAAAACAGTTGTGGGTTAACGCCCACCGGGGGTTCGAATCCCTCTCCCTCCGCCTGAAAACCTGGCGGAGCCGGGTTAAAACATGAAATAGGGGAGGTGCCAGAGTGGTTGAATGGGACCGCCTGCTAAGTGGTTGTCGGGGCATTAACCTCGACCGTGGGTTCGAATCCCGCCCTCCCCGCTGAAAAATATCCTGAATGGATGAAATATTCCTACTTGTTACGATTAAATCGCCCCAGATAGGGTAATCGCATTAGGATTTTTTGGCTCGACCGAAGACCCATTTTTGTGCATTGAAGGCCCTTCGGCAGGCTCTGGGAACACTCCGGGATAGCAAATTATCGCCCCGAAGAAGCTTCTATGACCTAAGTTAGTGCCAAGTCCCGGTTAGAATGGGCAAAAACGATTGTGAATATTTCAAATGCGATTACCCTATCGCCCCAGACCGGTGGGCGATTTTGCTTACAGTAAAGATATATAATTAAATATCTATCCAAAAAGTCGCAAGGTATGTGGTTGCGCAACCGCACCTGATCGAAAATCTGGTGGTCAGCGTTGGCCAGCCGGATTTGGAAAACACATCGGCTGAGCGATAGGGTTTCCCCATGAGCCATAATTTCGCGAGCATAACATGACCACTGATGAATGATAATTTGGGCAATCCCATCGCTGTGGGCCGCACAGCTGAAATTTATCTCCTGAAGCCGGGCTGGATCGTAAAACTCTACTTTGATTGGTTTAAATCGGAAGATGTCGCTTACGAACAACAGATTGCCGCAGCGATCCATGCAAAAGGTTTGCCGGTTCCGGCAGTGGGGGACACCGTCTTGATTGCCGGACGGCACGGCTTGCTTTACGAACGGTTTCCGGGCGAGTCGATGGCTTTCGACCTGGCTAAACATCCCACCCGTATCTTTACGCATGCCCGTAAGCTGGCTGAGCTGCACGTACAGGTGCATGCTAAGCCGATGCAGGCGGATATACCCCAGCTTCGGCACAAGCTGGAACGCAAATTGACTGATGCAAAACCTCTGCCAGATAAGCTCAGAACTGCGGCGCTCAAAGCCCTGGAGACCATGCCAGATGGAGACCGCCTCTGTCATGGGGACTTCCATCCCGGAAATATTTTAATCAGCCAGTCGAATCTGGCAATTATAGACTGGATCGATTCATCAATTGGCAGCCCCCTGGCAGATGTTGCGCGAACAAGTATCCTGGCACTTGGTGAAGCAGCTACCGAGCCGAAAAAGACTGTCCGGCAGGGCATTCAGCTTCTGCACGCCATTTACCTGGATCATTACTTCAAACTGCGCCCGGCTGGGCGGGCTGAGTATCGGTCCTGGCTGCCGATTGTTGCCGCCGCTCGGCTGGATGAAGGTATCGTCGAACTGGATGAATGGCTTTTGGCGCAGGCTGCCAAACTTTAAGCATTCGTGATGCTGACTGGTACTTCTACTCTGAGGTATATCTGTCTGGCGCTTGACTGTGCGCTGTTTCTCCCCAACCCAGTTGTCTGAGGTCGCCAAGCAGAGCTTCAGCCGTTGGCCAAAAATCTAATTCAACACCCCTCGCTTTGGCTGCAGCGACGATTTCGGGCGGCAGTGCCGCTTCTACTGCTTGCATATACCTGCCGGCTATATCATAGAAAAACTGGCACTTAGGAGTAGTGTAAAAATAACTTCCGCACTTTAATAACCGATCTCAGGCACAACCTGGCACAGAGCGGGGTCGAATCGTGTAGTTCCAGTTGGGGCAGGTAGAGTGCCGTTCGAGGTTCAGGCCCTGGATTACCTCATCTTCCACTTTGATGCCGCGCACATACACCTGATCCACTGGGAAGGCGGCTACCTGCAGTCCAGTTCGTGTGGTGGTACCGCGAATGCAAGCCAGCAAAGTCTCCAGGGTCCGTAAGGGTTTACCTGCCCAATTGAGACTGATCGGGCCGAACAAGCGATGTTCGATCGGGTTCCATTTCGAGGTGTTTTTCGGATAATGGCAGACCCTCACTTCCAGATTTAGCCGGTCAGCCAACTGCTCCTGGAGTTGCAGCTTCCACAATCGCGAACGCCACCCATTACTGCCACCGCCATCGCAGAGCGTCAAGAGGGCCGGCGCATGGGGAAAATCGTACTGTCCAAAGGCTTGCCACCAGCGGGCTATCATATCGACGGCAAATTCGGCCGTGTCGGCGGACTGACTGACGTACACATAGCCGCAATTGTGGGCCAAGTCATAGATGCCGTAGGGAACTGCTTTGCCAATGGCTTCTGATTCAAAATCGTGGTCGTTGACTGCTTCGGCTGTCCGGCACCAACCCCGTCCAGCATTCTTGAAATCGCCGATCAGCTCTTTTTTCTTGGCATCTACGCTGATTACTGGCCAGCCGTGGCTCAAATAGAGCTGTTTTTGCGTCTCAATGTACTCAAACTGCGTGTTGCGATCCGGGTGCTGCGAGCCTGCCAGCCGCTTGTGATTGGCCTTGAGCGAGTAGTCAGCCTGCTTCAATAAGCGCGCCACGGTTTTGGGGCAGGCCAGATGCCCGCTCGTTTTCAGCCTTTCACTCAAATGGCGCAAGCTGCTGCGCACCCACTTCTGATCGCTCATCAGACTGCCAGCCGTTTCAGGAGCAATGATCTCTTGCAGTGCGTTTTCTATCGCCGGGTCTTTTTTTCGACCCGAGGACGTCCTCCACCCGCAGAGCGTACCTGCTCCGTTGGGCGCTCGATCAGGCCTTGTTCCATCTCTTGCTGCCCGCGTTGGATCGTCTTCTCATCCATCCCGGTGATTTGTGAAAGTAAACGGACGCCACCATAACCATACCGGCTCGCTTCCACCGCCACAAACCAGCGCCGCTGTTGTTCATCCAACCGGCTCACCAGCAAATTGATCTGCTTGTGAACCTTCTTATCAGGATGTTCTCCTGATCCTTGACAATGCATACACTGACAGACATGAATTTCTGAGATCGGCATGGGTCGCTCCGAGGCTATCGGCTATTATGGCTCTATTCTAACCGTTCTTCTCTCTTGGCCTCTATGAAACGGAAGTTATTTTTACACAAGTCCTTAGTAATAAAGGGATGGCTGTTTGCCATGGCGTTGATCTCAACTGCCCTGGCTTTCTTTTGCCCATCCTCCTCATCCGCCAACATCAGCGGCAGGATAGCCAGCACGTGCAGCAGGGTGATAAAGGCGCGAATTTCGACCGCGGTTGCCAGGGACTCAGTAAGATGTCGCCGGGCAGCAGTTTTATCACCTAACCGCCACTCAGCCAGGCTGAGCGTTGCCATATAGATTGCCCGCCATTCACGCCCCACACTTCCGTCACGCTCCATACTCATTGAGCGGAAAAAATTGATTTGTTCTCGTAGGTTTTCCCTGGCTGCCTCGAAATCATTCTCAACTAAAGCGATCCATCCCACTGATCCATAGGGCGCATGAAATATGGGCCTGAAAAATCGAAGTGCTTCTTTATCCTCCAGCAAGGAAAATGCTCTGGTTATTAAACTGCGGGCGGTCTCATAGCGCCCCATCCATATATTGATGTTCGACCCTATCCATAATTCATCGCGCTGACCTGGATCTTGGTAGATTTCTGCCAGGGCCAAGCTTTCATCGATTAATTGCCTGGCTCTGGTAAATTGGCCGCATAAAGCATAGGCGCTCGCCAGGACTGCCATCCAAACTGACTCGTATCCGAAATCAAAAATTTCTTTGGCCGCTTCTAGACCTTGCTGCAGGTATTCAACGGCCCGCCCAAATTCCCCCAGAAACAATTTTAGATTTCCCCATTGGCTCAAAGCGTTGGCCATTACCGCAAATTCATTCAGCGATCGGGCTATCAGCGCGCTTTCACTAAACAGCGCCTCGCTGCGGGCATAATCCATGCGGTTTCGAAGCACCGAACCCATATTGGCAAGTTCTATCGCCAGGAAGATGGTGGAATTTTCAGAGCGCAGCAGAGCGATGCATTCGGTGTACATCCTTTCGGCCATCTCGAAATCGGAGAAAACGCTATAGAGGAATCCAAGATTTCCTGTGTAAAAAGATCCCGACACCCTGTCGCCGCTGGTTTTGCCAGGCGCCGACTTTTCTCGGCGCATTCTAAAGCTTCCTCGAAGTGTTTATTTTGGAGGGCTAACCATCCCTTGGTGTTAAACAAGAACGCTTGATCCAACTCCGTGGGCAAACCTGCGGGTGCCGATTGCTGGAACAAGGTTTCGGATTGATTTATCAATCTTTCAGCCTGGCCAAACTTTCCTAAAATTAGATAGTACCTCGCTTGCCAGGAAAGGATTCTGGCTGAAATCCAGATGCCGTCCGCATTTTCAACATTTGAGACGTTATGGGGGTTAACTGGTCCATCGTCCACTCACCCAGGGAAATACCCTCGATCAACCGGTTATTAAAGGTGTAATACGCAAACATAACTTGAATGGCTTGATGCAGGTTTTGGATGCGCCTGCCTTGTACCGACCAACGCCAGGCATCTTCAATGTTCCGAAAATCTGCTTCCAGGCCTGCCCAAACGATGGACGCCTGAGGCAGCCAAAGCTCCCTCTCTTTTTCCGCCAATTGGTGGCAATAAAATTTGCTGTGCTGGTCGCGCACCGCTATTTCCACCTGGCTGTCCTCAGCCATCTCATCTGCCCCAAAGCGCCGCAGCAGTTCGTGGGTCTGAAAGCGCTGGTTTGCCTGGTCATATTGCAGAAAGGACTTATTCACCAGCCGGGAGAGCAAGTTCAGATCCGCGCCGGTGACTTCCTGGGCAGCTTGCCGGGTGAAGCCGCCCCGAAAGACGGCGAGTTGGGCAAATATATCGCGTTCGTATTGATCCAGTCTCTGCCAGGAGACGTCGATAGCAGCCCGCATACTGTGGTGCCGAACCGGCTGATCGCGCCGGGCGGCTTGGAGGAAATCCAAACCGCCCTGGATTTCGTCAAGAATGCTCTCCATGGAAAGCACGTCCACCCAGGCAGCAGCCAGCTCAAGCGCCAGTGGTATGCCCTCCAAATGGCGGCAAATCGATGCCAGGTAGCTGAGATCACCAGCCTGCAGGGAGAAATTCGGGTTGTTGCGCCTGGCTGAAAGCAGGAAGAGTTGCCCGGCCGGATATTCTAGAGCCACCTGGGGTGCTTCCCGCAAACATTGCCGAGGAGGGGCGCTGCACCGAGCTTGAAAAAAGTCTCCTGGACGTCACCGTCATTATCGAGCTGCAAGCACAGACTTATTTTCAGGGCTATCGCAATTTGAAACCTGCCTTTTCCCACGCTACCATCATGGCAGGGCGCTACCTGGTCACCCATAATCACTTCAAATTCTCGCTGTTAGAGACGGCGGCAGAGGGCCGGGAAGGATACCTCACGATTTCGCTGCACAGGACGTATGGAGAGCTGATCCTGGACCGTGCCCCGCTGAGTGCATTCACCATCGTGCTCGCCGATCCTGAAACTTTGGTGCTGGAATTCTTAAGCGCGCAGGGAGCTGGTTTGTTTGACTCGCTCGGATTCCCTTCGGCGGACTTTGCCCCCTGGGAAGAGATCCAGCTGGATATCAGCGATGAGGTGGCCCAGATCGATTGGGATGGGCATCGCTCCTATGTCGTTTGGACTCGGGTGGATGCCATATCGCAGGCGTCGGATGTGCCCCAGTTCCAGGCGGGTCATTTTGCCCGGCTCGGCAGTTCAGGAGGGGGTGTGTTCTGGCAGGGCCAGCATATCGGCAATAATTGGGCGCGCAATATTGAGCAGGATACGCACACCGGCGAGATATCTCGGCGCTACTCCATCATCGCGCTGAATTCGGCGGCACTGGTTCAGTTGGATCGGCAGGCGAATTCTTCCAATTGAGCCTGAGTGCAGGTTTAAGTATCAAGAGGCAGTTTGCGGACCATGCCGGCAAACTGCCTCTTGTTCTTTAATCCCCTCAGCATGCGCCCAGCAAGGTGATTGGTCGCTTGAGCGGGTTTATAATACATCTCAATTGAGCGGAAAAACACCACCGCTTATCCTCCCCAGCCCAGAGGTTCCCAAAGAACCCCCTGAGATCTCACATAGAAAGGAAGCCAACCAGGATATGATTTATGATTTTGACCAGATTATCAACCGGCGCGGTACCAACAGCAACAAATGGAACCATTATGCCGAAAATATCCTGCCGATGTGGGTGGCAGATATGGACTTTGTCTCGCCCCAACCGGTTGTCGAAGCTCTTGCCAGGCGGGTTGAGCACGGCGTTTTTGGTTACCCAGATAAAAATGAGCCTTTGAAACAGGCTTTTCAGGATTGGTTGGCCGCCCGCTTTGACTGGCAGGTGGATCTGGAGGCGCTGATATTAATCCCGGGCGTTGTGACTGGCTTCAATCTTGCCTGTCATGCCATGGGTGGCTCAGATGGCGGTGGGGTGCTGATGCAGACGCCGGTTTATTATCCTTTCCTGAGTGCCCCCCCAAACGCGGGCATGCAGCGTCAGGAAATGGAATTGACACTGCGCTCGGATGGAAGCTATGAGATTGATTACGAGGCATTTGAGGCCAGCATCACGGACCAAACCCGCCTTTTCATCCTGTGCAGCCCGCATAATCCGGTCGGGCGTGTTTTCCGGAAAGGTGAACTGGAGCGGATGGCGGAAATCTGTCTGCGGCATGGTGTGACCATCTGTTCGGATGAAATTCACGGCGACCTGGTTTTTTCCGGGCATCGCCACATCCCGATTGCCAGCCTGGATCCCGAAATCGCCGCCCACACGGTCACCCTGATGGCTCCCAGTAAAACATTTAATCTGGCAGGCCTGGAATGCTCGTTCGCAGTGATCGAGAATCCGGATTTGCGTGCCAAATATATAGGCGCCACCCAGGGCCTGGTCGGATGGGTAAATCTGCTGGGTCAGACGGCCGCGCTGGCAGCTTACCGAGAAGGCGCTGAATGGCTGGACCAGATGCTGGTTTATCTGCAGGCCAACCGGGACTATCTTTATAATTACGTCAGCACCCAGCTGCCTGGCATAACGATGACCAGGCCGGAAGGCACATATTTGGCCTGGTTGGACTGTCGGCAGGTGGGCATCGATGGCAGCCCCCAGGTGTTTTTTCAGGAGCAGGCCAAGGTTGCGCTGAGCGATGGATCGCCTTTTGGGCAGGGAGGAGATGGTTTTGTACGCTTGAATTTTGGCTGCCCACGCGCTCTGCTGACTGAAGGGCTGGATCGAATGAAGGCTGCCTTGTGCACGATGCAACCTGCCATTGTGAGCTAAATTGGAACGACATCGTACATTCTGCCAGGCAATCTGGCAACCAACGCAGTTTATCTGGCTGGAACAGTGCAGGATGTTGAACTCGGCCAGTTCGATCTGGACTATGGAACCAGTAACTTGCCCACACCAGAAGTGGTCGATCAGCTGCTCGCCGTCTCCCAGGAGTGGGACCTGACTTATACCGTCCACCCACCTATGGATGTTCGCCCAGGACAGGCTGATGACCCTGTAATATCGCTCTGCGAAAGGCCCGTAAGACGATCAAAGCTGCCCGTTCCCATACTCCCTGGGCTTATATAGTCCATCAGGATGGGCGGGAAGTTCGGCAAAGAGCTAACCTGACAGAGTTGGAACGCTGGAGGACAGAAATGGTCCAGACCCTCGACCTGCTTGCGGATTGGGCCGGAGGTTTGGATGAGCTGGCATTCGAAAACCTGGAAGCTTACCCACCCGATTTCGTCGATCCGATTGTGGAGCAGCTTGAGGTGGAGCGCTGTGTGGATTTGTGCCACTACTGGCTGAAAATTATGCGGGAGTGTTAACGATGAAAATATTTGGCGAGCCGGAATTGCGATTTTCATTTCAGCATCTGACGGCAGCTCTGGCCCGCTGTGATAGAAGGGGTTGAGTGATGGATCAATTGGGTGATCGCTGCAAGTGGGCCAGGTTCCTGGTTGCGAAGCTGGAAAGATTGTCAGCCGATTCGATCTGGGCGCATCGCGCCAGCGGGCTGCGAGGCGCCTTGCTGCGTATGCTGGCTGATTACGAAGGTAAGCACCCAGTTGAATCCCAGCCTTCGGATATGTCAGGGGAACAAAGTTTGGTCCAGTTTGACCAGTTGATCGCTGCAGGGTTTGAGGTCTTGGAACGGGCGGCCAGAGAGATACCCGGCCCGGACGAGCTGCAAAAACACTGAAGGGGGTGAGTTCAACCCACAAATCGGCTGCAGATATGGGTTGGGCCCAGATCCTTTGGACTATTCATCGGCCAATGTTTGCATGAGATGGTAACCGCTCATAGCCAGGGCGTAGATCTCTTTGACAGGGATTCGATGCTGTTCCGCCAGCCGGCGGCAATCTTCGAATTCTGGGGAAACACTCACAACCCGCTCGCCAAGTCGGGCAATTTTAACTCGCACGGGTCCATAAGGAGTCTCAACTGACAGGCTCTCGCGCTGGAGCATATGCTTGATGACGGGATAGCTGCGGGCGCCAATCGTTGTGGATTCGGTGAAAATTATCTCCAGCATCTCATCGAACGAAGTGGGATAAGCCAGGACTTGCAGCAGGATGCCGGGGCGTCCTTTTTTCATTTGGATTGGGATCAGGACTGCGTCCAGGGCACCGGCCTGCAACAGCCGGCTGACCAGCGGATCAAATAGCTGCGGATTCATGTCATCGAGATTGGCTTCAATGAGCACTGCCGGGCTTTCATGGTAGCCTGCCGTCAGCGGCACGCCGACGTGCTGTTCGGGGTAAGGGTCCCTGCCCGGGATGGCTGTGGTCCCCGCGGGTGCAGCGTGTTTGTGAGCCTCGCCCAGGAAAGCGCGCAGCACGTTTGGGTAATCCCGCTGGCGGGTGCCTGAGCCGTAACCGATCCCCATCAACCGCATTTGAGGCATCGGGCCGAATTGCTTTGCCAGGGTTGTGATGATCGCTGCGCCGGTAGGTGTGACCAGTTCTCCCGGGCCAGGCCCGCTGTAAACTGGCACATTCTGCAGCAGAGCGGCTGTTGCAGGCGCAGGGACCGGCAGCATCCCATGCGCGCTGCGAACAAAACCTGAGCCGAGCGGCAGTGGCGAGGCATAGATTTCTTCAATCCCCAGCTGATCGATCCCGATCGCAGTGCCAACAATATCTATGATTGCATCAATCCCACCCACCTCGTGCAGATGCACATTTTCAAGCGGCTCTCCATGAACGGTGGCTTCCGCTTCACCGAGACGTTTGAAGATATCTGTGGCGGTTGCTTTGACAGATTCTGGCAGGCTGCTCTGGGCGATCACTGCCAAGATATCGCTTAGATGGCGATGTGGGTGCGGGCTTGCTGGAGGGAATTCTGCAGCAGCCGGTTCGATGTGGTCGTCTACCTGAGGACCAACCTCTACAAACTCTGAATCAGCGAGCCGTTTGCCATCCCTTTCGAGCAGGTTAACCTGGAATTGAGTTGCCCGGATTCCGTTCTTGCTGACCGGGAAAGCTAACAGCTCGAAACCGGTGATGGCCAGCTTGCGCAGTTCCTGTTCGAGCAATTCCAGTTCTAGCCCCAGGTCGATCAGCGCGCCAACAACCATGTCGCCGCTGATACCGGCAAAACAATCCAGGTAAAGAACTTTCAATCTAGAGATCCTCCAGAGTGGCTACAATGCCTTCATTCAGGCTGCCGCGCCGGTAGCCGGTCAGATCCATGGCAACGTACATGAACCCGAGCTCTTTCAAGCGGGTATTCACCGGGATGGCACACTCAAGCAGTTTTGGCATCTGCTGGGGATCGATCTCGATGCGGGCAATCTCACCATGATGACGAACCCGGAACTGGCGAAAGCCAAGTTCCGACAGATAGTTTTCCGCCTCTTCAACCTGAGCCAGCTTTTCTGGCGTCACTTGCTGGCCGTAAGGGATGCGAGAAGCCAGGCAGGCGCTGGCAGGCTTGTCCCAAATCGGCAGCCCAAAATAACGCGCCAGGCTGCGAACATCGTTTTTATCGAAGCCGGCTTCTTTCAGCGGAGCACGCACCCGGTGTTCCTGGGCGGCCATGCCTCCGGGTCGGTAATCACCCCGGTCGTCCAGATTCTCACCATAACAAACCCAGCCGATGTCTTCCTCTGCCAGCAAACTGTCTAGCTGGGAGAAGAGCTCATCTTTGCAGAAGTAGCAGCGATTGGCCGGGTTTGCTACATAGCGGTCGTCCTGGAACTCATTGGTTTGGACGATGCGATGATAGATGTTAAAATCATGAGCCAATTTCAAGGTTGTATCTAGCTCCCGACGGGGCAAGGATGGCGAATCGGCGGTCACCGCCAGGGCGCGGTTTCCTAATACGTCACAGGCAACTTTAGCTACAACCACGCTGTCCACGCCCCCAGACATGGCGACCAGGGCGCTGCCCATCTCTCGAAAGACATGTTGTAAGTTATCATATTTTTCTTGTAGTTCAACGGATAATTTATTCATCACTTTTTGCTCGTAACCGATTGATTTTGCTGGCAGCGAATCCTGCGCCGAAGCCGTTATCAATATTGACAACAGTCACGCCGGCTGCACAGCTGTTCAGCATACCTAATAAAGCAGAGAGCCCCTGGAAACTGGCGCCATACCCAATACTGGTTGGTACAGCAATCACCGGGTTGTCAACCAGCCCGCCAACAACGCTGGGTAATGCTCCTTCCATGCCGGCAACGACCACCAGCACGCTGGCACTTCGAATGCGATCCATGTATCCCAGCAGCCGGTGCAGGCCAGCTACACCTACATCGAATAAGCGGTCAACTTGATTGCCCATAATGTCGGCAGTCAGGGCTGCTTCTTCCGCGATCGGAATATCGGCCGTGCCAGCAGTAATTACCAGGATTTTGCCGCTGCGTTTTGGAATCGGATTTGGATTGAAAACCATTGCTCGCGCCAGTTCGTTATATTCAACCAGTGGCAGCTTACGGTTTACGGCTTCGAACACTTCCGGCGATGCGCGTGTAGCCAGAACTGGGCCTGGGCCGGCGCATGCCGCTTCCATAATGGTCAGAATGTGGTCCAGCCGTTTGCCTTCGCATAGAATGACTTCTGGAAAACCATTGCGGAGGCTGCGATGGTTATCGATCCGAGCGATGCCCAGATCCTCAAAGGGAAGATTGCGGAGAGCCTCGATTGCTTCATTGATCGGGAGTTTGCCCTGGCTTACTTGACCTAAAAGCTCGCGCAGTTGCGCTTCGTGCATGAAATTCACCTCGAAAAGAATGATTGTACCGGTCAATTATAACCTCTCCAATGAAAGCTACTTGTGATGTGTCTTTAGGAAACCCTGTGGCGGAAGGCCATTTGTGGTGCTTTTTGCGGGCTCCAGCCCGCAAAAAGCACCACATTTACACCTGTACCCCGGAGAATTCCAGAGAGTGATCAGGACATAGTCCACCCGGAGGAATGAAAATCTACCCTATTTTCAAGGCAGCCCTGGTGATCGAAAGCAGAAGGTAAACTCAAGTTTGTCGAATATTTTATTAATGAGTTCGTTATTGCGGCGATCGTCGCCCATAACGAACAACAAATCTGCATCTTTTAACTGCTTCCAAAGTAGATATCACTGGGATTCTGGGGCAGTACTCTGGAATCAGTGGCTAGAGGGTGTATCATTAGGATTAGAATATGTTGTCGCGCAACTGTACTTGCGGTAACCCACAATCCTCCCGAAGACCTGAGTGGAAATCGGAGTTTTATCCTTGAGGTGCTTTGCTAATGCCCGTTGACCAGCCTGTTGAGGCGGAATTTTCTGTTGAGTTGCAGCCAACCATTGTTCAGAAACTGCAGGGACTTCGCTGGAGTTTGTCATTTGACGTTGCGAACCAATTTTTTGTCCAACTGACTTTTTGGGGCTCTATTTATGTGTTATTCCTGAATGAATTAGGCCTCAATAAAACCCAAATTGGTTTCTTGCTCTCTTTATTCCCCTTTACAGGATTGGTGGCACTGTTCCTGGCACCCTGGGCGGCAAAGGTGGGATACAAACGGGTTTTCCAGATTTTCTGGAGCGCCCGAACAGTGGCTGCTTCGGGCTTGCTGGTGACTCCCTGGGTTTTTAGTGAGTATGGTACACAGGGGGTATTGATCTGTGTGGCTGGGATTATGGTTGCGTTTGCATTGTTTCGATCGACTGCGATGACAGCTTATATGCCATGGCAGCATGAATTTATCCCTCCAGACATTCGCGGCAAGTATTCAGCCACCAGTAATATTCTCATCAGCCTGGCCGGCCTGGCAGCCGTTTCAATCTCTGGTTATGTGGTTAGCCTGGCTCTAGGTTTAAACCGCTATGTTATTCTATTTGCAGCAGGAGCGCTGTTTGGGTTCTTTTCCGTTTGGCTGCAATCGCATGTGCCGGGCGGCAAGCCGCACCCGCTCACTGGGGATCGCCGGAAGCGGCGCTCGGACTTGTGGTCGCCGCTGCGCGATCGAAGTTTCGTGGCGTTTCTCGTCGGCGCTGGTTTGATCGTGCTTGCCAATGGAGCCTTGGGAACATTTATTCCCCTCTATATGCGTGAAAAAATTGGTCTCAGCACTGCCAACGTCATTCTGCTACAAAATGGCACCTTGCTGGGAGGTTTGCTATCGAGTTATCTGTGGGGTTGGGCAGCTGACCGATACGGCGCCAAACCGATTGCTCTATCCGGGCTGTTGCTAACTGCCACGCTACCGATATGGTGGTTGATTATGCCTCGCCAAACCGGCCTTAGCCTGGTTGTGGCCCTGGCAATTGCCTGGTTGCAAGGCACGGCTAACCTTGGCTGGGGGATTGGCTCAGCTCGCCTGCTGTACGTGGGGATTGTCCGTCCGGAAAAAAACTCTGCCTACATGGCCCAATACAATGCCTGGATGGGCGTTATTGGGGGAATCAGCCAGCTGGGGGGAGGCCGCGTCCTGGACAGTTTTGCTGGATTGCAGACGACTTTCATTGGGATTGAGATTGATGCCTATGGGGTATTGTTTATTGCCGCTTTTATACTACTGGCAACCAGCTCCCTGGCAATAAGGATGATTCGGGCTGAAGGAAAGATCAGTGTGGGCCAGTTTGCCGGGCTGTTCTTTCACGGAAATCCGCTTCTGGCAGTCGAGTCGCTCATCCGCTTTCATCTGGCTAAGGACGAGCCAGCAATTGTGTCCATCACCGAACGCCTGGGGCAATCCAAGAGCCCACTCACCGTTGATGAGCTGCTGGATGCGCTGGCAGATCCCCGATTTTATGTCAGATTTGAGGCGATTGTATCGATTGCTCGCAGAGGACCGGACGAACGCCTGCTAGTAGCCCTGGCGCGAGTCCTGGAAGGCAAAGATCCGGCCCTGTCTGTAATCGCTGCCTGGGCGTTAGGCCGGATTGGAGACCCGCGGGCAGTGCAGTCCCTGCGGAATGGTCTGCATGCTCCCTATCGTTCAGTAAAGGCTCATTCAGCTCGTTCGCTGGCGACCCTGGGCGATTTTGAATCGATCACGGAGATTAAGGATCTATTGGCTGATGAAACCGACATCGGGTTGCAAATTGCGTATGCCTCTGCCCTGGGTAGGCTGCAAGAAAAGCAAGCGGTTCCGGAGCTCTTGCGATTGCTGCGGTTAAGTAACGATGCGGACAGCCAGATGGAATTATCGCTGTCACTGGCCCGCGTTCTTGGTGAGGAAGCTCGTTTCATCCAGCTGCTGCGAGGTGCCCGGGTAGATGCCGGGACCAACCTGTCTCAGGCGGTTTCTGGGCTCCAATCTCAGTTTGGTGCTCTACGCCAGAAACAGGAGCTTGGTGGCTACCTGGTTGCTGACTGTGCAGATGCCATGGCACGCAATGACTTGAAAACTGGTGTTGAACTGCTGGCTGCGCTAGTTCGGGCCACACCAAAAGAAGGGATAGATCCGTATATCGGTTTAATCCTGGAAGAATGCGCCTATTTGATGGATATTCATACGATTGAAAGAATTGAATATATGATCCTTGCGATTCTGGCTTTGGGTGCCCTCCGGTCTTAATCGTTGGGTAAGTCCGACATTGTGTCGAGCAGAAGGTTTAGTCCGGCTGGGGATTGAAAAAATCAACAAGTCTGGAAAACAAACCTCTGGCAGGTGATAACAATTGGATCACTCGCCTGGCGGGGGGCTCAATCATAACCGTGCCGTTTGGGAGAACGATAGTGGGCACGGAAAGATTGCCATTTGCCAGCTCTCTGTAACTCTTCTTGAAAATCAGGGTCCCCCTCGCGGATATCACGCCATTCGTAGCTAATCTGCTTCTGATCCAAGCTGTCACGCAGCAAATTAGCTTGGGAGCAATAGCGGTGCCCATAGATGATTAGGATGCCGTTTGCTTCAATGTTTTTGTCAGCTGTCATATATGCTCCAGTTTGGCCCCCCACTCATCACCATGCTTATCTTCCACGGTCGTTCCTGGATAGCCTTCCTGAATGTTTGGTTATGCTTGGAATGCAGAGAGAAGGCGCGCCGGTCAGGCTATTGTAACCGGGATTGAGTCAACGACCAGCCGCTAAAGCGGCTGGCTTGTAACTGCGCTCTGCCGCAATTCCGTGAGAACGGCTTTGGCTTCCTCACGCGCTACGATTGGCGGGTTGACTGCCGCCCGACGGCCAATGTTGACCGCCGCGATGTGGTCAGCAAGTCCAGCGAAACCGCAAACCACACAGGAGAACTCGGATTGAGACGGACGATTAGCTTTATCGACCTGACCACAGGCGGGACAAGTGCGGCTGGTGTTTCTTGGGTCAACCAGGAGCACAGGTACGCCAACCCGTTTGGCTTTGTATGTCACGAAGGCACGAAGCTGGAAGAACGCCCAACTATGCAAAGTTGCCCGCTGAGAGCGACGAACCGTGACCCTCGACCGGATCCCCTCCAAATCTTCCAGGGCAATCGCTCGATTTGTGTCTTTCGCTTTGGCAACCAGTCGCTTGCTGATGCAGTGGTTGGTGTCTTTAGCAAAACGGCGTTCTTTTCCCGACAATCGTTTCAGCTTGCGTTTGGCAGACCGTGTGCCTTTGGCTTGCAGTTTGCCCCGCAAACGGCGCTGACGATGGCGCACATTATTGATGTGACTGGCGGGGTATACCTGTCCATCGCTGTCTACTGCAATATGGGTAACGCCCAGGTCAACCCCCAATGTGCCTTCAACATCAACGGGCTTCGGCTCGTCCACCTCGCAAGTGGCGGAAAGGAAGTACATACCTTTATACAGCCCCAAATCACTTTCCCCCTGCCGCGTTTGAAGCAGTTCCAATCGCCTCTCACCGCAAACAAACGGGATGCGAAGCCGCCCGTTTACCGTCCAAATCGACACGGTCTGGTCTTGCAATCGCCAAGCAAGGATGCGGTCATCATAGGCGATTCTGCCCGTTGTCTTGAAGGTTCGTTTTGTCTTGCGGTCAAGTTTATATGCGTCTGCGACTTTGGCAATCGCCCGCACCGCCACCTGCGCCGAAAGGCCGTACTGCTCCCGCACCGCCTGATAGCATTTGTGGTGCAAGTCGTACTGCCGAAAGGTTTTGGTTTCCCATACCGTAGCGCTCACAAACTGACAGGCGGCATTGGCCTG
The DNA here is from genome assembly GCA_963698715.1 of uncultured Chloroflexia bacterium. Taxonomy (GTDB): domain Bacteria; phylum Chloroflexota; class Anaerolineae; order Anaerolineales; family UBA4823; genus CAWHJB01. The sequence goes on along the minus strand of CAVORW010000004.1, from coordinate 231,865 downwards.
TTCCAGCGTGTGCCTGAGCGCATCGGCTTGTTCGGGCGTGGGAAGCAGTTTGACCTGAGCTATCAGCTTCATGCCAATAATTGTAGCACAAATGATCTAAAGTTCCAAGACTTGAAACTATTTCTTTTGGCTTTCTTCGATATACCGTTTGATGGTTTCCGCACTGACGTGTCCACCAGTACCTACGGTATAGCCTTCTGCCCACAATGTTGCCTGTTCGCCCCAATACTGGCGGCGAAGGCTTTCAAACTCTTTCTTCAACTTGCGGGATGTTATTCCCTTGAACAGACGGACGATTTCAGCAGGAGAAAATTTCGGGGGTGCGCTCACAAACAAGTGTTCATGGTCGGGCATCACCTCGACCGCCAATATCTCAAAACCGTATTGGGTGGCGATTTCCGCCTACAGTTCTTTCAACCTTGCCTCGACAGGCCCAACCAAAACCCTTTTTCGATAGCGCGGTATCCAGACCAGGTGATAGTTGATTATATACGCGCTGTGTGGGCTGTGGTTGGCTTCGTTTGGTATACAACCATTTTAGCAAAGGATGGCGGCTTCCTCCACCCGCTATAGCGGAGTGGTTTCCGCCGCCAAGAATTATGAATTTGTACTCTCCAGCCCTGAAAGGTACCAGTTTAGATGTACATATATTATACAGTATATATTGACAATACCTGTATAAAAAGGTATAATATTTATTAACTGAGATTAAGGCACTATGGGAATCCTGTTGTAGACGCAGGTATGGTGGTGTTCGGACCCGTAACAGGAGTATGGAATGAAAAAGGTTGTAATTATCGGTGCGGGAATGGGTGGGCTGGCAACCGGATTAAGGTTGCGCTATAACGGCTTTGATGTCACTGTACTGGAAAAACTGGCCCGGCCTGGAGGTAGGAGCAATGTGATCGAAGAAGCCGGCTTTCGAGTCGACATCGGTCCGACAATCTTGGTGATGAAAGCCGCTTTCGAGGAAGCCTACCAATCTTTTGGACAGGATATCAACAAGCGGATCGACTTTGTACAGCTCGACCCAAATTATCGGATTTATTATCACGATGGCGATACGCTGGATTTGTACAGCAATATGGCAAAGCTAGCCCGCGAGGTCGAAAGGATTGAGCCGGGTTCTGCCGAGCGGTTATTTCACTTCGTTGGCGAAAGTGCCAAAAAATATGAGCTGGGAATGGATTTTGTCGATCGCAATTATGATCGTTTGACAGATCTCGCTAACCCGCTGGCTGGATTGCGTTTGCTGCAAACAAACGCCCATCAAAATTTGTACCGGCAGGTTGCGCGTTTCTTCAACCATAATGATAAGTTAACCAAAGCCTTTTCCTTCCACTCAATGTTTCTGGGGCTGTCCCCATTCGATGCGTTGGCGATGTATAGCTTGATCACCTACGCCGATTTGGCGCTCGGCATGTGGTACCCCCGAGGAGGAATTTACCGGATCGTGGAGGATATGGTTGCTTTAAGTGCCGAGATGGGAATTTCGCTGCGCACGAATGCATCCGTTGCAGAAATTTGTGTAGACAATGGGGAGGCTAAGGGTGTAATGCTGCAGTCTGGCGAATATATTCCCGCTGATATCGTGATTTCGAACGCTGATCTGCCTTATACCTACCGCAAGCTAATCCCGGAGGCCTACCGCGGCCGCTTCAGCGACAGCTATCTGGATCATATGGATTATGCTTGTTCAGGTTATCTGCTCTATCTTGGGGTGAATAAAACCTACGATCATGTTCAACACCAGTCATTGGTTTTTTCGGAAGATTACAAGGCGAACCTGGACGCGATTTTTAAGACCAAGCGCCTTCCAGAAGCACCATCATTTCACATGAACATCCCAACCATAACCGACCCTGGGCTGGCTCCACTTGGCCACAGCCTCATCTATGTGCTCGCGCCGGTGCCCAACCTTTCAGCAAACATTGATTGGGAGCAGTCTGCCCCAATTTTCCGGGAAAGGCTTCTGGAACGCCTGGAGCAAATTGTGGATCCGGAGATTCGCAGCCATATTGTCTGGGAACGCCAGTACCGTCCAGGTGACTGGCTGCAAGATGTGAACTCCACTCTTGGCACAGCTTTCGGATCTCTTTCTCAAGGATTTTTTCAGTCAGCTTATTTCCGACCACATAACAAAGCCAGCCAGATTGATGGGATGTATTTTGTTGGTCAGGGCACATACCCTGGCATTGGTATGCCAATGGTCATGATCTCTTCTCGATTGGTGACAGAAAGGGTAATTGGAGAATGGACGTAAATCACTCACTTACAAATCTAGGTCATCTTGGCAATGCATTGGTTGACCCCAAACTTGCCTCGCCAGAAGATTACGCCTTCTGCCGGCGGGTTATGCACGAGGCCAGTAAGAATTATTCGTTTGCCAGCAGTGTACTGCCCGCTGACAGACTAAAGCATGTTGAAGCTTTGTATGCTTTGATGCGAGTAGGAGATGACCGAGTCGATGTTGCTTACACTGGTTTTGATTCACCATTAGCTGCGATTGAGGATTGGGAAGCAGCCTATTGGCTGTCGTTCGAACGAGGCGACAGCCCTGACCCTGTGATGCGGGCTTATCTCGATACTGCCGTTAAGTTTGCCATTCCAAAAGAAACTATGGCGGCTTACTTCCGCGCCATGAGAGAAGATTTGATCATCAGCCGTTTTGAGACATTTGCTGATTTGGTCCATTATATGCAAGGCAGCGCAATTCCTGTCGGCCGAGCTATGACCTATATCTTGGGTGTTCGCCGTGATTGCATGATTGAAGATGCTCTCCCGGGGGCAGACAATCTTTCAATTGCCATGCAGTTAAGCAATTTTTGGCGTGATATTGGGGAAGACTGGCAGATCGGGCGGGTTTACCTTCCCCAAGAGGATATGCAGACCTTTGGCTACCACGAAGATGAACTGGCAGCCGGCCGCATCACGCCGAATTTTATCGATCTGCTCGAATTTCAATTTGAGCGGACCGAGCGATATTATGATCGAGCCCGTGGCAGTGTTAAGTTGCTCACCTTCGGTCGTTGGGGAGTCATGAGTGCTCTGGAGATTTACCGGGCTATTTTGGCAAGTATCCGCCGCAATCGCTACGATGTGTTCAATCGCCGCGCCCGTGCCCACAGAATCCAAAAAACCATCCTGGCCGTTAAGTCGTTTTTTCTGGTATTTCGATCTGGATGAGAAATAAATGACATATTTTGGCATTCTTGCTGTTTTTTTGCTGCCACCCTTGCTAATCCTGGCAGGGTTGGCTATCTTCGTGGGCAAGTTGCAGCGTGGAGAGTTGCTGGCTGTACTGGGTCATGTGTTGATCGCAGTGATCTATACCACTCCTTGGGATAACTATCTCGTTGCCACTGGTGTGTGGTGGTACGATCCAAACTTGGTCAGTGGGCTGACAATTGGTTGGGTTCCGATTGAAGAATATACCTTTTTTGTTTTGCAGACTATGCTCACTGGCTTCTGGGTGTTGCAAATCCGCAGGTTTTCCCTGGCTTCTGCTGAAGCGAAGGCCCAGCCTGTAATCCGGTTGGGATTGACTGGCGGAGCGGCGATCCTGTGGCTGGTCTCAACTGCCGGATTGCTCGCCGAATTGCAGCCCTATACTTACCTGACCCTGATTCTCTCCTGGGCTTTGATCCCCGTGATGATTCAACTTGCGGTGGGCGGAGATGCCTTGCTTGGCAATTGGCGCAGATTGGTTGCCGGAATATTGCCCCCAACCCTTTACTTATGGTTGGTGGATGCACTGGCAATCCAAAGCGGCACCTGGACGATTGATCCGCAGCAGACGACTGGACTGATGCTGGCGGGTTTACCGGTTGAAGAAATGCTCTTCTTTTTTATGACTAACTTGCTTATCGTAAATGGTATGATCCTGATTGATTCAGCGGTGATTCGAGCGCGAGTGAAGCTCAGCTGGATGAACCTGATGCTTCGGCAAGTAGAATAACCTGCCTGGAATGGAACTGTCTTGAAACATGAGCCTGGCCTGTTGAAGTCCGAAAAACCCCTACCACCAGAATGGGATACAAATAACGCCCAGACCGCACAGGTAAATCCTGGGCAGCCTTTACCTGTCCCAGATGCTGCTACCAGCTGGCAGGCTTTGCGAGCCATGATCAGCGAAAAACATCCTCTGGCTGCTCTGCAAGTTTTCCACAGAGAGCTTGGCGACGTCTTTCAGATCACATTGCCAGGTTTTTCTCCCATTGTCATGGTTGGCCCGCAAGCGGCTCGTTTTGTTTTGGTAGAGAAACGAGGTGATCTGCGCTGGCGAAACGAACGCGATCCGGTAACGGATCTGCTCAGGCATGGAGTATTGGTCGAAGATGGAGAATCTCATGACCAGCTGCGTCGATTGATGAATCCGGTGCTTCACCGACGGATGTTGGAAGAGTATGTGTCCGTCATGATCAAAAGAACCGACCAGATCGTAGCTCAATGGAAGGACCGGCAGGTTGTTGATATGCTGGTGGAGATGCGGAAAATTACGCTGCTAATTCTGGTCGAAACGATGTTTCAGGCCGATCTATCTCCAGAACTGAACAATTTATGGAAAGCTGTGCTAGATACTATTCGGTTCATTTCCCCAGGGGTATGGATGTTCTGGCGCGGGGTGCCTCGTCCGCAGTACGAACGCTCGATCCAAACCATGGACAGCTACCTTTACCGCCTGATCAAGGCGCGCAGGTCCTATTTAGGCAATCATACGGGTGAACCGCACGATCTGTTAGGTGTGCTAATTGCCTCCGGTATGCAAGATGACCTGATACGTGACCAGCTACTGACAATGTTGATTGCCGGTCACGACACCAGTACCGCCTTAATGGCCTGGACACTGTACCTGTTGGGAGCGCATCCCGGGGCAATATCTCGAGTAGAGACGGAAGTCCACTCAGTGCTTGGCGATCAAACGCCTGGCTTGAGCCATTTCAGTCAGCTGCCTTACCTTGGCCAGGTGATCGATGAGGCTCTCCGGCTTTATCCACCTATCCACCTGGGGTCGCGGCTCGCAGCCAGAGATTTGGTTTATGAAGGCTATCAAATCCCTGCTGGAAAGCAAGTCATTTATTCAATCTATCTCACCCAGCGTCATCCAGATTATTGGCCCGAACCAAACCGGTTTGACCCGGACCGCCATGCTGCTGGTGTCCCCAAACCGGCCTATGCCTGGTTGCCTTTTGGCGGTGGTCCACGCAACTGTATCGGGGCAGCATTTGGGCAGGTTGAGGCCAGGTTGGTTATTGGCCGGATTATGCAGCAAGCGAAACTCGTTCTGGTCGAATCAAATGTTCATCCTCACATGGGTGCGACACTCGAGCCCAGCCCAGGCGTGCGGATGCTCGTCCGGCGCCAGTTGTAGGGCCGCCCTACTATTGGCCTTGAGAGCGATTTATACAGAGTTTACTTTAAGGTACTAAAAAGAAGGATGTGTGGTGTTTGGTTTGGGCCGCTACACCGCCCAAACCGAACAACACAAAATCTCTTTTTTCTTAAGGAACTTGCCGAAAAGACCACAAAGCGATTGCGATAGAATTGGGGGAGTCATGAGCTGGAGATTTCGACCGGCTCTCAGATTTTCTATCAGGAGTTTCCGGATGAGCCCCAATAATTATGATGTAGTGATTTGTGGAGCAGGCATCGCCGGGATTGCGGCGGCATTTTATTTATCCAACCAGACCGAGTTTAAGAGGATCGCTCTGGTGGATGAACGCCAACCATTAACTCTGACCAGTGATAAATCAACTGAATGTTATCGCAACTGGTGGCCTGGCCCCGGAGATGCCATGGTTCGATTTATGAACCACAGTATCAATCTGATGGAAAATCTGGCCCGCGAGAACCGGAACACATTTCACATGAATCGCCGTGGCTATCTGTATATGACGGCTGATCCAGAGCGTTTGCCGCTGCTTGAGCAGGCTGCCCGCGAGAGCAGTGCCTTAGGCTCCGGCCCGCTGCGTGTTCACCGCGGTATGGTGTCTGACCCGGATTACCAGCCCAACCTGGAGTGGAAGCCGGATCATCAATCTTCCAGTTTGGACGGGGCTGATTTGATTTTGGATGCTGCTAAAATTCAACGATGGTTTCCGTACCTGGCGCAAGAAGTGCGGGCTGTGCTCCATGTCCGCCGGGCCGGGTGGATAAGCGCCCAACAATTTGGCACAACCTTGCTTAATCAAGCACGCCGCCAAGGCGTTGAATTGATTCGAGCCCGCATCTCCGCAATTAAGATGCAGGGAAGAGCAGCCTCGCTGCATCTGGAGGGCATTGGACTCAGCGAGTTGAGTGCCGGTACCCTGGTGCTGGCGGGTGGGCCAAAACTACCTGCTCTGGCTCGAATGATCGGTTTAGAGCTGCCTTTGTTTTCAGAGCTTCACCTGAAGGTAGCTGTCAATGATCCGCTGGAAGTAGTCCCGCGGAACGCACCGCTTTTGATTTGGAACGATCCCCAGCACTTGCCCTTTTCGGATGCTGAGCGTCAGGAATTGGCTGAAGATCCGGAAACGCGCTGGATGCTGGATGAATTGCCAGAGGGGTTGCACACTCGTCCGGAGGGCGGGGAAGGCAGCCAAACTATCTTGATCCTATGGCCTTATCATACCCCCGCGATTGAACCCAGCTGGCCCATCCCGGATGACCCATATTATCCAGAAGTACTCGTGCGCGGGTTGGCGCGCATGCTGCCGCGTATGAGCTCCTACTTCGGCCGGCTTCCCAGACCAGCCCTGGATGGTGGGTACTATACGAAAACAAGAGAGAATCGCCCATTAATTGGGCCGTCAGGTGTGGAAGGAGTTTATTTGATTGGGGCTTTATCTGGCTTTGGGATTATGGCAGCCTGTGCCAGCGGAGAACTGTTGAGCAGGCATCTCAGTGGCAGGTCTTTGCCAGGCTATGCGCGGGCCTTTAGTTTAGATCGTTATCAGGACCCGAATTATCTGGCAATGCTGAACACTCAACGAATATCTGGACAACTATAAAAGGTTGCTCCTGAAGAACAGAAAGATGTGGTTGGTGGTAGGGTTTTGTCCAGCCCACCAACCACAAAAGTTATCTTAAGTCTTGCCGAATCGCCTAAGGCAGGAAATCGAACGGGTTGAGTTTAGCGCCATTCAGGCTTAATTCAAAATGGAGGTGTGGGCCGCTTGAATTTCCCGTGCTGCCTAGCGCTCCGATCAGGTAACCCTGGTACACACTTTGGCCGCAGCCTACCCCAACGCCACTCAGATGGGCGTAAGCGGACTGCCAGCCATTTCCATGGTCGATGACAATCAGATTGCCGTAGCCATAATCGCTCCAGCCAGAATATACAACCACGCCGCTATCAGTAGCAAAGATGGCGTTTCCAACTGAGCCGCCAATATCGATCGCCGGATGAACCGGTGGAGCATAATTATAGCCAGATATAAAATGCTCGCTTGTCGGCCACACAAAAGTGCCGTTGCCCACAGCCCCCGTATATACCGTTCCACAATAACCTGCGCCATAATAACGGGCCGAGGCCGGGTTGCTGCGTGTAATCGTGGGGGGAGACCAATCCACCAGTGCCCGCTGGCCACCCTGGATAATCAACCAGGTGCCATCTTCAATGCCCGAATTTCCAGTCGAGACGGCAGCCAGATCTATTGGATTGCCGGGAAAGTCGATGATGTCTTGGGCATCGACACCAAACTGGGCTGCAATTGCATTCAGATCTTCGCCTTCATGATATTGGTAATAAGTTCCATCGGTAGGTAGAATGTTCAACACCTGGCCTGGTTTGATTAAATGGGGGTTATCTCGCAACGTATCGAAATTGCCCCAAAGAATAGTCTCGGGCTTGATGCCGAATTCGTCTGCGATGCTGAAAAGGCTGTTGCCAGCTTCCACAGTGTAAGTGATTACATCAACTTCCGGTCTTTTTGGAATGCGAGTATCGAGTTCAATCTGGCGGGTGATACCTTCCAGGTAATTGTTCGATTGTCCGTTAAGGGGAGAAAGCGCTACTTGATCATATAAACCTGAGCTTTCAGCCTTCGAATCTGCTGCAATTGCTGCAATCTCTACCGGCGCGGTGACTCCTGGAAACGGCGCTTTTACATATCGGCTCCATCCAAGATAGCCAGCTGTCGCTAGAAGCGCGAAAGCCAGCAGGTTGACAGTAATGAGGATCATCCTCTCCCTGGCAGCGTGGCTGCCAGCTGGAGCAGATGATCCCTGGTTGGGGTTTGATTTTTCCATCATGATTTCGTAATTATACTATCCTGTCTTGTAGCTGGGGAGCAGTCCAATATAGGCAATATCGAGCTCCGGTAAGTTTGTAACAGCCCTTATTTTACCTTCTATTGAGGGTTATCGCTGACCGGGATCACTTTCTGGATTAGATTGGGTGCGGACGCTGCATAGATCAGATGGAAAAACTAAGGTAATCGTGGGCTATCTACCCCTAGCATTACGGTTCTACACTAAGGACATTAATAAAATTAGTCAAGCCAAAATAATTATTTAGGATATTGACATATTGAGTTTTGTTTGATATTATATTTTGCATCGTTAAGACAAATAGTTTTACCTTTTGTGGAAGTTACAGTGATAAAACCATCGACTTTGGCCTTTTCCATCCTGGTTGGTTAAGTCAATTCTATAGAGCATACCTTAGTTAAATTGAGTTGCTGAATTCGATGAGGAAGTTGGAGGTGCTGAAAAATGCCTGACCCAATTATTGCGTTGCTATCAGGATTATTAATCCTAAGTGGCGCTTTTTTCCTATTCAGGCCTGAACAAGGCCTGGTATCTCGCTGGCAGCGTATGCGTCACATGTCGGTGCGAGTACTCAGCGAAGATGCCCTAAAGCATATTTACAGTATGGAATTGAACCATCGCCCACCAACTGTAGAGAGTGTTGCTGGCGTCTTACAAATCAGGGTTGATCAAGCGACCGATCTATTGGCGGATATGGAACGGCGTGAGCTGGTGACCTGGCAGGGTGGACGTTCTCACCTGACCTCAGAGGGGCGCGCTTATGCTCTGCAAATTATCCGCTCGCATCGCCTGTGGGAGAGATATCTGGCCGAAGAAACCGGTTACCATGAAGCGGAATGGCATGACCTGGCAGAACGTTTTGAACACACCAGCTCACCCGAAGCGGTAAACAAGATGGCGTCCAGACTCTGGACATCCGCGTTACGACCCGCATGGTGATCCCATTCCCACCTCAGCAGGGCATCTGGTTATACAGGGTGACAAACCACTGACTGATCTGGAAATAGATCGCTTGGCTCGTATTGTTCAAATGGAAGACGAACCGGAAACGGTTTACGCACAGCTGATAGCGGAAGGCCTGTACCCGGGTATGTTGGTGCGGGTGCTGGACAAGTCACCTCAGCGGATTCGTTTTTGGGCCAACGGTGACGAACATATTCTGGCACCAATTGTGGCTGCCAATATATCTGTCCAACCCATTATTGAGGAAGAGCTGGAATTATCGACTGAATCTGAACCTTTATCCAGCCTGAAACCAGGGCAGCAAGCCCGGGTAGAAGGACTATCGCCTCGCATACGAGGCGCTGAAAGGCGCCGCATGCTGGATCTGGGTATATTGCCAGGGACACAAATTGAAGCGGCTTTGGTAAGCCCAAGTGGTGATCCGACCGCATATCGGGTGCGCGGCGCATTGGTCGCTTTGCGTAAAGAACAAGCGGACTTGATCGATATTACCCGAAGTATGGAGAAGGTGAAATGACTGAAAAACAATTGCCCCAGGATGCGGAGACCGGCTGCGCAACCTGCCCGGTTCATAATGCAGCCAATCTGTTGAAATTGGGCGTAAATATGGAGGCTTGGGATTTTGTTGTGGCTCTGGCCGGAAATCCAAATGTTGGTAAGAGCACGGTCTTTAATGCACTGACCGGCTTAAGGCAGCATACGGGTAACTGGCCAGGAAAAACGGTTGCTCGTGCAGAAGGTGGTTTCGAATATGGTGGGCATCGCTATAAAATTGTTGATTTGCCCGGCACGTATTCTTTGCTGGCCACCAGCCTGGATGAAGAAGTAGCCCGTGACTTTATCCTTTTCGGTCAGCCCGATGTGACCGTTGTGGTTGTAGACGCTACCCGCCTGGAGCGGAATCTGAATCTGGTGCTGCAGGTGGCAGAGATCACCGATCGGATTGTCGTGTGTTTGAATCTGATCGATGAGGCCCGTCGGGGTCACCTACAGGTGGATGAACGCCGTTTGGTCAGGGATCTGGGTGTGCCTGTAGTACCAACCTCAGCCCGTTATAATCAGGGGTTCCCGGAACTACTGCAGGCAATCAGTGAAGTTGCCACTGGTCAAGTCATTTATAAGCCTTACCGGCTCCAGAACGAACCGGTGGAATTGAAACGGGTGATTGACCAGCTGGTCGCTCAGATCCAGGAAGTCTTTCCTGATCTGCCAAACGCTCGCTGGGTGGCCTTGCGCTTATTGGATGGCGACGAACGGATTATCGATGCGGTTCGAAAGGGTGAGTTAGGGGATATCAGCCGGGGGGCTTCTGAAAACTCTGGGCGCAATTTGGAGTTAAGATTGGAGGCAACTCGATGAGCTCTGACTCCTATACAAGTAGCTTGAGGCCAGAGGACATCTTGGCTGCCGCAGAAGCACTGCGATGGGAGGCCGGCGGGAGTTTCCATGAAAAATTGATGGAAACTATTTATGCTGATGCTGCCCGTATCGCTGATCGGGCAGTTACCCGCCCTGGAGAAAAACCGCGCTTCGATCTGGACCGGACTATCGACCGGATCGTTACCAGCCGGGTTTGGGGCTTCCCGATGATGTTGCTTCTGTTCACAATTATCTTCTGGTTAACGATCAGTGGCGCCAATGTGCCATCTGGCTGGCTGGCAACCCTCTTTCTGGAAAAGGTCTATCCTCTCCTGCATTCCGGTGCGGATACTTTGGGGTTGCCGTGGTGGTTGAGCGGGTTTTTAATCGATGGAGTGTATTTGGCAACGGCCTGGGTGGTTAGTGTAATGCTGCCGCCGATGGCAATCTTTTTCCCTCTATTTACTCTTCTCGAGGACTTCGGCTACCTGCCAAGAGTGGCTTTTAACCTGGATAATATTTTCAAAAAGTCTGGTGCGCATGGAAAGCAATCATTAAGTATGATGATGGGCTTCGGTTGCAATGCTGCTGGGATTGTTTCAACTCGCATCATTGACAGCCCGCGCGAGCGGCTGATTGCGATGATTACCAATAACTTCGCATTGTGCAACGGTCGTTGGCCAACCCAAATCCTGATTGCAACCGTTTTTATTGGCACGCTTGTGCCAGCCTCACTGGCAGGGTTAATTTCTGCCGGAGCCGTTTTAAGCATTGCATTATTGGGTGTACTGTTGACATTCGTTGTTTCCTGGGGCCTCTCTCGAACAGTCCTCAAAGGCGAGGTCTCAACCTTTAGTCTGGAATTGCCTCCCTACCGACCGCCGAAAGTAATGCAAACTATCTATACATCCATGATTGATCGTACGATCCTGGTGCTTTGGCGGGCTGTTACATTTGCCGCCCCAGCTGGTGCAGTGATCTGGTTGGTTTCTAATATCCAACTAGGCGGAATCAGTCTGGCCGAACAGATCATTAACCTGCTCAATCCATTCGGCGTATTGATCGGATTGAATGGGGTCATCCTGCTCGCTTATATCATTGCCATACCAGCCAATGAAATCGTCATTCCGACTGTGTTGATGCTTACGGTATTAGCTTCTCATATGGGTGGCGTTGGCAGTGGGGCGGGTGTGATGTTTGAGGCGGGGGAAGCTGGCACCTTATCGATTTTGCAGAGTGGAGGCTGGACTTTGCTGACCGGCATCAACCTGATGCTTTTCAGCCTGATTCATAATCCTTGCAGCACAACGATTTATACGATGTATAAAGAGAGCGGCAGTTGGAAGTGGACTACTGTGGCAGCCTTGCTGCCCCTGGTTATGGGACTAATTGTCACATTTTTTGTGGCCCAGGTATGGCGATTGTTTACCCTATAAGGCAAGCCATCACCCTGGCTGCCTGGTTCTTCCGTAGCATCTAATGGGGTGAAGGGTTGCAATCTGGTAAAAGGTTGAGGGGCGGGCGTCCAGTCCACAACACATACAGCAACAGGTGGATGCTCCTGATGTGCTGATTGGCAATCGGGGCTGTATGGCATGGTATCATGAAACAGAACGTCCGAGAGAACTGGCTGCAAAATCTGTCAGAGTTAGGAAAATAAACATGGCCCGTTTAAACTTGACCCAGACAGTTGAAGATTATCTGAAGTGTATCTATGAGCTAGGTGCAGGCACCGAACGTGTCAGTACCACTGAGCTCGCCGATTGTCTGGGTGTAACACCGGCATCCGTAACGGGGATGTTAAAGAAGTTGGCAGATAATGATCCTGCTCTGGTCGATTATCAAAAACATCACGGTGCAGTCCTTACAGATGTGGGCATGAAGGCTGCTCTGGAGATACTGCGTCATCACCGCCTGCTTGAGATGTTTCTGCATCAGGTATTGGGTTTTGATTGGGATGAAGTTCATGAGGAAGCGGACCGGTTGGAGCATGTAATCTCAGAGGCCTTTGAAGAACGTATCGCCCGTGTGATGGGTGAACCGGAGCACGATCCACATGGTGATCCGATTCCAACTCGCGATTTTCAAATGCCTGAACTGAGCGGACAGCCCCTATCCGACTTGCGCCCGCGCCAGGCAGGTATTGTCCAACGGGTAGCTGACGAGAGTCCAGAGTTGTTACGTTATCTGAGTCAGATTGGCCTGGTTCCACAGTCACGGTTGGAAATATTATCCTACTCGCCCCTCGATAAGAACCTCGGTTTACAAGTGGAAGGGTATCCGGCGCCGGTTGTTCTGGGCCCGGGGATTACCCGTGAAATCTACGTGGAAGTTGATCCTAAGAAATAAGAGAATGACGGCTGTCAGGCAACTTCTTGCCGAATCTGAATATTTAATACTGGTTAAGGTAAATTGAAGAATGGTCTGGATATTAACACTCCGGACCATTCCTGGCATTAAACAGCTATTCAAATAATCAAAGGCATGTAGTTGGCACTTTTGACTACAAAACATATTTTGTAATACTGCTATCCTTTGCTTAAGCGTGGAAAGTATCTACCGGTGTGAGTCATATACTGTCGGTAATCGTCGCCAAACTTTTCAACCAGTCGGGCTTCTTCGATCGGTGTTCTCGCCGCCAGAATGATAGCTCCCCCTATGGATACCAGCATCATAAACCAGTTGGATGCCAGCAGACAAAACCCCACAAAAAAGAGGAAACCGAAAGAATAGAGCGGGTGGCGTATCCAGCGATATGGGCCCGAGCGGACCAGGGTATGTTTTGCGCGAATGGCTGTTGTGTGAGTAATGTTTTTGCCCAAACTGCTGAATACCCAAAAAAATAAAGGCAGACATATGAGCATGATCGCACCGCCGGTCCAACGAGCCCAGGTTGGCAGAGGCAGTCTAGCCCAGGCCATCCAGCCAGGATTGATCATGTAGATTAAAGTCCCTCCCCAGAGACTCAGGCCAAAGATACTTCGCAGCAGCAGCAAAACGGCCCCCTCTTCTTTTTGGGAAGACACCTTATCTGGGGCACGATTGGCTCGCCAGCGATAAAAAATTGATGTAGCCAATCCTGGAACGATAAGCGCTATGGCAAGCAATTGAAAGCTTTTTTCGTCAGCTGTTAGCAATAAAACCTCCCATTGATCAACCCATAAAATTAGGACAATCTAATATAATATTTAGTAATATCAAAATAATATTCCTTGTAAGGATATCTGTCAAGAGGAGTAAACTGTTCGCCTAGGCTTAACCATAAAAGGGACCGAGTTCTCAGTCCCTTAATTCATAAATCCCTTTGAAGGCTATCACCAACCAGATCCTGATCAGTTAGGTGGCTGGTTGAGCAACTGCTGTTGGTTCAGATCCTCGACTTCCCAGGTGCTTTTGACGAACTCGATCACTGCCTGAATTTCTGTCTCGCTTAGCTGACCGCCAAAAGGGGGCATAGAGGCTATTTTTCCGGCCCCGCGCCCATTCGTGACCGTGTTCAATAAAGAAGAATCGGAATGCTGCGAGGCATGAGCCGAGCTGTTTAAAGGTGGCGGTGGGTAAGAACCATCTTCGTTGGGAGTTTCCCAATCCGGTGCACCTTCCAGATTGGCGCCATGACATGTGGCGCAGTTTTGATTGTAAATGCTTGCGCCTGCCCGGATCAGTTCGGGATCCAGTTCGGTTGCGATGCAGATTTGAGTAGCCTGAAAGGCGATAGCGGTTTGGCGTTGTTCCAACAGGATGCCCTGGACAATAGCCAAAATTGAAAAAACTACTACCAGCGCCAGAACCAATTGAATCAGGAAGCTGTAGCGTTTCACTCGCCCATCAGCGCTTTCAGATCAGACGCGATCTTGTCGGCCTCCATCCCATGAGGCCAGATCAACCTTTGATTCCCCTGTCGATCAATCGCAAGTATGTAGGAGGTATGATCAACGGTGTAGTTCGTTGCAGACTCGCTGTCGTTGTAATGATAGTGGATTTGATAGTCGCTGGCAACTTGGGCGATTTGATCCTGAGTACCGCTCAATCCGTCAAATGAAGGATTGAAATAACGTGCATAGCTACCTGTCCGTTCGACGGTGTCCCGAACGGGATCGACGGTAATAAAGAATACCTGTAAATCATTGGAGCTCAGCCCGGAATCAGCAACGGCCTGTTTCAGAGTCAGCATGGTTGTGGGACAGACATCGGGACAATATGTATAGCCAAAGTATAGTAAAACCAGCTTGCCGCGATAATCGCTTAACCTGATTTCACCCCGGTCAGACTCCAGGGTAAAATCAGGGGCAATTTTGGCGGGTGAGAGCGGGCTGCCATTTAGGATGGTTGGTGCAGTGACCTGTTGGAAGGTAATAAAACCTAAACCTAATAGCAAAACCATCCCGGCAATCATCCATACACGTCGATCCATGACGGATGTCCTTTCAAAGTTAATAATCAAGGCATGGCACGAACTTCTGCCTCAACATTCATCTGGCCTGCTTTTTCAAATGTCAAGGTCAGGCTGACTTTATCGCCAACTGCCAGCTCCTGGTTCAGACCAATCAGCATAATATGGTAACTGCCCGGTTTAAGCACCGCTTCGCCTGCCGCAGGTACATCCACGCCATCTACCTGGCGCATGGTCATGACATCATCCTTCATTTCGCTTAGATGGATTTCAACTGCATCCGCCACATCACTGGCAGCGGCAACCAGCATATCGGCTTCTTGACCCACGTTTTAATCGTCATGTAGGCTGCTCCCGTACTGCCAATCATGCCGCCCATGGACCCTTCTGTAGTCGTATGGTTGGTGTTGGTTTCCATGGCCCCAGAACCCATGCTGGATTCTCCAGCTGGCGCATCCATTGCTCCTACAATCCTGGCCCAGGGATCTTGAATTTCAATTTTGCTGCTGGCCGAAGTGCTTCCACAGGCTGTCATTCCCAGGATGGTCATTAATAGGATCAGAATAGATATCCGCATTTTCATTCTCGCTCTCCTTACATATAGATTAGATTGTATGGTGTCAATTTAAACCATCCAGGGCTTATCCTTTCTGGATCTCTCAGAGTCGTAAATTGGATTGACCGGTTGAATGGTTTCCTCATGGCTGGGAACATAAAAACCTTATTGGTCTGGATAGCAGTTTAAAGCCGCCCTTCCATATTGCTGACCAAGAAAAAGAAATCTGGTATTTCTATGCACCCTTCATGCCCGCCCTTGACAAAATCTTGATAAATCGTGATAATATTACCATAAAATATCAAGATTGACTGGTATTAATCAAACATTAACCTGATAAGCAGCCGTGAACTGGCACCCTTCCTCAGCAATTTGGGCAGTCCTTCATACTTAAACATCAGCAGATATGGATAGGCAAGGTAGAGACTATGGTCTTTTCGAATAACAGGCAGCGGGCAATTCTGGAACTGCTTGCTCAACAAGGAACTTTACAGGTTCGACAGGTTGTAGAACACTTTAACGTTTCGATCGCGACGGCTTATCGGGATTTGAATCAATTGGTCAACACTGGCCAGGCGATCAAGATACAGGGTGGAATAGCACCGGCTCCTTTAAAGTCAGTTTCGGGCATCCAACAGGGATGCAGCCAATGCGGGCATACGGTTATGAAGAGGATGTCCTTTAATCTGCAATTATCCGATGGCGAGCAGTTAACAGCCTGCTGCCCACACTGCGGGCTGATGCTGCTTGGACAGTATCCTGACGCCCTCACAGCTATGGCGACCGATTTCCTGTATAGTAAAAAAATCAATGTATCCCAAGCTGTTTTTCTGGTGAACAGCGACGCAACTGTCTGTTGTTCACCCACTGTGTTGTGCTTCGTCAGCCAGGATGACGCCGAAAGGTTTCGCAAGGGATTTGGTGGGGAAACTCTTGGCTATGAAGCCGCCAGAGAGCGGATCAGAGAGATGATGTCTTTACATCACGATGACTCCGCCCGCTGAGCGAGGCTTTATCAAAAATAGATAGAAGTGTTTGATAGGCGGTAGCACACCGCCTATCAAGTACCTGAAGTAACGAGGTTGAAAGCCCTGGAGCGCTGAGTTTTCCCTTGCCCCTTTATTGAGTTTGCGATAGGATTAGGGGGAAATGCCACAAACAACGAACACAAATCATCGCACGATCCTTTTGGCAGGGGACTTGATCACTCTGGCCCTGGTAACAGTGATTGGCTTTGCGACTCATGGTGAAGCTGCAACAGCTGGTAGCCGAATGTTAACCACGTTCGCCCCACTAACGATTGCCTGGTTTTTTGTGGCTCCGTTTTTCGGTGTGTATGAACCGCAGAGGGCAGCTGATTACCGGCAATTGTGGCGGCCATTTTGGGCTATGGTTGTGGCCGGGCCCATGGCTGGTTGGCTGCGAAGCGTACTGTTAGGAATTGTCAATCAGAATGGTCTCAACACGCCGATATTGCCGGTTTTTGTGGTTGTATTGGGAGGCTTTGCAGCCCTGGCAGTATTGGTCTGGCGTTTGATAGCTGCTTTTATTCTGAGACAAATGAGTCGTGCTTATGGATGAAGCTGCATTAATCCAAGAAGCCCAGCGTGGTGATCTGGACGCCTTCAATCGTCTTGTTTTGGCTTACCAGGATCTGGTATATAGCCAGGCTTATCGGATGATGGGCGAAGCTCCCTCGGCGGAAGACGCGGTTCAAGAAGCATTTATATCTGCTTATCGTAGTTTGCGTTCTTTTCGAGGTGGGTCGTTCAAATCGTGGCTGCTTCGGATCGTCACCAACGCCTGTTATGACGAGCTTCGCTGGCGCAAACGCCGCCCAACTACACCATTAGAGCCGGTAGATGAGGATAATGAAGAGATTGAGTCGCCGCACTGGTTGGCCGACCCTGACGAATCACCGGAAGAAGCCGCTGAACGAGCAGAATTGAGCTCTGCCCTCCAGCGCTGCCTGGATGAATTACCTGATGATTTTCGGGCCGTGGTCATCCTGGTGGACATTCAGGGCTTTGATTATTCAGATGCTTCGGAAGTGATCAAAAAACCCCTCGGAACAGTAAAAAGCCGTTTGGCCAGAGCAAGAGTAAGGTTGAGAGATTGTTTGCAAGGGTTTTGGGAACTTTTACCGGCTTCTTTTCGTCTGGTAGATGAGAGTGGACCATGACGAAGTATATTACCTCCCGCGATTGGGAAGCCTTATCGGCTTATTTAGATGGGTATTTAACCCAAAAAGAGCGCCAGCGACTGGAAGAGCGGTTGTTACACAGCGCGGAGCTTAAGTATGGCCTGGAAGAATTACGCCGTACCCGCCAGGTGTTACGTAGCCAGCCAAAGATGCGAGCTCCACGAAATTTCACGCTAACCCCGGATATGGTTGGTGTTAAAACAACCAGACCTTCTGATCCACGCATTTACCCGGTAATGCGGCTGGCTTCTGTTTTAGCCAGCATTTTATTGGTTCTGGTCGTTGTAGGTGATTTCTTGACAGTATCTGTTTACCAGACAGCCCAGTCGGATATGGCGGCCACTGGCATTGAGGCGACTGTGGCTGAATTGCCGGTTATGGAAGCAGCCCCCGAGTTCGCAAGCGGCAGCCCCTGAAGCCGGGGCAGCCAGTGAAAAAGCCATGGAGCCGGAATCAACTCCAGCGGGCGAAATGATGATGATGGCTGCCCCAACCGAAGATACTCAGAATGCGCAGGATGTACCCCCGGCGGCGTTAGCTATGCCAGCCGAAAGCGGAGGGCAACCGGTTGAGGAACAAGCTGTGACTGAGGCTGAACGCAGCTTGCCGATCGAGACCACCTTCCCAACAGTAGAGCCCACACCTGTGCCTGTGCAGGAACCAGCCTTATCCAACACCCCCACGCGAATCTATTGGCGCACAGCAGAAATCCTATTAGCGCTGATTGCCTTATTAAGCGGTTTAGTTGCATTATATCTGCGCCGTACATCGATATAAAAGCTAATGGCTCTGTCAACCGAAGAGATCAATTTCTGCCCGCTCTGCGGCACAAGACTTCAACAGGCGAATCGTTTCGGAGACCTGCGCAAAGTCTGCCCAAGCTGTGATTGGGTTTATTTTGCGGATCCGAAAGTGGCTGCCGCCGTGCTGGTTGAACAGGACGGTGAGGTTTTGCTGGTTCGCAGGGCGAATGATCCCCTGCGAGGCCGGTGGACTCTGCCGGCTGGGTTTGTGGATGCTGGCGAAGATCCTGTTTGGGCGGCCGAGAGGGAATGTCTGGAGGAGACTGGTCTACAGGTACAAGTGGTTGGATTGTTGGATGTTCTTTATGGGCAGGAGCATCCACGCGGCGCACATATCATCATCTTCTACCGTGCTGTGATCGTTGGTGGGGCTTTACAGGCAAACGATGATGTGGATCGTTCCGGATTCTTTAAACGCTCTCAACTGCCGCCCCTGGCTTTTTCTACGACCAAGAAAATTTTAGGATCAACATAATGTCGGCGAAACAATGAGCCTTACGCGATCGAATAATTAAGCCCAAAATCCCACCCCACAGACTGCTTGAAGGCAAGCCATTTAATTCTGTGCAGTTTGAGCCGGATACGAACCTTAAAACCCAGCACTGAAAACAATGATTGCCAAAGCACCACATACGTTCCCACCACAGTATTACCAAAGATGGTACAAATTTGTTATTGCGGGAATAACAAAGAATGATAAACTTGTATAATCTGCCATGTATGACCCAGTTTAGTAGAGATTTCCCTAAACGCCTATCCAAAAATAGTTTTGAGGGTTTTATCGCGCACAGCCCGTTAAAGCCACAACCAACATTTATTTGGGATAGGATCTTAATCATATTATTCGAGTGAGGAGAGATAGTGATGGATACCAAGATTCTTAAACCGTTCTTTTGGTTGGTGATGTTTGCCATGCTGGTAAGCCTGGCGTGTATGGGCTCAACTCAGGCGACTCAGGAGCCGCCTACCGAAGTGCCTGCTCAGCCCACGCCCCTACCGCCAACCGAACCGGTTGTGGAACCCTCTGCGACCCCAGAACTTGCTTCGGGTGCGGTGAACAACCTGCAAGATGTGAAGAGTGCGGTGATTCAAATCGAAGCCACCGGTACATTTATTGATCCCGAATTTGGCCTGGTATTGAATGGCGCGGGTCGCGGCTCGGGATTTATCATCGATCCTGCTGGAATTGCTGTTACCAATAACCACGTTGTCACTGGTTCTGCATTGTTGAAGGTCTGGGTTGGCGGCGAATCGCAACCACGCAATGCCAGAGTGTTGGGCGTTTCAGAATGTTCGGATCTGGCGGTCATTGACATTGATGGCGACGGTTATCCCTACCTGGATTGGTTTAGCGGATCGATCAATGTTGGCATGGACATCTACGTGGCTGGCTTTCCTCTTGGAGACCCCGAGTTCACCTTGACGAAAGGCGTGATCTCAAAATCCAGCGCCAATGGCGAAACCAGCTGGGCTTCGGTTGATTCAGTGATTGAATATGACGCCACATCCAATCCTGGCAATTCCGGTGGCCCGGTGATCGATCCTAATGGGAGCGTATTAGGTGTGCATTACGCTGGAAATGCCGGCACCCGCCAGGCCTATGGCATTTCTAAAAATATTGCGGCCGGAGTTATCGATCAGCTAGAGACTGGCAAGGATGTCGACACGATCGGGGTTAATGGGCAGGCAGTTGGCACGGAAGATGGCAGCCTGACAGGTGTATGGGTTTCCTCGGTCAAATCGGGCTCGCCAGCCGACCGCGCGGGGGTCCAGCCAGGCGACATTCTCACCATGATGGAAAACCTTGTGCTGGCGACTGATGGCACCATGTCCGATTACTGCGATATCCTGCGCAGCCATCAACCCACCGATACGCTTTCGCTCGAGGTCTTACGCTGGTCCAATGGGGAGGTTTTGGAAGGTCAGCTCAATGGGCGCGCTCTGGAAGTGAGTGCAATCTTCGACGCGGGCAGCAGTAGCAATGACAGCGGTTCCACCAGCTCTGAGACTGTCAACCCGAACGCTTCAGCCTCTGGCGATGTGTATTATTCTACCGATTTCGATAGCGGACTGGGAGACTGGGTATATTTCTTGACCAGCGGATCAGATGATGGATTTGTTGCGCAAACAATAGGCAGCAACCTCAAATTCCAGATAGATCAACAAGACACCTGGGTGTATTTTTATAACGATGCAATTTCAATGGCAGATGTACGCGTCGATACAATCGCGAGCAACCTTGGCAGGAACAACAACAATGTCAGCTTGCTGTGCCGCTATTCGGATGCCGGTTGGTATGAGTTTAATATCGCCAACAATGGTGAATACACCATCTTGTTTTTCGACGATGCCATCAATGATTACCGCCTGCTCTTTTCTGGTGGTTCAACCCTGATCAAGATGGGTAGAGATGTGAATGAATATACTGCTGTGTGCCAAGGGGATAGGCTGACCCTCGGCATCAATGGAGTGGAAGTCCGGACCGTAACTGATAAGAACCTTAAGTCTGGTTATGCAGGTCTATCCGTATCCTCATTCAATGTAACCCCAATCGATGTTGAGTTTGATTACTTTGTCCTGAGTGTGCCGTAAAGCCACGCAGACCGAGATAGAAAGTGCCAGCCACGCCGGCTGGCACTTTTTAGGTTAGATGGATTTTTCTTGGAGCAATCAGGCCTGCTGCTATTTATCGCACGATCGAAAATTGGATCTCAGTACTGGTGCTATTGCCAGCCAAATCCACTGCTTCCAGGCGTAGTTTGTGCGTACCAATCGTGGACTGCCAGACGTAAGCAAAGGGAGCCTGGGTTAACGAGCCAACCAAACGGTTATCAATAAAGAAACTGACTTCTATTAAGTTCAAATTATCGCTGGCGTTGGCCTGGAATGTGATTTGACCGTCTGGCAGCTCCTGGCCATCCGCAGGATACAGGATACTGACTTCGGGGGATTGATTGTCGATCGTGACCTGGATCACGTCACTATCCACTCGCTGGTCTGCACGGACAACCAGCAGCTGGACTGCGTAAAGCCCGCTGAGGTCGGTAGTATCCCAGGTGGTCAAGGCACCTGCTTCGATCGGACTGGCCACATCCCCACCCACCTGCAGCCAGGATTGTGGATTAAGCCCCTGGCCAACCTGAACCCGGTAATATGCGAAATTGTCCCCACCGGCGCTGCCTGAAATCATCACTTGATTGCTAATATGCGCAAACATGACCGGAGAATCGATTCTGGCGTTTGGCGATGGATTGTCCGGATTGGCAACCACATCGTAAGTTTCAGGTGGCACCTCGATTCCTGCGTTCTCAGCCCATTCCTGAGCTTCGGGTGGCACAATCATAAACACGTGTTCAACAACGAGAGCCGCGGGTGTAAAAACAGTCGCCAGCCGACCCGTTTCGCGATTGATCTGGATTGACTGGTACAGGTTGTCGCTTTGGGTTGGTTCACTGCCAGCCAGGAAAAGTTCGCTTACGATGGACGGACAGTCTGCTGAAGGGAGCATTCCGGATGGGTCACAGACCTCAACGGTTGTGATCCCGACTGGCTGTGACCAGCCTTCGGATGGCAGGTTTAGATGGGCATATTGCATAATCGCATGCCAGATCGCGGCGGCAATGGAAGGGTCAGGAGAAGTCCGGCTGACTTCTGATGGCTGGTTAAATTCGGGGGAGCCTACCCAAACACCAGTGACCAGCTGCGGGGTATATCCCACCGTCCAGGTGTCCGCGCCTGATATCGCCCGTCCAAGTTTGGCGGCAGCCGGACGGCCTATTTCTAAGGCGTTTGGATGGCCTAAACTGGACCAACGAGCTGCTTCATCACTCAGGACGTTTGTAGTCAAGTACGCCAGTTGTGGCGTAATAACCGGTCTGGATTGGCTGGTATGCCAATCCAGCCAGATCTGGCCATCTGTGGTTTCCATTCGCAAGGTTGCTATTGGCACAAGATCGGAAGTGCTCTGGCCTGAGCTGTTTTCAGTCTCTCTATTTCGGGCCAGCAGGCTGCGGGATGGTAGTGTGTCCGCGCGTCCGCTGAGCGATCCCTGGTTGGCAAAGATACCGAACGACCGGGTCAGCTCCAGCAAGGTTACCTCGCCGATCTGTAAATTCCCTGGCCCATTATTTTCGCTTTCAACTTCAAGCGAAGATAATCCTAACTGTCGGGACGTGCGCAGGACATTTTCTGGACCCAGGCGCTCAAAAAGCTGAGCGGCAGGGACAACATAATCGTTGGCAAAGGCGCTGCGCAGGCGTAAAGGCCCGTGGTAACGACCGTCGAAATTTTGAAAGGGAGGCTGGTCCCCCGTAGCAGGTATATCCCAGAGCAAACTCGCCGGGTTCAAACCACGTGTAAACGCCGTTAGATAAATTGACGGAGTCAGCATTGTGCCTGGTAAACGGCCTGAGCCGACAGTGGGGTCCAGGCCGAATACTGGTTCGCCCACCAACGCCAGGATTTCCCCGGTTCTCGGATCCAGCACAGCGGCATTGGCTGCCAGGTTTTGGGGGTTAAGGCCCGAAACAAAAGCCAGCGTCGGCAATAGTCTGGCTGCCGGACAATCCAATTCACCAACTGAACCAATTGGACGGCTTCCCAGCCTTGTGAGCTGGGCATTGACCGTACATGAGACCTGAATTTGAAGCTCGTAATCGAGGCTGGTTATGATTTGGAGACCGCCGCGTTCCAGCCGGCTGCTATCGATGGTTTTATCAAGTTCGGAAAGCACATAGCGAGTGAAAGCTGGAGCTGGGTTGGCCGCCGCCGCTGCCCGTTCTTGAAAGGCTGGTTGGAAGTTGAGCGCTTGATCCGCCTGGCGCGAATCAATCAGACCCTGATTAAGCATGGCCTGAATGACACTTTCTTGTTGGGCCGCATCGGGCAGGCTGAGAGGGCTCTGTGCTATGGCTGCCAGCCAGGCTGACTCGGCCAGGTTGAGCTCCGAGGCTGGCTTTGCAAAATAGACCCGCGCGGCTGCATCGGCCCCAAAAACCAGGTGCCCGTAAGCAGCGCTATTTAAATACCATTCTAAGATTTGGGTTTTCCCAAACCTGGCAGTGATCTGGGCCGCGAGCAAGCGCTCTCGTAGGTTGCGACGCAAGCCAGCTGGTTCATCCCAAAGCAGTAAGTCGGAAACTATTCTCTGGGCAATTGTGGGGTGACTACCCATGGTCATGCCGATCATTGAAAAACCCGGGCCGGACCAAAACCCTGGTTCAACAGATGCAATTGTGGCCGCGATGAGTCCGGCAGGAAATAGATCTGCCCTGGTCTCTGAGGCCTTGGGAGGATTGTTTTGTAATTCTTGGTTGGTTGTGCTTTCAGGAAATGGCAGCAGTAAATATTGGCTGCCTTGGGCGGCGGGATCTTGCAGAATTAGCAAGCTGTGCTGGCCGGTGCGATCCAGGATCCGAGTGGGCTGTAAGAGCTGGCCGTCCACCGGATTAAGCAATGTCGGCAGCGCATCCAGGGAAGGCAGATCTCGGACTAGTTGCGTATAGATTAAAGCGGAACCTATTAATGCGCTGGCTGCCAACAAACTGATCAACAAACTGCAGCCTAACCCAAAACGTCCTCCTGGGTTGCGTTCCTGCCGGCTTCTACGTCGCTGCCGCATCGAGATGATTTCTGTTACAGTGGGCATGTGGGAATTGTACAACAGTTTTGGTTGTAAGAAATATTGGAATTAATTAATAGAAGCCGGCAGAAGTTTTTCACCTTAACTTCTGCCAGACTCTGTCAATATGCAGGTTCCCTTTAGGGCTGCCTGATTGTGCTTTCAGCCAATGTTTTCAAATACAGAGAGGTCTGCCAAAGATACTTACCGGGAACCACTTATAAACCATTTTCGGGCACTCACTGGTAACAAGGTAGCACTAAATTAAGTGGTGGTTGACCATTTTACCCATCCCACCTGTCCCCCTTCCCGCCCCAGGGTGAGGGGATTCGACCACCGTAGGTGCAAGAGCCTGGCTGAAACAAGCCTCATCTGGAGAATTGCTGTTTATGAAGCTGTCCGACGCTCTACGGCTTGTAAGATTTCCCGGGCCGAGTGTAAAGTGCCTTCGCTTACTTCGCCCATCATCTGGGCAAGTTCGATCAGGCGCGGCTCACCGTCGAGAGGAATTACCTGGGTATTGGTGCGCCCATCTTGGATCTCTTTTTGTACTCTGAAATGTTGATCTCCGTAGGCAGCTAATTGAGGCAGGTGGGTGATGCACAGCACTTGGTGTTCCTGCGCGAGCGACCATAATTTTTTGCCAACAACCGCACCAACGCGTCCGCCAATTCCCTGGTCGATTTCATCAAAGATCAAGGTAGGAATCTGATCGGCGCGGGCCAGAACGTTTTTCAATGCCAGCATCAAACGCGAAGTCTCACCACCGGAGGCGATTTTTACGAGCGGTTTAAATCCTTCTCCCGGGTTCGGAGCAATCATAAATTCCACTCTTTCCAGGCCGTTGGCATCAAATGTATATCGCTTGCCATCGGAATATTTCGCGCCGTGCGGATCCGGTTGGCGCTGGAAGTCCACCATGAAGCGGGCTCCAGACATCTGTAAATCACTAAGCTCGATCTCCAATGCACCAGCCAGGTGTTCGGCGCCAGCCAAACGAATTTGTGAAAGGCTGGTGCCAAGCTGGCTAATCTGGTCGAGAAGTCGTTTTTGATCCTCAATCAACTCCCCAATCCGTTCTTCTGCATGCGAAATCTCATCCAGCTGCTGCTGGGCCTTAGCGCTAAAATCCAGGATTTCTGCGATGGATCCACCGTATTTGCGCTTCAGGATATGGATGGTTCCCAGCCGTTCTTCCACTTGATCCAGCCGTTTGGGATTGAATTCAATGCTTTCCTGATAACTACGCAAGTTAGCCGACAAATCACTCATGTTCTCAAAGATAGCCACTGCCTGTTCATACAGGGGCGCCTGGGATTGATCCAGCCTGGCAAGACTTTGGAGAGCATCGACAACCTGGCCAAATAAATCAGTAGCAGCCTGAGATTCCGGCTCGCCCTCATCTAAAGCCAAAAGCGCCTCTTGCGACAGGGAGGCCAGCCCTTCGGCATTTGCCAGCCGGTTGCGTTCTTCTTTTAGGTCGTCTTCTTCGCCAGGACGCAAGCGAGCCGTATCAATCTCATTAATTTGAAAGGTCAGCATGTCGGACCGGCGAGCAGCATCCTGCTCGGAGCGATGGAGTCTTTCAAGCTCACGCTGGGTGAGAAGCCAGCGGTTGTACACTTGGTGATAACTTTCCAGGACATCCTTAACCGGTGGGTTGGTTTGGAGCTTCGAATCAGCGATCAAATATGAATCTAGCAGCCCCAGGTGCTGGTTAACCCGTAGCAGCGAAAGATGTTCGGACTGGCCGTGCACATCGATCAGGTATTCGCCAATTTCACGCAAAAGTGAGGCATTGACACTCCGGCCGTTAACCCGGGCGACATTTCGCCCGGAGGCGCGTATTTCTCTACCCAATGACAGGTAATTGGGATCGTCTTGTAATGCTTCACGTTCAAGTATCGCGTGGATAGCGTCTCGGTTGGTTTCTGGGATGCGAAACACTGCCTCCAGGCTGGCTCGGTCTGCGCCGGTGCGGATAAAAGTAGTATCCGCGCGCCCCCAAGGATCGTTTCCACGGCGTCGATAATGATCGATTTTCCCGCTCCGGTTTCGCCGGTAAAAGTGATCAGGTTTGGCCGGAAGTGAAGCTCCAACCGGTCAATTATGGCGAAATTTTCAATGTGAAGCTCGGTCAGCATGACGGAATAATTTCCTGTTATTTTATAAACGGATACCCGACAACCGGTAGTAAACCGTTGTGATCACAAAAAAGGTGTAAACACCTTGCCATATCAATCCCAGCAACAAACCCAGGCTGCCGCCGGCCAGGACGCTGAGTAATACGATAAGTATCGGAGGAGAACTGCCTACCCCAGCCGCAATAGTAGCCGTTAAAAATAGGCGCCTTGAACGGCGCTTACGAATCACCAGACGGATCGCCTCTGCAATAATCACGCCAGCGAAAGGCGCTAGAAAGATCGTAAAAAAACCGAGCCTGGGTACGATCTGGCTGCCGATATAGGCCAGCAGAGCCGCTATGACGATCGTCATGGGAAAGTCCAGCCATGTGGCTGTATCGAACTGCTTTTGTTGGCCTCGGACACATTCTTTGCAGCGATAACCAGTTGGGGTTAGGACCGCGCAGCGAACACAAATCGGTTTTTCACAACGATTGCACCGTAGGGTGGTTTCAATATTCGGATGGTTGGCACAATAAAGGATTGTTGGATTCTCACTCATCTTGTAGAACCTGTCGATGGATTTTGACTCATATGAGGTGTAAGGTTGCGGTAAAAATATCCAGGATCTTGAAAGCGAATGAACTGGACCGTATGCTCACTCAAGTGGGCAGTCACTCTATCGCCATCTTTCAAGTCAACTGGAAATTGCCCGTCCACACTTAAAACTGCCAGGTGGTCGGTTTTGACTGTGATGCTGACGGATGAGCCTTCTGCCAATACGATTGCCCGATCGATGGATAAATGGGGGGCAACCGGCACCAGCAATATATTGCGTAGTTCTGGAGGTAAAATCGGCCCGCCGGCTGCCAGGGCATAGGCGGTCGAACCGGTTGGCGTCGCCGCGATCAAGGCATCGGCCACATAGGTCGTGAGGGTACGCTCGTCAACCTGAGCTGTCAGGTGAATTGGGCGCAATATTTGTCCTCTGCTTACAACAACTTCATTTAAGACATCCCATGAGCCCAGCTTGATATCCTCTCGCCATTGCTCGGCGATCAGCATCATCCGTTTTTCGAGCCAAAATTGACCCGCTATAAGTTGGTCAAGGCACTCTCGCCATTGATTAAAACGTATTTCGATCAGGAAACCAAACCGCCCCAAATTTATTCCTAATATCGGTACCCGCGAGGGGCCACAGATGTGTCCGGCTCGCAGCATGGTGCCATCGCCACCTAAAGCGATCAGCAGGTCGAATTTCCCAGCCTGAATATCATCGCGCAGGCTGTCATCATACAGCATGCAATATTCGGAGGTGATCCCAAACTGCTTGAGATAATTCGTGATATCAATTGCAGCCTGGGCGGCATCCGGCACCTGTGGATGCGCAGCGACGGCAATGTGCTGGAAAGAAGTAGGCTTTTGGGTCATAGCGAGACAATTATAGCCCGATTCGATTTATTTTTCATCCATCTGCTCCGACCATGGTTTTAAATAAGGCATTCTTCCTGGGGTTACAGAATTTGCTGGTCACAGATGCTGCGGTATCCACAGGACTGGCACCGAGCTGGTGAGTTATGCGAGCGGTTAACCGTTTTCTGCCGATCCTGAATTCTCATTTCTTCTAAAACATTCAGCAAACTGAGTTCTAGGGCCGGTGTATAGTCGACCGCATAGGTCCGGTTGCTATACTGTAATGATCCCATATGGCGGACGTTTGCCAAATTCACGCTCCACCAACAGGCAGTATGCAGCCAGCTGGTATATATGTAAATCATAAGGCCCATCTTTTGCCCGGCTGGATTTCACTTCGACCGGGATAATCTGGTCGCCCTGGTCCACCAGATAATCGGGCTTGCCGGTTAGCCCGCTGGCAGGATCGTATAGTGGTTTTTCTACCGGCCCCCAGCTTTGGGTATCCGCATAGATGATCCGTCCGCCGGGTATACCAAGGGATTCTCGGCGCGATCTGGCTTGCCAGAAAAGCCAGACCGCTATAAGAATGAGCAGGACAGCGATGAACAGCATAATGATCAGGGGGTTATATAAGCTGGTTGGTGAAATAGATGGTCAGTAATACCAGAGCTGCCAGGAGAAGCCCATACGCCAAAATCCGTAGGCAGCCGGCCATAAACAAGGCCCTGCCATGCCGATAGTGCAGCTCACTTCCGCTGTTCATTTCCCCAATATTTTCGGATCGCTCGCCGCGTTTCTGGTACCACCAGGAGCGCTGGCAATACAAGTAAGTGCCGATCTCGGACGCCCGAATGGTTCGCATCACTTTATCAAGGCTGCCTTCAAAAATCGCTGGCTGACTGGCCGCTCAGCTGTCGGTCCGGAACTTGCCCAACTGATCCTCTACTCGTTGCAGGCTGTGTTCGAGCTGTTGCTGCCGCAGGCTGATCGCCATATCGCCGCGCGTCCTTTCGGTTACGCCGCGCACGATATCAGTCAGCCGTCGCAGGCCGCCTGTGATCGCGTCTGGATAATCCATCGTGACCAGGATCGCGTAAATGTCATCCATGTGTCTCAACAGGCGCTCCGCCTCCTGGGAATGCCCATGGCGCAAGATGTCCAGGCTGCGCCGGCGCAGTTCGCCAGCAGCCTCGGCCAGGCCTTGCAGATAAGTGGCATATTCCAGCCCCAACACTTCTGGTGTGGGCAGCGCGCTGTTGCCCAAAAGGGCGTAGACAATACTGGCCTCAGCATACTCTTTAAAAGCATCCTGGGTATAGCCGGCGAAATATAAATCGGGATGATCGACCAGCTCGGTCCTCAAAGCACTGACAATTTTTCGGGCTTCGTCCAGATTTTCGAGTGCCAGCTCGCGTTCCTCACGATGGGCAGCCCGAATTGCATGAGCGCAGTAGCGGATCAGGGTGCGCGACTGGCCAAGCGCCCGGTCGCGCGCAGCAGTGCGGACATCGAAAGAGCTGCGAATCCGTTCGGCTATATCTTCAAGTTGTTCCATTTATACTCCCTTCACTTTTGATCCGGTGGCTCTGGCGGGTTGCCGGGTTTGAACAGATGCTCGGCTAAGGACGAGCTGCCTGGCAGTTGGATTTCACCGAAGGCGGCTTCGTACTTGGACAGGTTTTCTGCCAGGGCCCGAAAGAAGAGCTTGGCTCCCAGGGGAGACATAATTATCCGTGATTGCACCCGTCCAGGCAGTGAACCAGGCAGCAAGCGGGCAAAATCGAATACCAGCTCGGAAGGGGTATGTGATATCCGGACAAGATTGATATATTCCACCTCAAGATCAGGTGGGAGTTCCAGCGGAGGGAACTGCGCTTGTTGTGGGCGCGACGGAGCGTCGGACATAGGGGCCTCCTGTAGTGTATTGGGCAAATACAACCAGCCCTGGGCTCAGGGGAAAGTGGCGCGCGGGGTGTGCACAAAATGATGTGGATAGATTTCTGTAGTTATCAATTTTTGAAGGTGTAACCTCCGAAAATTGATAACTACATCGACAACACTTTAGTGCTCCCCGCGCTGCGGTATCATCCGTTTTCGTCGCTGGTACTTTAGAATGGAATGCTGTCGTCGCCAGAAGACATCGATTCGCTATAGCCACCGTCGCTGCCCGAATAACTTTCTTCTTCACCGCGGCTTGAAAGGAAGCGAACTGTAGCAGCGGTCACCTCAAAGGATGCGCCCGGCCCGCTCTGGCCTTGCCAGATGCGCGGCCCACCCGTTTGAGGATCGGCATTCAGGCGGCCTTCAACCAGCACTTTACTGCCTTTCCGCAGGTACTGGTTGCAGACTTCTGCGGTTTTGCCCCAGGTGGATATCCTGAACCAGATAGTCTCCTTGACCTGGGTGCCGTCTGATGCGGTGTACTGGCGGTTGGTGGCAACATTGAAATTGGTCACAGCCTGACCTGAGGGCGTGTATCGCATCTCGGGGTCACGGCCAAGGTTGCCGGCGATAATAATGGTGTGGTACATCTTGCCTCCAATAGTTCAGTGAGCGGTCTGTCTTCAGTTCCGAATGAACGCCATTCGGGGCAGATCTAAAGGGGTCGCTCACCGTATACAGAACAATTGTACACTAAATTATTGCCTTAGAAAAGAGGTAATTCCCCGAAATGTCCTCGAAGTCTGGCGGGTGAGCTAAGGGTTTCAGCGTTGAAAACCGTCCTAACCAACTCCCCATTCTTTACTTGCCCCGCCCCTTACCACGTTTCCCTTTCCGCCGGATCGGCTGCCCGGCGACCTGATATTCATCTCGAAAGACAACGTTCAGGCTCTTTTCCTTGATGGCTAACACCCGGTAACGCTGTCCGGTGCGTTGAGCAGCGGCAACCACATATCGCCCGATTTCATCCCAGCCTTTTTCTGTAAAATAAAAGCGGGCGTTCTGGGGAATGCGATGTTTTGGTGCTCTCAGCTTATCTGTCCAGGCATCCATGACTTCCCGCAAACCTGGACCCATCAGGCCGGCTTTTATTGCCGGCCAGTGGAAAATATTGCCGTCAGAAGCGACTGTGGTTAATGGCTCCTGGATCAGTTCGATCCGCCGATACATGAAAATTTCTCCCGTGGCAGGTCAGATTAGCTGGCTGACTTGCTGATGCTCAAGGTCAATTTGTAAGAATACAGCCCCCGGCTGCCAGCCCAGGGTGGCAAAAACTCGCTTGCCCCCTGGGGCGAAGACGAATGCCCCGCCAGGAAAATCCTCATCCACGGTTGCACCTGCCTGAGTGGCGACCAGGATCCAGGCGTTGAATTCATTAGCATGACGGCTCAGGTGCTGCCGGCATTCGCCCTCCCACCAGTCGTACCCGGCCTGCCAGTTGCGCGGAATGCGTTCACCATATAATCCCGGGGCGGCCAGCTCAAAGATTAATCTAGCGCCTTGCCGGTTGAGTTGGGCGAAAACCTGCCGGTTGGTCAGGTCGGCGCAGATCGCCACACCGAAGGGAAGCCTATCGTGGTGAAAAACAGGCACTTGCTGGCCCGCCGAAAACCACAGAACTTCTTCATCCTGGATCGTGAGTTTGCGGTATACACCCGTCAGCTTCCCACGCCGGGCAGCAATTTGAGTGATGAACGGCTTGCCATTTGGGTTGGTTTCAATTAAGCCTGCCAGTACAGTCCCGCGGAACTCACGGGTGATCCGCAGGAACCGGCTGACTTCAGGCCCGTCCAGGCTGAGGATAGCTTCAGGAAACCGGGTTGGGTCGGCGTAGCCAGTCAGGCTCATCTCTGGAAAGCCAACGAAGTCGATGCTGCGTTTGGTAGCTTCTCGAAGATAGCGAGCCGTTTTTGCCAGGTTATGAGCAATGTCCGCTTTCTCGCAGCGCATCTGGATTAATCCGACCCGGATAATGTTGCTGGAGCCGACTGTGGAATTGGATTCAAAATCGGACATCTGCTATTGTTTGCAGGTCAATGGGCTAGAATAATCTGGCCCGAAGCTCTGCTGGTGCGACCCTGGTAATAACTGCCGCCAAAATAATACCAGTCAAGTCCTTCCAGCACACTTTTAGCACGCTCAAGAGTGAGCGACCTAAGTTGAACCCGACCGATCGGTCCGAGATACCATCTGCCTGAGCCAGTACAAGACTCAAGCTCATAGAAATATCTGAGCCATAGCTGCCCGCAGATCCGGCAAACGAGAACGGAAATCTCGGCATATTCGCGATCCGATCCGAGATGTTGGTAAGGCTGCAGATATTTTTGCGGAGCGTCAGTGCAGGCACAGTTGATTAAGTTCATCTGGTTTTCCGATGTGGATTAAGAAACTATCCAAAAAGTCGGAAGGTATGTGGTATGTGGTTGTTGATTAATTGCTGCGCACGCAACAACCACATATACCACTTTTTGAATAGTCTCTAAAGGGATCATTTCAAGGCAGGGTTAGCGGTCAAAATGGGGCAGTGAGACTTCGCCATTCAACAGTTTGTATGCCATCGAGACGCGCAGTTCGTGACCGAACGACATCTCGGGTAACTGCTCCGCAGGAAAAAAACGGACGGCAAGCGTTTCAGTCAAGGAGGATGTTTCGCGTTCGCTGGTAGCGTGTATGGTCGGAATCTCGTCAGTTTGGATAAGAAATTGGGCTGTACACAACTGCATTCTGGTCCTCATAGGCCAGACCCGCGAATCATAAATCGCCAACAGCTGCACAACTTTTCCCTTCAAGCCGGCTTCTTCCCACAGCTCGCGCTCGGCAGCCTGAGCGGGCGACTCGCCCACTTCGATCAGGCCGCCTGGCACTGCCCATAAGCGGTCATCCTGGCGCTGAATGAGTAAAATCTCGCCACCCCGGACAACAACTGCTTCAACCGCCAGTAACGGGCTGAGATGAGCAAGATTATCTCGATAGTGGGCGTAAGTTTCTTCAAACGAGCTATTTTCTATCGTCGCGACCAGGCGAGCGCTCAGTTTGAGTACCTGTTCGTAGCGCTCCTGGTCATAACCGCTTTCGGAAAACATCAGTCCGGCAGATGCGACCGCGCGCAGCTCGTCCGCAATCTGGTACAGATTATCTTCCATTTTGCTCACTCATTTCGGAACTGCAGACAATAATGGTGGAAGGTATTGCTGACCCAGGCATTGCCCATGCCATAGGGTGCCAGGCGGATATTGTCCTGCACCCAAATTTTTTCATCCTTCAACGTATAAACCTGCCCTAATTGGCGAGCCAGGTCCCAGGCCAGCGGATAGATCTTGCCGCCTTTCTTGATGTTTTAACAATGATCGTCAGGTAAGCCTTCTCGCTTAGATAAGGTTTGAGCCCAATATAGATTGCGCTCAAACGTCCCAGGAACTGCTGATAGTCCTCAACGTTACCCAGATCATGCGGGTCATCCGAATAAAATACGTCCAGCTCAGGGCTTGCTCGCCGGCTTTTTTGAGTCATAGCGCCGCGTGCTCGCAGCATATCCCAGTAAGGGGGTGAGGTCAGGACATAGTCAATAGGTGGGATGTGATATGCGGCGGTGTGATCGCCGATCTGGGCTGCATCGCCGGTGATCAATTCAGATGCCAACCCGTCCGTCACAGCGCCCAGCTGGGTCCGCTCACCGGCGATCACCTGCCGGGCAATCTCAGCGTAAGCCGAGTTGAGCTCGATCCCGTAGCTATGACGCCCGGCTCGCAAGGCGGCTACCAGACTGCTGCCGGTGCCTGCCATCGGGTCAAGCACCACCTGCCCGCACTTGGTGAAGAATTCGATAAAATCTTGGGCCATAGTCTCCGGAAATTTAGCCGGATGCCGAAGCACATCCTTGCGGCGTGGCGGTGGGTTATGCAGAAACCAGGACTTCTGGAACTTGAGCCAGCTTTTAGAATCGAGATCATTCAGGCGATTTTGATATTTGCGTTTTGACATAAGGTTTGGCTTTTTGAATTAGCGATAGATTTCAAGGTCAGAGAAGCTGACGGTGACAGCCGTGTCGTTGGCAGAGCGGGCAAAGACTCCCAGACTGCCGCCGCTCAGGGATGGGTCATTGACAGAAAATTGCAACTGCCCGTTTACAAAAAACTCAAGCAATTTGCCCTGAGCTTGCACGCCGATTCGTGAAATGCTGGGTGCACCGGGGGGGACTGCCCCACTCAGAGCCCAGGGCTTAGGAGAGGAAGCCACCTGGTTGAAATATTTGTCCAAACGCACTTTACCATCGCAAGACAGAGAGAAGCGATAGAACTCCAAATTGGGCGAGACCCGCAGCAGCAGCCCGTATTCATCTTCGCCGCGGCATAAGCTGGGGCTGGCAGTCACTTCCAGATAAAAGTCGTTCGGAACCTCCAGGCGGTACAGGCTGTACAGGTAGCCGCCGGGTTGCGAGATTGCCAGGGAGAGCTCGTTTTTCCCTAACGCCGCACTCATCTGGTTGGCTCGTCCCAGGGTCCAGTTATCCGGGTTGGAGAAGTCTTCCGAAATCAAAAGGCTGCCCAGCACGGGGCGTACATCTACGGTTGGGGTGATCATCGGGGAAGGAAAAGGTGTAAAGGTTGCGGTGGGGGGAAACCAGACGATGGTCGCAGTTGCAGTGCTCGTGGGTAAGAGCGGCGTGTCGGTAGGTAAGGGCGGGAGCGGTGTTGCCGCTGGCAGGCAGGCATTCAGCCCGGCGACCAGCACGCTGGTTATACCCACAACAAAATAGGCCCACAGCGAACGTTTTTGGCGTGCAAGTATTGCCAGAGATGATTTCGTCTGTGTGGGGCATATGCAGTTTCTCAGCACTCGCCCTGCATAACCAGATCCTGTCCGCCTGATAGGTTTTGTGGGTTGGTGATTGTCTTCCATAACTCTAGTAATGCGATTGTTTGCAGAAGAGCTCAAAGGAATCGGTCTCCGTGCGGTTAAGCTGGAGTAAAATAATGTCAGAAGGTTGAGCGTGATTTTTCAGCAAGTTTCGCCCATTCTAGCATAGTCCGGTCAGGATCGCGGCGGCCCTCACCGGAATGTTCGACATTCAATCTGATTATAAAGGAGAACTGTATGCGGAAGAAAGGCATCTTGATTACCGGAGCAGCAGGGGAAATTGGTGATGCGCTGGTTAAAAATCTGGCCCAGCATCAATCCAATCGAATCATCACGCTGGATGTGAAATCTCTGCCCCCCGAAACAGCAGAATCAGTCATTCATATTCAGGGTGATATCATGGACCAGTCTCTCTTATCTCGGCTGGTGAGTGAATACGAGATCGGCACCATCTTTCATCTGGCGGCTTTGCTCTCCACACGGGCGGAATTTACGCCGGAGGCTGCCCATCGCGTAAATGTGGAAGGCACCCTTAGCCTGTTGCAGCTGGCTTCAGACCAGTCCCAGTGGCGCGGCGAATCGGTACTGTTCATATTCCCGAGTTCTATTGCTGCGTATGGCATGCCAGACCTGGCAACCAAAGTCGGCGACCTCCATGTGCAGGAATGGGAATGGAATTATCCCCGCACGATGTATGGCTGCAATAAACTCTATTGTGAAATGTTAGGGACTTACTACAGTGATCATTATCGCCAGCTGGCTGTGGATCGCCCGGTGATGCTAGATTTTAGGGCAGTACGCTTCCCAGGCTTGATCAGCGCTTACACCTTGCCCAGTGGCGGCACCAGCGATTATGGCCCGGAAATGCTGCACGCAGCTGCCAGAGGCGATCCGTACGCCTGTTTTGTGCGCGAAGATACAATTATCCCTTTTATGGCCATGCCGGACGCGGTGACTGCCCTGCTTGATCTGGCAAGCGCCCCGATCAGTGCCCTGACCCGCCGAGTTTATAATGTAACAAGCTTCAGCCTGACTGCCGAAGAATTTCGTCAGCAAGTACTGGCACATTTCCCACAGGCCGAAATCACTTTTAAACCTGACCTGAAACGGCAGGCAATTGTTGACAGCTGGCCGGCTGGCCTGTCCGATGATGATGCTCGCCGGGACTGGGGCTGGTCCCCGGCCTATGGTCTGCAGCGGGCATTTGATGAATACCTGGTGCCTAACATACGTGAACGCTATCAAACAGGTGAGTAAGTGAATGGAATAGATTTGAGAAATAATGAACCTTCTGCTAGGGATTACTGACCAATCTTAGGTGTCAAACCTTCTTGGACTGTGTGATAAGGTCCTGATTTGGGGGTGTGCATGCGCGTTTCCACGCTCACACCCCTGATCTGGAATACCATCACAGGTAATTCCCGAAACTCCGTAATCATGAAATATGGGATAGACGATTAATGGTAACCAATGAATCGATCAACCAGAGCACTCCCGGGCCGGTAGTGTTATTTGGTTCAGGAGAGACTTCTCCTGCCGGCCGCAAAGTATTTGACAAGTTGTTTAAAAAAATGCCGTCGTCGCCCAAGGTCGCCCTTGTGGAAACGCCCGCCGGGTTTGAGCCGAATTCAGCCCAGGTGATTGGACGGTTAGCAGATTTTCTCCGTCATCGCCTGCAAAATTACAATCCCCAGCTGACCGTAGTGCCTGCCAGAAAGCGCGGCACGGCTTTCAGCCCCGATGATCCGGACCTTGTGGCCCCCCTGCTGGATGCCGATCTGATCTTCATGGGGCCAGGTAGCCCGACCTACGCCGTGCGTCAGCTGCGGGACAGCCTGGCCTGGCAGATGATCATGGCCCGCCATCGATTAGGAGCAGCCGTGGTGATGGCCAGCGCGGCAACAATTGCAGTCAGCGCTCATGCCCTGCCAGTGTATGAAATTTACAAAGTCGGTGAAGATTTACATTGGAAAGCTGGCTTGGATTTCTTCAATCTGTATGGCTTTCCTCTGGTATTCATCCCCCATTGGAACAACAACGATGGCGGCGAAGAGCTGGACACCAGCCGCTGTTTTATGGGCCAGTCTCGCTTTGCTCATCTGATGGAGATGCTCCCGGCCGACCTAACCGTTTTCGGGATTGAGGAAAAGACGGCCCTGGTTATGGAAATGCAATCCGGCACATGTCAGGTCATGGGCTTGGGTGGTGTCAGGCTGATCCATACGGATCACGATCAGTTGGAGGATGTCGCCCACAATTTAATGGAACCAGCCAGCGACCCTGCAAAGAAGAAGCTAGCCGAATTAGCTCGCAAGCGGGAAGGCCACGTCCATTCGTTCACCAGCGGGCAGGAGTTCAATCTGGCCGAATGCTGTCCATTTGTGTTGCCATCCGGTGGGGAAGGACTGCGGGCTGATGTCTGGGAGCAGGCTTTAGAGAGCCACAGGCAAACCACTGATTCCTCCACTAGCGACATCCCGCAGGAAGTCTCGGAGCTTGTCAATTCGCGCCAAGAAGCTCGCATTCAAAAGGATTGGTCCGAAGCCGACCGCCTGCGCGATCAAGTTTTGGCCTTGGGTTGGCAAATTCAAGACACCGCTGACGGCCCGCAGGTGGAACCGCTGGAAGAGTAGAGCTTGGCGTAAATACTTATCATCAGACAAAGGAGATCACATGCCGGAGGCTTTGAAAGTTGGATACATTGGCCTGGGTTTAATGGGCAAATCAATGGCTCGCAACATCCTGCAAGCCGGGTTCCCGCTGTTCGTCCATAACCGCAGCCAGCCGGCTGTGGATGAATTGGTGGCACAAGGTGCTAAGCCAGCCAGCTCCCCGGCCGAGATGGCGGTCCAGGTTGATTTGATTTTTACCAACTTACCAAACTCACCGGATGTCGAGCAGGTTGCACTCGGCCCGCAAGGTGTGATTGAGGGTGCACATTCCGGCCTGATCTTCATTGACAATTCCACCATCAAGCCCGCCAGTGCCCGATCGATCAGCCAGCAGCTGGGCGAAGCAGGTGTCAGCTGCCTGGATGCTCCGGTGAGCGGCGGCGATATTGGCGCCCGGGAAGGCACTTTGACGATTATGGTTGGCGGACCGGCTGCAGCCCTAGAGCGGGCTCGTCCGGTTTTAGAGACAATTGGTAAAACCATTACCCATGTCGGCGAGAGTGGCGCCGGTCAAATTGCCAAAGCCGCCAACCAGATTATGGTTGCAGCCCAAATGGTCGCGCTGGGCGAATTACTTGTCTTTGCAAAAAAAGCAGGCGCAGATCCTGAAAAAGTAGTGGCTGCAATTAAGTCTGGAGCTGCCCAATGCTGGACGCTGGATGTCAAACCACCACGCTTGTTTGCCGGCAACCGCCAGCC
The DNA here is from genome assembly GCA_963698715.1 of uncultured Chloroflexia bacterium. Lineage (GTDB taxonomy): Bacteria > Chloroflexota > Anaerolineae > Anaerolineales > UBA4823 > CAWHJB01. Next base: position 194,007 of record CAVORW010000004.1, on the reverse strand, counting down.
GGGTTTTAAGGCTTATATGCAGGCCAAGGATTTAGGGATCGTGATGGACAGTGCCCGGGAATATGGAATTCCCCTGCCGGCAACAGCTGTGCATACCCAATTGTTTAATGCCATGCTGGAGATGGATATGCCTGATCTGGACAATTCCGCAGTGATAGGGGTAATGGAAGTGCTGTCTGGGGTCACGCTATTAAATGATATAGCTCATGGAAATACGGTTCAGCCTGGTGAGGGTGATTGATGAAACCCACTTCCTGGAGAACATTAATTCGTTCAGGTGTGCAATTTTCCTGGGCCGGCGTCCGGGACTACTCCCTCATTGGATTGGGCGCTCTATTGCAAGCTCTGGCGATCCGGCTGTTCTTGGTGCCATCCAACCTGGTCAATGGCGGCGTATCTGGTTTATCCCAAATCATCCATTACTACACCGGATGGCCGATCGGATTGATGGTTTTGATTGGGAATATACCCCTCTTTATATTGGGGTGGAGGTTTCTGGGCGGTCCGAGGTTTGCTTTACGGACCGCTTTTGCTGTGGTTACATTTTCATTATTTACTGACCTGCTGGTTTATTTTCTGCCAGCGCAGGGACTGACTACTGACCTTGTGTTGAATGCCCTCTATGGCGGCGTTGCCAGCGGGATAGGGTATGGCCTCGTATATCGCGGCCGGGGAACCAGCGGGGGGACTGATATCCTGGCCCGGCTACTGAATAACTGGCGCGGCATTAGCCTATCCCAAAGTTACTTGCTCACCGATTCAGCCATCATGTTTTTGGCTGGGTTATCCTTCAGCTGGGAAAATGCTCTCTACGCCCTGGTAATGCTGTATATCAGTGGTGTCGCAGCCGAAACTGTAACTCAGGGATCCAATGTGATCCGTACAGCCCTGATTATTACTGATAACCCACAGGCTGTAGCCAATACAATTATGGATGTGATGGGGCGCGGTATAACCCTTGTGCCAGCCCGGGGCGGCTATACTGGGGCGGATCGCACAGTTTTGTATTGTGTTGTCAGCCGCCCAGAGGTGGCGCGAATCAAGGCTCTGGTGCGCGAAGCCGATCCGAATGCTTTTATGGTGATTGGTCAGGCTCATGAAGTGCTTGGGGAAGGCTTTGTCCCACTTCAGCAGAGTGAGTAAGGCCTGCAGGGACAGAACCGCAGCCCTGAAGTTCCTCGTGATAGAATCGAAATCGTCTGCAACCTGCAGGCGATTCGTGCGTATACCATTGTAAGCAAGCACCACAGAATAAGATCAGGAGCAATATTGTGCAAGACCAGGAAGCCGAATGGCTCGCTCAGGCACAGAAAGGCGACCAGCAGGCATTTACATACCTAGTAGATACTTATCAAAGGCCGGTATATAACCTTTGCTACCGGATGTTGGGCAATGCCGAAGATGCTGAAGATGCTGCTCAGGAGACATTCCTGCGCGCATACCGCTCGATGAAAAGATACGATCGCAACCGTCCATTTTCTACCTGGTTATTATCCATTGCAGCCCATTATTGCATCGATCAAATCCGCCGCCGTCGGATGGCAATTGTTTCAATCGAGGATTTACCCGTCCCTGATTTGCCGGACCGGCAGCCAGGGCCCGAATTTACGGTTGGACAACGGCAAGAGCTTGCCAGGATCCGTTCACTGCTTAATATTTTAGACAGCATCGACCGGACTGCGGTAATCATGTACTATTGGTATGACTTTTCTTACCAGGAAATCAGTGAGGCGCTGTCATTGACAGTCAGCGCCGTAAAGAGCCGTCTGCATCGGGCACGCCGCTCGATGGCTCAGCAGTGGCTGGAAAATCAGAAAAAACCTCAGTCTCTGATTGCAGAAAGGATTCAACATAAATCATCACTACTTTGAAGATTTACTGTTCGCAGAACAACCCCTTGCGCCTCAGGATAACGCAGCCCTTCGAGTACATCTGCGAGACTGCAAGTCCTGCCAGATTTTAGCTACCGCCTGGCAAGAAGTTGAAAGCCAGCTTCACCGGTCTGCCATACTGGAGCCAGCGCCTGGTTTTACCGATCGCTGGCAAATGCACCTGGCGCTTGATAGCCAGCGCGTTCATCGCAGGCAGAGTATGCTGTTGCTCGGTTTCAGCATAAGTGGGGCAACATTATTACTGGCTTCACTGGCGGTCTTGCTGTTCCCGCTGGCGGATTCACCTATGGTATTTGTGACGGCCTGGTTATCCCGGATGACTGAAATGATTGGCCTGATCAATAACACCGGCTATGTGCTCAGCAAACTGTTCGGCACGTTCAGTGGACCTGCATCCTTGATCTGGGTATTTTTTGGCACCGGCCTGGTCAGCCTGCTGGCTGTGTTGTGGCTGGTATCTTTCCAGGTGCTTAGTGCCCCACGGAGTGAGATCAAATGAAAAATATTGTGCGTTTTACGGTTTTGTTGACCTTGCTGATCGCACTATTGCTGCCGCAAACAGCATTAGCCCAGGGCCCAATCGGCGACAAATTTGTGTTGGGGGGATCTTATGTTTTGCAGAATGGGGATGTCCTGAGCGGTAGCCTGGTTGTTTTAGGGGGATCTGCCACTCTAGAAGAAGGATCAATCGTGCAAGGCGACGTGGTCCTGGCCGGTGGGGCTGTTCAGGTCTCCGGGCAGGTCGAAGGCAGTATCGTTGTGGCCGGCGGTTCGATCGGTTTAAGAGAAACGGCTGTTGTTCAGGGCGACATCACCGTGGTGGGCGGTAGTATTGATCGAGATCCCGGAGCTCAGGTGACCGGTAGTATCATCGATGGCGCGGTCAGCCCGTTTGAGCTTTTCTCTAATGGCGCAGTCTTTCCGAACGTCCAGGTCCATTTCAGCCCACTGCTGGATATCTTGTGGTTCTTCTTGAGGTCATTTATGTGGGCAGCTTTGGCTGTTCTGGTCGTGCTATTTTTGCAAACTCAAACTGAACGTGCGGCCAAAACGGCTGTCACTCAACCTTTGATTGCTGGCGGCCTGGGGTTGCTGACCGTAGTTGTTGTCCCACTCTTGGCATTGACCGTATCCCTGACGATCATCCTGATACCGGTTGGATTGGTAGCGTTTCTGGCACTGGTCATCAGCTGGGCATTTGGGGTCATCGTGCTTGGTGCCGAAGTCGGCAAGCGAATTGCTGACCTTCTCAAGCAGGAATGGGCGCTGGCAGCCTCGGCCGGTATCGGTACCTTTGTGCTGACTCTGGTGGCTAATGGGCTGGGCTGGTTGGTGCCATGTGTGGGATGGGTTGCTCCGGGTCTGGTTGGCATCATTGGGCTTGGTGCAGTCTTGCTAACTCGCTATGGCACCCAGGATTACCCAATTTATGAAGCCGCTCAACCCATTCTGCAGACCGGGCCGGAACCTCCTGCTGAAACATAATCGCCCTGTTGATCAGCCAAATTTTAATTGATCCGGTATCATACTGTGGGATTTATGTTAAAAAGTGTGAAGCCGCTCCTAAAACGATCAAAATCTGGCCAAGATGGTAAGTGACGATCACTCGTAATTTGCCAAACGGGAGAGGTGCGACAAATTTATTCCACCCAAGAAAGGAATCCGAAAGGAAAAAAAGCAGGGCCCCAGTACTGGTGACCAGGGCAGGCCCTTCGCCCCATTCAGGCCGTACCAGAGTAATTAAGGCTGAAGCCAACATCAAGCTGATCACCACGGTGTAGACAAGCACCGGGATTTTTAATTTTGCCTGACCAGCGGCTTGCAGGCCCCCCGCCAGACGCCGGTATAGCTGTATTGCAGGAAAACTTACCAGAATTACCAGCAAGACGCTGACCAGATTGATAGGAGGCGCGCTTTGATTAAAGCCGACCAGATATGACAGCTGCGCCAGTAAGAACGCGATCAGACCCGGGATGAATTGCTCCCGGGGGAGCATCAGGAAGATATCTCCCGCCAGCGAGAAGAGCAGACCCAGCCCAAACCAGAGCAGAGTACCCTGAAAGGAACTGGCTTGCCAGAGCCAGATTAAAAGCACTACCATGACACCCGGCTTTGCAATGAACTCAACCGGCTTATACCGCAGCTGCACTGCCGCCCAATCGATCCCAGCCACAATCAGGGCCAGCCAGAGGAGAGTATAGGACATGGATAGATCCTCAGTTAGAACCCGAACCAGCGCAGGACCTTTTCGTCGTTTCGCCAGTTTTTACGCACCTTGACCCGCAATCGCAGAAAAACTTTGCGTCCGCTCATCTTTTCGATTTCCTTGCGGGCTGCAGAGCCGATCTTCTTTAACATCATGCCACCCTGTCCAATCACAATCCCTTTGTGAGAATCGCGTTCGACAAATACAGTGGCTTCAATATAGGCTCCATGCTCTTCCCGTTCAATGTATTGATCAATTCTAATTGCAATCCCATGAGGGATCTCTTCCCGCAGCAACAATAAACAGGCCTCTCGGATTAAGTCCGCTGCGATTTCTCGCTCATACAGGTCGGTCACCTGGCCTTCCGGATAAAAAGGGAAGCCCTCTGGCAGGCGTTCGATAATCGCCTCGGTCAGTAAATCCAGGTTTGTGCCGCCGTTGGCTGAGATCGGACAGACAGTTGCTTCAGGAGCGAGTTCCTGATACGCGGCTATACGTTCTGCCAGCATGGGCTCGTCGATTTGATCGATCTTGTTCAGGACCAACAGCACGTCAATTTTCCGGATTATTGCTGCCAGGTAGCCGGCAAGCAGCTGGTCTTCGTCGTCTGGGGGTTGGCCGGCATCAACGACAAACAAAATCAGATCGCTATCGTCCAGCGTATCGATTGCCTCCTGGTTCATATTTTTGCCTAATTTGTGTTTAGCCTGGTGCACGCCGGGTGTGTCTACAAAGATTGCCTGGGCGTTTTCTAGAGTCAAGATGCCTAATTGGCGTTTGCGAGTGGTTTGGGGGCGGGGCGAAACTGCTGCAATCTTTTGACCCATCAGGGCATTGATCAGTGTGGACTTCCCAACATTTGGACGGCCCATGACGGCAATAAAGCCAGCTTTATACAGGGAGGAAGAAGCTTCAGACATAGAATAATTCTAACAGAGATATCGCTTTCAAGAGAATGGGGTCTTAGTGAAACCTCCCACCACCAGGCTATAGGAACTCCTAAGTAGGCGCATAAGTATCCAGTCGGCTCATCTCGGCCAGAAGGAAATGTTGGTTTAGGGGCGTCCGTATCCCGATCACTCCCTAAACCAAAAATTTGTTAATCCCATAACTTAGCGCCACTCACAACCTAAAATGTCTGTCCCAAAACTGGTTGGTTTTGCCAAAAAACAGGCTCCGAGTAAGATGGTAGCGACCAAACCGCCATCTACAAGGAGCCTGTCATGTCCATCGTGGTCTTAGTTCTGCCAGAAGTCAAGGGTGAAACCGAAGATCGACCAAGCCACTGCCCATAGTCTCAGGGGGAGATATTGGAGCGTTGGGGAGGCAGTCTCAAACGGGTACGCGACCACCTGGTGAAGCAAGTCGTGGTGTACCGCTACCGGTGTTGCAGTTGCCGGCGGTCTTTTCGGGATTATCCAGAGGGAATGGAAGCCAGTCTAATGTTGGCGGGGAGCGGAACGCTCTAAGCAGTGAAGCTGTGAGGGGCGATGGCCGTCTTTCTGCGAATTTCGAAATTCGCCCACCAACTTTGGGACAAACGCGTAATGTTTATCTTGTTCACAAGAGAAGGAGTTAGGGTAAAATGCGACTTGCAACTGCCTGGGTGCCCCCCTCATCCAGGCAGTTGCACTTTAACCCTTTGGCCTCATACATCGGAAGCTAGTAGAAACCTATTTTTCGATATCAGTATTCCAACCATATTTGTGTATCACGGTCACCAACAAATATTGGGACAGACATCAGCCAAATTAATACTTGATTTTTAACAAAATTATTGTTGTTCTTTTCACAGAGGGGGCCGTACTTGCCCACACTGTCCCAGAAATTTCCTTTCCCTGGATCATCATCTTCGTCTACGGACGGATGGGGATGAATTAGAACAAATGGCTATACACCGATAGGGAGGTGGTTCGTGTTGGCACAAGAAACAAGCATACAAGAAGCGAATATAGCGTTTTTACGTGTAGTGGTTGATGCGCTTAAGCAAGGTGATATCGAAAAGGCATGATCACACACACCCGACGTGCACGCTGGATGGCGAGCCTTTCGGGCGAGAAGGAGACCTGATACGCTCGAAAATGTTCGCCACAGCCTGGCCTGACCAGGTATGGACATGGGATGGGCTGATCGCTGAGGGGAATGGGTAGCGGCTCGCTACACATTCAAAGGAACTTTCACTGGACCAAGGGGGATTTCCCACTGAATGGAAACGAGATCCTATTCACTGGTGTCCTGGTCTACCGTTTCCAGCAGGGGCAGATCGTGGATATCTGGGAGTATTACGATAAGCTTGGCTTGTACCAACAAATGGGGTTGATCCCACCGATGGAATAACTAAGCTTCCGACATCGAAACACAAAATCCTTTTGCTTCGGCGAGGGGATTTTTTAGTTATATTAAAAACGCGATTTCAAATAATCATCCTTGACAGTTGGAGGCAATGAGCCACTATTTCATCATTCTGACTGAATAAGTTTTATATGAAACTTAAGGTTGGATAGTGAATGTACCTTCCTGCGTGGCCCCTCCCTCACCCATACCGTTACGGATAAAAAGCGACCAGGTAAATGGATCACCGTACCAATCAGAACACGGATACCACCAAACTACAGGGCAGACTTCATTGATGATGTCGAGCATGTATTCCCCGACCGAACCCAGATAATCGGTGCGATAGCCAAAAGCAATATTGGCTTTATTAATATCTACAGCATAGTCATCGCCAACAATATCTCGCGGCGTCCATCGGAAGCGTATGGTTGAAGTCACCACATCGCCATCGATAGGTATAATTAATTCGGGTCTGCCAATATCAAAATTGCCAAGGAGAATATTTGTGTTCTGGGTGTAAGTAAATATCCCATTACTTTGCCACCAGTCAATTCGCTGTGGGTCGTGGATAGCGTTTTGAAAATAAACAAAATAACGATTTATGCAGTATCTATTGCCGCAGAGGGTCTGGATACTTGGAACGTTCATGAATTGATAGACCCCGTTCTCATTGGTTGTTGTAGTCATCACCTGGACGACCTCTAGAGTGCCATGGTTAGCAAAAAATAATGTGAGTTCTAAGCCCGAGACTGGCGAGGCATTCTCTGTCACATAACCAAATAAGCCTTCTGGATTTTTGTATACCATCGGCAAATAAATCGTGTTCGTCAAAACAGGAGAAACACCATTTGTATTACGAACTGGTTCAGCTGATTTTGCTTCGGCTAATGATGTTTGTAGTCTACTCCCTGATGCGAGCGCTGGGATAACCCCCGAATGATTGGAAATGCTATTCAGCCAGGATGATGCGAATAGGCTACTCATCCCAAAAACCATCACAAGTAATGCCATCCCTCGCAGTTGTTTTATAATTCCCTCCCCGAAAACAGAAATCAATCTGGGTAAACGTTCATAAGTTGTTGGTTATATTGTTTGGGCTGATTTTAGTGGGTGTTCCATAACCCCCTGCACTCAACAAAAATTCCCGTACCGTTGAGCCCTTATGGCTATTCTATTTAAATATTACTCCCAATTACTTCTTTTGACTAGCATTTAGGTTTTGACAGATACGAGCTTGCAGTCTGGCGGCGTAGTCCACCTTGTTATTATCACTGTTGTCCCGATGGGCTTTGACCTTGATCAGGGTAACGTCCAAATTCTTGCCATCTTTGGTGGCGTCTATCGCCTCCAAAATCTGATGGATGGCAGGGTTATTACAGCGCCAGCGTCTAGTCAGCATGTTGATCCACAGCCTGCTGTCGTTGTGGATTTTGACATGGCTATTACCCAGTGCCTCCTGTGGCGCTTCTTGTACCATGACCAGTTCACTTTTCAAGTTTGAATGTGTTACTCCCAGCTTTTTCCTCGGTTCACTTTTCAACTGTTATCGGTTCACTTTTGAACGTTGAATGGTTCACTTTTCAAGTTTGGTTGACACACCCCTAAATTGCTTATTGACTCATATACCAAAAGTTAGTATAATGAGCTTTCGTCATATCGGGCCCGGGTATGCAGCATTTGATTAAAATTCATGTTCGTTTGGGGCAACTAAAAAAATCGATTGCGTAAAGCGTAGTGGATTTCTTCAATCCCGATACGTTTTACGCTTTCCGTATGTAAGCCATAAGAAGTGTCACTTTCGAAGCTAAGTCAGGAGAGACCGCATGGCAACTGTATTGCCTAGCAAATCTTACGCGCGTATTAATGTCCAATTTCCTCTGCCAGACTTGATTGAAGTCCAGTTGGAGTCTTTCGAGCGTCTTAAGAAAGAGGGCTTGGCTGATCTCTTCCACGAAATAACCCCAATTGAGTCATATAACAAGGGCATGAAATTGTATTTTCCCAGCCAAACGCCTGAGTCTCAGGAATTTGGCTTGACTTATTGGTTTGGGGATCCCAAGCATTCAATTGAAGAATGTGTCGAACGAGATTTGACCTACGCCCGCCCATTGTATGTTTCAGTGTTATTGACCGGGCAGGATGTGCCCGAGCCCATGAAGCAAGATATTTTTCTGGGCGACTTTCCAGAGATGACCGAGAAGGGTACCTTCATTATTAACGGTACAGAACGGGTCGTCGTCTCCCAGTTAATTCGTTCACCGGGGGTCTATTTTGAAGCACCCGTAGACCGGGCTACCGGTCGCGCCCTGGCACTTGCAAAATTAATCCCGGACCGCGGGGCCTGGATGGAGTTCGAGACCCGCAAGAGCGATTACCTGACCCTGCGCTTCAATCGTAAACGAACCGTTCCAGTGACCATCTTCTTACGAGCCCTGGCTGCCGTCAACGATGGCATCAGTGAATCACCCCTGACAAACGGGTCGGATGAGGAACTGCTGGAGCTGTTTGGAGATGTGGATAACAATCCCGACCGTATGTTCATTGCTTCCACCCTCTATCAGGAACCTGAATGGGACCTTACCCATGGTGCTACGCTTGCTGAAGCAGCCCTGATCGAGTTCTTTAAACGCATGCGCCCTGGCGATCCCGCAACCCTGGAGAATGCCCGCGATTTTCTGGAAGAGCAGTTATTCGACCAGCGCCATTATGATCTGGAACGGGTGGGCCGTTACAAACTGAACCAGAAGCTCGAGCTGTATGAGCATGTACCGATCACCCACCGCACCGTGACGAAATGGGATATCGTCCGTCTGGTTCGCCGGATGATTATGATTAATAACGGCACCCAATCTGCAGATGATATCGACCATCTCGGCAATCGCCGGGCTAAAACTGTGGGCGAATTGATTCAGAACAAATTGCGCATCGGTCTGCGCCGTATGGAGCGGGTGATCAAGGAACGCATGTCGATCCGCGATCAAGACCAGCTTTCACCGGTTACCCTGATCAATATTCGTCCGGTGGTTGCGGCGTTGCGAGAGTTCTTCGGATCAAGTCAGCTTTCTCAATTCATGGACCAAACCAACCCGTTGGCAGAGCTGCGCCACAAGCGTACCCTATCTGCATTGGGTCCGGGCGGTTTGCGGCGTGAACGCGCTGGCTTCGACGTGCGTGACGTTCATCACTCGCACTACGGTCGTATTTGCCCGATCGAGACCCCAGAAGGCCCAAACATCGGCCTAATCGGCCGGTTGGCTTCCTTCTCGCGGGTTAACGAATACGGATTCATCGAGACACCCTACCGCCGGGTGCGCAAATCTTTGGCGCCGGATGATCCCCGCCTGATTGGACGCGCCCTGCGCGAGGATATCATCAACCCCGAGACCGGCAAGGTGGTCTCAAAAGAGGGCGTACGCATCGACGAAAAATTGGCCGAGAAAATTCGCAAACTACCTCTTCAGCAGGTGTTGGTTGTTCCGTTTGTGTCAACTGAAATGGAATATCTATCGGCAGACGTGGAAGACCGATTTGTGATCGCTCAGGCAAATACCCCCCTTGACGGGCAAAATGAGTTTGTGCGTCATAGAGTTTCATCCCGCTATCACTCGACTTTTACATTCTCTGCTGCGACCAATATCGATTATATGGATGTGGCTCCTCATCAGATTGTGGGGATCAGCGCGGCTTTGATCCCATTCCTGGAGCACGATGATGCTAACCGGGCTTTGATGGGTTCGAACATGCAGGCCCAGGCAGTACCACTGCTGCGGCCCGATGTTCCTCAGGTTTCAACTGGGATGGAATACCATGCCGCCATCGACTCGGGTCAGGTTGTTTTGGCCGAAGAGGACGGAGAAGTGGTCTCAGTGACTGGCAGCAGTATTGTTATCCGCAATTTGGAAGCCAAGCTGCATACCTACAGTCTGCGGAAATATCAACGTTCCAACCAGAGCACCTGCATCGACCAGCGGCCGGCAGTTGTTAAGGGCCAACGTGTCAAGAAGAACGAAGTGATTGCCGATTCCTCGTCCACCGATTCTGGCCAGCTGGCTCTGGGTCAAAATGTAGTCGTGGCGTTCATTTCCTGGGAGGGCGGCAACTTTGAGGATGCGATCCTGATCTCAGAACGACTGGTTCAGGAAGACCGATTTACTTCGGTTCATATTGAAAAATATGAAGTTGAATCGCGCGATACGCGGCTTGGGCCAGAAGAGATCACCAGAGATATTCCCAACGTCGGTGAAGAGGCGATCAAAGACCTGGACGATCATGGCATCATTCGGATCGGAGCGGAAGTAGGACCGAATGATATCTTGGTTGGAAAAATCTCTCCCAAGGGCGAAAAAGAATTGACCCCTGAAGAGCGGCTCCTCAGAGCCATCTTCGGCGAAAAATCGCGCGACGTTAAAGATACTTCTCTGCGCATGCCGCATGGAGAGCGCGGAAAAGTTGTCGAAGTGAAAGTCTTTACTCGTGAGGACAATGCGGACCTATCTGCTGGTGTGGATATGATGGTGCGCGTATCTGTCGCTCAGCACCGCAAGATCACTGCGGGTGACAAGATGGCAGGCCGTCACGGAAACAAAGGTGTCGTTTCAAAAGTTGTACCGGTCGAGGACATGCCTTTCCTGGAAGAAGGCACTCCAGTAGATATCATCCTTAACCCGCTAGGCGTCCCAGGACGTATGAATATCGGGCAGGTGCTCGAAGCTCATCTGGGCTGGGCTGCCCGCCGGCTTGGCTTCCGAGCGATATCCCCTGTGTTTGATGGGGCCAGCGAAGCGGAAATTGAAGCTGAGCTGGCGCGAGCCTGGATGATCGATACAGCCTGGCATGAAACTGCAGAAAAGGCCTGGGAGTGGTTTTCGCAGGATGAATACGATCCTGAAATGATCCAGGACGACGATGAGGTTCGGCGGTTATATCTAGAAGCCTGGCTGGGCGAGCGCGGGTACGATGTGTACCAGCTGATTTCCGAACCGACATATGCGCGCAGATCCACCCTGCGTGAATGGCTGCGCGATGAAGGCCTCGACCCAGATAAGCTCCTGGTATTTGAAGGGTTGGATGTCCCCATGTCTGAGCGCGAGGAACAAGACGAGCGGGCTGTTGATGCAAGTTTGCGCTTGTGGTTGGTGCGTATGGGTGAAGATGTCGAGGGGAAGAGCACCGATGAATTGCGCAAGCTGAGTCTTGATGTGACCTTGCGGACAAACGTCCCGGTGCCGATTTTAGGCAAACAGATGCTGCGAGACGGCAAGACGGGTGAACCATACGATCAACCTGTGACAGTTGGCGTCATGACCATGCTTAAACTGCACCATTTGGTTGAAGATAAAGTGCATGCCCGTTCGACCGGACCTTACAGTTTGGTTTCTCAACAACCTCTGGGTGGTAAAGCCCAGTTTGGCGGACAGCGATTTGGTGAAATGGAAGTATGGGCCTTGGAAGCTTATGGGGCAGCCTATACTTTGCAGGAAATGCTGACCGTGAAATCTGACGATGTTCAGGGGCGGGTTAAAACATATGAGGCCATTGTCAAAGGTGAGCCGATTGAAGAGCCCAGCATCCCGGCTTCATTCAGAGTGTTGGTTAAAGAATTACAAAGTCTTGGCCTGGCTGTGGAAGCAGTCTCGGATGCGGGTGAGCTGATTCGATTTGGCAAGGACGAGGAACGAGCCCGTCCGCCGCGCCTGAGCACTGGCCTGTTAGGGCTGGGGGATGGTCTGTAATTCGCACATTGGTGTAGAATCGTTTTGGAGATGGCCTTGACGCTCCTTTGGGCGCATGGTAGAATCACAATTCGTTGAACTACATTTACATATAGGCGGCAATACCCCCGTCCTGTCAACTTAAATCGTCATCCGGTGAGGCCATCATGCACGACCGATGGCCTCACTTAATGGGTAAATTTGGGTCGCAAGTTATTTTAGTCTGGAGGCGAATGTGCCAACCATAAATCAATTGGTCCGCAAAGGCCGCAAATCGAAAAAAGTAAAGAGCAAGGCTCCTGCTTTGCTGTATACCTACAACTCGATGAAGCAGAACCGCACCCGCCAGGAAAAAGGCGCGCCGCAGAAGCGCGGTGTTTGCACCGTCGTGCGTACCATGACCCCGAAAAAACCGAATTCGGCGCTTCGTAAGATTGCCCGTGTTCGTCTTACAAATATGATCGAGGTCACCGCTTATATTCCTGGCGAGGGGCATACCCTTCAGGAACACTCCGTTGTATTGGTGCGTGGTGGACGTGTCAAAGATTTACCTGGCGTCCGCTACCATATCGTTCGGGGCACCTTGGACACTGGCGGAGTCAACAATCGGCGACAAGGCCGCTCCAAGTACGGGGCCAAGCGCCCACGCGAATAAAATTCTTCGGAATCGCCGGCAAAATCGTGAGAGCTGGCGATTCTTAGCGCAGAGTAGGAGATGTTGAATGTCTCGACGCAATAGACCAGAAAAACCAGAAGTTCAACCCGACCCACGCTACAACAGCGTCCAGCTGCAGTCCTTTATTAATCGGGTTATGAAACGAGGCAAGAAGAGCACTGCCACCACCTTGGTGTACGATGCCTTTGATCTGATTGAGCAGCGTGCCAAGCGCAATGGCCTGGAGATTTTTGAGCAGGCTTTGAAAAATGTTTCACCGGTTGTGGAAGTAAAACCACGCCGTGTGGGCGGTGCTACTTATCAAGTGCCGATGGAAGTGCCTCCATACAGACGTTTTGCACTGGCGACCCGCTGGCTGTTATCGGCAGCCCGTTCGCGTTCTGGGAAGAGCTTCTCCGAGAAGCTGGCGTCAGAACTGATGGATGCGGCCAATAATACCGGCTCGGCGATCCGCAAGCGTGAGGAGACTCACAAGATGGCTGAGGCCAACCGAGCGTTCTCGCACTACCGCTTGTAGGGCAGCGAGAGACGATCATTTAAAGGTAAAGGTTTCGAACCGAATGGCACGCACTTTTCCGCTAGAACGATACCGCAATATCGGGATCATTGCTCATATCGACGCCGGCAAGACCACCACAACTGAACGGATTCTGTTTTATACGGGTAAAACACACCGGATCGGGTCAGTGGATGATGGTACTACCGTTACCGATTGGATGGAGCAAGAACGTGAACGCGGCATCACAATTGTCTCTGCAGCAGTTTCAGCTGAGTGGAAGGGCTATCAGATTAATATCATTGATACGCCCGGGCACATCGACTTTACTGCTGAAGTGCAGCGTTCTTTGCGCGTGCTGGACGGTGGGATTGTCGTTTTTGATGCAGTTCAGGGCGTTGAGCCTCAGAGCGAAACCGTCTGGCGTCAGGCTGATCGCTATCGGGTACCCCGGATCTGCTTTATTAATAAGATGGACCGAGTTGGGGCTTCCTTCGAACATACGATTGAGATGATCCGCGAGCGTTTAGGGGCCAACCCTCTGGCGCTTCAACTGCCGATAGGAAGCGAGGCGTCTTTCAGGGGGGCGGTTGATTTGATCACTGAGCGGGCAGTTATTTGGGAAGACGACCTTGGTCGTGAGCCGCGTGATGCAGAAATTCCCCAAGACATGCGTACTAAAGTGGCTGATGCTCGTGCGCGGTTGATTGAGCAGATTGCCGAGACAGATGATGATCTTACAATCAAATATCTGGAAGGCGAGGAAATCACTGTTGATGAGCTAAAGCTGGCATTGCGAAAAGCGGTTCTTGAGTTGAAAACCTTCCCGGTTTTCTGCGGAAGTTCACTGCGCAACAAAGGCGTTCAACCGGTGCTGGATGCTGTGATCGACTACCTGCCTTCTCCTGATGACATTCCACCAGTTGAAGGAACCCATCCAAAAACCGAAGAGCCGGTTGTCCGTCCGCCGGAAGACGATCAGCCCTTAAGTGCGTTGGTCTTCAAGATTGTCACCGACCCTTATGTAGGGCGTCTGGCCTATGTGCGGGTTTATTCCGGCAAGCTCGCTCAGGGGTCTACGGTTTATAACTCCACCAAGGACAGTCGGGAGCGCATCGGCCGCCTGCTCAGAATGTATGCGGATCGCCGCGAAGATATCAGTGAAGTATTGGCTGGCGACATTGGTGCGGTCCTGGGGATGAAACAATCCTTTACTGGTGATACCCTGTGCGATGCTTCTAACCAGATCATTTTGGAAAGTATTTCTTTCCCCGAACCGGTTATCTCCGTCGCAATTGAGCCAAAAACAACGGTTGACCAGGACAAAATGGCAGATGCCTTGCGAAAACTTTCGGAGGAAGATCCTACTTTCCGGGTTCAGAGCAATTTAGAAACCGGGCAGACTCTCATCTCAGGTATGGGGGAACTGCATCTAGAAGTTCTGGTTGACCGTATGCTGCGAGAATTTCGGGTTCAGGCCCGGGTTGGCCGCCCGCAGGTGGCTTACCGCGAATCGATCACCAAATCGGTGTCAAAAGTTGAGCATCGCTATATCAAACAGACCGGCGGGCATGGTCAATATGGTCACGTTGTGTTTGAAATGACTCCCGGTGAGCCAGGTACTGGTGTCCTGTTCGAAAATGATATTGTCGGTGGAGTTATTCCCAGAGAGTATTTCTCGGGGATTGAAAAAGGTGTTCGTGAAGCTGCCGAAGCTGGTGTAGTAGCCGGATATCCGGTGGTGGATATCAAAGTTCGCCTATACGATGGTTCTTACCACGAAGTGGACTCGAGTGAAATGGCCTTCAAAATGGCCGCCTCGATGGCCTTTAAAGAAGGGATTCAAAAAGGCGGTCCAGTTCTGCAAGAACCCGTTATGAGGGTTGAGGTCGTAGTGCCCGAAGATTTCTTGGGCGATATTATTGGACAAATGAACGCCCGTCGGGGCGAAATCCAGGGAATGGAAATGCGTCCCGGGAACGCTCAGGCGGTGCGTGCGATGGTGCCTTTGGCCGAAATGTTTGGTTATGCCACGGATTTGCGATCTGCAACTCAAGGCCGAGGCGTTTTTACAATGGAATTCGATCATTATGCTCGTGTATCAGAAAATGTAATGCGAGAAATCATGAGTGGCAGATAAATTTGCCAAAGAAAAAAATTGACTTGTAAACAAATTATTGAGGAGAGTCTTTATGGCGAAGCAAACATTTCAGCGCACGAAGCCGCATATGAATGTCGGGACGATGGGGCACATCGACCACGGGAAGACGACCCTGACGGCGGCGATCACGAAATACTGCGCGATGAAGGGCGAGGGAGTATTTCGGGCCTTTGACACGATCGACAATGCGCCGGAAGAGCGCGAGCGCGGGATCACGATCAACATAGCGCACGTGGAATACGAGACGGAGAAGCGGCACTATGCGCACGTCGACATGCCTGGGCACCGGGACTACATCAAGAACATGATCACGGGAGCGGCGCAGGTAGATGGGGCGATCCTGGTGGTGGCAGCGCCGGACGGTCCGATGCCGCAGACCCGGGAGCACGTGCTGCTGGCGCGGCAGGTGGAAGTGCCGGCGATCGTGGTGTACCTGAACAAAGTGGACATGATGGACGATCCGGAGCTATTAGAGCTGGTGGAGCTGGAGTTGCGCGAGCTGTTGAACGAATACGGATTTCCTGGGGACGAGACGCCGATCGTGCGGGGCAGCGCCCTGCATGCGTTGGAGAGTGCCAGCCAGGATCCGGATGCGCCGGAGTACGAGAGCATCAAGGAACTGCTGCGGGTGGTGGATGAGTACATCCCCGAGCCGGTGCGGGACGTGGACAAAGCGTTCATGATGTCGATCGAAGATGTGTTCTCGATCAAGGGGCGCGGGACGGTGGTGACCGGCCGGATCGACCGTGGATTGGTGAAAGTGGGGGACCCGGTGGAGATCGTGGGGCAGCGCGAAAAGAGCATGGCCTCGGTGGTGACCGGGGTGGAGATGTTCCACAAGTCGCTGCAGCAGGGCATGGCAGGCGACAACGCCGGCTTGCTGCTGCGGGGCATCGACCGGACGGATGTGGAGCGCGGCCAGGTGGTGGCAGCTCCCAAGAGCATCACGCCGCACACCCGCTTCATGAGCGAAGTGTACGTGCTGCGCAAGGAAGAAGGCGGGCGGCACAAAGCCTTCTTTAGCGGCTATCGCCCGCAGTTCTTCATCCGAACCATGGATGTGACCGGGAATATCAAGCTGCCCGAAGGGGTTGAGATGGTTATGCCGGGCGATAACGTCAACCTGGAAGTTGAACTGATCGTCCCCGTGGCTCTCGAGCAGGGCTCTAAATTCGCTATTCGCGAAGGTGGCCTGACCGTCGGCGCCGGCGTGATCACTAAGATCCTGTAGTAGGTGAAAAATGGCTAAGCAGAAGATCCGTATCCGTCTGAAAGCATATGATCATCGCGTGCTTGATCAGTCCGCAAAACGAATTGTTGAAACGGCTGAACGAACTGGGGCGCGCGTAGTTGGCCCAGTACCCTTGCCAACTCGCATAGAAAGGTTTACAATACGCCGCTCGACCTTTATCGATAAAGATTCCCACGAGCATTTTGAGATCCGAACCCACAACCGTCTGATCGACGTGTTGGAGCCAGATTCGAAGACCATTGATATGCTGATGCGTCTAAACCTGCCTGCGGGCGTGGATATTGAAATAAAGATTTAGAAAGCTTAAAAATTGAGTGATACGTAGAGTTTGGTCTCAACTCTCGATTCAGAACTGGTATCCCAGGAATGGAAATGGAAGAAGCCAAACTCGATGTTGAACAGGCTCCGTAAGAGCGGCGCTGCGTGTGAACATAAAAACCCGTTTTTGTTTGCGCCAGGCTGACTGACTGCGTTGCGTTCAGGGATGATGCAGCTTAAGCCCAAGTTGACAGTCCCGAATATCTTGTTTTAGGAGAAAATTGAAATGTTGAAAGGGCTGATTGGCAAGAAAGTCGGCATGACCCAGATTTTCGACGATGCCGGATCTGCAATTCCGGTTACTCTCATCGAAGCTGGGCCTTGCTATGTAACCCAAGTGCGATTACCCGAGAATGATGGGTATTCTGCAGTTCAGCTGGGGTTCGAAGAAACAAAGCCAAAGCGTCTCACTGGTGGTCAGCTCGGGCACCTTAAGCGCAATAATTTCCCTCCATTGCGCTTTTTGCGTGAATTCCGGCAGAAAAATCCAGAAGTCCAGGAAGGCGATAAGCTGACAGTTGAAGTCTTCGAAGTGGGTGAGTATGTTGATGTCGTGGGGACCAGTAAAGGCAAAGGGTTCGCGGGCGGCGTGAAGCGTTATCACTTCCGCGGCGGCCCTAAAACCCACGGTCAGTCTGACCGTCAGCGTGCTCCAGGTTCGCGTGGATCGACCACCACCCCAGGTCGTGTCTATAAAGGTGCACGTGGTCCAGGCCACATGGGTGATGATCGTGTAACCGCCCAGAATCTGAACGTGGTGCTGGTAGATGTTGAGCGCAACCTGCTGGGTGTGCGCGGTTCGGTTCCGGGTGCCAAAGGCGCTCTGGTAATCATCAAAGGCGCGCGCAAGCAGTAAAACGGGATGCGCCTGTCCAGCTTTGTGAGACAGCCGAACGGCTAGCTAATAACGCAAGGCGACAGCCCGAATTGGAGTGAAGCGACCATGGAAGTAGATGTCTTGAACATGGAGGGCCAGAAAGTTAGCACGCTGGAATTGCCGGCAGTGATTTTCGAAGCCCCTATAAATGTCGATTTGATGCACCAGGCCTATACCCGCCAGATGGCGAATGCCCGGCTTGGCACGCACAAAACCAAGGGCCGGAGCGAAGTGTCGGGCGGCGGTCGTAAACCGTGGCGCCAGAAGGGCACAGGCCGGGCCCGCCAGGGCTCTATTCGCTCAGCACAGTGGGTTGGCGGTGGAAAGATACACACCCCAAAACCACGCGATTATTCCCAGGATATGCCCCGCAAGATGCGCCGGGCTGCCCTGCGTTCTGCCCTTTCGGCCAAAGCGGCTGATAATGGGATTGTGCTGGTAGATGCGATGACCCTGGAAGAAGGCAAAACTCGCTTGATGGCAGAGGCGTTAGATATTTTGGTCGGGGAACACACAGCCTTGATCTTGATCCCGGAAAAGACCGTGGAGTCCGATCTCGTTGTGCGATCGACCAACAATCTGCCGTATGCCAAGACACTGATGGCGAGCTACATCAACATTCGTGACCTGTTAGGGTTCGACAAGCTCGTCATGCCCGTTCAGGCAATAGATGTATTGACATCGTTTTTAGGATAAGGAGGAGGAGCCATGACAACCCTATATGACGTACTCCGCCGTCCGCTGATTACAGAGAAGTCAAATTACCTGAACGGCGAATTGCACCAGTATGTTTTTGAAGTTGCAACGGACGCCACGAAAAACATGGTGAAAGATGCCGTTGAAACTCTATTTGATGTTAGCGTTACGCGGGTGAATGTGATTAATGTGCCTGCCAAGCGGACCAGGCGGGCGCGCAGCCGCCAGCTAAAAATCCGCCGCAGCGGATATAAAAAAGCCCTTGTCACGCTGGCTCCCGGCGATACGATCGATGTATTTGAAGGAGTAAAGTAATGGCTGTCAAAAAATATAAACCCATTACTCCCGGACAAAGGGGCATGACGGGTTATACCTTTGAAGAAATTACGAAGAGTGAGCCAGAGCGCGCGCTCATCAAACCACTGCGCAAGAGTGGTGGCCGTAACATGTATGGGCGCATAACCGTTCGCCATCGTGGCGGTGGGCACCGCCGCCATATCCGAGTTGTGGATTTCAAGCGCGATAAGCGCAGTATTCCAGCTCGTGTGGCTGCGATCGAATACGATCCAAACCGCACGGCTCGCCTGGCATTGCTCTTTTATGCCGATGGGGAAAAACGGTATATTATCGCTCCCTTAGATATGCGGGTTGGAGATTCGGTGATGTCTGGCCCAGGGGCGGATTTGCGTCCAGGCAACAGCCTGCCAATTGCCAATATTCCGGTCGGAACGATGGTCCACAATGTGGAGCTGCAGGAAGGCCGGGGAGGCCAGCTGGTCCGTGCCGCTGGCGGCGCTGCTCAGCTGCTGGCTAAAGAAGGTGATTATGCCCAGGTACGATTGCCATCTGGCGAAGTTCGCCTGATCCGCCAGGCCTGCTATGCAACCATCGGGCAGGTGGGCAACGTCGATCATGGCAACATAAAGCTGGGTAAAGCCGGTCGTAAGCGCCATCTGGGCATCCGCCCGACCGTGCGTGGTTCTGCAATGAGCCCCCGCGACCATCCCCATGGTGGTGGCGAAGGACGTCAGCCTATTGGTATGCCGGGACCAAAGAGCCCGTGGGGTAAACCCACTCTGGGTAAAAAGACCCGGCGCAATAAGCGGACCGATCAGTATATTGTCCGGCGCCGTGGGAAGAAACGCCGCTAGCCTTTGGAATCGGGGCTAAAGCCCTGATTTCCAAACGATTTGTTGGAGAGAAATAAAATGGGACGATCTTTGAAAAAAGGGCCCTTTGTAGCGCCTAATCTGCTCAATAAAATTGAGTCCATGAACGAGCGTAGCGAGAAGAAAGTCATCCGTACCTGGAGTCGGGCCAGCACCATCTTTCCTCAGATGGTTGGGCATACGATAGCCGTCCACGATGGCCGCCGACACGTACCGATCTACATTACCGAAAACATGGTCGGTCATCGTCTGGGTGAGTTTGCGCCGACCCGTACTTTTCGCGGTCACCTGGCGGAGAAGAAATCTGTTCGGAGAGGAAATTAAGCCATGGAGACCGATATCCGTGCTCGTGTGAGCTATGTTTCCATTTCCGCACAGAAAGTCCGCCTGGTAATCGACCTGGTGCGCGGTAAGAACGTCATTGAAGCGCTCAATATTTTGAAGTTTACGCCAAACCAGGCCTCGCACCCTGTCTCTAAGGTTGTGGCTTCTGCAATGGCCAATGGTGAGGAAAACTTTGGTGTCAGCCGGGATGACATGTACATCTATAAGATTTTCGCTGATGAAGCTCCCACACGCAAGTGGCGCCGCTTTGGCGCTCGTGGACGCTTCAAACCCTGGCTACGGCGTTCCTCGCACATTACCGTTATCCTGCGGGAGCGGGAACAGTGATTGATTTCAATGCGTCAGCAGCTGGGAGTACCTGCTCAGGCGGGCTGATGCACCCAAGGAGATATTATGGGTCGTAAAGTTCATCCAACCGGTTTTCGTCTGGGAGTTAACAAGACCTGGGAAGGTCGCTGGTATGCTGAAGGCGAGGATTACGTCAACAACTTGCATCAGGATCTAAAACTGCGTGAACTGGTACGCAACGAAGCGCCACGTGCTGGTGTATCTCGGATTGAGATTGAGCGCTTCCCTGGCAAGGCAAAAATTGTTGTTCACACCGCCAAACCCGGCATTTTGATCGGTCGTAAGGGTGAGAATGTTAAGAAATTGCGCCTGAGCCTGGAAGAATTAGTGGGTAAGAAGATCGATCTGGAAATCAAGGAGATCAAATCGCCCGATCTGGATGCTTACCTGGTTGCGCAAAATATTGCCGATCAGCTCGAACGCCGTATCAGTTACCAGCGGGCGATGAAACGGGCTATTCAGCAGGCAATGCGTCAGGGTGCTCAAGGTATCCGTGTCGAAGTCTCTGGGCGTTTGAGCGGTGCAGAGATGGCCCGCTCGATCAATATGCGAGAAGGACAGGTACCCCGCCAAACCCTGCGAGCGGATATTGATTATGCTCTGGCTGAAGCCCTGACCACTTACGGTCGGATTGGTGTAAAGGTTTGGATCTACAAAGGCGAAGTACTGCCAGAGGTGGACACGAAAATTGAATCCACCGAAGGCGTCTACGTCAGTGAATAATGGAACCGTAGCCTGGGTGGAGCCTGATGCGCCGGTTTTGCCGGCCAGGCTGCTCCCGCTACGCTACATCCCAGTGAGGTTGTCATTATGTTAATGCCAAAGCGTGTAAAATGGCGCAAGCAAATGCGTGGGCGCATGAAAGGTAAAGCTATCCGAGGTTCGGAAGTAACCTTTGGTGATCTCGGTTTGAAAGCTATGGAGCCCGGATGGGTTTCAGCGCGCCAGATAGAGGCTGCCCGTCGTGCAATCGTGCGTGGAATGCGCCGCCGTGGTAAGTTTTGGATCCGCATCTTCCCCGACAAACCGGTAACCCGCAAAGCCGCCGAAACCCGAATGGGTAAAGGTAAAGGGAACGTTGAGTATTGGGTGGCGGTAGTCAAGCCCGGACGGATCATGTTTGAAGTAGGTGGTGGTCTGCCAGAAGAGATTTCGCGCGAAGCTTTAAGGCTGGCCCAATATAAACTCTCGATCAAGACCAAGATCGTCAGTCGGCAAGTGGCAGGAGGCGAATAATGGCTAAGCTCGATATTCAAACCCTGTCGGTTGGTGAAATCCAAACGAGATTGAACGATGCCCGCGAAGAACTGATGAAATTGCGTTTTCAGAAGGCAACCGGAGAGCTCACAGATTTCACCCGCTTGAGCCAGACTCGGCGGATGATCGCCCGGCTGCTAACGGCCTTGAACGAGCGTGTTGCACGGGAAGGTGAAGAATGAATGAACGTCGTCGAATGACCGGTGTTGTAACCAGCAATAAAATGGAAAAAACGGTCGTGGTGGAAACCAGCCGTACTTACCGTCACCGGCTATACAAAAAAGTTGTCCATTTGCGCAAGCGTGTAATGGCACATGATGAGTTGGGTTGCCAGATTGGCGACCAGGTTCGGATTGTTGAGAGCCGCCCGATTTCCCGCAAGAAAAAATGGGTGGTAGAAGAAATACTCCGCCACGATATCGCGGCCGGAGCCCCCGAGCCTGAGTTGGAGGCCTAGCCATGATTCAGCAAGAAACTCGTTTAAAAGTTGCCGATAATACCGGCGCGCGCGAGTTGTTAGTAATTCACGTGATGGGCGGTTCGACCCGACGCTATGGGCGGGTTGGCGATGTGGTAGTTGCTACGGTCAAAGTTGCTACTCCACAGGGTTCCGTCAAGAAGAGTGACGTCGTCCGGGCTGTTATCGTGCGCTGTGCCAAAGAATGGCGCCGGGAAGATGGCTCCTCGATCCGGTTTGATGATAATGCAGCCGTGATCCTGGATACGGATGGCAAGAATCCGAAGGGAACCCGCATCTTCGGGCCGGTTGCTCGTGAATTGCGCGAAAAGGGATTTATGAAAATCGTTTCGCTGGCTCCCGAGGTCCTCTAGAGCTGGTGATGCAGGAGCGAGAACCGTGAAAGCAAAGATTCGCAAAGGTGATACTGTTGAGGTCATCAGTGGCCGGCTGGAAGACAAAGGCAAGCGCGGCGAAGTGATTAAGGTCCTGCCTGACGATGGTCGTGTGGTTGTGCAAGGTGTCAACTTGCGCAAGAAGCACAAAAGCCAGATGCAGAGCCAGGGTCGGACCATCACTCCCGGGATTATTGAGTTTGAAGCGCCCGTGCACATCTCCAATATAATGCTGATCTGCCCGAAGTGCAGTGAACCCGCTCGGGTAGGCATTCAGCGTGAGGATGGCGAAGCGCAACGGGTTTGCAAAAACTGTCAGGCGATCATTGACTAGCCGGGTTACTGGGAGCTATAACTATGAGTCAAGTACTTAAAGAACGTTATCAAAAAGAGGTTGCGCCGGCCTTATATAAGTCACTCGGCCTAACCAATGTGATGCAGATACCACGTGTCACGAAAGTGGTGGTCAATATTGGGGTGGGCGAGGCATTGGACAACGCCAAAGCCCTCGATGCCGCTGTCGCGGATATGATCCAAATTACGGGTCAAAAGCCGGTGATCACCAAGGCACGCAAGAGCATTGCAAATTTCAAGCTTCGTGAAGGTCGTGCGATTGGCGTAAAAGTCACACTGCGTGGGGAACGGATGTGGTCTTTCCTGGACCGCCTGATGAACATTGCCCTGCCGCGCGTGCGCGACTTCCGCGGGATTACACCGAACGCCTTTGACGGGCGTGGGAACTATACCCTCGGTTTGCGTGAGCAGCTGGTGTTCCCGGAAATCGACTACGACAAAATCGATAAACTACGCGGCCTTGAGATCTCGATAGTGACCACGGCCACGACCGATCATGAAGGCAGGCAGTTGTTACAAATGCTCGGAATGCCGTTCACGAAGGAAGGTTAGAAGATGGCGAAAAAGAGTATGATAATTCGCGAAACGCGGCGTAAATACCCGACCCGGGTACGCAACCGCTGTAAAGTATGTGGGCGGCCGCGAGGATATATGCGACGTTTTGGACTATGCCGAATTTGCTTCCGTGAGCTTGCTCTGGAAGGAAAAATTCCTGGCGTTGTTAAATCTTCCTGGTAGCCGGGCGGAGGATAATAAAAATGAGTTCAGTTGATCCAATCAGTGATATGTTGACCCGTGTCCGTAATGCCGTTATGGCAGGCCACAACCTGGTCGCTTTACCAAGCTCCAAGATCAAGGTTTCAATTGCAAAGATCTTGAAAGAAGAAGGTTTTGTTAGCGGCTATGAAGTGGTCGATGGGAAAATAGTTGGGCAGAAGATCCTTCGCATACGCCTGAAATATGTTGGGGAACGGCGCGATCGCCAGCCAGTGATAACTGGCCTGGAACGGATCAGCCGCCCTGGGCGCCGGGTGTATACCGGTAAGTCGGAGATTCCCTGGGTGTTGTCGGGGATGGGTGTCGCCATCCTTTCTACTCCGAAGGGTGTCATGACAGGGCAGCGCGCCCGCCAGCTTGGTGTGGGTGGTGAGGTCCTCTGCAAAGTTTGGTAATCTTTGTTGTAGCGCGTCATCCCAGGTCGATCAACTATCGTTTAGGTGGACATCGGACCGGGAAACGAACTACGGGAGGTTGGTAATAGTGTCAAGAATTGGTCGCATGCCAGTGATGATACCCAAGGGTGTCGAGGTGAAAGTAAAAGGCTCATCCGTGCGCGTCAAAGGTCCTAAGGGCGAGTTGAGCCATACCTTCCCTGCCGCCATGACGATTGAGGTTGATGAAGACGCCGTTCAGGTAGGCCGCCCGTCAGATGAGAGTGCTCATCGGGCCCTGCATGGAATGACCCGCGCTTTGATCAATAATATGGTCGTTGGTGTCAGCACTGGTTTTGAAAAAATCCTTGAAGTAAATGGCGTGGGTTATCGCGCCGAACTCAATGGCAAAAACCTGGTCCTCAATGTCGGTTATTCCCACCCCGTGGTGGTAGAACCTGCCGATGGGATATCTTTTGAAGTCGATACACGCACCCGTCAAATTAAGGTGTTGGGGTACGATAAGCAGCTAATTGGTCAGGTAGCTGCGGATATCCGCAAGATCCGACCGCCGGAGCCATATAAAGGCAAAGGCATTAAATACCTCGACGAGAAGATCCGCCGCAAGGCTGGTAAAGCTGGTAAGGTGTAAGCGTATGGCTACGAAAAAATCACGTTCCGTTGCTCGTCATCGACGACATGCTCGCGTCCGAAAATTTGTTCACGGCACTCCAGAACGTCCCCGCCTGAATGTTTTCCGCAGCCTGACAGAGATTTATGCTCAGGTGATCGATGATGAAGCTGGGCGTACTCTGCTGTCAGCCTCAACTGTTGATCACGACCTGCGTGCTAAGATGAAAAGCCTCAAGAAATCCGAGCAGGCTAGCTTGGTTGGCCAGGCAGTAGCTGAACGCGCTAAAGCGCTGGGCATCAAAAGGGTTGTGTTCGATCGCGGCGGTTATCGCTACCAGGGGCGCGTTAAAGCCCTGGCGGAAGCTGCTCGCGAAGGCGGCCTGGAATTCTAGTAGAGGTCAGTCAGTGACCCCTCTACAGGGAGAAAAAAATGTCAGACTACGAGTATTCGGAATTTCAACAAGAATTTGACGAGCGCGTTGTAGATATTGCTCGAGTTGCAAAAGTTGTCAAGGGTGGGCGCCGATTTTCCTTCCGTGTGACGGTTGTGGTTGGCGATCACAGAGGCAATGTCGGAGTAGGTATTGGCAAGGCCAATGCTGTCCCGGATGCTATGCGTAAAGCAACTGAGCAGGCTCACCGCAGTATGCATAGAGTAGCGCTCTTTAAGACCACTATACCCCATGAAGTGATTGGAAGAGTGGCCGGCGCCAAAGTGCTTCTCAAACCCGCTTCGGCCGGTACTGGGGTTATCGCTGGCGGTGGTGTCAGGGCGGTATTGGAGGCAGCTGGTGTGTCGGATATCCTCACCAAGTCTTTGGGGAGCAACAACATATTAAACGTTGTTCTAGCTACAGTGGACGCGCTTGACCAGCTTAAGTCGCCTGCTGAAGAAGCCGCCAAGCGCGGCAAGTCACCCAAGGACCTTATGCCGTTTTGGGAGCGCAAGTAATTATGGCTGGCAAGGCAAAAACTGTATCAAAAGCAATTCGTATAACACTGGTGAAGAGCCCAATCGGCTACACCGAGCGACAGAAAGCCACGGTTCGCGCACTCGGCTTACGCCGTATGCACCAATCGGTTGAACATGTTGATTCGTCCAGCTTGCGCGGGATGTTGGCTAAGGTCAGCCATCTGGTTGACGTAGAAGAGATATAGGGTTGTAACATGAAATTACACGATCTCAAACCGCAAGAAGGATCCAAGAAGAACCGCAAACGCGTTGGACGCGGTATTGCGGCCGGTCAGGGTAAAACCGCTGGACGTGGTACCAAAGGTCAGGGCGCCCGGGCTGGTGGCGGCACGCGCCTCTATCATCAGGGCGGTAATTTGCCTTTCTTCCGCAGATTGCCATTTGTGCGTGGTAAGGGATTTACCCCGATCAATCAGATTGAATACAACGAAGTCAATCTGGATCAGCTGGTAGATTTTAAGACCGGCAACGATGTCACTCCTGAAACCCTGCAGCAGGCGCGCCTGCTGCGCGATCCCCGCAATCCGATTGTGATTTTGGGCCGAGGTGAACTGGACGTGGCCCTCAAAGTGCGTGTTCATCGCGTCACTAAAGGTGCCCAGGCTAAGATCGAAGCGGCCGGGGGCAGTGTCGAAATCGTTGAGCTCTAAAGATAAGGGTTGGTCGCATTTTTGAACCATGCCAACGATCAACAGCTTAGATTATATAAGGAGCACATGATATGAAGCGGTCTGCCTGGCGCTACCTATGGTCTGCAAGAGACATCCGCCGTAAGTTACTGATCACCCTGGGCTTGCTGGCCCTCTATCGTTTGGCAGCTCATGTTCCTGTTCCAGGAGCTGACCGCGAGGCGATTGCCAGCATCCTGACAGGTGGTGGAGCAGCGGGGACGTTGGTCGGTCTCCTGGATTTGTTATCCGGTGGGACGGTCTCCAACTTCTCGGTGCTGGCGATGGGCGTATATCCATATATTACAGCTCAAATTATCCTGCAGCTGCTGGTTCCAATCATCCCTGCTCTTCAGAAACGGATGGAAGATGATCCACGCGAAGGCCAGAAGTGGATGGAAAAATGGACCTACATTCTGGCAATCCCTATGGCTCTGCTGCAAGCAATTGGTCAAATTAATTTGTTCTCAACGTTCGCTGGGCAGCAGATTGTCCCTAACTTTGGGTTTACAGGCTCATCTCTGCTGCCATCTCTAACGCTGATCATTAGTATGACAGCTGGGACAATGTTTGCGATCTGGTTGGGTGAGTTGATCTCCGAATTTGGTATCCGCAAACAAGGCCTATCACTGATCATTTTTGCTGGTATTGTTGCTCAAATCCCGTCGAACTTTATCGGGGTATGGGCAGATGAACAACGGCGCTGGTTCTTGATTGGTTTCTTGTTGATCGTTATGACACTGACCATTTTCGCGATTGTCTTTGTTCAGCAAGGGCGACGAAATGTACCTGTGATGTACCCGGGACGTCGCGTGGGCAACCGGATGTCGATGCCGGTCAAAGGCACATTGCCTTTGATGGTCAATATGGCTGGCATGATCCCGCTGATCTTTGCTCAGGCCTTGCTCAGCTTCCCGGCGATCCTGGCTTCGTTTTTCACACAATCTTCGGTGGAATGGGTCTCCAGCCTCGCACTCAATCTTCAATCCGTGTTCGGTGGACAGAGTGCGTTTTATTGGATCATGTATTTCTTGATGGTGGTTGGATTTACATTCTTCTATACCAACGTGCTGTTTTCTCAGCAAAACTACGGCGAGAATCTGAAACGAGTAGGTGCACAGATCCCTGGCGTTAGCCGTGGCGCCCCTACTCAAAAATATCTGACCAAAGTTCTGTCTCGCATCACTTTCCCAGGGGCACTCTTCCTGGGTCTCGTGGCTATCCTGCCCTGGTTCCTGGGCTTGCTTGTTCCTTTGGGTAATAACGCCAGCCTGCTGCTGGTTTCTTCGGCCGGTTTGCTGATCGTGGTCGGTGTAGTGCGGGATGCGTTCTTTAACATCGAAGCGGAATTAAAGCTTCATGGCTACGACGATACCTTGCTGGTTCGCTAAAGGGAGCGTAAGATGCCGACTTATGTGGTTTTACTCGGTCCACCCGGTGCAGGAAAAGGGACGCAGGCTCAAATCATTTCCGAAAAGCTTGGTCTTCCGCACATTTCTTCCGGGGACATTTTTCGAGAAAACCTCAAAATAGAGACCGAGTTGGGCAGGAAGGCTGCCAGTTACATGAACCGCGGCGAGCTTGTTCCTGATGATCTAACGATCGCAATGATCCGGGATCGCCTGTCCAGACCGGACTGCACACCGGGAGCAATGTTGGATGGCTTCCCGCGCACGCCCGCCCAGGCTGAAGCGCTGGATGTGATGCTGGCTGACTTTGAAGGCAAGGTTGATGCTGTTCCTTATATCAATGTGCCGGAAAAGGTGCTTGTGGAACGCTTGACTGGACGTTGGACCTGTCGGGCGGCTGGACATATCTTTCACGAAAAGTTCAACCCGCCTACGCAGCCAGGTGTGTGCGATATCGACAGGTCAGAACTTTACCAGCGGGAAGATGACAAAGCGGAGACGGTTATTCGACGGATCCGGGTATACCTCGAGCAAACTGCACCCCTGATTGAGTATTATCGTCGGGCAAAAGTTTTGATTGAGGTGGATGGGACAAAACCGATTGAGCAGGTCAGTGCAGATTTGCTGGCAGCCCTATCGGCGGTGGTGTAAGCATGAGTTGGGAAAGAAGCATTATTGTAAAAAGTCAGCACGAAATCGAGTTGATGCGGGCAGCTGGCCGGGTAAATGCCGAGGCTTTAGCTGCAGTCCGATCGCTAATTCGACCTGGTGTTACGACTGCTGATCTGGACGATGCTGCCGCAACCGTAATTCGCAAGCATGGTGGTAAACCGGCTTTTTTGGGCGTGATGGGAGCTTATCCTTATCCGGCTACTACGACTATCAGCGTGAATGATGAATTGGTGCATGGCATTCCGGGCAAACGAAAGTTGGTAGAAGGCGATATTATCTCTGTTGACTGCGGTACGATTCTGGAAGGTTTTGTGGCCGACTCGGCATTTTCAGCTGGGGTTGGAGAGATATCTGCCGAAGCGCAGCGCTTATTGGACGTGACCGAGCAATCTCTGTATATCGGCATTGATAAGCTGCAGGCCGGGAATCGTGTTGGCGATGTAGGGTATGCCATCCAGACTTTTGTAGAAGGTAAAGGTTATCATCTAACCCGCGAATATACCGGACACGGTGTTGGTCGGTCCATGTGGGAAGGCCCTCAAGTTCCAAACTACGGTACGCCGGGTCGTGGGATTGCTTTCCGGTCTGGAATGACCATCGCGTTAGAGCCTATGGTGCTCATCGGCACCCCACGCACACGGGTCTTACCGGATCAGTGGACGGTATCTTCTGTAGATGGTTCGCTCACCTGCCACTTTGAACACAGTGTGGCAATCACAGAAAATGGCCCGCTCATATTGACCGCCTCAGATGGATGAAGCGCGCAGTAATGCCAGCTTTATAAATCCGATCTGGACGAAAATGGCGAGCTCAAGTATAATCGGGTCTTTGGCTGACAAAGACCGGAGCAGTAAGACCTCGGCAGACGATCGCCGAAAACCGGTTCAAAGGAGAAGGGTATCATGAAGGTGTCTTCTTCAATCAAGAAGCGCTGTGCCAAGTGCAAAATTGTAAAACGCAAAGGCGTCCTGTACGTCATTTGTGAGAACCCAAAGCATAAGCAACGACAAGGATAGTAGATATGGCTCGTATTGAAGGCGTTGACTTACCTCGCAATAAGCGTATTGAAATTGGACTGACCTATATTTTTGGGATCGGTCTGCCCCGCGCGCATCAAATTCTGGAATCAACCCGCGTCAACCCGGATACACGGGTTAAAGACCTGACAGATGCAGAAGTGAACCAGCTGCGCGACTACATATCCCAAAGCTACAAAGTTGAGGGTGATTTACGCCGCGAGGTGCAGTTAAATATCAAAAGGTTAATCGAGATCGGTAGCTATCGTGGTCTGCGCCACCGCCGCAATTTACCGGCGCGCGGTCAGCGGACTCGTACAAACGCTCGCACTGTCAAAGGCCCCAAGAAGACTGTGGCCGGTCGCGGTCGCCGGCGTGGCGCTAAGAAGAAATAACTAGTGAGCCATCCTCCCGTAATACTGTGTCTGGCTGGACCGGGTACCTTCCTCCCAGCGGCTGTCTGGTCAGCGAGTAGAATGGTGGGTCTGAAATACAGACCCTGGATTGGCTGCTAATTTATGAAATAAGTGAGGTTGTATGGCTCAAAGTGTACGTTCGACGCGCCGCAAAGGTGCACGAAAAGTAAAGCGAACACTGTCCTCGGGGCAGGTGCACATATTCGCAACTTTTAATAACACTATCATCACCATTACCGACACCCAGGGTAATACCGTTGCCTGGGGCAGTGCTGGCTCGGTTGGCTTCAAGGGTTCGCGTAAAAGCACACCTTTTGCCGCTCGCCTGGCTGCCGAACAGGCTGTCAAAGCCGCGATGGCGATGGGGATTCAGGAAGTAGATTTGATTATTAAGGGACCTGGTCCAGGACGAGAGTCGGCTATTCGAGCCGTACAGTCCCAGGGACTCAAGGTAACTTCGATCAAGGATATTACACCGGTACCGCACAACGGCTGCCGGCCCCCCAAGAAACGCCGCGTGTAAATTTTTTAGGAAGGAATTAGGAATAGATCGATATGGCTAAGTATCGTGGCCCAGTTTGTAAATTGTGCCGGCGAGAAGGTGAAAAGCTGTTCCTGAAAGGGGAACGCTGTTTCACGCCCAAGTGCGCCTTTGAACGCCGTGGGTATGCTCCTGGTGATCATGGCAAGGGAGCACAATTCCGCCGTCGCCGTGAATCGGATTATAACCGCCAGTTGCGTGCCAAACAGAAAGCGCGCCGCATTTATGGCATCTATGAACGGCAGTTCCATCGCTATTATGAGGTTTCACTCTCACGCCGCGGCCTAACGGGTTTGAACCTGCTGCAAATTTTGGAATCTCGCCTGGATAATGTTATCTACCGCCTGGGCTTTGCCGATAGCCGCTCCCAGGCCCGCCTGCTGGTTACACACGGGCATTTCTCTGTCAATGGACGCCGGACGGACATCCCCTCTATGCTTGTTTCAGCGGGTGATGAAATCATCGTTCGTGACGGCTCTCGAAAACGCACGTACTTCAAAGAACTCGCCTCATTCGCTGAGAACAAAACTGTTCTTGGCTGGCTGAGTCGCGATCTGAAAGCCTTGTCTGGCACAGTTTCTCGATTGCCGGAACGGGCAGAGATCGATGGGAATCTGAACGAACAGCTGATCGTTGAGTATTACTCTCGATAATGTTTGAGTTTGCATGCCAGGCCTGGAGTTTGGTCTTTATCGTTCGTTGCAGTAACTCACCCCAATATGGGGATGGTCAACCTGGGGTAGTCTGCCAGGGACTGGAAAGACCTACCTCGATTGCCTGGATGCGCTAGTGAAAAAGTCTATCCGTAACTGTGAGCGGTGACCGGTCAGCGCGGCTGTCAAGCGTGCCGGCTAATCGGCTTTGTGCTCGTGGGGATAGATGCCGAAGAATGGATACTTGTGGGGATGAGGTGAACCGTGATAGGTTTGACAAATATGGTAACGCCGAAGATTGAACGCAAAGCTGAAGCGCGCAATTACGGCAAGTTTATCATCAGCCCGCTGGAGCGTGGCTATGGAGTCACGCTGGGTAACGCTCTTCGCCGGGTGTTGCTCTCCTCCCTGGATGGTGCGGCGGTCACCTCTATTCGCATTGCTGATGTTCAGCATGAATTCAGCGATATCTCCGGCGTCCGTGAGGATGTCATCCGGGTGATGTTGCAGATCAAGCAATTGCGGATGAAGTTGTATGATGTGGACACCACCCGCCTGCACCTTGAAGTGCGCGGGGGTGGCGTGGTTACAGCTGCCGATATTATCGCTCCACCAGAGGTTGAGATCATGAACCCCGATCTCTACCTGTTCACGGTCGACGATAAGAACGCTCATCTGGAAATCGAAATGACTGTAGAACGCGGCCGGGGATATTCTCCTGCCGATGACCGCACAGGCCGCTTGCCGATTGGTGAGCTGCCGGTCGATGCGATTTACAGTCCTGTTCGCCGGGTGAACTGGGAAGTCGGATATGCCCGTGTGGGGCAAAGCACCAACTATGATCGTCTGGTCATCGAAGTGTGGACGGACGGCACGCTTGGTCCCGAAGAATCATTGAGCACCAGCGCCAAGATCCTGATTGATCACCTGCGCCACCTGGCCGGTGTCAGTGAAGAATCTCTGGCTGCGATTGCGATGGATGAAGAAGAGACCAGCCGCTTGACGAGTGAAATGATCGAAACGCCGATTGAAAATCTAGATCTATCGGTCCGAGTTTTCAACTCGCTCAAGCGTACCGGCATAACTACGGTTGGTGAAGTTATCGAGTTGCTTGAAAAGGGCGACGAAGCTGTAATGTCCATCCGCAACTTTGGTGAAAAGAGCCTGGATGAACTGCGCCAGAAAATGCGCGAGAAAGGCTATCTCCAGGATGGAACTGAAAACGAAGCGGAGTAATGAGAGATGCGACATAGAATAGCTGGAAAGAGATTAAGTCGAGACAAAGACACACGCGCAGCTCTGCGTCGAACATTGATAAAGCAATTGTTCGAGCACGAACGTATCCGCACTACCCGCGCGAAAGCCGAAGCAATTCGTGGTCAGGCAGAACGCCTGATTACATTGGCGAAGCGTGGTATTGCTGCTGGTGACAGCCAGATGGTGCATGCTCGCCGATTGGCAGCCGCCCGTCTGGGTAACCCAGAGTCCGTTCGTAAGCTGTTTGACGATATTGCACCCCGCTATGAAGATCGGTTGGGCGGTTATACCCGGATGATCAAAATGGGTCCCCGCCAGGGCGATGCTGCGGAAATGGTGCTCTTAGAGTTAGTTGAGGATTAGTTGCTGGGCAATTGGTGAGTCACTTACTGAGTGACCTTATTCACCGGTTGCATCACAAAATGGCACGTTACCAGGTTATTCTTGTCTACGATGGCACCGATTTTTTTGGTTATCAGCGGCAGGCGCGCGAACGGACTGTCCAGGGAGTTGTAGAAGATGCACTCCGCCAGATGGGTTGGCAGGGCAGCTCAATATTGGCTGCCGGGCGCACCGATACCGGTGTGCATGCCACTGGTCAGGTAGTCGCTTTTGATCTGGACTGGGCGCATTCGACTGATGATCTGCGCAATGGATTAAATGCTAATCTGCCTGGAGATGTGGCCGCTCAGCAAGTAGCTCATGCCCGCCCGGATTTCCATCCGCGGTATGATGCGCTTGCTCGCCGGTATCACTACCATATCTTTTGCCAGCCAAACCGCAATCCCCTGCGGGAGAGGTATGCCTGGCGGGTCTGGCCGGCTGTGAAGTTTGCTGATTTGCAACAGGCGGCAGAATATCTGCTTGGCCGGCATGATTTCGCCGCCTTCGGAACCCCGCCCCGGGCCGGAGGCTCAACTGAGCGAATCGTATCACAGGCCAGATGGCAGGCAGACGGCGACCAATTAACTTTTGTGGTCGTAGCAAATGCTTTTTTGTACCGGATGGTGCGCCGGCTGGTAAGCACTCAGGTTGCAGTGGCTAAGGGAGATATGCTTCCGGAACTTATGGCAACCTACCTTGCAGGTCAGCCAGGTGGATTGGTTCAAGGGTTGGCGCCGCCTCAGGGATTGTTTCTGGTAGAGGTGGCCTATCCGCCGGGACTGGACGAGGACAACACCGAAGGCATAACACCTGGATAAAGATCGGCGATAGTTAGACAGGTTGCCGTATATCGTAAGAAGTGGAGATAGAGCGTGGATAAAACATACGTTCCAAAAGCTAGCGAGATTTCTCAGGACTGGTATTTGGTAGATGCTAATGACCAGAACCTGGGTCGTCTGGCCTCACAGATTGCCAGCATTTTGCTGGGTAAACATAAGCCGACCTACACGCCCGGTGTGGACACAGGTGATTTTGTAGTTGTCATCAACTGCGAACGTGTTCGGGTTACCGGCAATAAATTAGATGATAAAAAATATTACCGTCACTCCCTCTATCCGGGCGGATTGAAGGAAATCACCCTGCGTAAGCAGTTGATTGTCCATCCTGATCGAGTGCTGCGCAGTGCAGTATGGGGTATGCTGCCGAAAAATAAGATCGGCCGCCAATTGATCAAGAAGCTCAAGCTCTACGCTGGGCCCGATCATCCTCACGAAGCACAGCAGCCCAAGCCCTGGGTTGTCGGTTAAGGTTAGACGCACTAAAGATCAATCAAGGAGTACGAAGAATGGCAGTTCAATACTATGAGGGCATTGGCCGGCGGAAAGAGAGTACTGCTCGTGTGCGCGTCATGTCTGGTTCGGGTCAATTTACCGTCAATGATAAGCCGGCTGAGGCTTACTTCACGCGTTTGGGTGATATGCAGTCGATCCTGAGCCCAATCGAGGCTGTTGGCGAAAACCCCGCCCAGTTAGATGTTACTGTTTTGGTAAATGGCGGTGGAGTTACTGGTCAGACTGATGCGGTTAAATTGGGTGTTGCTAGAGCACTGATCAAGCTTAATCCGGATTACCAACCTAAACTACGCAAAGGCGGCTATCTGACCCGCGATGCCCGTATCAAGGAACGCAAAAAACCAGGTCTCAAGCGCGCTCGCAAAGCCCCGACCTATACCAAGCGATAGTTCCAGTTTCTATCCGAAAAAGCAAAGAATTTTAGCTGGTGCTGAATACCTTTCGAATGCAGCACCAGCTAAAAAATAATTTTCGGGTAGGTTCATCATTCTTGTCGGCGGAAACCACTCGCTTTAGCGGGTGGAGGAAGCCGACATCTCCTTTCTATAGTACAATTGTTCCAACAAACTGCGCTGTTGTTTGCGGGAAGTACGAGAAATTCCTGCAAGCAGGGCTGCTGCAGGCCGACCCCGCTCTCTCTCGTAAGAGAAGTCAACCAGCCGAAACGCCGCCGGGTACAACAGCGCATAACCCGGAATAACGGCGAATGTCTCGGAGTTGAGAAACGGTTTAGTACTTAGGGCACTCCACTACTCCAGTGACAAGCCACTCGCTTTAGCGGGTGGTAGTTGACAATTCAGCGAGCGTAATGCGTAAGGGTTACGCCGGAATTCTGGGTCCAGCCCATTTCGGCGCAATTATTCTGCATTACGTTTTGCATTTAATTGACGTATGCTGCTCGAACCCGCGAGCAATTTTGCAATGCCAAGGTGTTTTCCACTCGGAGCTACAAAGGGAGCCTGATGCACACAATTACAAACGGCATTACCTTGTTAGGGCTTGGACCCGGCAGCCTGGATTTGCTCACCCGGCAGGCCTGGGAGATTCTGGCCAGCAGCCCGGAAATCTATTTGCGGACCCGCCAGCATCCGATTGTGAAGGAATTTCCACCCCAGCTGGCTGTACATAGTTTCGATCATTTCTACGAACAGGGACAGCGTTTCGAAGAGGTTTACGACAAGATTGTTGAGACAATCCTTGAGTTAGGGCAGCGGCCACAAGGAGTAATTTATGCTGTGCCGGGTCACCCTTTTGTGGCCGAAACAACTGGGCCGGAAATTGCCCGGCGGGCAAGGTCAGCTGGAATTCCGCTGCGGGTCGTGGAAGGGATAAGCTTCTTGGAGCCAGTGTTCTCAGCAATTGGCCTGGATCCTTTAGATGGTTTCTACCTGGCTGATGCAATGGACCTGGCAATTGCTCATGTTCCCCTGTTTTCGACAGGCAGGCCGGCTTTGGTTGCCCAGATTCATTCGCAAGCCATGGCATCCGATATAAAACTGACCCTGACGGCCCTCTATCCGGATGAACATCCGGTCCAGCTCGTTCACGCTGTGGGTACTCCCGAACAGATCGTGGAGAATTTAGCGCTGTACGAGATAGACCGCAGTCGCCACATTGGATTGCTCACCAGTCTTTACCTGCCCCCATTAAATCCCGAAAGTTCTTTTGAAGCCTTTCTGGAAATAATCGCTCATCTACGCGCCCCGGATGGCTGCCCATGGGACCGGAAGCAGACGCATCAAACACTACGCCCTCATCTGATCGAGGAAGCCTATGAGCTTATGGACGCACTCGACGCTGATGATCCGCAGGCTATGCAGGAAGAATTTGGTGATTTGCTTCTCCAGATTATCCTGCATGCTCAGATTGCCTCAGAATACGGGGAATTTACAATCGCGGATGTGCTGACCGGCATTCACAAGAAAATTGTCCATCGCCATCCTCACGTATTTGAGGACCTCAATTTGCCGGATACGGAAAGTGTGTTGGTCAACTGGGAAAAATTGAAAGCTCAAGAAAGGGCATCGAACGGCAAGTCGGAGGCTGGCTTGCTGGATGGCGTATCTCTGTCACTTCCTGCACTAATTCAAGCGCATGAATATCAATCCCGAGCTGCCCGAGTCGGTTTTGATTGGCCGGATATTCACGGAGTGACCGCCAAGTTGAAGGAAGAGATGCAGGAAGTTGAACAGGCCGAGGATGATACGCAGCTTTCGGATGAAATTGGGGATTTACTTTTCTCAGTCGTCAATCTGGCGCGCTGGAAAAAAATCGACGCCGAAAGCGCCCTGCGGTCTGCAAACAAGCGGTTTCGGCGTCGATTTTCGTATATTGAACGGGCTGCTCGCAGCCAGGGGCGGGAACTGAGCGACTTCTCACTGGATGAGTTGGATGCCTTATGGCAAGAAGTCAAGAAATCGCCCGGGACGACGGATACTTAACCAGCTCGTTGATTGGCTGACCTCGGCCAATTCGTACGCAACCACCCTAGACTAAAAATTCCGGTCACCGCCTAACAGGCCGCCCAAGATATCGCCGCCGACTCCAGCTACGCCGGACTTCTGATCCACCTGGCGAAATTTTGCAGCTGCCAGAACCCGATCAGCAAGGCGCGAGAAGGGCAAACTTTGCAAATAAACTTTTCCCGGACCGGCGAGCCGCGCTAGAAAAATACCCTCGCCTCCAAACAGAGCATTCTTAAAACCACCCACGAACTGAATGTCATAATCTATGGTGGTTGAGAAAGCGACCAGGCAGCCTGTATCGACCCGAAGCGTCTGATCAGGCTGTAAATTCTTTTCAATAACTGTCCCGCCGGCGTGGACAAAAGCCAGTCCATCACCCTCGAGCCGTTCAAGGATAAACCCTTCCCCGCCAAATACGCCGGCCCCCAATTTTTTGGTGAATGCCACCTCAATCTCAATCCCCTGAGCCGCGCACAGGAATGCATCTTTCTGGCAAAGAAATTTCCCGCCGAAGTCTATCAAGTTGACTGGGATGACCTTCCCTGGGTATGGGGCCGCAAAAGCTACGCGGCTTTTAGATTGGCTTGTGTTCAGAAAGGAAGTGATAAAAAAGCTTTCACCGGTGACCATTCGTTTGAGCCCTTTAAACAGCCCTCCGCCGGTTCCGGTTTGCATCTGAATCCCGTCTTCCATATAGGTCATTGCGCCCACTTCGGCTCGCACACCTTCTCCGGGATCCAGTTGAATTTCAACGAGCTGTAAATCATCGCCAATGATGGTATATTCGATTACATCTGCCATACTAGCACGATATCCTTTCCAAGTTATTTCAAACTTGTATTTGTTCCGTTTAGAGTATAAAAGTTGTGAAGCTCGGTGATGAGATTAGCCAATCTCGCCGTTTTGCTTAACCAAGAAATAAATATATCCTCCGCCTAGCAGCAAATATACACCAACCGTAACCCATCCAGAAGCTGATAGCCAGAATGCAGATTGCTGGATAAGGGCAACGAAAGCGCCCATGGCATTTGCAAGCAGTAAACTGAAGATGATGCCGCGCCGTGTATCGCCAGCGGTGCTTGCCTCGGCTACAACTCCTTTGACTGCCCAGAGCAGAATCCCAAAACCGAAAAGAGCCGCACCATACATGCGGGCGAAAGAAACTACCAGCCAGTAAAAGCCTACGGTGCCTCCGGGTGTTTCCGGCACATTGAAGAACGCCATCATAAGCGGCCCGTAGATGCCAAAAGCGATGCCAAAGGCAATTGCCAGGATGGCGTTTAACGTGATCCATTGGGTTAATTTCATGCTGTTTTCTCCAGAGCCGAAAATTTGTAATGGTATTTTAGCTGGCCAATTGTCCCACTTGGTTCGGAGATGAAGGATAAATTATCAATTTCCATCTCCCAATCGTAAGATTTGAAAGCCAGATGGGTCATTATTGCGGCTAAATTGTTCTGATTTACATCGCTATAAGCCAGGCTGATATGTGGCATCCAATGATCCGGATGGTAGTACGGGCTGGGAGAACCACCAGCAGCGATTGGGGCTACTTGCTCCCATATTTGCGAGTGCAATTCGATCAGGGTTCGGTTTTTGACCAGCGGGACATAAATGACAGGTTGTAGGCCGCTGAATATGCCAATCCCGCTGGTACGGACCGGAAAACGCTGCGTTTCAGAAGCTAGCTGGTGAATGACTTCTTTCAACCGCTGGTCATCATAGCTTTCTGCAATTTGCCATGAAAAATGAGGGAAAGGAGTAACCCGAATACCCGTCAGTTGAAAAATGTCCTCCAGCTCGTCCCAGAAAGATGTTACCTGCTGGTAGTAGGGTTCTGGTAAAAGGGAAACAAGACCATCCATTCTTCACCCATCCTGAGCAGTTTGACAATGCCACATTCTCAGAAGCTGCGCTAGAATCATGGACCGGTTAAATACCTGCCGCTGGTCGGATTAGCAGTACCGGCAGACCAATGGGCAAACAGAGCTGTGGATAGCAATCTGCCCGCACTGCTTTCTTGCAGTGCCAGCTCGCCACAGCGGATCGTGCCCCCCAGACCCTCAACTAGTTCGTGGAGAGGGTAGTAGATCGTCAATGACGACCCCTGAATGGCGTAAGCCGTAACCAACACAAATAGCGGCCGGTCACTGAAAATCGCCTGGCAGGCTTTCAATAAATCCGGGAAAGCTTTAAAGAATTCCCAAACCTGGCCATCTGGCCCGCGGCCAAATTTCGGGGGATCCAGGATAAAACCCTCATACCGGGAGTTGCGCCGGCCCTCGCGTTGGACAAATTTATAGGCGTCATCAACAATCCAACGGATAGGTCGGTCTTCCAGGCCGGAGAGGGTTTGGTTTTCCTGAGCGCTCTTGACCGCCCGTTTGGCGGCGTCCACGTGTGTTACCAGAGCGCCTGCTCGGGCCGCAGCCAGGCTGGCCATACCGGTATAACCAAATAGGTTCAGTACTCGAATGGGGCTCGCAGCTGGCCGGATCTGTTCTTCAAGCCAATCCCAGTGAACTGCCTGTTCAGGAAAGACCCCGAGATGCCGGGCAGCACTGGCCTGAACCCGGAAGCGTAGTTGTTTATACCGCATCACCCAGGAGCGATCCACCGGTTTATGAAACTGCCAGCGGCCTCCACTTTCCTGACCGGTAGTTTTGAAGACAGCGTGGGCCTGATCCCAGGCCGAGGCGGGCCAAGAAGGCTGCCAGGTAGCGCGATGCTCGGGCCGGATAAAAGTGTACGGCCCGTAGCGTTCTAACTTTAGCCCATCCCCGCTGTCCAGGAGTTCGTAATCAGTCCAGTCCGAGCTGGTGAGCATTTCCAGGGTTGGGATAAGGGGATCTTGGGCGGGCATAATGACTGTTTACCGAATTAAAATCGGCGCAAAACGAGCAGTGAAATGGCGAAGTAATTCCGGTGCATATGTGAATCGAAAGCCCTGCACTTGCTCACGATCACTGGCAATTGAGTTCAGGACATCCGCGACATAATCAAGATGGCTCTGGGTATAAACACGCCGCGGGATGGCCAGCCGCACGAGCTCCAGCTTTGGGTATTTCATTTGACCCGTTTCCGTATCTGGATGAGCGAACATAACAGAACCGATTTCTACCGCTCTGATGCCTCCCTGACGATACAGTTCTACTGCCAGTGACTGACCGGGAAATTCGCTCTGAGGAATATGCGGGAGTAAATTACCGGCATCAACATACACAGCATGCCCGCCGGATGGCTGAACGATAGGTATTCCTGCTTCCAGCAAGCGGTCTGCAAGGTAGGCGGTTTGGCCCACCCTGTAGGCCAGATAGGCCTCGTCGAGGCCTTCCCGCAAACCAACAGCCATGGCATCCAGATCTCGCCCGGCCAGGCCACCATAGGTTGGAAATCCTTCTCTCAAGATGAGCTCGTTTCGGGCGCGATTGAATAGCGACTCATCATTCATTGCCAGGAAACCGCCAATATTTACAATGGCATCTTTTTTAGCGCTCATCGTGGCGCCATCTGCCAATGAAAATATTTCTTGAGCTATTTCCATGATTTTTTTATCAGCATAACCCGGTTCACGTTGTTTTATAAAATATGAATTTTCTGCAAACCGGCAGGCATCTATAATAAAAGGCAGGTCAAACTCATGGTAGATTGCTGCCACGGCGCGCAGGTTTGCCATCGATACTGGCTGGCCCCCACCAGCATTATTAGTTATGGTGATCATCCCGAAAGGAACACGCTCAACCCCAATCTCTTGAATGAAATTTCTGAGTTTGACGAGATCCATGTTCCCTTTAAAGGGATGACGGTTTGAAGGTTCAAAAGCCTCTTCAATAACAAGGTTGGTAGGATGCCCGCCTCTGGCGAGGATGTTGGCCTCAGTCGTATCGAAATGCATGTTGGACGGTACATACTGGCCCGGCCGAACCAGGAGAGCGCTTAAAATATTTTCGGCAGCCCGGCCTTGATGTGTGGGTACAAAAAAGCGAAATCCGGTGATCTCTTGAATCACAGCTGTAAGTCGGTAAAAGGAGCGTGCGCCCGCATAGGACTCGTCCCCTTCCATCAGGGCAGCCCATTGATGGTGACTCATTGCACCCGTCCCCGAATCGGTCAGCAGATCGATAAAAACATCCTCAGCGGGTAAACCAAACACGTTATACCCCACCCGCTGAAGCGCTTCTTCGCGAGACTGCTTATCAATCAGTTGGATTGGTTCGACCATTTTGATTCGAAACGGTTCGGGTAGGTACTTTGCCATACTTTTGCCTCCTGGCGGCATGAAACAGAGATGGATAAATTGGCTTAGAATATAGCTGGCCAAACCAGCTAACAGTGTAGCACGGTTTTGGGCGATTTCCAAGGTCGATACGTCAGGTCTCTGACCTGATGACTGTCCTTATTTAAGGTGTTCAGAGTGAGTAAGTCAATGAGGCCGATTGGAACTAAAATCTTATCAGCACCTGGATAGCTCGTCCATCCGGTCTTTGTTGATATAATAGCCAACATGGGACTGAAATTGATGCGAAGAATATTAGGGTTAGTGATATTACTTGTTTCGCTGGCACTTTTGATCTGGGCATTCTGGCCAATGGAACAAACCAATCTGACAATCCCAATCCCACTTGAGAACATGCAAATCCCCACGCCTGCCGGGTTGTTGTTGGCAGCATGGTTCTTGTTATGAAGGT
This sequence comes from uncultured Chloroflexia bacterium, assembly GCA_963698715.1. Taxonomy (GTDB): domain Bacteria; phylum Chloroflexota; class Anaerolineae; order Anaerolineales; family UBA4823; genus CAWHJB01. Next base: position 152,785 of record CAVORW010000004.1, on the reverse strand, counting down.
AAAAGCGAGGATCAAAGGGCTGGTTTTTTTTCAAAGCCTGGCCTTGGGGTTGGGCTTGTTGCTGATGGTCAGCTGCTCTGCAGCAGGTGCCCCCGAAACCAGGGGAGGTGAAGCTGAACCGGCGGCGGCTGAGCCAACAGAAGTCAGCGCCGGAGAATTAGAAGCAACCTTTGTTCCAACCCCGGCTCCAACCGCGTTGCCGGTACTGACCGAGGCACGCCGTCTCAATTTGGAATGGCCTCCTAAACTGCGTGAAGGCGAAAGCGGCCTGATCAAAATGACCCTGGAAGTTGATGATCAAGGCAATCTCGCGCCGACTGCCGAGGTTGAAGGAAACATTGTTCGCGGTGAAACTGTAATCATTCAAGATTTGTACGACACTCATCATGTGGTTGCAGAAGCTCGCCTGGATATGGCCGGCGTCGAAATATCACCGAATGGAGAGATTTCTGAAGCACTCCGCCCGGGACAATCAGTGACTTTTTACTGGAATATCCGCACACCTCAGGTTGGACGCTTTAAAGGCACTGTCTGGCTGCATCTGCTTTTTATCCCTATGAATGGTGAAGAACCGGAGAGCCGGACAATGGTTTCGGCCCAGCTAATAGATGTAGAAACGGTTAATTTTCTTGGATTGGGCGGAACATCAGCCCGATTGCTGGGTGGAGTGGGCACCCTGGTTGGCTCAATTTTAGGTCTGGACAATGTTATCTCCTGGGTTTGGGGGTGGTTCCGAAAAAGGTCTAAAGCCAGTATTGGTCGTTAGCTCCCATGAATCAGCGAGAAGGTGGTATTCAAAAATGTTAGCAATTGAAACTCACGTACTGGGGCCGGTTCAGACGAATGCTTACTTGTTGGCAGACCCCGACACTGGTGAAGCGGCCGTGATCGACCCGGCCTGGGATGGACACCTTCTGGTAGAAGCTGCCCGGGCTCGCGGTTGGCGCATTGGCAGTATCTGGCTGACCCATGCCCATTTCGATCACCTGGGTGGCGCTGGTGCTGTGGCAGACTTATCCAGTCCACCGCCCCCCGTAGCGCTCCACCCGGATGATTACACCTTATGGCGCATGGATGGGGGGGCGCGGTTGTTTGGCATGCAGATCGATCCTGGCCCTGAACCTACGATTGAACTCCAGCATGGTCAGATCCTGCGTCTTGGCAGCAACGTGCTGGAAGTGCGTTATGCTCCCGGTCACACCCGAGGACATGTAATGTTTTATTGTGCGGCAGCAAGCGTGCTGTTCAGCGGAGATGTGATTTTTGGGGGCAGTATTGGACGCACAGACCTGCCTGGGGGTGATTACGATACGTTGATTGCAAGCATAGAAGACCAGGTTTTGACTCTACCGGATGAGACCCGTCTTCTCTCGGGCCACGGCCCGGAGACTACCGTGGGGGTTGAGCGAGTTGATAATCCTTTTGTTGGGAAAGGCTCCCCCCGTTTCTGGTAGGCAGAAATAAAGCGGCATAAATTTAAATAAGCTGTGCGGGCAGGTGTAAATACACTTGCCCGCACAGCTTGTTTATTCTCTGCGGATACGATCATCCGTTCAATTAAAGGAATCCGTGAATGCTTATCCCTTCGTCACATTATTTAGCATAATCAACGGAGCGGGTTTCACGGATGACCGTCACTTTGATCTGACCAGGGTATTGCATTGTATCTTCAATCTGGCGGGCAACATCCCGGGCCAAACGGACCGAATCTAGGTCGTCAATGTCTTCTGGTCGCACGAAGATGCGGACTTCGCGGCCAGCCTGGAGTGCGAAGCTCTGGGTGACGCCCTTGTGGGAATTGGCAATATCCTCGAGTGCTTTGACTCTTTTGATGTACTGGTCCAGGCTTTCCCGACGTGCCCCTGGACGGGCGCCTGAAATAGCGTCTGCAGCTTCAACGATGGCAGCTTCCAGAGTATCTTGCTCGGTTTCGTGATGATGAGATGCGATTGCATTCACGATTTTTGCATTTACACCGTAACGCTTCGCATATTCTGCGCCAATAGCTGCATGGGTACCTTCGACATTATGATCCAGGGCTTTACCAAGATCATGCAATAATGCGCCGGCTTTAGCAATTTCAACATCCGCGCCTAGCTCCGCAGCAATCACAGACGCCAGTTTTGCCGTTTCCACGGCGTGAGAAAGCTGGTTCTGTCCGTAGGAAGTTCGATACTTTAATCGCCCAAAGACTTTAATGATCTCGGGGTGCAGACCGGAAACACCGGCTTCATATGCAGCTTCTTCGCCGGCCTCAATAATGTCTCGTTCAACTTCTTTCTGTTCGTTCTTGAGGACCTTTTCAATATGGGCAGGGTGTATCCGTCCGTCCAGGATCAGCTTGGCAAGGGCTCTGCGGGCAATCTCGCGCCGGACCGAGTCAAAGCAGGAGATCGTGACCGCTTCAGGCGTGTCATCAACGATCACATCCACTCCAGCAGCCTGTTCGAAGGCATGGATATTTCGTCCATTGCGTCCGATGATCCGTCCTTTCATATCGTCGGATGGCAAGGGGACAACCGAAGTGGTGACATCCACCACGTGTTCAGATGCCACTCGCTGGATCGCAGAAGTGATCAATTTACGGGCACGAACCTCTCCTTCTTCTTTGGCTTCAGCTTCCACCTGCCGGATAATGCGAGCCATATCCGAACGGGCTTCTTTCTCGACCTCATTAAGTAGGATCTGGCGCGCTTCTTCGGTCGTCAGCTGAGAAATGCGTTGCAGTTCTGTCACCTGTTCTGAGTGAAGTTCCTCGATTTCATTAGCCCTTTTATCGATCGCGCTCTGGCGTTTGTTGAGATTCTGCTCACGCTTTTCAATCCTGTCAAATCGGCTGTCAAGTTCGTCACGTCGTTTCTGAATTCGATCTTCTTCTCGGCTGAGTTCTGCTCGCCTGCGCCCCAATTCGTTCTCGGTTTTTTGCTTGATCTCGATCGCTGCATCGCGCGCCTGAAGTTCTATCTCCCGCACCTTTTTTTGGGCGATCTCCAAGATACGATTGGCTTCATCTTCCTGAAGCCGTTGAGCTTTTTCAACCTGGCTTTGTTTCAGGTAGTAACCGGCGGCTACGCCTATTCCCAGTGCGACGGGTATTAATAAAAGAAATACCCAACTCCAAATACCGTTCATGAGTTTACCTCTTCATTCTCTGATTTAAAATGGTTGGTGTAGAGTTCTTCGGGCAAGCCGGCATCTGGCATGCTGCTGTGATTTTCTTCCCAAACGCGGGTAGCGGCAGCATTGCTGACTTCATAATTGAATCCTCGACGCCCTAAAAACCCATACATTTTCTGGCGATAAGTTTGCCAGTCAAAATGGCTATATTTGCGATACTGTTTACAGGCTGCCTGGTAAGCTAATTCAGTATCATCGACATCTTCCAGGCTGGTTTCGATAATTTTCGGGTCCACGCCGCGCTTTTTCAACTCATGGGCTAATGCAAACCGGCTGCGCGGACGGAAATCGCTGCGATTTTCGATCCAGTTTTCAGCAAAACGTTGATCATTTGTGAGCCCGGTTTTCTGAAGTCGCTCCAGCACATGCTCAATCACTTGCCCCGAAACTCCATGTTTTTGCAGGTTTAGGCGGATCTCCGATTGTGTGCGGGGGCGGTATTGAATGAACTTCAGCGCTCGTTGGTAAGCAACCTCTTTCCCATCTTGGGATTGCAGTTCAGTAATCTTTTCTGGACTAAGTGTTTGGCCAACCTGCAGCCAGGCAGCTACAAATCGGGCCAGGCCGAATGCAAAAATTCCGTCCAGGTGAACATTTACCCTTTGGGGATTGCGTTTTTGTATTCGTAGTGCAGTAATCTTCCGATCCATAATCCAGGTAGTACCTAAAATATAAACAGCCATGATCCTGCGTTCACAGACCACGGCTGTTAGCTGCTTAGACGATCTCAGTTGTTGGCTACGGTTACAGGTGCAGACTCCTGAATGATAACAAACAGGCTTGCAGAAGATCAAATGTCCAACGTACCGGTTGCCAAGTCAGGCGATTGATGCTGGCGATTATGTCTAGGAGTATTCCATGCGCTGAATATCCCTGATATAGCCCGGAAGTGCGCTGCGGGCAGTCACTACACCAAAAACAATCACATTGCTGAGATCGATTATTTGCCGTGGCCGCGTGAACAAGAAATAAAAATCAAAATAAAAATACGCGGCGCTATCTATTTGGAAAGCTCTTCTCTCGAAGTCACTTTCGTTCCACCATAAGAATCGGTGGGAGTAATCTCTGGCGTAACGCCTCTTCTAAATCTATAACGAGGTGGTCATTTGTCAGCAGCCTTTGCAGGCTGCCTTTACGATCCTGGCCTAAAAGCAGATCCTTGTAAAAGTAAGCAGTCTCTCGCTGGGTGATAAACCCATGTTGGCTTGCCAGGTCGAATATATCGCCAATCCTACGTGTGGCTTGATTATACAATAGTTCTAGTTCAATGGTAGGAAATGTTGGCACGAATTTGTTTTTATGGACCCGAATTTGAACCTTTGTCCCGGTAAAAACATCTTTCTGCAGGTCTTGAGCTGTTTTTCGCAGCTCTAAGCGAAGAGCAGAGTGGAGTTTTAGCGTGAGTCCGGCGGTTGAGACCGGATCGTGGCTGTGAATGATGCTTGTGCGATGACGTAGCTGATTAGTTAGCAGGACTGCCGTGTCGCTCCGTTTGAGAGCAACCGAAAGTTTTCGCAATCCTTGCGCCATGATTTGTTCCTGCTTTTGATAATACGACTGGCCCAATTTGCCATCAACTTCTGCTAGCGGGACCAGTGCGGTAGTTGAGTCAATCACAACTACTGCAACCGCCTGGCTGTTGACCAGAGATAGCGCAATATCCAGCGCTTGCTCGCTGTTGGCTGGTTCACTAATCCATAGACGACTGAGATCAACCCCGCAGTGGGCAGCATACGCGGCATCCAGGGCATGATCTGAATCGATCCAGGCACAAAGGCCATCTGAACGCTGTGCTTTAGTCACGACTGACAGGCAGAGTGTGGTTTTTCCGGAAGATTCTGCTCCATATATCTCGGTGATAAAACCGCATGGAATTCCCCCAATGCCAAGAGCAATATCCAGAGGCAGGCTGCCAGTAGGAATAACTCTAAGATAGCGTTGGCTGGTTGTTTCAGGTTGAGGCATAAATTCTTAAACTCGGGCTTGGTTATTCTGCTATGAAAGTGTACATGAAGATGATAGGGACGGCAAGACTCAAGAAAGCCAATTGCGTATCCACAAATTATTCTCCCCTTAAACCGCCAGGGGAACATGAGAATTATCCCAGGCTTGGGTGATTCAATAATTTGGGTATACAATTAATTCGAGTCAGGCAGGTTGTCCACTGGATAAGTGACAAAAGCTACTAGCCTTGCGCATAAAATAGCGCGATTATCGAAATGTCGGAGCTAGCGATGAAAACAAAACGCTCAAATCAAACCGAAAGGAGCACAGGATGAGCAAAATCACTCGTGAAGATGCCCTTGAGTACCATCGACTTGGCGGTAAACCGGGTAAGGTGTCGGTTACTCCAACCAAACCCATGGCAACCCAGCGCGACCTTGGCTTGGCTTACACTCCTGGCGTGGCTGTGCCAGTTTTGGAGATCGAGAGAGATCCCCAACTGGCATATGAATATACTTCCAAGGGTAATCTTGTAGCAGTTGTATCCAATGGTACTGCTATCTTGGGTCTAGGCGATCGTGGGCCATTGGCTTCCAAACCAGTGATGGAAGGCAAGGGGGTGTTGTTTAAGAAATTCGCTGATGTGGATGTGTTTGATATTGAGCTTGACGCTAAGGATCCGGATGAGATCGTAAAGATTGTGGCAGCGATTTCTCCTACATTTGGCGGCATAAATCTTGAAGATATCAAAGCCCCGGAATGTTTCTATATAGAAGAAACCCTCAAAGCAATGTTGGATATCCCGGTCTTCCATGACGACCAGCATGGCACTGCTATCATTTCTGGAGCAGCTCTGGTAAATGGGCTGGAAATCATTGGCAAAAATATTGCCGAGGTAAAAATTGCGATTTCCGGTGCAGGGGCCTCTGCGATCTCATGTGCAGAACTAATGGTGCGATTGGGAGCAACCCGCACAAATATTACCCTGGTCGATTTGCGCGGAGTGGTCCACGCTGGTCGTACATCCGGGATGAATAAATATAAAGATCGATTTGCCCATGAAACGGATGCCCGAACACTGGAAGATGCTGTCAGAGGTTCGGATGTGTTCTATGGTCTTTCCGTTGCGGATATCCTGACTCCTGCCATGGTTAAGACGATGGCTGAACGACCACTGATCTTCGCAATGGCGAATCCCGATCCGGAGATCAAGTATGAGTTGGCGAGAGAAGCCCGTCCGGATGCGATCGTGGCTACCGGGCGTTCGGATTACCCTAACCAGATCAACAACGTGCTGGGTTTTCCGTTTATCTTCCGAGGAGCGCTGGATGTGAGGGCTAAAGCGATTAATGAAGAGATGAAAGTGGCAGCTTCCAAGGCTCTGTCTGCCCTGACTAAAGAGGATGTGCCGGATAGCGTACTTCGGGCTTACGGTCTGGACAGCTTAAAGTTTGGTGAGGATTACATCATCCCCAAGCCGCTTGATCCTCGCGTTCTGTTATGGGAGTCACCTGCCGTGGCACAGACAGCGATGGAGACAGGGGTGGCTCGCCATCACATCGATATCGAGAGTTATCGGGAAGAACTGGCCTTTCGCCAGGGTATGGGCGAACAGGTGCGCTACTACATCATGAACAAGGCTAAATCCTGCCCGGTTAAGAAGCGGATTGTGTTTGCAGAAGGCGAAGAAGCCAAGATTATCCGGGCTGCTGCTCAGGTGGAGGATGAGTCGATAGGAACCGCGATCCTCATTGGTCGTGAAGAAGTAATCGAGGCCAAGATTGAGGTATTGGGCCTTGATTGCTGCCCCGAAATTGTCAATCCAGATACTTTTGAAAATCGTAATACTTATGCGGATGCTTATTACGCCCTCCGCCAGCGCAAGGGAATTACCAAGAAAGATGCATACAACCGCATGGGCGAACCGAATTACCTCGGCCCAATGATGGTTAAGATGGGTGATGCCGACGCGTTCGTCTCTGGTCTGACGCACGATTACCCCGAAGTCATTCGGCCCGCATTACAAATTCATCACACGCAAAGTGGCGTAAAGCGGGCGGCCGGGGCGTACATTATGATCGTCAACGGCCGCACTTACCTGTTTACAGACGCGACGGTGAATATTGACCCAACCGCCGAGGACCTGGCAGAAATTGCCTGTCTATCAGCCGATTTTGCTCGCCAACTCGGTATGGAGCCGCGCGTTGCCATGCTGTCCTTCTCGAATTTTGGCAGCACTCCCCATCCTCTATCTGAGAAAGTCCATCAGGCTGTGGAGTTGATCAAAGCGCGCTGCCCGGACTTTGTGGTGGAAGGTGAAATGCAAGCCGACACAGCAGTAGTGCCCGAGCTGGTCGAAGAACGTTATCCGTTCTCGCAAGTTAAAGATGCCAATGTGCTGGTTTTCCCATCTCTGGAGGCAGCGAACATTGCTTACAAGCTGCTGGCCCGTCTGGGAAATGCTCAGGCGATTGGCCCGATCTTGCTCGGCACAGGGGCGCCGGTTCACGTCCTGCAAACAGGTGATGAGGTTCGTGATATCGTCAATATCACCGCGGTTGCAGTCATGGATTCGATGAATCGGGCAAATGGTTGTTGAGTTGAGAGCTTAAATTTTGCGGCGGCGTCTGCAAAAAAGGAACTGCAGACGCCGCCGCTTTTATTGAGGCAGCACTCAAACTTCCAGGAAAATAAATTTGGAGGCATATTTGGTCGCAAAAAAAAGGATCTGTTTTGTATGTTTGGGTAATATCGTTCGCAGCCCGCTGGCCGAAAACCTTTTCCGGTATCTGGCCGAGCAGGCTGGCGTTGTGGATAAGTTTGAGGTTGATTCAGCGGGAACGGGCGCCTGGCATGTGGGTGAGCCGCCCGATTCGCGGATGCGTCGTGTGGCAGCCAGCCATGGCTTGAAATATTCCGGACGGGCACGCCAGATCCGCCCAGAAGATTTGGACCATTTTGATATCATCATCGCAATGGATCGCCAAAATCTTGTAGACCTGGCACGTATCGCGCGTTCCCCTGAATCGGCGCGAAAAATCCGGTTGTTGCGAGAATTTGATCCCGATAGCCAGCCGCAGGCTGGCGTACCGGATCCGTATTATGGGGGCATTGACGGATTTGAAGAGGTCTACCAGATTGTAGAGCGTTCAACCAGCAATCTGCTCAATGCTCTGCTTAGTGATTTGTCAGTTTGAATATGGAAGATTTTGGTGAGTGAATATCGCCCACCAACATCTCCCATTAAAATTACCCTGACGAACTTCTTGTTTCCCATTTCTTTCTACAGTTGCAAAGGCGGGCCTATGGTTTCGGAAGAAGTGAGCGAATGGTTGGCACAGCAAGGCTTTGGCGAACTTCGGTCAGTCCAACCGGTTGGTGGAGGATGCATCAACAACGGCAGCCGGCTGCTAACCAGCTCTGGCGAAAGTTTTTTCCTGAAGACGAACCGGCATGCTCCCACCGATATGTTTGCCCGGGAAGCAGAGGGGTTAGCAGCTCTGAGCATTGATGATGATAGCAGCAGTCAATCTCCCAGGGTTCCAACCGCCTATTTGCATGGGGAGTTCTTCCTGCTGTTGGAGGATCTGAAACCAGCCCGGCAGATGCCCAATTATTGGCCGGTTTTTGGCCGCCAGTTAGCTGCTTTGCATTCTAGCACCAACCATCACTTTGGATTTGATCATGATAATTACATCGGCAGCACACCTCAACCAAATACTTGGGAGGAAAACGGTGCTACCTTTTTTGCAGAGTCCCGTCTGGGGTTTCAGGCCAGTTTGGCACAGCGCCAGGGTCTGCTAGGATCTGAAGATGTCCGCCGTGTCCAGAGTCTCGCTGAACGCCTGCCGGATTTAGTGCCCATTCAGCCAGCATCACTCATACATGGGGACCTATGGAGCGGGAACGCGATTGCGGACGAAAATGGTTCGCCAGCCATTATCGATCCGGCCGCTCATTATGGATGGGCTGAAGCGGAACTGGCGATGACAACCCTGTTCGGTTCTTTCCCCGCGTCATTTTATCAGGCCTATCAGGAAGTGCGCCCCTTAGAGCCGGGTTATAGAGAGCGCTTTCCGATTTACAATCTGTACCACTTACTCAACCATCTTAATCTATTTGGTCGTGGTTATTTGGGTCAGGTTCAAATGATCCTGCGACGCTACACTCATGCGTAATATGAGACAAGCATTCCCAAACTTATCGAAACCTTTTGGGTTTGAGTTCTTGTATTCCTTCTCATACTACCTTGGGTTGGGCACGATCTGGTTGAGCGACTGTTCGAGCAGCGCTGGAGTTGCAGCTGCCAGGGTTGGAAAATTCAAGCGGGCGTAGGATTGATCGAGTCGAACGGGAAATGGTTGGCTATCATCCAGCGTCGCTACACTTCCCCCAGCTTCCTGAACCAGAAGCCAACCACCGGCGATATCCCATATTTTTGGCGTGGCTTCAAAACTGACCAGGGCGATACCCCGCCCAACGGCGCACAGTGAATATGCAGCCGATCCAAGAATGCGGCTTTTATAGGGAACACTGACTCGATAATTTTTGTGGGTGCGCGAACAACAACTGAAAAAGGTGGTTCGTTTTTGGGGGTTAAGGGGCTCAACCTGGATGGGTTGCCCGTTCAGGGCAGCTCCCTGCCCGCGGTAAGCAGTGTATAGTTCATCTAATTGGGGGAAAAACATTGCTGTCATAACCGGGTGACCTGCCTCAAGATAGGTAATTAATACGCCCCAATAGTGCAAGCCAAGGCTAAAATTGGTGGTCCCATCTAGAGGATCGATGATCCATAATCCGCGCTGGTTGGCATCCGCTTTACCGGAGGCTGAAGGGGAAAGTTCCTCGCTCAGCAGCAGGTCATCGGGATAAGCTTGTTTAAGGGATGTGGAGATCAACTCATCTGCTGCAATATCTGCATCAGTAACCACGGACTTATCCGCTTTCAGTTGTGTATCCAAATTATCCCGATAGAAATACCTGAGAAGCAAGTCTCCGGTTTGGTGGGCAAGCGCAATCGCGTAGTCTAATGATGCAGGCATGTATCGTTTCGAATCGGCCTATCAGTCAGGATTGACCAATGCCAGGTAATCCTGGGCTACCATACCTAAAGGTTCGCCCCCCAGAAAACTGATCAGATCTGAGGCGATCTGTGCTTTGTAATCTGCGTCTGTGCGGCTCCATGTTCGGCTCTTTACCTCCAGGAAATAGCCCAGATAGGGATTATCAACCCGATCCAAATTGATATAGAATTCCGTGCCTTTATAGAGCACCCGCCAGCGCTGGCGGTCCTTCTCTATAAATATCTCCGAATTTGGCTTGAAATACTCCCGGTAGAATCGCAGGCTGTGGACTGCTGGCGCTATGAAGCGACTGCGCGACAGAAGCACATCGCTTGGAAATTGCTTCTCTCTTGCTGGGCCAATCAGAGTCAAACGATAACGGACGTTATCTACCTGGCCGTCGGGATTGATAAACTCATCTTCTCGATAGCGCAGATATCCTTGCTGCGAATCCGCGAATATAAAGTAAGTATCGTACTCGTGATAGTGGCGTTTGTGAAGAATTTCGATGTTTGGTCCACGAACCGCTTCCAGCACAGGGGCAGGATCGCCGATTCGAACTTTTGCCTGAACCTCAAAACTTTCTTCCTGGGTTGCGCCGCCAATTGCCACCAGCTTAGACAGGACAGATTGCTCGCGATCGATCAGAAAGGAGTCGATCTGGTGAGCATACTCTTGCGCCTTTTCGAGCAGTGTCATTTCATTCAGGGTAGTCAACAGACGCTCGCGCATCAGCCATTTTCCGTTCACCATTACGTCTGAGACATCTGTGGATTTAGCAGCATAGACGATCTGCGTATAAATGCCATTGGGATCACGCCGGAAGTGAGGTGAATTGTGGAGCGGTTTGATATCTAACAGGATCAGATCAGCCCGTTTGCCAGCTTCCAACGATCCGGTCAATTCGCCGATATGCAGTGCTTTAGCGCCTAATCGGGTCGCCATGCTCAGGGCGGTCTCGGCTGGAATCGCGGTTGGATCGCCGCTGGAGCCTTTAGCCAAAAAGGCGGCCAGGCGGATTTCTTCGAACATATCCAAGTCGTTGTTCGAGGCGGGACCATCTGTGCCGATGCCAACGTTTAAACCCAAATCCATCATCTTAGTTACCGGGGCAAACCCGGAAGCAAGCTTGAGGTTCGATGAAGGATTGTGGGCGACCCCGGCTTTGTTATTCAGTAAGGTGTGCATTTCCCCCTCGTCGACGTGCACGCAGTGGGCTGCTAACACCTTGGCGTTGAATAGATGTTGCTTTTTAACGTAAGGTATTACGGGCATGCCATGCTCGGCTCTTGAGTTTTCGACCTCCAGAGCCGTCTCGGCCAGATGGGTGTGCAGAGGAACATCGAACTCGGCGGCAAGCTTGGCAGTAGCTTGAAGAATCTCCTCAGTGCATGTATATGGGGCGTGCGGCGCCACGGAAGGCACAATTAATGGGTGGTCTTTCCAGCGTTGGATAAATTCTCGCGCCTCTTTCAGTGAATCTTCATAAGAGCTCGCATCCGGAGCAGGAAATTTTAATACGGTTTGAGAGCAAACCGCGCGCATCCCTGCTTCGGCTGTGGCGCGAGCAACAAATTCCTCGAAATAATACATATCCGCAAAGCATGTCACCCCGGAACGGATTAGCTCAACACAGGCGATCGAGGTTCCCAAATGGACAAACTCAGGCGAGACAAACTCACGTTCAACGGGCATCATATACCCCAACAGCCACACATCCAGGCGCAGGTCGTCAGCCAGGCCGCGCAGCAGAGTCATCGGCACGTGAGTATGCGCGTTGACCAGACCAGGCATCAGCACCTTGCCACTGCAGTCAATCGTTTCAGAAGCCCGATAGGCTCCTTCGATCGATGCACTGGTACCGACAGCCAGGATCTGATCGCCATGGATAGCAATTGCGCCAGGATCATACTGGGTCAGGTCTTCATCCATTGTCAGAAGAATTGCATTTGTCAGGAGAGTGTCACAAATTTTCATCACTGATATTGACCTTTCGAAGAAGGGTATGTTGGCTGGCCGCATCTAAAAGACTGTAGATTTAGTCAAGGGTTGCAATTATTGAAGGCGTAGGCCTCCAAAACATGCCTTCTACACCAACAGCATTTTCTTTTCCTATTTTGCCAGCAGGTTACGAAGGATATCCAGGCTGTGGTTGATAGCCCAGCGCGGCCCATATTTAGGCGGGCCACCAAACGGTCGGGTGTAGTTTTGTGCTCCGGCAGGCGTAACTACAGATACATGGATATCCTGAGTCTCAGGACCCGGGTAAAGGGCCAACCCCAAGGCAACATCGGTGGCGCGTTTGTTGCGATAATCGGCGGTAACTTCCTGAAGTTCCTCGGGAGTCGGAGAATTTGCCAGAACTTCACCACCCTGGAACGGCTGGCCAATTCCGGCCAGTCGTTGAATGATCTGGCTGCAGTGAGTGTCGACAACCACGCCCAGGCTCCAGCCCAGGTCAGCCAGGTGCTGCAAGGCGGTTTGTTCCAATGTCTCAAGATCAGAACCGTAAACCCATTCCCCTAACCGTTCTCGAATTATCTTTTCGATGGGCGCGATCAGAGTGTCAGCTTCGGCTTCCGAGTCGGCTTTAGCAGTGATACGAACATCTACCTGCCCGGAATGGGCAGCCAGCCCGACGGTCGGGTTGCTGAGTGTTTCAAGATCACCAATCAAATCGTCGATCTGCGATTCGCCCGCTCCGGCAGTATGCAGCAAGCGGGCTTTGATGATGCCATGCAGATTGTAGCGTTTTCGCAAATACGGTAAGATGGCATTTTCCATTAAGTATTCCATCTCACGTGGCACCCCCGGCAATGAAATGATGGCATGGTTGCCAGCTTCCATGATGAAAGCTGGAGCAGTTCCGACCGGGTTTTCCACTGCGGTGGCATGACAAGGCACGTAGGCCTGGCGTTTGTTGTTCTCGGTGGGCTGACGGTTGAAACGTTTGAACCGAGCCTGAATCTGGTCCCAGAGTTCTGGCCGGAATTCGGTTTCCACACCCATTGCCAGAGCTACTGCTTCTCGGGTGGGATCATCGACGGTTGGCCCCAGTCCGCCGGTCGTAAGGATGATATCGCAGCGTTCCATAGCCTGTTGAATCGCCTGGGCAATCCGCCTGGCGTTGTCACCGACCGATGTTTTGCGGTGCAGGTCTACGCCTAAATCACGCAAATGACGGGCGATTGTGCGAGAGTTCGTATCAACGATTTCTCCCAGTAAAATTTCAGTTCCAATTGTAATGATTTCTGCAGATGCCATATCACCTCAATAGGGCCTGATATTTCTTGGAGTGGTGTCGGTGAGGATTTTGCCTGAGCCACTTATCACTGACCTTTGCAACACTATCTAACTTGATTCCTGGCTCAGTCGAGACTATAAAGTTTAGCTCTATAGACAATTATTGGTAGCTTATCTTAAGCTTAATGTTTCTGCTAGAAAGAAAGACCAGAGTCTTGTTTGGCGCAGACCCTGTATCGGACGCACTAAAAGTTTGTAGATTTTTTAACAACATTTTTAATGCTCCCCCATTGTTTTAGATGCCCATGCTTGCTCTCTGGCAGCCGCCTGGTGCTCACTCTACGCCCAGGTAAGCCTTCTGAACCATCTCATTCTTCTGCAGGTTGGCAGCGCTGTCTTGAAGCACAATCCGTCCGGTTTGCAAAACATAGCCACGATGGGCAATTGAAAGCGCCATTAACGCATTTTGTTCGACCAGCAGAACGGTCGTCCCTTCCCGGTTGATGGCCTGAATTGTATCGAAGATACCTTCAACCAGAATGGGCGCTAATCCCATAGAAGGTTCATCCATCAGTATCAAGCGCGGATGAGCCATCAGTGCCCTACCAATTGCCAGCATTTGCTGCTCTCCACCGGAAAGAGTCCCGGCGACCTGTTTGCGTCGTTCTTTCAGGCGTGGAAAGATCGAAAATACCCGCTCCAGGTCTTCAGTGATCCCTTTTTGATCACTCCGGCTGTAAGCCCCCAGATCCAGGTTCTCGGCCACTGAAAGGCGGGCAAAAATTCCGCGCCCTTCTGGGACCATGGCCACCCGCTTATTCACAATTTCGTGAGCCTTAAAATTTACCAGATCCTCGCCTTCCAGGATAACCTTACCCTGGCGGGGCTTATGCAGGCCGCTGATTGTGCGTAAGGTAGTGGTTTTACCTGCTCCGTTTCCGCCAATCAATGTGACGATTTCACCCTGTTCAACCGTAAGGGAAATCCCTTTGATAGCATGGATGTTTCCGTAGTAGGTATGAATATCCTGAACTTCCAGCATTGGCATGGTTGGTCCCTTATATCTTAATGGTTAAGCAATGCAATAATCGAATGCTGAGGTATTTGAGGCAGTGGTAGTCGTTAGGTAAATTTCAACCGCCTAAGCTGCGGAAGCTGCAGCCGCCGAATCGCCTAATCCGGAAGCAGCGCCTCTTCCCAGATAAGCCTCAATGACCTGAGGATTGCCTTGAATCTCTGCGGGAGAACCTTCTGCGATTTTCAACCCGTAATCCAGCACACTGATTTGCTCGCTGATGCCCATGACCACCCGCATATCATGCTCGATCAACAGGATGGTAATACCGAGAGTATCACGCAAGTTGCGGATAAAGTGCATCATCTCGCCTGTCTCGTTGGGGTTCATCCCGGCCGTCGGCTCGTCTAAAAGTAGAAGTTTAGGATTGCTGGCTAACGCCCTGGCTATCTCCAGCCGACGTTGAGCGCCGTATGGCAGGTTACGCGCAACGTGATCTCCTAAACTCGCCAGACCGACATAATTCAACAGGCGCACTGCCTCTGCCAGGGCTTTCTCTTCTTCCTCCTTCTGACGGCGATTGTGGGTGATTGCTTCGACCCAGGTAGCATGCAGGCGGGGATGCTGCCCCACCAAGATATTTTCAATCGCGGTCATATTGGAAAACAGGCGGATATTTTGGTAGGTTCGCGCAATGCCCATATGGGTGATGCGGTCCGGCGGGTGACCGAGTAAAGAATTTCCAAAAAAGTATACATCGCCGTGCTCTGGCTGGTAGAAACCCGTAATGCAGTTAAAGAACGTGGTTTTTCCGGCGCCATTTGGACCAATGACACTGGCGATCACATGTTCAGGTACGACCAGATCGACTTTATTGACCGCCGTCAGGCCGCCAAATATCTTGGTTAATGCTGTGGTTTCGAGTGCGTTGGTCATCATCCACCTAATCCGAGGCAGCTTTCTGCTCGTTGACCGGTGCTTCAAGTGCGCCAGGTGGGGGGATCTCTTCCTCCACCAGGACCTCCGAACCGGTCTCGTCCGAGTGCATCTCCAGCCGGCGCCGGCTAGAAGGGATTAACCCTCCGGTCGCAGGATCATCATAACCACCAGCAGGGCTCCAAAGGCCATCACCCGGTAATTTTCCAGCTGGCGAAGGACTTCCGGCAATCCTTTCAGGGCAAATGCGCCCGCAATCACGCCGGGAATACTTCCCATTCCGCCTACGATAACGACCGAAAGGACATTGATCGAGACCATCAAGTTGTGGTCTTCTGGCCCTGTGAACTGGTTTCGGGCAGCGAACAATACCCCCCCTAATCCGGCGAAGGCCGCCCCAATGGCGAACGCCAACAACTTATGGCGCAGGGTATTGATACCCATCGCCTGGGCGACCGTTTCATCTTCCCGCATAGCGATCCAGGCGCGACCCACGCGTGAGTTTTGGAGCCGGTTCGTAACAAAAATGATCAGTATGACTGCCAGCAATATCAAGTACACATAATCAACATCACTGTTGAATGGCCTCCCAAATAAGGTAGGGCCAGCGATCGCCCTCACCCCTCGCGGGCCGCCAGAGAAGTCGTTCAACAGATCACTGCGGCTTAAAATGCGAATGATTTCACCAAAGCCAAGCGTCACAATTGCCAGGTAGTCGCCACGCATTCGTAAAACCGGTATTCCTAATAAAATACCCGCCAATGCTGCCATCACGATCCCGATTGGCAGTGCAACCCAGAATCCCCACTGCAGATTATGAGGTTCAGGAGCGGTTAGTAAGGCAACGCTGTACGCACCGATGGCGAAGAAAGCAACATAACCCAGGTCGAGCAGCCCTGCTAGGCCAACCACAATATTCAGTCCGAGGCCTAGCAGCACATAGATGCCAACCGTCCCAATGGTATAGTTCCAATACTGACCGACTCGCAGCGGCAGTAAGAATACGAACAGCAGTAGCAATCCATACACCGCATAGCGGGCGACGGGGCTGGCAATGGCTCGCTGCACACTGGGTAGGTTAGAGATCGTGCCCTGCGCGTTTTTCCAGGCGGGCGAGAGGCTAGTTTTCCAGAGACCGCGCCCAAACCCACGCGCCAATAAAATTCCCAGGAGTGATGAGAACAGCATCAGCGCCAGGTGAGTCAGGCTGGCGTTTAAAGGCGGCATGTTGAACGAAAACTGATTGATTGAAGCGGGCAGTACGAGAGGCAGGTACCCGCTCATTCTGATCCCAGCTGCGTTCAGCGAACCCAAAATGAAAGCCAGAAGGGCGACAGACAGCCCGGCAACAAACCCAGAGATCAGTCCGCTGGTTAGGGCATGCCCCCAGGTGTCCGGATCGGTTTGCCGTGCTCCGCTGGAGCCGGCCCACAGGCCAATCAGGCTGAAGAACAGCATGGTGCTAAAAATATTGGCGGGCATGCCAAACACCTGTTCACTGGCTTTGAGCCCAAAAGCTTGATTGATTAAATCGGCACCCGTGATATTGAAACCGATTAGAACTAAAAATAATGTCACGACCCCAAAAATTGCACCTGCTCGGAGACCATTGCGGGTTTGTTCGTTCATCAGACTTTCTCCTCCGTCAGGACTTCACCCAGAATACCGGATGGGCGGAAGATGAGCACCAGCACCAGGATAGCAAAGGCAATGACATCTTTAAGCTGGAAGCTGATCCCCAGGATAGCCGGCCCAAGAGCCTCAACGATTCCTAGAAAAAGACCGCCGATCATGGCCCCGGGAATATTACCAATGCCGCCCAATACCGCCGCAGTAAAAGCTTTAATCCCAGGGATGAATCCAACGAAATAGTACACTAGCCCGAGGTGGATCCCCCACATAACCCCGGCTGCACCCGCTAACAAACCGCTAATGATAAAAGTTCGGCTAATGACTTGGTCTACATCAATCCCCATCAGTGCGGCCACCTGTTTGTTTTCCGCAACGGCTCGCATAGCCCGTCCGAGCTTGGTGCGCTGCACAAGGGTGAATAGCCCGATCATAATAATGATTGATAAGACGATTGTCAATACGCCTGTATATGTCAAAATGACTGTGCCGGAACCGACCGATAATTCCCAGCCAGCTGTGCGAGACAGAAAATCCGGATTGGTATAGTCTCGTCGTTGAGCGCCAAACAGAAGTTGGAATGCGTTTTCCAAAAAGATTGAGGCCCCAATGGCACTGATCAAGGGCACCAGCCGTGGTGCGCCGCGCAACGGCCGGTAAGCAATCCGTTCCAGAAAAAAGCCGCTTATGGAGGCAACAGTCATGCCTGCCAGAAAGGCAATGACAACGGATATTACAGGATGAGCATTCAAGAAGTTCAGGCTCGGATCGCTGCTGCTGCCAGGGATAGATCTGAAAGCTTCGAAGACGAAGTATCCCCCGAAAGCCCCGATCATCATGATGTCGCCATGGGCAAAATTGATCATAAACAAGATGCCGTAAACCAGGGTATAACCGATGGCGATCAAGGCATATACAGAGCCCAAAATCAAACCGGCGATCGCGAAGCGCAGCCAGGTGTCAGGCCCATAAATGGGGTTTGCGAATAACACCTGGTAAAAGCGCCAGATCAAATACGCGCTGAAGAGCACGCCGATTAAGATTTGGACGATACGATAGGTATTGATGGGCGTTCGCATGCGCTTGGGAGCGGTTGTTTCCATGGGATCTGCTCGTCCTCAAATGAATGCCAGCTGCTCCCCCCAGAAAATCCTTCGATTTGGTTTGTGAGCATTTGGCTTGCCCTGCCAAGATTAAGCGTCCAGTATTTCGCCAGGCGTTCAGGTAGTGGTTTGGGTGTCAAATAAAGTTGCGGCGTGGCAAGCGCTGGCGCTTGCCACGCCGCTATCAAAAGCTATGACATTAGTAAAATGTTGTTCATCGTGTTGCTATGCTTACTGCGCTTCAACCCACTGCTGGCCCTGGTCAATGTAGAAGGTCGGGCCGGATGATGAACATTCGCCAACAGCGTCGCAGGTAACAACTCCGGAGAGCCCCTGATAGCCGCTAAGCGTGCGCACAGCATTTACCAGCGCGCCGCGCGGCACGTACAGGTTATCGCCCGATTTGATGGCAACTGCCTTGACAGCTGTGATCAGACTGGCGGCAGAGTCGTAAGCGGTCCAGCTATAGGGGGAGAGCTTACCAGCCTCGGTGCCAAATTTTTCTAGGTATTTGCTATCGAAAGCAGATTTGGCATCTGAGGAGGCGGGGATGAGCGAGGTCGCATACGCGCCTTCGCCGTTCGCACCGGTGCGGTCCAGGAAGTCCTGTCCGAAGGTGCCGTCACAACCGAAGAAGAGGGTTTCTGTCAGGCCGGCTGTGCCCATCTGGTTGATGATCACAACGGCTTCGGCAACGTAACCGCCGTAATAAAGCGCTTCGGGACCCCTGGCGGCCATGTCAGCCAGTGGGGCGCTGTAATCAGCCTCGCCGGGAGTAATGGCCTCAAAACCGACCACTTCACCGCCCAGATTAGTGAACTCATCGCGTACGACCTCTGCAAGACCCTGGCCGTAGGCCTGGCCATCGTGCATCGCAGCCAGCTTGCGAATGCCGAGATTATTGTACAGGTATTCGGCCGCAAATTTACCCTGTGCCGCATCGGTAAAGACCAGCCGGTTAAAGACTTGGGAGCCCTGCTTGGTCAGGTCGGGGTTGGTGGCTGATGGGGACATCATGGGCAGGCCAGCGTTTTCGTAAATCGGTATAGCGGATGCCGTAGCGCCCGAGAAAATGTGGCCAGCAATTGCGACCACATTTGGGTCAGAGGCCAGTTTGTTGGCTACCGCCGCGCCGCCCTCAGGGGTGCCGCCGTCATCTTCGGCAACCAGCTCGAAGCTGAAGCCTTCCAATTGACCGGCATCCTCAACCGCGATGCTCGCGCCCTGAGAAATGTCAATGCCGAATTGGGCATTGTCGCCGGTCATGGGAGCCCCCATGCCAATTTTAATGGTTTGACCAGGGCCGATTTCCGCACAACCGAATGGGTCGGAAGCGCAGACTGCTGGCTCTCCCGCAGCAGCGGGGGCTTCGGTCATGGCAGGTGCTTCAGTCGCCTGGGGGGCTTCTGTAGCCGGGCTTGCACAGGCTGCCAGAACCATACTGACAATCATGAGCACTGAAAAAAGTACTGCTAATCGCTTGGACATCTTCTTCCTCCTAGATATGAAATGGCGTTTTCTCAACTAATTTAGCGTGGCTGGCGGGACTGATTGGGTAAAGAAATCTTAGAAATGGCAATTCTCCTTTCGCCGCGTTTTTGGGAGTGGTAATATCGAGTGATACCCAAGTTATCGAGCGGCGTCATGTTATTCTATCACGCTAAAACTTCTTCGTATTAATTGAAAGATTGTACCGATAAGGAGCGCTACGGTCAAGGTCTTGCCTGCCGTATTTGTCCATCTCCTCCATTTATTAGAACAAAAATGTTTGCCATAAGTGGGTCGCGCTGGAGGCAAACACTCCCCCCAAATATGGGGTAATTTCACCGCGATTCTCAAATCGCATAATTTCAGGATAGTCTTTAAGACTGTAGAATCTGCAACATTTACGAGCACCCGGTTATTCTCTGAAAACCCCAGGATAGAGCCCCCTATGGTAAAATTAAGAACGCTATGAAAATAGCCTATAACAAGATTGCCAACTCAGAAGTACAGCCTGTACCGCCCAGCCTGATACGTTCCCTTCGGGCTGGTTTTGATGCCATCAGCAATAATGTCGGGCTGATCTTGTTTCCGGTGATACTTGACCTTTTTTTGTGGTTTGGACCACGCATACATCTGGAAACATTGATTCGCTCGACTGTTGCTCAGGCATTTTCGTTACCTGAATTGCAGACCCCGGATGTGGTCGATATGCTGCAGGCCGGACAAGATCTTTGGCTGCAGATTGCCGAGCGTTTTAATTTATTTACAGCTCTGCGCGCCTATCCGATTGGGGTTTTCAGCCTGATGGCAGGGACGTCACCAGTAGAAACACCCTTAGGCGTGCCTATGGTTTGGGATCTGGCGTCCGCAGGATCCGTCTTGCTTGTGGCTATCCTGCTCACCGTCACTGGCATGGCAGCCGGCGCATTTTATTTCTCGAGCGTATCCCAGGCCGCTCTGAATGGCAGTATCAATTGGCCAGAAACCCTGCGGAACTGGCCCTGGACGTTTGGACAGGTTGTTCTGTTTGCAATCCTGTGGCTGGCATTGGTGCTGGGGGTCAGCATCCCATTCAGCTGTATGTTCTCGCTGCTGATGCTGGGAGGAGCCAGCCTGGGTCGCTTCTGGCTCTTGCTGTTAGGCGGCTTGTTGGTCTGGTTACTGCTGCCGTTGGTGTTTTCAGGACACGGGATTTTTATTGGCGGGCAAAGAATGTGGCCGTCTCTCAGATCTGGCGTTCGCCTGACCCGCCTGACTTTACCATCGACCGGTATGTTCATCCTGGTTGCCCTCCTGATCAGCCAGGGGCTGGATACACTCTGGCGAGCGCCCGGGGAGAGCTCCTGGTTGACAATGCTGGGTGTGGCTGGGCACGCTTTTATCACGACTGCTTTGCTGGCTGCCAGCTTCGTCTATTACCAGGACGCCAATCGCTGGATTCAGCAAATGTTTGAAAGGATGAACGCTGCCCGACAGGAACGGGTCTAACCCATCCTTGCGTTCGTAAAATTAATAGTCAACAAAGTGTGCGTGGGGGCGTACACCCCGACATACACCTTTTGGGAAATATCTCAACCAAGGGATGAGCAGTCGAAAAGGCCCTTAGCGTGACCGCTTCGGAGGAACTTGTGAAAACCGTAAACACTTATTCGTATGATGCCAAAGATATCCAGGTGCTGGAGGGCTTGGAAGCTGTCCGTCGCCGGCCTGGTATGTATGTGGGCGGGACAGATATCAAAGCCTTGCACCACCTCATTTACGAAGTCGTCGATAACTCGATTGACGAAGCCTTGGCAGGGGTCTGTGACCGGATCGAGATCATCATCCACCCAGACAGCAGCGTCACTGTAACGGATAATGGGCGTGGCATCCCGGTGGATATGCACCCCCAAATGAAAAAACCAGCCCTTGAAGTCGTGATGACGGTCTTACATGCCGGCGGCAAATTCGGTGGGGGCGGTTACAAGGTCTCCGGCGGCCTGCACGGCGTTGGTGTTTCGGCAGTCAACGCTTTGTCGGAATGGTGTGAAGTTGAAGTGAGCCGGGATGGGCTGCTCCATAAACAGCGCTACGAGCGCGGCTACCCCCAGGGACCGGTAAAAGTGGTCGGCAAAACATCCAAGGAAAACACCGGTACCCGCACAACTTTTAAATACGATGCGGAAATTTTTACCGGTGAGCTGGATTATACCTTTACGACCCTGGTTCAACGCTTCCGGGAGATGGCTTTTGTAACCCGCGGGGTCACGATCTACCTCTTGGATGAGCGCACTTACCGCGAGATGACCTTTTATTTCGAGGGAGGCATCGCTTCATTTGTGCGCTATCTCAATCGCAATCGTTCCGTCTTACATAAAGTGGTCGAGGCTGATAAGGAGATCGACGGTGTTACGATCGATGCAGCCATCCAGTACACGGATTCCTATACCGAGTCGGTTTACGCCTTCGCCAATACCATCAATACTATCGACGGTGGCACCCACCTGACCGGCTTGCGGGCCGCCGTAACCCGCACGATTAATGACTATGCCCGGCGCAGTGGTCTGCTGAAAGATTCTGACCCGAATTTCAGTGGTGATGACACCCGTGAAGGGTTAACCGCTATCGTCAGCATCAAGCATCCGGAGCCGCAGTTCGAAAGCCAAACCAAGGTCAAGCTGATGAACCCGGAGGTGCAGACCTATGCCCAGCAGGTGATTGGAGAGGGTTTCAGCACTTTCCTGGAGGAAAATCCTTCGGCAGGCAGAGCCATCGTTCAAAAATGCCTGACCTCCGCTCGCGCCAGAGATGCAGCTCGCAAGGCGCGCGACCTGGTTATTCGAAAATCGGCTCTGGAGAGCCTAACTCTGCCTGGCAAGCTGGCGGATTGCTCGCAGCGGGATGCAGAAAAAACCGAGCTGTACATCGTCGAGGGAGACTCGGCTGGCGGTTCGGCCAAACAAGGTCGCGACCGGCATTTTCAGGCCATTCTACCGCTGCGGGGCAAGATCCTCAACACGGAGCGGGCTCGCCTGGACAAAATCCTGGCAAACAACGAGGTCAAGGCCCTGATCTCAGCTTTAGGCACTGGAATTGGGGAAGGTTTTGATCTTTCCGGCTTGCGTTACGGGCGCATCATTGTGATGACGGATGCCGATGTAGATGGCAGCCATATCCGCACCTTGCTGCTGACGTTTTTCTTCCGCTATATGCAGCCTCTGATCGAATCAGGCCACCTGTATATCGCCCAGCCACCGCTCTACCGGGTTGCCTACCGCAACCAAATTAAATACGCCTATACTGAAGCCGAAAAAGATGCCGTCCTTAAAGAAATGGGTGTGGCAGAAGGAAAAGCGAACTTACAGCGCTACAAAGGATTGGGCGAAATGAACCCCGATCAGCTGTGGGATACCACCATGGATCCCGCCAACCGCACTCTCTTACAAGTAGCCATTGAGGACGCGGCTGAAGCTGATCGGACCTTCGATATGTTGATGGGCGCAGCGGTACCCCCGCGCAAGAAGTTCATCCAAACGCATGCCCGCGAAGTAAGGAACCTGGATATTTAATTGTAGGTGTGTAGGATCGCGCAAAGTTTGGCAATGGGTACCAGAAAGTTTGGCACTGCCTTACTATCTGAAAATTGGACAATAAAACCTGCCCCATCTTCAATTCGGAGATGGGGCAGGTTTTTTCGGTGAAAAAGTCGACAACCAACGCCTTCAAGCTTAAGCAGAGTTGGCAAGTCTGGTTTTATCCTGGAAAGTCTTTTGGCAATCCTTTTGTAAAGATCAAAACCACATCACCGACTTCATTATTCATCTCTAATCGTCCATCAGAACTTGAATACGTTACGATACTTTCCAAAGTTGTGATGTACTCTTTCTCTTGTTCAATATTTCCTTCTGGCCCCACACAATAAAATTCCGTTGACGCTAAGTGTTTTTCTTCAAAAACGAATGTGTCATCCTTTATTTCCACTGCTGTTCCATACTGGTTACAACCTCCATACCCAACTAATCCTTCGCCTGTAAAAGATAGTGTAATCGTCGTCTCAGGGATTAGTTCATGACCATTGAGTGATATCAGTGTCCAATCGCTGCCTACCAATGGCCGACAAGCCGTCAGCAGCCCAATTGCCAGGAAGATCAAATCCAATCTCCGGCCCCGATTCAATTTCATAATGTCATCCTTCGCCTGGGCGTTCCCTGGAAATAGCCCGACGCCGAAGTCTCACTTTTTCTCTTTGCTCAGAAATTTCACCAACTGTTTAACCAGATAATTCAGCCCGCCGATCCTGCCTCCCGAGGCCGAAATGCCGGCGATTGAGGGCCGGTTGGGTTCGGAGAGGTATTCAAACAGGGTTTTGCCGCGCTGGGCTGCCTGGTTGAACATCGGGTCGCGAGCAACTGGCTGCAGGAGCAGGTTGCCAAAACTCTCCCCCATTTTATCCAGCCAGCTCATATCCTCCTCGTCATCGAAATCGATCGCATTAGGAATCACGCCCAGCGGGTGGCAGGTAGAATGGTTTTCCCGATGCAGCCACTTGAGAGTATCCAGGCAGGTCTGGGCGGCTGTAATCGACATGGGATTGGGTGTGGCGGGCACAAGCAAACCGTCGGCAGCAGCCAGGGCAGCTAAATACATGGGGCTGTACATATAGGTCGTATCCAGGAGGATCAGGTGGAAGTCGGCCGGCTCCAGGACTTTTTTCAGCCATAGCAAAGCTATTGGGTCCGGTTCGGCATAGTCTGCCCGCGAACGCATATAGCGGTGAGATAAATCAAGGAGTTGGCCGGTATGAGAGTGGTCAGCGCGGATGATAAATAAATTTTCACGCCCCGCCGGGATAGCGACTTCTTGAGGAGTGCTGGAATGTCCCGGTATGATTTCAACCAACTCATTGCCCTTAGGGAGGCCAAGGTAAGCTGCCGCCCGGCCTTCCGGGTCCAGGTCGATCAGCAGTACACGCGCCCCTAGCCCGGCAATGGCAAAAGCCATATGCACTGCTAGGGTTGTTTTTCCTACCCCGTCTCGCTCAGATGCAAAGGCGATAATTCTTGGATTCATGCTGTGATCCGCAGCTTGTGCACACCTTCATGAGCTCGGCCTCAGGCCGCGCGTTAAATTATCTTACCACTTCCCAGACAAATTATAAATGGGTTCGCCTGCCGGTGCACCTTAGAGATCTGTTATGTGGTTATGGTAACCTCATCCTCTTGTCCAATTCCACCGCCTGTTCCCCTAAACTACTAAAATCTATGGATTTAGCAAGCCCTTGGATACCACTCCAGAGATTACCGCAGAACCCCGCAAAAGGCTAATGATAATACGACAGATATGGTATACTTATAGTCTACTGAAATGGTTGGCATAGATTGTTTATCGCAAACAATCATTCATCCGTTCTTAACACCCAATATTTTTGGGCGGGTATTCATGTAGCAAAAATAATCGGGTGCAGCTCCTGGGGGTGCACCTCCCGAATTATCTTTTTCCAAAACGATATGCATTTTCTTTCTGACCGCCAGACCAGGGGGGCTTTCCTTCCGGTGCCGTCGCGTTTACATCCACTCGTACCCTGTTTCGATAGGGATTTGAAACCATTTAATTGAATTCAAGATGGCAATAGGAGTGTGGAAATTGTGCAAAGCCTTGATAAACCAAAGTATGCTCGCCATCGAATAGATGCGAACTTTCTCGCCTGCAACCAAACACTAACTTTGATTGATGTACACGATGATACCTTCAGCGGAGATCGTATCGGCCTGACCAGCTTGAGGCGTCGCCAGTGCCCTACACTCATACCGGAAATTTCGTTACTCTGTTCGTTTAGATGATTAACTATCCATCAACATGCATATTGCCAAAAAACCTCATGCTCAAAAAGGACTCTTACCATAAGGGGTTTGAGTCGTCCAGAACTCACCTTACCTTATTTTCTTAGATATCCAGGAGGAGGAAGTGATGACGAATGGTTCATCTCGCCATTTTATTGTGGTGGTCCCCGGTTATATGGGGAGTCTGTTGAAAGACAAACAAACGGGTAAGACAATCTGGTTGGATATCCCGGCCTTGTTGAAAGACCCATTTCATATCGCCAGGGGGATTGATGAGATGCTTGAAAAGATGATCTACCCGAATGATGACATCGTTCCAGCCGGGATCATGGATCAATTACTGTTTATTCCTCCCTGGGCCAAGCAGGAACATTATGGTCGCTTGATGGACACATTGGATGATTGGGGCTATGACATTGATCCGGCCAACCCCGCGCCCAATGACCTGGTCGCATATACCTTCCCCTATGACTGGCGCCAGGACAATCGCCTGTCTGCCCGGCAGCTTGGGCAGGCAGTTCAAAACTGGCGAGAACAGCACGATGGCGCCAAAGCCTGGTTGATCGGCCATTCCAACGGCGGGATTGTCTCGCGCTGGTACGTCGAGAAGGAAGGCGGCAAAGAGCATGTAGAACGGTTGTTCCTGATGGGGTCCCCCTGGGATGGCGCGCCGAAATCCATGCGAGTGTTGCTGTCTGGGTTCAGTATTCTGGGCATCCGGCGCTTCAACGCCTTTAACCTGGCTGAACGGATGGGAAATATTATTCGCTCATTTCCCTCCTTTTACCAGCTTATCCCGCATAAAAATCCATTTTTACGGGATGAACACAATCAACAAGTGGATGTTTTTGATGGTACCTCGTGGTTGGCTTCGGATCGCGACCGCCAGTATCTGGCGGATGCCAGAAAATTTAACCAGGATCTGGGTACCAGCCTGAGTGTTGAGACCGTTTGCTTTTTTGGCCGTCAGAAACCAACGGTCACAACCGGGGTGGTCCAGGGCCAGGCCGGAAGTTGGAAAGATGTTCAGTGGGTTGAAACCGGCGCCGGGGATGGGACTGTCCCAGAACGGAGCGCAGTCCACCCAGAAGCTAAGGAAAAGTATGCCTTTTCGGTTGATCATGGCAGTATTTATGTTGACCCACAAGTTCTGCCAATGTTGGAATGGGAGCTGATTGGCAAATTCGCACTTGAGGAGCGGGCAATTCTGATTACTGATGATCTGACGATCCAGTTTGAACCGGCGCAAGACGCATACGCACCCGGCGAGCAGATTGATCTGTGGGCAACCGTTCATCAGAATGAAGACCAGGCGCCCGTCAGCAATTTGAATATTCAGGTCCACCTGCTGTGGCGCGAAGCGCTGCCTGGCAGCCCAACAACAGTTCCTGCAGGCCCAGTGCCGAACGTCGTTTTGCAAGAGAATACTGGTGAGCCTGGACGATATGATGGCAGTTTGACAGCTCCTGAAACGGAGGGATATTATCGTTTGCAGGCCACGGTTAGTACCGATCCAAACAAGCGCCCTCTGGTACTCAATGAACTTGTATTGGTAGAGGCAGAACCTGAGTAAGCTCTAGAGCCACTGCTGGGAATCCAGAAATACCAGGATGGAGGCAGTCAGTTCCTGAAAAGATCGTGATAACAAGGAGCGCGTATGTCTGACCAGTCTTTACCCCCCAAAATTACCTACCGTGATTTCAGAATTGAGATTACAGAACCGAAGAACGCAAAGGGCACTTACCTGGCGCGAGCGGTTGAAATCCCCGATCATGACCCCATGCGGGCGGATGAGGCCGAACCCCTGCCATTGACGGCTGGGGAGATGGATAAAAGCATTTCCCGGCTTGAACGTCGAAAGTTAAAAGCGGCTGATCTTATTGCATTCGGAGAATCATTGGGCCATTTGCTTTTTCCGGGCAAAATGGGCCAGCTGTTTCAAAGCAGTCTGGATCGCCTGAAGCCTGGAGAAGGTTTGCGTCTGCGCCTGGCAATTGAACCACTCCCCCTGGCTGCCTTGCCGTGGGAATATGCCCTCTACCGGCGTGCTCCCGGGGATCTGACCGCCAACGATTTCTTGTGTTTGCGGCCTGAAATATCTATTTCCCGGTATGAGAACGCCGGGCAAAAGCTCGATCCAATTGAGGCGGTTGAGAAATTTAAGCTAGTGGTCGCCCTGGCTAATCCGGATGCCAGCCAGCAGGGCTTGGCCAATCTGGAGATCGAACAAGACCGGCGGGCTGTCCAGGGAGCAGTGGACAAACTCAATGAAGGTGAGGATTATATCGATGCCGTGTACCTCAATCCTGCTACCCGGGACGGCCTGGAGATGGCTATCCCAGGGTCGCATATATTCCATTTCGGCGGTCACGGTGTGTATGATGGAGTGGAGGTGCAGCCTGACGGCAGCTTTTTAAAGAAAGGCAAAATCTTGCTCGAAGATGATGAAGGCGAGCCCGATTTTTACGATAGCACCACCCTGGCAAGCCTGCTGGCCCCGGGCGCTGGCGGAGAAGGTGTTCGCCTGGCGGTCCTGGGAGCTTGCAATGGGGCCACCCGAGATGCGGGCGGCTCCTGGACAGGTGTTGCCCCCGCCCTGGTCAAGGAGAAGATCCCGGCTGTTGTAGCCATGCAGTTCAAGGTCGGCGACCTGGCAGCAATTAGGTTTATGCTGACCTTCTATGCACTGGTGCTGGATGGCTACCCGGTTGACCAGGCTGTCAGCGAAGCGCGTCGCCAGATCTACCGCAATCCTGGACCGCAGGGAGACTGGGCTACTGTCCGTGACTGGGGGACGCCGGTGCTTTATCTCCGTAGTCCGGATGGCATCCTGTTCCCTGAACCCAAGGAACTTTCCGTGGAAACCGGACCCGCTGGCCAGCTTGTGGTGAACGCCCATGCGAAGGCCCGCCGGGTTGCGGGTAAGCTTAATAACGTCAAGATCGGGGAGATGGCTGAGGGGATTGTCAACGCTACTTTGAATATTGATGAAGTCGCTGAAAATGCTGAAGTGACCAATGTTACCATTGATTTTTTAGGCGGGAGACGCAAAAACCCATAGAGGGCGTGTCAATTAAGGAGGATATCATGACTGACCAATATCTTGCCAGCGTGCAAGCCTATCAGGAAGCAATTGCCGGATTGTACGGCACCACCACAACAGGCATAAGGGAGCGTGGAGAAGGGGATATTGAAGCCTTCCCGGACCTGGAAGAAAGGGCTGAATTGGTGGTGGAACGCTCCCAGGCTCTGGGGGATGAAATGTCTGCCAGTCTGGCCTCCGATCAAGCAGGTCAGCGCCAGCTGGCGCAGCTTCAGCTACTAGCTGCGGCTGCCATTGATTTGCATCTGGCCTCCGATCTGGTGCGGCGGGCCGATGAGGGCCCGGGTCTGGAAGTCGCTGAGCGAGGCGCTTCGGTTCCCGGGGCGATTGTCGAACTTCAGGAAGTACTCAATGCCTCGCCCCAGGATGGGATCGCGGCCCTGGTTGCCAGCCAGGTTGAACGCGGCGGGCCTGCCAGCCCGGCTGCTGCCCGAAAAGCCCTGCAAGAGGCGGTTGAAACAGCTTTGGAAGATATAAAAGATGATGCGGCGCTGCTTGGACAGGCTACTTTCGCGAACCTGATGCAGATGCCTGCGCCTGCCGTCAAGGACGCTGCCAATATCGTCCTGGCAGAGCTGCTCACTCGCTTGGGTGAAGGGGTCTCTAAACTGCTTAGCAAAGCGGTTGTCCTTGTGACCCAGGCGATTGATAAAATTCTTAAGGCAATCGGAAAAGATGTTGAGAATGAGGCTCGCCAGCAGGCTGCCAAATGGATCGAAGATCTTCAGAAAGGCACTCTGTTTGAGGTGTTGGTCGACCGAATATATGAGATCAAACGCATTCAGGAAGAGCTTGATAAAAAGCTGGAAGCGGCTTCCGGTGATCTGCCTGCTGAGCGCTTTAATCAAGCTGCCGAAAAGATCTCCGAGCTTGTCAAAGCCTTCGGGAAACAGAAAAAAACACTCGAGTGGCTGCTGCATGGCCTGGCTTGGGCTCGACCATGGATATTGGGGCTCACACCCTGGGGACCGGTCGGGTTGACCACCGGCTACGTGTTGACCATCGGTTACATCGTTTATTCTGGTGGCGATTATGTTGACTGGTACCGCGCCGGCAGCCAGAAATGGCTGGACCGCGTTCCGGGGGTGCGGAGCGTTGTGGCCCAGGCTGTGGAGGTTTAGCAAATTGCCACCAAACTATTAATGTTGGTGCCATGACAGCTCCTGTGCAAGACCTGTTTTTCGAAAAGCTGATTTCCCGTCTTGTGGATTCAGATGAGTATCTGGAACGCAATTGGCTGGAAGATCGTTTGCTTGCCTCGCTGGGCCGCTCTCGTGTTCGCTACGTGCTGATTACAGGCGAACCAGGTGCAGGAAAAAGCAGTTTTGCTGCCGGGTTAGCGCGTAAAAACAAGCGCTGGCTGCGTTATTTTATTCGCCGAGACCAACGCTCACTCTTAGGTGGGACTGGAGCGCGAACCTTTTTATTGCAAATTGGTTATCAGTTAGCAGCACTATACCCAAAAGCTTTTCAACCCCAATACCTGGAGATGCGCATCCGCAATCGGGCAAACCGGGTGGCAGCGGGTGGGCAACTCGTGGGGGTTAAAGTTCAGCAGCTCCTGGCTTCCCCTTTTTTTCGCGTGGTGATCGACATCAGTCAGCATGTGCAAGAAAACCAGGGCAGCATAATCGGCTTGCAGGTGGAGCATTGGGTTTCCGACCCCCATTTGCTGCCAATCGAAGACCTGGCTTACATGGCCTTGATAGACCCGGCAGCTGCACTGCTCGAATTGCAGCCTCAAACGCAGCTGGTGGTTATGATCGACGCCCTGGATGAATTGCGCTTCCATTCTGGGCAAGAAGGGTTGCTCCAATGGCTGGCGGCTTGCCCGGACCTGCCGGGTAATTGCAAATTTTTGTTGACCAGCCGGGCAGATCATAATTTGTTGGAAGAATTGCGTTTCCGGGGTGATGAGTTAGAGGAGCTGGAAATAGCCCCTGAAGATCACCAGGTGAAACAAGATGCAGCTTCGTATGCCCATTTTCTGGTGAGGCACCCAGAGGTGAAAGATATTCTGGGAAGCCCGTCCGCAATTGCGATCTTTGTAGATCAAGCAGCTGCCCGTTCGGAAGGAAACCTTGGTTACCTGGATGCATTTCGCCGAGCGCTCCTGCACGCTGCAGAAGCGGGCGATCGCGACTTACTGACACGGCTTTTAGATTATTCTGCCTTACCTTCTGGCCTAAGCTCCCTGTACGGTTATTTTTTAAGATTGGTGCGCCAGTCCGTTGAAAATATAAGTGTGGAGATCCAAGACCTCCAAAGCGGAGAGAGCCATTTTCTGCGCGCCTGGCCGGCTGTTTATCACAAAATTCTCTCTATGCTGGCTGTCGCGTACGAACCGCTCACTGCTGATCGGATCTGCCGGATGGGAGGAATTTCCGCCAGCCAGGTGGATGTTCTGGAAGCGCTGTCTGGGTTGGCGCAATTTTTAGAGGGACGTCATGAGTTCCGGCTGTACCATACGTCTCTGGCAGATTTCCTTAAGGACCCGCAGACAGCCGCAGATCCGGATACGTCTATCCTGGCGGTGGATGCTCCGGGTTGGCATGCCCACATCACTCGCAGTCTGCTCAGAGCCCATAGGAGTGAATGGTCTGAGAGTGATGCGTATGGGCTGCAGTATATTCTGCGACATTTGCTAGAGGCGGATTTCACCAGCCAAGAACGCGACCAGCTGCTTGAAACGATTCTGACAGAACCGTTCATCCAGTCCCGGGGAGCCCGTTTTGGCTGGCACCTGCCCTTGGTGCAAGACCTGGAGAAGTTGAAGGATGTTTCCCCCCTGCTTGTCATGCAAACCGGTCTCAACGTTATTACTGCAAATCACCGGAACAGCTTAGCTAACCAGGAGGTCTTGAGGTTGCTGCGCTCGGTATATGGCTACCTTTCCCCGGCGGAAAAATCGCATAACAGACCGAAGGAAGGGTCTCGCTCCAGGCTGGTATACGATCTTCTGGATGCGCTGGAAAAGCCTCCAGCCGATGCGCTGAACGCGATCGTTCCTTATCTGGACCCTGCGCAAGCATTGGATGTACGAATTAAGGGAGTTGTTGTCCTGGCCGTCGGAGAAACCCATGCCCCACAAGCCCTGAAGAACCTGGAGGAAATCCTGTTTCATCCCGCACGGTTTGTAAAGAATAAACGCCATAGATCTCATATCCGCTGGTGTGCTGCCGATGGCCTCCTGGCGCTCAAGGACCCGGCCTGTGTTCAAGACTTGCAAACCGCCTTTTGGACGCCGCAGGTTAAGCCTTGGGAACAGCAAGTCATTTTGTATACACTGGGCCGCATGCATGCCAGCCTTCCCACTCAGGAATTACGGCAAATGATCGATCGCGGCTTGAAAAATCCGCAGGCCTATTTGCCGAGGGTGGTCGATGCGATCGAACTGTTAGCCCCCGCTTCTGGCAGGGGCCGCGCTGAGTGGTGTAAGCATTATCAGGGTGTATTGCTGACGAGGCTGGGACTTGGCGATCAAACCGAATTGCGGACCTGGGATAACCCTCTATTGATAAAACGCGCGGTTGTCGCATTGGGACGGATCGGAAACGCAGAAGTCATCGTACCCTTGGAAGGCTACCTTGAAGAAATAGAGCCAGGTCCAATGAAAGAACTGCAGAAAAAAAACGTTCTGAAAGCTGGCGAGCGGGCTTTAGATGAACTGCACCGCCGGAACCAAATTTCAATATGAGCGACTCCGATTTATCCACGTATATCAACGAACGAACTCGTGATTTTGTCGGACGGGACTGGGTGTTCAACGCAGTTCAATCCTGGCTGAAAGATTCTCCCAAGAAATACTATTACATGACGGGTGGACCAGGCAGCGGCAAGAGTGCCATTGCTGCCAGGCTGGTTCAGATGAGCCGCGGTGAAGTTGATGCCGGTGCCTGGCCTGCCCTGGGCAGTGGGGCATTATCGCACTTTCATTTTTGCCGGGCTGCCAGTGAAGATGCCCTGAACCCATTGACCTTCGTGCGCCGGTTATCGTTAAGTTTAAGCCGCCGGGATGATTTTGCCCGGGCTTTAATCCAGGTCAATGACCCTGCCATCACGATTAAGTCGGAGGTAAATGTTGGCAGTCTTAATGCCGGAGCAACGATCAGCGGTGTGACGATCTCCGAGCTGGCGATTGGACGCATGCCAGCCCGGTCGGCTTTCGATCAGCTTGTCCGGCAGCCGCTCCAAACCAGCTATACGGATGGATATGACCGGCCTGTATTCATTCTGGTCGACTCTTTAGATGAAGCCTTGACATACGATTCCGAAGATAATATTGCGGTTTTACTGGCTGATTTTTTGGACGATCCTGATGATTTGCCGGACAACGTGCGATTTTTCCTTACCGGGAGATCTGATCCACGCCTTAGCAGCCTGTTTGGAACGGGAGATCTCGACCTTATTGCCAGTGCACCAGCGGATGTGGACGATGTGCGAATTTATGCAACCGCTCGCCTGCGAGCCATGGAGGACCCGCACAGAACCAGCCTGGCTGAGCGGGTATCGATAGCCAGCGCGGGCAGCTTTTTATACGCTCGCTACGTTTTGGATGACTTGCTGGCCCAGTCGGAACTGCCTGCCAATCTGGATGCGCTGGATCTACCTCCGGGGCTTAATGATATCTATAAGGGGTTTATCCAGCGCGAGCTTGGCCGCAGGCTGGAGACCTGGGGAGATCGTTACCGGCCGGTCCTGGAGCTGTTGGCGGTCGCCCGCGATCCAGGTCTACAACGCGATCACCTGGCTGCTGCAACAGGCTTGCCTGATTCGAGCGTGGATCAAATTCTGGCAGCAGCAGCTCAATATTTGCATGGCGTGGTACCATACGGCCCATTCAGGTTGTATCACCAATCTTTCCGTGAATATCTATTATCCAATCCTGATTACCCGGTATATCCACTGGAGGCACATCGAGCGTTGGGCGAACTTTTGCAGAATGCCTTTGGGGGTGATTGGGTTAGCTGCCCGGACGTCTATGCTGTGCGCAACACACCGGCTCATCTGCTGTCAGCTGCCGCTGGGCTGACGAGCCCGTTCAAGCGGGCACAACAGTACAAGCTGCTTGAACGGCTGACGGATTTGCTTGGCAATTTAGATTACTGGTATGCCAGGCTGAGCCTGGATGGCAACAGTTCAGTGCCTCTTGAGAGTGATATCGCCAGTGTTGTAGATCTCTTACCTAAGAATGGAGAGCAAGGTTATTTGCAAACCATTGGAGATGCGCTGCAACGCGAGAGCCATATTTTACGGGCTGACCCAAGTGCATTTTATACTCATCTCTACAACCGGTTATTTCGCGGTGATGGCGGGCGGATTGACCGGGCGCTTCAGGCCAGTTCGCTAGAGCCGAAAGGCCCCTGGCTGCAAGCCCTGCACCCGCTGCCGGTCGACTCGGCCCTGGTGCGAACGCTTTCAGGCCATACAGAGACCGCCTCCTGCCTGGCTGTTTTTAGCCATGGAGAGCGTCTCGTCTCTACCAGCAGTGATAAAACTTTCCGTACCTGGAACCTGGCTACTGGCGTTGAATTGGCGGCCTGGCCGGCACCTTTTGAGCCAATTGGCGATGATGAAGAGCTCGACCTGAGCAAATATCTGGAGCAGGTTGTGGCCGATCCTGATGGGCGCTGGTTCATCTTGCGAAATATGAATGACAAGGTCCGCCTATGGGATACCGCCAAAAAACAAGCCTCGGATCTTAACCTTTCCAGCATAAACGATATGGCGCTCACTCCGAATAACGCCGCATTGCTGCTTGCGTTGGCAGATGGTTCTGTGGCATTGTTCCATTTGGAGAGCCGTCAGGTGGTTCAGCGCTGGGCTCTGCCTGGTGGGATAGCGCGGGCGATCGCTGTCTCCCCCCAGGGAGACAAAATTGCGGCTGGCGGCGGGGATGGCAAATTGTGGATTTGGAGACTGGATTGGGACCTGCTGGCTCCGGGTATATCTGGCGAGATCCCAACCGTCGCGTTTACAGGCCGGCACTTGTCAACTTCCCAGGCCGGACTGGATCACGAGAGTGAATATTCCGGTTTTGAGGATTTCACGATTACCACACTGGCATTTTCTGACGATGGTCATTATATGGCAGTGGGAGACGATGCAGGTGTTTTGTATTTATGGGATGTCGAAACAGCTACTCAACTGTGGGTTCGCCGAGCCGATCGAAACATGCTGCGATCTGTGGCCGTTTCGATGGAAGCAAGCTGTGTTTTATCCGGCGGAGTTGATACACTGCTGCGGGTCTGGGATCTTCCCACTGGCGAGTTGAAGGCTGAGCTGCGCGGCCATACCGGCCAGATTATGGACATAGCCGTTCTGGCTGGCGGAATGATGGCAGTAACCGCCGGAGGAGCAGGTACGATCAGGGTGTGGAGTCTCGATCGGTCACGATTTGAGAACAAAAGGTTCAGGCATACCTCAGCAGTAAATACCACCTGCATTTCATCCGACGGAAAATTCGCGTTAACTGCGGGCGAAGATGGCCGGTTGTTATTATGGGATGTGGATCGGGGAACCGTATTAGAGCAGCGGGATTTAGCGGATAGGGCGATAACCGCCGCCGTGTTTGGTCAGCAGGATAGTTATCTGGCTGGTGATGCTTCCGGCAGCATTTATCGCTGGCGTCGCGGTCAAGAGCAGCCCATCGCTCGATCCGAGCTGGTTTTTTCCAAGAATACAGAAATGAGCATTGCAGCCCTGGTTGATTTGCCTGAAGCGCTCCATGGAATCTCGATAAGTTTTTATCAAAAGCGTTCCGTGATCTGGAAAATCACCGGAACTGACCCACCTCAAGCACTCTTGAACATCGAGGGTGACTACAACGTCGGGGCTATATCGGACGATGCTTCTCAGGCTTTGCTGGCGTATGATCTGGTCTCGATCTGGCAGACCGGCCAGCCGCAAGCTCTTGCTAGTTTACCGGAGAACCCGGATGCTGTGCAGCGGATCCTATTTGGCGCTGGAGGAAGCCTGGCTGCAGCTGGAGATTTGCATGGCAATATTGTGGTCTGGGACCTGGAAAATCGTACCGCCCGCTGGTTGGGAGACCATTCGAAGTATGTAAAAGCCCTGGCGCTTCCCCCGGATGGGCGCTGGCTGGTTTCGGGTGGATGGGATAAAGTCTTGCGCTTGTGGGATTTGGCCTCCGGACAGGTGGTTGCGAGATACGTCTGGGAATTGCCGATCGAAAGCTGTGGTCTGTGTGCCATCGGGGAAGGCTTGCGAATTGTTGTGGGAGACAAGCAGGGAAATATCTTGTTTTTTGACGTTAATCATTTGCCGGGATGAGGGTGAGTGGTTTTCTCACTAAGTCGCTTTAGGAAATAAATGAGGAGCGTTTTTGTTCGGTTTAGAGCGCTTTGCCGCCTAAACCAAACAACACAAATCCTCCTTACCAACCTTAGAAGGTCGGAATTCGACAAATTGTTCTATTCATGGCACAATAAGGTGCATTCAACCAGACGCTGTTTACGGCGTGCATCCAAAGCTATTTGTAAACCGTTGAGTTTGATGAGTTTATATGCGTTGCCCAAACTGTAAGCTTGATCCACTACCTGAAGACGCAAGTTTCTGCCTGCGCTGCGGCCAACCGGTCGGTATTGCTGCACGCCTGCGGCCTGCTGAGGCGCAGCCTGAGACTGTAGTCAATGCGGATACATCCGTTGCCACCAACTACGGTAATGTGATTGGCATAAAAACTGGCGCGATCCACGGCACGGTTTATGGTGGTGATATTTATAACGTCCAGTTATATGTATTAAGTGGCGATCGCCAGCCCGGAGACGAAGATAGCTTTGCGGATCGCAATGCTCCGCCTTATCAATTTTTATCTGCTTACACTGCCCGGGACCGCCTTCGTTTTCGTGGCCGGCAGACTGAAATCCGCCAGGTGCTCGATCGGATTGGCGCCAGCCCGCTGCTGGTGCTTTACGGAAAGCCTGGTGCGGGTAAAACCTCCCTGATCGCGGCAGGGGTGATCCCTCAATTAATTGAGGATGGGGCCATGGCCGTTCACATTCGTGAATACACCCATCCAATTGCATTAACCTTAAAAGGGGCGTTGCAACAAAGCCAGGAACAGATCCCATTACAGCTTGCTGAGACTGACAGCCTGGCTGAAATGATTGCCAAATTGCAGGAATCTACCGGCGGCACTTTAGTCCTGGTGCTGGATCAATTTGAAAACCTTTTAAATGGTTCGATACCTGAAGCTCAAGCTGCTGCCCAGATAAGGTCAGTTGCGGAAGCTTACCGGACGATCGATGATCTTTACCTGCGCCTGATCCTGGTCACACGCGATTCGGAGTTTGTCAGTCTGACGGAGCTAAAGGACACTTTCCCGGATGTATTTCGCTCATTTCTCGAACTGGAATCGCTGTCGTGGGATCAAGCCCGAGCGGCGGTGGTTGAGCCGAACGACTATGTCGAGCGCCCTATCTTCTATGAGGAAGGTTTTGTCGAAGAATATCTGCTTCCAGAATTGATCCGGCTTTCTGATTCTGGAGAAAACCGAAGCATCTATCCCCCCCATTTGCAGATTGTTTGTCACCAACTTTACAATATGGCAGCAGCCGCCAATTTGCGGGTGGTGGGTAGACGATTCTATCTGGAGACGGCTAAAGGCGCTCAGGGTCTCTTCTACAGCTATCTGGATGAGACCTTACAGACACAACTGGCCGATCAGCGCGAACTGGCCTGGAAAGTGCTGGTCCGCATTGCGGCCGGGACCCGAGATTGGGTGACCCCGGAAGCCTTGGGCATCGAGGATGTGCCGCTGGATCAGGTTTCTGGTGTATTGGATCGGCTGCGCAGCGCCGGTCTGCTAATCGGCCGCCCAGAGGAGGATGAAATTCTTTATGGCTATACCAGCAAGGTGTTGGAAGAGCCTGTCCGGCGTAAGGCCGGCGAGGAGATCGAACGAACTTCACGCGCCGCCAGAGAGCTGGATCGAGCCTGGGCGGCCTGGGCAGCTAATCGGGACTTGATCTCCGCCCGGCAGCTTGCCCGCCTGGAGGAATTTGGGGCAGCATTGACGCCTCTGCCGCTTCAATCTTTGCTGCTACTCCGTTCCGCTGCGGCGCAGCGGGCAGCGGTATCGCCATGGCTGCCCGGTATGCGGGCGCCGGAAGCGCGGGCGCTGGTGCGGCGCCTTGGCAGCCTGCCCGAACCACCTTCTGCGGGGTCAGAGCGCAGGCCGCCAGAGATTTACTTTACTCCGGATGAGCTGGTGTATGCAGCTGAGCTGACTGGTTTGCCAGTGGATTTGCAAGCAACCGAATTCAGGTTGTTGGATCAGCCAGAAACATCCCGGAATAATTCTGCAGCTTACGGGCCGCTGGCGATTTCGGCCGTGAGCAGCGTCCGGCCTGACGTGCGGCAGGTGTCTGCGCTGGCGCTGCTGGCGGAAAACCCTCATCAGGCAGTTGATCAGATCGATTGGGCCCTGGATGCACACCTTTCTGGACCCTCTCAGCTGGCACGCAAAGTTGAGCTGCGCGGGGTTATGGCGGAAGCTGACCCGAGTGCCGAGGCGGTTGATTCGCGGCTTTCCTGGCTGGAGCGAGCAGGTGTTTGGGGCTGGCGTGTGATCCGCCGGCTGACCAGCGATAGGTTGCGTCTGTGGAGTCT
Organism: uncultured Chloroflexia bacterium; assembly: GCA_963698715.1. GTDB lineage: Bacteria > Chloroflexota > Anaerolineae > Anaerolineales > UBA4823 > CAWHJB01. The sequence continues at coordinate 114,635 of CAVORW010000004.1, read as the reverse complement.
GGCCGCTCCAGCTGGCTTGGGGGCTGGGCTGTTGTTGGCATTCTGGCGGCTGCTGGTAGCCCGGCTGGTTGGTTTGACGCCTACCCTACATGCCTACCAGAATTTTGGCTTTGGATGGATGCTGGCTACCGGACTAGTGCTTGGACTGCTGCTGCCAGAGTATTTATTGCTACCCAGACCCGGCAGCGGGCGCTTAGCACCGCGATCGGGCCAATTGAGGCTTAATCCAGGTAAGATGGGCATGCTTTTGGGTATTGTCCTGGGGACCCTGGCGTTCTGGCAGGTGGCCAGCTTCATAATCCTTGTCACGGGCAGGCTTCCAGATCCGGTATTTATCTTGTTGGTGGCAGCCTTTGGTTTGGCGGCATTACGGCTGGCAGGCTTGAGTCGGAGATGGACCGTCATTTTCCCTGTTTTGCTGGTTGTCGTCATATTTTTGTGGTTTGATGTTTGTTTGCCATTTGCAGGCTTGCCAGGATTTGGCCCATGCCGGATATTTGCGGGCAAAGAACTGGTGGGTTTAGCCAGTTTGTTGGCTGGATTAGCTTTGGCGTCCGCGCTCGCAATATCAGTTTATCCACGATTACACCGCGACCGTAGACGCTGGATTTTAACGGTTGCATTGGCTGGTTTGCTGTTTGCAGCGGTGCAGGCGATATTTGTGCTTATTAGAAACGTGGATACTACCGCGGTGATCTTTTACCCAGCTATCCGGTTTTATTCAGATTTGAACGCTTTGGCTGCTACCCCCCCCTGGCAGGGATGGATGGCCTCCCTGCCCTGTGAAATTGCAGCGGGTCCGAAGCCACTTGGACTGGCTTGTTGGGCCAATATTCTGGCTATTGTGGATGCAGCTGTGGTTGGACTGGGTTTGAGCCTGGGGACATTGCTGGGTATGCAGATTGGCCAGCGCCTGGAAATCTTGATGCGCCAGCGTTATTTACAGGTAGAGGAAGTTGAGGAAGCGCCCCAATGAGTTCATTGAAGGCTCTCTTGCCAAGAATCCAGTCCGGATCTCGCAGAATGCTCCATTGCTTAGTTGATCATATAATCGCCCTGGTATTGATGGCCTTGTTGATTTTATTTGTTGGCTGTTCAAAGACTCAGACCTCGGATCAGACACCCACAGCGGAGACTGCTTTTCAGTTTACGATCCAGCGCCTGACGCCGGCAGTATTTTTAGGTGAGGCTGATCCATTGCCTGAAGTTTCTGTGGATGCTGCCCAGCCATTTCCGGTTAATTTCCTGGCGACAACCGGGCAGGACGGCGAGGCAGTCATTAAAGGCGAGATTGAAGGTGCAACCTGTTCGATCTTTCTATTTTTTGATACCCGTCTGGAGCGTTCGGCTTGCAACCGGGCGGCTTCAGCTGGTAACACAACCTGCCTGGAAGAAGGTTCAGTGGTATTTGAAAACTGCCACAATCATGTCGTTAAAACTGCCTCCGGTGAGGTCAAGCTGTTGGGTACCTGGGCTTCGGTGACATATCTGCCTGCTCAAAAAATGACCCTGTTGGCTGTTACCGAAGGCGATACCAGCGTGCAGGCAGTATTAGATGATACATCCCAAGCAATGGGCAGTCCGGTTGCAGTGGGCGCAGGCGAATATTTTTACACGGCTCCAGATCAAGATTTTCAGGCTGTTCCGGGAGTCCCAGCGCGCCGGGCGGTTCCGCTCTATGAGATCGGCCCGATTTTTGTTCAGTATCCTCAGGCTTTTGATTGGGTTACGCTAGCCATGGATCGCAGTCGAGCCTATGGGGTCGATCCGGCCCAGTTCGAACCTCCACCCACTCAAACGCCTACACCTACCTTGCTACCGCCACCTTCCCCTACCGGTACTCAAACGCCGATCATTACCCTCACCCCGACTGACATTCCCACCATAACAACTACCCCGACGTTCGCCCCGCCGCCAACCGTCCTGCCGCCCAATCTGCTGCTGATTCCCGCTCTCGTTAGAACCAGCTCGCCTGAATTGGATGGCTCTTGCGAAGACGGGGCATACAGGCAGGCTTATGCTAGCAATTTCGAGGTCGGCCGGCAAGGGAGGGCCAATTTTTATCTACTCCAGTCGGGCGACGAGCTATATATTTGCGTCACTTATCCAGCCGGATTTCCAGCCGCAGGTCGGGTTTCTGTGCGTCTGGACCCTCAAGGAGATGGCAGCCTGGAATCTTGGGCAGATTTAGGCGATTATGAGTTAATCCTGGATGTTGCTTCAGCTGAGCCAGAGACCTGGCACAAACCGCGCGGAGGTTATTCACGCACCAGCGAATATGACCAGTTCTGGACAGGTGCATTGGCTCGTGAGTCGGATCTTCAGCTGGATAGTGCTGAATACGCGATTAACATCCGGGATTTCGTACTAGGACCGTGCGGCCGGCCATTTGGCCTGACCATCTTCAACTACGAGATCTCCAACAGCCCGCGGGTATATGGCTGGCCGGATGATATGAAACCCAACTTACCGGGTACGTGGCAGCAAGCAGTGTTCTCCCAGCCCACCTGCCCGGACCAGCCGGATGGTCGCATTGCTTTTGTTTGCGATCTAGACCGACGCGCAGACAACCAGCAGATCTGTATGGTCAACTCCTTTGGATCCGGCTACCGCCAGCTTACTTATGAGACCGGATTCAACCACGCTTTCCCCTCATTTGCGCCGGATGGTAAGAGCCTGGTGTATGTAGCTGATCGAACCGGCACCTATGAAATCTACGAGCTGAATCTGGAGCGCAACCAGGTAACTCAACTGACAGAGGATCTGGGCAACCTGGCGGCTCCGGCCGTTTCCCCGCAGGGCGACAGGATTGTTTTTACGAACCGGAGCGATTTTGCTGACAAGCCTTATACGGGTAACAGCGTCTGGATCATGGAGCGTTCGGGTGAAAGCCCGCGCCGTTTAGTGGGATTGCCCTGGGGCTATGCCTGGGACCCAGTCTGGTCACCAGATGGAGAGACGGTTCTTTTCGCTTCTAATCGGGAAGGCATTGTTCAGCTTTTTATCGTCGATGCTGAGGGAGGTACCCCAACCCGGCTCAATCGAATCGATAATTTGCGTGGCCGTTCGGATTGGTCCAGTGCAGGCAAAATTGCTACCTACGCAGGTGAGTCCTGGAGATGGGAGATCTTGGTGATGAACACGGATGGCACAGATGTGCAGGCCATCACAGAGGGCGGCAATAATCTGGCCCCTAGTTTTTCCCCTGATGGAGAGTGGATTGCATTCACATCGTATCGAGAGCAGTACGAAAATGAAGACGGGTGTGAAATCTATATCATGCGCAGGGACGGATCGGATGTCCGTCGGCTGACAGAAAATGATTATTGTGACTGGCAGCCGCGTTGGGGGCCAATGGCGGAAAGCGAAGCCATCCGCTAAACGTTGGCTGAGGTGTGGGTAAACTGCACGCACCGGCCACCACAAAACGCAAATTTTCTTATTGTCGAAAAGGACGGAGAAAGATGGTGCTAAAGAAGCGATTCGTGAGTTTTATCTTGCTGGTAGTACTGGTATTATTGGCCTGCAACCTGCCTGGGGCGACCTTCACCCCGACAGTAGTGGTTACTCCTGAGCTAACCATTACGATTCCACCAACACTTACTCCCACACCCAGCGCGGATTTTTCAATCACCCGCCAGACGAGCGGCGTTTTTTTTGGGTTGAATACCCAATTAGATTTATTAGATACAAATTTACCTCAGCCTTTTCCTGAAGAATTCCGGGTTTCCACCGATGAAACAGGGGAAGCGCTCCTGCTGGGTAGAGGCGAGCTGGAAAGCTGCCGGATCTTTGTTTTTCTCAATTCGACGATCCAGAAGAAGGCCTGCCCCAAAGCGAACTTCCAGGGTGGAAACGCTTCTTGCGTAGAAGAAGGATCGGTGTCTTTTCAGAACTGCCGGGACCATTTCGTTTCAACCCCAAGCGGGGAGCTCCAGCTGCTGGGCACCTGGGCAGTGGTAACTTATCTGTCCGATTCGCAGGCCACGATCGCTACGGTGAGTGAAGGGACAGTCGAATTTACACCTGTTCTGGACACCGATCAGCAAACAATGGGGCCCAGTATTCAAATCGGAGCGGGTGAGTTTGCTTACACTGCTCCGGATGAAGTGATGCGTTCGATACCGGGTCTGCCTTCTCGCTCACCCCAGTCGATCGAGCGTCTGCCTGCGCTGCTGCAGGGCTATGATATATTGCCCTGGTTGGATCAAGTGGAAAGAAGAGCCACACAAGCCAATGTGCCATTTCCCAACCCCCAGGTATTGACTGGCGGGCCGGATTTGGTCGTGCAAGTCGAGAGCCGCCCGTATGATGACGTTTTGCGAGAGCGTATGCTCTCCGGCGAGGATTTGTTCTATACTCCCATCCGTATTACCATCTATAACCGGGGTGGGCAGACGGCAGAGATATTTAAGATATCCGCTGATGGGCGCGCCTCAGACGGTACCTATGGACGCCCATTGGAAGTGATCGGTCAGGATAGTGCATTTTACGCCTTTGTCCAGCAAGATATGACCCCTGGCGGGGAGATTATTCTGGACGGGGCAGTCGGCTTCCCAAACGAGATTCTGGGCCAGGAGGTTCGGATTGTGATCACGGTTGATTCTTGTGCCGGAGAAGAATTCGTTGAGCCATATTGCCGGGTAAGCGAACAAAATGAAAACAATAACACCAGCGAGCCTTTGATTATCCAGCTAGCGCTGCCGCAATAAGACAGAAGCCAGAGCGAAAGGAATTGGAGTAGTTGATGGTGCAACAAGCGCCTGCCAACACTCCAATTCCTTTTCCTATTCAATACAGGCTGCTGTCAGGCATAAGATAACCGGGAATTTAATCCTTGGAATGTAATTCTTTTTGCCGTTTTTATCATTTTCGTAAACCGATCATCTTCAAACTATATACCTGATATAATTCCTAGATAATTGTAAATTGAGTAATCTTACGTGTGTACGGGATAACTATCCCCAAATCCATGAAGGAGGCTATTGAAAATTTTGGCGCTTTGTGCCAATTTTTTCAATCCAACGGGACTTTCTGGCTTTGAGTTCAAGCTATCCTGAACTCATGTTGCTCTACATAATGGAAAGTGATCAGGCTATCTGCAATGGTTATCAAAAGATCTACATTTATCTGTTTGTTCAATATACGCAATTCGTGAAATTCTCCTCCTGGACCTTTTTCAAACATACAGGAAAATCAATGGTATTTCGATTGAACTCTTTGAATGCAAGGATCATCTTAAATTTGAATGGGTGCGCGGGCTTTGCAGCACGTTGCAGCACCCATCCTGCGGCCAAATTGAGATACAATGGGAATATTGCGAAGTGGTGACTTGGATTTGATCCAGCACAGGCTGTTACTGCTAAGTATCTATCCGAAAAGTCGGAAGATATATGGTTGTTGTTCCGTGCTGCGCACGGAACAACAACCATATAAACCACTTTTCGGATCGGCTCGAAGTGCAGATCGGTTTGGGTAGCATCCTATGTGGAGTGCAATGATACTGGAACGCGGTGCTCTTCTCAATAATCGATACCGGATCGTCGAGATTTTGGGTCAGGGGGGAATGGGGTCCGTATACCGGGCTGTTGACGAAAACCTGGGTGTCGAAGTAGCCGTAAAAGATAATCTCTTTACTACGGATGAGTACGCGCGCCAATTCCGGCGAGAAGCAACGATCCTGGCAAGTTTGAGGCACCCCAATCTACCACGGGTGACGGATCATTTCGTTATTCAGGAACGTGGCCAATATCTGGTGATGGATTATATTGAGGGGGAAGATCTTCGCCAGCGGATGGATCGGATTGGCCTCATCCCCGAAGATGATGCAATCATGATAGGCGCCGCAATATGTGATGCGCTCACTTATCTTGACTCGTTAAATCCTCCTATCGTCCATCGTGATATTAAACCTGGGAACGTAAAAATTACACCCCAGGGACAGATTTTTCTGGTTGATTTTGGCCTGGCAAAAATCCTTTATGGATCGCAGGCGACTACGACTGGAGCGCGAGCCATGACTCCTGGTTACTCGCCCCCCGAGCAGTATGGAACGGCTCGCACCGATCATCGCTCCGATATCTTCTCATTAGGCGCGACTTTGTATGCGGCTCTGACCGGTGTTATCCCCGAAGACGCACTCGGGCGAGCGATGGGTCAGGGCGACTTAACCCCCATCCGCAAGCACAATCCCAGGGTTAGCAAGCGTCTGGCTTCAGCAACAGAAAAGTCGCTGGAAGTTATGCCTGACGATCGCTATCAGAATGCCGATTTGTTCAAGCAGGCCTTGCTAAATGCCCGTTCCAACTCAAGACGCAGGGTTGGTGTGGATGAATATGTGGTTGCTCCCCCGCCGGATATAGAATCCAGACCTATACCAGTCGAGCCGGATGAAAGCTTCCCAGGGTATGGAAATGGCCCAGTACCTCACCCGGAAGGGCGTTCGCCGATCCCAATGCCGATCAGCCCATCATCGGCATTGGCTTCCAGGAATCGACCTGTTTCACGCAAATCGGGTACAAAACGGGCATTGTGGTTGTTTTTGTTTATCTTTGGGATGATCTTGCTGGCTGGTGGTATTGTAGCGTATATCAGCGATCCCGCTATTCCGGCTCAGACAATGGCTTTTATTCGGGGTGCTACGACCAGCTTGCCGGTTGCTTTTCCGGAGCAATCAACCGCAACGCCGACAGTCACGCTTCCGGCGTCTCCGACCCCGACCGAGGTGGTTGTTTTACCACCCGAAGATACACTTACACCGACCGCTACAGATACCCCGGTACCAACCGCGACTGATCTACCCACCGAAACCCCAACTCTCACACCCGTGCCTACTTTTATGGGTGGTGGAGCCGGCCAAATCGCGTTTGCATCCGACCGGACTGGGACTGTTCAAATTTACCTAATTAACGCGGATGGTACCAATATTATCCAGATCACCGATCTGACCGGGGGCGCCTGTCAGCCAGACTTCTCACCGGACAGCAAAAAACTGGTGTTTATTTCTCCTTGTGAAAGCAACCAATCGAAATACCCGGGTTCTGGGATGTTTATTCTAGATCTTGAAAATGGGGGCGATCCTTCTCCTCTATTGACCTCCCCGGGTGGCGATTATGACCCGGCCTGGTCGCCGGACGGCAAGAAAATCGCGTTCACATCGGTCCGTAAATTTGCCAGAGATCAAATTTATGTCTTTAACCTCGAAGAAAACACGGTTAGTATGCTCTCTAATCCAGAGACTTATTCTTATGATCGGCAGCCGGCCTGGTCTCCGGATGGCGAGAAAATAGCTTTTATCACAACTCGCCGCGGCCCGGCCCAGATATGGCTGATGAACGCAGATGGGAGCGACCAGGAATTATTCTCGCGCAGTGCCAGCCTTGTAAATGCTTATCCTACCTGGTCGCCGGATGGAGAGGTAATCCTTTTCACTCAGGCTCAGAGGGAGGGCGCTATTCCGGAACTTGTCGCTTCGGCAATTGACAGTGAAGGCCTGCATGATAATCCAGTCGTTTTAGAATCAATTCCAACCCGAGAGGGGCGCTATTCACCGGATGGGCTGTGGATTGTGTTCGAGAGCTGGCCAAAAGGCAGTAACCACGATATCTATATCGCTACGGTCACAGGAGCGGGTCGCAAACAGCTGACAACTGATCCCCGGATCGATTTTGATCCGGTTTGGCGGCCGATCCCAAATCCCTGAGCAATCCTTAAGCACGCTAATTTGGGCTAATATTTTCTTTTGGCTTTGAGAGACCGAGTCATTCCAAGTTCACGGATGTTGTGTGCTCAATAAATCGTCGCCATAGGCACAATCAGCACAACGATTTTTAGATCTACACCCCCAACTCTTGACTGAAGACAGACTGAAATTTTTCCCGGTTCGCGTTGCGGGCTATTTTCCCGCTGCTGGTTTTTAATAACCAGTTTCGCTCGACAACTTTCACATACCGAACGGCAATATCCGAGCCCTGGTGAACGCTCAGCCGGATCTTGGATGCAAGCTGGGCAGCTTGTTCGTCCGAGACTTTGGAAATCAGGGATCCATCTGGGGATCCAATTTCGGCTACGATCGCCACATCCTCCGTGCCGGCTCGCTCATTGAAAATTCCAAAGGCTACCACTCGTCCGGGATGCACGCCTGCTACCTGCCCTGCTAGCCTCTCCAGATCCTGAGGGTAAATATTCTTCCCACCAACAATTATCAGGTCTTTCTTTCGGCCGGTTACATACAGCTCGCCATCTGCCAGGTATCCAAGGTCGCCCGTTAGATACCAGCCATTAATAAAAGCTTTTTCGGTCAGGTCTGGGCGATTAAAGTAACCTGTCAGCATGCAGTCGCCTTTAATAGCAATTTCACCAACCTGACGCTGGGCCAAGCCCTGACCATTCTGATCCAGAATCTGTACACGGGTATTGGAAAGTGGCTTACCAGTAGAGAGCATCCGAATTGTGGTCTGGCTTTCAGTCACAGCAGGCTCAGCCGTCTGGCGAGTTAAAAGAGCATCCTGGTTGATCAGATCAACGACTGTAGGCTGACCTAAAGCACTCTGGCTGACTGCAAACACGTTTTCTGCCATAGCATAGCAGGTTGCCAGAGCCGATGGATCCAGGCCGTAGGACTGAAATCTCTCCTGGAACATAACATGGCTGCCCCAATACATGGGTTCCGAGCAGTTGATTACTGCCCGCCAGCTGGATAGGTCAACCCCCTCCAGATCTCGATCGCGGATTTTCTGGGCACAAAAATTATAGGCGAAATTCGGCAGCCAGCTTAATGTGCCACGATAGCTGGAAACCGCTTGCATCAATTTGTATGGAGCCCGTACCCAATCAAAAGGTGACATTAACACCAAAGGGATCCGTTTTAATACTGGCAGTATAAATCCCGCAATCAAACCCATGTCATGATAAAGCGGCAGCCAGCTGACGATCACGTCCTCTCGATTTAGCTGCAAGGCCTGGCTATAGTGTTCGAGCTGGTTAAAAATCGCCTCATGGGTGAGGGCAACACCTTTTTGTAATCCAGTTGTCCCTGAAGAATGTTGCAGTAAGGCGATTTCACCAGGAGATTGACTGAACCCTGCGAATTGTTCCAAATTTGGACCGGCCTGAGGTTTTACTGCTTCCCCCAATAGAATGGTGCGAACTACAGACGAATCCTGGCAGACCTGCCGGACATCATCGAAAAAATCTCTAAAAGTGATCACAGCCTTAGGCGCAGTAATCTCAAACAGTGATTTTAAGGAGGAGCGGTAATATTCGGGGGCCAGCTTTTCCGTCAGGAAAGGCATAATGGATGGAATTGCGCCCTGGAGAATTGTCCCAAAGAAAGATTCAACCAAATCTGTCCCTTGATTCAAGATCAGGATAACTACTTCACCCGGCTGTACGCCTTCCTCATTCAGCGTCTGGGCAAAACCAGCCGCCCCCTCCATCAGAGCACGGTAAGTTACGAGCTTATCTGGCTGCCTGCTGAAAAGCAGGTTGATAGCCGTTCGATCCGGTTCTTCACGATATGATCGGATCAGGTTGCGGGCGATGGTTTCGTTTCTCAAGGCAGGCGTTCGGCAATCAGGGCTGCCAGTTGGTTAAGTGAGTCGAATGTTTCGGCATTAAGTTCGGTATCGTCAATCCGGACACCATAGGTATCTTCAATAAATAACGCCAGATCAACCAGGCTGAAAGAATCGATCAGACCGCCTGATATCAATGCTTGGTCAGCCGCGATCGATAAATCGGGCTGTTTTAAGATCTGGCGAGCAATGTAGGCGCTTAACTCGGTAAGGATTGAGTCTGTCATGTTCTCACTCGATGGGTAGGTAATAGTTGATTTTTCATTGTTGTTCAGTTTATAGAGAACATAGATGGCAATAATGATGATATACCCCAGCAGAAAAGACAATTTCCGGGCATAGCCCAGCTCATGGTTGGGCGGGTGACTGACCCGTAACAGAACGCCAGACAGTGTCCAGGATTTGCAGGGCAGTCAGATTGCGAATCGTCCAGGCAGTGGCCATCACATGTGGGTCATCAAACCGGTTTGGCCCCCAGGTGAGGTGAACGCCATCTTCTTGTAAGCCATGGTCAGGGAGCGGCTGGACCGCCTGCCAGTAATTCCAGAGAGGCAGATCGTATTCCCGCGCCAGGCTGGCAATGGTGGCATTAATACTACCATCCTTTTCCATGTTGTCTGCTTTGGTTGATAGGATCGGAATAACACCTTGTTCAATCGAATACTCGATGATTTTTCGCAGCTGAGGCTCAAATTTTTCCTGGTGGAAAACATCATTTGAACCGATAGTAACAAAAGCCATGGCTGGCTGGTTTATCCGGTATTCACATGCAATCGGGGTTTCGTTGGCTTCGCACACGCTGCGATCGGACCACAAGATCGTGAATATGGAAGAAGCATTGAAACCTGACTTGGCCGCCAGGCTTGTTCGGCTGTACGAGCCCTGAAAAGCCTCTATTACGGGCTGCAGATATTGATATTCACCCAGCCTGTAATACTTGGGTCCTCGATCGAAGTCGCCTAAAAACCAGGCAGGCGTACTACCGCAGTCGCCGATTTTGGAAAAAGCCTGCGGGTTATTACCCAACTGGAGACCATGCTGGTAGATCGTTGTTATGCTCTGACTGATCTGAGGAATGATTGGGAGTTCCTGCCAATCGTCAGGTCCCAGCGTGGGCAAGCTCGTGGGTGTGACCTGCTCAGGATCCGGTATGCTGGTGGGAGCCGGTTGGGCAGTGGGTTCAGCCGGCGTTTGGCTCGCAGTCGGAGCGATTGCAGAGGCGGTAGGAAATGGAGGGGTGTCGGTCAGCCCAACCTGCAGTTTTGTCTCGCTGGGTGTCGATGCAACTGGGCCAACCTGGGTGGAAAAGCAGCCGTTCAAGAGCAAAGCCAGGATAATCCCCAAAAAGTATCGTCTAGGTCTCATACCTCACCGATTATAACCACAACTCCAGTACTTTAGAAAAATTAAGTTCTGTGCGAATATGAGCTAACTTCACAACGGGAATTCACTATTAGCCCAAAAACATAGAGATTACCGGATTGGGGAAATACCTGAATACCCAATACGTCGTGCAGGTAAGCGAATCAGGTTGGGAAGAATACTATTTGGCTTGGGCAGCCCAGGGGCCTTCCAGGATGGCTGCTGCGATCCAGCCCGCCAGCTCAGATGAACCTGCCGGGCTGAGATGGACTGCACTATTCGTAAATTCGTTGCTGTCGATCACGTTCCAAAGATCCAGGTAATGCCAACCTGCCTGTCTGCTTCTTTCGTTAAGCAGTAGCCGGTAGTCGTCATAAGCCCAGCGTGGGTAATAGAAGTTGTACCGAATATCGCTGTTTTCACCCTGGCTCACAAAGATTGGTTCGTTAACAATAATCACCGGAGTTGGACCGGCAGATTGAATCCCGGCTTGGAGAATATCAAAGGCAAGTTCATCCTGGCTTAGAACTGGGGGCTGGAGGTCATGGAAGCTCTGATCGGCCGGCAAATCTTCCATCCGGGGCGTGTAATCGGCTGGAATGTCGTGATCAATGCCAGTTGCGGCCCATAGCATCCCGTAAAGCTGAAGCCGGAGCAGATCTGCCAACGTCCGGCGTTGCCCAAGCAGGGTTCGATCCCAAAAACCACGATCAACAAACTGAGGGTCACTGCTGTCCAGATTGAGTTGATACTGTTGGATCAGGCTGCGAACCGGTTGTGGGTTGTGCTGCAATATTGGGGCAAAGAGTTGTTTGTCATATGGAAAAGACTCCAAAGTCAAATTCCAGACCACCAAATCTGGCTGATATTGACTTGCTTGCGAAAGAAACAGCAAGTCTTTCATCAGGGACATGACCGGATAACCAAGGTTATAGACGCGCACCCTGCGTCCATCAGGCGTTTGCAAGCCAGCTGCATTTAGATAAGCAGACAGAGTCTGATCTGGGCGGAGCAAATAACCCCAGGTGGAAGAGTCGCCGATCAGGATGACCCGGAATTCAGTAGCTGGTTTGGGGCTGGCTGCCAGCAGATGAGAAGCGAACATGGCATCCAGTTGAAACAGGCTGAGATTGTAAGACCGGGAGGGATTGTCACTGTACGGTAAGCGCTGCCGCCCGGGGAACAAATAGTTGTAGAAAGAAATACGCCCGATGAGTGGAACAGGATCAACCCATCCAAAAAACAGGTTGACGATCAGGAAAAGCGCCAGGGTTTTGAGGAGCACTCGAACTGCAAAGCGCGTCTGGTGGGGTCTAGATGAAGGAGACTTTGGAGAAACGGGCATAAGATTACTCAGGTGCAAGTCATTGAATGAAATCAAATAGGTGCCGGAAGACTTGCAGCGCCTGGCTGACTTCTGGGAGAGCAAACCATACCCAACCTAAAACCACCCAGTGAAACGTCAGCAGCCAGCTTCCGGCCTGCAAGACATAATTTATATCCGCCCGGCTCGACCATTGGGCAGCGTGCGGGCGCAGCCATTCGGACCAGCGGTTATTAATAAACAGGCCCAGCCCGTGCCAGATCCCCCAGATGGCGAAATTCCAGCTGACACCATGCCATAACCCGATTAGAGCCATAGTGCTGATCTGGCTGATGAAAATGATCGCCCACGCCGGTATTTTCCTTCCGCTTCTGAGGCGGCGAGCTACTGGATTGAAGAAATAAGCTCGAAACCATTGCGCCAGGGTGATGTGCCAGCTGTTCCAAAAGCCCGTCAGGCTGGTTCTGGTATAGGGGCGATCAAAATTCTCCGGTAAGGTGATACCCATCAAGGCGCCCAATCCCAGGGCAATATCGGTGTAACCAGAGAAATCAAAATATATTCTCAAGCTGTAGGCATAAAGCAGAATCCAAAGCCAACCTGCGGATTCGGTTTGGATGGCATTTTGCGGATTGATAGCGAGCAGAGCCAGGCTATCTGCCAATACGAACTTTTTAAACACACCCCACAGGATCCTGGAACCACCCTGGATCAGGTTGTTACTTTGAAAGTTAATCCAGGGAGAATGGTCAATTGGGTTCGCTGGCTGCAGTTCGGCCAGGAAATGCTGGGAACGATCAATCGGGCCGGCTGTATAAGCTGGCCAGAACAGGGCATAGGCCACGAAGTCAGGTAACGAGGCTGGTTTAAGTTTTCCCTGCTGGCTATCGCGCAGAACATGCAGAAGCCGGAAAGCCAGGTATGAATATCCCAACCAGGTCAGATCCAGCGGGCTGGCCAGGCTGGCCGCCTGCCCTGACACAGTTCTCAGGATACGGCTGGTCCATTCTGCTAGTGGCGGGGATTTCAGTAAAAAAAACAGGCCAATCAGGATTAGGGTTGCGGCTGAAGCGAGCCAATAGCGTCCGCCCATCCTATAAATGGTGGCAAGTGCCAGGGTGCCCAGCCCCAAGACCGTCAGAACGTTGGAAATTTCTGGAGGCCGGGTAGCAGTCAGGCAGCACAGTGGTGAGATATAGCGGGTAGCAGCGATGACCAGGACGAGCGCAGCAATGGTCAGGCAGGTGACCAGGCTGACAAAACGGGGCTTGATCGCAGTTCCCGTTGCATCCTTATGGGTGATTACCCACACCATAACCGTCAACCAAATTGCCAGGCTAGGCAGCCAGAAATCAAGGTTCCGTATCGGAGTTGCAGGCTGCAGCCAGTAAACCGCCAGCAAGCTGCTGCCCAGGATAAGGGCAGTTCGCCAAGGCCTTGACTTCAAGGCGCCAATCACGACCGCCAATGGGATGAGAGCCAGGATTTGGGTTAGGGACATGGAAAGTAGATCAAGGGGCTAGGGGAATTCCCGGGGTAGCACCCTCCTAATAAATATCGGGCGGAGCGGAGATAATGTTGAAGGTCCAGGCTAAAATCCCTGGTATATCCATTGAGGTGACTGATCAGTGGTTAGGATAACGATCAGGATCAGGATCAGGCACAACAGTAGTGCGTATAGATTTTCGCGGGTAAATATTTTGGGCAACATCCAGCACCTCTGAGCTAGCGATAACCGCACATGCGCCATTCTCCACCTTCATATACAACCTGATATAACCTGTCGGCCAAATCGATTTCGAGCACCTCGGCTCCATAATTGGCCTTAATCAGGCCGGTACAGCTAACCAGTGTGGTATCGCCATCCTTGCCGGCTTCCTGGCAGGCTCTGTTCTCAAGCTGTATGGTGACTGCGGTAAAGGAGTCCAGCTCTAAAAGAGCCTGTGCTTCCCAATCAGCGCAGGAAGTATTAACCAGCATATCAAAGTCACCAGTTATCAGGGCCCCCTGATAAGTTTCTACGGCGGACACCGGACCGGATTGGCTGGATGTACCACATGCTGCCAGCCAAAACCCGAAGAATAGCGTCAAAGTTATGCCCAGAAAAGTTGAAAGTTTCATAAGTGCTGTTACTCCGTTGATAGTTGCGGTCAGGATTAATCTAAATAACTAAATGGTCTTTTCGGCAAGTCACTTAAGAAAAAAGAGATATTGTGGTGTTCGGTTTGGGCGGTGTAGCCGCCCAAACCGAACACCACACATCCTTCTTTTTTGCAATGGATTTAGCGAAAATACTACTAAATATGAACCGATTTGCTCTATGCATAACTTCCGATTGAACGGATACATCCCAAAAAAATATGCTGCGCGAATCGTCCAGCCATTGACGCGGCCATAATTGTACCAAGAATAGCGTAGATAACGTGAGTTCGGGATCACAGGACCTCAAAGCCAAAATGTGCCATCCCCTTACCTGGATATAAGGATATATATCCCGTATATAGGTTAAATAATCTTGTTGTTCGGCAGGTGCAGCTTCTGCCGAACCTACCGAACAATAGAACTACATCTAATGTGTCGTTATTCACATAGTTCGTGACATATGTCAATTGCAAACCAACTCACTTTAAGGTTTAATGGTAGGGTCAAAGTGTAGAACACAGGATGGCTGAAGACACTCGGACATCCTTGAACATAATTTTGGATCAACCAAGCAAGGCATTACCCTGCCAGACCTTCAATACAAAAAGGAGATAAGAATGACTGCAACAATTATCGATGGAAAAGCACTGGCTGCCAAAGTGCGTGCTGAGGTGGCTGACGATGTAGCCAAAATGAGAGCGGCGGGCTTGCCTGCTCCTGGACTTGCGACCGTGCTGGTGGGTGAAGACCCGGCTTCCAAAGTTTATGTAAACTCCAAGCAGAAAGCCTGTGCCCAGGCGGGAATCGAATCCTTTGGCCATGTTCTCCCGGCTACCGCCACTCAAGAAGAAGTGGAATCGCTGGTAAAGGAACTGAACGCCGATCCACGCATAAACGGCATCTTAGTGCAGTTGCCATTGCCAAATGGACTGGATGAAGAGCGAGTTTTAAACTCGATTAGCCTGGAAAAGGATGTTGATGGTTTTCACCCGGTCAATATTGGACGGTTGGCTCAGAAAGGGCGGGATCCGCTCTTTGTGCCCTGCACTCCATATGGCTGCATTTTTATGCTGGAAGAGCTGGGTGTTAAACTAGAGGGAGCCAATGCGGTTGTTCTTGGTCGTTCCAACATTGTTGGTATGCCGGTTGCTCTACTTTTAGTTCGGCGTAACGCAACCGTGACGATTTGCCACTCCCGCACCAAGAATTTGCCGGACGTCGTTCGCTCAGCTGATGTGCTGATCGCCGCAGTGGGGCGTGCCGAGATGGTGCGCGGTGACTGGGTTAAACCCGGGGCAGTAGTTATCGATGTCGGTATCAATCGCATCGATGATCCCTCACACCCGAAAGGTTCCCGATTAGTAGGGGATGTGGCTTATGATGAGGTCAAGGAAGTCGCTGGGGCCATCACGCCCGTTCCAGGCGGGGTTGGCCCGATGACTATCGCCATGCTATTGCAAAATACTGTTCGAGCTGCCCAAATCGCCAACAGCAAGAAGTAAGCTGGCGCATATGTTGTGTGTTTTTGGGGAGACTCTCCAAAAACACACAACAAAAATAGATCGATAAAAACGTTGGATGGGTTTCCCCTTTAATTTAACTTTCAAAAATTGGCGGGTTACGGTATAATCAGGTTTCGTCTGCAGGCAGTGAGCTGAAAGACGCTGCTGTGCCACGCCTGTAGAACGTGCCGACCGGGAAATAGTAAAAGATTCGTTAGAACGGTCTTAAGCGATCGTGTAGAGCGAAATTATTTGATAAGATAGGAAGTATTATGCCAAAACGGACATACCAACCAAAAATTCGCCGCCGGATGCGCGTTCATGGCTTTCGGTCTCGCATGTCGACATCTGTAGGCCGTAAAGTATTAAAAGCCCGCAGAGCCAAGGGCCGCCAACGCTTGACGGTGAGTATGAACAATCACGTCAAGAAAGTTAATTGGAACAGTTAATCCACCGGATTCCAACCCTACGGGCGCTGGCGCAATGAGAAAGTGGAATCACTCCTGAGATGTACGGGTGAAGCGCAGGTTCCGCCTGACCAGATCAACCGATTTCCAGCGGGTGCGGCGGTTAGGAAAATCTTTTGCCCACCCGCTGGTTGTGTTGATCGTACTGCCTAACGAGACTGGCACCTTGCGCTGCGGTATTTCCGCCAGCAAGGCTATTGGGAGTGCAGTAAAACGCAACCGGGCCAAACGCCAGATACGAGCTGTTTTGCATCCGCACATGGATGTGATCCAGCCTGGGTGGGATATGATCATACTAGCTCGCCGTCAGATTGTCGGAGCAACCACCCCTCAGATTTTTGAAGCAATTTCAGGGTTGCTACGCCGGTCCCGGCTGTTGCAGGAACTAAATGTCAACTGACGTTCAGCCAGAGAAGGGTCATCCTGATCATTTGCATTTTGAGCCGGATGTGGATTCCTCCCCAGAGCCCAGCTTACGGGACATGCCTTTCCGGATCTGGTATATCCCCAGAATGATCTTTTTAGGATTAATTCGCCTGTACCAGGCTACTTTTTCACGCGCCTTGCCTGATAATACCTGTCGTTTTTACCCTAGCTGCTCTCATTACGGATACCAGGCCATTTATAAATACGGCGCCCTCAAAGGTGGTCTTATGGCTACCTGGCGGGTTTTACGCTGCAATCCGTTCAATAAGGGCGGCTTTGATCCTGTACCTTGAAAATTGGAACTAAAATAGCCAAGCATGAATAAATCACGAACCTTTCTAATTTCTCTCTTCATTCTGATTGCTGTCTTCCTCAGTGCTTGTTCCGGCGCCGCCGGGGTTGCGACCAGCTGGCCCGGCCTGACTGTTGACTCCAACGGCGAGACCGCTTACCTGGCTGATAATACCCAGGTTTACGCGATTAATCTGTCCAATGGATCCGAAAAATGGCGCTATCCTGAAGAAGCGGATAATAAAATTACCTTCTTCGCGCCCCCTGTCATGACTTCGGACGGTCAGCTCTTAATAGCATCTTATGACCATAACCTGTACAGCGTTAATCCGGAAAACGGTCAGCCCAACCAGGGGAATTGGCCATTTACGGGTTCAAAAAACCTGTTAATCACCAGCCCGCTGGTGACCGATGAAGGGATTTATGTCCCATCGTCCGATAAACATCTGTATGCCATGGACCTGAACGGCAATCTGTTGTGGTCTTTCGAGACTGGCGATTCTCTATGGGCTACGCCTGCACAACTCAACGGTGGCATTATTCAACCATCTATGGATCATTATCTATATTCGTTGGATCCTCAAACTGGTAATCAGATTTGGAAGAGTGAAGATTTGCAGGGTGCCCTGGTGGGAAAACCAACAGTCGGCCCCGAAGGCACCTTGTATCTCGGCTCTTTCTCAAGGGAGATGCTGGCAATTAACGGCGCAACCGGTCGGGTGTTGTGGCGCACGCCCACTACCGGTTGGGTATGGGCTGGCCCGGCATATTCTGATGGAACGCTTTATTTTGGTGATCTTGCCGGTAGCTTTTACGCGCTGGATGCTGCCAACGGGAACATTCGCTGGCAGATTCAAAACGAGCAAGGACCCATTTCGGACCAGCCCCTGGTTCTGGATGGAGCAGTTTATTTCACCACTGAAAACGGCACTTTGAACGTCGTGGATGCTTCAAATGGCAATCCTAAGTGGAACAAGCCGGTTGGAGGGCGCTTGTTGGCCGCGCCAGTCCGGGCAGGGGACCGGATATTGGTAACACCTGTTGGCGCAGATGCCCTGCTGTATGCCTTTGATATTAATGGCAACCAGCAATGGTCTTTCACGCCTGACAAGTAATATTAAGCGTATCCTCTTTACACCCCTCATTTCCCCATTTAGTGAGATGATACGGTCATATTTTCGAATATAGAAACGACGGAAGAAATAACTATGTGGGATACCCTGATAATTAACCCAATGATCAACACCTTGCTGTGGATCTATAGTGTCATCGGCGACTTTGGAATTGCCATCATCCTGTTTACCATCCTGGTGCGGCTGGTAACCTATCCACTGACGGTCCAGCAGATGCGCGGCGCCACGGCAATGCAAGATTTGCAGAAGTCCAAGAAGTACCAGGACATCATGAAGAAGTACAAGGATGACAAGCAGAAGCAGCAGCAGGAGCAAATGAAGCTTTATCAGGAGATGGGTATTAACCCTTTGGGATCCTGTCTGCCAACCCTGATCCAGTTTCCGATCATCATTGGGCTGTACCAGGGGATCATCCGGGCTCTGGCCATCACTCCCATCCAACTGATCGACCTGTCCAAGCATATTTACCCATTTATTGATGCGGCCAAATTGATCCCATTAGACAACCAGTTCTTATGGATGGATCTCAGCCAGCCTGAGCGCCTTAATGTACCTTTCCTATCGTTTGGGATTCCAATCTTGGCGATTGTTGTGGTTGTAACGACTTATTTACAATCTAAGCTGATGACACCTGCTGCCGCACCTGGAGAGCAAGGTGCTCAGATGACCCAGGCCATGAACTTATACATGCCGTTTCTGATGGGTTACCTGGCGCTGACATTTGCATCGGGCCTGTCGCTTTATTTTGTCGCCAGCAACCTGGTGACAATCATCCAATATGCCGCTATGGGTAAGCTGGACTGGAAGAATTTGTTGCCAGGTAAACGGGTCGGAAGCAGTCAAAAAGCATAGCTGGAGTGGGTTCGGCAGTCATACTGAACAGGATTGAGAGGCGAATATGAATGATACACGTGCGAGTCTGGAGATCATTTCTCCAAGCGTGGAAGAAGCAGTCGCTAAAGGTCTGGAAGACCTCGGATTAGGGGAAGCGGATGTGGAGATTGAGGTACTTGACGTGGGGAGTAAAGGCCTGTTTGGCTTAGGCTCCCGCCATGCCCGCGTGCGATTGACGATCAAAGAAAGCCAAGCAGCCAGCAAAGTGCCTCCTAAACCGGTGCCAGCCAGAGCTCCCACTCAACCCGCGGTCGTACCTGAAGTTCCGGCTGCCCCCCGGGAGTCCATTGAAGATTCTCTGGACAGGTCGGTTGAAGTTGAAGAACTTGAACCGCAAACCGAGCAACAGGATGAAGAAGATGAATTTGCTTTGCAGGTTGCCCGGGACACGGTTTTAGAACTGCTTGAAAGAATGAAAGTCCGGGCAGATGTTACGGCCCATTATGGGAAACCGGACGATGATCGCAGCCGTGTGCCCCTACGGGTGGATGTACGCGGAAAAGATTTGAGTATTCTGATTGGACCGCGCGCCGAAACTTTAAACGCCTTGCAGTATATTGCCGGGCTGATTGTCGGCAAGGAGCTTGGCCGATCTGTACCGTTAATAGTTGATGTGGAAGGCTACCGGGCGCGTCGCGAACAGCAGATCCGTCAATTGGCCCGCCGTATGGCAGACCAGGCCATTAAAACGGGCCGCCGCCAGGTCTTAGAGCCGATGCCTGCCAGTGAGCGTCGCCTGGTGCACATCGAGCTGCGCGGCAACCCGGCCGTGACCACCGAAAGCATTGGTGAGGATCCGCGCCGCAAGGTGACGATCACCCCGGTCGATTAGCTGTTCTTATTGCACATTGTACAATCTTGCGATCCGATCCACTATTTGAATGCTCCAATTGCTTGACCTCTTGTACAGGCAATGGTAAAATGCCGGACGTAATGAGAACTGCCCCCATCGTCTAGGGGACTAGGACGCAGCCCTTTCAAGGCTAAAACCAGGGTTCGAATCCCTGTGGGGGCACAATTTTTAAAAAACCGTTCTACCATTGATGTGGAACGGTTTTTGTCTTTAATTCGCTTTGAAAACCGTGAAAAAATGGATGAAATTGGACTATATTCATTATTGAAAGAGGAATTCGGGTTCGAATTCTGCTTAGGTTAATCCATATCCCAAATTGGTTCGAGTCCTTCCGGGGTCACAAGTTTCTCAAGGACCGCTTAGCATTCCTGTTGAGCGGTTTTTGGCTTCTTTACGCTTTGAAAATAGGGGGAAATTGCAGGATTTGAGGATCGAAATCGAGTTGAATGCACAAGATTTGAACAATTAACGGTTCGAGTCCGCTTCGGGTCTACGTTTTTTGGTTGTTTTCACTAAAATCAATAGAGGCCGAATGCGGTAATTGCTCCAACAATCACCACAACTGAATAGTGATCGTCACGGAAGGAGTATCCGGATGAGCATTTTGACTAACCAGTTCTCATACCGCTCCTGGGACCAGCCTCGATCCAAGGTCATCAGGTTGTAAACCTCTGCGCTGGTTAAAGCCCAGACAGTTTCGATCATAGTTCGTTCGTCTAACTCCGCGCGCAGGGATCCATCGTACCCAAGGGCAGAGATGAAATGCCCCATCCCTTGTAATCTCCCGTTGAGGAGTTCTTCTAGAACCTGGGCGATCTCTGGCTCGATCTTGGCAACCGTACGCATTATCTGGAACAGCGGTGCGACCCGAGCCATGATCTCTGTGATTTGACTGGCAAACATTTGGATTTGCAGCTTCGGGTTAGTTTCAGCCTCGACCGCCTTGACCTGTGGCCGCTTCAGTAGGGGGATAGGCTCGTCGTCACCGGTAACAGAAACATCCACCACGCGCGCCAGAATATTGCGTTTGCTGCCAAAAGTTGCATAGATGGTTTCCACAGCTACATTGGCCTTCTGGGCGATGGCTTCGATGGTGGTGCCGACATATCCGTACGCGATGAATAATTCGCGTGCTGCAGCCACAATCTGGCACTGTGTTTCTCGGGCCTGCTGTTTACGGCGGCTTGAATCGTACTTGCGTTTGGTTGGTTTGTTTTGCGACATTGCCTCTTGACTCTATCGTGAAATAATTATATCATATATGTATTCAATACAGTAATAATGTATTGAAAATATTAGTACTTTATCGATAAGGATACAAAAATGAACATGGAACAAAACAATTCTGATTCTTCTAACATGGGAGAAAATTTTAATACGATCGTAATCGGCGGTGGGCAAGCAGGTTTAGCTGTCGGCTATTATCTTAAACGCCAGGGGGTGGACTTTGTGGTCTTGGACGATAATCCCCGCACTGGCGATTCATGGCGAAAACGTTGGGATAGTTTGAAACTGTTCACCCCAAGTAAATTTAATAACCTGCCGGGTTTGCCATTCCCGAAACCCGGTGATTACCTTCCGAAGAAAGATGAAGTCGCGGATTACCTGGATGGATATGTTCAGCAATTCGATCTGCCTGTCCGGCACGATGTTAAAGTAGAGAGACTTAGCCGCATTGACCAAGGTTATCAAATTACAGTAGGCGCTTCCAGCTTTTTTGCCAGGAATGTTATCGTGGCGACAGGCCCGTTCCAATCACCTTATCTTCCCGCCTTTAGTAACCAGCTTGATCCTGCTATCCAGCAATTGCACACAAGTGTCTATTGCAGCCCAGAGCAAATTCAGGGCCAATTGGTTTTGGTGGTCGGTGCTGGAAATTCCGGAGCGGAGATCAGCCTTGAGTTGGTCCGCGCAGGCAAGCGAGTCTGGCTTGCGGGGCGGGATGTCGGGCGCATCCCCGCCAATGGACCGTTGGGCAAGGTTTTTGGGGGACATCCCATCTGGTGGTTTATGAGCCACGTATTGACCGTGAATACATCTATCGGGCGAAAAGTGAGGGCCGGCGAATTCCACCACGGTACGCCCCTTGGGCGCGTTCAGCGCCAGGATATTGCAGCGTCCGGTGTTGAACTGACACCACGCGTCTCTAAAATCCAGGCCGGTAAACCCCAACTCGACGATGGGCGCATTTTACAGGTCGATAGCGTAGTTTGGGCAACCGGTTTCCGTCCGGATTACCAATGGATCGACCTGCCAATTTTCGATGAAATCGGCTTCCCCCGGCATTGGCGTGGAGTGATCCAGGATGCGCCTGGGCTATACTTTATTGGCCTTTTATTCCAAACGGCGTTGAGTTCATCGCTGCTGGGTGGGGTAGGCACAGATGCAGCCTACATTACCCAGCACATTACCCATATTTGAATCGGAGCAACGAATTTAGGTAAAACTAACGTTACTTGACGATTATTGGGGCTGGAATTATCATTCCAAAGAAGTAATACGCGAGAGACTCATTACCCCCAATCATGATTTTTCTTCAAAATCATGGGGAAGGTGGTTCGAGTTCGTCCGATCGGGGTCATCCGATCTAAAAAAAACTACCAACAATTTATTTCCAAGAGTTCGACACTAGATTCTAAGCTGCCCACTTAAAGGAAAAGATCATTGCCTCAGATTTTTCCCTTCTCCTGTCAATCCTTATGAAATTGGTAATGCTGGCACTTGACGAAATTTTGTGATCAAATTATACAATCTGCAAGTGCGTTACGCCTTGGGTTATGACCGTCTGGGCGATGGCGACTTTGAAATCCGCACACTGTACTACTTTCGAGAACGCCTAGCCCAGTACAGTGCTGCCAAAGGCGTAAATCTGGTGGAAAAAGCCTTCGAGCAGATCACTGATGCGCAAATCACGGCCTTGAAAGTTGCGCACCGGCATGCAGCGCATGGATTCGACCCAGATTGCCAGCAACATTGTCTCCGCCAGCCGACTGCAATTGCTGGTGGAGGTCTCTCCAGCGGAGTGCAGCGCATCTTGAGCGAAGCGGACCAAGTGCGACTGGCAGAAGCCTTTGCGCCGTACACTCAAGACAGCGCCGGGCATTACACCTACCGGGTCAAAGGCCAGGAAGCTGTACAAGCTACACCTGCAGAAAATTGGTCAGACCATCCACGCCTTGCTGGCAGGAATTGAGACGCTGCTTACGCTGCCGAAAGCGCCTACCAGGTTCTCGAACGCATCTTCACCGAGAACTTTCACGTGCTTGAAAGCGGACTGCGCCCCAAAGAAAACAACGCAGACTGACCTCAGACTGCCTGCAATCAGTGGACGACCTGGAAGCCACCTACCGCACCAAAGGCACCGGCCATTACCAAGGGCTACGTTGCCAACATCACCGAAACCTGTGATCCCGACCAACGAACTGCAACTGATCACCAAAGTGCAGGTCGCGCCCAATAACGTTGACGACACCCAGTTGCTAGCCGAAGCCCTGCCCAACTTGAAAGAGCGCACCGATCTGGATACCCTGATCACCGATGGCGGCTTCGGCGGTGAAGTCAGTGACCATGGCCCTGCAGGATGCGAAAAGCGTTGACCTTATTCAGACCGCCATTCGCGGCGCTCAAACCAGACCCCAACAAATTCAGCCTGTCAGACTTTTACTTCCAGCAAGATGAACATGGCCACCCTGGTCACGCTCACCTGTCCACAGGGACAGACTGTTCCCAGTGACGCATGCGCCGCACCACCGGCTGGCAGGCCCGCTTTCTATTCGGAAAAGTAAACTTGGAGTGACCTTTTCCCTTTTAAGTGGTGTTCGAGTCAGGTCCACGTAGGGGCACTCGCCATCAAAGAGGCCATTCGTATATCGCGAGTGGCTTTTTTGATTTATTTTTTACACAAAACTATGTGCCGAAGTAGAGATTTAGGCCAAAATCGCGGTTTTTGGATTGGGAAAGGAAGAAATTCGTTGAGAAACTTAGCGTTACACCATTACGATTAGAATTATTCGAGTTCGAATCTTCGTAGGTGGTAATGGCTGAATCAGCCTTAGAAAGACTTGATTTTCACTAAAATAGCCATTTTCAACAATTGTTGAAAATAACAAAACTAGAGAAAACTGACAGGTAGGTTACTCCTTACTATCGTGAGTAATGTACAGAATTATTATTGCTGACAACCCTTCCAACATCCCCAGCTCATCATAGCTGCAGTCTTCAGGCTGTTGAATCAAAGCGGTGATGAGTAAAGGCTGCAGGTTGCAATCTCCATGTAAATACTCAATCCAGGTCTTCATAAGAGAAAGAGGAAGTCTTCGCGTTATGAAAGCCGGTTCA
Source organism: uncultured Chloroflexia bacterium (assembly GCA_963698715.1). Taxonomy (GTDB): domain Bacteria; phylum Chloroflexota; class Anaerolineae; order Anaerolineales; family UBA4823; genus CAWHJB01. The sequence goes on along the minus strand of CAVORW010000004.1, from coordinate 90,328 downwards.
AATATTTTCAGTTTCGTCCTCGGTTTCAGGATTCAAACTCACACCGCTCCGGGTGCTAACGGAGTATCCTAGTGGTCAGTGGTTCAAATCCACTCTTCGGCACATCTACGTATGGTTTAACTACTTTAACAATTATGACTCAATGAGAGCATATCAGTTTTTGTTTACTCTAGAATCTCGATGCGGTCCACCTGGATCTGCGAGCCGTTGTAGTCAGGCACATTGCTAAATAATGTGCCATAAAGATGAACGATCTTGCCGCTGTCACGTAGGACCTTGATCTGCGCTTGTACCGCCGGGTCCATTGAATCGATGCCAAAATAGATGATCTGCCCCAGGTCCTGCCGCTCGAAGTAATCATCATACTGTGCGCCGGGCGGCGTACTCTTGATGACACCCCACCAGTCAACTATGTCTTCAGAGGTAGGGGCGTTTTGTCCTGCGGGGCCACACTCTCCCCGGAAATAAGCCCATTCCTCACAGGTGACGCCATCCGGGAAAACACATTCTCCGAATTGGCTGCCATCGGAAGCCGTCTGAATCTCAAGCTTATTCCCGTTCTGCTCACAATAGACCGAAGCAGGGTTTGGCATGCTCGGAGCGCTCCCGTCTGGATCAACACACTCGATGCTTTGGCTGCCATCGGCAGCCGTTTGAATTACGAGCTGTTTCCCGATCTCGCAATCGACCGCAGCAGGGTTTGGCATGTTCGGAGCCATGTCTGTGCCTGAAGATTCAAGTGTCTGAACTTGAAACATTGTGCAGGCTGTCAGTGCTATCAAAATTATTGTGATTGTAAAGATCCTTTTCATTTTTTCTCTCCTTGTTTTTTAGGGGTAATTCTTACCGTGATAACGACATTGCCTTTTTTATGCCCTTGCTCAACATAGCGGTGCGCCTCAGCCATCTGTTCCAATGGATAGCACCTGTCTACGACCGGTTTCATCTTCCCCGCCTCAATCAACTCTGTGAGGAAGACAAGATCCTTGATCTTCTCACGTGCCAGCCTCAAACCCGTAGCCGCAAACCTTACCTTTTTATCTTTACTCTTTGCAGTCCATAACGCTTGAAGCATCATTACCGGCGTGGGAACCGTAGCAAGATAGGTGCCTTCATCTGTCAGCGAACCTTTGCACGCTGAAAACGAACGCTTGCCTACTGTGTCAAAAATAAGATCATAGGTCTTGCCATTTTGGGTGAAATCCTCCTGGGTGTAATCGATCACCTGGTCGGTTCCCAAAGATTTGACCCATTCCAAATTCGTGGTACTGCATACCCCGGTCACCTCCGCGCCGTAGTACCTGGCCAGTTGTACCGCCGCCGCGCCAACCGATCCTGAAGCGCCATAGATCAGCACAGTTTGTCCGCTCTGAATCTTGCCCTTATCTCTCAGGAAAGGCAGCGCGGTTAATGCCCCATTCGGAACACTGGCCGCCTCCTCATAACTTATATTGGCCGGTTTTATGGCCAACGCCCCGTTTTCAGGCATACATTTGTATTCAGCATATGCGCCAAACATGTCGAAGCCAAATACCTGGTCTCCGGGTTTGAAGCGGGTCACATCTTTGCCGATAACTTCAATCTCTCCGGCCAGCTCCTGCCCCAGGATCGGATTTCTGGGTTTCAGGAATCCATTAAAACCTGCGGAAGCTCTCATGTCGGGGTCTTCTTTTACGACTGTTGTCGCAAATATTTTTATTAGCACCTGATTCGTTTTAGGGGTGGGCTTTTCCACCTCTTGAAGTTGAAGAACCTCGGGTGGGCCAAATTTTGTATATACAATTGCTTTCATATCATCCTCCAGGATTACTTTTTAAGTTAGGTTATATTTTCAATGCATATATATTATGAAGATATATTTGACCTCGAAATTCAGTTTCCTCTTCACCCACTTTAATAAATCTTAGCCTTGTCAAGAGTTTTATGCAGTTTTTATTTTCAATGTATACAATAGCATTTATTCTTTCTACCTTCATTTTGTGTCTTGCAAATTCAATGATCGCTTCTATAGCTTCTAGCATATAGCCCTTGCCATTGTATTGTTCCAATAGCTCAAAACCAATTTCTACTTCTTTATTGTCAGGATTCCACAAATGATAACCACATGTTCCAAGTTTTGTTTTTGTAGTTTTATCAATTAAGACCCATCTTTTTTGCTTTCTTGGTTCAACCATAGTATAGAAATCAATTAATTCATCTGCTTGAGATATATCCGTCATAGGCTCTTCGTCATACAAATATCTGTTTATGAATTCATTTTGGAATTCTTCAAAAATGAATTCCCTATCACTTTGATCAATGCACTTTAATACCAAGCGCTTTGTTTCAATATCTATAAACATATTTTCTCCTGGTATTTCATTTCAATATTCATGCGCCGAAGGCGTCAACCTAACGGTTTGCGTTAGTGGAGTGTGGGCGGATGTGGGTTTTTCGACTCCCGAAGATGAAGAACATCGGGCAGACCAAATTTTGTGTATATAATCGCTTTCATGGTTATTTTTCCTTTCAGTAGAAAACAAACCTTATAGTGAAATAGCAGACTTCACGATCACCCACAGGTCGGTCGGTGTGGCGCTGAACCTGGCGGAAAACAGGATGGCGGCTGCGATGCCAAACACAACATACGCGATCACAACGCCTTTTTGCAGGTACGACGTTTTCTGGATCTCCTGCTTGGCCTTTACCTCACAAATTTCACCCGGGCAGTATTGCGTTTTTTCTTTATGGAACAATGGATAAAATTTGCATCCCAAGCAAATGCCGAATACAGCTTCAAAGAATAAGAATATCAGGCAGATCTGGCAGATGAGCCCGGTAAAGATGCTGTATGTATTCAGGACCACCAGCAGCAGGAACATGATGCTGGCCAGCACCAGCCCGATCGTCCAGGCAAACTTTTTTGGGGCTGCACCGACATATTCGGGGGTTTGATTACCAACGATCAAGCGCCCTATGATCAATGAAGGCGAAAACCTGGGACTGATCACTACCCGGATGACGAAATCTGTCAGGAAAATCGTGTTGACAAACTTGATCAGGAAAAAACTCTCTTGGAAGATGACCAGCATCCAGGCCAGGAACATAAAAAAATATAGTATTCCTGCCGAGGCTCTTATTTCCCGCTCGTTTAAAACCGGGATGTTATAACCTTCCACTGTTTCTCCAAATTGTTTTGCTTTATTCATTTTTTCTCTCCTTTTTATGTCATTGTTTTTTACTTTTCAAAATTGGAGAGGTTGACTCTCAACCTCTCCAATACCCTTGTTTGCTATTGAAACTTGAGGTCGAAAAGGCTGTTGGTATTATGCTGTTCGGCTTGGGTTGTTGCGCAAAAGGATAATCCCCAGCCAGACGAACCAGATGACCTGGCTCAAGGCAAAAATTCCGACCAGGTCGATCAACCCCGGGAGAATGGTGATGATGCCCACCGCGCCAACCAACAAACCGAGGATATTCAAGCTTTTGGGAAGTCCGCCAGCCCGCAGTGCGGCCAGGCTGACCAGCAGTGTCCAAAGTCCGCCCAGGATTTCGCCGTTGCCGTTGCCTAACCCGCTTGCTACGGTCTCAAATCCCTGCCAGGTCAACGCAGCCTGGGCCGGGTCTTTGGCATACAGCGCGACGACAGGGGCGATCCCGGCATTCGCGACCATGCCGCTGGCGATCAACGAGCCAGCCCAGATGATCCCGATTACGGTTGCCACCTGCATAATGGCCGGTGCGTCGGATTTCAAGCGGTCGTACAACGCCAGCGACAGGACGATCAGAAAAATGCCAAAGAACACGTACATGAGCAGGTTGGTCGCAAAGGTGACCATCTGCATTTCGACGAGCAGGGCCACCTTTTGGGCCGGGTCGGTGATGCTGGGGTAGTCCAGAACAACGAGAAAGATGGTCATTCCGATCAGGTAGGCAACTGCCAGGTACAGGGCGGCGAAACCGCCAGATTTCTGCAGGGTTTTCATGTGTAACTCCTTTTTTGAATGATATGGATGGGTTTTAGATTGCGCCAGTTGGAATATCTACTTTTCTTTGGTTTCCCTTGACTTTACCCAGGTCAAGATGATGCCGAACATGATCGCAAAACGGAATGAGGTTTCCCATTCTACAGTGCTTTCTCCATGCCCGATGAGGTTCCATAGGAACGTCACAAGCGCGACAGTCACCAGGGTTACTGCGAACGTGGTACCAAATTCGACAACCAGTTTCTTAATGTTCATTTTTATCTCCTTGTATTTTGAATAGGTTAGGCTTCAACGTTGCGCCACGTCCATGCAAACCAGACGATCAGCAACAGACAGAGGGTCTCGACCGTGGCAATGAAAATGTAGTGGGGATACGATGCCATACCACCCCAGATATAGGCAGTGATGACGAGGCTGACCACGATATTGACCCAGCGGTTGAGACTGTACTTCAACACGCGTGACAGGATGATCATGGCAATGGCGAGCTGCCCGATGATCGCGGCACCCAGCATCAGTTGGTGGATGGAGGCACCCGTGCTGGCAGCGGTTTTCGCCACTTCATCCGTCGAGCCGGGGATGAACAGCGAAAGGATGTCCGCTTTCAGCATGTTGATCATGACCACGATCCACAGGGTGGAGAGCAGGACTTTGGTATCTACCTTTTTAGTGAAACTTGTATTCATTTTTATTACTCCTTTTTTGAACGATATGTATAAGTTTCATTGAATTGGACTTGCATAAAATTGTGGTTGCCACCCGGTTATCAGGGGTTGAAATGGGCTGGAAATATTTTCAAAGGCAAACCTCCTATCCAAGCTTTTATCCATTTACGATTTGACGTCTGACGAATCCGTCTGGCCTGGATCGAGAGGACAAACCGAGAGCAATGGCATGCCCAGATCACGCACTTTTTTGAGCAAGCCATGCAAGGCGGCCTGGTCAACTACCGGGCCAGTAAGAAGCGTGTTGCCATCCTCTTCCAGCGTGATGGTCAGACCCTCAAACCATTCGGACCACCGGTCATCCAGGTGTCCCTTGATGCGGATTTCATAGCACTGATGCTGTTTATGTTTTTTGTAGAATGTTTGTTTGTCACTCATCCTGCGCCTCGCGTTTTCCTTTCGTTGTTTATCTGCCGAAAGGATACCGCCCGATGTGGGGATGCGTCATCACCACATGATGTGATTGATGTGGTGATTGCTGGTGGAAAACAAAAAAAGCCCGGGCAGGTGGTTTGAGCACACCTGTCGGGGCCGGGATTGGTGGTTTCTGGTCAGCTAGAATAAATCGAGTTCATCAGCGCGGCGGACAGCCGCCCGGCGGTTGTTGACCCCCAGTTTGTTGAAAATGTTTTTGGTGTGGGTGCGCAAGGTATTGAGCGACACAATCAGTTGTTGGGCAATTTCTGGGCCGCTTAATTCGCCGCGGAGCAGCTTGAGCACTTCCAGCTCGCGTTGGCTCAAAGGCTCTATCAATGTCGATGGAGAAGGTTTAGCCGTTCGTCCTCCGTCCTTTGTCGTCTCTTCAAATGCAGCAAGTAATTTACTTACATAGTCCGGCATAATCCCATGAGAAGCTGCTTCGAGCAATAGTTGAGCCATTGGGGCACCTTCGTCAACAAAGATACGGATAAAGCCGCCCGGCTTTGCCAACGCCAGCACCTCGCCCAACAGTTGCACTGCCTTTTCCTTTTCACCCTGTGCGTGTAGAGCGACCGTCTGCAGAACCATCACCTTGAGCAGTTCATCAGCCCATCCTTTTACTTCTATCTGCTGGCGCAATGGCTCCAGCCCCACCAATGCTGTGGGGGCGTCTCCCTGGGCCAGATATACCCGAGTCTGGCTAAAGGGAAGCTCATGCGTCTGCGCGAGATGAGTGGCCGCTGCCAAATCGCCTTGGCGAAGCAGAACAAGCACTTGTGCAGCAGTGACCTCTGCTATCCGATGCACAAAGTTATGCTGGCACACGGACTGCTCGGTCACCGCTAACATAGCGGCTGCGCCGGCTACGTCCCCCCTCGCCAGTTTCAGGAGGGCAAGAAACACCTCGCAAACAATGAATCTGTCAATAACGCGATCCCACTGCTGCGCCAGTCGGAGGCCCTGCTGCCCGTGCTGTTCAGCAGCATCCAGGTCGTTCCATTCGTAATAGATACGGGCCAGGCCAAGATATGCTTCACAGGCATTCGGCAGCGGATAATCACCATACAGTTGCAGAACACGCTGGTAGGTCTCGGCCGCCAGGTAGAGTTGGTTTTCTGATTCCTGCACTCTACCAAGACCGAGTGTGGCCAATTTGGTGACGAAGGTATGTCCGATCGTCTGGCTGATGGATATGGCTTCAGTAAGAGCCCATCTGGCCGCACTACGGTCTCCTTTTTGTTGGTAGGCAGCACCCAACGCCCATGTACTTATATTGCGGACAGGCAGATTATCGGGGCGCAAATACTCCAGAGCACGGAGTGCCTGAACAATGGCTGTATCTGTCTGGTACTGGATGAAAGCCAGGGTAGCTCGGTTGTTGGCAATACGTCCTAAAATGTCGCGGGTATCGATGTCTAGCTCGGCACCTTGCAGAGCGGCTTCAGCCGCCTTAAGTTTTTGTTCGACACCGGTCGTTTGACCAGAAGTTGTTAATGCCCCGGCATACATCACCCATAACATGGGTCTTTTATCCAGTGCTGTCGTAGGCAGCGACTCCAGCCAGTTCAGTACAGGGACCAGCGCGCCACGAACGTGCAGGGGCATCCCCTTTCCTTGAATCAGACGCGAGGCGCGCTCAACATCATTGGCAGCAGCCGCATGGTGAAACGCCTCAAATTCCAGGCCATTGTCTTCATACCACTGGCTGGCACGGATGTGGTATTCGGCCACGCCTCCCTCTTTATTCTCTGAAGATGCGTTTTGCTGCAAACGCTGCCGCAGCAATTCAGCAAAGAGATGGTGATAGCGGTACCAACGCCGCTCGTCATCCAGGGGGACGATAAACAGGTTGGCATGTTCGAGATATTCCAAAGTCTCCTGTGCGGAGACCGTTTCCTGCCCGGAAGCAGATGAGTTTAGTAGAACAGCGTCACAAAGGGAGCCGCACATGCGCTCAAGGATCGATGTGCGCAGCAGGAAAGTCTGGACGCTTTCGGATTGCTGCTGTAGGACTTCTTCCATCAGGTAGTCCAGCACGAAATGATGGCTGCCGGTGAAAGATTGGATGAAACTGGTGGTATCTTGATGCCCTTGCATGGAAAGCGTCCCTTGCAGGGCAAGGGCGGCCATTTGCAGCCCGGCAATCCAACCCTCCGTCCGTGTTTCCAGTGCGTCTATGCTTTCTGATGAGAGGTCCAGTCCCATCGTCTGGTTGAGAAATTCGGCGGCCTCGGCGGGGGTAAAGCGTAAGTCGGCGGCGCGCAGTTCGGTCAGTTGGCCCCGGGCGCGCATGCGAGCCAGGGGCAGTGCTGGATCTTCACGGGTGGCGATGAGCAGGTGCATCTGCGCCGGCTGGTGTTCCACTAGGAAAGCCAGGGATTGATCGACCGGTTGGGAATCGATCGAGTGGTAGTCATCCAGGACGAGTAGAAAGCTCTGTCCTGAGCCTGTCGAAGGGTTCTCAGGGATGGTGGAAATCTCGTTGAGCAGGGTGGTCAAAATGGTTTCGATCTGCAGTGGCTGAGGGGATTGGAGCGCAGCCAGCAGCCCCTCGCCAATTCCCGCCTGGATCGTCTGCAACGCTTTTACCAGGTATGATATGAACCGCGCTGGATCATTGTCCCCTTTGTCCAGCGACAGCCAGGCGACCGGTAGCGCGCACCCGACAACCCATTCGCTGACCAGCGTGGTCTTGCCAAAGCCAGCGGAGGCAGAAATGAGGGTCAGCTTATTTCCCGAAGAGAGACCCTCGTTCAGCCGCTCGATCAGGTGAGGGCGGAGCACGATTTTAGGTCGAGGTGGGGGGATATAGAGCTTGGTGGCTAAAATTGGCGTGGGCATGGATCAAGTATACAGCACATCCTAAAATTCAAATAGCGATAAAAACGAACAATACCGCAAAAAAAGCTTTGACGAATCAACGTAAAAGGGCTTCTATATGCACATCGATCAACTACCGCTGCGTGGCGGGCAAGCAAGAACCAGCGTTCGTCGGTTTGGCTGACACCTACACTTGCAGCAGGTGCAAGTGTTTGCAGAACCCGCTACACAAATCGCACGGATTCAGGATCATTGCTCATAACCTAAAGATCCCAATCTCGAATCGAAAGATAGGTAACGCGAGCGTTCCTTGACGATTTTCGAGTTCAAAATTATCATTCAAAACGTAATCTTGAAGTGACGTTTTCTCTTTATGCGGAGTTCGGAACAGATCACCGTAGGGGCACTCGCCATCAAAAGGCCACTTGATGAATTCAGGTGGCTTTTTTGATTCAATTTTCTATACAAAATGGTTTGCTTGTATTGCATAACCAACAAATTCGTGGAAAATCTTAGGCCAAAGTATTCTTTTTGTGATTTTTAGAGTTCGAATCTTCGTAGGTGGTTATCCACTTATCAAGAAGGTTCGAGTCCTGGCCCCGCTACGGTACAGGATTTATCCCGAACCGCACCAAATAGGTGTCGAGCAATTCTTTGAAATGTTGCGATTTGAGCAGCGAAAGAAATTAGAAGAATTGCCCGAAAACGTTTGGAGTGGTCGGGATGATTTCTGTTAATTCCCCAAATAATTCTCAACAATCTAATACTGGTAGTATTCTCGTCAACCGCCACATCACCGTGCATGCTACTGCTGAGTTTGCTGGGTACAATATTCAATACCTGGGGCGAAGTTATATGACCGGGGTAGAGAAATGGTTGTATTTAGCAAGTCATCCACCTGGTGATGTTGAAATATCGAGAAGGATAAGTTGATCGCATTCTCCTTGATGTAGTATCACTGTGATCAGACTTGACAATCGAAACGCCTCGATGTATTATGGATTTGTCGAAGCGTTTCGATTGTTTTATCTTCTTTACCAATTCCACAAAAACAAGAGAGGGCTTACCAATGAGAACTGAGAATCCCAAATACCGCTGTAAAGTCGTTGCTATTCTCTTTGGCTTTCAGCTGCTCCACCAAATGGACAAGCTCCTAATCGGTCCCCTCAAGGGCTCCATCAGTGAAGATTTCGGAATCACACATACCCAGTATGGGATGGTGATTTCCAGCGCGCTTGTCATAGCCACGATCCTCTATCCGGTCTGGGGATATCTCTACGACAGGTATGCCCGGGCGAAACTGCTGGCTCTGGCTTCGGCGATCTGGGGATTGACCACAACGTTGAGCGCCCTCGTGCGTACTTATGGCGGGTTCGTTATCACGCGTGCATCTACTGGTGTGGACGACTCAGCCTACCCGGGATTGACGTCGCTCGTTGCCGACTATTTTGAGCCTGGGACACGCGGCAAGGTCTACGGTCTCCTGGGAGTCAGCTCACCCATTGGTTACCTGTTGGGCATGGGTCTTGCCCTGATGGTTGCCCCGATGATCGGATGGCGGAATCTTTTCCTCATCACCGGAGGATTGGGTTTTGTGGTAGCCGCGGCGATCTTTTTCGGGGTCAAAGAACTGCCACGTGGAAAATCTGAGCCTGAGCTTGCCGGCATGGAAGAAATCAAACCGTACCGGTTTTCATGGGCCCAGGCAAAAGATCTCTTTCGCAAGAAGACGATGTGGTTCGTGGCCCTGGGCGGTTTTTTCGGCATCATTCCCTGGACCGTGATCATTTACTTTTTCTTCGATTTCCTGGCCAGAGAACGTGGTTACAGCGAGCAAAGTGTGTTGTTGACGATGGCCCCGCTGGTGTTGATTATGGCAGTGGGAACCTTCCTTGGCGGCTGGCTTGGGGATCGGCTGTTTGCCAGAAATCGGAAAGGCAGGATCATTGTTATTGTTGTCACCATCTTGTTAGCGGTAGTATTCCTGTGGGCGGCAATGTCAATCCCCGTCGAAAACAAGGTGATGTTCTTCATCTTGATGGCGATAACGGCTTTCGTGATGCCCATGGCGGGATCAAACCTCACTTCCACAATATCCGACGTCATTGTGCCTGAAGTAAGGTCTTCAGCCCACGCAGTCCCGAATTTCATTGGAGATAGTGGAGGCGCTTTTGCACCCATTGCTGCCGGCATCGTCGCAGATTCATTCAACATGGGCGTCGCAATCCTGTGGGTGGGCGGGATTGCCTGGCTGATAGCAGCATTGAGTTATGGGGGTTTGCTGTTCTTCATTGAAAATGATATCGATCATTTGCGTTCCACGATGAAAGAGCGTGCTGCCCTCCAAGTTCAAACTAATCAGGCAAAAGGAAGTTAATGAATTGAGTCACAATTACAGATGTAGCCAAAATGGCAGGAGTGAGTATTAGCACTGTCTCCTATGCACTCAGCAATAAACGTCCAATCTCGGAGGAAACACGCCAGCGAATTCAACAGGCGGTTGAAGAACTAGGTTACCGACCAAATCCAAGTGCAAAACGCCTCGCCAGTCGCGAAAAGAGTTGAAATATCGGATTTGTACTGCCGCTTCAGAGCGCTAATATTTCTGGTTTGGAAATGAAGTTTATCTCGGGGGCAGCCAAAGTGATCAGTGAGGCTGGGTACACATTTGTATTATTGGCTCACACGGATCGCAATCCCGAAAACATGCTTCGCTTTTCCCAAAATGGCGTTGTAGACGGATTCATTTTGATGGAAGTTTTATTACAAGATGATCGTGTTGAGTTACTGAAACAGGAAGGTTTCCCATTTGTCATGGTCGGAAGAATTGAAGACTCGACTGGTCTCAATTATATTGACATGGATATCAAGTCGGCCATTGAAATATGCTGCCAGACCTTTTTTGAAAGAGGGCATCGTTCTATTGCTTACCTCCATAAAGATGATGATCAATTTAGTCTGGTTGTGCGTTCCATTCAGGAATATCACGCTGCTTGTGACAGATATAAACTGAAGCATATTCTGAAACCATGCTTGCCGACAATTGAAGATGGTCAGAAAGTAATGTATGACCTGTTTTATAAGCATCCAGATTTGAATGCAGTATTCATTTGGAATGAAGTTTCTGCACTTGGTGCAGTTCAGGCTATTAAATCCAGAGGCTATAGAATACCGGAAGATTTTTCAATCATCAGCCTTGAGACAACGGTTTTATCTGACCTGGCCCCCTTTACGCCAGATCTGATTGATATTCGTGCGGAGGAGGTTGCATCCCAGGCAGCCAAATTATTAATCGCAATGTTAGAAAATCAACCTGTTGAGCAATCTCAAATTCTCATTCCACCTAAAATAATCACAGGAACTTAACGGGTAACGAATATTGGAAAATTGTATGTTCAAAATTGATTAGTACTGGAATAACGAGAATCTATCCAGAAAAGGAATTGTGATGAATAAGTCTAAAAACCAAGTTAGAGAAGAATCTTATATCCTGGCCAGTTTACTTACCTTGAAACCAGAACCTGCCCCAAGGGGGATGAGCAGCCAGGAAATAGTGAGGCGAGCTATAGAGTTTGATAACCCGCCGCGGATTCCTTACTACTTCCTTTTTAACCCGAATGCAGCAGATATTGGTGTCGTTGGCCCCCTTTCTGAAGCATCCGATAATCGTGGAAATCGGAAAAAGGGTGAAATTTATGAGGATAATTGGGGAGTGAGAAGGGAAGTAACAGGCCGTTTTTGGGACCATCCGATTGACTATCCCCTAAAGGACTTATCTAAATTCGATAGCTATAAATTCCCAAATGCGATTAAAGGGATAAAAGCAATTTGGCCTTTAGTGCGCTTAGGGAATATTGCGAAGAAGTATATGGTAGGTTGGAATCCGATTTACATGTATGAGACAATGCGTTCTGTGATGGGTTTTGAGGAATTAATGATGGCGCCCTATCTTCAGCCAGATGGATTACATCGTCTTTTGAATAAACTAACGGAGATGACCATTCAGGTTGTGGAAGCCTATCATCAGATTGGTGGCATACATGGTTTCCTTACAGCAGAAGATTGGGGGCTGCAGAGTAGTATGCAAATGAAAATTGATACCTTTCGAGAATTTTACAAACCCTATTATCATCGTATCATCAACGCCTGTCATGAAAGGTCTATTCACTTCATTTGGCACAATTGCGGCTATATCTACGAAATGTTCCCCGATATGATTGAAATGGGGGTGGATGTGGTTCAATTTGATCAACCCAGATTGATGGGTCATAAAAAATTGATCGAAGCACTTGGTGGGAAGATTTGTATGTGGAATTGTGTGGACATCCAGTGGGCAACTTCCGCTGACATCACCGAAGCCGATATTCAACAGGAAGTCTATAAAATGGTATCTGCTTATGCCCCCGACCGTTTTCAGGGTGGTTTTATTGCCAAACACTATCCTCAACCCTGGGATATTCAGCTTCCTGCTGAGCGGCAAAAGCTAATTTTTGAAGCTTTTATGGATAACGGTTGCCGTTTATAAAAAGGAGGCCGGGATGAATTCCTATGAGAGGATATTGGCAAGATTGCAGGGCCAGCCAGTTGACCGTCCGCCAAACTTCAATATTTATATGGCTTTTGCCGCCGATCTTATTGGTCAACCTTTAGCGCGCTATTATCAGGATTATCGGGTGTTGGTTGAAGCCAACCTGGCCATGTTGGAAGATTTCGAGTCAGACATCGTCCAGGCAATCTCCGATCCTTATAGAGAAGCAGCAGATTTTGGATTGGATGTTATTTTCCCTGAGAACAGTTTGCCAATCAATACCACTCCCTTGTTAGAAAAACCTGAAGACCTTTCCTTGCTAAAAATTCCTGATCCATATAACAGCCCTCGGATGAGGGATAGACTGGAAGCGGTCCGATTGTTGCGCGAGAAAGTTGGTGGTGAAGTCCCGATCATGGGGTGGGTGGAAGGCGCACTGGCGGAAGCTGTTGACTTGCGGGGCATGATGAACCTGATGATGGACCTCATCCAGCGCCCCGAATGGGTTATGGAGCTATTGGAGATTTGTGGTGAGCTTTCGGTTCAATTTTCCCTGGCTCAAATGGAAGCCGGGGCCGACATCATAGGCCTTGGTGATGCCGCTGCCTCTCAGATCTCTCCTGCCATGTACCGTCGATTCGCTCTCCCCTATGAACAGAAAGTATTTTCTCAGGTTCACAATGCAGGGGGCATTGGCCGTTTACACATCTGCGGGGATACGAATAAGATATTGCCGGATATGGTTGCCAGCGGGGCAAAAATAATTGATCTCGATTGGATGGTAGATATGTCTGCAGCAGTAAACCAATTCGGTGACCAGGTTTCTTTCTGCGGGAACATTGATCCGGTTGCCGTTTTGTTGCAGGGAACACCTGAAGAAGTTTATCGGGCAACATTAGCTAATCTCAATGCAGGTGGGATACGTAGTATCTGTGCTGCTGGCTGCGAGGTCCCCATAAACACACCACACGAAAATCTCGCCGCCCAGAATCTGGCCTTGCAGGATTACGGACAAGGTTAAGGAGTACGATATGAATCCAGAGCACAAGATCCTCATTGAGGAAATCAACCGTCATCCAGAGGGGATTCGCACCAAAGTCGACAAGGGTCAGTCGCTTCGTGTCTTTCTCAAACAACTGCTGCGTTATCCTTTTAGCACTTTCACCAAGTCTCTCTTTTCCGAGAACATGTCGAATGTATATTACGGCTATAGTGACCATCCCCTTGACCTGGAAGCGAGACCCTTTCAGTACGCGCAATCTTTCCTGAGCCGTAACAAAGGGCGCAAGGCCAGTTGCGTGCTTCGCACAAAGTTATTGAGCCAATCAGGAAACAGCTTCACGTTTGAAGCAAAAGGCTACGATATTTATCAGGTTTTAGATGATGATGCAGATGGGATCCAGCATACCTACCGGGTGGATGACAGTACTCCTTACCAGTCGCTGACTTTGCAACTGGATTTCTTAAAGGCTGATGTTTATCGGGTTCGGTTGGCAGCAGGTAATAGTGTTCCAAAAAACCAAACGCCAATGGTTGTCGGCGATATTCAGGATGCGAATCCGTCCCTTGAGATCTTGGAACATGATGCTTATTATCAGATCCGAACATCCAGGTTAAGTCTGGATATCTATAAGCAGGACTTCCGCATCGAGGTGTTCAATTCGGAGGGGGAGTTGATTGCTGAATCGGGCAGCAAAACCAAGAACGAATTTGCGAATGCTCTGGATTCCTATCCCATGGGATTCATCTATGATGGGAAGTCCCGTCAGAATTATGGGGTTGAGAATTTCACGCTCTTCCCAGGCGAGGCCATTTACGGGCTGGGCGAGCGCTTCGATACTGTTGACAAAATGGGGAAGACCGTTGGCCAGTGGTCATTCGAAGGCAATGGCAATACCTCAGGCCGCACGTACAAACCAATCCCATTTTTTATGAGCACGCAAGGTTATGGTGTGTTCATTAATGAACACCGACCAATCACTCACTGGATCGGTACTCGGGAGACCTGCACACATCAAATTGCGATTCAGAGCGATCTCATCGACTACTATTTCTTCTATGGACCGGATTTTAAGCAAATTTTAGATGCTTACACGGATTTGACCGGTAAACCGAAAATGGTGCCAAAATGGTCTTTTGGGGTCTGGATATCTCGTTGGTCCTATTACTCACAAGAGCAGGTGATGAAGGTGGCAAAGCTGCTCCGAGAGATGGAAGTTCCCTGCGATGTGATCCATATTGATGCCGGTTGGTTTGAGGATGAATGGGCATGTGACTGGACTTTCTCATCCGATCGTTTCCCTGATCCAGAGAAGATGTTTGCCGAGTTGAGAGAGATGGGTTTCCGAGTTAGTTTGTGGCAGATGCCTTACGTACTGGAACAAACACACCAATTTGCCTCCGCAAAAGCCGCCGGCGCAATAGCGAAACGGGGCGGTCCATTCGTCTGGTTGTTCATGTTCCCTGGCAGCCCGATCGATTTTTCCAAGGAAGCCGGAGTCAAATGGTATAAAGAGCGGCTTCGGAAAGTACTTGAGATGGGCGCATCTGTGATTAAAGTCGATTTTGGTGAACAGATCGAACCCCATTTACGATTCCAGGAATACGATGGCACTACCATGCACAACTTATACCCTCTGCTGAACAGCAAAGCCGCTTTTGAAGTGGTCGAGGAGACAAAAGGGGATGGAATCATCTGGGCAAGGGCAGCTTACGCTGGTTCCCAGCGATATCCAGTGCACTGGTCTGGTGACAATTCAGCCAATTACCCCAATATACTCACATCTCTTCGCTCAGGATTATCCCTGGGATTGTGCGGCTTTTCATTTTGGAGCCAGGATACAGGCGGATTTGGCGGAACCTGTACAGATGAGCTTTACATCCGCTGGACACAGTTATCCATTTTCCAGTCACACTTTCGCTATCATGCCCCACTACCCAAATACAATGAACCCTGGAATTTTAAATCTGGAACTCTAGATATTGTTAAAGATTTGTTGAAATTAAGATATCGACTGATTCCATACATCTATTCAGAATCAAAGATCGCAGTGGGAAAAGGTCTGCCGCTCTTACGCCATCTCGTGATCGATTTTCAAGAAGATCCAACAGTACGCCATATTGAAGATCAGTTTATGTGTGGGAGAAATTTATTAATAGCCCCCATGATGACGCCGAATAAATCCAGGAAAGTCTATCTCCCCGACGGGCAGTGGTTTGACTTTTGGAGCGGAGAAAGGATCGGGGGCAGACAATGGTTGACTGTGAATGCACCCCTCGGGAAGATCCCGGTATTTGTGCGCTCGGGCACTATTTTGCCTCTTGGTCCGGTGGTGCAGCACACCAATGAAATCGATGGAGAAGAGTTCACTTTATATCTTTTCCTGACAGAAAGTGGAGATGCAAGTTATCAGTTACACGAAGAGGAACAGGTTCGATCGATGCGCGCCTCTGTAGAAGGGGACAAATTAAATATTCATTTGGATCCAATGCCACATCGATTAGATTGCAAAATCTTTGGTGAATACCACGAGTTAGAAACCACATTCATATAGAAATAAAAGTAGTAGTCATGGAATTTGATCTATTAGTACACATTGAGAAAACAGATCTCTATATTGCCGTTGCCGACCGGTGGCTTCCCAAATTTCCACAATCCCGGATTGTATCGAATATGGTATCCAATGGGATGGTTCGCATGTTTCGCAATCCAACTGATGAACAAGATGGTCAAGGGCATCGTGCTGACACTGACCAAAAACCTTGGAAACAGAATAATTTTAATACAGCCAAATCAAATTATGTCTGGCTGCCAATTCGGTTTGAAAACGATATTCCCATCATTGATTGGTACAGCGAATGGCGAATTGAAGATTATGAAAAAAACCAACACTATCCTTCACCGAATTCCATTGAGATAAGGATTGAGTAAATCGATGAATAAAATAATTGAGAAATTACTGAATGATCAGGGTGACAACTATATATTGCCATTTTTCTGGCAGCATGGTGAAGATGAAGCCACGCTTCGCAAGTATATGGAAGTAATCCACGATGCGAATATTGGAGCCGTGTGTGTTGAAAGCCGTCCTCACCCCGATTTTTGTGGTCCGAAGTGGTGGCAGGATATGGATATCATTCTGGACGAAGCCCGTAAGCGCAGCATGAAGGTGTGGATTCTGGACGATAGCCATTTTCCCACCGGTTATGCCAATGGTGCCTTGAAAGAAGCACCAGAAGTGCTCTGCCGTCAATTTGTAATCCATAAAAGCATTCGTGTTTCCGGTGGAAAGCAAGTTCGAATTAATCTTAATCGATTCGTAAAATACACACGCGAAAAAAAGTCATTGTTGAATATGGTGATAAATTGGGGGAAAAAGGAGCGAGTTTATTCACCTGATACTCTCCTGGCAGTGACAGCAATTCGGGTGAATACCTCCGAAATAATAGATCTGACAGAACATATTGAGAACGGCATACTTGTCTGGCAGGTGCCACCGGGAACATGGAAGATTTGTTTTCAGAAACTTTCCCGCAAAGGCGGTTACCGCCGCAGCTATATCAATATGCTGGATTGGAAATCCTGCCGTGTGTTAATTGATGCTGTTTACGAACCACATTATCAACATTACGCGGATGACTTTGGCACCACGATTGCAGGATTTTTCTCGGATGAACCCGAATTAGGAAATGGTTCTTTCTTCCCCTTCGGCAATAAACTGGGAACTGACCAGCCTCTGCCATGGAGTAGTGAGGTTGAGGCAAAACTAGAAACTGCTCTCGGGGTGGCGTGGAAAATAAAACTGGGATTTATATGGGAAAATGATCTTGATCCAGATGAAACGGCTCGAGTACGCTATGGCTATATGGATGTCGTGACTCGGCGTGTGGAGGAAGATTTTTCTTTCCAGGTCGGGGACTGGTGCCGCGAACATGGTGTGGAGTATATCGGTCATGTGATCGAAGATGATAATCAGCATGCCCGAACAGGCTCCTCGTTAGGACACTTTTTCCGTGGATTGGCTGGACAGGATATGGCTGGCATCGATGATATCGGTGGTCAGGTGTATCCGCAGGGAGAAGCTGGTCCAGATAAATGGATGCACTTTATCCCTCGTGACGGTGAATTTTTCCATTACAGCCTGGCAAAACTGGGCAGCTCACATGCCTCCATTGATCCCTTGAAAAAAGGTCGAACTATGTGTGAGATCTTCGGTAATTATGGCTGGAGTGAAGGGCTCCGTCTGGAAAAATATCTTGCGGACCATTTTATGGTGCGTGGGGTGAATTACTTTGTTCCACATGCCTTCAGCCCCAAAGCATTTCCTGATCCAGATTGCCCGCCGCATTTTTATGCCCATGGAAGAAACCCCCAGTATCGAGCTTTTGGCTCTTTGATGGCATATATGAATCGTATGTGTGAATTAATTAGCGGGGGAAACTCAGTGATTCCTGTGGCTATCATCTATCATGGTGAAGCCGAATGGACGGGCAAGGGGATGTTGATGCAAAAACCCGCCCATGTGTTGGCAGACCGACAGATCGATTATGAATTCATTCCAAGTGATGTGTTCAGCGAACCCGAGCGTTTTAAAACCGATCTTACATCAGGACTCAGTGTCAATGGGAAAGCCTACAAGGCATTGATCGTCCCGATGGCTGAATACATTTCAGCAGAATTTGCCAAAGCAGTAGGACATCTGCATCGTTTGGGATATCCGGTCTTCTTTGTTGATGCTCTCCCCAAAGGTGTTTTTGATGGTGATAACGCAGTGCTGAATGAGTTAAAGGATATCCAGGTGGTTTCTTTAGATCAGTTAGTGGCTGCTTTGGATGAAAACTCCATTCCTGAAATTACCATCCAACCAGCGAGCGACCGTTTGCGTTACTTACATTATATGAATGAACACCATATCTATTATTTTGTGAATGAAGCCGACACTCCTTATCGGGGAACGGTGACCGTTCCGCAAACTGGAGTAGTTTATGCTTACAACGCCTGGCAGAATCGGCTTGAAGCTGTGGAAAGTACTTCTGGTGAGCAGGAGACTACAATTTCGATTGATTTGGAACCCTTTAAAAGCCTGATCGTGGTTTTTGACAGCGTCGATGAAGGTTTACTCGCTGCGCCTTTGAAAACTGGAGGAGAAGAAATCGCTTTTCCTGCAGCATGGACACGTAGTGTTTGCAAGAGTCTTGCATATCCGAAATTTGAAGAACCCAAAGAAGTTAAGCTGCCAGATAACCTTGCGAAGGAACAGCCAAAATTTTCTGGTTTTGTACGTTATGAAAATAAACTTCAATTGGAAACCATTCCTCCAAAAGCTGTCCTGGAAATTACAGATGCCTGGGAAGGTGTGGAGTTGTTTGTGAATGATCAATCTGCTGGCACCCAGATTGTTCCCACATATCTGTTTGAGATCACTAATTTGCTCATAGCTGGAGAAAACCACATATCTATCGAGGTGGCTACTACGCTTGAGCGCGAACGGGCCGCTGGGAAAAAAGGCTTTTTAGAACGCGCATTAACCTGGAAAGAAAAAGACCCTACCGGCATAACTGGTGTGGTCCGATGTTATTTTCAATAAGGAGTAAAAACAATGAAACGGTTGGATTTTAATCAGGATTGGCAGTTCCAAAAGATGGCACTGCAGAATGGCAGCAGATTCATTTACCACATGATGCCATGCTGCTTGAAATAAGGGATCCAGAGAGCCCGGTACTCCTGATTTTTGTGGGGGATAATTCCGATAGGGTACGCTGGGGAGCAATGGCTTTCCAAGCGGTCAGAAAGGCGAGTAAAATCGGCAACTATGCTGATTTTACCGCACCCTTTTCCAGTAATGTGTCATTTTTGTCTACCGGGGCTGCTCTTGTTCGGTCTCCTGCTGCACGCTGACTGGCGACTGTATCGCAAACCCCTGCGGAAATGGTGGCAGAGCCGGAGAAAGAAACGGAAACGGGCTTGGCGTTTACGCCCCCGGACGCCCCATGATTGTGCTGCGTGTCGTACCGGGGTCGGCGTGCAAGTTTTTCGCCCACGCACGGCAGTCACGTCCTATGCGCAGATCAAAAGTCCGCGTGGGCGCAAGAAAACCAGCGATACGAGCGGACATGCTTGTCCCAACCAACATTGCCTCTATTTTGCGGTGACCGATGAGCGGTTGCATGCGGTGGTGGGTAATGGCAAACGCGGCCAACGGCGGGACATTCAGTATTGGAAATGCCAAGCGTGCAGGATGAAATCCACCAGTCGGTTGCACACCCCGCTCTATCGGTTGAAAACCGACCCAGAGAAAATAACCCTGGTCTTGATGCTGCTGGCCGAAGGCTGTGACCTCTCGGTGTTGGTGCGCTGCACGCCGCATGCCGAACGCACGGTGACGCGCTGGTTGGAGCGGGCGTGTTGGGAAGGACTGATCTGGCAGATCAATATAGCGCTTTGGCCGAGGAAATTCTAGCTGCTATTCAAATAGAATTCTTTACAGAAACCGGGCGGCTCGCTATTCACACTCAAACCGGGTATGTGCTGACATTATTTTTGGATCTGGCCCCGGAGGATTTCCGAACCAGAATCGCCCATGATTTCATCTCCAGGCTGCAAAAAGATGGTCTCCATTTGCGAACAGGATTCGTTGGTACACCCTTTTTATGCCGGGTACCCTCAAATATTGGTCATAACCATCTTGCTTACAAACTCCTGCTAAACGAAGACTACCCTTCCTGGTTGTATGCTGTTGACCTGGGGGCGACGACAATATGGGAGCGCTGGGATTCGCTCAAGCCAGATGGATCGTTCAGTTCGACAGAGATGAATTCATTCAACCACTATACCTATGGTTCTATTGTTGAGTGGATGTACCGGGATATGTGCGGCCTAAATCCCTCGTCCGATGATGATATGGTCACCGGGTTCCGCAGCGCCAGGCTTGCCCCAAAGCCAGATAAGACCCTGAAATGAGCCAGGGCCAGTTATCTTTCCGCCGCAGGATTATACGAGAGTGGTTGGCAGATCGGCGAGGATGGGGAATTGACTTTTGAGTTCACGATCCCGTTCAATGCCGAATCTGAGGTAATTCTTCCGGATGCGCCTCAAGGTGAGGTTTTTATCAACGGCGAGAAACCCAATGTAGGAACACAACAAGATTCTAATGTGACCCTACAGCTAGGATCAGGTAACTACCGAATCGAGTATCAGCCCAGCCGAAGCCATATTGAAACGCTCAGTACGTATGTGCCTGCGTTCAAAATACTTCAAAATAAGAAAGCAAAAAAGGCCGTTAGGAGATATATCCCCTTGGTCGCAATGCTGACCAAATCGATGATTGCTGCCATGGGTGACGATAGCATTCGGGAACTGAATCGAAGGACCCCATACCTCAAGCTCAGCGAGAAAGATCTTGATGAGATCGATGATAGGCTCAGTCAATTTCCGTTGAAAGAAGAAAATAAGTAGAAAACACCAGATCAGGAGCATCATGTCAGACATACCAAGACCATCGATCAAATTGAATCTTAAACTGAAATCGGCACTCTTAGGGCTTGTAAAAGAATAACTCCGCACTTTAAAAACTGAACTCAAGTACACGTCGATTGTGGTCGGATGGTGTAATTCCATCTTGGACAAACCTGAGCATACTGGATGTTCAGTGTTTGCATCGTTTCTACCGAAACCTTGATACCTTTCTAATAAACCTGATCTACCAGGAAAGCCTGAACTCGCAAGCCCGTTTCGGTGGTTGGAATATTTCCATTCAACCAAAACGCCCTTTCCACTGACAACGGAAAGGGTGATTTGGATTACCGATTGTCTATGGTCGGGCAATCTCTGAGGAATGCGGATACTCCCTCACTCCCCGGTAGGCACCCAAATGTTCTTGACCTGGGTGGCTTCGTGCAGAAACTGGTGGCCCTCGCCCTGTTCACGGCTGGACCAATCGCGTGCCAATCCGTATCCGACCCAGGTGCGCTTCATATTGGCGGCAGACTCTATCTCGACCTGGTAGCTGCCCTCCGCGCTGCCAAAGTACCAGAGGCCATCCACATCCTCATGCTGGACCAGGGTCTTCGTGAGATGCTCTCGGTCGCCGGTGACAATGTTGACCACACCCGGCGGAACATCCGAAGTGTCCAGAATCTGGTAAAAATCGGTGGCGCTGAGTGGGTATTTGGGGCTGGGAATAATCACCACCGTGTTGCCCCGCCCAATCGCGGGAGCCATTAAGGAAACGAAAGCAAGCAAGGGAGCTTCGTCCGGGCAGGCGATGCCCAGCACCCCCAGCGGCTCGTTCACTGCCACCGTGATGCCGCGCAAAGTGGTCTCCTGAATGCTCCCGCCGTACTTATCGGCCCAGGCGGCATAGGTAAACAGGCGCTCCACGGAGAGGTCCACTTCGGCGCGGGCAGATTTCAGCGAGGCGCCAGTCATTGCCACTATCCGGCGGGCGAACTCTTCGGCGCGGGCATCTCAGATTCTCGCCGATGAAGTACAAAATTTGCGAGCGGTTGAAACCATGCCGCATCGCCCAGCCCGGTTTGGCTGTGTGGGCTGCATGAGCGGCCTCAACCGCGTTGCGGATATCTTTGCGGTTGCCATCCCCCACCTGCCCCACCAGCTCGCCTTTGGGATTCAATACCGGGCGGGTGTAATTGCCATCCGGACGGACCTGTTTCCCGCCCACGTACATTTTAGGGGTCCGGTCGACTCGCAGGCCGTCTTTGCCATGGGTTGTTTTGCCATTTGGCAGTACAGGGTGGGTGGGTGTATATGCGCCCCATTTGGCCGCTGGGCCGTCTGGGGAGGGTGTGAATTGGGGGCGCGGCCGCGCCTGCCAGGCCGGCCGCAGGTATTCAAACAGGCCTTCCTTGCCGCCCTCGCGGCCGTAACCGCTCTCGCGGTAGCCACCAAAGCCTGATGCCGCGTCGAACAGGTTGGTGCAATTCACCCAAACCGATCCGGCCTTGATTTTGCTGGCTGCTTCCAGAGCCAGGTTGATATTTTCACTCCAAACACTGGCTGCCAGCCCGTAGCGGGTATTGTTGGCCAGGGCAATCGCCTCAGCTGGGTTGCGGAATGTCAAGGAGACCAGGACCGGACCAAAAATCTCTTCCTGCACCGTTTCGGCAGCCGGGTCAAGGTTGGTGATCAGAGTTGGCGGGTAGAACAGCCCTTTTTTGGGCAGCTCGATAGCTGGCTGGAAAAGCTCGCCGCCTTCTTTCACGCCGGTTTTTACCCAGTTGTCCACCGTGCTCCATTGTGATTGATCGACGATCGCCCCCATATCGATACATTTATCCAACGGATCGCCGACCCGCAGGTTTTCCATGCGGGCTTTAAGTTTGCCGATAAATTTGGGGGCAATGTTTTCTTGAACTAACAGTCGCGAACCGGCGCAGCAGACCTGGCCTTGATTGAACCAGATGGCATCTACGACCCCTTCGATAGCGCTGTCCAGGTCAGCATCTTCAAAGACAACAAAGGGGGATTTTCCACCCAGCTCCAGGGAGAGCTTCTTGCCGCTGCCGGCGGTCTGGCGGCGCAGGATGCGGCCAACATCGGTCGAACCGGTGAAAGCGATTTTATCCACATCGGGATGTTCAACCAGCATCGTTCCGGCTTTGCTGCTGCCGGTGATGATGTTGATCACGCCTGGGGGCAGGCCGGCTTCTGCAACCACCTCGGCAAACATTAAAGCGGATAGCCGGGTGTAAGAAGCTGGTTTGAGCACGACTGTGTTGCCCATGGCGATTGCCGGTGCAATTTTCCAGGCCAGCATCAGCAAGGGGAAATTCCAGGGAATGATCTGCCCAACGACGCCAACCGGCTGGTAATCGGCCAACTCGGTTTCCATCAGCTGGGCCCAGCCGGCGTGATAATAAAAATGGCGGGCCAGGAGTGGCACGTCAATATCCCGCGATTCGCGGATCGGTTTTCCGTTGTCCATCGATTCGAGCACTGCCAGCAGCCGATGATGTTTCTGGATGTTGCGTGCGATTGCATATAGATAGCGCGCCCGTTCATGCCCGGGTGTCTGGCTCCAGCCCTGAAAAGCCTGGCGAGCGGCCGCTACGGCTGCATCCACCTCAGCCTGCCCGGCCTGGACTGTTTCGGCCAGCAGCTCATTTGTGGCAGGATTATAGCCGGCGTAGTAGCTGGGATTTTCCGGGAAAACCCAACGGTTATTGATAAACAGCCCAAATTTACGCTCATGATCGGCCAGCCAGGCATTGACAGCCTCAGGCGATTCGGGCGCAGGACCGTATTCCATCGTCTTTAGGATTTCAGCTACTTTCATGGGTCGCTCCAGTTCTCTTGAACTTAATTCGGCTTTCGCAGGGTTGCAAGCCGTATCTGTTGAGAAAGATATGTTTGTGTAGTGTGCGAGCAGTTTCTCCACCTGCGCGCCCCATAAACGATTTTGTCGGACAACGCCTCAGAGAATAGTTATCCCATCGGCATATGGTGGCGGGCAGCATAATGGCCCGTGATATGGTGGTAAAGCTGGCGTTCCAGATCTGCCAACAGACTGCTGGCCCCGATTCGGAACAGGTCAGGCATCATCCATTCGGCGCCCAATTCTTCTCGCATCAGCGATAGCCATACCAGGGCTTGCTTGGCTTTGCTGACTCCGCCTGCCGGTTTGAAACCTACTTTATAATTGCTTCGATCGAAATATTCTCGAATGGCGCGGGTCATTACCAGCCCAAATTCCAGCGTGGCGTTGACATCTTCTTTGCCGGTGGAGGTCTTAATGAAGTCCGAGCCAGCCATCATGGCAACCAGGCTGGCCTGGTAAACTTGTTTCAGAGTGCCAAGATCGCCGGTGGCTAATATGGTTTTCATATGGGCGGCCTCTCCACAGGTCTCTCGAAACCGTTTGACCTCATCATAGAGAGCCTGCCAGTCACCGGTCAGGACATGGGTACGGCTGATCACCACATCAATCTCAGATGCTCCAGCTTCAATCGCCTGTTCGATTTCGGCGATACGCTGAGGCAACGGGGTTTGGCCGGCCGGGAAACCGGTCGCAACCGAAGCCACCGGGATGAAGCTGCCCTTCAAAGCTTCAACGGCATCCCGGACCCGGTTGGGATAAACGCAGACCGCGCCGACGGTAATGCCCTGGTCAAAAACATCCAGGCGAGCGAGCATGTCCGGACGGACGGGTTGGCGGGCCTTAGCACACAGGCGCTTTACCCGTCCTGGTGTGTCATCTCCTGCCAAGGTAGTCAGGTCAATGCAGGTTATGGCGCGCAATAACCAGGCTGCCTGCCATTCCTTTTTAATGGACCGCCGCGCCGGCAAAGATGCGGTGCGCCGCTCGACCGCGCTGCGATTGACGCGAGCGTTCATCACCCAGTCCAGGTCGAGGGGCATCCCAGGATTGCGTTTATTTGTGGAAGCCATGGATTTATCCTTCTTTAGTAAAATCGTGTCGAAAATTAACGGCAGAGTTAAAATACCTCCGCCCATTCCATTTTACCAAATTCGAGCAACAATAACGATTTTAGGTCTAGATAAATCTTGTGTGGGCGCCCCCAGATTTGGGGGATGTGAGTGTGTCGAAGCATTCTCAAACCTTGAAATTAGGGTATTAACATCGAATTTCCCGATGTTCATTTAAAATTGGGCGTAAAAGTATGCACAAACCGATTATAATGCCTGTACTTGACGGCGTTTAGAACAAACAGCCCGGCAAGCAGTTCCTATCACACCATTTTTTAGCAGAGGAGGTTTTACGATGGATTTTGAAGGTTATTGTGTAAAGTGCCGCAGCAAGCGGCAGATCAAAGCTGGCAAGGTGCAAGTCAATGATAAAGGCCGGCGGATGGTTAAAGGCACCTGCCCAGTTTGTGGCACTAACGTAACTCGTTTCTTGCCCAAGGAAGATAAGTAAGATCGTCATCCGCAAAGCCCATAGGCTTTATCGCGTATTCATGGCTGGGCTTTGTCTCCAAATAAAATGCGTGCCTGGGCGGTGTGATCGCCTGGTGCACGCATTTTGTTTCCGATGTCAGGAAAGAAAATGAAACGGTTAACTTGCCTGCAGATTGATGCATTCACCCGACAACTATATGCTGGGAATCCTTGTATGGTCGTGATGGATGCAGACGATCTGGCGGAAACCGTGATGCAGGCAATCGCTTTAGAGATGAACCTTTCGGAAACCGCCTTCGTCATGGCTTCAACCAAGGCGGACCTGCGGGCACGCTACTTCACACCTTCTGAAGAAATCCCATTAGCCGGCCATCCAACTTTGGCAGCTGTATTCGCCTGGATTACAAGTGGACGATTAACTATTGGTCGGAGCCCGGTCAATATTCGTTTGGAATTGCAAGCAGGTATTATTGAAGTTGAAATCAGCCGAGGTGAGGACGAACTGCTGCTTATAACCATGTCCCAACAGCGGCCCCAATTCTTGCGCGTTTACCCACCGGAAAACATACTGCCTGCGTTTGGGTTGGAATCTGCAGATTTGCTTCCGGGTTTTCCTATTATGACGGTCAGCACTGGCACGCCTCAATTGATGATCCCGTTGAAAAGCCTGGACAGCCTGCGGCGGGCCAGACTGAATTTCGAAGCCTATGCTTCCTTAAGAGCAAAGGGCGATTTCTTTAGCCCGCATCTATTTGTATTACAGGGTATAGATGGAGAAGGAAAGACATTCGCCCGTCATTTTGGACTGCCTCCTGATACATTGGAAGACCCATTCACGGGATCGGCAACGGGAGGTATGGCGGCTTATTGCTGGTACCATGGGCTGCTGACAGAACCTTGTTTTATCGCCCAGCAAGGACACTGGTTGGGCCGTCCGGGAGAAGCCCAGGTAGAGGTGGTGGGGCCACCGAGAGCGATTGAGACAGTCCGGGTTGGCGGCTATGCAGTCGAAGTCCTGGGTGGTGAAATAAACGTTCCTGAGCCTGCTCAAGCCGGATAAACGGATAACAATGACAATCGCGCCCCTGTCTGGGAATCAAACAATAGACGTGCGACCATAAGTTTGTAATGTTTAGGAGGTCCTGGACGAAAATCAAGCCGGGTTGAGGAGGAATAATGGCAGAGTATTTCAATCTTGAAAAAGCGAATCAGGTGGTGGTGCAAATTCGACCCATGATTGCTGAGCTGTTGGAACTGCGCAGCGAAATCACCGAGAAACAGCCGCAAGCCTGGCCGATGATTGAGAAAGCCGCCGGCAATGGAGGCGGCAAGGTCGCCAGTGAGCTGGTGCTAAGCTTCAACCGGATTGAGAAGCTGGTCAGAGCCATCCAGATGACTGGGGCAATTCTGAAAGATATCAATTCGGGATTAGTGGATTTCCCAGCACTACGAGAGGGCCGGGAAGTATATTTGTGCTGGCGATATGGTGAGCCAGATATACAATTCTGGCACGATATCGAAGCCGGGTTCGCCGGTCGTCAGCCAATTTGAGCAATTGTTTCTGAAACCCTTGACATATATATTTAATGGCGTATAATCCGCAAGCCTTCGGGAACAACCTGGGTCCCTGGACCTTTCGGGACAGACTAAGAACTCCAGCCTCCCTTTGACAGATTTTGCAAACCGAATAAAATTTGTCGGCTCAAAGAGAAAGCAATCCTCCAGCAAGTCTGGAAAAGTGGGGACTTATCCTCTTGACAAAAGTGTGAAAATCGGTATAATTGAACACGCACTTTGATTAACCGACGGTCTCGCCCGCAAGGGCAGATCGCTCAAAACCCAAAAGACGCCTCTGCGTCAGAGACCAAAGCCAACTGCTTGTCGGTCTGACGTGCCGAAGTCCGCGACATGTGACTTCGGCAGTTTAGTCTCTAAAAGACCTTGACAGGCAGTAACTGGGCTGGTAAAATTCGGCCCGCTTAGTTGGCAGGACCTTAACAACTGAAAAGTGGTAGGAAGATAGAACCTCGTATAATTCCAGTAAAAATCCGTAACTTTAACGTATCTTTGATACGTAAATTTTTTGCGGAGAGTTTGATCCTGGCTCAGGATGAACGCTGGCGGCGTGCTTAATACATGCAAGTCGAACGGAAAGTGTAGCAATATGCTTTTAGTGGCGAACGGGTGAGTAACGCGTTGGTGACCTGCCCCGAAGTGAGGGATAACGGCTCGAAAGGGCTGCTAATACCTCATGTGGTCGTGATGGTTAGATACTTCACGTCTAAAGGAGTAATTCGCTTCGGGAGGGGCCTGCGTCCCATCAGCTAGTTGGTAGGGTAATGGCCTACCAAGGCGACGACGGGTAGGGGACCTGAGAGGGTGACCCCCCACACTGGCACTGAAACACGGGCCAGACACCTACGGGTGGCAGCAGTAGGGAATATTGCACAATGGGCGAAAGCCTGATGCAGCAACGCCGCGTGCGCGATGAAG
>CAVORW010000004.1:0-60000 GCA_963698715.1 uncultured Chloroflexia bacterium | reverse complement strand
GGGAGTGACACCCGAAGCCGTAGCGAAAGCGAGTCTTAATAGGGCGTATAGTCGCAGGGATTAGACACGAAACCGGGTGAGCTACCCATGGCCAGGGTGAAGCGAGTCTAAAAGCTCGTGGAGGCCCGAACCCATTAATGTTGCAAAATTATGGGATGAGCTGTGGGTAGAGGTGATATGCCAAACGAACTCGGAGATAGCTTGTTCTCCCCGAAATAGCTTTAGGGCTAGCGTCATGTGTTCAGTACCGGAGGTAGAGCACTGGATGGGCTAGGGGGCTTACTGCTTACCGAACCCAACCAAACTCCGAATGCCGGTACTCCAGAGCATGGCAGTCGGACTACGGGAGATGAGTTTCGTAGTCAAAAGGGAAACAGCCCAGATCATCGGCTAAGGTCCTCAAGTCCAGGCTAAGTGGGAAACGATGTGGGACTACACGGACAACCAGGAGGTTGGCTTAGAAGCAGCCACCCTTTAAAGAGTGCGTAATAGCTCACTGGTCAAGTGGTCCTGCGCGGAAAATATAACGGGGCTAAGTCTGGCACCGAAGCCATGGGCCTCAGCTTTTGCTGGGGCGGTAGGGGAGCGTTCTGTCAGCGGTGAAGGTCGACCGGAAGGACGGCTGGAGCGGACAGAAGTGAGAATGCAGGCATGAGTAGCGTAAAACACGTGAGAACCGTGTTCGCCGTAAGTCTAAGGTTTCCGACGGCAGGTCAATCCGCGTCGGGTTAGTCGGGCCTTAGCCGAGGCCGAAAGGCGTAGGCGATGGACATCCGGTCAACATTCCGGAACCACCTGGAAGGAGCGATGAGGGGACGCAGCGAGGTAGACCAGCCCACGATTGGTTGTGTGGGTGTAAGTGTGTAGGCGTTGAGGTCTGTAGGAAAATCCGCAGACTGAGCTGAGGCACGAATACGAGCCCCTGAGGCGGAAGTGGTTAAGCCTTGCTGCCGAGAAAAGCCTCTAAGTGTTGAATTCCAGGTGCCCGTACCGCAAACCGACACTGGTAGACGGGTAGAGTATACCAAGGCGAACGGGAGAACCTTCGTTAAGGAATTAGGCAAATTAGCCCCGTAACTTCGGGATAAGGGGTGCCTCTTTACGTGAAACTTATACAGGTGGAGCGTGAGGAGGTCGCAGTGAAATGGCTCTAGTGACTGGTTAACAAAACCACAGGTCTCTGCAAAGCCGAAAGGCGATGTATAGGGGCTGACACCTGCCCAGTGCCGGAAGGTTAAGGGGAGGGGTTAGCGCAAGCGAAGCTCTGAACCGAAGCCCCGGTGAACGGCGGCCGTAACTATAACGGTCCTAAGGTAGCGAAATTCCTTGTCGGGTAAGTTCCGACCCGCACGAACGGTGTAACAACTAGAGCACTGTCTCAACGAAGGACCCGGTGAAATTGAAATAGGCGTGAAGATGCGTCTTTCCCGCAGCAGGACAAAAAGACCCCGTGGAGCTTTACTGCAGCTTGGCATTGAGTTTGGGCATGGTCTGTGTAGTATAGGTGGGAGGCTTTGAAGCTGGAGCGCTAGCTTCGGTGGAGCCGTCAGTGAAATACCACCCTGACCCTGTCTAGACCCTAACCCCACACCGTCATCCGGGTGGGGGACCGTGCCAGGTGGGCAGTTTGACTGGGGCGGTCGCCTCCTAAAAGGTAACGGAGGCGCCCAAAGGTTCCCTCAGGCTGAATGGAAACCAGCCGTAGAGTGTAAAGGCATAAGGGAGCTTGACTGCAAGACCAACGCGTCGAGCAGAGTCGAAAGACGGGCTTAGTGATCCCACGGTACCGAGTGGAAGGGCCGTGGCTTACCGGATAAAAGCTACCCCGGGGATAACAGGCTGGTGAGGTCCAAGAGTTCACATCGACGACCTCGCTCGGCACCTCGATGTCGGCTCATCGCATCCTGGGGCTGGACAAGGTCCCAAGGGTCGGGCTGTTCGCCCGTTAAAGCGGTACGCGAGCTGGGTTCAGACCGTCGTGAGACAGGTCGGTCTCTATCCGCTGTGGGCGTAAGGGATTTGAGAGGAGCTGCCCCTAGTACGAGAGGACCGGGGTGGACAGACCTCTGGTGTGCCAGTTGTCGTGCCAACGGCATCGCTGGGTAGCCATGTCTGGCAGAGATAACCGCTGAAAGCATCTAAGTGGGAAACTTGCCTCAAGATGAGATCCCTCATCCGTAAAAGGAGTAAGGCCGCAGGAAGACCACCTGCTTGATAGGCAGCATGTGTAAGCGCAGTGATGTGTTCAGCTAAGCTGTACTAATGGCCGAGGGCTTAACAGTGGTGCGGAGAACTCGGAACTTTTCGAAACAGCGCAATATTCTTTTCAGTTGGTCTTAACATCGTAGAATTAAGTCTCTTGGTGATTGGAGCGACGGAGGTACACCCGGCCACATCCCGAACCCGGTCGTTAAGCCCGTCAGCGCCGATGGTACTTGGGGGGCGACCCCCTGGGAGAGTAGGTCATTGCCAAGAGGCTTTTTCTTTTTAAATTTGACAAGCATACCATATTCCGCTATAATTATTTTTGCATCGCGGACCTGCTCTAGCAATTGTGATTTTAACAACCATGCGAGGAGGATAGAGCGTTTTGAGTAACGTAGATTGATACTCATCATGGAGAGCTTTAGATCGGCTCGGCTGCCTCTTCCGCGAACGCAGGCCGAGTTTTTCTTTTATGGCCATCGGTCTGCTTTGTATGATCCAGATCCTTTAAACTTGGCAGTGGCTAGACCATTCTCGGGTTGGATTAGATAGATACGAAGAATTTATCCGAATAGTCAGAAGGTATGTGGTGGTTGTCTGCGCAGCACGCAACAACAACTACATATACCACTTTTCGGATAGGCTCCAACTAGTCAGTCAGGATTTTTGGCGGATATATTTCAGCGAATCAGGCTCAAATCTACCCGGATGATCCAAACTGACAAACCACTCAGTGCTTTGGCGAAAGGAGGTGAATAGATTGACACAGGTAAATCTGCGCCCTAATGAATCGCAGGATCAACTGCTACGACGCTTTCGCAAGAAAGTTGCCAAGAGCGGGATCCTAAGCACTGTACGACGCAAACGCTGGTTCGTATCCAAGAGTG
Organism: uncultured Chloroflexia bacterium; assembly: GCA_963698715.1. Classification (GTDB taxonomy): domain Bacteria; phylum Chloroflexota; class Anaerolineae; order Anaerolineales; family UBA4823; genus CAWHJB01. The sequence continues at coordinate 56,908 of CAVORW010000004.1, read as the reverse complement.
AATTGCGCCGGATCCAGAAGAAAAAGGCTATTCGTCGTCTTAAACGCCGCCAGCAAACCGACCCCGAATAGTAGATAACTTGGTTGAGCGGCCAGATTGGCAAGAGCGCTGGTCCAACAATAATCGTTGACAAAAGTAGAGCAAGGCTCCCAGGGCATCCCTGGCGGTCTGGAGGTGAAGATGGCTAAAGATGATGACAAGATTCAGGTTGAAGGCATGGTATTTGAAGCACTGCCAGGAACCCAGTTTAAAGTGCGCCTGGACAATGGGCACGAAGTACTGGCTTATCTCTCTGGCAAAATGCGCAAGTATTATATTCGCATCCTGCTTGGCGATCGAGTCCGGGTAGAAATGTCTCCGTATGACCTCACTCGAGGGCGGATTGTTTACCGGCACAAGAAGCACGCGCCCATGCAGGAGAGCAATACCGTCGAATAATCTGAAGCTTGATCCTTTGGCCGTGATAGACCCGGCTCTGGCCGGCCTGATTTTCCCCTGTGGCCGGATTCTGCTGGGCTCTAAGATCCCTGCATAGCATAATACTAAGTGGGGCTCCCTTGTAGTACAGGGAGCCCTTTTGTTATTGGGAGTACAATAGGACTGTAAATTTCTATTCGGGTTGCCCATTCTTGGGCATCTACCCCTAAGGTTTAGCGAACTACTTCTGTACTTGGTTATTGCGCCTATTTCTTCGCGAATTGTAACCTCAACTGCTGTGTGCAGAAATGGGACCCGTTGCGCTTTCTGATTTGAAAAAGGCAGACACCTTGCTCTCGCAGGGTGTCTGCCTTTTTATAGTGAGACTTCTCAGGAAGCCAGGTGACCTAATAGGAGCTGAGCACTTTCAAATAATTCGCTCGCTCAAAGGCAGCCGGTTCCGCGACTGCCTGCTGGCTCATGCTGCCCTTCATTTGCCGGATTGATTCGTACTCATGCTCGATCATCCAGGCTTCCATATCGGTGAGCAGAGACGGAACCTTGCCAATGCCTTCCTGGAGCAGGGCAGAGGCTGTCATGGCAACGCTGGCCCCAGCCATCATGGCTTTCAAAATATCTTCAGCGGAATGCACACCACTTGTAAGGGCAAAATCAAACGGCACCCGCCCATACAGGATCGCGATCCATCGCAGGGGAAGCCGCAGCTCGTCTGAATGGCTCAAGACCAGATTAGGCACCACTTCCAACTCTTCCAGATCGAAATCGGGCTGATAAAAGCGGTTGAATAAAACCAGGCCCTTGGCCCCAGCATCGCTCAATCGGCGGGCAAAATTGGGCAATGCGGTGACGAACGGGCTGATCTTTACTGCCAGAGGGATGCTCAGCTGTTTAGCAACATCTCTTACTAAGGTCACATACGTATCTTCCAGTTCGGCGCTGGTCTGGTTCGGGTCGGTGGCCAGATAATACAAGTTCAACTCAAGGGCATCTGCACCCGCTTGTTCGATCTTTTTTGCATAATCAACCCAACCGCCAGTGGATACACCATTCAAACTGCCGATCACCGGGATCCGGACGGACTGTTTGATTTTCTTCAAATGCTCCACATACTTTTCCGGTCCGATACTGTAGGTCCCATAATCCGGGATATAACTGAGCGCTTCTGCGAACTGGTCAGTACCGCGGGTTAAATCCTGATGCAGTTTGAAGCTTTCTTGAATGATTTGCTCTTCAAAGAGCGAGTACATAACAATCGCAGAAACACCAGCCTGTTCGAGCTCCTGTGCAGTTTCAACTTTCTTGGAGAGTGGCGAGGCCGAAGCCACGAGCGGGTTTTTTAATTCCAGACCAAGGTAAGTAGTTGATAGGTCGACCATAATAAATTCCCTTCCTTATATAATCCGCAAACTGGAGATGCTGGATAAGGGTGTCTGCCCTTATCCAGCTCTACCTTGTTGGATAATCAGTCAATCTCTTCGTCAGCCGGGGCTTCGTCACCATTGACGGGTTCGTAGTGCATGGCGGCCATCTGGCGGTAAAGGTCCCAGCGGCCACGTACGTCGTTCTTAGCCTGCTTCATCAGCATTTCTGCCCGGGCTTCGTCGCTTTGCAGCAGCATGCGGTAGCGAGTCTCGTTGTAAGCATACTCTTCCAAAGAAATGGTTGGTTCTTTGGAGTCGATAGAGAGCGGGTTCTGGCCGGCGGCGGCTTTTGCAGGGTTGAAGCGGTAGAGTGGCCAGTGGCCGGACTGAACCGCCAGTTTTTGTTGATCTAGGCCCCTGCTCAGATCAAAGCCATGAGAGATGCAGTGACTGTAAGCAATGATCAGTGAAGGTCCATCATATGCGTCTGCTTCCAGGAATGCGTTCAGAGTTTGTTGGTCGCTGGCGCCCATCGCAATCCGGGCCACATAGACATAGCCATAGGCCATGGCGATCATTCCCAGATCTTTCTTGGGCATCCCTTTTCCCTGGGCGGCGAATTTGGCTACAGCCGCTCGAGGGGTGGATTTGGAGGCCTGACCACCGGTGTTGGAATACACCTCTGTGTCTAATACCAGCACATTAACATTCCGGCCAGATGCCAGAACATGGTCCAAACCGCCGTATCCGATATCGTATGCCCATCCATCACCGCCAACGATCCAGATGCTCTTGCGGACCAGCACATCAGCCAGACTGAGCAAATCTCGGGCGCGCGGGTCATTCAGGTTTGCCAGGTTTTGTTTGAGTAAGTTAACTCGTTCCCGCTGCTCGCGTATCCCAGCCTCGGTTGTTTGGTTGGCATTGAGCAAACCTGAGACAAGTTGTTCGCCAATCTGGTTAGCGAAGGAGGGTAGGAGCTCACGGGCGTATTCGATTTGTTTGTCGAGGGTCAAGCGCATACCCAGACCAAATTCGGCGTTGTCTTCGAAGAGGGAGTTTGACCAGGCTGGGCCGCGGCCGTCAGCGTTTTTTGCCCAAGGTGTTGTGGGTAGGTTGCCGCCGTAGATAGATGAACATCCAGTAGCATTGGCAATCGTAATGCGATCTCCGTAGAGTTGGCTGAGCAGTTTGAGATAAGGGGTCTCGCCACAGCCGGCACAAGCGCCGGAAAACTCAAACAGGGGTTCGAGCAGTTGCGAATTTTTGACGGTCTTCAGGCTGATTGCAGTCCGATCCACCTCTGGCAGCGATAAGAAGTAATCCCATTTGACAACTTCAGTCTCACGGATGGGTGGTTGCGGGGCCATATTGATCGCCTTACGGCCTACCTGACTCTTGTCTTTCGCTGGGCAAACTTCTACACACAGAGTGCAGCCGGTGCAGTCTTCGGGTGCAATAGCCAGTGTGTACTTGGACTCCGGGAATTCTTTCCAGCGGGCATCCACAGCCTCCCAACCTTCAGGAGCTTTTTCCAGGTAGGATGGATCGTAGATCTTCTCGCGAATCACAGCATGCGGACATACAAAGCAGCATTTGCCGCACTGGATGCATAGCTCGGGCTCCCATACTGGGATCTCAAGGGTGATATTGCGCTTCTCCCATTGGGTTGTTCCCGTCGGATAGGTGCCGTCGATTGGAAATGCGCTGACTGGCAGCGAATCCCCGTCCAAAGTGATCATCGGCCCGAGAACACTTTTGACAAATTCTGGCGCTCTTTCGGGTACAGGCGCGCGGCGGGAGATGGTGCTGGTGGCTTGAGAAGGTACCTTAACTTCGCTTAGATTCACCAATGTTTGATCAACCGCTTCGAAGTTCGCTTTTACCACCGCTTCGCCGCGCTTTCCGTAGGTCTTCTCAATGGCGTGCTTGATTTCTGCAATTGCCTGGTCACGCGGCAGGACCCCGCTGATGGCGAAGAAGCAAGTCTGCATGATCGTGTTGATGCGTCCACCCATGCCGGTTTGTTGAGCAACCTCATGGGCGTCGATGACGTAAAAACGCAATTTTTTCTTCAGAATTGCCTTCTGGGTCTCGATTGGCAGTTGATCCCACACTTCTTCTGGGCCATAAATGCTATTCAATAGGAAGACCGATCCAGGCATGGCATAGCGGAGTACATCGAACCTTTCAAGGAAAGAGAATTGGTGGCAGGCCACGAAGTTCGCCTGGTTGATCGTGTACGGCGCTCGCACGGGCTTGGGCCCGAACCGCAAATGGGAGATCGTGACTGAGCCGGATTTCTTCGAGTCGTAGACAAAATAGCCTTGGGCAAAATTATCGGTTTCTTCACCGATAATTTTGATGGAATTCTTGTTCGCCCCAACCGTACCGTCAGCGCCCAAGCCCCAAAAGACACAACGGACTGTCTCGGGTGATTCGATATAGAAGTCGGGATCATAATCCAGGCTGGTATGGGTCACATCGTCCACAATACCCAGGGTGAAGTGGTTCTTTGGTTCCGCCTTAAGCAATTCATCGTAGACTGCCTTGACCATGGCCGGCGTGAAATCCTTTGAGCTCAGTCCATAGCGACCACCGATCACGCGTGGCATTGGACCGGTCCAGGTTTCCATCAGTGCAGTCAGGACATCCTGGTAGAGTGGTTCGCCGGCCGAGCCGGGCTCTTTGGTGCGATCCAGGACAGCGATCCGTTTGGTGGAAGCTGGCAGAGCCTCAAGAAAGTGTTTGACAGAGAACGGTCGATAGAGGTGAACGACCAATACGCCAACCTTCTGGCCGCTTTCCACCAGGTGCCTGGCAGTTTCAGTGGCTGTTTCGGCTCCAGAACCCATTATTACGATGACATACTCTGCATCAGGAGCGCCAATATAATCGAAGAGGTGATATTGCCGTCCGACTAATTCGGCATATTTGTCCATCGTTTTCTGAACAATGCCAGGGCAGGCATCATAAAATGGGTTGACAGTTTCGCGTGCCTGGAAGAACGCATCCGGATTTTGAGCAGTGCCGCGTATGACGGGATGATCTGGAGATAAACCGCGGCTGCGGTGCGCCTGAACCAGGCGATCGTCGATCATAGACCGTAAATCCTCGACCGTGAGCTGCTCGATCTTATTGACCTCGTGAGAGGTGCGGAATCCATCGAAGAAGTGTAGGAAAGGCACCCGCGATTCAAGCGTGGCTGCATGGGCAATCATAGCCATGTCCTGAGCTTCCTGCACCGAATTAGATGCCAGCAAAGCAAAACCGGTCGCGCGCGTCGCCATCACATCCGAATGGTCGCCGAAAATAGAGAGCGCCTGAGCAGCTAGGGAGCGAGCCGAGACATGGAAAACTGTGGCTGTCAACTCTCCCGCGATTTTATACATATTGGGGATCATCAACAGCAAGCCCTGAGAGGCGGTAAAGGTTGTGGTGAGGGCCCCAGTTTGCAGTGCTCCGTGAACAGCCCCCGCAGCGCCGCCTTCTGCCTGCATTTCTTGTACCAGCGGAACAGTCCCCCATATGTTGGGTGTTGCATTCGCCGACCATTCGTCGGCAAATTCCCCCATCGGAGACGATGGGGTGATCGGGTAAATTGCGATCACTTCACTGAGGTTGTGGGCGACGTAAGCAGTAGCTTCGTTGCCATCAATCGTAACCATTGGTCTTTTCATTTGTTTACTCCATTCTGCCTATTCTTAAATTGCCACCTTTATAGGCGCAAAATTTTTTTAGAGGAGAGTCTTTTGCCTTACCAAGTAGCCTCAATTTATAAGTTTAGCCTGACTGGACAATCTTACATAGTTATATAAGGCATAAAAAAAACGGTTAACTGTCATATTTCAGATAAAACAAGTTTGGATTATGGGCACTCGGTAGTTTTCGATACGTGAGTTCTATGGTTATTCATCGTCGCAGGCCTTGCAGCTATCCACCTAAAATAAATCGATTCCAAAATTGCTTTCATTTTTGGGAGTTATTTCTAAATTCCTTGACCGTTTATTAACTCAGATATAAAATCATGCAGAATCTTATCCGATATCGGTTGCACAACACAACCGCCCATCGATCGGGTTCGTTGTTAGCATATTTTTGGACATACGCCAAAAAACACTAACGATCTATGCTCCTCAAAGTGATTCCTATGGAGCCGGTATTTTGGGGCCAGAGGATGATATAAAGTTGGCCCGTTTTTTGCATCCAAGGATGTTGTATCAAATTGTTTTTGAAGGGTGCTATTCGTTGCTCTGAGGTAGATATTTAGACCTTAAGTACCAGGTGGTATTGCCTCTTGCGCGATTCCATCCAATTTGGATTTGTGCTATACTGTTACTATGAATTCTGACCAGCATATTTGGCGGTTATGGGTTAAAAACATCCACAGGTGGGGGGTGCAGGACATGATCGCTGCACTCTTAGACGCGGCTGGTCCATTGACTTTATTGGGTGCGCAGATCGTTTACATCGGTCAGCCGGCCCTAAAACAATTATTTCCAGAACAGCATATTTCGGCTCTGGCTGAATTGCTTGAAGACACAACCTATACTCGCGAATTTGTTTCTCTGCTTCGGGAGGTAGCCTCCAGTGAATCTGTCTAATCTGCTTGGGCTTGGTTTTGTGGTGATCTTCCTCCTTATTATGATCACATTCGCATCCATCGCCCGAAAACGTCCCAAAGGTTCCTGGCGAGAAATTGCAGCCTTCTCGCGATTAGGTCGTTCAATTGGCCTGGCTGTTGAAGCGGGCAAGCGCCTGCACATTTCCTTGGGCCATGGTAGTCTGAACGGGCTGCAAGCGGGTTCAGCCTTTGTTGGTTTGAGTGTGCTCCAGCGAATTGCCCGGGTCGCATCGATCAGTGATAGCCCACCAATTGCTACCAGCGGGGAAGGTGTATTGGGGATACTCTCTCAAGACACCCAAAAGAGCACTTACAGAGCGATTGGCTCTGCTAACTTGTACGAACAAAGCTCCGGTCAAATCACCGGGTTAACGCCATTCAGCTTTGCAGCTGGAACGCTTCCGGTCATCTTCGATCAAAACGTGGCTGCCAACGTGTTGGCAGGGCACTTTGGCAGCGAAGTAGCGCTCATCACTGAGGCTGGAGAGCGAAACGGCAGCCTGACGCTGGCCGGGAGCGACAATCTTACCGCTCAAGCCGTGCTCTACGCCGCAGCTCAGGAGCCTTTGATCGGGGAGGAGCTCTATGCGAGCGGAGCATATATTCAGGCCGGTAATATGCATAGCGCCAGTTTAAGGACCGAGGACTTTATGCGTTGGGTGATCATCATTGCGATCCTGGTCGGCGCGGTGTTGAAACTGGTGAATGTCCTATGATCCGCCGTGTAAAAACTCCCATTATGATCGCTCTCGCGATGGCAGTCAGCCTTGTGGTATTGCTGGGCTATTTTCTGGAGCTTCCACTGCTGATCAATCTGCGAGTACTTTTCTTGCGTTGGGCAGTGGAGTTGAGCGCAGTTGCTCTGATTGTGGGTGTATTCAACCTCCTTTCGGTTCATTGGCGAAAAATAACCAGCGATCAGGATGGAAGTGCCTATAGTTTTGTCCTGATCACTGCTCTCATTGTCACGATAGCAGTGGTGGGTTTTTTTGGCCCAACAGCAGATTGGTCCATGTGGATCTTTAACCATATTCAGCTGCCGATCGAAACCAGCTTGATGGCTTTGCTGGCAGTGATTCTGCTTTATGCCGGAGCGCGTTTGCTGAGTTGGCGGGTTAACCTGCTGGCCACAATATTTTTGGGAACCGTACTTTTTATCTTCTTGGGGACAGCTTCTATTCCTGGATTTGATTTACCTCTGGTGAGCGATGTTAGCGGCTGGCTTACCAGGGTTGTAGCTACAGCAGGGGCACGCGGCATTTTATTTGGCGTGGCGCTGGGTACAATTGCAACCGGGTTGCGCGTCCTGATCGGCGCTGACCGACCCTATGGGGGATAAACATGGCTGATCAAAAATGCCCTATGTGCGGAAAATTGAATCCCCCAGAATTGGATGCATGCCAATTCTGTGAGGCCAGGCTCAGACCCTTAATCGTTAATCCTTCAGAAAATCTACCGAGTTCACCATCAAAGCAATCTTCTGAAACACCACCCACGGAAAACGCCACACCGGATTGGCTTCGTTCACTAAGGGACCGGCAGGAAGATACAGAAATCGAGCAGGACGAAGATGATCTGCCAAGCTGGCCAAAGCATGAACAAGATGAACGCCCCGGACTGCCATCCGGAGATGAAATTGAAGCTCCCAATTGGTTGGATAGCTTGCGGGGCCCTACGCTACCGGATGAAGATATCTTCATGATGGGCGAGCAAGAAGAAGAAGACGACGACGACGAAGAAGATGTCTGGACCCCCCCCGAACTGGGGACAGGGGAAGAAGAGGCTGTGTCAGATTGGTTGACCGGAATACGAACGGGCCCAGATACTTTAGATCAACAATTGGATGACCTAGAAACGGAAGCAGATGGCGGTCCAGAGTGGTTGGATCGGATCCGTGCGCGCCAGGAGGACGAAAGTCCATCAGATCAATCATCTTCGGAGCCACTACACGATTTACCCGATTGGCTCCGCACGGATGACCCATCAACATCTGATGCGACAGCGGATTGGCATTCTTCGATCCGCGATCGGACCGAAGAAACCTCCGAAGATTTGCCCCAGACGCAATTGCCCGACGAATCTTCCGAGGAGGCGCTCCCGGATTGGGTATCAGGCGAAAAAGATGATGAAAGTGAAGCGGTCGAAGCCGATGAACTGCCTTCTTGGCTGAAGCAAGGCGATGACACCCCCACCGGCTCTACCGAGGAACTCCCGGACTGGATGGAAAGTGCAGATGAGCCCACGCCTTCGGCAGATGTGTTTCCCGATTGGCTTGAAACAGGCGAGACCCAGCCGCGTGTTCCAGCGGCTGAATCCGAACCACTAGACTGGCTGGCAGGATCTGCCCCAACCGAAGAGCCTGTTTCAGTCGAGAGCATTGATTGGACTGCTGAAGAAAGTGAATTATCGCCAACAGATGAAATCCCCGATTGGCTCGATGGGCCTGCTGAATCCGCCGAACCCCATGCAGAAACCCCAGACGAGCCAGCCGGCATTTTACCGCAGAAAGAAGACGAATCAGAGGAAGGTTTGCCGGACTGGCTACAAACATCTGGCGAAGAATCGGAGCAAGCGCAAGACGAACTCACAGGCTGGATCACAGAAAGTGAGGCTGAAGCTGCCCCGGTTGAGGCAATGCCAGATTGGCTGCAGCCTGATCAAGAAGACTCAGGACCAGTTGAGGAAATCCCAGACTGGTTATCCGACCTGTCAAGCGCAGATGAAACCCCCGAAATAGTCCCGACTGAATTATCTTCTGGGGAATTGCCAGAATGGTTGGCTGATCTGGATCAAAAAGTTGAAGCCGAAGAAGCGGAAGCCGAAGCTGCCGTAAACGAATTAGGGCTGGATGCCGAGCCTGCCCAGGAGCTCCCTGATTGGCTGGCAGACATCGGACCCGCAACTGATGATATGACTGAAGAGCCGCTGGCTGAAATGCCAGCTTCGGCGATTGTACCGACGGGCACTTTTGCTGAAGATGAAGGTGAGCTTTCATCATATCTGGATGAAGATGCTTATGAGCAAGAAGTTCCAGATTGGCTGGCAGATGTAAAGGTCAATGAAGAACTCCTAGAACCGGAAGGGGAAACAGCAGCCGGACCAAAAGATGCAGACTTGGCTCCTGCGGAACTGCCCTCCTGGCTGGAAGCGATGCGTCCTGTGGTGGCTGAAGCTACGCCCGAAATTCTGGATGAGCGTGACCGCCAGGTAGTTAGCGCTGGACCGTTGGCCGGATTGCGGGGAGTATTGCCAGCCGAACCTGAAATCTCCAAGGTTCAGAAGCCGCCTGCTTATAGCGTTAAACTGCAAGTATCAGATATGCAACAAGAGCGTGCAGCCATGTTGGAAGAGATGGTGCAGGCAGAGGGAATCTCGCGCCCTATACCAAAACGTCCTCTGGTCAGCTCTCAGAATTTGCTAAGGATGATATTTGCGTTTGTGCTTTTCCTGGCAATCCTATGGCCTTTGGTGACTGGAGGGCCGGTCGCTCCGATACCTGTGTTTACAGCCGAAACGGGAGCGGCCAATCAGTTAATCGGACAAATCAACAGCCAGGAGCCGGTTTTAATAGCCGTTGATTATCAACCCGGACTTTCAGGGGAGATGGATGCGGTCGCCACCACCCTATTCGATCACCTGATGCTGCGCGGCGCCTACCTGACCCTGGTATCCACTACAGCCTCCGGACCAATTCAGGCCGAGCATGTGGTGGCAATTTCGAACCAGCAGTTTGGCCATTCCTATCTGGGCGCTGGAGAATATACCAACCTGGGTTATATTCCCGGTGGCCCCACCGGTTTGATCAGTTTTGCCGCTGACCCCCGGGCTATGATGAGCTACGCCCTGGATGATGGCCGACTGGCTTGGGAAAACTCGCCATTGCAGAGCGTTGAAAATCTTGCAGAGTTTGCCATTGTGATGGTCATTACAGAGAATCCTGAGACTGCCCGGGCCTGGATCGAGCAAGTTCAGCCGAAACTTGGCGGCACACCCCTGATTATGGCGATCAGTGCGCAAGCGGAACCGATGGTTCGCCCGTATTATGAAGCCTTCCCGAAGCAGGTGCAGGGTATGGTTGTTGGACTGACCGGCAGCGTTGCTTACGAGAGCTTAATGGGTCACCAAGGGTTAGCGTACAGCTACTGGAATTCTTTTAGCATCGGATTGCTGGTCGCTATTGTGCTGATATTTATCGGCGGGGTCTTAAATATGTTGCCTGTCTTATCCAAGGGTAGGCGTGAGAATTCTACTGAGCGGGAGGAATCTCGATGAACCTTGCTGAGATGAACCTGCCTGATCTGATCGGTGCCTTGTTAGGGTTCGTTTTTACCCTCATGGTTTTTAGCTATATCCTCGGCGATAATCCATTGTTCCGGATTGCAGTAAATGTGTTCATCGGAGTGGCCGCAGGTTACGCATCTGTGATTGTCTGGTACAACGTCCTATGGCCAGAACTGATCTTGCCCTTATTCATTGGAACTTCGTCTGAACGAATTGTTGCCCTGGTACCCTTAATTCTTGGTCTACTATTGCTGACCAAAGCCACCGCTCGCCTATCGGGTTGGGGGACAATTCCGGTTATTTATCTGGTAGGAGTTGGGGCGGCTACCACGATTGGAGGGGCCATTCTTGGAACGCTTTTTCCTCAAATGATCGCTTCGGCCAACTTGTTTGACCAATCCGCGATTTCATCTGCAGATCTAAGCTTCATAAAACTGGCTGAAGGTGCTTTGATCCTGTTGGGAACAGTCACAACGCTGGCATATTTTCAATTTAGTACCCGCCCACGTCCAGGCCAGACGCCAACCCGAGGTATCCTGGTGGAGGGCATGGCCTGGATAGGACAATTTTTCATTGCAATTACTCTGGGTGCAATCTTCGCCGGCGTTTATATGGCGGCTCTCAGTGCGCTCGTTGAGCGCAGCAAGTTTCTGGTAGATTTCTTACTACCACTCGTTCTGCCAAAGTAGGCAATTTATGGCCACTTCACTGATTGACGCTGACTCTTTGCTCGTGATCGATGTGGGTACGATCACGACCCGTGCCATGTTGTTTGACGTGGTTGACGGAAAATATCGTTTCCTGGCAACAGGCTCTGCAGTGACAACTGCTGAAGCGCCCTTCCATGATATCAGTGAGGGGGTTCGTAATGCTGTAGAACATTTACAAAAGATCACCGGTCGGGTACTGATGGGTATGGATCAACGTATTATCATCCCCTGTCAGGAAGATGGATCCGGCGTAGATACGTTTGCGGTCACAATGTCGGCGGGTGCGCCGCTTAAAGTTGTTGCGGTTGGCTTATTGGAAGATGTTTCTCTGGAGAGCATCCGCCGCCTGGCTACGACAACCTATACTGGATCGATGGAATGCATCAGTTTGAATGACCGGCGGCGACCAGAAAAACGGATTGATGCGATTGTTCGCATGCGTCCTGATCTGGCCTTGGTTGCTGGGGGGACCGAAGGCGGCGCTTCCCAGTCGGTGCTGAGTTTAATGGAGGGGATTGGGCTGGCATGTTATATGCTGCCCGAAAAGCAGCGCCCAGAAGTGCTGTTTGCCGGAAATCAAGATTTGAAAGATGAGATTGTAAGCACTTTAGGCAGGGTTGCTAACCTGCATTTTGCTGCAAATGTCCGACCGACCCTGGAAATTGAGCGCCTTGACGCGGCACAAATTCAATTGGCAGCCATGGTCCGTCGGGTCAGGGCGCGCCAGATCAATGGCGTTGCAGAACTAAACGATCTGGCAGGCGGCGGCCTGCTTCCGACGGCGACAGCATTTGGGCGGATCATTCACTTCTTGAGTAAGGCATATGCCGGGTCTAAAGGAGTGTTAGGAGTGGATATAGGTGCCTCAGCAACGACAGTTGCTGCGGCTTCTGATGATGAACTTGTAATGGGAGTATATCCATATTTGGGTCTGGGTAGTGGGTTGTCTAGACTGCTCGAACAGATCTCTCTTGAGGAAATTGTGCGTTGGTTACCGGTTGAGATTCCTAACAGCTACGTGCGCAGTTACCTCCACCACAAGGCCTCACACCCGGCCATGATACCAGTCACTCAGGAAGACCTGGCGCTTGAACAGGCTTTGGCCCGGCAGATGATGCTGGCATCCATCCAACGGACATCCTCGGGTTTTCCGGAAGGCTTAAAAGGATCGGCAGGTGGGTTGTTGCCCTGGTTTAAATTCATTATGGCCTCGGGCAGTGTTCTTACCCGGGCACCCAGGTTGGCGGATGCAGCCCTGATGCTCCTGGATGGCTTACAACCAACTGGCACTACCAACCTGGGTTTAGATCAAAACCATCTCGCCAGTGCGCTAGGTGTGGCTGCCGTTTTGAATCCGATCCTGGCAGTTCAAGTTCTGGATGCCAGTACGTTTATTAATTTGGGGACAGTCATCTCGCCAGTAGGGTACTCGCAGCCAGGGACACCCGTGTTGAGAGTGAAAATGACCGATGGCAGCGGACGAGAGACAGGTGTTGAAGTCAAACAAGGCGCTCTGGATGTGATCCCCTTGCCGGTAGGACAGTCTGCTACCCTGGTTATCCAGCCCTTGCATCGATATGATGTAGGCATGGGCGGTCCCGGGCGAGGCGGCAGATTGGAGGTCCAAGGAGGATCATTGGGGATTATTATCGATGCCCGCGGCCGGCCCCTACAATTGTCGGAAGATCCGGGACGCAGGCGGGAACTGCACAAAAAATGGCTGTGGACCCTGGGCGGATAGCAGAGGCTGGCTAAGGTAACAGGTTGAGGCGCATGCGTGGCTCTTATCCTCAGCGGCATCCGGCACCATTCTTGCACCAGGTAGGTTGGCATGTTGGCATGCCAGCCTGAATGAAATAAACTAATCAGGTCATTACAGGACAATGGTATGTTAGCATCGATAACCCATATTCTCCCTTTGACCACCATTCGTCGGGAAAGGGTGCTGCCCGTCCCAGGCAAAATCGTGGTCAGAAAAGGGCAGAAAGTTAGCGCCAGCGATCCAGTTGCCGAGGTCAACCTGGCCCCCGAGCATCTCCTTTTAGATCTAGCTCGTGGTTTGGGACTTTCAGCAGCTGAGGCTGACGAGCATATTCAGTGCAAAGTGGGCGACCAACTGGCTGAAGGTGATATCGTCGCCGGGCCGGTAGGGATTGCCAGGCGAGTTGTGCGCACACCGAAGCGCGCCAGAGTGCTCTTGTTAGGTGGGGGGCAGGCGCTGCTGGAAATCTTGGGCCAGCCATTTGAGTTGAAAGCTGGACTGTCTGGGGATGTTGTCGATCTCGTATCGGATCGGGGTGTGATTATTGAAACGACTGGAGCGCTGGTCCAGGGTGTGTGGGGCAATGGCCGGATAGATTTTGGCTTGATGTTTGTACTGGCGAAATCGGCGGATGAGACTATCACGCCTGACCAGTTAGATGTCAGCATGCGCGGCTCGATCGTCCTGGCGGGCTACTGTGCCGATCCGGAAGTATTAAGGACGGCTCAGGATATGCCATTGCGCGGCCTGATATTAGGCAGCCTGAACCCGGCTCTGCTGCCGCTTGCGTCCAAAATGTTGTATCCAATCCTGGTAGTAGAGGGATTCCGGCACCTTCAGATGAATTCGGCGGCTTTCAAGCTGCTTTCGACGAACGAACGGCGAGAGGTCTCTGTCAATGCTGAACCCTGGGACCGGTACACAGGCAGCCGACCTGAGGTTGTGATCTCCCTGCCTACCACCGGAGTGATCACACGGCCTCTCGAGGCCTGCTATTTCGCTCCCGAACAGCAAATTCGCGTCATCAGTGCCCCGTATCAGGGTAAAATTGGAACGATTGCAAATTTAGATCCAGGCCTGTATATGTTTCCAAACGGCATTCGTGCCCGTGCAGCGCAGGTACACCTGGAAACCGGAGAGGATGCCGTCATTCCTTTAGCAAACCTAGAGGTTTTGGCCTAGTTCAAAATCCTTTTGAGGAGGAGTAATATGTCTTTTGAAAACCTGGATCTGGAACCCGAAATGGATAATTTTGATGACTCGCCTCCACCAGGGGAAGCCAGCAATCGCACTTTCTTAATTGCAGCTGGCATCCTGGGTGGTATTGCAGTCCTGGCATTGATATGTATTGCCCTGTACGCGCTGGTATTACTGCCAAATCAGCGCAACCAGCAGGCTGCTCAAGTAGCGACATTAAATGCCCAAAATACAGAAGTGGCTATGGCGATTACGCAAACATCGTCTGCGGCTAAAGCAGTCACATTTACCCCGACTGTCACTTCTATTCCGCCAACCGCCACAGCCAGCCCCACTGCAGTGGTAGCTGTGCCGACCAACACCCAGATTCCCACTCAAGATCCTAGAACTGCCACAGTGGCCGCGCTGCTCACTCAAGCTGCCCAAACGACCCAGACAGTTATTCCTACTGCAACGGCCCTGCCCGATACCGGTCTTGCTGATGATGTTGGCTTACCCATGATGTTGGGGTTGGCGGTCTTGTTGATTGTAGTGTTCTTCGCTGCCAGACGGCTGCGGACAGTTTAACACTACCGGGATCAAAGCACTTAAATTAACCGAAGCAGCCTGCTTTCAAGGTTGCTTCGGTGATCTCTTAAATTTGTATCTATCCGAATACCCAAATATTTAACGACCCGAACGGGTCATTTTTCATTTCAGGTGACATCTGTGGCGACTTGCTCGCCGTACATCAAAAGAGCCTCGACGATCTCAGGGCTGCGCCCTTCTGCATAAACTCTTAATACGGGTTCAGTGCCCGATGGTCGAATAAGCAGCCATGAGTCATCGCTCATAATGTATTTTACGCCATCCCGGGTTAATACCTCTGCGACGCTCTCACCCCCGATTCTCTCAGGAGCATTTTGGGTCAGGTACGCACTCATCACCTGCTTGGTGACTGGTCGGTTTAATCGCAGATCATTGCGACGATAGTAGGCTGGTCCAACCTCCTGCAGCAATTTTTCAACCAGCTCGTGGAGGGTAGTCCCAGATTCAGCCACAATCTCCACCAGCAGCAAGCCCATTAAGACCCCATCACCTTCAGGAATGTGCCCTCTGAATGAAATTCCGCCCGACTCCTCACCCCCGATCAGGATATCTTCATCCAGCATGTACTCGGCGATGTGGTTAAAACCCACTGGAGTTTCGTACACTGGCAGATCATAAAGGCGGGCGAGGCGATCGACCATCCGGGTAGTAGATACTGTCCGAACCACCGGTCCGCGCCAACCGCGTTTCTCTACCAGATATCGCAAAGCCAGCGCCATTATTTTGTGCGGGTCCACAAAATTACAGCGCTCGTCCATGGCTCCAATCCGGTCGGCATCGCCATCCAGCGCCAGCCCGAAATCGCCCATATGGGTGCTGACGGCACCAGCCAGAGCACTCAAATGCTGCTCGATGGGTTCAGGATGCACTCCGCCGAACCCGGGATTCATTTCTCCCCGAATTTCTTGAACTTCACAGCCGGTACCTTGTAGGATGCCTTTAATCACACCCCGCCCTGAACCATACATCGAATCGACAACCACCTGCACTGGACGCTCGGCAATCACATCAAAATCAATCAAGGTTCGCAAATGATCGTAATAGCTGGGGATTGGATTGAAGCGTTGGATCAGGCCTTGGCGGCGGGCTTGATCGAAATCCATCAAGTTAGGGCCGCGACCGCGATTTTCATTGTCATTCAAGTACACTTCCACTCGGCGGCTCTGCTCGCTGGAAGCCGAACCCCCGTAAGCGGCTTTGAGTTTGATGCCGTTATAGCGAGGAGCATTGTGAGAGGCGGTAATCATAACTCCCCCAATGGCCCCCAGAGTGCGCACTGCGTACGAGATTGCTGGTGTAGGTGCATCGGCCTGAGCCAGGTAAACGGTATAGCCGTTAGCAGCCAGGACACGGGCAACATCGCTGGCATAACGGTCAGATAGAAAGCGTGTGTCGAACCCAACCACCATTTTACGCGGATCGATAGATGAACTTAAACGTGTCCCGTTCAGCCAGGAATCGGAATTAACCGCGTCGGCGATAGCTTGCGCAACCAGGCGCAAATTATGGAATGTGAATGTGTCAGATATGACGGCTCGCCAGCCATCGGTTCCGAAATGAATTGGCATCGAGTTTCCTCCGGTAAGAAGATCAGAGAGTGAATAGCGAGATGGGCGCGGGAACTCTCAGTTCAAAGATTTATTCCACCTTACAGTAGCTCCCGTGTTTGAAGGCCTTCTGGAGGGAGCAATCGAGTTAGAAGAGTTGTATTTCTGGTGTTAGGTTTAGGCAGCCGAAGCCGTACAAGCCTAACACCAAGTCTACATCTTTTGCTTACTCCCCATCTGTTTGAAACGTGGGCCTCTTCAGAAATTTGGGGAACACTACAGGCTTTCGAGGAGAGCCAAAAGCGGGCTTGATTTTATCATTGATTAAGGGTGCAGATATTAAAAAGAAAGGGCTCATTGGGAAACCCTGTGAATAGGTCCAGATGTAGGATGTGAGCGTGCGTCCGTACGCGCTTGCACCCCTTTGATAAATTTCTATTCCGGCATGTTTGTTGCACACCATACAATCAGTCGAAACCACCGGGCAGTAGCCCCGGATCATGTTAAAATTAATCTATGCCAGAAGATCTGTCCCAAATCATCACGCTTTTTCAGCGAGAATACCTTTTTCAGGGTCTGGAAAACGATCAGCTTATTGATATTGCTTATCGATTTAAGCGGATTGATTTTGATCGGAATACCATCGTCTTCACTGAAGGGTCACCACCGGATTGTTTTTATATGGTCTTGCACGGCAGCGTGCGGGTCACGCGGAATATTCGGGGCGAAGAAAAATTCTTAAATGTTCTCGGGTCGGGTGATTTCTTTGGCGAGCAGGCTTTGCTGTTTGACCGACCTCGTTCAGCGACGATTGCCACCATTACTCGCTCAACCCTGCTGCGTCTGGATCAAGAACATTTTCAAGATCTGTTGACAGAGTTCCCAAGTATCTTGAGGAATCTCTCGGCTACCGCCGAGAGCAGGGCGCTGGCGCGACGATTAAGCTTTCCCTGGTTGGGATCGGATGAGGTCATTTATTTCCTAACCCGCAAGCATGAGTTCTTTTTATACCTGTCTTTGTTGGTGCCGATCCTGATGCTGGTTGGATCCATCCCGGTGCTGGCTTTCGGCATTGTATATCAGACAACACCTTTTTTCCAGCTCATGATCGAAGCCATTGGTTTCCTGATGTTGATTTTATCGGTCGCATGGGGTATTTGGAACGCCCTCGATTGGGGTAATGATTATTATATTGTCACCAACCAGCGTGTGATCTGGTTAGAGAAAGTGATTGGCCTGTATGATAGCCGGCGGGAAGCACCTCTAGAAACGATTTTGGCAGTCAATGTTACCTCCAGCCAGATAGGGCGCATCCTGGATTACGGAAATATTACCGTCCGGACCTTCACAGGTGGAATCATGATGCGCAATGCAAAGCGCCCAAAAATCCTATCAGAATTTGTCAATGGGTATAAGCAGCGCGCCCTGTTTCTCTCTAAACAAGAAGAGGATCGCCAGATGAAGGAAGCGATCCAACAGGCAATCGATCGACGGTTGAATCCGGAGCTGGCGCCTACCATCACCGAACAAGCGAAAAATCAATCCGTAAAAAAACCTCCACAGATAAAAGATGCCGCCGATATCCCACCGGCTGTGTTGGCGACCTTTTTAAAAGTACGCTATGAAAAAGATGGCGTTATTACTTATCGCAAGCATTGGTTTTTGCTGCTCCAAAAAGTCTGGCTGCCCATGCTTGTATTGGCTAGCCTGGCTTTTGTATCTGCCTACTATCTCTACCAGTGGTCGATCACTGGCGATCCTTTACTGGGCCCTTTTGCGGCTTTTGTTCTGGCTGGATTTTGTTATCTGGTAGTGGTTACCTGGCTGGGCTACCAATATCTTGACTGGAATAACGACATCTACCGCCTGACACCAGACCAGATTCTGGATATTGAGCGCAAACCACTTGGGGAAGAGATTAAAAAGTCGGCCCCGCTGGGCTCTATCCTCAGCATTGAGCATGAACGGGAAAATATTCTGCAGAATCTGTTAAACTTTGGATATGTCACCATCAACGTGGGCGAAACACGGTTCATCTTCCGAGGGGTTTATAACCCGGATCAGGTGCACCAGGATATATCGGATTATCGCGAACTGCTCAACCGCCGCCGAAGGGAAACGGAGGCCAAACGCGAGCGTGACCGGATGATCCAATGGTTGATGGCTTATTATGATGAGACCGGCCCCCCGGATGACTTGGAGTTTTATGAAGATTCTCAATGGGATCTTCCATGAACTAAAAGGGCCGCCTGGGGTGGGGGATGCGACCATCGCCAGATACTGGGCTACCCAGACCAAGAAAAAGCCAGTAACCTCCCCTCACCACTGGTATGCTAAAAGTCTGTAGATTTAATTGTAGTTCGCAATTCTTTGGTTTAACACCCCACCCCAAAATCTGAGATACCATCCCAGAGATAGCCGGAGAGGGAGCACTCAAAGTTTGTAGATTTGGTGTTCGGTTTGTGCGGCGCTAGCCGCACAAACCGAACACCAAAATTATTTTTCTACAACATTTAAGTGCACCCCCCCGGAGAGCTGATTCCCAAAGAACCAGATTTTAAGGGTAAAATAATAGGACTGGTTTTGTTAACTTATAAAATGATTGAAAACCGAGGTTTTTTGTATGGCGTTAAGAAAAATTGTAACCCTTCCGGAGCCGGTCCTGCGAGGCAAAGCGCGCAAGGTGACGGATTTCGGTCAGGATTTACAGAATTTAGTTGATGATATGGTTGAGACTATGCGCGAGGCCCCAGGGGTCGGTTTAGCTGCCCCTCAGGTAGATGTTCCATTACGCGTGATCGTGATTGAGTTTGGCGATGAAGAGGATGAAGAAGCGCCCAAGAAATTATTTACGATGGTCAACCCCGAGATTGCCCGCTACTCTACCGACAGCCTGCTAGGAACAGAGGGCTGTCTATCCATCCCCGGCTATCAAGGTGATGTGGAGCGGTCGCTTACAGTGACTGTGAAAGGCCAGAATCGTCACGGCCAACCCATGCGGGTCAAGGCCAAAGACTGGCTGGCGCGCATCTTCCAGCATGAGATCGATCATCTCAATGGTGTTTTGTTTATCGACCGGGCCGAGAAAATCTGGAAGTTCGAAGGAGAACCCTCCCAGGTTTCGGTCGCTGATTAATATAAATTTCTTCTATTACCTGATAAATCCCTCTGCCACGGCTGGTAGTCCACCGTGGCGTTTGTGTGAATCATGAAGCTGACCCATCTTTCTCTGACCAACTTTCGAAATTTTTCTCGATTGGATGTGGAGGTGCCCCCCGGTCCAATCCTGTTGGTGGGCAGCAACGCCCAGGGGAAAACCAGCTTGCTGGAAGCTGTTTATTTCCTGGCGACCTTTGTTTCCTTTCATGCCACCAGCGACCGGCAGTTGATCAATTTTATTGCGGCTCGCGAGCCGCTGGCAGTGGGGCGGATTGTGGCCGATTTTCAAAAAGGCGGGTCTGCTCACAGGCTTGAGGTGCGCATTATTCAGGAAAATGGGGGCTTCAATGGCTCAGCCCGGGTGCGCAAGGAAGTGCTGCTTGATGGGGTTAAGCATAAAGTCGGTGAGGTAGTTGGCGCGTTTAATGCGGTATTATTCCTGCCTCATATGCTGAGGGTGGTTGAGGGGGCTCCGGAAGAGCGCCGGCGTTATTTAAACCTGGCCCTGGCGCAGGTGCTGCCGCGCTACGCCATGTTGTTAAGCGAATACAATCGCTTGCTTACGCAGCGCAACGCCTTACTCAAACAGCTCGGAGAGCGGGGGGGCGACCGCCAGCAGCTCGATTTTTGGGACCAGCAGCTTGCCGCAACCGGCGGGCAGTTAATGTACGGGCGGATCCAGGCCATCCGAGAGCTGGAAATCCTGGCCACGCGTTTCCACAGCCAGTTGACTCGCGGGCAGGAAGTTCTGCGGCTGGATTACCAACCGGCTTACGAACCCTTGCCGCATAGCACAAACCAGTATATGCTGCCTATGGATACGCCGCTCGATCGATCAAACCTGGGATTGGAAAAGCTCCAGCAGGGTTTCATGGAGTGCCTGGCGGATAAGCGCTCGGAAGAGATTGCCCGAGGTGTGACCACAATCGGCCCGCATCGGGATGAAATGCGCTTCCTCGTAAACGGCATCGACCTGGGTGTATTCGGCTCGCGCGGCCAGGCGCGCAGTGCAGTTTTATCGCTCAAGCTGGCTGAAGTTGAGTGGGTGCGTTCAAAAACCGGGCATTGGCCGGTGCTGCTTTTAGATGAGGTCCTGGCCGAATTGGACAATGAGAGGCGGTTGGATCTATTGGCGCGCCTGTCCGAGAGTGAGCAAGCTCTTCTTACCACAACTGATCTAGATTTGTTTTCCAAGGATTTCGTTAATCGGGCCAGCCGATGGAAGATCGAATCTGGACGCCTGTTTATGACGCTGGATGAGTGAGGTCGGCCTTCAGAACCTGAACTTTGTGGGGGGAAATTGCAGACAAAATATATTTCGTAAAAGCTCTTAGTTGAATCGTTAGAGGGGTTTTTTAGCAGGCAGGCCCACCCGCCGTGGGTATCCCCTGGGTGTAGCAGCGATTTTATCCAATACGACCAGGTAGCGTTCTTCTGCCACGCCTGGGAGGTGGATAGGCACTAATCGTCGTAAATGGCCGCCCAGCACCCGGGCAGCATGCTCGGTTGCCTGGGCTTCGGCAGGAGCTTGATCACCCTTCATTGCCAGCATCCCACCGCCAATTCGCACAAAGGGCAGTAAATATTCGGCCAGCACCGGTAGGATCGCCACCGCCCGGGCAACTGCCCAATCGTACTGCTCGCGATGCTCCCGCAATTGGCCGAGTACCTCCGCCCGCTCTTGGATGATTTCCACCTGATCCAGGCGTAGAGTCTTGACCATGTGCCGACAGAACCTGGTTTTCTTACCCACGGACTCCACCAGGGTCAGGCGGATATGCGGATAGATGATTTTAAGGGGCAGCCCTGGGAAACCAGCCCCAGTTCCGACATCAATCAGGCTCTCAAATGGCGATTCCCGGAGCAAGCACAGGCAGGTAAGTGAATCAAGAAAATGTTTTATCCGAACTTTTTGGGGGTCATCAATTGCTGTTAAGTTAAAGCGTTCATTCCAGTCCAACAATTCGCGTTCATAGATTTGAAGCGCTTGGATCTGATCCATTGTGAGACGAATGCCAAGCATGGTGCGGGCATGTTGAGCCAGTTCCTTCATGTCGCTGATTATACCTGTAGATTCCCTGGATCTGCTCAGGTCGGCTAAATATAGGTGGGAAACCGGTATGCATGGGACCGGTGCGCCCACCCGTATTTTATCGTCTAGCCAGCCTTTTATGCTATACTCGCCAAATGAACCCAGGGCGGTCAGCGTTGCGGATATTTTTGATTTTTATACTGGCGGTCATGATACTTGTCTCATCAGCCCGGGCAGATGGACTGCCCGATTCTGCTGATATCCGGGATGTAACCGGGCGCAGCGTTAAGGGCCGCCCGCAGAGTTATCTGCTGTCCTGCGAATCGCGCTCGGCGGTCGATTGGGCGGCATATTTTGGCGTAAAAATCAAAGAGCGCAAGTTCCTCAACAGTCTGTCACGCTCGGATAATCCAGAAGTGGGTTTTGTGGGCCAGCCGAACGGGGTTTGGGGCAATATTCCACCTGCATCCTATGGCGTGCATGCCTGGCCGGTTGCCAGCCTGCTGCGCGAGTTTGGTTTGGCCGCTCAGGCGCGCTCTGGAATGGCCTGGGAGGAGCTGCAGGCTGAGATTGCGGCGGGACGCCCGGTGATCGTCTGGGTGATTGGCGCAATGTGGCCTGGCTCCCGGAGCAAGTACAATGCCTCAGACGGGCAGACAGTCTCTGTGGCTCGTTTCGAGCATACCATGATCCTGGTGGCTTACACGCCGAAAACCGTCAAAGTGGTGGATGCGGCGAATGGGCAAACGGACACTTACTCCAGAAGCGCGTTTTTGAAATCCTGGGGGACGCTCGGGCGCATGGCGGTCGTAATGGCGGAACCTGAGCCGGTTAAGTTCACTGATCCGGCGACCGCGCCATACAAAGGATATCTGTCATTGCTGCTCAATCGGGTTCAGGTCTATTGGCCTGCAGATTTGGGCGGCACGGCCGCAGGCTTGAGCGGGCTGCCGACAGGTTTTGGCATCTATTTACCAGAAATAAGCCTGCATGGTCAGCCATTGGCCCAATACCGAATGCATCCAGGCCGGTAAAGTCATCAGCCTGGATGCATCGAAATAATCCATAGATCACTAAATTGTATTGTTTAGGTCTCTTTATCAGCCGGCGGCTGGCCGTCTGGCGGGGGAACTGCCCGGATGGCTTTGCTGTGGGCTCGCCGGCGGCGCCAGGCTCTCCAGACCAGCGAGAGCGGCAGGATGAAGATCAGGTACAACACCAGCAGAACCGGCAAGATGTAGATCACGATCCAGATGGCGGCATTGGCGATGAATTTGAGGGTGTCGATCAAGGCCTGTACGGCGTTTTTGGCGACGCCTACCGGCTGCCAGCCACCAATTGTCAATGGTATAACGGCCTCGTTGGCGATCAGTTGGACTGAGATTGCAGACAGTGCGGCAGATTGTTCGTAGTATTGAATTTGGCCCTGAATAATCTCGATCTGCTCCCGGATCTCGACCAGACGGTTGTAAACAGATAGCACATCTTCGGTACGGATGGCGTCATCCATGATCTCGGTCAGTTGGGCTTCCGCGTTTTGCAGGTTGCGTAGACGGGACTGCAGGTCGGTGTATTCCTGGGTAACATCCTGACTGTCAACTCGCTCCGTCAGTGGATCCCGGTCGCTTTGAGAACGAATTCGGTTCAGGGCTTCGTTCAGGCGCTCGGCTGGCACCCGGATCGTGATCGATGCGCGCGGCACTTCCATGCCGCTCTCCAGGCGCTCCTGGTACATATTGGCAGAAACTACGTAGCCACCCATCTCATCCGCCATCAGGCTGATAGCTTCCATCGTATCGCCCGGGTCGACGACAACGATTGACAGATCGGCGTTTTTGATAACGATCCGTTCGGCAGCCTGGGCTACATTGGCAGTGGATTGTCTGATGCCTTCATCAAAGGACTGCTCAAAAGCTGACTCAGGGGCCATTGGAGCCTCCTGGGATACTGAGCGTTCATACTCAAGCCCAGGCGATGCTGCTGAAGCACAGGCACCCAACAGCACAGACAGGATGCTAGTGATGAGCAGCAGCGATATGAAAGAACGATGGTTTGGATTGATCGAATGGTTTAGCATTGCGGCTTTCCTCCTGGTAAGGCGATTTATCACTTACTGGACGGTAATCTTCTTGAAATTGTTCCCCAGCTATATTATAAAAGCCCCACCGATTTTTGGCGGGGCTCTGCGCGGCCTTTGTGAATTGCTGTGATTACCCCCCCCAGAAGCTCTGAAGAACCCATTGCAGGCAAAAGAGGTTACCATCCAGCTGCCAGGCGCAGAATATGCCTTTCCGGCAATCCGGCGTTTTCCATACGCGCCTGGACTGCCGGAATATCGTATGGCGTCCGGCAGTAATCCCAGGAATACTCATCGGTTGATAGGACGGCATAAGAGGCGCGCGGATCGCGGTCGCGCGGCTGCCCCACCGAACCTGGATTCAAGATGGCGCGCGGGGTGAGCATGAGGTTTGTATTTGGCTCGGGTACAACCAGATGCGCCGGATGGCGACCATCCAATAGATAATACAGGACAGGCAAGTGGGTATGGCCGACCAGACAGTAGGGTGTATCAAAATATTCAAAACTTTGGGTGGCGGTTCTGGTATCCAGTAAATACTCCCAGACCGGGTGGCGCGGACTGCCATGCGCCAGGGTTATATCATCGATTACAGCTTTTTCTGGCAGGTTTGCGAGGAATTCCAGGCTGCTGGGCGCTAACGCAGTGCGGGTCCAGTGCAGGGCAATTCGGGCCTCGGGGTTAAAGTTGTCCGTCTGGATCTGTTTGAGAGCTGCTGCGTCGTGATTGCCCAGGATGCAGACTATATTGGGCAGCTGGCGAATGCGGGCCACGCATTCATTCGGATCGGGCCCGTAACCCACAATGTCGCCAAGACACCAAACAGCATCAACCTGACCGGCGGCTGTCAGAACCGCCTCCAGTGCGAATAAATTGGCATGAATGTCTGAGATGACCAGGATGCGCATGCTATGAGTGATTTTTCTTTCTTAGATGGTGTGATATCGGTTAAAAGTTTAGGGAAGCTGTTTCCTCAAACCATTAAATAGGGCTTCATTATACTATTGCCTTTACAGATACAGTAGTTGCATTAAGTATGCCCGGTGCGTTTTTGGGTAGATTTTACGCCCCAGACCTGATAAAGCCCCAACCTGCCGCCTTCCCCATCGCTCAGGAACTGCTGTTCAATTTGAAAACCGGCTTCATCAGCCAGGTCTGCCAGCTCTTCCGGGCTGAAATGGTGAACGTAACGCAGAGCTGGACCGCCATGCCGCCAATCTAGCAGATAGTCTCCAGGTTCGACATCATCTTCGTTCAGCCCGGCAGCGTGCCACGGCTGGATCCGGGCGCGCAGGCGCTCGCTGTTCAGGAACTGCCATTCGGAGTGGATGAACACCCCATGTGGGTCCAGCAGATTGCGCACTGTAAGGAGCAATTGGTGGTGCAGCTTGCGTGAGGGCAGATGATGCAAGACGGCCAATGCCAGGATCAGGTCGAACTGCCGGTCAGGAAGACCAGCTTCCCAGCCAGGGTCAGTCAGGTCTCGCTGGAAAAATACGCTGCTCGCATGATTGTTCTTTTGGCGGGCAATGTTCAGTAGTTCAGGGCTGAAATCCAGGCCAATATACCAGCCCGAGTGCCCTTGCCGCCGCAGCCAGTCGGCTAATTCGCCGTTACCGCAGCCGAGATCCAGATATATTGCTCTCTTCGGTAACATTTTGCAACACTTTTAGAACGCCGGGTTGCAGACGCTGGCGGGTTGCAGAAAACTGGAGAGCAAAGGTCTGGTAAAATAAACGATTGAGTTCGATCAATTTGCGGGTGATTTCGGGTTTCACCCAATCATTATAGCAGGAACCGAACATCAAACCTCATCTTCAACTTTTTCGTGCACCCCGCTGATCCCAAAAGGTATCTTGGACAGCGCAACCACCCGCACGATGAAACCAAAACAGGATAGTATTATGACGACCCGCGATCAGGCCTGGCTGCAGGCCCGCGATTATAGCTCCGAAAAACTAGAATTGGCCCGCCAGGTGCTGGAAGACATCCGTTCCGGCCGCCAGGTGCTGGATGCCATGCGCAGTTATCCGCTTCCGGGGGGCGGTTACCTGGGCAAGCATGTACTGGTCGCAGCTTATCACCGTCTGATCCAAAGCGGCGAATGGCATCCAGATCCATCGCTTCTGGCCCGGATCCGCATGAAACCGATCCGGACCCTATCTGGTGTGACAACAGTAACTGTGCTGACCAAGCCTTACCCTTGCCCCGGGAAATGCATATTTTGCCCCACCGATGTTCGCATGCCGAAAAGCTATCTACCGGACGAGCCAGGCGCTCGGCGGGCATTGCAGCACGATTTCGAACCTTTCGATCAGGTTTCAGCCCGCCTGCAGGCTTTGCGCGCCGTCGGACATCCAACGGATAAGATCGAGTTGTTGATCCTGGGTGGCACCTGGAGTTCCTATCGGAAGGATTACCAGGAGTGGTTCATTAAGCGTTGTTTCGATGCTATGAACGGAGTTGATTCATCAGATTTGAAGGCCGCTCAGGCACATAATGAAACTGCCGAACATCGCAACGTCGGCTTGGTGATTGAAACCCGGCCCGATCATGTCGATTCAGACGAGCTGGCCTGGCTGCGCTATCTGGGAGTTACAAAGGTGCAAATGGGCGCCCAGAGCTTTGCCGACCATTTGCTGGCATTGAACAAGCGCGGCCACACGTCTGGAGAGACCCGCCAGGCAGTTGCACTGCTGCGGGCGGCGGGCTTCAAGATTGTCCTGCATTGGATGCCAAACCTGTTAGGCGCCACACCTGAGTCGGACCGGGCGGACTTTGTTCGGATGTGGGATGGCTATTGCCCAGATGAAATCAAAATCTATCCAAACCAGCTGCTGGCTAACGCTGAGTTATATGATTACTGGCAGCGGGGAGAATTTCAGCCTTATACTACAGACGAATTGATAGATCTGATCGCCGACATAAAGCCTTCTATTCCACGCTACTGCCGGGTCAACCGCGTAATTCGTGATATTCCCTCAACCAACGTGGTGGAAGGCAATAAGCGCACCAGCCTGCGCCAGGATATTCAACAGGAGATGAAACGCCGCGGTACGGTTTGTGAGTGCGTTCGCTGCCGTGAAGTGCGCGGCCAGAAAGTCAAGATCGGCGACCTGAAGCCAACCGACCTGATCTACCAGGTGGGCGACACCCAGGAGCATTTCCTTTCCTTCAACTCCACAAATGATAAGCTGGCTGGCTTTTTGCGTCTTTCGCTGCCTGGTTCGGGCTCGCCCGCTGCAGGCCTGGCAGACCTGCAGGATGCGGCTATTATCCGCGAAGTTCATGTTTACGGCCAATCGCTGCCTGTTGGCGCCGAGATTAAAGGGGCAGCCCAGCATGCCGGCCTCGGTAAGCAGCTCATTCGCTGGGCAGAACAAATCGCAAAACAACATGGATATCCGCGCCTTGCGGTGATATCGGCAGTTGGAACTCGCAGGTATTACACAAAGCGTGGTTTTAAGCGGGGTGAGACCTATTTGGTGAAAGACGTGGTGTAACGACCACGCGCTGGACATTGCTATTGTTCTAGAAGAATTTTGTGATGGCTAACGGTACACTCCCCAAAACAATTTTCCGATCTTTTAGTACACCCATCCGAACGGATCTCTGGGGGCAGCCTAAGTGGAGATGATTGAATGGTCAATTGGTTGGCCCTGTTCTGGATCTTCATTAAAATTAACCTGCTGACGACCTCAGGCCCTGCATCGGTCGGTTTGCTTTACAAAGAAGCTGTTGGCAAATTGATGTCAGAAAGCCAGTTTGTTGAAGCGGTTGGTTTTTCCAGCGTACTGCCGGGCAGCGATGCTCTTCAGCTCGCCATGTTTGTCGGCTACGCCGCAGGCGGAGTGCCAGGCGCTTTGGCCGCCCTGTTCGGTTCTATTCTGCCGCCAACCGTCCTGATGCTGGGTGTTGTCAGTATTTTGCAGCGCCTGCGGGGAGAAGCCTGGATCGGCAACTTTGTGCGCGGTCTTACTCCAGCTGTGGCAGTATTGATGGTGTTGGTCGCCTGGCAAGTTTTCCAAGGCGAAAATGGCTCGCTGGGTATGATCACCCTGATGATTGCAGCCATAAGCCTGGCAGCATTATTATTTAAAGTGCCGCCACCTCTCGTCCTCCTGGGGGCGGGAATTATGGGAATCATCTTCTTCCGATAACGGATGATATGATGGACGATGATACATTAGTACGAACAGAAGAATAGAAGCCCACAGGTGGCAAAGCTGGATCAAATCCGCATATTGCTATGCACCAATGGTAGCGATCTGACCCGTCCTGCTTTGGATTATGGCATCTGGCTGGCTGATCTCATCAAGTTGCCGGTGGTGCTGTTGGGGGTGGTTGAAGCGCCTCATTTTCGCCAGCAAGTGGAAGCTCTCATCATGGAAACCGGCTCTCGCCTGGCAGCCCTGCAAATATCTTATCAAATCGCGTATGATCGCGGTCGTGGGTCGATGGTAATCGCCCGTTATACCCGTATGAGCAACTTCATCACGGTTGTTGGACCGTTAGGAAGACCCGCCTGGCGGCGGGTGGTGCAGGGGCGCTCTTTTCGCAGGCTGCTTGCCAAAATTGAAACACCGATCGTTTACGTGCCGAAGGCCAGGCTGCCCGTCAATAAAATCCTGGTGTGTATGGGTGGGCTGGGTTATGCCCAAGCGGTCTTGCAGATGGTTATTTTCCTGGCTCAGGCTGTCGGCGCGCGCATCACCTTGCTGCATGTCGTTGAACCGGTAAACCTGGAATACCCTATTTCGAAATTGATTGACCAGAATTGGGATCATATTCTTGAAACCGATACGCCTCAAGGGCGCAATCTTCAGCAGGCAGTTAAAGAGGTAAAAATGGCCGGCCTGGAGTGTGAATTTAAAGTCAGGCACGGGAGTATCGTACACGAGATCCTGGATGAGTTGCATACCGGGCAATATGATCTGGTCGGGATGGGCTCGCACTTTGGTGTTCATAACCTGCGTCAAATGTTCCTTCCGGATGTCACTGCACAGGTAGCTGAAGAACTCAATTGCCCGGTCATTACGGTCAGACTTGGGCATGAGCTAGTACCGGGTTAGAATTTTTTCAAGTGTTATACTGAACCTGTTCGATCAAATATTATAGGATTACTGGTGTGTGTCATATCACGATCAAACAATCACATATCCTCTGACTTCTAAGTACATCGGGTACAGCTGGATCAAAGATTGTGCGTTGTGCGTCGAAACAGGGAGGAACAATCATGGCAAACAAGCTCTGGTACAAAGATGCTGTTTTTTATGAAGTGTATGTACGCGCCTTTTACGACAGTAACGGCGATGGGCATGGCGATTTGGCTGGTCTGACTCAAAAGCTGGATTACATCCAGGCGCTTGGGGTCACCTGTATTTGGTTGTTGCCAATTTATCCCTCACCCTTAAAGGACGATGGTTATGATATCGCTGATTACTATGGCGTCTATGAGAAATACGGCAGCCTGCAAGATTTCAAAACGCTGGTCGATGAAATCCACCAGCGAGGCATGTATATCGTCACCGACCTGGTATTGAACCATACTTCCGATCAGCACCCCTGGTTTCAGGCTGCCCGTCAGGATCGCAATTCGCCTTATCGCGATTATTATGTCTGGAGTGATACCGACCAGAAATACCAGCAGACCCGCATCATATTTTTGGATACCGAAGAGTCGAATTGGACCTGGGATGAAGTCGCCGGCCAGTACTTTTGGCATCGCTTCTATTCCTCACAGCCGGACTTGAACTACGACAATCCAGCCGTCCAGCAAGAGATGTTGAACGTGATGAAATTCTGGTTGGACCTGGGTGTGGATGGATTTCGGGCTGATGCGGTTCCGTATTTGATCGAACGCGAAGGCACCAACTGCGAAAACCTGCCAGAAACCCACGAATACTTAAAAACTGTGCGCAGCTATATCAATGAGAACTATCCGGGCCGGATTTTACTGGCAGAGGCCAATCAATGGCCTGAGGATGTCAGTCCCTACTTTGGCAACGGGCAGGATGAATTCCATATGGGTTTCCATTTCCCATTAATGCCGCGTCTGTATATGGCTTTAAGAAGAGCAGATCGCAGTGTGCTGGAATGGATATTGGAAAGGACTCCGGAACTGCCCGGCTCCTGCCAATGGTGTATCTTCCTGCGGAATCATGATGAGCTGACCCTGGAGATGGTGACTGAAGATGAACGCCAGTGGATGTGGGAAGAATATTCGCCCGAGCCCCGGATGAGGTTAAACCTGGGTATCCGACGGCGATTGGCTCCATTGCTGGAAAACGACCGGCGGAAAATTGAGCTGCTCAATTCGATCTTATTGACCATGCCCGGCTCTCCGATCATATACTATGGCGATGAAATCGGGATGGGCGATAATATTTGGCTTTTCGATCGGAACGGAGTCCGTACTCCAATGCAGTGGGATGCCACCCAGAATGCCGGCTTTTCAAAAGCCCAACCCGATCAGTTGTACGCCCCCGTTATCGATAGCCCTGAGTTTGCCTCGCAAAGGGTTAACGTTTCTGATCAAATGGCCGACCCCAATTCACTTTTTCATCAGATTCGGCGGCTGCTAATGGTGCGCAAGGCGTATCCGGTTTTTGGTCGGGGAGAATTCACCTGGGCAGAGACTACCAAAGCAATCGCAGCCTATTACCGAGAGGATCGGGACGAGCGGCTCCTTATTCTCAATAATCTATCCTCCGAACATCAGATGGTTACCCTGGACGTCTCTGGACCGCTCCAGGATTTGTTGAGTGAGGACAAGATTGATCTCACAAACAATAGACAGCTTGTGATTGGCCTAGAACCTTATGAATACCGCTGGTTGAAAATTCGCTAAGTTTTAACGCGTAGAATCTCTTTAAATATTTTTTATATTGTTGTGATCAAATTATGGGTGTTTGAGAGGCAGTCACCCATGTTGGTTAGCTCATTGCCCGAACGATGATTTGCGATATCCGATAGAGTTCCTGTCAACCTAGGATGGCACCGGCCGCATGGTTAAATAAGCTGCGCGGCTTGTCTGGTTTGTCAGGCGGAATAGGTGGCTGCTCCGAAGCCCAGGTATCCAGCAAATGTCGTTTGCTGCATAAATCAAAGGCCAAAGATTGCGGGCCCGGCGCGGCAGTTTCTGATTGATAAAGAAATCAGATAATTTCACGGAGCGTCCATTCATGCCCAGAGGTTGAAATCGATCGCCATCTGAGCGAGAGCGAACTATCAGTGGCCCTTGCAGCTGGCCAAGATCCAGCCATATCTGAAATGGATCGGAATTGGTCAGAGCCATTTGGCGAGTCTTATCATCAAGATCTTGGAATGAAGCTTGCAACTCCCATTCCTGGGAGATCATAATCTTTCCTGGAATATCCAGACGACCGGGAACAGGGATGGCCAGTTGAGGCCACTGCTGGTCTGGAAGACTGGAATCTCTCCTGGCCAACCATACCTGCTCCGTTTCGTAAAGCAGCTGGATCTCAGCGATTAGATCCATCTGCAGGTTTAGCGTAGGCATCTGGATGAACTGCCGGGCACGTTCGATGGCTTCAAAATCGATATCACGCAGTCCTGGGTTTAGTTGGCTGATCGCCTTTCTAAGCATAGCGCGCTGAATAGCGATCGGCTGTGCGGTGAAAGGCCTGGGATTAATCAGGATCGCATCTGCCAATTGGCTGGCAACACATTCCTGCCAGGCTGATTTGGTCACTTGGTTGAGAAAGATCTGCTCATCAGAAAGCACACACGCGGTTCTCCAGATCGCTTTCCGGACATTAGGATTGTAGCTTTCGAGCATTGGGATCAACTCATGGCGCACACGATTTCTCAAAAAGCGTTGATCCAGGTTGCTCTGATCCTGGCTGGCGGACAGTTCGTGAGCGGCGATATATTGGAGAATCTCATTACGCCAGGTCGAGAGCAGGGGACGAATGATCGGAGTTGTTGTGCTCCAGGCATTTGGCAGGCTGCGGAAGCTCATTCCACTTATCCCAGACGAGCCAGCCCCACGCAGCAGATGCATCAGTATCGTCTCGACTTGATCGTCCGCAGTATGGCCAACAGCTACCGCACGGGCACCAGACAATTGGGCTTGCTGGAAAAGAAAATCGTAGCGCAGCTCTCGGGCGGCCTCTTCGATCGAGCGCCCCAATTCTTGGGCACGTTGACGCACATCCGCTTGCCCGGTTACAAATTCGATCTGCCGGCCAGTGCAATACTGGCGGACCCGATCGATTTCCTGGCCAGCTTGGGGTCGAAGGAGGTGGTTAAACGTGGCTACTCTTAGTGGATATCCCGCCCGGAAAAGTACATCCAGCAAACAGAGGCTGTCGGGACCGCCGGAAACACCTATCAGAATTGAAGAATCCGCCACCAAGTGGCATTCTTGTTGTAAAATATTAAGCACCTTTTCGATCATCTCACGTACGATTATAGTTGAAAATATAGTTTCTCAATCGCTATTTCGGAAGGGGGGCGGATACCCTAAAATGATGTATTCCTGCGCTGAGCGTCTCACAGACTTATCTGTGGATTGAGGGCCTCTTGCAATGAATTCGCCTTTATGCTAGACTGATTTCTAATGTCATCCTTATCAAGGAGCAGCTATGGCTGAAAAAATTCTCGTCGTCGATGATGATTTAGATACCTTGCGTCTGGTTGGAATGATGCTGGAGAGACAAGGCTACACAATTGTCGCAGCCAGCAACGGCAATCAGGCAATAATTATGGCTCAAAGTGAACATCCCGACCTGATACTTTTAGACGTGATGATGCCAGATATCGATGGCGTTGAGGTCACCAGGCGATTGCGGTCGAATGCAGTGACAAAGGACGTCCCAATTATTATGTTTACAGCTAAAACCCAGGTTGAAGATAAAATCCTGGGTTTTGAAGCGGGCGCCGATGATTATCTCACCAAGCCAACCCAGCCACGAGAATTATTTGCGCATGTCAAAGCCGTTTTAGCTCGCACAGCAAAAGCCCGGCCGGCAGCGCCTGCCCAGGCTGCTGCCCCAGTGAGTGAACGCGGGCAGGTTGTTGGTATTCTTGCTGTGCGTGGAGGTCTGGGGGTTTCCACCCTGAGCCTGAACCTGGGGGTGGCCCTGCGAGAAGCATATAATAAAGAAGTGATCATTTCCGAATACCGCCCCGGCAAAGGGACCATCAGTCAGGAGTTGGGCTATTCGCGGCCTGATGGCCTGGTGCGCTTGCTGCAAAAGAAACCTTCTGAGATCGATGCACAATCTGTGGAAGCCGAACTTACTGCTCATAGTCCTGGTTTACGATTGCTGCTGGCTTCGCCTCAACCACGGGATGCTAGATACATCAATAACGTTGAGAACTTTGAAGCGATCACGCGCCAATTAATGTATCTTGGCCAATATATTGTTCTCGATCTGGGGACTTCACTGACGCCACTGGCTGAAAAAGTTGCTCCTTTGTGCGACCAAATAATTGTCGTGGTTGAGCCAGTACCGCAAACCCTTGCCCAAACCAAATCGTTATTAGATGACCTGGTTGCCATGGGAGTTGGGACGGGCAGGCTTGGAGTGGTGGTGGTTAATCGGATCCGGTCCGGCATGCAGTTGTCTTGGAGCCAGGTGCAGGAGCAGTTGGGGCGCAATATCGCCGTCATCTTTACTCCTGCCCCAGAGCTTGCCTATCAGGCATCGACCAACAATATGCCTATGATCCTCCAGCAGCCGGAGAGCCTGACTGCCCAGCAATTTTCGAAGCTGGCGGAACTGGTTACTCAAAGGAAATAACCTTTATCATCTCAATGTCTGAGTTTTCATCTGCTACCTTGAATAGTATTCGATGTGCTGCCGATAT
This sequence comes from uncultured Chloroflexia bacterium, assembly GCA_963698715.1. Lineage (GTDB taxonomy): Bacteria > Chloroflexota > Anaerolineae > Anaerolineales > UBA4823 > CAWHJB01. The sequence continues at coordinate 23,295 of CAVORW010000004.1, read as the reverse complement.
GATCCGTGGTAGTCATAAAGGTGCAGTTCTGACAGGCGCAGGGATATCGACACCTTCGGGGATTCCAGATTTTAGATCTGCAGACAGTGGTTTGTGGGAGAAGTACGATCCCTTTGAAGTTGCTTCCCTTGCACTGTTTCGCTATAAGCCCGAGAAGTTCTTTGAATGGATCCGGCCTCTGGCATTGCAAATGTACACAGCCCAACCAAATGAAGCCCATTTTGGGATTGCGAAATTGCAGGCGGCTGGTTATATTCATACGGTCATCACCCAAAATATCGATGGCCTTCATCAGCGGGCGGGTTCCACCAATGTGCTCGAAGTTCATGGTTCAATGGGAACTTTGACCTGTATTCGTTGTTTCCAGCAGGTGGATGGTGACGGCATTATCCAAACTTATCTGGATTCCGGTGAGATCCCGCATTGTCCCAGCTGCGGTCATATCCTAAAACCAGATGTGGTGCTGTTTGGTGAACAGCTGCCTGCCCGAACCTGGTTGAAGGCCCAAGAGTCAGCCCGGAATTGTGATTTGATGATTGTCGCTGGTTCATCTTTGGAGGTACTGCCTGTCGCTGGTTTGCCAATGCGAGCCATCGAAAAGGGGGCACACCTGATCCTGGTCAATAAAAGCCAGACCTATATTGATGTTCGGGCGGATGTGACTTTTGCAGAGGATGTCATTGACATCATGCCCCGTATTGTGGAAGAGGTTCTCAGTGGTTGAGATTGATCATATTGGACTCCTGGAACGCTATCGCCGTTTAAGTGAGATTTCAATTGAGCTGGCATCTACATTAGATCTGGATACGCTGCTCAATAATATTGTTCATGCCGCTGCCGATCTGTTGGTAGCAGAAGCTGCATCTGTTCTATTGTATGATGAAGCCAAACAGGTGCTTTACTTTGATGCCGCTTCTAATCTGACTGAGCCGTTGATGCGGGGTTTAATAGTCCCTGTGGATTCAAGCATTGCAGGCTGGATTGTTACGAACCGGAAACCCGTGATTGTATCGGATACTCAGAAAGATCCGCGCCATTATGGCGATATTGCTAAATCCACTCACGTTACGACCAAATCGATGTTGGGTGTGCCGTTAATTGCCAAGGAAAAAGTGGTTGGCGTGTTGGAAGCGATCAACAAGCTGACTGGGGAATTTAACGAAGAAGATCAGAACGTTTTGCTGGCTTTAGGCGCGCTGGTGGCTGTGGCGATTGAAAATGCCCGGCTCTTCCAACAGACTGATCTGATCAGCGAGATGGTCCATGAAGTCCGAACACCATTAACATCTTTGGGGACCGCTGCCCGGCTTTTACTTCGGCCTCAAATCTCAGATGATATGCGTCAGCGGATGGCTGAGATTATTTTGACAGAAACTTCCCGATTGTCCGAAATGACAACTGCATTTCTTGATCTGGCCCGCCTGGAGTCTGGAAGAGTGCAGTTTCAGGCGAAGGTCTTTGAGATTCCCGCATTATTGGAAGAATGTAGCAATCTGATGCAGAGCAAAGCCGACGAGCGCAACATCAACATCGAGCTTTCTATTGGCCAACCATTTGATGCTTATCTGCCGGCCATAAAGGCGGATCGGGATAAGATCAAACAGGTATTGATCAACCTGTTGAGCAACGCGATTAAATATAATCGGCCCGGTGGAGAAATATTCCTGGTTGCCAGGCTGGAAAAAGGGGAGTTGATGATCTCTATTCGCGATACCGGGACAGGCATACCAGAAGAAAGCCTGCCGCATCTTTTCGAAAAATTTTACCGTGTGCCAGGGGAAGGGCAAGCCATCCAGGGAACTGGTCTGGGTTTATCGATTTGTAAGCGAATTATTGATGTTCATCATGGGCGAATTGAGGTTGAGAGCTCAGAAAACCGCGGCACGAATTTCAAAATATATTTACCGCTAGATCAGGTCACCAGCCCGGGGGAGTAAATCTTTCATAGGCTAGGTATTAGCAATTGGTACAATTTGCTTAAGCAATGGGATAAATAATCGTCCCCTTTGGCGGGCGAAGCCTGCTCTTCAAACCTGGACACGATTCAAGACGATGATACCCAGCTACCAAAGTCGGGAAATTGTTTATTTTTGCAGGGGAAGGATAGCGATTTTCATGATCCCAGGCTTGCTTGCCTGTTCTAGCGCCCGAATGCCTTCCTTAAGTGGAATACAGTCATCGATCAAAGGGCGTGGATCTACCAGTTTTTTGGCCAGTAGCTGCAGAGCAGGGGTGAAAGGCCCGCAGCGTGAGCCCACAATTGTGATCTCATCGACCACCAGCCTTGAAAAATCGATCTGAGAGCTGCCTCTGAAGGTGCTTTTCAGCACAATGGTCCCGCGTGGACGGACAGCACGGCGCGCCAGTTCTAGACCATCGGCGGAACCTGTTGCATCGACAACCAGATCATAGCCAGAAGGCAGTATCTCCGCAGTCTGCAATGTGTTTATTCCGTGTTTCTCCAGCAGGTCGCGCTGGCGTTGGCGGCGTATGACTACATTAAGATCGCAGCCCGTCAAATTCAGAGTCTGGGCAATCAACTGTCCCAACCTGCCAGCGCCAATCAGCAAGACTTGCAGATTGGGATGCACGTGAATCTGGGTCTGAATTTCCAGCGCGGCCGCCAGAGGTTCCGTGAATAAGGCTGCTTCATCGGTTAGAGAATCGGGCACAACATGCAGATTTTCGATTGGCAGGGTCAAAAACTCGGCAAACACGCCGTGATGCTTGTTCAACCCCAAGGTCTTTCGATTTTTGCAATGGCTTGTGTTGCCGCCGAGGCAATACCGACACTGACCGCAAACGATGTTAATTTCACCCACCACCCGCTGCCCCAATTTGAGATCGTTCCTGGAAGCTTCTTCGGGCAGACCGACAATCTCGCCCACAAATTCATGCCCGGGTATCCCGCTGAAATCATAATAACCTTTTAACATTTCGAGATCGGTTGAGCAAATCCCTGCCAGCCTGAGCCGGATTAATGCTTCTCCAGGATCGGGCTCAGGGACAGGCAGATTTTCCCGGAAAATTATTGTTTGGTCCTCAAGCCACAATCCTTGCATAATTTTCAGCGTGCTCCTTTTCGTCCAAACTGGCGTTCTAATAGATCTACGGATAGGTGGATCATGGTCGGACGACCGTGGGGGCATGTGCGGGGGGATTCGCAGGCTTCCAGGCTTTGGAGCAGGGCTTTTTGTTCGTCGGGAGAAAGAATTTGGCCTGCTTTTACGGCCGCACGTTTGCACACCCTGGCAATGATTTTCGCCTCAATTTCTGCTTGTAAGGGAGTCTCGTCTTCCTCGAAATCCTCCGTCAGGGAGCGGAGAGCTGCTGCAGGGTCGCTTCCGGCGACCAGGAGCGGGATGGACCTGATTAAAAACGCGTTCTGGCCGAAATTTTCGACCTCAAAACCAAGCTGGGCCAAGACCGGCAATTGGTCATTGATCAGTCTGGCGCCTGCAGGTGTCATTTCTACCACGACTGGCTTTAACAAAGCTTGTCCAGGGATCTCCCCGCCGCGCTGGGCCATGAATCGCTCGAATAATACCCGTTCGTGGGCAGCGTGCTGGTCGATTAGGTACAACCCATCTGGTCCCTCTGCTACCAGGTAGGTCGTGGCGATCTGGCCGATAAGTCGCAAGAGCGGGACTCGTTCCCCAGGCAAATATGACTGAGCAGGCACCCCTGGGGATTGGGTTTCTGGGCTGGTTTGGGTCCCATGCATACCCCAGGCGGGGTCAAGGCTGCCTGGTCTGTGGCTGTCGGGCGGCGAGGGACTCCATTGCAGCTGGCTGCCTAATATGTTCCCGCTGCCTGGAATAGGTGTATATACCAGCAGCGCCCTTCGCACGGCTTGTTGAACCGCGCTAAAAACGCGGTCCTGCTTTCGGAAGCGGACTTCGGCTTTAGTCGGGTGGACATTGACATCGACTGCTTCGGGCGGAATATCCAAAAATAGGATCGCAAGCGGGTAACGGCCAACCATTAACAGGGTGTGGTAAGCCCGTAATAAAGCGGCAGACAAAGCAGTATCCTGAACGGGCCGGCCATTGACAAAAAAATTGATTTCACGTCTGTTGGATCGGGTCAGGGAGGTCGGGCTGATATAGCCGCGTATGCTGAGCTCTTCATCCTTTGCGATGACTTCAAGCATCGTCCGGGCGATGTCCACTCCATACAGGGCCGCCAGGACTTCACGCCGGTCGCCGTTTCCACTGGTTTGTAAGGATGCCCGGCCTTCCTGCCTGAGCTGAAATCGGATGGTTGGATAGGCGAGAGCATACCGAGTGACCAGGTTGTCGATATGGCGGCGCTCAGTAGTGTCGTGTTTCAGAAATTTCAAGCGGGCGGGGACATTGTAGAATAGATTTTCAACTCGTACGATAGTCCCACCCGGTGCGCCAACTTTTTGGATTTTTCCAGCATGGCCGCCTTCAACAACCAGCTGGGCAGCACTGCTCGCATTTGGTGGGCAGGACGTGATAGACATGCGCGAGACGGAACCGATCGAAGCCAGGGCTTCTCCCCGAAAGCCAAGGGTGGTGATTTTGAAAAGTTGTTCAGCATCAACAATTTTGCTGGTGGCGTGGCGTTCAATAGCCAGAGACAATTCTTCTGCCGGGATCCCTCGGCCATCATCGCCAACTTCAATCAACCGCCGGCCGGCTTCTTCAACCACGATCTGAACCTGGCTTGCCCCTGCGTCCAGGGCATTTTCCAACAATTCTTTGACTACGGAGGCGGGTCGTTCGACAACCTCACCGGCAGCAATCTGAGAGGCTACTTCTGGGCGTAGGATGCGGATGGACATACGCAATATTATAAGTGAGTCCTCCAGAATTGGGGGGGAAGGGCATGCATTCGCCCATGCCTGCCCCATTTCCCAGGAACACCCCTATTGAGGCGTTATAATACACGTATGTCTTATTCAACCCTGTTCTTTGATCTGGATGACACATTGTATACGCCTGACAATGGCTTGTGGGATCAGATTCGCCAGCGCATGGGCAAATATATGCATGAATGTTTGGGCTTTTCTTGGGAAGAAATTCCATTAATCCGCCAGACCTACTATCAAAAATATGGCACGACCTTGCGCGGGCTGCAGCAGCACTATCAGATTGATACGGATGAATATTTAGCCTATGTGCATGATTTGCCACTAGAAGATTATCTTCAACCTGATCCTAACCTGCGTAACCTGTTGATGAGCTTGCCTCAGAAACGCTGGATCTTCACAAATGCTGATGCAGACCATGCCCGGCGGGTCACGACGGTCTTGGGGGTAGAGGATTGTTTTTCGGGTATCATTGATGTAAAAAGCCTGAATTTTGCTTGTAAACCTCAACCCGAAGCATATCTGCGGGCGCTTGACCTGGCAGGATCCGCAAGACCACAGGAGAGCGTTTTGTTGGATGACTCTATAAGCAATTTGGTTGGGGCCAAACAGGCTGGTTTCACAACAGTCCTGGTCGGTACAGATCAGGCGGCAGCCCAGGTACATTGTGCAATCAAAAATTTGTTGAACCTACCTGTAGCAATGCCGGAACTTTGGAATGGATCTGGTCAAGCAATGCAATAGGTTGAACCGAAAACCTTCAGGAGTCCAATATGGATCCTAACCGTATTTTCTTGGTAGTTTGCATCACATTGTTTATTGTTGTGGGTATCAACGCTGCTATCTATGTCTCCCTCACGCGAAAAAATACCGTCGGCCAAATAGAATTGATGCGTCGGGCTGCGAGCCGGGCGCGCGATCCCTGGGGTCCGGAGGATGCCAACTTAAAGGAGTTATCACGGTTGGTGGCCGAGCTGAAAGAATCTGAAAATGATCCTATAGTGGGTGAAACGAATGAATGATAAGCGCATTTCAATGCCGGAAGCAGCAGCTTGGGTTCAATCCGGATCGATGCTTGCCCTGGGTGGTGTGACGCTTTATCGCCGACCAATGGCTTTTGTGCGAGCCTTACTTCAGCGTTACCAGGACTCAGCTGAGCCGACCGGCCTATCTTTGATGGCGTTTACTGCCGGCCTGGAAAGCGACCTGCTGGTTGGGGCCCGGATAGTAACACAGGTTCGTTCTTGCTATTTTGGGCTTGAGATTTTTGGTTTAGCTCCGATGTTCAGTTATTACGCCAACCAGGGCAAGCTAGAAATTCTGGAGGAAACTGAGGCCAGCCTGGCTTTTGGCTTGCGAGCCCAGATGGCCGGGGTTGGCTTTATGCCTGGCAGAGCCTGGATTGGCACCGATCTGCCGCGCCTTCGCCAGGATGTGAAAACCGTGATGGATCCGTACAGCGGGGAGGAATTAACTGCCTTCCCAGCCATCCGGCCGGACGTTGCGGTAATCCACGCCCTCAGAGCAGATCCGGAAGGCAATGCCCAAATTGGGGATAACAAGGGGGTAGATGGTGAACTGGCTTTGACGGCTGGCAAGGTGATCATCACCGCAGACGAAATTGTACCCGAGCTAGAAAAAGCTGATATCGTGGCACCTTTTGTGGATGCCGTTGTTCTGGCAGCCGGTGGAGCCTTGCCGACATCCTGCCATCCATTTTACCCATTTGATGGTGAAGCATTCTTAAGCTATACCGAGCAGGTCAGCGATCCCGATTCCTTCTCGCTTTATTTGGCCAGCTGGCTCGACGCCTGATTTCCAGCGACCTTGGATCAATCTGCGTTGAGAATGCTGGAGCTGGAAGTCGCTGTGGAGTGGGGAAATCAATCTGGCAAAAGACATTACAGTGGCCTGCAAAGTTAGTGATTTCTAATATTGTGCTTTATTTACAATGCTCTAATCAAAATATAACATTCATTGATTAAAATTTTCTATAGAATTTCGGCTACATAAAGATTTATCTTCCTTCTCCCTGGCCGGAAACTAGGAGAGACCATGAAGTCTAAAGCCTGGCTTGTTTTGTTATCTGTTTTTATTGGTTTGATTCTGTTAACCGGTGCCTGTTCGGCAGGTTTCATCGCTGGCCGGTTTTTATTAACTGAGTCAAACCTTCCTGCCGGCCTGATGCCGGAAATCAGGCTGCCCGAAGTGGCAGCCAGCAACCAAAGTCCTGCTGATCAATCTGCGGCTACTCCTGAAGAGCTGGAGACGCTGTTTAAGCCGTTCTGGCAGTCCTGGGATCTGGTTCACGAGAAATATGTGGATCAACCAGTAGATGATGAAGAGCTGATGCGAGGAGCGATTAAAGGGATGCTGGAGGCGCTTGATGACCAGCATACATCCTACCTGAATCCCGAACAGTATGAAATATCAAACGCTCATCTTGAAGGCCAGGAGTATGAGGGTATTGGCGCTTGGGTCGATATCAGCGGGGATTACCTGACGATCATCAGCCCGATGCCAGGTTCTCCAGCTGAAGAGGCCGGGTTGAAACCAGATGACAAAATCATTGCGATAGATGGCGAAGATATGACCGGAACGGATGGCGAATTGGTTCGTCAGAAAGTCATTGGGCCACGCGGCTCAACTGTAACTCTAACGATCTTACGGGCTGGCAGAGAGCCATTTGATGTTGACGTCAAGCGGGCCAGCATCCTTGTTCCAACACTAGACAGCAAGATCCTGGACGAGAATATCGCTTATGTTCAGCTCTTCACGTTTGGAGATTCAACTTCAGATGACCTACGTAACGCGCTCAGGGATTTGATATCCCAAGATCCGGATGGTTTGATCCTGGACTTGCGCAATAACGGTGGCGGTTATCTGAATACGGCAATTGAGGTTGTCTCGCAATTCATTGGGGATGGCGTTGTGATGTACGAAGTGTATGGAGATGGCACACGCCGGACTTTCAGCGCCCAAAAAGGCGGATTGGCTACTGAGATCCCGATGGTAGTCCTGATCAATGGTGGCAGTGCTTCCGCCTCGGAAATTGTGGCTGGCGCGATCCAGGACCGCGGCCGCGGTTTGCTGGTCGGAGAAACATCATTTGGGAAAGGTTCTGTCCAGGAATATACACCCTTGTTGAACAACGAAGGCGCTGTTCGGGTAACCATTGCCCGTTGGCTGACTCCCAACGATCGCCAGATTCATGAGATTGGTTTGGAGCCGGATGTCAAAATAGAAATAACTGAAGAAGAAGTTTCAGCTGGCACAGATACTCAATTAGAAAAAGCTATCGAGCTGCTTACCAAGTAGCTCTTGTGAACCGGCCTGAGTCTTTGGGAATCTCTGTGGGCAAGTCATATAAAACCTACCGGATTGCCATTGAGCTAACAGGTTGGAACCCTGGAGGTTTGTAGGATGTTTTACAATTTTTCATACTTAATATTTATGGCCCCGGCATTTCTCTTGATGCTGGCCGTGCAGTGGTATGTGAACTCCGCCTACAATAAGTGGAGCCGTGTGCCGGCCAGCAGCCGGATAAGCGGTGCTGAAGCAGCACAACGTTTGATTAATTACGGCGGTCTCTATGGTGTCCGAGTTGAGGGAGTTGCCGGAAAGATGACCGACCATTATGATCCACGCAGTAAAGTATTGCGCCTGTCACAGGGGGTTTTCCAGGGCAAATCTGTAGCGGCGCTTGCCATTGCTGCCCACGAATTGGGGCACGCGATGCAAGATCAGGAGGACTATCTCCCGCTGCGATTGCGCGCTGCAATGGTCCCGGCGGTCAATATCGGCTCATACCTGGGTTGGATCCTGATCATGGCGGGCTTGCTGTTGCAATGGATCAATCTGGCCTGGCTGGGTGTGGCGGTTTTCTCGGCCGGAGCGCTGTTTGCTCTGGCTACCCTACCCGTCGAATTAAATGCCTCGGCCCGTGCCAAACGTTTGCTGGCAGAAACAGGCATCATCATGGGTGAGGAAGAGCGCCAGGGCGTAAACAATGTGTTGAACGCCGCCGCAATGACTTATGTGGCTGCGCTGGTGACCGCTATTTTGCAGTTGCTTTATTGGGTATCCTTATTGACAGGTATGGGGGGACGCCGCCGTAGTTAGGCAGGCGATCCTGGCTCTCTCCAATTTGTGCCTGTTTGTGGCATGATCGCAAAGATCTACAGGTAGTTTAAACGCGGTTGTGATAGCAATTATTGGGTAGAAGTTTTCTCCCCTTTTAAGGCTTCTGTTTACGATAATGGAGTAAAACTGAAATGACAGCAAAAAGAATTCTTTACGTCCTCGTAATCCTGGTTGTGGCCGCAGTTTCAGGATTCGGTGGTGTTGTTGTTGGCAGCCTGCTGGTATTTAGAACCGTTCGCTCTGATCAAAGTTTGGCTGATCAAATCACACCCGCCCAAGAGGTAGCCCAGGTTCCCGAAGTGAACTCGATCCAGATTTCCACTCTGGACATTCAAACCAGTATCACTGAAGCGGTCAAGAAAGCTGGCCCGGCGGTGGTTACTGTTGTGGGCACGGTTTCTGGCCAGCAAACTTTCTTTGGTCAAACCGGAGACCAGCGTGTTAGTGGAAGTGGTGTTTTTATTTCCGATCAAGGTTATATCCTGACGAATAATCACGTCATTGAAGGCTCCAACAAGCTGGTTGTGATCCTGGCGGATGGCACTGAGTTGCCAGCCAGCCTCGTGGGCACAGATCCTTATGCTGATCTGGCGGTACTGAAAGCACTAGGGACGGTCCCTGCAGTGGCTGCGCTTGGCGATTCGACCACCCTTCAGCCAGGTGAAACCGTGATCGCGATTGGTTCTCCTCTGGGTGAGTTCGCCAATACGGTGACGGTTGGGGTTGTAAGCGCTACTGGACGGATGATAACATCGAACGAAGGCTATCAGATTGAGAACTTGATTCAGACGGATGCCGCCATTAACAGCGGCAATTCGGGTGGACCGCTCGTCAATCTGGCGGGAGAAGTGATCGGGATAAACACCCTGGTAGTTCGTGGCAGCGGCCTTGGTAGTGCGCCAGCCGAGGGTCTGGGATTCGCCGTTCCTGCGGTTGTGGCCAAGCAAATCTCAGATCAAATCATCTCTCAAGGTTACTTCGCCCGACCCTACCTGGGAATTCGCTGGCAGCCGATCTCGCCCGATGTCTCGGCCGCCTATGATCTGCCGGTTGACTGGGGTGTCTATGTAACCGATGTGGTCGCTGGCAGCCCGGCTGCCCAGGCCGATCTTCGGCCAGGCGACATCATCACACAAATTGGAGATGTGCTGATCAGCGCAGACGACCGGTTTTTAAACGCATTGTTCGCTTATCAGCCCGGTGAGATGGTGAATGTAGATGTAATCCGAAATGGCAGCCGGGTAGAATTACAGGTCGAGCTGGGCGAAACCCAACGCTGACGTTGCCGCACTAATTCAGAAAGCATTATTATTCTCCCTAGATCTTGAACGGGTGCATGAAAACGTTGTAGATGTGGGTAGTAATTTTTAGGGCTCTCCCCAAAAATTACTACCCACAAAATAAACTACTTACTTTTTGTACACCCTCTTGAGCACGCCCTTCCCCGTGAGCTAGAATAATCCAGTATAATCGCGAGCATGCGAAAATTCATCGTGGCCATAGCACTGCTGCTTGGCATCGTCTTTATCTTTACGCGTATAGCAGAGGTGCAGGCAGTAGCAGAAACGCTGCAGAGGGGAGATTTACGTTTCATTCTGCTGGCCGTTGGTGTTGAAGCGGTTTGGATGTTTAACGTGGCTGCTGCTTATCAGGTAATATATCGGACAATGGGCCTGGAAGAGAAGCTCGAGAGATTGGTCTTGACAGCCACGGCAGCAAATTTTGTCAATGTCGTTGCGCCCAGCGGAGGCATGGGCGGGGTGGCGGTTTTCATATCCCAGGCCCGCCGCCGAGGTTATTCCTCGGCCAAAGTTACCATGGCAGGAGTGGTGTTCGTGTTATTCGAATACCTGGGGTTTCTTGTCATCCTGGCCCTTGGGCTGACTGTTCTCTTTCGCCGCAATCATTTGACAATTGCAGAGATCTCGGCTTCTGTAATCCTGGTCTGCATAGCCCTGATTCTGGGGGTATTAATTTATCTTGGGATGCAGTCGGCGGAGGCCCTCGGCCGAGCGCTGGCCTGGATGGCGAGGCTGGTGAATAAAATGCTGCAGCCATTTATTCACAAGGATTATTTGTCCGAGCAGCGTGCCCATGAGTTCGCTCAAGATGGGTCCGAAGGACTGCTGGCTCTGCGTAAAAAACCTGCCAGCCTGCTTTTGCTGGCAGCGCTTGGACTGAGCAGCAAGCTCTTGATGCTGCTGGTTTTGTTGTTGATGTTTCTGGCATTTAAAGTGGAATTTTCGCCAGGGACGTTGATTGCTGGTTTCAGCGTGGGCTACCTGTTTTGGATCGTTTCTCCTACACCAGCTGGGATTGGCTTTGTGGAAGGAGCTTTGACTCTGGCCCTGGGATCCCTAAACGTTCCCCTGGGTGCTGCCACCGTTTTGGCGGTCTCGTACCGGGGGATTATCTTCTGGCTGCCCCTGCTTTTTGGTCTGATCGCCTTTCGCTGGTTGGAGAAATCCGGGCGAGATGTCAAAACAACCGTTTTATAGATGTTGATCTGGCATTTTATTTGTGGCGGTCAGCGCAGATACTCATCTATAAATTCTGAGTCAACAAGATTTGAGCGCTATCGTTCGCGATTCAACCTTGACGACTTGAGAAAGCTCATGTATGATTTTCTGCTTACTGTTAGCGGCTAAGTTTTGGCTGATGGAATTGCTCCGGATAGCTCCAGAGAACCTGACTAAGCCGGATTATTGGATAGGGTTCGAAACGTTGTTCATATCAGGCGCTGGGCGATCGTCGCAATGGCCGATCGTTGGGCGTCGTTTTTATGGATGGGTACAAAAGCATGGACGATTATTCCACTGAGAATGGATCGAACAGGTGGCGGCGAGTAGTCGCCGATTTACCGCGCCGTTCCTGGCGAAACTGGTTGATCGGGCGTCCGCTCCCGACCGCCGATGCGCCTCACCAGACGATCGGTAAAGCTATCGGTCTGGCTGTTTTTGCATCGGATGCCCTGTCCTCTACCGCATACGCTACTCAAGAGATTCTGGTAATCCTGGCGGCAGCCGGGACAATCGCTTTTGGATATGCTTTCCCGATTTCGATCGCTATTGTTGTTTTATTGGCGATCGTCGCTTTGTCTTATGAGCAAACGATCCATGCCTACCCGGGTGGAGGTGGGGCCTATATCGTGGCCCGTGATAACCTGGGAGAACTACCGGCTCAGACAGCGGGCGCAGCATTGTTGACCGATTATATTCTTACCGTAGCCGTATCGATTTCATCAGGCGTGGCTCAATTAGTTTCCGCCTATCCTGTCTTGTCTCCTTATAAGGTTTGGATCGCGGTTACCCTGGTTGGATTTGTGATGCTGGTCAATCTGCGTGGCGTTAAAGAGTCCGGTGTCTTTTTCGCTATCCCAACCTACTTTTTTATTGTACTGATGTTTGTTACTATAGGATACGGCCTGCTGCGATATCTGACGGGCAGCCTGGGAGTAGTAGTCGACCCCCCTGAGCTGGAAATGCTGCATGTGGCAGTTACAGTAACCCCATTTTTAATCTTACACGCCTTTTCCAGCGGAACAGCCGCCCTGACCGGGGTGGAAGCGATTTCAAACGGCATCACTGCTTTCAAAGAACCGCGTAGCCGCAATGCCGGCCTGACCCTGATTGCCATGGCGATTATCTTGGGCAGCCTGTTCCTGGCAGTCACATTCCTATCCGGGCAGATCAATGCAGTCCCCTCCGAAGCAGAGACGGTCATTTCGCAGCTCGGACGGACGATTTATCATGGACGTGGCGTGCTTTACCTGGCTTTAATCGGTGCCACAACCGTGATCTTAATTATGGCTGCCAATACCTCCTTCGCCGATTTCCCCCGCCTCAGCGCTTTGCTGGCAGCCGACGGTTTCTTGCCCCGCCAGCTTGCCTTCCGGGGCAGCCGCCTGGTTTACTCGCGTGGGATCGTTGCTCTGGCTGCTTTCGCCGGCTTGCTGATCGTCGTGTTCGATGCCAGCGTTACGAACCTGATCCCGCTTTACGCCATTGGTGTGTTTCTTTCCTTTACACTCTCGCAGGGAGGGATGGCCCGCCGCTGGCGAAAAATCGGATTCCTGAAACCGGGTGAAGAGATTAAAGAACGCGGCTCAACTTTGCGTTACGACCCTAAATGGCTGACCAAAATGCTGATCAATGGCCTGGGTGCGGTATGTACCTTCATCGTCATGATGGTTTTTGCCGTTACCAAATTTACCGACGGCGCCTGGGTTGTTCTGATCATCATTCCTGCCCTGGTGTATATCCTGGCCATGATCCATCGCCATTATCACCAGCTGGCGGCCGATTTATCATTGGAGAACTTTGGTGCGCCTACGTTGATGAAACGGCACCGGGTGATCCTGCCGATCAGCGGCGTTCACCAGGGCTCGTTGGCAGCTTTGCGCTACGCAAAATCATTATCCGATGATGTCACGGCAGTACACGTCTCCCTGGACCCTGATGAAACGAAGAAAATGCTCGAGAAGTGGGATACGTGGGGTGAAGGTGTTCGCATGATCACCCTGGATTCCCAATACCGTTTGCTGTTGGAACCTCTGCTCGAGTATATTGAAGAGGTTGCTGAACAGCGCCAGCCTAATGAAACGATCACCATCGTGGTGCCGCAGTTTGTCCCCAAGCACTGGTATCATAACCTTTTACACACCAATGCGGCATTCATGCTGAGAATGGCCCTGTTGTTTAAGCCTGGGATTGTGATTACCGATGTGCCTTACCAGGTGCACTGATAGCTGGCATAGCTGGGCGCAGATTTAATATATTTATGTGTTCCCTGTGACAGTCCTGAGCATGCTGGCAGCGGAATGAGAGGAAAAGCGATGAATATCATAGTGGTAGGTTGTGGAAGGGTCGGATCAGAGCTAGCTATGCGCCTGTTCCAAAAAGGGCATAAAGTTACCATCATTGACAGCCGGCCCGGGGCTTTTCTAAACCTGAATCCTGAATTTCGGGGTCGAACCATTGAAGGGGAAGCTTTGAACCAGGACGTGCTGCGCCGGGCAGGAATGGACGAAGCCGATGGGGTGGCTGCGGTGACCAGCTCCGATAGCTTGAACGCGGTTGTAGCTCAAATCGCGCGCAGTGTCTTCAACATCCTGAATGTTGTTGTAAGGAATTACGATCCCAGCTGGCGCTCCCTGCATGAAGCTTTTGGTGTGCAAATTGTTGGCTCAACCAGCTGGGGCGCTCAGCGCATCGAAGAGCTGCTTTACCACCGCGAAATGCGGACAGTGTTCTCCGCCGGCAATGGGGAAGTCGAAGTTTACGAATTTACCGTTCCTGAAGGCTGGGATAGCCGCCCGTTAAGGGATTTGCTGCCGAAGACGGACTGCGCGCCGGTTGGCTTGACCCGCGCCGGGCGGGCTTTGCTGCCGGATTGTGATACAGTTTTACAACACGGCGACGTCGTCCTGGTAAGCGCTACCCTGAGCGGCATCACCACCTTGCGCGAGCTTCTGAAATTTTAACAGGGTTGGTTAGCTGACTTACACAGCCAGTCAGGATCTTTTTGATGGTTGTTCGTGAGCGCAATTGCGTTCGTAAACAGCTATCCAAACTGGCAATCCACGAAGATTTTGTCTATGTCCGGCAGGTTGCAGCAAATTGGTGTTTTGCAGCTCAGCCTTGAAAACGGAGGTCCCAGATGTTTGTATTGATCGCTGGTAGCGGAAGAACCGGCACCCAGTTGGCGCAATTATTGTTGGCGGAAGGTTATCAAGTGCGGGTTGTCGAGCATCGCAAAGAAATTCTGGCTCGCGTCCACCGCGAACTCCCGACCGAGGTGATCTTTGAAGGGAATCCTACCGAGCCGGAAGTCTTAAAAAACGCCGGGATCGCTGAGGCGGAAGTCCTGGCCGCTTGCGAGGCAAACGATGAAGACAACCTGGCAATCTGCTATATTGCCCGGCAGATGTTTAACGTTCCGCGTACTATTGCCCGGATTAACAACCCCCGCAACGCCTGGCTGTTCGATGAGAAATTCCACGTGGATGTAGCCCTTAATCATTCTGAGGTCATGGCCCGCCTGATTCAAGAGGAAATGTCCCTGGGTGATATGGTCACCCTGCTCAAGCTGCGCCGTGGGGATTACTCGCTGGTGGAGGAGAAAATCCCCGTAGGAGCGAAGGCCGTCGGGGTAGCGATTAAAGATCTGCTAATACCGGCCGAATGCGTGATCGCAGCCATCATCCGGGATGGTAAAGTCGTCATGCCGCATGGCAACACAATCTTCCAGGCCGGAGACGAGGTCCTGGCGGTGACCAACCGACCCGGGGCAGATGGACTGGCAGCACTCTTTGCCTCGCCCTCCCGGCCCAGAGTTGCAGCAAAATGAGCTTGCGTGTATAAAGAATCGAGCAATGTACACCGCTTGATTTACACAGTCCGTTATCCCGTCTAATTTTATTGAGACCCAATTTTATTGGACCTTTACGCCCCAAACTGGCATAATCGGTTATTAATCGTTAGAATCAATTAGGATCACTGTGGTCGGGTCTGGTGGGCGTATTTTGTCCACTGCTGCTTCGATTGCTGCTGACCATTATTTATTTATGGATGGGGTTTTAGGCCCTCACTGTCGAAAGGGCGGAGCGCGGCCGCAAGCCAGGCCGGGCGAATGCTGATGAGCGAAAGTTCAACGATACTGACCCGTAATGAAATCACCCTGGACCTGGGCTGCCTGCTTTCGGATCGGGCCGGGCAGGTCGCTTGGGAACACTATTCGCCCGAAAAATGGCGCTGGATCAAGGAGGTTGCCCTGACGCACGGCGTCGCCCCGCTCCTGTCCCGCACAATCCAGGAGGTTGACTCCCGGCCTTTTCCGATCCCTGAACCGGCCCGTCGCGAGCTGGATCAGGCTTACTACAGCACTGTGGCTTCCAATCACCTGCTCTTCCGGGAGCTGGATCGCATCCTGGCAGCTTTGGTCGATGCTGGCGTGCAGGCGGTCGTACTGAAAGGCGCCGCTCTGGCAGCCAGCCTTTACGGTGATATCGGGCTGCGTCCGATGAACGACCTGGATTTATGGGTGGATCAGAGCACCCTATCAAAAGCTGCGGGAATATTACGCTCGCTAGGTTACAAGCAGCTCAACGCCAGCTATCACCTGGTGTTTGGCAATCGCCAAAATACCAGGGTCGAATTGCACTGGCAGCTGATCAACCTGAGAAAATCTCAACCAAGAACGCTCAATGACTGGCTTTGGGAGCAGACAACACCCCTGGTTGGGATCGATCCGGACCATTTCGAAGATCACCCGTATGCCGCCAGGATGCTGCTGCCCGGCGCCGATCTGTTGTACCTTGCGGCTCACCTTATTTTTCACCACCGGGATGATGGACACACGCGCCTGCTGTGGTTGTACGACCTTCATTGCCTCATCCATCAATATTCGGACCAAATTGATTGGTTGGAAGTTGCCAGCCTGGCGGACGGCTCCGGATTCGGGCAAGATTTTCGAACAATATTATCCTGGGTAAACTTTCTTTTTGCGACCCAAATCCCGGAAAGCGTGCTGCCGCCGGTCAGTGAGCCGGTTTGCCTTGACGATATCCCTTTATGGGGCATCCCAAAAACGATCTTTACAGATGCCACCGGTGAGATCTGGGATTCTATCGGGGCGCTAAAAGTTCGATACCGCCTGCCGGTGATCCTTGGTTTTATTTTCCCGGCTCCGGCTTATATCATCAGCCGGTATCAGATCCGCGGTAAATGGCTGCTTCCGCTCGGCTACCTGCGCCGATGGGGGGATCTGTTGGTGGGAGGGGCGAGGTAAATTTACTCCAAGCACTTAATATATCTCTATATTATGACCCATTTCCCAAAATATTCTGATCTACGCCACGAATCTTTATACCGTTTACTCTGCGCCATCACCTGCCACGGACCTCGATGTACAGCACCCCGAATGCTCGCAGTACGACACGTTAATATTTGAACAATTATCTGCAATAAAGCTTAATGATGCGTCTCTGTTGGCGCATATGGCTAAATCCGAAGGTGTCGCCCCACTCATCTATTGGGCAATCAAGGGCTCATATAAACTGCACTCATTGTTTGATCGTAAGGCGTTTAACATTCTACAATCATCCTACTATGCTACCGCGGCTAGAAACATCATGCTCATGCAGGAGCTGGAACGTATATTGAAGGCGTGATGAAGCTAACATCCAGGTCATTGTACTGAAAGGCGCTGCCTTCGTGCAGACCCTATATGAAGATTTAGCATTGCGACCAATGAATGATCTTGATCTACTAGTGCGTCAGGAAAAGTTGGATAAGACAATAGAAATGATTATTGCCTTAGGTTATCAACGAGTACCTGCCATCAATGATGCTTTTGAAAATCAGGTTAATCACGCTGCACTCTTTTCGCACATAAGAAAAAGGCGAATGTTTTTGTAGAAGTTCACTGGCGATTGGCAAGTGGTAAATCATCAATTTTTCAACCCCAAATGGAATGGTTCTGGAATAACAGAGAAACTTCACGTTCCAATTCGAATCAGTTAGAATTTCTAACTAATTCGGCCCATTTATTGTTTTTATGTGCCCACCTAGGGTTGCAGCATGGGATTGGGGTAGGATTGCTCATCTGGTTTATGGATATTTACCTACTCAGTAGACAGACAGATGATAATATTGATTGGGCTCAGATTGCCCAGCAAGCAAAGATTTTTTGTTGGAGTGCAGCTGCTTACTATGTATTGATGGCAACTTGCGAGTACTTTATAGTGGATATTCCAAAATGGGTATTGTCAGAATTAAACGCTCAAATGATCCCACAGGAAGAAAAACTAGTCCTAGCGAAAATCAATATTGGACAAAATAGCCTTGTTAGTGGTTTGATCAGGCTGATGGAATTTGCACCGCATATCTAGCGGATAAAATCGTTGATAACCTATCTATTTCCAAGTCCGAAATTCATGCGCCAACGCTATCGGGTGCGTTCGAACCTGGTTTTGCCTTTGTACTATCCCTATCGTTGGTGGAGTATGAGCCGTAAAATAATTGCTGAGCTAAGATTAGAGGCGTGGCTTAATTTAGTACCTGAGAAGTGATGTATCATTGCTAATTCGGTAGCATCAACACACCTGCGATTGATTAGTATCAAAAAGTGTTTGGAGATGAAATCCTTGAATGTTGCGATCTTAGTCGTATCTTGCGATCGATATCGAGATATTTGGCCGATATTTTTTTATTATTTCTTTAAAAATTGGCCGGATTGTCCCTACCCAATCTATTTGGGCTCAAATACTCACAAGTTCAACCATTCAAGAGTGAGGCCAATATTGGTGGGAGAAGACGTTGATTATTCCACAAATCTCATGAAGATGCTAAAGGAAATTCCAGATGAATGGGTAATCTTATGGATAGAAGACAGACTTGTTATATCACCTGTTCATACGGATGAAATAATCAATTTGGTTGATGTAGCGAAAAAGAGAAAGGATAGGTTTCATCAAATTAATATCAGGACATCCATTACCTAATGGACATAATACTTTAAGAGAAAAAAATTGGAGAAATCCCGAAGGATTCTCGATACCGAGTATGTATTACAGTTGGATTATGGAGGAAAGATTTGTTATATAAAATCCTCATTCCTGGTGAGTCGCCTTGGGATATTGAACGGAACGGAAGTAAGAGATCGAAAAATATGGACGAAAAATTTTACTCGATCTCGATCGATTATCGAAAAACGCCCCCAATAATTGATAAGCATATAATTGTTAAAGGAGAAGTTCTTCGAGACGCATATGATTTATTGAATGCTGATGGAGTATCGGTTACTTTACATCTAGAGAAAGAGTCAGAGCATAAAATCTTACTTATATGGAAAAATTCATGGAGTATTAAAGAATACTTACAGTCAATTGAAGTGGTTTCTTAGCAGACATAATATTTTCTTGAAATAAGACTGAGTGAATTTAGACTTTCAATTGTTTTGATTTTTTATGGCAAATACTTTAATCATCAACACAAGCTTAGACAATTAGATAAGATAGGAGCATAGAGTCCAAAACACACCTACTTTGCACCGACCACTCCCCAGCAGCGAAAGTTATTGCTCGAGACCTGGGAAGCTACGGGCAACGTCACCGAAGCCTGTCGGAAAGCCCATGTGGGGCGGGCAACGTTTTACTACTGGAAGGATCGCTTCGACGCCGACGGATACCAGGGCCTGGAAACGTACGAGAAGAAAGGGCCAGAGAAAGGATATGGCACCGTCTCCGAGCCGATTGAGCAGAAAAGTGCTCGAGTTGCACGATCAGCATGCCGATTGGGGCAAGCATCGCCTTGCCGATGAAATCGCCAAGGCGAACAATTGGGTACCCCTGGTCAGTCCAAACACCGTGCGACATCTATCTGGAAGAAGCCGGGCTGTGGAAGCCGGAGGAACACGGGCGAAAAAAAGCACCTTCAAAACCATAACTCGCACGGCAGAAGAACCAGGACAGGCCGTCAACGTTGACTTGTGTTTTGTCCCAGCCAGTCATGAAGTGGAAGACAAACTTCCGGCGGTGAGCGGATCCTCGGGCCATCTGGTGATCGAGCGTCCAAAAGACGAAGCAGCAGCAGCCCAGTATCCGGGACGGATCTTCGAAGACCAGGTTCGCGCTCTTATACCGAAGCGATGCGGGCTTTTGTTACAGCTTATCAGCCACAGGCCCTCCAGAACAGGCACCTACCAACGGCGAAACGCTTTCCCGGAAGACCGAAATTCGCCGGTTGCGCCAGGCAGAAGTCCAATTGGGGCACGACCGCCGTGGCATTCGTGCTCGTCGCAGCCAGGAGGGTCGCACCTGGCAAGCCATCCGTCAGCAACATCGGCAAGCCGGAAGACAACTCCAGAGGTTGAGCAAACCTGAGCGTCGCAGGCAACGTCCTACTCGCCAAGCCGAAACCGAGCGCTGGAAGGCCCACCGAGACCAACGGCGACAAACGCTCGCCCAACGGGATCAGGAAGATGAACACTGGCGACAGCAGCGCCTTGACCTGCGAGAACGGATGGAGCTGGCCCCGATCATCACCGCTTGGATCGCCATCCTGGTGATCACCGACAATTGCACCCGGCAGTGCCTGGGGCTGCCATTGTTTGTGGCCGGTTCGGCGGTCACTGCCGAAATGATCGTCGCGGCTCTGCGGTCCCTCCTGCCCCCCGAACTGCAATTTCTGATCTCGGATCGGGGTGTACATTTCACCGCTCAGGTGTTCCATAACTGGCCCGCGATGAGCCGTTCATTCATGTGGTCATTGCTCGTCATCGCCCGCAGTCCAATGGGATCGCCGAGCGCTTTGTGCGCACTTTGAAGGAATGGTTGGCCTCCCATGCCTGGGAAAATGACCAGAAACTGCTTGCACTCTTGGAGCAATTCCGACCCGAATTCAACGATCGACCTCACCAGGGAATTGGTATTCCTGGCCTGTCACCCAATGAGTTCGCCAATCGCATTTGGCTCATGTAGTTGGTAATGTTCAAGCTACTATTGATGAATACATTTTATGGCAAATACAGTACATAATCGAAAATCATTATTTACACTGATATTATTTCTTATGGTTATGCTATTTTTAATTACCAAAAGTAGCTCATTTTTCGATACTTTTCGTCTTAATCAGACTGCTCTATTAATTAACCACGGTGTTCATGGGCAAAATAACATTTCGGGCCATTATAATGATGCTATAACGCGACTTCTTGAGCATCCAATCGATAGCGAGTATTTAGGCCAATCATCGTTATATCGTTTACTCGGCTCTTTCCTTGCCTTCCAAGGTGATACTGATAAAGCTAAAAGCTATTTGGTACAAGCCATTCTTGTTGATCCAGACGATTTATTTGCAAATTATTTCTTGGGATATATTTATTTAGCTGAAGGGGATGATCAAAAAGCAATAAACGCATTCCGAATTGCAGGTGCGGCATCTTATCTAATATATCAAGCAGCCAACCAGCAAAATGAAGGCAACTCTAAAGAAGCAATCCGATTATTTATTCTCGCAAGAGAAGTTGAAAAGTCAGTAAAGATTCCTGTGCTACAAAGAGTAATTATTGCATGGGCCTTTTATGATCAGGGTGAATTTAAGCAAGCAGAAGCTGAGCTACAAGCAGCGACTAAAGATGCCAAGAATTATCAACAACCCTATTGGATTCAAACTACTGCTTATGGAGCCCTTGGAGATTTTTATTTTAGACAGGGGTTCTTAGAAAAAGCCCGCGACCAATATATTGAGGCACTAATTACCAGCCCAGAAAACTATGAGTTTTATAAATCATTAGGTGCTACTCACCTTCATTTGGGGGAATTAGACTTAGCAGAAAAATATCTTATAGTTGCCCTTAAATCAGAAAATCCTGTAATTAAAGCATCAGCTTATTATCATTTGGGAAGAATTTATGAAACTCGGGGTGATCAAATACAGGCAATTCGTTATTACAAATTATGTTTATTATTAGCGCCAAGTAATAATGAATATCACCTAAAGTTAGCTGATGCATATGTTAAGGCAGATCAAATTGAGGATGGAATTTTGGAGTATCGATTGTTACTAAGCTTAGATCCTGAATAAGTCCTTAATAAATACTTTAAAAACCATCGAGAACAAATTACTCGATCGCTAATCTTCTAAGTATTCATGGTGGTTCTCAGTTCTCAATTAGGTAATTAGATCTTAATCGCATTTGGATAATGATAATTGGTGACAACTACTGGGATTTGTATATCCCTAATATTAAATAATTCGGCATTTTTATTGGCATGGTAAAAGAAAAATACTTACCTTCTAATCACCCTATAAGTAGCGTATTCAGAGATTCAGCGGTAATCTCTATTATATTAATTGTCTCGGGAATTTTGGGTTTGATACATCAAGGGCTCAGGGCATATTCATTTGGAACAGGAATTGAGATGGATGCGTATTTAGGAGCTCTAGCATTTCCGAGCTTTATCATGGGTACGACGCCAGCTGTAATGGTTTCATTAATATTACCTTCCATCTCGAGATTGACGAAGAATAAGCTTGAGCTTAGTTCTGTATCGTCTACATTGTTCTTCTTAATTTTATTAATCTCTGCGTTAATGCTTGGATTTGGCGTATTGACAAGCAAATTTATATTAAAGTATTTTGTCCCCGATTTACCTTCACAGCTAATGCAAGATGCTGTCCTTGCATCTAATATGCTATGGGTGGCGACATGCTTATCAATTCTAGTTGCCTTTTTTAGAGTGCTACACCATCTACAAAGAAAGTTTAAAATAACAGAAATTGTCTCAATATTAACAACTTTAGGACCAATCGTAACCATAATCGCCCTTTCTCCTATTATTGGTATTAAGAGTATGGCATTAGGATTGGGGATTGGAGTTGCATTACAGTTAATAATTCTTATACCGGGCTCTCGTCCTTATCTTGACTTTTCTTTTCTTGCTCCAATATCTCATATTTCTATTGTTGAAATTGTCAGAAACAGTGTTCCCACCATTTTTTCTATGCTTCCATTTACATTGTCACCAACGATTATTGCATTTTGGGCATCAAAATCGGAATTGGGAAGTTTATCTTATCTGGGCTACAGCTTAGGTGTGGCGTCCTTTTTATCTGTATTTGTGGGATATGGTGTTTCAATAGTTACTTTTCCTGAAATGGCGGATGGAGTAGATTCGGGAGAAAATGAGGAAGTAATCATAAAACTTGAATCACATTTGCGCTATATACTTATTATCTCGATGATTCCATCCATAATTATTATTACATTGAGAGACCCTCTATTAACCATCCTTTTAAAGAGGGGATCGTTTGATGAATTATCAGTTTTGGGTACTACCTCAGTCTTACCTTATTTTGTTCTTTCAGCAGTTCTAATCTCCAGTATAAATTTAATGAGGAATTGGTTTTATTCATCGGGATTATATCGGGTTGCAGCATATCTTGGGATTTTATTTATACTCAGTTTCTTTTTACTTTCGGGAGCCTGATAAAAGTTTTTCGTATAAAGGAATAGGATTAGCATATCTTTTAGTATGGATTTTATATTGGATCTTATCAACATTGTTAATTAAAACAAGTAACAATAAACTGTTGTCACGAGAATTACTACTTTTCTGCATCAAGACAATAAGTATTGCCGTAATTAGCTATTTTATTGTTTCTACAATTATTGGATTACCAATATTTGTTTCCCCCTTACAAAATATTGTTTGGTGGTGGACTAGAATTATTCTTGTTTATCATCTTATCTAAGATAATTGCTATAGAGGAAATTGAAGTCCTATTGAGATCAATAATTGGAATGCTCAACTT